>CANMTP010000014.1 GCA_947500845.1 uncultured Aquimarina sp.
CTTTTACCCAACTAAACCAAATATCAATATAGATAACCTACAAAGAATTGGGTAAGCCTTAAACCGAACTCACGTTAGTTACTAAGTTTATGTCTGAGATCAATTTTGTAAGCTCAGCAGTTCAGGGAGATATTGTTGAGATTGGGATGGATATTATCAAGTTCGGTAAGACCTCCTTGATCTTAAATTGCGAAGTACGAAACAAGCTCACCAGAAAAACTATTATCAAGGTGGAAAACATTACTATGGTTAACCTTGACAAAAATGGTAAGCCTACACCTCATGGTAAAACACAAATAGAGTACGTAAAGAATAGATTAGAATTACCTGAGAACTAATTTTTTAATTAGTTCTCTATTTAATTCTTCATTGAGGTTATCTATAATCTTTTGTTTACCATAACTTAACTCTTCCCTCAAGACCGAAGAGGTGAGTTGCACATATAAGGTATCTCTTTCTAACTTTATATTCTGAGTGTATTTGGTAATAGCCGGGCCCATTATCTTTTCCCAAACATCGCGCACAGCAACTTTATCTAACCCACGTTGTAGCTTATTATCTGTAACAAAATCTTTTAGAACTTCGCTTAGGCTTTGATGTTCTTGATGACGTTTGACCATTACAATGAGATCTTTTTATAAGGTTTATAAAAGTACATATTTCCAGCCTCATTTTTAATAATAATTTGGCTTTCTTTTGCAGAAATAACGGTTTCGATCCACGAAGATAAAGCAGTTTTATAATACATTCTTAAACTGTCGTTTTCTATTTTCAGAGTAAATATTTCACTGTCCTTACTGGTAACAAAACTTCCGTTCAATTTTGGTTGTACTTTTTTGCGTATACCTAAAGAATCTTTTACTTCAAAAAAGTCAATACTTTGATTAAAATTATATTTTTTTTCTGTTCCATCAGATAAAATGACCCGTTCGATTTCCCAATAGCCATTGATGTATTGCCGATACTCCTCAGGATTTGATTTTGCACAAGAAACTATAAACAATATTATATACATGATTCTTTTCATATCTCATAAATTCATTTAGTACTACACTACATATTATCGTTATTTGCCAGTTTAAAAATTTTATAAGATTGTGATATTCTTTTTACCACCTCTTCGGTGCGGTCCGCATGAGTATCACTTATAAAGAGTTGCCCAAAATTTTGATCATCTACCAATTTTATGATATGTTCTACCCTTTTCTCATCAAGCTTGTCAAAAATGTCGTCGAGCAATAGGATGGGGTTTACTTTACTTTCTTTTTTGATGAAATCAAATTGTGCCAGTTTTAAAGCAATTAGAAAAGATTTTTGCTGTCCCTGACTACCAAATTTTTTGATAGGATATCCTTCAATCTCAAAAGATAAATCATCCTTATGAACCCCTACACTTGTGTACTGCAGTACCTTATCTTTAGCAAGGTTTTGCTCTAATAGGGTTAATAGATCAGTTTCAGATAATCTACTTTGGTAGGTGAGAGAAACTTTTTCTACACCAGAACTTATCGCCTGATATCTGTTTGTAAATATAGGGATAAATGTTTCTAGAAAATCTGCCCTTTTTTGATGAATAACGCTACCATGTTCATGTAATTGCTGATTATAAATATCAAGCTGTGTCGCATCAAAGGTGTTATTAACGGCAAAGTATTTTAATAAAGCATTACGCTGTGATACCAGCTTCGAATATTTCAATAGGGTTGAAAGATAATTTTGATCACTTTGAGAAATAACACCATCAATAAACTTACGACGAGTATCACTCCCCTCGGTAATCAGATCTCTATCTGTAGGAGAAATGATCACCAATGGTAAAAAGCCTATATGTTCACTAAATGTATCATACACTTTTCCATTACGTTTGATCACTTTTTTTTGCCCTCTTTTGGCGCTTACAATAACTTTTTCCTCTCTATCATTTTTTTTATAAAGTCCATCAATGACAAAGAAATCTGTACTATGCCTTATGTTTTGACTGGTTATGGGGTTGAAATAGCTTTTTCCAAAAGATAAATGATAAATAGCATCAAGAATGTTCGTTTTTCCCACCCCATTATTTCCTACCAGGCAATTTATCTTATCGTCAAATTGAAAATTGACTGATTCAAAATTTTTATAATTGATTAAAGAGAGTGTTTTTAAAATCATAAAACATTGATGATCAAGGAGTCGTAACTTTTGTAAAATTCTTAATTAATCTGTGCAAATTATTGAAAAATAATAAATAGTTGTGCTTTTAATTATGAATAAAAATTTTATTTTTGCCCTTCATTAAAGAAAACTTATGGCAACTTATAAGAAACGAGGATACAAACCAAAAAATAAAGCTGAAGAAGTTGAGCAAATTGAAGACAGCTCAACAACAGCAGAGGTATTTAATACCTTAGATGAAGGAGCCTCCAAAACTGAAGAGTGGGTTGCGGCTAACCAAAAATATATACTCGGTATTGTTGGATTGATTGCTGTTGTGGTACTAGGCTATCTAGGATTCCAAAAATTTATCCAAGAACCAAAAGAGCAAGAAGCGGCAAATGAGATGTTTCAGGCTCAACAATATTTTGATAATGCGGTTAACGGCAATTCTGTTGTACGTGATTCGTTATACACACTTGCACTTAATGGAGGTGAAGGTAAATATGGATTCTTAGAGATTATTGAAAATTACGGTAGTACTAAAGCTGCTAATCTTGCTAATTATTATGCTGGTTTTTCTTACCTCAACATGAATCAATATCAAGAGGCTATTACGTACCTGGATAACTTTAAAAGTGATGATGAAATGTTAGGTCCATTAGCTCTGGGCGGTATAGGAGATGCGTTTTCACAATTAGATCAGGTTGAAGAAGCATTAGGATATTATGAGAAGGCAGCAAAAGCAAAAACTAATGAGTTCACAACTCCAAAATTTTTATTAAAGGCAGCGATTACAGCGTTATCTTTAAATAAACCCGAAGTTGCCATTCCGTATTTAGAGCGCATCAAGGAAGAATTCCCTAAGAGCGTAGAAGCTAACCAAGCAGATGTTCATTTAGGTAGAGCGCTGGCAATGCAAAAATAGGGGGTAGTTTAAAGTTTTTACAAGAAACTTCAAAACTGAAATGTAATATTTCAAACTTACATGGCTACAGAAAATAAAAATTTATCACAATACGATAAAACTACGATCCCAGACGCGAAGAATTTTCGGTTTGGGATTGTTGTTTCAGAATGGAATGAAACTATTACACAGGCATTGTTTCAAGGAGCGTTTGATGCATTAATTGATTGCGGTGCCATAAAAGAAAATATCGTAAGATGGAATGTACCTGGTAGTTTCGAACTGGTATACGGGTGCAAAAAAATGCAAGAATCTTTTGATATGCTTGATGTAGTGATAGCTATCGGTTCTGTTATCCAGGGAGAAACCAAACATTTTGATTTCGTTTGTGAAGGTGTTACTCAAGGCATCAAAGATTTAAACATTAATAGCGATATTCCTGTTATTTTTTGTGTTCTTACCGATAACACAATGCAACAATCCATCGATCGATCTGGTGGTAAACATGGAAACAAAGGGACTGAAGCTGCCATCGCTGCGATAAAAATGGCGCAATTACGCAAAGACGCAAAGTTTTATAAATAGCTTTTATTCGTTAGATATCTGTTGTAGGATGCCTTGTTGTTGATATTTTCATGTTATTGTAATGCTAAAAGGATTATATTACAATACATTTTTAAGTACCTTTGAATTTATTATGGGAATTTTCAAGACAAGAAAAAATAAAAGATTTAATTACTCTCCTCGATATTGGGATGACAAAGGAGAAGGAAACCCATATCAAATGGAGCATAAGTTTGATAAATTCAGAAGTACTGTAGGGAAAAGTGGAAACCTTAAAAACAGATTTTCTACAGCCTGGGACGAATTAAAGAATCATTCTGACCAAAGGGTGAATCTAAGGATTTTATGGATTTTTTTAATACTGCTTTTTATTTTTCTATACCTCATAGATTTTGATTTATCCATATTCTTTACCCGTTCTTGATGTCTGATATTATACAGCTGTTACCGGATCATGTTGCTAACCAAATTGCCGCGGGAGAGGTAGTTCAAAGGCCAGCTTCTGTAGTAAAAGAGTTGTTGGAAAATGCTATTGACGCACAGGCTACGGTAATTAAACTAATCATAAAAGAATCGGGTAAAACTCTTATTCAGGTTATTGATGATGGTGTGGGAATGAGCGTTACCGATGCCAGATTGAGTTTTGAACGTCATGCTACTTCGAAAATAAAAAATGCTGAAGATCTTTTTGAGCTTAATACCAAAGGTTTTAGAGGGGAGGCATTAGCCTCTATAGCCGCTATTGCTCACGTTGAGTTAAAAACTAAGCAGGATAATGATGAGGTAGGAACTGAAATCAAGATTGAAGGAAGCCAAGTTATTTCTCAAGAGGTTTGCGTGACCTCTAAAGGGACTTCTATTTGTGTTAAGAACCTGTTTTATAATATTCCTGCACGTCGTAATTTTTTAAAATCTAATGCCGTAGAATTACGACATATTATTGATGAATTTCACCGTGTAGCAATGGCACATCCCAACATCAAATTTGACATGTATCATAATGGGAGCGAGGTTTTTAATTTACCAATATCTAATGATCGTCAACGTATTGTAAATATCTTTGGTGGAAAAACAAATGAAAAGTTGGTTCCTGTTACCGAGGAAACAGATTTGGTTGCTATAAGTGGTTTTGTTGGAAAACCTGAATATGCAAAAAGATCACGAGGAGAGCAGTTTTTCTTTGTAAATAATAGATTTATAAAAAGTCCGTATTTAAATCATGCGGTCAACGCAGCTTTTGAGGGGCTCTTAAAAGATAAAGCACATCCAAGTTATTTTATCTATCTGCAAGTTGATCCAAAATCAATAGATATTAATATTCATCCTACCAAAACAGAAATTAAATTTGAAGATGAACATGCGTTATACGCTATTTTGCGTTCTACAATAAAACATAGCTTAGGGCAATTTAATGTAGCACCCATTTTAGACTTTGATAGAGATGCTTCTATGGACACCCCATATGAATATAAAGGTAAGAATGCAAAGGTTCCCACTATTGAGGTAGATCGAAATTTTAATCCTTTCAAGGAAGAAAAATTAAATTCTGGAGGATCGGCTAAGAGTTATACTTCATCTTTTAAAAAGGAGCCCGCAGGAAGTTGGGAAAAACTATACGTAGGATTAGAATCGGAAATTACTTTACCTAAGTCGGCGACAGCAGAAGATTTCTCCACAGTTGAATTTGAAAGTACAGAAGGTACGGGTTCTCTATTTAAGTCGGATGAAAAAAAAATTGGACATCTTACCACATATCAACTTAAGAAAAAATATATAGTCACTACTATTAAAAGTGGAATGGTTATTATCAATCAAAATCGAGCGCATCAAAGAATATTATATGAAGAATTGTTGCGAAGCATTACTATGGCCAATGCGGTTAGCCAACAATTATTGTTTCCGTTGAAACTTTCTTTTTCTAAGACAGAAATAACACTTTTGGAAACTGTAAAAGAACAGCTTCAAAATACAGGATTTGTATTTGGAGAGCAGAGCATGGGTGAGATTGAATTTACAGCAATACCCACTGTCGTTTCAGAAAAAGAAGTTTCGGTTTTATTGGAGCAATTGCTAAGTGACTTAGAGAATGAGGTGCCAGATACTGGTTTTTCACAAACAGATCTTTTGGCAAAATCAATTGCCAAAAGTGTTGCCATACGCACGGGGGTAGAATTGGCTCCAGAACAATTGCAATATATGGCAAATAGCCTGTTTGCATGTACAGAACCTACTATAACGCCTGATAATAAGCCTACGTTCATCACGTTAACAATAGACGATATTGATAAGAAATTTTAAATAATACATGGGGAGAATTACAGAAACAGTTAAGATCTTATTAATCATCAATGTTATTTTCTTTATAGGATCACTATCACTAGGAGATAAAGCATTTGAATGGTTTGCATTATGGTTTCCAAAAAATGAAAATTTTCAGATATGGCAGATAGTCTCGCATATGTTTATGCACGGGGGGACAGGACATATATTCTTTAATATGTTCGCTTTATACATGTTTGGAAGTCATCTTGAAACATCAATAGGTAAAAATAAATTTCTTTTTATTTATTTCTTCTCAGGCCTAGGAGCCGTTGGTTTTCAAATATTGTTTACCTATTTTCAATTTAATCCAGGGTATCAAGCCTATATTGAAGCAGGATTTTCTTCCGCAGAGATTAATTCATTTATCCAAGAAACAGTTTCAACTGGTCAGTTTAGAGTGTATCCTAATATTCCTCAAGAAATGACTGAAAGAATGATCGGAGCTTATGTGACACCTATGGTCGGCGCTTCGGGTGCTATTTTTGGCATCTTGGCTGCGTTTGCCGTGTTGTTTCCTAATTTGCCGTTGTATATTATTTTTATTCCAATTCCAATTAAAGCAAAATATTTAATAGGAGGATATTTCTTGTTAGATTTGTATTCGGGTATCACAGGTCAGGCAATTCTTGGGCCTTCCAATGTGGCACACTGGGCACATATTGGAGGGGCAGTGATTGGTTTTATAACCATGTGGTACTGGAAAAAGAATTCATTTAATCAACATCGTTGGTATTAATATGGCAGCCAATAATCTAACATATCAATTTAAGACCGCTAATATTGTTATTAAATTAATCGTAATCAATGCGATTCTGTTTCTATCTACTACATTAGCTTCCTGGATTTTCAAAACAAGTCCGGGTGCTTTAATGAGCTGGTTTGTACTTCCTGTTGATTTGGGGAATCTCATCATACAATTCTGGAGTGTACTAACATACAGTTTCTTGCATTTCGATTTTTGGCATATTTTCTGGAATATGCTGGTGCTGTATTGGTTTGGACCCTATATATTAAACTTGTTTACAGAGAAGCGATTTCTTACTATCTACCTGTTAGGAGCCATCTGTGGCGGATTGTTATTTGTTTTTTCTTATAACGTATTTCCTGTTTTGTCGGGGTCATTGGCCTATTTAATAGGTGCTTCTGCTGCTGTTCGTGCTATTATGATCTTTATAGCAGCATACACTCCAAATGCCGAGGTGCGTATAATTTTTTTCAATGTTAAATTATGGCAAATAGGTTTATTTGTTGTTCTTTCTGATTTGATACAAATTCCTACTTCTGGTAATGCGGGTGGTTTAATAGCACATATGGGTGGTGCAATTTTCGGCTATTTTTATGCAATTCAACTTAAAAGAGGCAATGACATTGGGGCATGGTTCGAGAAATTAATGGATGGACTGGCGAATATGTTTAAACCCAAAAAGAAAAGTCCTTTAAAAACTGTTCATAAATCTAAAACTTACGCAAAATCTACCAAAAGAAGCACTGCTTCTGCAAAGAAAGGATATACTAAAACTCCAAATCAACAACAAATTGATGCTATTTTGGATAAAATCAGCAAGAGTGGATATGATAGTCTTACCAAAGAAGAAAAAGACTTCTTGTTTAAGGCAGGAAAGGAATAAGGATGCAACATGGGTAAGTTGATTAACAAGGGTATCTTTTTGATAAATTCAATAGTGGCGTTTGCTCTGTTATTATCCTATTTATTACCCTATGTATCGCCCAAAACATTTCCCTTATTATCGGTACTTAGTTTAACTGTTCCTGTTTTTATTGTCATAAATATTATTTTCCTTATTTATTGGATCGCTTTATTGAATAAAAGATTAATCCTATCTCTGGTGGTTTTAATCCTAGGAGTATCTCACATTTCGTCTTTATATAAATTAAGTGGTAAGTCTTCTGAAGAAATTGACCATAGTATTGCATTACTTAGTTATAATCTGCGTAGCTTCAATCGTTTTGATTGGATAAAATCAGGTACAATTCCGCAAGATATTTCAAAATTGGTTCTGAAGCAAAATACAGATATATTCTGTGCACAAGAGTTTTACAATAATCCAGATACAGATTTTTCACAATTCCCCTATAAGTTCGAGGATTTTAACAATAATAATGGAGAATTGGGATTGGTGATTTTTTCAAAATTTCCAATAGTAAATAAAGGATCTCTCGGTTTTGAAGAAACGGCAAACAACATCATCTTTTCAGACATTATTATCAAAGAGGATACCGTGCGTGTGTATAATATTCATCTGCAATCTCACAAAATAAGTTCAAATACCGATAGATTTGATAATACAGATTCTCAAAAGTTACTCAAAAGAGTACAGGTTTCTTTTGAAAAACAGCAAGAACAAGTAGAGATGTTGATTGCACATATGAAAAAGTCTTCTTTTAAAAAGATAATTATGGGAGATTTTAATAATACGGCATACTCATATGTGTACAATGAAATTATTTCCGAGGGTTTATTGGACACTTTCAAGAAAGGTGGAAAAGGATTCGGAAAAACTTTTGAGTTTGATCTATTTCCCCTTAGAATAGATTTTATTTTGGTACCAGAAGATGTAGAGGTCCTGGAGTTCAAAAATTTTGATGTGAAATACTCAGATCATTATCCTATTTTTACTCGAATAAAATTTTGAATTCAAAATATCTGGTAATGTTACTGCCCTTCTAAACGGATAGCTCTGTTAGCCATTTTCTTTTCCCATTCTGCTGAAAAAATAGCATGTTTATTATTTACCATTTGTCTCATTTTTTCTTTTACAGCTTCTTGTATTTGGGTAGGTAATCCATAAAAATTCTTATTGATCTTGGTGAGTCTTCCATCTTCTATTTCGCTATTCTGGTGTTTGATAGACATACGTTTCCCTCGATAATATACCATAATTTTCATCCTACCATCTTTATACGCATTCTGACCTCTTGTACCATAGACCAGTATGGGATCTACAAGACCATCATTATCAAGATCTGATAATTCTGAGTACTTATTCCAAAAACCAATAGAAGTTTCCCAATCGTTATCTATCTCATCTTGAACTGTAGATCTCTTTTTAAATTGATTATTTTTTTTGGTTACGTATACTGCGTAAATGTTATCATATAAAGTGTCTTTTTCTTCATTTACTGCTTTCATATGATCGGTGAGTAGTAAAAAATACTCACCAGACTCATCGTTATAGGAATACACCTGATATACAGGATTTGAAATTCCTAATTGGTTTTCTCTTCTTCGCGTAAAAATTGATTTACTTTCTTTTTTGGAAAGCCTGCTGGCAAATTTTGTATCCATAGGTATAGGATAATATTTGTCTATTGGTGTTGCTGGGGTAGTATCCTGTTTTGTTGCTTGTTGATCGGCGGCATCTTTAGATTCTTTGGATTGTTTTCCACAAGAAATTAAGGTTGAAAGTACAATGAAAAGTATAATTTTATTCATAGGTAAAATAGGGTTAAAAATTAAGTGTATTCATACAAATTTCATACTAAATGTAATCAATATTTTGTAAATGAATACGTTGAAACAGTATTTACATCATCCAACAATCTATCTGATCGGTAATGATATGCCATAGCAATGCCAATGCAATTACCCTAACTTTTGGAAAAAAGAATAAAATAACGTACCCCACAATAGCATAATAACTATGTAAAGGATGAAAATTAATACTGCAACGATTGGCATCAAAAATCGGAATAGCCAAAAGATGATCAAAATCAATAAACATTGTGGCTAAAAAAATAAGATATACTCTTTTCCATTGTTTTGGAAAGAATAAAATTGCAATCAGAAACGGAATAACGAGATGAAACCCATAATGAACAATAGGTCGAATCATTATAAAATAGTTTGATTCTCTAGGTAAGTTAATGCATTCGTTCCTTCATTAAATAGTAAATCCAGGATAGAAAGATTAGGAATAAAACCATGTTTTTCTGTAAATACCTGGGTATAGGATTCTAGATGGTATTTTTTCTCTTTTTTAGCATTGACCAAGCCTCTTAAATCGATTACATCTTTAGGTTCTTTGATATACTCGTTAGTTTTAGTAAAAGACAGGTCGAATTGAAGACAATCGTGTATGGCTTGCATACATTCATAATTGAAATCTAGTAAGAATTTTCTTTTTTTTTCAAATAAATGAATAAGTTCATCTTCATAATATTCAAAAAACGGGGAAGTCCTATAGGCAGTTTCCAGAGATCTCCAATGTAAAATTTGCCATTCAAAATCATTTTCAATTTGAACGTCTTTATAGAGTTGCCTCCCTTCTTTTCTTGTGTGCTTAATAGGGATAGTAAGTAATAATGTGCCGTTAGCTCCATAAATATAGGTACGATTGCGATATGTTTGTTTTTGGTAATTGTCTTCATTTTCAAAAACAACAGATACTGATTGGGCTATAATCACATATTGCGCTATAGATCCAAAATACATGGGATGGAGTAAGGAGATGTTCAATTTTCTTTTTTGATGTTATGCGCCTTTCTTTCTTTTACGGTATTGGTTGTAGATAATCCATCCAAATAGTACGATTAAGAAATATTTAAAATAAGAAATAGGTTGTCCACTACCACCAACTGTCGTAAACATACGCTCCCATCGTATTTTATTAAAAAGTCCTTTGGCATTGGTATCCCAGCTAAACCATACAAATACGGGTTTACCCACGATATGATTTGCAGGTACATATCCCCAGGCACGACTATCTTCACTATTATGCCGATTATCACCCATCATCCAATAGTAGTCCTGTTTAAAGGTATAGCTATCAATTGGATCACCATTCAGTAATACCTGAGTTCCGTTTACAGATAATTTGTTATCAATACCAAGCTCTGATCCTTCGTATACCTCAATAATTCTTCTATATAAAGAAAAATTATTAAGATCCATTTTAATGGTTTTTCCAGCTTCTGGAATATAGATAGGACCGAAATTGTCTCTGTTCCAGTTTACTTTACCATTATTAGGAAAAATACCGTATTCTTTTTCTCCCTTAGGAGTTATATTTCTTCGCAAAGATGCCACACTTGGATGACTTTTAAATTTAGCAGCAGCATCTTCTGTCATTCCAGCAGCTCTAAATTCTGTTTGGCTGGTAAAACCAAATTCTCCTGGTTTTATATTATAGCGGTTGTATAAGTTTTGGGAATTGAAATTACTTCCTTTTGGAGTTCCGACATAAGAAAATTGTATTTGCGCACGGTCTGGTAATTCATTCTTTTCACCATTAATATAGACGTACCCATCTATTACGGCTAGTGTATCTCCTGGTATTCCGACACAGCGTTTTACATAATTTGATTTTTTATCGATAGGTTTATAATATCCTTTATTGGATTGATCTCTGAATTTACTCACAGTATCAACAGGCCAACTGAACACTACAATATCATTACGGTCAATATCTTGAAAACCGGGTAGTCTGAAGTATGGGTATTGTGGTTTACTTAAATAAGATTTTGTTCGCACTAATGGAATCGTATCATGAACCATAGGGAAGGATACTGCTGTCATAGGAGTGCGAGCTCCGTAGTGAAATTTACTTACGAATAAAAAATCTCCAACCAGCAATGTTCTCTCCAAGGATCCTGTAGGAATGGTGTAGGGTTGCATAAAATAAGTATGAACAATAGTGGCAGCAACCACAGCAAATAAAATTGAACTAATCCATTCTCCTGCAGCAGTTTTTGGTTTTAAATCTCGATTTTCTATGTGGGACACATCTACCATATAGTTCACATAAAATATGTAGAATCCAAGAGTAAGAATGACAAGAACTGTATCTTGAGTAGAATTTCTACCAAAACTTCTTATCGTTTCTACCCATATTACAGGAAGCATGATTACATTAATCACTGGGATGAAAAGTAATATCACCCACCACCATGGTCGATTTATGATTTTCATCAAAATCACAGCATTATATACAGGAACAGCGGCTTCCCAGGCTTGTCGACCTGCTTTAATATATAGTTTCCATGTTCCCAAAAAGTGAATAACCTGTAATACCAGGAAGAAAATAAACCATTCTGTAAGTATCATCTTTTAACGTATTTTGTAGTATAAGTACTTTTAATTTGTAAAGCGTTACAGTTTTTATAATCCTAAAACGTCTTTCATACCGAAAATTCCTTTTTTCCCCTGTAACCATTCTGCTGCAATTACTGCTCCAAGAGCAAACCCACTACGATTATGAGCCGTATGTG
This sequence comes from uncultured Aquimarina sp., assembly GCA_947500845.1. GTDB lineage: Bacteria > Bacteroidota > Bacteroidia > Flavobacteriales > Flavobacteriaceae > Aquimarina > Aquimarina celericrescens. The sequence continues at coordinate 12,155 of CANMTP010000014.1, forward strand.
TAATCTCTATATCATCTACTTTTGATGAGTAGGTAACTGTATGCGTACCGGGAACTTTGTCAATCCTTTTTGAGGTTATACAGATAGTATTATGATTTCCAGTATCAAGTTTCCATGATTTTTTATCACTGTTCTCAATGATTCCCTCTGCTAGAGTAATAGCGGTACCACTTGGAGCATCTAATTTTTCAGTATGATGAATTTCTTCCATGGCAACATCGTACCCTTCTATAGTACTCATCATTTTTGCTAATTTCTTGTTGAGCTCAAAGAATAGATTAACTCCCAGACTATAATTGGACGAATAGATAAAACTCCCGTTCTTTTCTTTACACAAATCCACCATAGTCTCGTAATGATCTAACCATCCTGTAGTTCCTGATATTACAGGTACATTAGCATTAAAACAATTGGTAATATTATTTACTGCAGCCGCAGGAATACTAAAATCTATAGCCACATCTGCTTGAGAAACGTCGTAAGAAGTATCGTCTTTGTCTACTTTAAGAACAATGATGTGACCTCTCTCTATGGCAATTTTTTCGATGGTTTTACCCATCTTGCCATATCCTAGTAATGCAATTTTCATTTTTTAATTGATTATTTTTGTCTCACAATTCTTTTTAAAAACTATAGTTGAACGAGACCCCATAGTTAAGTCCTGTATTAAAGTCGTCAAAATTTACCTTAGGTTTGAAGGAAAGATCTTCAGTAATATTATATTGTTGTAAATGAGCCGTAACATTAGCGTCCACAATGTTTAAAAGATAGGCTGCAGCTGTGAGTAACAATGATAATTCCTGATCACGACGAAAACGATCTTGTAAATCAATTAATTGATCTTCAGTAAATTGAGGGAATTCATCGTCATTAAAGCCTGCTAATCGTCTTTTGTAAGCATCTCTTAAATCATTGTATCTGCCATTATTTTCTAGATAAAAATAAACACCTGCTCCTATCGCGGCATAAACAATAGGTATTTTCCAATATTTTTTGGTATATGCTTGCCCTAATCCAGGGAGTACTGCAGAATAAAATGCTGCACGAGCAGGAGCCAATGGCTCGTATGGTCTTATCTTTTTCTCTCTCTTTTTTTTCTTTTTAACGGCAACATCTTCGGTAGTAACTTTCAATTCCTCATTTTCTTGAGAAATTATACTTTGAACAGAAAAAAGTAATATAAAAATTATATAGGAGCATTTAATCTTCACTATTGATAAGTTTCTTTAAACGGTTAAAATCTTCTTCAGAGGAAAAAGGGATTATTAATTTACCACTTCCTTTGCTGGAAACTTTTACATCAATTTTTGCGCCAAAATATTCAGAAAAATCTTTTACTCCTTTGGCAATATGTTTTGGTAAAGCACCCGGAGCAGAAACAGCATTAGGCTTTTCTGATTTACTGTGTAATGACCGTACTAAATTCTCTGTATCACGTACAGATAAAGATTTACTAATTATTTTCTCGTAGATATCCAATTGTTGCTGTTGATCTTCTATGTTAATCAAAGCACGACCATGTCCCATTGAGATAAATCCATCGCGCATACCAGTTTGCACGATTGGATCTAATTTCAGCAGTCTGAGATAATTGGCTATAGTAGATCTTTTTTTACCAACTCTATCACTTAACTGTTCTTGAGTAAGACTTATCTCATCAATCAATCTTTGATATGATAAGGCTATTTCTATAGGATCAAGATCTTGTCGTTGAATATTTTCTACAAGCGCCATGGTTAATGACTCTTGATCATTAGCAATGCGAATGTATGCAGGAATTGTTTTTAATCCTGCTAATTTGGAAGCACGAAAACGACGTTCACCACTAACTAGCTGAAAGGTGTTAAAATCCAGTTTACGTACGGTAATAGGCTGTATAACACCAATTTCTTTTATAGAGGTAGCAAGTTCGCGCAATGTTTCATCATTAAAACTAGTACGTGGCTGAAATGGATTAACATCAATACTATCTAGCTCTAATTCTATAATATTACCTACTACTTTATCAGCATTTTTATCGTCAACTGATTTTATATCATTATCTGGATCTTTCAGCAATGCTGAAAGTCCTCTTCCCAAAGCTTGTTTTTTTGTTGCCTTCGCCATGAATCCTTAACTGTTTTTCTTAATTATTTCGTGAGCCAAACTTAAGTAATTACTAGCTCCTTTACTAGCAGCATCATAGTTTATTATACTCTCACCATAACTAGGTGCTTCACTTAAACGTATGTTTCTTTGAATGATTGTTTTAAACACCATCTCATTAAAGTGTTTTTGTACCTCTTCAACGACTTGGTTTGACAGCCTTAATCTAGAATCATACATTGTAAGTAGTAATCCTTCTATGTCGAGTTTTTCATTGTGTACTTTCTGTACACTTTTTATCGTATTTAAAAGTTTACCTAGCCCTTCTAATGCAAAATACTCACACTGAATAGGGATCATAACCGAATCTGCCGCAGTAAGAGCATTTAGTGTTAATAATCCAAGAGACGGTGCACAATCTATGAGTATATAGTCATATTGAGACTTAAGTCCTTGAATTGCTTTTTTTAGCATATACTCCCTTTCATCTTTATCAACCAATTCTATCTCTATAGCCACCAGGTCGATATGTGCAGGAATGATGTGTACATTAGGAGAACTGGTTTCCATAATGGCATCTTCAGGCTTTAGCGTATGTTCTAGAATCTGGTAGGTGCCTTTTTCTATAGATTCTACATCCAACCCTAACCCAGAAGTCGCATTGGCTTGAGGATCTGCGTCAATAAGTAATACTTTTTTCTCTAGTACACCTAGAGAAGCTGCTAAATTTACTGAGGTGGTGGTTTTACCCACACCACCTTTTTGATTGGCAATCGCTATTATTTTACCCATAGGGGAAGATTTGGATTTAGGAGGTAAAAATACAATTTATTATATATTATAAAAATGAAAAATGTTAACAGAGAGCAACAAAAAAGACCATTCCCCTTTTAGAATGGTCTTATGAACTTTTAGGATTGTTAATAAATAATTATTTATTTTTTTTAGCGCGAATCATAGCCTCCAACTGATCCCACATTTCTTCAGGAATTTGTTCAAGCATATTAAATTGTCCTGCACCTTTTAACCATTCGCCACCGTCCAGAGTAACTACCTCGCCGTTGATGTAGGCAGAAAAATCTGATACCAGATAAGCTGCCAGATTTGCAAGTTCCTGATGATCTCCCACACGACCAAGAGGAACTTGATTTTTCATATCGATTTTGTCCTTTAAGTCTCCAGGTAATAATCTGTCCCAAGCACCTTTGGTGGGGAAGGGGCCAGGGGCAATAGCGTTAAAACGCATTCCGTATTTCGCCCATTCTACAGCTAGTGATCTGGTCATGGCCAGAACACCAGCTTTTGCCGTGGCACTGGGTACCACATAGGCCGATCCTGTCCAAGCATATGTAGTAACAATATTGAGTACGGTGGTATTTTGATATTTAGTATCGATCCAGTGTTTACCAAAAGCTAATGTACAATTTTTAGTTCCTTTGAGAACAATATCAATTATAATGTCAAAGGCACGATGAGATAGGCGCTCGGTGGGAGAAATAAAATTTCCAGCCGCATTATTCAATAGTACATCTACAGTGCCAAATGCATCTAGAACTTTCTCTTTCATTGCTTCAACTTGATCATATTCTCGAACATCACATTGTACTGGTAAACAGGTTCCCCCAGTTTCAGCCTCGAGCTCCTTGGCTGTATTTTGTAATTTTTCTAGATCACGCGAAGTTATGGCTACTTTGGCTCCAAGTTCAAGAAAATACTTGGTCATCGATTTTCCTAATCCGCTACCACCACCGGTAACTACTATGTTTTTTCCTTTTAGCGCTCCTTCACGAAGCATTTTATTTTTATAATTCATATAGGTACAATTATCAATATTTTCTTGAAAGTTACGATTTATATTTTAATACTATGCACGCATAGTATTTTTGTCAGCTATTCAAAAGTAGAAATAAGAATTTCTAGGATGGTGATAGCTGCATCACTGATTTTGGTTCCAGGGCCAAAAACAGCAACTGCTCCAGCATCGAATAAGAAATCGTAGTCATCGGGAGGAATCACACCACCTACAATGATCATGATATCCTCGCGCCCATATTTTTTAAGTTCTTCAACAATTTGAGGAACTAATGTTTTGTGCCCTCCTGCAAGTGAAGATACACCAACAATATGTACGTCATTCTCAACTGCCTGTTTTGCTGCTTCCTTTGGAGTTTGAAATAGAGGCCCTATATCTACATCAAAACCAACATCGGCATAACTAGTGGCGACTACCTTTGCACCACGATCATGACCATCCTGCCCCATTTTTGCAATCATAATTCTAGGCCTACGTCCTTCTAACTCTGCAAACGCATTGGCTAACTCTCTTGCCTTATTAAAAGACTCATCATTTTTTATTTCTCTGGCATACACTCCGGTAAAGGTTTTAATTTGTGCCTTGTATCTTCCAAATTGTTTTTCTAGAGCATCACTTATTTCTCCAAGCGTGGCTCTTAATTTTGCAGCATCTACCGCTAAAGCTAGTAAATTTTGGTCAGTATCTAAAGCAGCCTTCGTCAAATTGGCCAGAGCAGTTTGTACCGCTTGCTCATCTCTTTTTGCCTTTATCTTTTCTAAGCCTTCTATTTGTTGTGCTCGTACGGCTTGATTATCTACTTTTAATGTGCTGATAGGATCTTCTTCTTCTAACTTAAATTTATTTACTCCAATAATGACATCTTGTTCGCTATCAATTCTAGCTTGTTTACGTGCGGCAGCTTCTTCAATCCTCATTTTGGGGATCCCTGCTTCAATAGCTTTTGTCATTCCGCCCAATTCTTCAACTTCTTGAATGAGTTTCCAGGCTTTTTCTGCAATATCATGGGTAAGGGACTCTACGTAATAACTCCCTGCCCAAGGATCTACTGTACGTGTAATATTAGTTTCTTCCTGAAGATAGATTTGAGTATTTCTAGCAATTCTGGCTGAAAAATCTGTTGGTAAAGCTATTGCTTCATCCAGTGCATTGGTATGTAAACTTTGAGTTCCTCCAAAAGCGGCAGCACTGGCCTCAATACAAGTACGAGCAACATTATTAAATGGGTCTTGTGCTGTCAAGCTCCATCCGCTGGTTTGACAATGTGTACGAAGCATTAAAGATTTTGGATTCTTTGGGTCAAACTGTTTAATTAATTTTGCCCAGAGCATTCTAGCTGCTCGCATTTTTGCAATTTCCATAAAGTGATTCATACCAATTGCCCAAAAGAACGATAGGCGAGGGGCAAAAGAATCAATATCCAGACCCGCTTCTATCCCCTTTCTTATATACTCCAATCCATCGGCTAGGGTATACGCCAACTCAATATCGCATGTGGCACCGGCCTCTTGCATATGATACCCAGAAATACTGATCGGGTTGAATTTAGGCATATTTTTGGAGCAATATTTAAATATATCGCTAATAATTCGCATTGATGGAGTAGGAGGATATATATACGTGTTACGTACCATAAATTCCTTCAGGATATCATTTTGTATCGTTCCTGATAGTAAATTTTGATCAACACCTTGTTCTTCGGCAGCCACAATATAAAAAGCCATAATAGGTAAGACAGCACCATTCATAGTCATTGAAACTGACATTTTATCGAGTGGAATCTGATCAAAAAGTACTTTCATATCCTCGACAGAATCTATGGCAACTCCGGCCATACCAACATCTCCCACAACTCTTTCATGATCACTGTCATATCCTCTATGGGTGGCAAGATCAAAAGCTACCGATAATCCTTTTTGACCCGCTGCAAGATTTCTGCGATAAAAAGCATTACTTTCTTCTGCCGTTGAAAAACCAGCATATTGTCGAATAGTCCAAGGTCTACGCACATACATTGTAGAATATGGTCCTCTTAAATATGGTGGAATACCAGCAGAAAAATTAAGGTGATCTAAATTGTCAACATCATCCTTTGTATAAAAAGATTTTACATCAATTCCTTCGGATGTAGTGAAGATTGGATTTTGTAATTTGTTCTTAGATACTGCTCCTTTTGGTACTTCTAAACCTTGTATATTTTTTCTACTCATTATTTAAAGCTGCCTTTTAGAATGCTAAATTAAATAGCGTTGTAAAATTAAGCTTTTAGAGTGGTTTTTATTAAAAAAAAGAACTGTTTGATAAGAATAATATAAAAATAAGACATTAAAAAGCTTTTTCGATTACCATAAGTATGGAATAGTAAATATCGAACGCAATAAACTTTTTAATTTGATTGGTTCTAAACTTACTGTCCGGGATATAATAAATTCGCTGGGCTATAATAGAGGTACTTACATTTCCATCTCCTTCAAGAGTGTCGATAATTTCTTTAAAATCATCACTGCTACTAGTATTTTTAAGACATTGTATGAGACCTCCACGATAATTAAATATCATAATTTCCTGTTCATTTTTATTACCCTGAGTCGATGGATTAGATTTCTTAACAGCTTCCTGATTTTCATACTCACTTAATTTAATCCAAAGTGAATTCTTACCAGTAGCTGCTTTTTTAAATTCGCGAGTAAGTTGTATTGAGTTCGTCGATGGAAGTTTTCTCAAATCAATTGATAAACTTGCTACTTCTGCTAAAAAAGTCCTATATGTTTTAATAGAATCGTTTCCAAACTTATAGTGAGTAAATAGATCATTTTCAAACGATTCGAAGGCTTTTTTGGATAGACCACTTGCGTCAATAGTAAGACAATCGATTTCTGATTGTGTATATGAAGTAAAGGATGATAAAAGCAATACTATAAACATCGCTTTTAATCTAATCATTAGGGGCATTGATTAAGATTTAGTAAAGTTAATGTATAGGCTAAGATTTACAAATTTAGCTGCAAGTTAGTAATTAGTTAGCAAATATTAACATTTTGTTAAAGATTTTTCTCTAAAAGCTCACTCAGTCTCCTTTTTATCACAGGTTCAAGGAGAGTTTTCCTTGATTTTTTTTCATGAAAAACAGTTTTTTGAAATTCAGGAATAACTTCTTTGGTGTTTTGATATTTATTAGAACCCGTTAAAATAATTTTTTCTTTATCGAAGAGCTCTTGTTCTTTTCGAGCGCTCTCTTTTATTTTTCGCTGTATATTTCCGGATTTCAATTGATTCAAGAACCCACCACCTTGCTCAATATTTTTGAACAATGTTAGGGCATGCTCTGCTAATTGATGAGTAAGAGCTTCTATATAATAAGAACCAGACGCAGGATTTTCTACCAAATCAAAGTAGCTTTCATTTTTTAGGATCAATAATTGATTTAATGAAACCCTCGTGCCAAAATCGTTTTCCAGATTATAAATATCATCATAAGGAATATTATATATGGTATCTGCTCCTCCTAAGATGGCACTCATACACTCAGTAGTGGTGCGAAGCATATTAACATTGTAATCCAAAATTGTTTTGTTACGATGTGAAGGAAATGCCATTATAAGGCACTCTTCGATAACATTATATTCTGAAGCCAAAGCACTCCACAGCATTCTAAGTGCACGAAGCTTTGCAATTTCGAAAAAATAATTTCCGCCTACGGCTACTTTAAATGTAACTTTGGTCTCCTTAAATGGATTCTTGTTTTTATCTTCAAAATGATTTAAATATTCATTGGCATGTGCTAAAGCGTATGCCAACTGTTGTGTCATTGTAGCGCCTGCATTTTGATAGAGACTTATGTCAATGCTCAAAGTACCCTTTAACGACAGGTATTGAGTAATTTCTTCCAGGGCTTGATGATCTTCCATTAAATTTTTAAACCAATTGCCTGTACTTGCAAGTCTATTTATAATATCAATAAAAAGATAAATATCTAACTTTTTGGTTTTGGCGATATCATTTAAAATATGGATATATGATGTTGAAAGAAATTCGGTTTTTATAAAAAGAGGAGTTTCAGCGGTAATATTTTTTAGAAGATCCTTCGGGTTCACCTCTTCTTTTTGAACTACAAAAAAGATACTTTCTGCTCCTTTTTGAATGGCTTTTATTGCTTTTTGGTTTCCTTTTTCGGCCTCATGCACCTCTATCTTGATAGAATTTCTCCAGATGGAAGGATGGGATACGGGATTATTTATTTCGAAAAGATCCTCTTGATTATAAAAAGGTTTAATATCTATGCCTTCTAAAGATTTGAAAATTAAGGCTTCATTATAATCTGCACCTTTAAGATCAAATTGAATTTTTTGCTTCCACTGTTTGGCAGAGACTTCATCAAAACTGTCAAATAAGGGTTTAGTCATTTTTTTTGGTTTTAGGAACGCTGTCTTCGTATTCGATGATGTAAATTTCTTCATCATCACGTTTCATAAAATATTCTTCTCGAGCAAATTTTTCAAGCTCACTACTATCTTTTAATACTTTGATATCTTTTTGATCTTTTATGATCTCTTTTATGTAGTATTCTTTATTATCCTCTAGTTCCTGAATTTCTTGATCCAATTCACGATGTATAAGCCATGAATTAGTATCCAGAAACAGCATCCAAACCACAAAAAGCAATACAATAAGTACATATTTATTAAGAAATATGGCAAATATCGGTATTAGTGCCGGTTTGTTTTTTAATTTTTGTAAATAACTTTTAAGCTTCAATTTACTTGGAGTGATGTTTGCTGTAAAGGTACAAAAGTTAATTCAAGCGTTCTTTAATAATGGTGCGTACAATATCAACCGCCACATTATTATAATTATTGTTAGGGATAATAAGATCGGCAAATTCTTTAGTGGGATCAATGAACTGCTGATGCATGGGTTTTAAAGTGTTTTGGTATCGATCTAAAACTTCATCCATATCTCTACCGCGCTCTGCAATATCTCTTTTTAAACGTCGAATCAACCTTTCATCACTATCGGTGTGGACATAGATTTTAATGTCAAACATATCTCTTATTTGAGGATTAGTGAGTATTAGAATCCCTTCTACAATAATTACCTTGCTTGGTTTTGTACTATGGGTTTCTTTGGTACGATTATGTTCTACAAAAGAGTATACAGGCTGATCTATCGTTTCTCCTTTTCTTAATGCGGCAAGATGTTTTCCCAGTAGTTCAAAATCTATCGATTGAGGGTGATCAAAATTGATTTTTACCCTTTCTTCATAAGTTAAATGACTGGTATCTTTATAATATGAGTCTTGTGAGATAACACATACTTCATTTTCTGGAAGTTCATTTACAATTTGATTAACGACTGTGGTTTTTCCACAACCTGTTCCTCCGGCAATACCAATAATGAGCATTTTTTTGTTTTTTTGGCAAATTTAGAAATAGTTATTGAGTTATTTAGTTTTTGAGTATATGAGTTTTTGCGAATACATAAATATTCGATTATTAGCTTCATAATAACATAAACAGGTAAACGTAATTTATAATGGATAATATAGTACTCCAGAAGACGAATCCCTTTGGGCTCCAGTTACAGACTTTAGACAATTGACTTCATTGATATCTCGTAATACACCCATAAAAGCAAAAATCATCGCCTCCTTAAAATCTATAATTTCTACTGCAGGCGTTATAATTTGTGCCATATCTTTTACTTTATCTTGAAGAGTTTCGATCAAAAAATCGTTTTTCGCACCGCCACCAGTTACTAATACTTTTGCATTTTTCTTTTGAGTATTCTTGATATCCATTCCTATTTGCGAGGCAATATGATATACTGAAGTATGTAATAAGTTTTTTGCTGTATCTTGGGAATTATCAATGATCGGAATTATATTTTTTTCAAACCATTCGTATCCCAAAGATTTCGGAAAGGGCAATTGATAGTATGCTAAAGCATTTAGTTGCTCAATTATATCATAATTTATGGCTCCAGTAGCAGCAATTTTACCTCCTTGATCATAGTCAAGATCAATTTTTTTACAAATATGATTAAGAAGCATATTCACTGGAGAGATGTCATAGGCAATTCTTTTTCCTTCATCTTCGAACGAAATATTGCTGATTCCGCCTAGATTTAGGCAAAAATCATATTCTCCAAACAACAATTGATCACCAATTGGAACCAGTGGAGCCCCTTGGCCTCCCAAAGCCACATCGTTGGTTCTAAAGTCACAAATCACTTTTTGCCCACTAGCGTTTGCAAGATGCTGTCCTGATCCTATTTGATAAGTTAACCCTACTTCGGGTTGGTGAAAAACAGTATGCCCGTGACTGGCTACAAAATCTATATGTATTTGGTTCTTATCGATAAATTTTTTGACTTGTTCCCCAAGCCAACTACCATATTCGTTATGAAAAGCCAATAGTTTTGAAGCTTCAAGGTGCACCGTGTTTTTTAATTTTTCTTTAAATTCTGAAGCATAATCGATACTTTCAGTTTTTTCTATCGAAAAAGACCAGGAATCATTTTTCCTTTCAAAATGGCAATAGGCAATATCCAATCCATCTAGAGATGTTCCAGACATTAAACCGATAACTTTATATAGTTGTGTTTTTGACATAGTGCAAGGTAAAAATTATTGATAACAAGGTATCTTGATCATTAGTTACTTCGTTGATATCCTCAATCGATAAACTACAATTGTTAAATACTTCAATCCAATCTTCAAGAGTTCTGGCATACCATGCGTGTGGATCTTTAAAAGTACCAGGAAGCCCCTTCCATGAATCCTCAATCCATTGGCTGCTGTAGGTTGTCTTTTGATGCTTCAAAAAGTATGGATGTAACGTTTGGATGATTATTTTGCCATTTGGCGTAAGTATTCTTTTTAGGGCGTTCAACAAATCCTGGACTTCTTCTTTTTGGTATAAGCTAAAGTTCAATATGATACCATCATAAGGAGATTTGGGTATTGTGGTTCCGTTTATAATCTCCTCATAGGTTAACGTGTAAAAATACTGAGGCCCTTTTTGCCGTGCATTTTCGATAAGAGTATCTATAGCGTCGATGCCTACTACTTCTGTAGCTTGATCTGATAATGCCCGGGTAAGCCAACCTTCACCACAACCTACATCAAGGATTTTTGCAAAAGAATGCTTTTTAACCTGATTTACAATCGCTGGGTTGGTATAAACTCTCGACAGAATAGCCCCGTTGTCAATCACACGAATCCATTCCTTTGCATTGGTCAACCAAGATTCAAAAATTGATGTGTTTGTCATCTTTAACCGAATTTAAAGTGCTACAGGAATATTTCCATTGGCCTTTTGTTTGCCCAAAAAATGTTGCCCCGCTACTTCTTGAAATTCTTTGAAATCCTGATAAGCAAGGATTATATTTTCAATCTGTGCTATATTCAAAACTCTTAATACATATGGATTACCAAATAAATATAAAGTTACTTGGTTTGATTTACTGAGGTTTTGAATATAGTCTATCATTTTCCGCTCAAGTCCAAAATTATGTATAGGTTTCACCGAAGGTGGAAATAACGCGATAAGTATATTTTTTGCATTGTGTTCTACTATTATTTTTTCGGAATATGTATGTTTTCTGAAGTTAATATGATCTTCAATATGATCAAAGAAAGTACAGTTTGGTTTTCCGATACAAATAGCTTCAAAGGTAGTGGTTTTAAATTTTTCTAGCGTTTGGGGCGAGCCTTTTATCATTGTAATGGTCTGCTGTGCAATTTTTTGATTTAATACTGAATGTACCTTCGATGTTGCAGGTGCGATACTTGACCTCTGGAGCGAAAATGCTTTTTGTTTCATTTTCCAAATTCTATTGAAACTAGCTTCAACTTGATGATCTGAGGCTTTTTTTCCAATCATCTGAATCCCTTCCTCTACATGTTCTGAAAAACACAAGATATCGTTACCTGCATCAAAGGCTTTCCATTCCAGAAGTCCTTTTTCTTGGTATAGCTTAGACACACTGTGCATATTTAATGCATCAGAGATGACAACACCTGTAAATCCTAATTCTTCTCTTAGCAAACCATTACAAATATCTTTGGATAGGGTTGCAGAAATGTGTTGCCCATTACTTAAACTGGGAACTGCCAGATGCCCTACCATGATACTGTCTATACCAGATTCGACGGCTTTAATAAACGGATAGAGTTCCTGATCAAAAATCTCGGTTCTGGATTTATTGATTACCGGAAGCCCAAGATGTGAATCTACATTGGTGTCTCCGTGCCCGGGAAAATGTTTAAAACAACTTAAAACTCCTGCTTCTTTTGTGCCATTATAAAAAGATAAAGCTTTTTCGGTAACTTTTACTTTGTTTTCACCAAAAGAACGATAACCTATTACTGGATTATCAGGATTCATATTAATATCAGCAACAGGGGCTAAATTTATATGTATACCTATGTTGGCAAGATCGTTTCCTATTTGTTTTCCGGTCTGGAAAATAAGCTCATTTTGATGGTCTGGTAAGGCTCCTAAAGTAAGTGCATACGGATATTGTGGTGTATTTTCTACGCGCATGGCCAAACCCCATTCGGCATCAATACTCATTAATAATGGAGTAGGAGTAATACTTTGATAATGTTCTATTAGTTCTTGAAGTCTTTGAAAACTGTTTTCATTTCGCATTATTTTTTTCTTCCCTTCAAAATTAGTAGCAGCACTTGCCCGACTATGAAAAAATGTGAGTCCACCAATGTGACAATTTTTGATCAGTGTTTCTAAACGTCGAATTTCTTCTCGAGAATCATTTATAAAAGCTGCCGGAAAGAAAAACTGTCCGATTTTTTCTCTATTGGAGAGGTTCTTTACGTTGTCTTCGAGTATGATCATTTAGCTTTTGTCTTTTTTTCCGTAATCAACGGGATATTTAATAAACCAGGTAAGTAGAATGCCAGGTATTGCTGAAATCGCTACCCAGAGAAAGAAGCCTGTATACCCCAGAAATTCCTGTATGATCCCGCTTAGCATCCCTGGTAACATCATTCCTAATGCCATAAAACCGGTTGCAATGGCATAGTGAGAAGTTTTTGAAACGCCTTCGGCTACATAAATCAAAAACATTAAATAGGCGGCAAATCCAAACCCATATCCAAATTGTTCTATGATCACTACCGACGTAGCAAAGATTACCGAAGATGGTTGCCAAAATGCCAATAATGCATATAAAAGGTTGGGAAGGTTTAACGCTAGAATCATGGGAAGCATCCACTTTTTTAATCCGTGCATCGAAATGACAATGCCTCCTAAAATTCCACCAATGGTTAGCGCAATAATGCCAAATGTACCATAAATAGTTCCTACTTCTGCTGTGGATAGCGCTAATCCACCAGTTTCTGTGCCATCTAATAAAAAGGGAGAGGCCATTTTTACAAGTTGTGATTCTCCCAAGCGATAGACCAAAATAAATGCCAGCGAGATCCAGATGTATTTCTTTTGAAAGAAAGTTATAAATACATCGATAAAGTTGATTTTTTCTTTTTTAACGGTATTTATATCATTTTCTACTTTTGGAGTGGCGAATAAATTAACCAGAGTAAGTACAATCATGAAGACGGCTATGAAGATCATAGTAAACGACCAGGCTTTTTGATTATCACCATAAAAGCTTTCCAAAAATCCGGCGAGTACAACAAGCAATCCTTGTCCGGTGACCATAGCCAATCGGTAAAACGTACTGCGTACTCCTAAAAAAAAGGATTGTTTTTTCTCTGAAAGCGCAATAAGGTAGTATCCATCTGATGCAATATCGTTTGTTGCAGAGGCAAATGCCGCTATCCAAAAACAAGCAATACTTAGGATAAAGAAATTATTAGTGGGTATCATTATGCCTACACCCAAAAAAGCAATCGCTACAAGCAATTGCATTCCTAGAAACCACTTACGTTTGGTGCTTTTAAGATCTACAATCGGGCTCCATAATGGTTTTATTACCCAAGGTAGATATAACCAACTTGTATAAATACCAATATCGGCATTACTGATTCCCAATTTCTTATACATGATAACGGAAAGAGATATAATAATCACATAAGGCAATCCTTCGGTAAAATACAATGCGGGTACCCACGCCCAGGGTCTTTTGTCTATCTGTTGTTCTGTCATGAATTATTTTTTAGCATATGTTGATAGACGCTTACTTGTGATCCATCGATTACTGTTGCATTAACAGTCGTTTGATAATATTCCACAGGCCCCACACCTCCTATAATGGCATATCCATATCCTAGTTCCTTTAATGCGAGCAGAGCTTTGATTAATAAAACTTTTCCAATGTTTTTACCTCTTTCTTTTTCTATTATTCCAGTGGGTCCAAAGAAATTTTTCGCAGTACATTCATAGCAAGAAAACCCTATTATTTCTTGTCCTCTTTGCGCTATGAAACAGCTTACCGGAATTCTGGAAAATGCTACGTCAACTTCATCTGCCCAATTACTGCTAAAATATTGGCTCACCCATTGCGTAACTATGGATTTTTCGGGGGCAATGGGCCTTCTAAAGATTACCTGTTCTTCTTGTTTTAAAACTTTTTCAGTATTGATGATGTCCGGAAGTGAAACCAGCCTTACAAGCATATCATTCATTAGCTTCGGTATTACGGATTAGCATAGTATTCAATTGATAAGGGGTACTCTCCCTTTTATAAATATCCAAATACGTAATGGTAATTGGTTTCTTGTTTTTTGTCATAGATATTGGGACTGTTATGGCTATATGTTCGTTAATAATTTTGGGAGGAAATATACTCATATTATTCTTGGAATGATAAACTATTACAGCACGTAAAGTTGTCGTTGTATCATTTTTGAAGAAAAGTGTTACAGAATCTTTATGGACTTTTCTCGAGGAAAATTTGGGGATAATGTCGATTCTTTTCTCCTTAACGTGAGAAGGAGGTAGGGATGGCTGTTGATAGATGCTTTTTGATAACTGCTCTGTAATATCATTGTGTTGATAAAGTAATGATTTGGCACTGAAAAATATATTTCCAGAGATATTATCGGCTTTTCTGGCCAGTTTTATCTGTTTAGACAACTGTTTTTTCTTATTCCAGGCCCTATCAGCGTTATTTCTAACTTTATAAGCTCCATTGCCAATATAGATATTTGTGTTATTATTGTTTTTATTCCACCATCGAACTAGTTTTTTGTAAGAAGCTTTTGGATGATTGAGGCGCCAGTAAAGCTGCGGAGCTAAATAATCAATCCAGTCGTTTTGCATCCAGGTTAGTGGATCGGCATACAAATCGTCATAGGTAGTTTGTCCCGCTTCAGTATCAGAACCTAATGGATCTAACGATTTGTTACGCCATACCCCAAACGGACTAATACCAAATTGTACCCACGGTTTTCGAGCTTTGATATTTGTATGGATACTGCGAATTAAGGTATTTACATTTTCTCTTCGCCAATCTTCTATAGGTTGGTCAGACTTAGCATACTGCTGATAGGATAGCTGGTCATCAAAAACTTCATATTTGATTTTGTATGGATAAAAATAATCATCAAAATGAATAGCATCAATATCGTAATTTTTAACAACTTCATTAATTACAGAAATCAAATGTTGTTGTACTTGTGGTAACCCGGGATTGTAATAGTATTTCTTTCCGTATTTGATCATCCAATCACGATGTTGATGATAGTCATGTTTTTGATCGAGAATGCTGGTATCCAAATCAAAAGTAGCACGATAGGGGTTAAGCCATGCATGAAATTCAAATCCTCGTTGATGAGATTCATTGATCATCCAGGCTAATGGATCGTAGTAGGGGCGAGGAGGTGCGCCTTCTTTTCCTGTTAAAAAACGAGACCAGGGTGCTAATTTTGAAGGGTACAAAGCATCGCCAGCTGTGCGAATCTGAACAATAACAGCATTGAAATGTAATTTTTTGTAAAATTCTAAAATTTCAATAAAATCTTCTTGCTGCTTTTTTACAGCATCACTTCTATTTTTTGGCCAGTCGATGTTAACTACCGAAGCAATCCATACTCCGCGAAATTCTCTTTCCGAGGTATTTTTTGTGTTTTTAATCAAGCTTCCGCAGGAGAAACAGAATATGATTAAAATGAAATAATATGCTTTACAATACTTCATGCAAAATTTTAAAAAAGGCTTACTCAATATCTTCAAAGATAAGTAAGCCTATATTTTATTTGACAAAATTAAATATTCAATTAGATCGCAGGATCATCTGGTGTGTTGGGATTGTTATCTCTTTCGGTATCTGGATAAGGATAGTAATTACGGTTTCTCTCTGGATTTGGATCATTTGGTCCTGGTCTATCAAACCTTCTGCTATCTTCTAACGACATTCCGGACATGAAGAGTTCGATTCTTCTGTTTCTATAAATCTCTTCTAAAACATTCTGCTGTTGGTTAAGACCGGAATAGGCTGGCAGATTGGCTCCTAGATCATAGACATCTTGTGATGCCGTTTTGGTTAGGACTTCATTTAAGGCATCTATTGCTTGTGGAAGTTGATCAAGCCTTGCATAGGCTTCTGCCTTAATTAGAAGTACTTCACCTGGTAGATATGTTGGTATTTGGTCTAGGTTATCTTCAAAGAATCCTACTGCAAAATATGCATCATCTCCGGTAGAAGGATCTTGCGCTAATGTTACATAGAAATCTATTCTCCCATCATTATCATCGGGAAGCAAGTTGTCTGGTAACCCAAATGCAATATCTTTTGCCTCTACTACATTATTGGTGCCATACACATCTGCGATTGGATTTGGAATAGCAGCATCATACTCCCATGTAGACATTACATTTAGATCAACATTATCCGAAGCTGTAATGGCGCTACTGTAGTTTCCATTCATTAGATGATATCTTGCCAATAATGCCTGTACTGAATTCTCCAGATCTACAGAATCAAAAATGGTAGAAGTCACTGCAGTAGATAAACCGCTTTCAATAATGCTTTCTGCCATTTCCAAATCTTCTATTGAGGCTGTAAGCACTTCGGTTTTGGTTTTGAATGCTGCATTTCGTTCAATAGATATTGGGATTTGTTCGAAGAATTGAATTAGTGTACCATGAGCCAAAGCTCTGTAATAGTATCCGTAGGCTTTTAGAGTATTAGCGACTTGGGTATCTGTAGTGGCTCCATCTGCAGCGTTTATTACCGTGGTAGCCTCTTTTCTAACGAGCATCAGTTGTCCCCATAAATTACGTAAGATGCCATTGTTTATAGTAAGTCCGGTACCTCCATTAGTTAATTGAGCTTCGGCTTCGTTACCAGGATTGATTAGCCTAAGTTCTCCGGTTGTTAAGCCCGAAGCGGTTACTGTTGTGTATTTTGCTCCGGCACGATCGGTACTATATCGTTTTTGAATTCCATTAATAAGCGAGGCAAGATTATCTACGCTGCCTTCTACCTCAGGGTCAGATATATTTATAGGATCTATAAATTCTTTATCGCAGGATGAAAGTATAAACACAATTAGTAGCACTGAATATATATTAAATAATTTCATAACATTCATTTTTTAAAGGTTAGCACTTACAGAAACAATAAAAGTCCTTGGAATAGGAACACTACCAAAGTTTACAGCTCTTAAGAGGTTAGATTGTCCTCCTGCATTGGTTTCGGGATCGTAACTAAAGAAGTTATCAAAAGAAATCAGATTTCTTCCTTTAAAAGCAATGGTCATATCCTTAATGCCCTTAATTAGTTCAGGAAAAGAATAACTGATAGAGACTTCACGCAGTTTTACAAAAGACCCATCTTCCATTCTAAACTCTTGTATGGGATATATGGATGAGATGTATCCTCTTGGTAATTCTCCACTTAATTCTTGCTCTGCCAGTCGACCAACACCAACTCCTTGTCGGGTTCTTTTATCTGCGTCAAAAACATCAAAACCTTGTACTGCTTCCCAAAGCATAGAAAAAGAAAAGTTTTTATAGCTAAAATCTGTACCCACTCCAAGAATAAAATCAGGATTAGGATCGCCAATCACTCGCCTTAAGTTGCTTCCCGTGGGTTGTCCATTGGCATCCCTTTGTACTTCACCTGTGGTTGGATCTCCTCTCTCAGGTTGAGGTAATCCATCTGCTGTCAAAAGCAAGCTTCCGTTAGTATTGCGAGCAAAGTAAGTACCATAGAATACTCCTAGCGGTTCTCCTTCTCTTACTTGAGGAGGGGCGCCAGATACTGTAGCAACGGATATGGGACCACCTATAGTTCTGGTCACTTCATTTTGATTCCGGCTAAAATTGGCATTCAGGTTCCATTGCATTTTATCATTTTTTATCGGAGTAATGCGCAGATAGGCTTCTAAACCATTATTTTTCATGGTACCAACATTTTCAAATCTGGTAGATCCCCCTTCAGACGGAGCTATCGTCCTTTGAACAATGAGGTCAGAAATTTCCTGGTTGTAATACGTGAAAAGAACTGAAATTCGGTTATTGAGAAAACTGAGATCTGTTCCTATTTCAAATTCTTTAAGACGTTCTACTTCCAAACCTTCATTTCCCAGAGAACTAGATTGATTTAATGGGTCTGATCCCAAAAATTCACTAGGTTGATATCTACCAAATCGTGAATACGGACCAACTGCAGTTAAATTACCTGCCTCACCAAATGAAGAACGAAAACGTGCCGAGTTGATCACGTTACTTATTCCAGAATCTTTCCAGAAATTTTCATTAGAGAGTACATATGATCCAGATATTTTAGGGTAAAAATTAGTCCTTTTATCCGGATCAAAATTGGTAGCACCATCTATACGCCCCGCTAATGTGAGAAAATACCTGTCATTAAAGGATAAGGTTTCTTGTATAAAACCACCAAAAATTTCTATTTCGTCATCACTTAATTGTGTCTGAAGTGGTATTGTTGGAATTCCGTTTTCATCAAGACCTCTACCTTGGGTTCCTGTATATTCTAATTTACTGGATTGAAAATTATAACCAATAATGGTTTGAGAATTGATCGTTTCAGACAAATCAAAATCAAAAGTAGCATTGATATCATAATTCCAATTAAATATCTCTGCTTCTGCATTTCCAAGATATCCATTATCAAAATAAGCTGAATTTACTGGTGAATATGGATATAAAGGAATAGAAATATTTCCTTCTTGTTTATAAGTATCAACACCCAGAATCTGATCTATGGTAAGAAATTTAAAAGGTTTTAAAGATACTTTCAAGTTGGGTACAAATCGATTTACTTCTTGAGTAATATCAAATTCTTCTATAATGGTCAATGGATTAACTCGGGTAGGTTCTACACTTTGTAAGTTTCCATTTTCATCTCTTCGGGTGGCATCGTAAATATTATTGGTAATGTTTACAGCATTTATAGGACTCCAAAACACGTTTCCATCTGGTTTCTCATCAGATTGACTGTTTACATAATAAAAGCCCAGGTCATAGGATAACCAATCTGTAACCTTATGATTGAGTGATAACCTTGCAGATAATCTTTCGTACTTTGTATTTTTAATGATCCCTTCGTTTGAGGTATATCCTATAGACCCTGCATAACTTAGTTTTTCATTACCATCTCGGTAAGAAATATAATGATCACTACCTATTCCGGTTCTAAAAATTTGATCCTGATAGTCATATCGTTGTACTTCTACCTTGTTTGTCAATAAATTTGCAAAAGGAGTCGTGTTTCCATCTGCATCTCTACCAAATATTGGCCATAATCGAACGTCTTCTCCCCCAAATTGTTCTCCACGCAGGTTGGTATCTACTTTTTTTCTAAGGTCATTGATATTTGTAGATGTTTTGATAAATATTTCCGGACCATCACCAAAATTACGTCCGCGTTTAGTAGTGATAATCACTACACCATTAGATGCTCGTGATCCATAAATAGCAGCAGCAGCAGATCCGTTAAGGATATTGATATCTGCAATATCATTGGGATTGAAGTCTACCAAACGATTTTGTCCTGGGGCAGCATCGCCGGCACTCACATTGATATTAGTCACATTTGTAGTAAGGTTACTAGCTATTACGCCATCGATAATGTATAGCGGATCAGAGGATCCACTAATAGTACTAGGACCTCGTAGCCTTATAGAGAAACCACCGGCCGGATCTCCTGAGTTTTGTGTGATCTGTGCTCCGGGAATCTTACCTTGTAATGCAGAAGTTACATCCACCGGATTTGATTTTACCAGATCATTGGCTTTGATAGAAGTAACCGCATTTCCTAGTTTTTTCCTTTCCTGGACCACCGTAGAACCAGTAACAATTACTTCATCCAGGCTTAATAAATCTTCAGTAATCTGAAAATCTTGTATAATTTCTGTTTCTGAACCTAAGTTGATTGTGATTTTTTGAGTAGAGTATCCCAACGAACTTGCAGTCAATTGATATTGCCCAGATGTCGTTGAAGCAGTGAACGTATATTTTCCGTCAAAGTCTGATACACTTCCAGATGAAGAACCCTCAATATATATTGATACTCCTGGGACTGGTATTCCAGTGGCTTGATCTGTAACCGTTCCCGAGATGGTGTAAAAATTGTTCTGCGCATGTACTGCAGCATATAATATCATAAATAACAATAGACTTACTATTTTCATTACGGGCATTCCCCGTAATAATTTGCCCCTATTTCTCATATAATTGTGTTTAGAATTATCTCATACTTTTTGAACTCAAAATGTGTTCTTAGAATTTGTATCGCACAAATCCCTCAATGGCTTCGTACTCTGGAAGCCCAAGTTTGTTATACTTAGTAGCAGTAGATTTGTTTCGCTCTTCTGCACGTTGCCAAAATTCGCGATCGTCATTGCCAGGAAACATGGCACTATCCTTTTGGGATTGATGCTTAAATATTGCACTGCGTTTGCGGGCCATATCTTTGGGCCCGATGGGGACTGCCATCTCCATATCAGAGATGTCCCATTCTTGCCAGGCGCCGCGATATAACCAAACATACGTAGTATTGATCCATGGAACATTTTCCTTAACAAGTCGATCAATAGCTTCGTAAATAATTTTGAGGCAAACTCTATGAGTGCCATGAGGATCAGAGAGATCTCCTGCAGCAAAAATTTGATGGGGTTTTATTTTTTGTAATAAATCATAGGTAATTTGTATATCTTCTTCCCCGGGAGGTTTCTTTTTAATGGCTCCAGTTTCATAAAACGGAAGGTTTAGAAAATGTGCATTTTCTTCTAAAACATCACAATACCTGCAGGCAGATAATGCTTCTCCTTTTCTTATCAATCCTTTAAAATTTTGAATTTCGGGAGTATCAATATCTCCAGGGGACTTATTTTCGATAAAATGCCGTACTTCTTTTAAAAGCGTAGAAAGTTCTTTACTGGCTTGTTGGTTTTTAACGACATCCCTTGTAAAATCGAGAAAGCGTATTACTTCATCATCAAATACCGCAATATTACCAGAAGTCTGGTATGCGATATGCACATCGTGTCCCTGATCTACCAATCTTATTAATGTACCTCCCATAGAGATTACATCATCATCGGGATGCGGACTAAATATTAATGAAGTTTTTGGATAGGGTTCTGCACGTTCTGGTCTGTTGGAATCATCAACTCTTGGCTTCCCTCCGGGCCAACCTGTAATGGTGCGTTGTAATTGATTAAATACGCTTAGGTTAATCTCCTCTGCAGAACCTATTTCAGCAATTAGGCTACCCATACCAAACTCATTGTAATCTTCATTGGTAAGTTTTAATAATGCCTTATCCAACTTTTCTGAAAGCCAAATGGTAGCTCTTTTAATTAAGGTATTGTTCCAGTGACAATCAGAGACCAACCAAGGAGTCTTTACTCGGGTAAGTTCTGAAGCTGCAGCCTCATCAATGATAAAAGTACAATTGTTATGTTTTTGAAGGAAAGTCGCCGGGATGAAGTCAGTGATTTCTCCTTCAATAGACTGATTGATAATATTGGCTTTTCCTTCTCCCCAAGCTAATAAGAATATCTTTTTGGCAGCCATGATAGTTCCTACACCCATAGTTATAGCTCTTGAGGGTACATTTTCTTCTCCAAAAAAATCACTAGCAGCATCAAGTCGGGTAACTTTGTCCAAACGTATCAAACGAGTTTTACTGTTTATCGATGATCCAGGTTCATTAAATCCTACATGTCCTGTTCTACCAATACCTAATATCTGAATATCGATTCCTCCATAATGTTGGATTAGATTTTCATAGGCTTCACACGCTTGTTTTATTTGATCAATAGGTAGAGTGCCATCGGGAATATGAATATTCTTTCGGTCAATATCTATATGGTCGAAAAGATGTTCGTTCATAAACCGAACATAACTTTGTAATGATTCTGGATGGATAGGATAGTATTCGTCAAGATTAAATGTGATTACATTTTTGAAACTTAATCCCTCGTCTTTGTGAAGTGTTACCAAATATTCATAAACTTTGGTTGGACTAGAACCTGTAGCCAATCCCAGAACTGTGTGCTTGCCAAGATCTGAATTTTCTTTAATAAGTTTGGCTATTTCGTTGGCTAGATAGCGTGATGCTTTTTCAGAACTCTCGTAAATCGATGCTTCTATTTTTTCATATTTCTTTGATTCTGGATCAAGAAGATACTCTGGTGTGGTATCCTTAGAAAGCATTTCCATGAGCAATGGATTTTTCGTGTGAAAACTATGTGATGTACAAGCCTCTACTAAAATAATAGTATTAAATTTAATATTTGCATTATTTTGCTGTTTTTATTTCCTATTTTATTAACAATATCAGGTTAATTACTATATTTGTTGTTAAAATATAGCAAAAAACTGCAATTAGAGAATATGTATGCTTAAAGAAGAACGCCAACGCGTCATTGTTAATGAGGTACGAATCCACAGTAGGGTTTCATTATCGGATTTGTCTGATAAACTGGATGTATCCATAGATACCGCCAGAAGAGATGTTAAAGAATTGGATGCATTGGGAACTTTAAAAAAGGTACACGGGGGAGCGGTATCTCTTGGCTTTGCACTTCATAATTATAAAGAGCAAAATATTTACCTACACGAAAAAAAATCTCGTATTGCTGAAAAAGCTGTTTCTTTAATTCCGAATCGCAGCGTTATATTAATTAGCGGAGGTACTACAAATTTGGAAATGGCGAGGGTGTTACCTTCTAAATTAAAAATCACAGTTTTTACACCAAGCTTACCTATAGCAATGCAACTTATTTTACACCCTAATGCCGAGGTTATTTTTATTGGAGGTAAACTATCAAAAGAGGCGAAAATTACGACCGGTGGAAAAGCAATTTATGATATATCACAAGTTAAAGTAGATATAGGTTTTATAGGAACAGGGTATATTGATATCCAAAACGGACTTACAGAATTTGATTGGGATGTGGTACAAATGAAAAAAGCAATGATTGCAGCTTCAAAAAAAGTAATAGTACCTACGATATCAGAAAAATTAAATACATCACAGTGTTATAAAACCTGTGATTTAACCGAGGTTGATACTTTGATCACTGAATTAGAACCAAATCATCCTAAATTAAAAGGGTTTAGGGAATTTCCTATTAAATTATTATGAACAGTTTTTTTAATGCAAAAACTGTTACACCAAGACAAGCTCCATAACAAGCCAAACCATTCTTTAATTTACATTTTAGTAATGTATTGAAGGTCAAGTGTTTTTGGATTAATTTCGGGTAAAGACTTTTTATAGTAAAAATCGATGATTTGATTTTCTAAATAAGATTGTATTTTTTCAATTTTATTGGAGTTGTAGAGTTTATAGACCTGTACCGCTTCCGTTTTCTTGAATGTCCTCATAAGTTCGTCCGGATTCTTAACAATGTCTATATCTTTATACTTTTCAAATTTCCTCTTCATCCATCGATGACATAATAATTTGGTTTGACTATCGGCAAATTCTTTTTTAGCTTGATCAAATTTCTCGAGATTGGTTACATCTTCTTTTATTTTACGATCCAAAATCACCTTGGCTTTTGTAAATTCTCGTTCAAATTTAAAGTCAACCCTATACATGTCCTTTTTTACTTTTTTTACTACTGCATAGAGGCTGTTTTCATAAGCTTTTGCAAAATCTTCATAATTATAGAGAGCGTCCAAAAATATGATGGCATGTTTTTTGTAATATTTTGGTATGGCTTGTTTTTTGGTTGCTGTAAAAAGAGTGTTGAGTTCTTCTTCTATTATATCAGGAATGCCTACAAATTTAGAGTCGTTTTTTAAGGCCTTTAGTTTTGAAGTTATTTGAAGTCTGGTACCTTTATACAATTCTGATCGATATTTAAATCGATATCTATTAGGTGAAATTTCTTCACTTTGGGCAGTAACCAGAGATAGGTTTAAAAGCATTGTATAAAATGCCAATAGCCTTATCAATAATTTGATTGATACTAGTTTAGCCCTCATTTGTGCGGTAATAATAGAATAGTGTTAATAACGCAAAATCACTACGGGTTATTTCTCTATACCTGCAACTTCTTCGACTGTTACCATCTTTTTTTGAGTATTTCCCCAACTGTTCATAATATAGTTCATCACATCTGCGATTTCTTCATCTTCAAGACCTAAAGGTGTCATGGCACTGTTATAAGATACTCCATTTACTTTAATAGGTCCGTTTAAACCATATTTAATTGAATGGATACTCTCTTTTCGTTTATTGACTAACCAATCAGATCCGGCAAGTGGTGGAAATACCTTCGGTGTTCCTTTTCCATCTGCAAGATGGCACTGCATACAGAAATCGCTATAAATTTCTCTACCGCGTGCAATACTTTCTGACAATTTAGATTCCTGGACATCTGATTTGAAGTCAGATGCATAAACATTCTTTGTTTTTTCTTGCTGGGCTGCAATGGAAATAGTCACAATACTCATAATTATCCCTACAAGAAAGAATCGGTTTAAATTTTTTTTCACTTGGATCAGCTTTTAATTATTAATTTGAAATAGTTATTTAGCCTCTGGGATTATTTTCACTATACCTTTGTTTTCTACAGCTACATAGATGAAGCCATCTGGCCCTTGTCTCACATTTCTAACGCGTCCTATGTCTTCTAATAGTTTTTTTCTACCTGTTACTTTGTCGTTAGTTAGCTCTACCAATTCTAAATACTGAAATTTAAGCGAACCTACGAGCAAATCGTTTTTCCATTCAGGATATTTATCACTGGTAACAAAATCCATCCCACTTGGAGCGATAGAAGGTACCCAATAATAAAGGGGTTGTTCCATACCTTGTTTTTGGGTTATATCTGTGATTTGAGTTCCACTGTAATTGATACCGTATGTAATTACGGGCCATCCATAATTAACCCCTTTTTTGATGGGATTGATCTCATCGCCCCCCCGAGGACCATGTTCATGCACCCATATCGTACCATCTGGGTGTATAGCCATACCTTGCGGATTGCGATGCCCGTAAGAAAATATTGCTTTTTTAGCATTTTTTTCATTTACGAACGGATTGTTTTTTGGGATACTACCGTCATCATGTAAGCGGTAAATTTTACCACCATCTCTAGTGATATCTTGTGGATTTACATCCCGATCTCCTCTATCTCCAATACAGAAATACAAAAACCCATCATTATCAAATTCTATTCGAGATCCAAAATGATGTCCTTTAGTAGTATTGGGAGTTCCCTTATATAATTTCTCTATATTAGTTAATCGATTGTTTTCTAATTTGGCTCTTATTAAAGCAGTATTACCACCTTTTTCCGTGCCTTCTTTAGAAGAATAAGTAATGTAGATCCAACCATTTTCTTTATATTTTGGATGTAATTCTATGTCTAATAAACCTCCCTGATTTCTATTGTATACTTCGGGAACATTGTCTATAGAAGTTTTATTTCCATCCTTAAAATGAATAAGTTCCCCACTTTTTTCTGTAATAAGCATGCTTCCGTCGGGTAACCATGTCATTCCCCACGGAATTTGTAATTCTGTAACAACCAGTTCTGTTGTATAATTTTTTGGATCTGCTTCAAGCGCAATATCATTTTCCTTTGTTTCTTGAGCACAGGCTGAAAACACTGTCGCCAAAAGAATTAAAAATGAAGATAATTTCATGCATTTAAATGTTTTTAATTAATTGAAAAATTAAGAACGTATGTAATCGCTACGCTCTCACACTAAAAATTTTAAACATTTCCTTTTGTGAAGAAACTTTTAAAATTTATTAATGTTCGTTTCATCTGATTATTTTTTAGTTGACAAAGAGAATTTGCATAGTACTCGTTTCAATTGGAATTGAAATTAGTAGTTACACCTATTTCTTGTATAAATTTTCATTCTATCAGGGAAAATACGATAAAATATTATTTATAATCTATAATTTATGTTAATCCCTCCATAGATATTGAAAGGTAATCCGGGATAAAAATATCTGGGGGCATTTCCTCCGAATCCCCTGGCATTGATCTGGACTTGAGATGCATATTTTGTGTCTAAGATGTTATTAGCTCCTAGAAAAATATTATAAAAAAGATGTTTTCCTAAGCTATTCTTAAAACCAATTTTACCATGTAATAGTTCATAGGAATTACTAAAAACATAGTTAGCGTCATTGACGGGAATTTTTCCAACGGTTTGAAAATTAAGATTTCCGTAAAAACCTTTTTCAGATAGAAAATCAAGACCCAAATTTATTACTTCTGACGGCACACCGGTAAGATCGTTCCCAGAAAAATCATCATCCAGATCTACGAATTCGTCGAATGTATAGTCGTGAATAGAAACATTTATGAAGAAATTCAATTGATAAGGGATTTTTTTAAGCACGGTATAGTTTATTTCTGCTTCTAGACCATTATGAGTGGTTTTTCCAGCATTAATGGCAAAAAAATTATCTTCTGTAGTTCTTCTCGAAACCAATAGATCACTTACTCTAAGAGTATATAGGGATAATGAACCTCTCAATTTATTAAAGAGAGTGTATCGAGTTCCTATTTCATAATTCCAGCCGATCTCTGGTTTGATATCTGGGTTGAAAATACCATCAGGCAACAACGTTTCTGCTGTAGTAGGTGTAGAGAAACCATGCGCTATGTTTCCAAATAGAATAATACTTTGATTGAGTTCGAAATTAACTCCAAACTTAGGCGAAAATATAGGGTCGAAATCATATTGACCAGAACTATCTTCACCATCAGAAAGAAATCGATCTTCAATATCAAAAAAGGTTTGGTTAAGGTGAAGTCCTAAATTGAATCGAAGTTTTTTATTAAAGATATAGTTAGCCTCGCCAAAAAGATTATAGTAATAGCGTTTTTCGTCAAGATTAGAAAGTTGATCGCCTTTTACACTCCCAGTGCCCACCGGAAAGTCTTCATAAAGATTTTGAAAAGTTTTTCCGTTGTAGGTGTCAAAAAATAGTTCTCCGCCAAGAGTCCAATTCAATTCTTTTTGGAACAACTTACTATTACTTAGTACCCTAGTTCGAATTCCTACAGTTTTGGTATTCTCGTCTAGAATATTAAAAGGTCGAGGCTCATCGTTATTTCTGAAAGAAGTAAAAACACTAGTATTTTGAGTAAGTTTTTTAGTATAGCTATGTTTCCAGGAGATTCCCAGTATTCCGTAGTGTACATCTTCAAACGCTTGAGATCGTCCCCAGGTAAATGCTGCTTGTCTGGGACCTGTATCAAAATCTTCTTGATTCAAAGAACTGGGGATCCCCGCTTCAAGATGAACGTAATTTGCCAATATCGAAAAGTGGTTTTTCTTTCCCAAATCAAAACCTGAGGTAAGTGTTACTGTGTTTCGATCATATGTATTGTTATCTCTATATCCATCGGTGTGAGTATTACTATAAAGAATAGTTAGACTAGAATTTTCTTCACCTACAGAAGCTTTGGCAAGAATTCTACGCAATCCATAACTTCCAAAAGTAGACGATAGATAGCCTCTTTTAGAATTATCCATGTCGTACTTTGGTTTTAGTAATATTGTTCCTCCTAATCCCACACCATAACTACTGGAAGAAGGTCCTTTATGTATCTCTATGTCTGATAATGCTGCGAGTTCTAAATCCTCTATCGAGGATTCTCCATTTCCATCGGTTAGCGGAATATCGCCAAAATAGGCTCTTATATTTGCTGTGCCGAATAGATTTCTCGCTCCTATACCTCTAATTGTGATTCGATTGGTATTTAGGGTTCCACTTTGCATAAATACACCAGGGGCACGATTAAGAATTGGATGCAATTCCAGAGGATTTCCACGGTTTATATCTTCAGAAGAAAGTAATGATACTGATTCAGGTGATTTTTTATATTGATCAGGAATAGATAGATCATTGATAATTACTTCTTCCAGATTGGTTATTTTTTGAGTTAGAGTAATTGTAATTTGATCACTTTTGGTAATTAGTATATGCTCCATAAAATAGCCTTCCTTAGAAACTTCAATATTGCCTAAAGTAGTGATGGTAAAAGAGCCTGTTGCGTCAGTAAATACCTCCTTTTCAGAAATTTTATCAATAATTCTAACATTTTCTATAGGAATATTATTCGAATTATCTAAAACGATTCCCGTAATTTGAAATTGTGGGAATACAGTAAAAGTTGATGCTAAAGCAAAGAGTAATAGGATTCTTTTCAAGATTTGTTTTTGGCCAAATATCGGAAACTAAAGATAAATGGTTATAAAAATCATGATTGTGTTGATAATAAATTATGAGTTTTACTTGTCTGTATTTGTTGTTTTTTAGTTATCACACTTTGACTTTGCTTAGTGCAGGTATGGAATCGCCATTAATCATTCAAGCAGATATTAGCTTTGTTGTTATGGCTCATTTGGTAATTTTATTTTATGTTTGTATAACTCAAACGTAACTCAGAAACATAATAAAAGGTTAAAAATTATCGTTTCTTTACACACTTCGTCTACTCAACTTTAATTCGTTTATGAAAAAAACAGTGCTATTTGTGACGTTAATGGCGTCTACTCTTTTTTATGCTCAAGAAAAAATTGAGTATATCAACTATGACAATCTCATAGATAAAATTTCTGAGTTGGAAGAAAAACAAGAATATTCTAAAATGGTTGAATATCTTGATAAAATTAATCCAAATGACTCATTGTATGAGTCTACACTGGTAACAAAATCATATTATCTTCTTGAACAAAAAAAATATGAGGATGCAATAAAGGTGACCAACAAAGGATTAAAAATTGTAGACGGTGAAGAAAGGTACTCATTTCTTCTAAATAAAGGGGTTGCATTTCTCAGATCAGAGCGTTTCGAAGAAGCACTGAAGCTATATGATGAAGCTATTAAAGAGTTTCCTAAAAATCATATACTTTTCTATAATAAAGCTATAATTTATGAGAAGCTAGAAAAACCTGAAGAGGCTATCAAAAACTATATTCAAGCCATTACTCTTAATCCTTTTCATGCAGATAGCCATTTGCAGTTAGGTAAAATCTGCTATTTAGAAAAGAAGATCAGTCAGGCTTTAATGGCACTGGATATGTATCTTTTGTTACATCCAGATGGAGAAAAATCATTTAGCATGTTAAGTTCTTTGAATACTTCTGTATCAAAGCAAAATGAAGCCAAACCCAAAGGGTTTATAATATCAGCAGATGATGAAACATTTGAGGATATCGATTTAATAATTAATAATAGAATTGCTCTTAATACGAACTACAAAATCAAGAATAAGATCAAAATTGCATTAACAAAACAAAATCATGCACTTTTTGAGCAGTTAGAAGATTTTGAGGGTAATGCTGGTTTTTGGGATAAAAAATATGTTCCTTTTTACCAGTGGATTTTTGAGAATGATCATTTTGACAACTTTACATACACCATTTCTTATTCTATACAGAATCCAGAGTTCAAGAAAATCATTGATAAAAACACTTCAGAAATTGAAACGTTCATCGATTTGGCGTATAGCAAATGGGAAGAAGTAATGAGTGTGAATAATAAACAGATCTTTGAGGGTAAAAATCAAATGGTATCTCACGTATTTGATGGATATACATTGCAAGCTGTAGGCATAAGCAAAGAAGGGAAAAAAATTGGGAATTGGGAAATTTATAACGAAAAAGGAAGACTTACCGGGAAAGGTAAATTTGATGAAAAAGGAAAAAGAATAGGAGAATGGATATGGTATAATGATCAAGGTAAAATTTCTGATAGAGAAAGTTATACTAATGGATTGGTCAACGGGAAATATACCTCTTATTATGATGATGGAAGTATAAAAACAGAATGTTATTATAAAGATGGAACACTAGATGGTGAATATAAAACGTACAATGACAAAGGGGCGTTGGTTGAGAAAAAAGTATTCTCTAATAATAAACTCGATGGTACATATAATTCTTACTATCCACTAGGCGAATTAACACCAAAGTACAAAGTAAACTACAAAAATGGCGATCCAGATGGGGAATTGGTACAGTATTACCCAAACGGAAAAGTTTTCAAAAAGAGAACCTACGTAAATGGTAAAATCTATGGGACCGAGCAAGAGTATTTTAATAATGGCGTGCTAAAAGCAGAGCGTAATTATGTTGAGGGACTTTATGAAGGAACGTATATAACTTATCATAAAAATGGCACGAAATCTGAAGTAGGAACTACATCGAAAGGATATTACGACGGCAACTGGAAAGTATATTATCCCGATGAGACCATTATGAAGGAGTTTACTTATAATGTTGGAGAATTAGATGGTATTTATAAAGAATACGATATCGATGGAAAGCTGCATTATGAGTTTGTTTATAGAAATGATGAGTTTATCGAATATACATACTTTAAAAAGACTGGAGAAATCATAAAAGAGGGGAAAAAGAAAAAGGGAGCGTTTTATTATCAGGGGTACTCTCCTTTGGGCGATATGGAAACAGAGGGGATGTATGATGTAAAAGGAGGAAAGAAAGACGAATGGAAATATTATAAAGACAGAGTTTTGGTAGATAAGGGAACATATATAGATAATATGTTGCAAGATAAATACTATGAGTTCTACAAATCCGGGCAAAAAAAGGCCGTTACCGAATATAAAAATGATTCTCTAGTAGGGTATTATGTTCAATATTATAAAAATGGAAACATAGCCAGACAAGGTTGGCATAAGGATGATGCTAGTCAAGGTACTTGGATTTCTTATTATAATGATGGTAAATTGAAAGAGAAGAATTTTTATCATAAAGGGCGATTACATGGTATTCAGGAATCATATAGTGTTGAAGGTAAGTTATTTTCGACCATGACTTATAAGTTCGGGGAGTTAGTTTCAGAAATAGTACATAGACCAGATGGCAGCAAATTTCAGGAACTAAAATACAATCAGGAGGAAAAAGAATATACCATATCTGTAAATCATTATAACGGTAAAGTACGGTCGTCTACCGACTATCTTTATGGTATTAAGCATGGAAATTATGAGAGATATAATTTTGAAGGAAATAAAATTATTGAAGGAAAATATTTCAACGGTAAATTTCAGGGTACCTGGACATGGTATTTTGACAATGGTCAGATCAGTATGCAAGGAGACTATGATCATGGTGAAGCTACAGGAGAATGGAAAGAATATTATGAGGATGGACAATTAGAAAAAAAATATAATTTTGAATATGGAGAAATACACGGTATTTCTGAAACATTTTCCGAGGAAGGCAGCCTTACTAGAACAATTCAATACAAGAATGGTAAAATTCATGGAGAGAGAAGATTTTTTAGCCCTGAAGGTAAATTGCAGTTGATAAGATATTATCATAATGATAAAATTATAGGGTATAGCTACAATGATGAAGCCGGAAAACTGAAGCCAATGATTGCTCTCGAAAATTTTACAGGACCTGTTAAAGCTTATTTCGATAATGGAAAACCATCTATTGAAATGGAGTTTAAAAATGGTATTTTCGTCAATGAATTCAAGGCATACTACTATTCAGGTCAATTAGAACGACATGCAAACTATAAGGATGGGGATAACCATGGTACCTATACTTTTTATTATCCAAATGGCTCTCTTAAGAAAGAAATAAGTTATAATTACAATCTTTTACACGGTAAATACAAGAAATACCATACCAATGGTAAACTAAAAGAAGAGAGAAACTACGTATACGATAGTCGTAGTGGAGCAACTCAATATTTTGATGAAAATGGGGAGCTTGTTAAAGAACAATTGTATTTTAACGATATTCGAGAAAAGTAAACAATGATTATGAAGAAGATCTTAATTATTCTAGGGGTGATCTTGATGTCGCCTATTTATGTTAAAGCACAAAAATCACCGGTATACGAATTGTACAAAACCAAATATCCTAATGCTCATGCAGTTAGATTGTTAGAAGAAAGAAAAATCGATATTAGTTTAAAAAACAATAAGATTTTAATCACTCAGGATATCTTAGAAGAAGATTTATATTTGGATAAAGCTGCTACTTATGGTTCCAAAAGATCAATTAATTACTCTTCATTTTTTGATATTGAGTCTTTAGAAGCTTCTTCGCTACTATACGAAAATGGTAAATATAATGAGTTAGAGGTTAAGGATTTTGTAGAAAAAGATGAAATGGATCGATCTTTTTATGATGACAGTAAGTCAATCAACTTTATTTATCCAGGTTTACAACCAGGAGCCAAATCAAAGCTTAAATATAGAGAAAGAATCAAAAATCCAAGGTTTTTGAACTCGTTTTATTTTGCTGATTTCAAACCTATTATAAAGAGTAAGGTTACCATAAGTGTGGATAAAGATATTTCACTTAAGTTTAAAGAATTTAATACTAGCGGAGTAGATATCAATTTTACCGAAAAAGAAAAAAGAGGAAAGAATATTTATACATGGGAGGCTAACAACATTAATGAATATAATTTGGACTCTGGTGCGCCTAATTTTAGAAATACCTTTCCTCATATCATACCAATAATAACAGAATATAAGACAGAAGGGAAAAATGTAAAACTGCTAGAAAATGTTACCGATTTATACAATTGGTATTACTCGCTGGTTAAAAATATTAACACAGAAGAAGCTGATGAAGAACTTAAGAAAATAGTAACTATTCTGACTCAGAATAAGAAAACCGATTTAGAAAAGGTAAAGGCCATTTATTATTGGGTTCAAGAGAACATAAAGTATATAGCTTTTGAGTATGCTTTGGGTGGTTTTATACCACGAGAAGCAAATGATGTTTTTAATAAGAAATACGGCGATTGTAAGGATAACTCCAGTATTCTTTACAAAATGCTTGATTTAGCAGGTTTAACCGGTAATCTTACCTGGATCGGAACAAGAAGTATTCCCTATAAATATAATGATGTACCTACACCGGCAGTAGATAATCATATGATATTGACTTATATGGATGGAGAAGATAGGTATTTTTTGGATGCCACAGGCCGATACATTCCTATAGATATGCCTTCGTCTTTCATTCAGGGAAAAGAAGCGTTGATTTCTATTAGTGAGAAAGACTTTTTAATTAAAGAAGTCCCTATTGTAGATTCACAACGAAATACAATAATAGACTCTACTTTTATAAAGATTGAAGATAATGTTATAAAAGGTTTAGGGAATTTCAAATTATCTGGATATCCTAAGATAGATTTTTTTAATGCTTTAGAGGCACAGAAAAATGAAAAGGATGTAAAGGATATGTATATACGTGAATTTAGAAAAGGAAACAATAAATTTTTGGTAGATGATTTCAAAGAAATAAATAAATATCATTATGACAAGGATTTTATAGTTGAGTATGCATTTAATATCAAAGATTATGTAAATAGCCTTGAAGATGAAACATTTGTCAATTTAAATCTTCGTAGAAATCTTAGTGAGTTTAAATCAAAAGCCGATCGTAAAAATGATAAAGAATATCGTTATAAGTCTAATGAAAAACTCATTACTGTACTAGAGATTCCAGAAGACAAAGTAGTTGAATATATTCCATCGAATTTTAATATATCTAATGACCTTTTTAGTTGCTCTATAACTTATACTCAACAGAAGAACAGGATTATCTATGAATTTAATATCGATCAGAAATTTATACTTCTCACACTCGAACAGCAAAAAGAACTAAATAAGCTTATTAAGAAAGTAGAAAAAAACTTTAAGGAAGTCATTATTTTAAAAAATAAAAATAATTAAAAAATAACAAATGAAATTATTGAGGCCAATTATATGTGTACTTAGCTTACTAACAGCCAATATTTTTG
The DNA here is from genome assembly GCA_947500845.1 of uncultured Aquimarina sp. Taxonomy (GTDB): domain Bacteria; phylum Bacteroidota; class Bacteroidia; order Flavobacteriales; family Flavobacteriaceae; genus Aquimarina; species Aquimarina celericrescens. Next base: position 46,242 of record CANMTP010000014.1, read on the forward strand.
CTCAAGAAAAACCTTATCATGAAGGATACGATTGGGAAGAAAATCCTATAGCAGCTATTGACTTAGAAAAATTCAAAAATGAAGATATAGTAGCCTTCAAAGACAAAAGAGCAAATGAATTCTTCTTTATAAATAATGATGCATTGGTTGAGTATTCTTTAATTCATAAGATTTATTGGTTAAACTCTAACGATAAGATAGAAGAATACAATAAAGTATATCTTCCATATTCTGAAGGTTCAGAGATTGTTAAAAATAAGGCAAGGGTGATTACCAAAGATGGTAAAATAAAAGAATTGGATGATTCAAAGGTTTTAACAGCAAAGGACGACGAAACCAAAAGAACATATAAATATTATGCCCTTGAAGGGGTAGAAAAAGGAAGTTTTATAGAGTATTATTATGTCGTTAAAAAATATCCGGATTATACAGGGAATAAAATAACATTACAATCTGATTTTGATAAGCAAGATGTTGATTTTGATTTGTTTGCTCCCACAAATTTGATTTTCGATTCAAAAAGTTATAATGGTCTTCCAGAATTGACAAAGGATACATTAGACACAAAGAAAAATCATTGGAAACTGCATCTTGATAATCTCGAAGGATTGGAAGAAGAGGAGCAAGCTCCTTATGATGCATCACGTAAGTATTTGATTTATAAATTAAAAAATAATACAGCAAATCCTTCAAGTGAGATTGTTTCTTATAGTATTGTTTCTCAGAACATTTATAATTCTTTATATCCTGAAATTGAAAATAAAAAAAGCGACAAGATAAATAAGTTTATAAAATCAATTGAAGGTGCAAATGAGGAGGATCTTACCATAAAGATTAGAGCGATTGAAAATTATATTAAAACTAATGTATATCTTACAGAGATAAAGCGTGAAGATCTTGAGGATTTGGCAAGCATCATAGCTAATAAAGTTGCTAGTGAATCGGGAGTTGTAAAACTATATGCTGCTATTTTTAACGCTTTAGGCATTAAACATCAAATTGTTTTTACCAGTGACAGAAGAGAACTAAAGTTCGATAAATCATTTGAAGCATATAACTTTTTACAAGAGTATTTGATTTATTTTCCTAAAATCAAATTATATATGGCTCCGACCAAATTAGAATCCAGACTTGGCTTTCCTCCTGGTTATCTTACCGATAATCATGGGCTTTTTATAAAACAAGTAACACTGGGAGGTTTTACTTCTGGAGTAGGTAGTGTAAAGTATATTAAACCAGTAAATTACGATAAAACCAATTATAATTTGGTAATGAATGTAAACTTTGATAGTGAAGACCTTACCATAACAAATCTAAAAATGGATCGCACTATGGATGGTTATTATGCAGTTTTCGTTCAGCCATTTATGGACATCGCAAAAGAAGAGGATAAGAATGAAATGGCAGAAGGAATCATTAAATCTATCAATGAGAATGTAGAAATCATAGAAAAGAAAATGTTCAGTGATTCTTCCCAAGATTTTGGAAATAGGCCATTACAAATTATTGCAGATTTGAAGTCTGAAGAATTTGTAGAAAAAGCGGGGAATAAATATTTATTTAAAGTAGGAGAGCTTTTAGGTCCTCAACAAGAGATGTATCAAAAGAAGGCCCGCAAGCTTCCTGCAGAAAATGAATTCGAAAGAAGCTATGATAGAAAGATTATTGTCGATATTCCCGAGGGATATCAATTTAAGAATCTCGATAATATCAACATGGACGAATCGTATAAGAAAGATGACGAAGAATTATTTATGTTTAAGTCTACTTATAAGTTAAAAGATAACCAGCTGGTTATTGCCATCAAAGAGTATTATAATAAAAACATTATCGAAGTCCCAATTTATGAAGAATACAGAACCGTTATTAATAGTGCTGCTAACTTCAATAAAGTAACACTTATACTAGAGAAGAAATAAAAATGAAGAAATAAATTTGGTAATTATAAAAGAGGTGAGGCGATAAAGTCCACCTTTTTTGTTTGAACTAAAAGCTATATTTTTCAACAAATAGAAATCCAAACTGAATCATAAAAAACTGGTATTGATTTTGTCTGTTTATTTTCAATATTGGTGAATAACACCTAAATCGTAGTATACTCATATTCTTTTAGAATTGCGATACTCGTATATTGTAGAGCTTTTTGATGGGTGGCTTCGAGAATAACTAGAGGTGCTTTCCCTTCTTTTTCGGCTTCTAACCATCTTGATACACATAAACACCACTTGTCTCCTGGTGAAAGTCCTGGGAAATTCCAATGTGGAATAGGAGTAGAGAGGTCATTTCCCAGAGATTTTGTATAGGTTAAGAATGCTTCAGTTACAACAGCGCAAACGACATGAGTTCCAGTATCCTGTTTAGTGGTTCGACAGTATCCATCTCTGAAATAACCTGTCAACGGATTTTGACAGCAGGATTTTAATGGAGTACCCAGTACATTGAGTTCTGTTTTCATAAGGCATCGGGAGTTTGGAATGCAAATTTATAAGTAAAGCAAAAAGCTTAGTCAAATAGAGATTAATGTGGGTTTTTTATAGCTAAATCGTATCTACGTGTGGAAATCTGTAGTCATATTCAGTTTTAAGCCTGGTGAGCTTTTGAAAGAAAGATTGATTTTCTTTGTGGGTGCGATTGTTTTTAAAATGTACAAATTTACCTTGGGCGTGGATACTCATGCCGTTGGTTTTATACATATAAAACTGATAATAAGGGATAACCCAAACAAAATTTCTTAGTCCTTTATTAATCGCTACTAAAATGCCATTGGGTCGCAACTCTATACTACCATAACTTAAATCAGAAACCGTATTTAAATATTTACTCAAATTAGGACTAACCTCATCAATAATCATTCTCTTAGAACCAATCCCTTTCATTTTAAATGCTTGATAAAGCGAAAATGGTTTACCGACTAGGTCATTAATAATTTTCTTAATTTCTTTACTGTTGTATGTTGTTTCTAAAACCATTAAATCGCTACGCGTTTTTAAAAAATACCCAACCTCGATCACAGGCAGCAAAATATTCTCTTCGATTAACTAATTGATCTTTTTACTAACCTACTTCCTTTTAATCTCTACAGTATACCCAATAATGATCAAATTCAAGTAAGATCTGGCATGCCTTTAAGTCTTTTTTCTATTCTTCTTTTCTTTTCTGTAAGACGTTTCATTAAATCCATAAGTTCTGCGTCTTTAGTTTCTTTATAAATCTCATTAATACGTAGTATAAGAGACTTGGCTTCTCTTGAAGCGGCTACTCTGTCACTAGTACTCATATTACTCATTTTCCTATTTTCAAATTCTAATACTTCTTCAATTAATTTCATTCTTTACTGTAATTTATTGGTATAAATATACAATTTGTTTAACTAATAATCAATACAGTTAAACAAAAATTAACTTCTTTTTAAATCTTAGTAATTTTTTATAAATCAGTAGATTATGTGTATTTACTTTTTTTTGGTCGGGGTTAGCAGAATTATTGACTTTACCAACATATTTTGAAAATCAAAAAGTCACATCATGATAAAGCTAGATAGCTAATTAAAATGACAATTTATTTGATACTAACTTTTGTTTTATTAGCACAAACATAAAAGACTTCAATATATAATTGTTCAGTTTACTTCATTATGGTGGAAAGAATATACAATCGTCTAGTAAAGATATGTAATTGGATCAATACCTTAAAACAACTATATTGGTATGCCTTACTTTAAAAAATTGGAATGGTACATCTTATAAGATCTTAAATAGTTTTGTTTTTAACACAAATTGCAGAATATATGTTTATTTTCGATTAAACTTCTGATACCTATGAAATACATTTATTTTATTTTAATTCTGGTAATCACCGCTTGTACCAGAGAACCCCAAACAGAATTATCCCGTTGGGAAACTCGAAGTGCCAATACCGATATCATTAGAGATGATTTCGGAGTCCCTCATATTTATGGAAAAACTGATGCAGACGCTGTGTTTGGTCTATTATATGCTCAATGTGAAGATGATTTTAATCGTGTTGAAAGAAACTATATTTGGGCTATCGGTCGACTGGCTGAGGTGGAAGGAGAAGAAGCACTTTATAGTGACCTTAGAGCAAGATTATTTATGACCAAAGAGGAAGCTATTCAGCGCTATGAGACTAGTCCCGAATGGTTAAAAAAACTTTGCGTGGCCTTTGCAGACGGAATCAATTATTACTTGTATAAACATCCAGAAGTTAAGCTTAAATTATTGACACGTTTTGAACCCTGGATGCCTATGTATTTTAGTGAAGGATCCATAGGAGGAGACATCGAACGTATATCTACAAAAGATATTCAGAAATTTTATGAAAAAGAACCCTCTTCGGTTTTAGCAAGTAAAATTAATGATGGGCTCATACGCCTTGCAGATAATGAGCCAAGAGGTTCTAATGGATTTGCTATTTCAGGAAAATTAACAGCATCAGGCGATGCTATGCTATTAATTAATCCCCACACCTCATTTTTCTTTCGTGGAGAAGTACATATGGTAAGCGAAGAAGGCTTAAATGCTTACGGAGCTGTTACCTGGGGACAATTTTTTGTCTATCAGGGATTCAACGAAAAAACAGGGTGGATGCATACGTCAACATATACCGATGTCATAGATAGTTTTATCGAAACTATTGTAAAGAATGAAAATGGATTGAAATATAAATATGGTGATGAACTTCGACCTGTTGAGACCTTGGATGTTACCCTTAAATATAAAGAAGGTGAAGGGATTAAAGAACGTAACTTTCCGGTGTATCGAACACATCACGGTCCAATCACTCATGCAATTGATAAGAAATGGGTGGCAACGGCGATGATGTGGGATCCTGTAAAAGCCTTAACCCAGTCTTTTACTAGGACAAAATTAAATGGACATAAAGAGTTCAGGGAAATGATGAATATACGAACAAACTCTTCCAATAATACTGTATACGCTGATGCAGAAGGAAATATAGCCTATTACCATGGTAACTTTATTCCGATAAGAAATGTAAAATATGACTATACGATGCCAGTAGATGGTAGTGACCCATCTACCGATTGGAAAGGATTACATACGGTAGATGAATCTATCACGGTGTTTAATCCTCCTAATGGATGGATACAAAACTGTAATTCTACACCTTTTACAAGCGCTGCAGAATACAGTCCAAAAGCTGAAGATTACCCCAGATATATGTCACGAAATCATGAAAATTTTCGTGGTGTGCATGCGATACGATTATTAGAAAAAACTAAGGGATTAACGTTGGATAAATTGATTGATCTGGCCTATGATCCCTATTTACCAGCTTTTGAAGTATTGATTCCGGGACTGATTGCTGCATATGATACATCTTCGAATCCCGATCAATCTTTAAAAGAGCCCATTGAGGAACTGAGAAATTGGGATTTTGCGGTATCCGAAGAATCAGTGGCTATGTCATTGGCTCATTATTATGGTACTCATTATTTACAGGAGGGGAAAGCTCCTGAAAAGCTTAGTTTTATGGAGCGGTTAAATTACTTTAGTGTAGCATCTCCAAAAGAAGAGCGAATTGCTATTTTTGAAAGAGCAGTAACCAAACTAACTGAAGACTTTGGTAGTTGGAATACTAAATGGGGCGATATTAACCGCTATCAAAGACTTAATGGAGCGATCAGGCAACCTTTTGATGATAATAAACCTAGCATTGGCGTAGGTTTGGCTTCAGGCAGATGGGGAGCGCTGGCCTCATTTGGTGCTAGAGCTTATGAAGGTACCAAACGCATGTATGGGACATCGGGTAATAGCTTTGTTGCTGTGGTAGAATTTGGTGATAAGATAAAGGCAAAAAGTTTGCTCGCTGGTGGTCAAAGCGGACATCCTGATTCTCCGCATTTTGACGATCAGGTTCAACGGTATGTGGAAGTAAATTTTAAAGATGTCGCTTATTACCGAGAAGACGTAGAAAAAAGATCAAAAGCCGTATATCATCCAGGAAAGGAGAAGTAATTCTTGTGTTAATAATAAGTTTGAAAACTTGTTATGGAAAGATAAACAATTCTCTACTTCATAAATACTACCTGATAAATGATCGATACAAACATTATTTGATTGTAAAGAAGATATTATCTCTTGGATTTGTATCAGGGATATAATCATTCCCTAATTGTATTTTTTCAATTCCCTTCGTTGTCTTGACTGTGAGGATCATGTTGTCTTTTTCTTGCCAAACCTTAGCAGAGTGATGAATATTTTGTGTTGTTTGATCTTTAAAAGTTATGGTTATGTCCAAAGGCACAGGAAGATCTCCTATTTTTTTTACAGTAATTTCATATACATTATTTCTTTCTTCTACTTGGGCAATACCCAAATCGGGATATCCGTTTTCAAAAAACCACTTTTTCCAAAACCAGTTTAAGTTTTGCTGAGATGTTTCATTTACATTGTAAAAAAAATCTAATGGAGTAGGATGTTTTCCTTTCCATGTTTCTATATAAGTGGCCAAACATTTCTTGAATAATTCTTTCCTCAGTATATCTTGCAAAACATATAACCCTACAGCTGGTTTCATATAGAAATTGAAATAGGAAGTTCTGCCTTCTAGCATGGTAGATTTGGTAGTAGATGCAATATTTGTATTAGTACTTGCATAGGAGCTCATATTTCTGGCGTAACGTGTTAACCTATTTAATGAAGGTTCTTGTTTTTGCTGATACTCGTATGGGATCATTGCTGCAAATGCTTCATCCATCCAGGCATGTTCTGTTTCATTGGTCAATACGTAAAATGGAAAATAATTATGAGCAATTTCATGGGCAGTGACATCTACGGTTCGGCCTCTGTTATCGGCCGAGGGATCATTTGCAATCATAGGATACTCCATACCACTGGCTCCATTGGTACCATTAAATATGGTCATCGTTGGAAAGGGGAAAGGGTATGGAAGTTCATTTGAAAAGTAACGAATAGATTTTTTTGCTAAAAGCGCTACTTCGGTAAAATCTTTAGACTCAATCGGATAGGCAGTTTCTATAAAAATATTATTTCGGGAAACCCCCTTTAATGATGTTCCATCCCAAAGGAAATGATCGCTCAAACCAAAAGCCACATCAGAAACATTATTCGCTTTAAACACCCATTTATTATGAGACGTTATATGTTTTTCTGACTTGTAATCGTCTTGATGTACTATCGAAATAATATCATCGCTTTTCTGAGCTAGTTTATATTTATTATATATGTTTAGTGATAATACTTTTTCTGCATTTTGCAGCAGTCCAGAACCCCAAACCAGGTATTCATCAGGTACTGTAACCGTATACTCATAATCACCGAGATCATAATAAAATTCCTGTCCTCCGGTATGTATATTTTCGTCCCAGCCATTGATATCATCGTACACTGCAATTTTTGGGTACCACTGTCCCAGAAAGAAAGAAGTTTCATCTTTTGCCCCCATTCGGATATTACTTTTGGTAGGAATTGAAAAAACCCAGCTTAATTCAATATTAATCCATTCTGAAGGGAATATAGGTTGAGTAGGTTTTGCTAGTATAAGAGTTCCTTCTGTACTATAATCCATAATAAGTTCGTCGCCAATTTTAAGCCGTTTGATCAAAACTCCAGAGTGAACATCATCTGGATGGACTGGGTCATCTCGACGACTTCCTTTTTTATACAAATTTTGAAAAACGTGAAAAACGATCTGATGGAGTGTATCTGGACTATTGTTTTGGTACTTTATTATTTCGGTACCAATTAATTCTTTTTTTTGAGGGATAACTTCTGCATTAATCGTGTATGAAGCCGTGTTTTGCCAGTATTGTGTGCCAGGTATTCCTTTGGTTGTTCGAGTTCCTCTTTTAATGGCATCAGAAAAACTCTTACTCATCGGTAATTTTTGCTGACTTACACCAACAAAAATTAAAAGAAACATAAAACTAGAACATAGTACCTTTTTATAAAACATTTTTTAAATTTTTAATCATTTAAGATTCATATACCTGATTCTAGGTGTATTTTTCATGAGCACTGTCCCTGTAAATCTTAGTCCTGACAACGCAATATTATTCTAAACTCTTTTTGACCTTCGCAAATTCAACTTTTAAATGTTCAAAACGCATTTCGGCTTCTTTTCCAGGTAACTGATCTGCATTACTGATCATACGATACAAATACATAATCTGATCAACCAGCATTGGCTTTGGGTAAGCGCCATCATCATTTTTTAATTGTTTAAGTACTTTTTCTACTTTTTTTAATCTTTCTGATGATTGGTTCTTTTCTTTCAACTTAATCACTTCGGTTTCCAGAGTGTCTTGAAACTTACGTGCTGTTGTAAGAAGTTCGCTAATTTCTTGCTGCTTTTCAATTTGCAAAACTATATCTTCTTTGGATACCCCATTGGCTTTTACCCTGGGATCGATTAAAAGTTCAAATGTTTGTTCTATAACGTTAGTATTGGTGCTCAATCTAACGGTGTAAATTCCCGGAGCTGCAATGGGTCCATTTTGAAATCTTCTAGAAACCTCTTTTGCCCATGGGCCGGAATGTCTTAAGTTCCAATTAAAACGATTTAAACCAGGTGTGTTGCTCAACGATTTGTCGACTAGATAAATGGTTTCATTAGTACTCATTGTACTTACAACATTTTCAATTAATTTTGGTTTGGTCGTATCACTAATGTATGTCGCAATAATTATTTTATTAGCATTAAGAATATCTAGTTTTACACTAGTTTTATGATCTTTTGGTATATAATAATCAATAGCAACATTAGCTTGTGGATACACAGGAAATGTAGTTTGGCCATTACGTATCTTCGGATAACGATATCTTATCGTATTATCCGGTTTAAATAACCAGGGAGAACTTCCTAGTTTATTGATTTCGGCTTGTCTTAACGAAGTGATATTATCCAATATCCAAAAAGAACGACCCATAGTACTTACAATAAGGTCACCACGATAGATTTTAATATCGGTTACCGGCGTAACCGGCAAATTTTGCTGAAATGATTGCCATTTTTTACCATCATCGAATGAAATAAACAATCCAAATTCTGTGCCCGCATACAATAGGCCTTCTCTTTTAGGGTCTTCTCTTATTACCCGCGTTGGAAAATCAGCAGGAATACCATTACTGCCAGTGGTAATTAATTCCCAGGTTTTCCCATAATTCTCAGTTTTGTAAATATAAGGCTTTTCATCTCCCAATTGATATCGTAATATAGATACGTAGGCTTTTGCCGAATTATGAGAAGACGGCTCAACAGCATCAACCCGACCACCTTTTGGTAATTTAGATGGGGTAACGTTTGTCCATGTTTTTCCTCCATCTTTAGTAAGTTGCACTAGGCCATCATTCGACCCTGTCCAAATTAATCCTTCTTTAATTTTAGATTCTCTGATAGCGTACAAGGTGCTATAATATTCTTCACCAGTAATGTCTCGGGTAATGGGGCTACCAGAAATAACTTGTTTATCTTCCTCGAATGCTGTTAAATCTGGTGAAATTGTTTGCCAGGTTAATCCATCATCGGTCGTTTTATGTAGATACTGGGAACCGTGATAGACGGTATTGGGATTATGTGGTGATATATGAATAGGAGCTACTCGCTGAAAGCGATATCGTAAATCTTTTGGATTTTGGCCATAGATATTACTTGCACCAACATAGTATCCTTTTTCAACACCTGTTCGTTTATCAAAAACATTAAAACGTCCCTTACAGTTTGAATATACTATAGAATGATTTCCAGGTTTGGGTACTGCAGGTCCGGTTTCGCATCCTCCGGTATTTATAATCCAGCCAACTCCGGTATTTTGGATGGCACTTGGCGCAAAACTTGGTACTGCGATAGTAGTATAATTATCCTGTTGACCGGCATACAACCAATAAGGGTACTGATCATCAACTTCTACCTGATAAAGTTCTGCTGTAGGTTGGTTAAACTGGCTTGACCATGTTTTACCCCCATTGTGAGTTACATTGGCACCCCCATCATTGGATTGAATAAATAACTCAGGATTATCTGGATTGATCCAGATATCATGATTATCCCCATGTGGAGGCTTCATCTTAGTCCATGTTTTGCCCCCATCGATAGATTTTAACATTGGGTTTGCCATTGAATATACTATATCAGGGTTTTTAGGATCAACTTCAACGTTGGTATAATAAAAAGGTCTATTTACTAAACCTGCTTCATTTGATACTTTTACGAAAGATTTACCTTGATTTTCAGATTTATACAAACCCCCTTCTTTTCCCGGAGCCTCAATAATAGCATATAGGATACTTGAATCGACTGGTGACACTGCCAAATCTATCTTTCCTATTAATCCTTGAGGTAGGCCTTGACTTAGTTTTTTCCAGGTTTTTCCACCATTTACTGATTTATAGATACCTCCTTCGCTCGTATCACCCCCAGAAACGATAGTCCATGGTTTGCGCTGGGCTTTCCATGCTGCTGCATAAACCACCTCAGGATTACCTGGCAATAATTCTAAATCAGCAAAGCCAACTTCATCAGAAATAAAAAGAACTTTTTCCCAGGAGACTCCACCGTCTATAGTTTTGTAAATACCACGTTCAGGGTTGGATTTAAATGCATTACCAATAGCTGCAACCCATACAATGCTATGATTTGTAGGATCTATTTCTACGGCACCTATATGTCCAGTATTCTTTAAACCTATATGCTGCCATGTTTTTCCTGCGTCAATTGATTTATACATTCCTTTACCGGTAATAACATTACTTCTGAGACCGTCAGAACCAGTACCCACATAAACTATATTGGCATCATGATGTGCTACACCAATATCACCTATTGATGGCGTTGCGAAGTACTCATCAGAAACGTTCTTCCATGAGGTGCCATAATCTTCGGTTTTCCAAACTCCACCCCCTGAAGCTCCAAGATAAAAAGTTGAAGGTGTGGTTGGAGCCCCAGTAACTGCTGTTACACGACCACCTCTTCCGGGACCAACAGTTCTGTATTGCAATGCGCTAAAATTCTGTGCTATTATCTCTTGGGCACCTAAAAAGAGTAATAAACAAAAAATAATGTCATTTGTTATCCTCATAAATTTGTTTTTATGCTCGAGTTTATCATTAAATGGAATTGTTTTATTCATCACTTTATAGAACTAATTATTTTTTTTAAGAGTAGGATAGTTAATTCCTAATTGTTCTAAATATGAATCGTATTTATTTTCATCGTAATAAAATTGCTCTAACTTCTCTCTGTATTGGTTCATGATGTCTTTATTTAAGTAAATTGGCGGCTTATCATCAGCCGAAATCATGGGCTTATACTTTGTTTCTTTACTTTGTACATTATTAAAATAATTCCATGCTTGTTCTACCAGAACTGGTTTTAGTAACAGGTCAAGTATAGTCATTGCCTCTACTTTTGCTCCTGAGGTGGCACCTTTGTGAGCAATAGGGGTGGCCATTGCAATTGCATTGCTCCAATGATGCCCTTGCAAACCTGGTATATTTGAAGGGTATCTGAGTGTCACTGTTGGAACTTTCCATGACACGTCTCCAATATCATCAGACCCCCCACTTACAGGTCTTTTAAGGGGAATTCCTATTGGTGAAAGTTTTGTATTTAGGCCATCTGTTTTTTTTGAATTTACTTCCTTTTGAACTGCTTTTGCAAGCATCTGGTCTTCGTTTGACCATTGTGGCAAGCCTATTTGCTGTATGTTTGCATACATTTGCTCAGCAATAATCTTATTAAAATGTCGTGGCCATGCCGCTCCAACAATTTTAGAGGTCATTGCAGTATCAGTCATGAGGGCTGCTCCTTTAGCTATATTGTTTGCGTCATTATACATTTCAATAATTCCTTCATAGGTAATATCCCGAAAGTAATACCATATAGAGGCTTTTGACGGGACAACATTAGGTTGGTCTCCTGCATCGGTAAAAATAGAATGTGACCTTTTCAAAGGGTGCAAATGTTCTCGTTTATAATTCCATCCCACATTCATGAGTTCGGCAGCATCAAGTGCGCTTCTCCCTCTCCAGGGTGAGCCTGCAGAATGTGCAGCTTCTCCATCAAAGGTATATTCTACAGATATTAGCCCAGTACCTCTTGCCTGACCCCATGAGACGCTTAAGTTACTGCTCACGTGAGTAAAGATGCACACATCAATATCATCAAAAAGACCATCTCGAGTGTACCATGCTTTGGAAGCAAGCAATTCTTCGGCTATGCCAGGCCAAAGTACTAAAGTACCTTTGATATCTTCTCGTTCCATTAGTTGTTTTACGGCCAGGGCAGCAGTAATATTTAGAGGTATTCCCGAGTTATGTCCCTCGCCATGTCCTGGCGCTCCATCAACCATTGGTTTGTGGTAAGCAACCCCGGGGTATTGAGAAGCTTTCGGAATACAATCAACATCACTGCCCAATGCGATAACTGGACCTTTACCGTTGCTCCATCTAGCAAACCATGCTGTGGGGATACCGGCAACCCCCTTTTTTATTTGAAATCCGTTTTTCTCTAATATTTGGCTTAAGTATTTTGAAGATTCAGTTTCTTGAAACCCTAGTTCTGAAAAACTGAATATTTTATCTATCATAACTTGTGTTTGCTTATGATTAGATTCAACTAAGTCCGCAACTTCAGATTTCAATTTTGTAATTTGTTTTTTTGAGTATTTTTTTTGAGCGACTATTTGATTAAAACTACTTAATAATAGTAGCACGCAAAAAAACAGAGTTGATTTTTTTAGAGGTGCTTTCATAAATATTGATAATTAAGATGTTAATTTTTTTGACTTTTTTTAAACGGTAATAGTTTTTAAAACACATTGACTTATAGTCAACCTATTTATTTTTTACGAGCCTTATATTTATCTAATATTTTAAGTGTTTTTTCGATAGGTAATGCGTTCATCATTCTTCCTTTTTGCCCTTTCATATCGGTTGCCATAAAAAGCGAATTATAAATCGCTTCTTCGGTAGCTTCAACTACTGCCAGAAAAAGAGGAGACATGTGATCGTTAGAAACTTCTATAACAGGTTTTTCTATTTTTTTTGAATCATACGGGATACGAAGTTGAGGGTGAGTACTAAAGGCTATACTATAATCACCACTACCGTTAGATGAAAAAGATCCCACTTTGCCAAATGCTAAAAAAGAACGTTTTGCCAGACGTTTTAAATTTCTGGCTGATAATGGAGCATCAGTAGCAATAATAATCATGCACGAACCATCAACCACATAAGGGACATCCTGCGCCATATAAAAATTATTGAGTTCTTCTCCTACAGGAGCACCATTGATGGTAAGAATACCTCCAAAATTGGTTTGAACAAGGACACCAATCGTATAACCTCCTTTATCTTTTGGAAGTACTCGGGATGAAGTCCCAATACCTCCTTTAAAGCCCAAACATCTAGTTCCTGTTCCTGCACCTACATTTCCCTCGGCAACAATTTTGGTAGTTGCTGCATGTATAGCTTCGATAACGTGATTATCTTTTACGTGCCGCCCTCTAATATCATTTAGCCATCCATCGTTGGTTTCCCCTACTACCGGATTAACTGACCTAATGTTGGAATTTTCATGGGTCGATAGTGTGTAATTTACGATGCTATTGGCAACGAGAAAAGCATTGAGTGTGTTAGTTAAAGCTATTGGTGTTTCGAGATTACCTAGCTCTTCGATTTGTGTAAAACCAAGTGCTTTACCAAAACCGTTACCTACAAATACTGCTGCGGGTACTTTTTCCCTGAAAATGTTTCCTTGATGAGGTATGATTACCGTGACACCAGTACGTATCGAATCTCCAACTATCAATGTTTTTTGTCCTACCGAAACACCATTTACATCGGTAATAGCATTCCATTTTCCTGGGGTAAGGATACCAGGTGCAATACCAAAATCCCTAGCTCTTTTCCTCTGATTTTGGGCTTGTAAACTTAAAAAAAAGCTTAAAGAGAATACCAGGACAACTGTACATCTTAACATAGATTTTTATTTGTTATATTTTGAATAAAATATTTCCTTATTTACGTTTTTCAAACCAAAGGTTTCTCACCCTTCCATTAGATACAAATGCTCCCGTGACATTTCCTTTTTCATCTCTCTGAAATTTAACAAAATTAAATCCATGATTACCTCTCAGGACATCTTCTTTGATAATTTTCATTTCAAAATCTCCATGTCTTATGTGATTTCCGGTTATTTTTTTACCATTAGTTGAAATATAATAACTGGTTTTCAGTTCCGGGCTGAAATATTCGCCGACAAATGATTGTAGTAACTCCTTTGAATAAGGAGTCGGATAGGTTTGAATGCACTGAAAACAGTTGGTGAATTATGATCAATAAATGTTCTCATGGTCTTGCCTTGTTCTTTGCTCAACTCAAATCGAATTTTAACAGAACTGTCCACCATTTTAAATTCGTTCTTTTTCATGGGAATTATACGAACTTCATTATTTTCAGAGCGAACATATCGTAATGTATCATTCTTTAAATAAATTTGACGAACAATGTTGTTTTTATCATTCCAGTATGAGGCAACATATTTCTGCAATGTTTTATTGGAAAGCTTGATTGCCTTACTTATATTGGCATTAATTCCCTCATTATTTTTCGTCACATGATCGAGCAGTATTTTAGAAATTTCAACTGCTTTATTGCCAGGTGAGGATGTAGAAAAATTTGTAATGATCGCAATACTTAACTTTTCATCAGGATATGTACAAATAAAAGATCGATAACCACCAATCGAACCTCCATGTCCAATCCGTTTAATACCTCTTAATGAGTCAATCCTTACACCAAAAGCATAATCATTAAATTTTCCATTATTCAAAGGGTCTAATGTAAGCATCATTTCAAAGGCCTTTTCCCATTGTGGTTTTGGGTTATAAAAATTTTCAAGCCAATTCAACAAATCATCTGTTGTAGAGTGTATATTTCCAGAACCTACATACCCCCAATATTCGACGGCTCTGTCAAATCCTTGTTTCCTTGTGTAATAGGAAGTAGCATTATCGGGAACCACTCTGCTATAATCATCTTCAACATAGGTATGTGTCATATCTAGGGGTATAAAGATCGATTTTTTCATCCAATCGGTGAACTTCTCTTTGGTTACTTCTTCAATAATTTTTGCCATAAACATATAACCGGTATTGCAGTATAAAAACTCGTCTCCGGATGGAAAGTTTAAGTCACGTTGGTCTTTCATAATCCTATACAAATCCTCATTAGTCCTGGAATCATCACTTCTCCATCCTGCAAGGGAAAATAAGGCATGAAGGCTTCTTAACCCACTGGAATGGTGCAGCATTTGTCGAATAGTAATTGATTCGGCAAATTCGGGGAGATCCGGCATGTACTTTTTAATATTATCATCAACCGAGAGTTTTCCCTGAAGATGAAGAAGTACAATTCCCATAGCAGTAAATTGTTTGGAGACAGATGCTACATTAAAGAGCGTACTGGTAGAATTTGGAACCAAATACTCTAAACTGGCAAGTCCATACGCTTTTGAAAATACAATCTTACCTTCTTTCATAATTCCGATGGACCCTCCCGGATGATTGGGGACATTCCACTCTCTAAAAATGCTATCAATCTTTTGATATTGAGAAGTTGTTAACTGCGAATGACCCAATTGAAAAAAGAAACCAAAAACAAATATTAACAGTATTGACCTGTGTTTCATTTTTAATAAAATCATTGTTTGTTATTTTTGTTGCTCATTTTTTACTTTCCTAAGGACTTTTCCTGCCTTTATATTTTGAAATACTCCTTCATCAATAGAAAGTTGTCCGTTGATCATCACATAATATATCCCCTCTGGGTACTGATGTGGTTTTTCAAATGTTGCTTTGTCAATAATTGTTTTTGGATCAAAGATTACTATATCGGCCTTCATTTTTTCTTTAATAATTCCCCTGTCGTTTAAACCAAGGGTCACCGCCGGAAGTTTTGTCATTTTATATATTGCCTCTGATAATGAGAGTACTGATTTTTCTCTAACATAATGTCCTAAAACTCTTGGGAAAGTACCGTACCACCGTGGGTGCGGATGTCCCATTCCGGGTTTGACCAGTCTTCCATCGGAAGCGATCATGGTTTGCGGATGCTTCATAATTCGCTCTACATCACCTTCATCCATGGCATGAAAAACACACGAAGCACCTCCTTTTACCTGAGCTTCTATTACGAGATCTGCACCATTTTCTACAGTTGGTGTTAATCCTTTTAACTCGCACCAATATTTCAAAGTCTTTCCCTCAAGTTCAGGCATCCATTTTACCTTGGCAAATTGTATTCTGTTTAGGTCACTGCCTCCGCGATCATTTAAAATATTGAAAATAATTCCAGACTTGATACTATCTCTTAGTTTGGGGTTTAGCACTCTTTGTTTAAAGGCATCGTTACCTCCGGCTCTTGCCCAACTTGCAATTAATACAGATATCCCTGTATAGCTGGCATTATATGGGTATTGATCCATTTTAATATCAAGTCCAGCGGCCCTAGCAGAATCTACCATAGCCAACGTCCTGGTACTTTTACCCCACATGGGTTTTCCAATTACTTTATGATGTGTTAATATCACTGGGATATCTGCTTTTTCAGAAATGAAAATAGCTTCTTTTACCGCTTCGAACAACCCTAATCCTTCTTCTCTTAAATGTGATGTATAAATTCCTTCTTCGGCTGATGCAGCTTTTGATAGTTCGATAACTTCGTCTACTTTAGAGAAAGCTCCCGGTAAATATTTTAAACCAGTAGAAATTCCATACGCTCCTTCTTGCATCGCCTGTTGTATTTGTTCCTTCATAAGATACAATTCTTGTTGAGTAGGAGCTCTGTTTTCTAACCCCATCACATTTTTCCTAACTGTATTATGTCCGATAAGGTATGTCACATTCATTCCAGTGCCAACTTTTGTCAATGTATCCAGATATTTTCCAAAGGGCCAGGGACTAGACCCATCCGGACCACCTAAAGCCGTAGTTACTCCTTGTCTAATATGGCTTTCACAGTTTGGAAGTTCAAGGATAGGATCCAGGTGAGCATGCATGTCGATAAATCCGGGCGCAACTACCATATTACTGGCATCGATAATACGCATGGCCTTTGCTTTAGAAAGATCTCCTATTTTTTCGATAACATCATCCTTTATGCCTATATCCATAGGTATTGCATCACTTCCTGTACCATCATAGATAGCACCATTTTTTATAATAATTGTATATACTTCTTGCTTAGAACAACTACATAAAATAACTGTAATTAGGAAGAAACTAAATAAGATATTTGACTTAATCATGTCTGTTTTTTTAGTGTTAAAAAGGCTTCCTGAAGCTTTTTGGTTATTGGACCTGTATTATTTCCTTTATAAAAAGAGTATTCATTTATTTGCTGCACAGAAACTATCTGTGTTGTTGTTCCTGTCAAAAAAACTTCGTCCATTAGAAAGATATCTTGTTCTTTTATTGCCTCCTGTCTAATTTCTATGCCTAAATCATGACAGAGCTGTATCACAATTTGTCGGGTAATACCGTCTAAAATGAAATTATTGGCAGGATGGGTGTACACTATATTATTTTTTGTAAAGAAAACATTACAATGTGAAGCTTCGGTAATGATACCATCCCGTATTAGAATAGCTTCGTATGCTCCATGTTTCATTGCATACTCGTTTACCATAACATTGCCTAATAGAGATGTCATTTTAATATCACAACGACCCCACCTATAATCTAATGTAGTGACTGCTTTTATGTGTTTTTGATTGATTTCTGGAAGTTCAAAAGGCATGATATACATCATTACTGTAGGTGTTACTTCTTTGGGGTAAGCATGTTTTCTTGGAGCAATACCACGAGTAACTTGTATGTATACCAAACAATCCCGAAATTCTAAATCTGAAACTTTTCTTAACCTCTTAATATCATTCAAAAGAGAATTAACATCAAAATCTATATTTACTTTTTGAAGGCAATCTGAGAGACGTTCCAAATGTGCATCTGCATAAAAAAAATCACCATTCACTTGTGTCATCACTTCATAGATACCGTCACCAAATATAAAACCTCTGTCAAATACAGATATTTTGGCATCTTTATGATCTAATATTTTGCCGTTTAGATACACTTTTTTCGGGTAGCCATTCATTTGCTTTGAGTTAAGTTTTTTATTTAATATAATGATACGTATTAATTAATGTAACCTGGAACAGGGATTGTCGCCATGGTGTGTAATCCGGGTGTTGCTTTTAAAACACTTTTAACACTATTTATAGTGATCGCACAAGTAGCAATATCACCATTTATTCCTGAATCAATTTCTGATACAAATGAAGGAACTCCTTTTATTGTTATTCTATCAAAAGATCTAGGTTCCCCGATTGCTGCTTTAAAATGCATTTCAATTTTGCTGGTTCCGTTGACATATCCGTGTGATATTTGCTCTACGCCGCGAGCATTACCTTTCTTAATATTCATTGATGTAACATTTATGTTCTCTTCTGCAATGACCGGTTTAAGATCTTCAGTAACTTCATCTAGCTTTACACCTATACTCTGCGCTAAGAAATAAACAGACTCTTTTAATCCGACATGCCTTAATGTGCCAGTAATTTCTTTCTTTTTAAAAGCCGTTAAGTCAAGTCCTGCTCCGATTTTTTGTTGAAAAGGGACTCTTCTGGGTGATGCATCCTGAATACGTTCTACCTTAATGCTCTCAATGTTTTTACATACTGAACTTAATACCGAGGGTAAATAATCCATTAAAAAACCAGGGTTTACCCCAGTTCCCAGGCAAGCAATATTGTATTTCTTGCAAATAGCATCTATTCTTTCGCTTATTTTAGGGTTTTCCTCCCAGGGATAAGATAACTCTTCACAAGTTGATACTATAGATATACCATGTTTGGCCACATCTTCTATTTGTGATTCTAATTTCTGGATATCGGATACTGTGGTTATGATAGCTACATCAGGTTTTTTAGAGAGTTTCTGCAGAGCATTATCAATAGTGTTTTCTATGAATACGTTAAAAGCTTTTCCGTTAATAAATTCCCCGAAATCCTTTCCCTTTAAATCTTTATTAATGTCCACAGCAGCAACAGTTTGTATTTCATTTTTCTCATCAATGTATCTACCTATTTGCCGACCTAACGGACCCAATCCTATCTGAATTATAGTAATCATATATGTTATCTTTTTTGATTGTCAGATTATTTTACAATATATTACCTTGCAAAGTATAACTTGCTCTATAGTTTAGAGCATACCAATTATTTTTTTTAACGCATAACAGTTTTGAACGAAAAATTAAATAGCATTCTCTTTTCTCATGGATTTAACTATCAAAATGACGAGCAGAGTCTTTATGAGAAATTGTTTAGTTCTATTGCAAAAGTAATTATTGAAAAGAAGTTAAATAAAGGGTATAAATTACCATCTACCAGATTACTTGCTCAGGATTTAAATTTGTCCCGAAGTACTGTGCTTAAGGCATATGAAATACTTTGTATAGAAAAATATATTAGTGCCGTACATGGTTCAGGTTATTTTGTCAATGATGTACAAGATAAAAAGATAAAATATAGTCTGAAAACACCTGTAAAGCATAATCCAAAAACTAATGACAAAGTTCATGTCTATCCTGAAATTTCGAAGAGGGCTAAACAGTTTCGTAGATGTGTAAGCATAATGAACCGAAGTGAACATAGAGGTATTGCTTTTAGACCCGGTTTACCACCCCTTGATGCATTCCCGGTAAGACAGTGGCAGAACTTAATGAATAATTACTGGAAAGATGTCACCTATTCTGATTTATCGTATCGAGATGCGCTTGGTCTAGATGGATTAAGAAAGAATATAGCTAATTATTTAAAGATTTATAGAAATATTCAATGCGATTACAAACAGGTCATTATTGTAACAGGGTCATTACATTCCTTAGCTATTTTAGGAGATTTACTTTTAGAAAAAGGAGATGAGGTGATTGTTGAAAACCCTACCTATGCTAATGCTTTAGCTATATTTAAAAGTTTAAAGGCAAAAATTATTCCCGCACAAATTGATACTGAAGGGATGTCTTTAGAAAGCATCAAGAACATTAAATTAAAAAAGCCTAAACTAATATATACTACACCTTCAAATCAATATCCTACCGGAATTCAAATGAGTCTTAAAAGACGTTTGGAACTTCTGGATTGGGCCAATAAAAAAAATTGTTTGATTATAGAAGATGACTATGATCATGAGTTTAGTAATTGGAACAATCCTATTACTTCTATTTTTGGTTTAGATACAGGGAACAGGGTGATCTATCAAGGAACTTTTAACAAACTTTTGCACCCTTCAATTAGATTGGGATATTTAATTGTCCCCACTAATTTTATAGATGACCTTAAAGCAATGTATGAGCAAACCTTAAGGTTTGTTTCTCCGGTAACCCAGAAGGTGATGTCTGATTTTATAGAAAAGGATTATTTAAATCAGCATTTGCGAAAAGTTGTTCAAATTTCCAATGAACGTAGAGCCTTTTTTATAGATTGCTTTAAGAACTATTTTGAAAAAGATATAAATATTCACCCTGTAAATAATGGTCTACATCTCATAGCAAAACTACCAGAACATATGGATGATGTAGAAATTTCGAATTTTTTAGGAAGTCAGGAGATTGTTGCATTTCCTTATAGCAAGTATTTTATAAAAAACAGAAGACAAAATGGTTTAGTCATGGGGTTTTCATCGGTAAGTAAACCTGTTATTAAACAAAATTTGGAAAAAATGGCTCGACTTTTTAATGATCATTATTCACTAAAAGGTTAATCATTAAAGTACTACAGTCATTTTTCTGAACAAATCAATTTAAATAAAAAATCCAATCATTATAGTGATTGGATTTTTGGTCGGGGGTGGCAAGGTTATACTCTTTCCACACAATTTTTTTATATACCAATCAGTTACAGATTAAAAAACTTAGCCGTTATCCGATTTGTTGACGGTACTATAAATGAACTTAAAGTAAAATGCTTTACTTTCTGATTGTACAAATATATCACTTGCGTAATTTAAAACTATACAAGAGCAAATTAATTTATGTTCTAAATCCTGAACATTGAAAATTGGTTCTTAAAAAAAATTTGTTTTAAGAAACCGACCACGATGTTAATAAAAAGTTAAACATGTTGTATATACAACATGTATTTATATCTTTACCACATGAAATATGCACTACAACATTGTATCGGATTTAGATTAAGGCGTCTATCCCGGATAGCTGACGGACATATCAGGAAATTTTTGGGCGACCATAAAATCACTGAGAATCAAATGACCATATTGTTCACTTTGCACGAGTTGGGTAAAGTAGAGCAAGGTAAGGTCGGTGAAGTACTTTGTCTGGAGCGCTCTACCGTGAGCAGGAATATCAAACTTTTGGAAAAACTGAACCTAGTGTTACGAACTACGGATTATAGGCCAGAGGTTGAGCTGACTCCCGAAGGTATGAACTTGGTAAATGAAATTATACCCGAATGGGAAAAGGCCATGGATGTGCTTGTGGGAAATCTTGAGGAGGAAGGAATGGTCAGCTTGAAAAAATTGGAAAACAAAATGATATAAAAATTTAAAATATATGTTGTATATACAACATATATAAATATTAAGTGTAGAGTTTTCAATCCCGCCAAAGCGGACATTAGATTAATACAATCATTATGAATACAAGAACGTACCTACAAGCAACGATACTTTCATTTTCAAGTGTAATAGGCTTTTCGCAAGACACATTAGAAGCCTATGTAGAAGAGGGGTTGCTTAACAATAGACAATATTTGAAAGAACGGCTCAATACGGATATTTCAAAGGAAGAAAACAAAATAGCCAAAAATCTTTTTCTACCAGATGTATCTTTCAACGCCAGCTATATCCTCGCGGAAGGGGGAAGAACCATTGATATTCCTATTGGCGATTTGTTCAATCCGGTCTACGCGACCTTGAACCAATTAACGGCTTCTGAGCGATTCCCAACAAATTTGAAAAATGTAAATGAACAACTGTTGCCGAACAACTTCCACGAAACCAAAATACGTATCGTTCAGCCCATTCTGAATACGGATATCTATTATGGCCAGAAAGCGAGCAACGCAAACATTTCGGTGAATCAGGCAAGAGAAACGGCCTATAAAAATCAACTGTCCTTTCAGATACGCAAGGCTTATTATGACCACCTGAAGCTTGTGGAACAGAAAGCCATCCTGGATAGCACACGTATTTTATTAAAAGAATTGGTGCGCGTCAACGGAAAGTTCGTCAAATACGAGATAGCTACCAAAGATGTACTATATAATGCTGAAGCACAGCTTTACCGCATTGATGCGCAACTGGCAACGGTACAAAAGAATATTGCCCTGTCCCGTAATTTTTTCAATTTTCTATTGAACAAAGATTTAGAGGCTGAAATAATTATCGATGAATCTATTGGATTTGAACGGGAGCGTTTCATCATTTCAAAATTAAAGAAAACGGCACTTACCAATCGAAGTGAACTCAAAGGTATTGAAAAAGGTATCGAAGCAAATGACTACGAAGTTAAGCGGAATAAAGGATTTCTCGTTCCGGATATATCTGCCGCTGCTGAATTCGGATATCAGGGGTTTGGATATGACTTTGACCAAAATCAGGACTATTATTTATTGAGTTTTAACCTTTCTTGGCCCATATTCCAAGGTGGCAGAAATAAATCAAAGGTGCGAAGGGCAAAACTGCGGAAAGAACAATTGGAAACCGATTATTCAGCAGTGGAGAACAGTATTCTTCTGGAAGCCTCAAAGGGATATTACGAGTATGAAGAGTCTTTGGCCGTTTACACCAACTATCCCAGCTTAAAAGTGCACAAGAAAATTTCAAGATTATTGAAGCAAAATACAGACAGAGCCAAGTGCTGCTGGTCGAATTTAATGAAGTAAGAACACAATTGACCACCGCACAACTCAATGAATCCATTGCCCGCTTCAATATCAAAATAGCAAGGGCAAACCTAATAAGAATAACACAAAACAATTTATAACGATGAGAAATATAGCTTTGACCATAACACTATCGATGACCGTCATTTTTTTTGGTTGCAAGAAAGAATATACCAAAGAAGAGACGGCAATAAAGAGGAACTACAAGAATGTGACAGTACAAAACTTGGAAAACCTTAGGAATACACAGCCTGTTACTGCAACGGGTACGCTTCTATCCAAAGAGGAGATAACACTATCTTTTAAGATTGGAGGAATCGTGGCCAACCTGAATGTGGAGGAAGGCAATACCATAAAACAAGGACAACGCCTAGGAAGTATCAACCTTACCGAAATCAACGCACAGGTCGTAGGTGCCAAGAACGCCTATGATAAATCGGTGCGCGACCTTGAAAGGGCGACCAATCTATATCGTGATACTGTTGGCACATTGGAGCAAAAACAAAATGCTAAAACAGCTTCCGAAATCGCAAATTCTAACCTTCAGATTGCCCAATTTAATCAAAGGTACGCCATACTTAAAACACCAATAACGGGCAAGGTCATGAAAAGACTGGTGGAAAAAGGAGAGCTGGTTTCCGCTGGACAACCAATATATAAAATCGGAAGCTCAGAGACCAACGGTTCACAGATTGTACGACTCGGGCTGTCAGACAGGGATATTGTCAAAATTGCTTTGGGCGACGAAGCAAAGATAAATTTCGACGCTTTCACAAACGCTGAATTTATAGGTAAGGTTACAGAGATCTCTGGATCTTCAAACCCGAGAACGGGACTTTTCGAGGTGGAGCTTACGCTCAACACCTTCAAACCAGAACTGAAAAATGGCTTCATTGGCAAAGTAGCCATTTATCCGTCAAACGAGTTTCCATCCCTAAAAATTCCAATGGACGCTTTGGTAGAAGGCAACGAAAAGAAGGCTTCCATTTACTATACGCAAGATGACCGTACCTTGACGAATGCAAGCGTCGAAGTTCTTGAAATTAAGGGGGATTACTTTACGGTGGCGCTTTCCCAACTACCAAAAGATGCTAAAATAATAACGAGGGGCGCTCCTTTCCTTAAAGTCAATGATTCTATAAATATAATACAATGAGATGAGCTACAGTAATGAAGTGACAACTATTAAATTCTTCATTAACGCATTACATCTAACCTAAAATCTCAACATATGAAATTACCATATTTAGCACTTAAAAACCACCTTTTTGTCTTGACCGCAGTACTCCTTTTGGTGTTTTTAGGTATCCGTTCCTTTAATACAATGCCTCGCTCGGAAGACCCCTTCCTATCCTTGCCGAATTATACCGTCATCGTGGTTTACCCCGGTAACAGTCCTGAAGATATGGAAGAACTGGTCGTTGACCCTATAGAGGAAGTGGTAGAGGAATTGGATGATATTACAGAAATCAAATCAGAAATTGCAAACGGTCTGGCCGTTTTACAAATTGAAGCGGAATTTGGTATCGATTATGATGAGAAATACGATGATATTGTAGCGGAAATCAATAAAATTCGTGACGAACTTCCACAGGATATTATAGAACTGGATGTGGAACAATTCAAACCTGCCGATAGAGTTGTGGTCAACCAATTTGCAATGGTATCTGAAAGTGAACCTTATAATATACTCTACGATTATGCCGAAGACTTAGAGGATGCTTTGGAAGCTTCGGATTTTGTGAACAAAGTGGAGATAGAGGCAAACCCAAGAGAAGAAATCCGTATCAGTTTGGATTTTCAGAAAATGGCGACTTTAGGTATTCCTCTAAGACAGGTCATCGAAACTATACAAAATAACAATGCGAATGTTCCTGGCGGCAATATCAAATCGGGCAATTTAGGATTTAACATCAAATCGACAGGAAGCTATGATACGCTAGAGGACCTTCGCAACACTGCCATACATTCTGATGACGGCCAGATAGTTTATCTTAAAAATATAGCTACCGTAGGGTATGACTATGAAGATTTGCGATGGATAGGTCGATTTAATGGAAAAAAGGCCATCTATATTACCGTGACCCAGAAAAAGGGCGGCAATATCCTTAAGCTATCGGAAGAGCTTACGGCAATAACCGAAACATTTATTAAGGATCTTCCACAGACAATTCGTTTGGAAACCGCTTTTGAACAAGCACCGGCAGTAAAACTTAGAATTAATGATTTCATTTCAAATCTGTTTCAGGGTATCGTGCTGGTGGGTATCATCATACTCCTATTTTTGGGATGGCGACCTGCCCTTGTTATAATGGTCGTTATACCACTTTCCATTTTAATCGCCGTTACCTTATTGGATTTTACCGATTACGCCCTTCAGCAAATTAGTATTGCCGCTTTGGTCATCGCCCTTGGACTTTTAGTGGATAATGGTATCGTGGTTATCGAAAATATCGTGCGATTCAAAAGAGATGGACATTCTTTGTTGGAGGCCGCGGCCAAAGGTGCCGGAGAGGTCGGCTATGCTATAATCAGCTCTACGGTAACCACGGTTTTGGCCTTTGCCCCTTTAACATTATTGTCTAGCGGACCTGGGGAATTTCTGCGAAGTCTGCCTTTGACGGTCATATATGTACTAACGGCTTCCTTAGCACTGGCGTTGACTTTTACCCCTATTTTGGCCAGCAGGTTCCTAAAAAAAGAAAAATCAACAAAGACACCTATGATTTCCAAAAAACTGGAATCCTTCGTTGAAAAACAATACAGTCCATTACTGCACTTTTCCCTTCGCAAGGGTTGGGTTGTCGTTACCGGTGGGTTCGCGGTACTGTTGTGCTCGCTTTTGCTGTTTCCAGGTATAGGTGTGAGTTTTTTTCCGACCGCCGATAAACCGATGCTGCTTATCGATGTAGACCATCCCTATTCCAGTAATATTGAGCATACCGATAGAAGCTTACGCTATATAGAATCGGTGCTGGATACAACCGCTTTTGTATCGCACTATGCAACCAATGCCGGACACGGAAATCCACAGGTCTACTATAATCGTATTCCAGAGGAATACAAAACGTACCACGGGGAAGTATTGGTGAATTTCGATGAGTGGAATCCAGTGTTGTTCTATAAAACCCTTGGTCAGTTCCGAAGCGCATTTTCAGGCTATCCGGATGCACAGATTTCTTTTCGCGAACTTAAAAACGGTGCTCCCTTTGAAGCACCTATAGAAATATTATTAATTGGGGAAGAACTGGACACTTTAAAGCGAATTTCTTACGATATAGAAAAAATCGTTGAAGAAGCAGAAGGTACATTGGATGTAGACAATCCCTTGGCTGTTGCAAAGACTGATATCAATATTAAAGTGAATCGTGACAAGGCATCCCTATTCAATGTATCTCTATTGGATTTGGACCAAACTATCAGGGCAAGTCTGAACGGACTGAATATAGATAACATTCAAATTGACCAAGACGATGAAAATTATCCGGTAATCATACGACTCCCGTTTGCCGATAAACCGACCTTAGAGGATTTTGACAAGGTATATGTAGCAAGTACAACGGGTACACAAATTCCACTGAGCCAATTGGCCAGCATTGAGTTTGAACAGGATTATGCAAAAATCAACCACTTCAATACACAGCGGAACACGGCCATAACGGCCAACGTCATTGACCCTGATTATACGAAGGCATATACTGAAGCAATACTACCAAAGTTGGAAAGCTATGACTGGCCAAAAGGTTATAACTTCCATATGGGTGGCGAATATGAGACACAAACAGAAAGTTTTGGGGATTTAGGGATTTTACTACTTACGGCTTTAATACTAATATTCGCAGTGCTCGTACTACAATTTAGGTCGATTACACAGCCCTTGATTATTTTTTCGGCCATACCTCTGGCTATTAGCGGTTCTTTTATTGCGCTGTTCATATCAGGATGGTCGTTCTCTTTCTTTGCCTTCGTAGGCTTTATTAGTCTTATTGGTATAGTGATTAATAATTCCATCATTCTAGTGGATTATACCAATCAGCTCATCACCCAAGGACAGGATAAAATCAATGCCATTGAAATGGCCGCCAAAAGAAGGTTTACACCCATTGTTCTCACATCCCTTACTACGATTCTTGGTTTAATGCCATTGACCTTTTCAGGCACTTCTCTTTGGTCGCCATTGGGGTGGACACTAATTGGGGGAATGATTTCATCGACCCTATTGACATTATTGGTAGTACCGGTTTTATACAAATGGTTAACACAGGTAAAAAAGGAATTTGGCTAGTATATATTGCCCGGAAACCATCTTCTCCCTTAGTATCGAAATATACCATAAAATGGCAGTTTTAAGGAGCTACTTTTCTTTATAATAAGGTTTTTATAAGAACATCTCATTCTTGGTCTCTATTAGTAGTTTCGTTAATTGACCTTTTAATGGAGACTCAAATCCCTAGATTTTATGAAATTCTATATTTTGAAGCGTCTAAGCGTTTAGAATCCGTTCAGCACATTTCCCTTCATTTCGTTGCTCTGCATTTCGCAAAAAGAGCTTCTCTACAAAAGGTCTTGGACTCAATACCCGTTTTTGGCCTTCCACTTGGCTACCCCATCCCGATGCTCTGGGAAAGAACGCTACATTCCCAAGCCAGAACCGTGAATCATGTCCTCTTTTAAGATATTACCGATTCTAATCATTATACATATGAGGAGCAAAAAGTCCGGCAGTTGAGGCTAAAATGTATAGGTTCTCATCCTGTTTCCTGGACGAACCTTTTGCTAAGTAGGCTCGTTTTCAATAAATAAGAAATGTTGAATTAATTAGTTATCCGAATTGTTGACCTTAATATAGTGTTTTAACATAAAAAAGGGTGTTTTCGAAAGTTTTTTAAAAATACAAAATCCTGATAATCAATTGATTTATCAGGATTAGAATATTAAAGTCGGGGTGGCAGGATTCGAACCTGCGACCTCCGCGTCCCAAACGCGGCGCGATAACCGGGCTACGCTACACCCCGAGACTTAGATCTCTTAATTTAAGGGTGCAAATATAGATAAATCATTTAAAAATAATATGATAAGTTAGAAAATACTTGAAAAATCTATAGTTATTCCCTGGTAATACTGTTTTTATTTAGTGAAATTCAAAATATTACATATTTTACTTCGTTGAATTTAAAATACTAACCCAATATCTACATGAAATTTTTCAAAAAATATACCATCGAAGTATGCGTGTTATCCGTATTCTTATTGTTTACTAGCTGCTCTAGTGATGATAATGTTGAAGAAGACGTTGGTGGTGAGCAAGGAGGCGATACTACTCCAATCGATCCTAAAAAAGTGGCAGCCATAGCATTATATAACGATTTCTATCTTGCTTCATCACAAACAGCTCAGGATTCACAATGGATTGATGGCGATCCCTCTACGTGTAACGCTGGTTCAGTTAAAAAAAGCACACGTGATAAAATAATGATGCGTTTGCAATATTATAGAAGGGCCACCGGACTTACAAATGTTATAACCGAAAATATGTCTAAAAGTGCTAAAGCTCAAGAGGCAGCACTTATGATGAAAGTCAATGGTGCATTGAGTCACTCACCACCCAAAGATTGGATATGTTACACTGAAAACGGCAAGGAGGCAGCCGGAAAGTCAAATCTTACCACAGGTAGCGGTGTAAGGGCAATCGATTCGTATATAAAAGATGCAGGGAGCAATAATTTTGCTGCAGGGCACCGAAGATGGTTGCTTTGGCCCAAACTACAAGAAGTTGGGATAGGAAATACCGATAGATCTAATGTTATCTGGGTCATCGGAAATGCCGGAAACGTGCCCGAAGATAACCCCAACTTTATCGCTTGGCCTCCACAAGGTTTCGTGCCAGGTCGTTTGGTGTATCGCAGGTGGTCATTTTCTATTGCTGGTGCAGATTTTAAGAACGCGTCTATACAGATGAAAGATAGTAATGGTGCCGATATTTCTCTATCTATTGAAGATGTTAAGAATTCATTTGGTGACAATACTATTGTTTGGATACCAGAAGGAATACAATCTAATATTTCGAGCGACGCTTTTTACAAAGTCATTCTAAAAAACGTAATAATCAATAATACTCCTAAAGATTTTGAATACGAGGTAATTCTCTTCAATCCTGATAATTAATGGAGAGTATCATATAGATCATCATATTGGATATAAATGAATTTTTTCGATGAAGTTGACCCTAAAAATTTGCTACCATTTACAGTAGTAATAGATTAATACCTTTCAAGGGTTTTTTAATGTCGTTCTCGGTATTTTGCCGAAATTATTCACTTCATTTTTATCTTAAATCCTTTGCAGATCGTATCTTTATAATTCTTGTAAATTATAAATTTCTTCTCTAAATTTTATCTATGGAAAATCTTGATGCGGCAAGACTCCAAATGGCATTTACCCTTATATTTCACATTGTTTTTGCTTGTATTGGTATGGTGATGCCCTTTTTTATGGTAGTCTCTCATTACAAATGGCTAAAAACTCGCGATAAAATTTATCTTACACTTACCAAGTCCTGGCAAAAAGGTGTTGCTATATTTTTTGTTACTGGTGCAGTTTCTGGTACCGCATTATCTTTTGAACTAGGGTTACTCTGGCCAGAGTTTATGAAACATGCCGGCCCAATTATCGGGATGCCTTTTTCGCTAGAAGGTGCCGCATTTTTTGTAGAGGCTATTGCCCTGGGATTTTATCTTTATGGATGGAATAAATTACCAGAAAAGTTTCATTGGTTCACTGGGATCATTATTGGTGTATCAGGAGTGGCTTCGGGTATTTTGGTTGTTGCGGCAAATGGTTGGATGAATTCCCCTACCGGATTTGATTATATTGACGGGAAATTTTTAAATATAAATCCAATACAGGCGATGCTTAACCCCGCATGGTTTACGCAGGCGTTACACATGACTTTGGCGGCATTTACGGCTACAGGTTTTGCAGTAGCAGGTATACATGCCTATCAAGTGTATAAAAAGAGAAGGGTAGAGCTTCATAAAAGAGCATTCAAGATTGCAATTACCTTTGGCGCGATCGCTGCAATACTGCAACCTATAAGTGGTGATATTTCGGCAAAAGATATTGCAAAAAGGCAGCCGGTAAAACTTGCTGCCATGGAAGCGCATTATAATACCGAGAAAGGCGCTCCCTTATATATTGGTGGAATTGTGGATAATGAAACCCAAAACGTGAACTACAAGATTGCCATCCCCGGGATGTTATCTTTTCTTGCTTTTGGAGATTTTGATGCTGAAGTTAAAGGTCTAAACGATTTTCCTTTAGATGAGAGACCCAATGTAGCCATGGTGCATTATGCGTTTCAAATCATGGTAGGGATAGGAACACTGTTGCTTTGTGCAGGGATTCTATATTTTGTTTCGCTAAAGCGGAAGAAATGGTTCACTAATAACAAGTATTGGCTTTTGTTTGTCTTGTTGGCCCCTATGGGATTCATCGCTTTAGAAGCGGGTTGGATTGTTACCGAAGTTGGAAGACAACCCTGGATCATTCATAAAATAATGAGAACTAAAGATGCTGTCACCCCGATGCCAGGAATTGTCTTTAGTTTTTATACGTATGTCGTTGTATATCTCACGTTATCAATAGCTGTTA
This sequence comes from uncultured Aquimarina sp., assembly GCA_947500845.1. GTDB lineage: Bacteria > Bacteroidota > Bacteroidia > Flavobacteriales > Flavobacteriaceae > Aquimarina > Aquimarina celericrescens. The sequence goes on from CANMTP010000014.1 coordinate 76,857, forward strand.
CATGGCTAATGTTAAGGCAAATAAAAGTATTGAATCATTCAAATAGTTAAGTATGTTGTATGTCGTTTTATTCTTCTTGATGTTTTCATTGTATTTGTATATTTTATTGGGGGGAGCCGATTATGGAGCTGGAATCGTAGAGCTTTTTTCTTCTAAAGAGAATCAAAAGATTACAAAGAAAACTATTTATCGTGTGATGGGGCCAGTCTGGGAAGCAAATCATATTTGGATTATCATTTTGATCGTAATTCTTTGGATTGCTTTTCCTGTATATTATAATATTATGGTGGTGCATCTGCATATTCCACTTACGATCGTTTTATTAGGGGTTACCCTTCGCGGAGTAGCATTTGTTTTTAGGCACTATGATGCAGTAATTGATGATTCTCAGAAGCTGTATGATGGCATGTTTAAAATATCAAGTTTAATGACTCCCATCTTTTTAGGGATGGTCTTCGGAGCTTTAATTAGTGGTAAAATCAAAATAGTTGAAGATGTAAGCACCTTAACCTTTTATGAAGCTTTTATCAGGCCATGGTTTAATGTTTTTAGCATATTAGTAGGATTATTCTTTGCAGCGCTTTGCGCCTTTTTATCTTCGGTGTTATTAATTGGCGAATCAGAAAAAACAGTTTCAAAAATTTATATTATGAAAGCAAGTTTTGCTACTATGATGGTTTTTATAATAGGATTAATAACTTTTATCTATGGTTATTTCTTTCAATATGTTTTCGTTCAAGATTTTCTTCAAAATGGCTATTCCATTACATTAATGTTCCTATCCGGAATTTTATTGGTACCATTAAGGATAACCATTAGAAAGGGTAGGAGAGTACTTAGTCGGTTTTTTGCAGGGCTACAGGTGTTTTTGATCTTATTAGCAGCATTAATTTCACACTTTCCTGATATTATTATTACAGAAAACTCAAGTATTAATTTATTAGACAATATTGCACCAGATAGTGTTATTAAAGTATTAGGGATCTCTTTGATTATTGGTGGTACGGTTATTCTTCCCGGGCTGTTTCATTTGTTAAAGTCCTTTAAAATGATTAAAATTTTAGAAAGGAATTGATGTATCCTTAGTTTGCATTTTGATTGCCATAGAAATTGAAGGTTATTTTTTCTTATTAAATAAGATTTCTCAATATCCCATTTAAGTGTGTTGTCGCTGAGGAACAAATAAAAAAATGCTAATTTAAATTAAATCAAGAAATAAAGAATTTCTAAAGTATAAAATTAGGAGAAACATTTGTCAAACAAATATAACATTTTATGATAAAAACCGGTCAAAAACGAACATTTTCAAGATTTTGGAAAGATGATTTTTCAAGGGTTAAAAAAGCTGAAACCCCTTTAATAAAGGGGTTTCAGGGTGTCGGGTAGAGAGGATTCGAACCTCCGATCTCTGGTCCCCCAGACCAGCACTTTAACCGGACTAAGCTACTACCCGAAATTAGGATTGCAAATATAACTTTTTATTCCAATTTTTATTAAAAGTTCCTTTAATAAAAAAGATAAAGCAGGCAAAGAACTTTCTTTGGTTTTATTGATAAGGTAACTTCTAACTTATTTATAATCAACATATGTAGGTTTAAGAATATGATTTTTTTTCAAATGAATAAAAAATACTAAAATAAAAACTGTTTATGATGATTACTTAAAACAATTTTTAATGTTAATTTTGCCCGGTCACTCTTAAATTGTGAGTGAAATTTTATATAAGTTAACCAAATAATTATATTATGAAAAAGATCCTTTTAGCACTTACGATCATTATCTCTTCTGCTTTTACTAATATTAGTAATAATGAAGTCGTGAGCATCGAGGCAACCTATAGTGGTCAATCTGATGATGCATATTATTTTACGAATAAAGAAACCGGGAAGGCGATGAAATTTGCTTTTGTGAGTAAGAAAGCTATTTCTAAATATGATCTGAACGATAAGAAAAATATAGGTTTGACCTTTACAGTAACTTATGAGATAGAGAAGATTGAAGTGCAGTCGAAGAATTCAGACGATAAAGCACAGGTCAAAGAATATAAGCAGCGTTACATTCTGATTGATCTCAAAAAATCTGAATAACCTATAAAACGCATTAAGAGCGAACCTTTAGTGCGTTTTACTTATATATTCTAATATTTTATAGTGTGCTCTTGTTATTTTAAAAGCAATATTTTAATATCCGAACCTTTGACTCTTTTGGCCTATGTCTTGATTCAGTAAACCAAAATCATCATAACAGGATTAGCTTATTTTATCTTTTCATAATTTTCTGATTGAGAATATTGTCCTTCCTGATCAAAATCGATTTGTTGATATGAATCTTTACTCATGACTAACTCAAACTTAAAAACCTGGGTAGTATCAACAATTTTCATCATGGGTCCCGAAGCATACTCCAAACGTTCTTCGAGCATACCATCTTTTACAGTATAGGTGCCATATCCAAACCACTCATTATTGTCCATGGGATCAAATCTGGTCCACATAACTTTTCCTTTGCTATACATTTTTACCTGTCGGTATCCATTTTGATTTACTACAGTATCTGATACCTGATTATTCTCATATAAGAATTGATGTTTAAGTTCCCAAACACCTTCAAGGTTATAAGGCTCTGTTGTGGTTGCCTTTTTCTCTTGTGTGATGCCTAAAAAAGAGGACATCCCGATTAGAAGTATGAGTATATTTTTCATTCTTAAAGAGGTTTTTGATGAAGACCATATTAAGTTACAAAAAAATTGTCAGATACTTCTTCTTAATTATTGATTTATCATTTATTTAAAATTGATAATTAGACTTTTAAGTTATTTTTTAAAAACATCTTTGAGAGGGTTTCGACCTTGTTCAGAATAAGGGGGATGGAATAGTTTTATTATTGTAAAGAGGTTGTTTTTTATATGGTTAGAAGATCAAATTTGAATTAAAGCATAACTCAAATGTGGAAAGACTAAATAATATCTAAGTAAGGTTTTTGAAATTTGTATATGTACATTTACAAATACTTATAAACGATCACAAATAGAAATGTATATATTGTTGTGTATATTCCTATGTTGTAATTAATTATTAAATTATAATGAGTATTGAAAAAGAGGAAATAATAATTTGGAGAAGAAGTGATGAATCAAGCACATTAGAAACTCTAAAATTAAAAAAATATAGGAGAGACTTTATTGTAAAAAGTATTGTTAACGGAATTTTGGAAGACCAACCTATGCTAGTTGAATATCAGCTCATAATTAATAGAAATTGGATAGTCAAAGAGGTCGAAATAAAATCCTTACTGGACAAACGTAATAAAATCACTCTTAAATCTGATTCGAATGGAAAATGCTATAATGAAGATAACCAGGAAATATCTGAATTGAATGGTTGTATAGATATCGACATTTCCATAACACCTTTCACGAATACATTACCCATCAAAAGGCTGGGAAGTTCACTAGAGCAAAGAACAAAAATAACTACCCTCTATTTGGACATAAAGAATTGGGAATTCAAAAAAGCGGAACAGTATTATACTAAGCTTACTGATAACTTGTACAAATACGAAGGGGTTTTTAGGCATTTTGTAGCAGATTTACCAATTGACAATTCTGGATTTGTGACAACCTATCCTAAACTATTTAAAAGATTATATCCCAAAAATTAATAAAAACTACATAGAGCATCACGAATAAGACATGGGTAATGAGTAATAAATCAATAAATTCGCGCTTATTTACAAAGACCGCCAAATTTTTTGATTTGGCTTTTACGATTGATGTGTTAAAAACAAAATATAAAAATTGGGCTTAGTATTAACTCGAAAGTAAGCGTCTATTTAGACGCTTCGTTTCATACACAAATCTGTTGCCAAACATCAGCTAATCGTTTTTAGATCGATATATTCCATGCAATAAAAGAAAAGCAATCCACAAAAATATAGAACGATGTCTATAATATCTGCAGTATACCTTTCATTTTGTAGTGGGAGATAATACTCAAAATAAACACAATAAAAAACAGTGATTGTCAAAAGAGGGGCTAGTGGAATTCTCAATGTTGGATCACTTCGTATATGTCGTGCGGCAGATTGACAAATAAATAGCACTACAGGAATACACAAAAAGTCATTAACGTAATTATTTGCAATTTCCGGGAGTCGCACTCTACAATATTGTAATGTATAAATAAGTATACCTGAACCAAAAAAAATGACAAAATAATATTTTTTTAGGCTAGAAAACAATCTTTGAGTAAGAGTAGACATACGATGATGATTAAAATTCAATATCAGGCGGCGATATAACCTAAAATAAATGCGAGAAAAGAACCTATTGCCATTACAATCAACCAAATAGAGTAGAAAAATTTTGCAATCCATCTTACAAAGAAATGGGGATGATCTTTGGCATTCTCAAAAAATGAAGTGATTACATTTGGTTTTTTAGATTTTGCTTGCTGCTCCTTTATGGCAGCGCGATGTTCTCGCTCTTTTTTTCTTTTCAAATTGGTATTGATAATCTCTCCGCATTGTTCACAGTAATCTTTATTTAAATTGACCTTTCCGCAGTTTTGACAAGTTCTATATATTTTATCCATTATATCTTTTTGTAAGAAACAATTTCTCCCGTAATTTAGAAAATACAAATTTGACTAGAAAAATCAAGAATTAGAATTACAAAAGAGATTTTAGGTTTTAATTAATACTTAGAACAAATGATGAATACACAAAAGTTTTGGTATCTAGGTCTAATTTTTATAGCCAATTAAGAGCAGTATCTTATAGGTATGTTAATTGCTTTCTACGATAATTGTATTTGAAAATATATCAGTATTTTAACCAGTGTGCATTATAATATTTTCTAAACTGAGGTTTGTTGATTCGAATGCTTTGACTTTATATGAAGTGTATCGAGAATAGGATTTTAATTCAAAAAAAACTACTTCTGGAAAGCTTTGCTGAGCCTACAAAAGTACTTTTTGCCTCTATTTTATTACAACAAAATACTTGAACGAATGTTTTTTGACACACAAGTCCAGAATGCACAACGGGTGGAACTATTTTATTATAATTATATATCCAAAAGAATATGAAAAAACATGTTTACTTTCTTATTTTCTGTGTACTCATCTCTTGTAATTCTAGGCAGCCTCAAGCTAAAATATTAAGTGGCAAAGAGATTATTGCAAAGAGTATCAAAGTCCACGATCCAAATCAGAAATGGTCTGGTATAAAGATTAGTATACATATACAAGAACCCAGAATATCTGACCCTTTTCGATACTCTACAGTCAAACTAAATATTGAGAATGGAGAATTTGAACTACAAAGAAATCGTGATGATCATATTTCTACACATGTGGTAGATTCAACAGGAAATGCGAAAGTATTACTTGATGGCCAAGAAAAAATTACAGATTCTTTGGTCAAGAACTATAAATTGTCTGCAGAACGGAATAAAGGATATCGCAATTTTTATAATATGATGTATGGTTTACCTATGGCTTTAGAAAATAGTATTACAAAGTATTTGGGAAATACCAAGGAGGTTGTTTTTAATGAGCAAGAATGCTATAAAATTTCGGTAGAACTAAAAGAACCACTTTTCTCTAAATACTGGCATATTTTTGTTTCTAAAAAGACTTTTGAATGCAAAGGAGTAGAAATTACTTTTCCAGATGATGCTTCAAAAGGAGAACGATTGTATTTTGAAGGAGAATTTTTTATTAACGGAATTAAGATTCCCAGGATAAGACATTGGCACGAATATTCAGACGACCAATATTCTGGATCAGACATAATTGTCAAAGAATTATAGCGCATAAATATGCTTCATTTTCTAAGATTTTTGAATTCTAATTAAAACTTAACGTTGCTTTTTTGTTAATTTAATGTAAACAGTTTTAATTTGTTATCTTTAATGTTACATATCTCAATGAGAATCAACTGGCTTCCTAAAAATACCGCAACGAGTTCTGATATACAAAAATTATTGGATCTCGAGTATAAATTTCGTTCAAAGGCAATTAGAATATTATTGGCAATAGGTGAAGATCAGGATGATTTTGATTTGGACCATATAACATTTGATTTTCACACTACTGATACGGTATTTTTTGTATCCAAAATGACTCCGCAACCAATTTATGGCTATTTATCTGAATTAGCTTCTAATTCAGTTGATTCAGAAATACCGTGGTTCTGTCACACACAAACATCTCTTTAAAGCTTTTTGATATCGTAATGTAAACCATGTTAATAGATCAGTTTTTATTGGTTTATCTGTTTATTTTTAATAGCTTAATGCTTTGATAAACAAAGTTTCGCTATTTAAAATAACTATTTATGAAAAACGTACTTATAGTATTTTCTTTAACTCTGTTTTTGTCATTAGTCTGTCATGCTCAATCTAAAAAATGTTTTAAGGTACAAGGAACTCAAATGACAATTATTAAGGAAATGATTGATGCAGTTAATGAGAAAGATGCCGAAAAATATGTGAGGGAATTCTCTGATAACATTGTGATATATGTACATAACGATTTGAAATTAGAAGGTAGAGAAGCCTTGAAAGCAAATCGTTCAAACCATTTTAAGAACCATCCTGAAGTACGCTCTGAAATTCAATACTTAGTAGAAATTGATAACAAAGTAATCATGCACGACAAAGTTTGGTTAGAAGAATCTAATCATGAGGGAAGAGATATTGTTGAGGTATTTACTTTCGAAAAGGGAAAAATAGTTCGAGTAGATGTAACACAACCTCAGGATTTGTTTAAATGATGAAGACTGAATTTGATTCAACTTGATTAAGAAAATATATGGTTTTGGTCATTTTGAAAGTATGAAATATTCTAATTTTCCTGAAAATCCAAAGACGTAGTAATTGCCAAAACCTAATTATTAGACTAGGTATAATTACATAAGGTATTCTTAAACTAACAAAATCGAAAACTTGTATTTACTAGCGGTTATAATAACATTTTCTTACTCACTAATATTCCATCTTCGTCTACATATACAAAGTCTCCAGGTATAAATTCAGTCCCGGCAAAGGTTACAGGTATATCTTGTTCTCCTATGTTCTTTTTTATACTTTTTACGGGGCAAGTATTTATTGCTCTAATACCCACATTCATATCTTTGATAATACGACTATCGCGTATACATCCATAAATTAGTATACCTTCCCACTTATTTTCGATAGCCAACCGTGCTAATTGATCTCCCACCAATGCACAGCGTAACGAACCTCCTCCATCTACCACTAAGACTTTTCCTTTTCCATTTGTTGTTAATTGTTTACGAACATAACTATTATCTTCAAAGAGTTTCAATGTAGTGATCTCACCACAAAAGGCTATTTTTTTTCCATACGATTTAAAGATGGGAGCTGCACATCTAAGCTTGTTACTGTGCTCATCCCATAAGTCGGCATTTTGAAAGCTATTGGTGTTCATGCTCAAATTCTATTATGATCTCAAATTATATTTAATAATATCTAAAAATAAATCTTTATTTTGTAAATATATCTCGAATCATCTCAAAAGCCAGTTGTTCAACAATATTTCTGGTATTGGTAAAAGCGTCTTCTCTGGTTGCACTTGCAGATAATACGGTTCTAAGGTCTTGAATGCCCATCGATACGATTTCAGATTTCGATAGCTCTGAAGCTCCCGAGATAACGTAAACAGGAATTTTTTTGGTTTTCGCTGCCTTAGAGATACCATAAATAACCTTTCCATTAAGTGTCTGTTGATCGATTTTACCTTCCCCTGTAAAAATCAAGTCCGTATTTTTAAGAACTTCTGAAAACTTAGTAATCTCTAGCATAGTTTCGATACCGGATTGTAGTGTGGAGTTGAGAAATACAATATTTCCTCCTCCCAATCCTCCGGCAGCACCTGCTCCTGGTATTTCAGAAATGTCTTTACCCAATAGTTTAAAAACTATAGAAGAAAAATGGGACAATCCCTGATCCAGAATTTTGATTTCTTCAGGATTAGCACCTTTTTGTGCAGCAAAAATATGAGCCGCACCTTGTTTTCCAAATAAAGTATTATCTACATCACATAGGGTAATAAATCTTACATTGTTAAGGATGTTAATGTTTTCTGGTGGAAGTATTGAGGTAATGGTATTAAGGTTTTTTCCAACAGGCTTTAAATACTGATTACTTTGGTCTAAAAATTGATATCCCAGGGCAGCAGCCATACCTATACCAGCATCACAGGTGGCAGAACCGCCAATAGATAAATAGATGGTTCGCACACCTTTTTTTATAGCATCCAGGATTAGCTCTCCCGTACCGTAGGTTGTGGTATGCATACAATTGTGTTCTTCCAAACTTAGTAAAACAAGACCAGACGCCGCAGCCATTTCTATATAAGCAACATCCATGTGTTTTTTGTAACTAGCTTTGATTGGCCGAAACAAAGGATCATTTACAGTAATTGTAACTGTTTCGAGATCAAGATGTTGCTCTAGAACTTCTAATGAACCATCTCCACCATCGGCTAATGGGTGTTTAACAATTTCTATACTGGGATCATACTTCCTTACCCCAGAGGCAATAGCTTCGCATAGTTGATTCGCACTAAGCGAACCTTTAAATTTATCTGGAGCAATAAGCACTTTCATAAAAGACATTATTTAAATAGTTCTGGGAAGCTATCTATTTTGATATTCCATACCAGAGGTAAGATAAAATATATTAACAAAGTAGCTACGAGTATAGAGATGATATTCATCCAGAAACCTGCTTTTATCATTCTGGGTATGGTAAGTAAACCCGAGCCAAAAACGACTGCATTTGGAGGTGTAGCTACGGGTAACATAAAGGCGCATGATGCTGCAATTGTTGCCGCAACCATGAGAAAGTAGGGATGAACATCTATAGAAAGTGCCAAAGCAGCTAATACCGGCATTAGCATTGCTGCCGTAGCAACATTAGAAGTGATCTCTGTAAGAAAGTTAACCACTGTAATAATTGCCAAGACCATTAGAATGGATGGAAATACTTCAAAAAGTGTTAATTGACTACCAATCCATTTTGCCAATCCCGATACCTTAAAACCTTCGGCTAATGCAAGTCCGCCGCCAAAAAGCAATAAAATACCCCAGGGAATGGTTTCTGCAGTTTGCCAGTTGATGATTCCTATTTTCTTTTTTTCTCCAGAAGGAATTACAAAAAGAGAAATAGCACCGGCAATGGCAATAAGGGTGTCATTAATCCCGGGAATAATTTTTTTTAAAACAAAAGAACTGGTCATCCAACAGAGTGCGACTATTATAAATACTACAAGTACAGACTTTTCTTTATAGGATATTTTTCCTAATTCTTTGAGTTGAGCTGAAATTGCTTTTTTTCCTCCGGGAATACCCTCAACCGTTACCGGAAAAACAACTTTAGTAAGATAGAACCAACCAACAATCAACATAAATATTGAAAACGGAAGCCCTAAAGCCATCCATTGGGTAAATGAGATTGTTTGACCGTATAGTTCTTCTACTATACCTACAAAAATAACATTAGTCGGAGTCCCAATTATGGTTGCTATTCCGCCTACCGAACACCCATAGGCAATAGCTAACATTAAGGATCGTCCCATACTTTTTCGTATAGAATCTTCAGCTTGTATTTGAGAAATAACAGCTAGTCCTATTGGTAGCATCATGACTGCAGTTGCGGTATTGGAAATCCACATACTAAGAAAAGCCGTTGCAATCATAAATCCTAAAATAACTTTATTCCAGTTGCTTCCTATGGTATGAATGATATTAAGAGCAATTCTCTTATGAAGATTTGTTTTTTCTATGGCCACAGCCAAAATAAACCCTCCTAAGAATAAAAAGATCATTTGATTTGCAAAAGCACTGGAAACGCCCTTTACTGTCATTACTCCTGTGATAGGAAATAATACAAAAGGTAATAAAGCAGTAGCCGAAATAGGAATAGCTTCTGTAATCCACCAAACTGCAATCCATGTACCAATTGCCAAGGTTGCTACACCTTCTTGAGATAGTCCTTCACCTTTGAAAAAGAATAGTATTAGTAAAAACAGCATGGGACCTGCGGGGAGTCCGATTGACTTTGCCTTCATCAAGTATTTATTTTTTTAGTCTTTGTTTCTTACCATAAATGGTGAATTTAGTGGAAATATTTTAATTTTTTTAAATACACATCATGATATTATTCTGCCTTATCCATAACTATGAATTATAAGTCTGAAATTTTTGTAAAATCAGCGTATGCCATACTTGAAATAAGTTTAAAAGTAACGATTGAATAAAAATTCGAAAAAATATTATAATTTAGTATTCATGATCACAGGGCCATCTTTGTTACTACTTATACTAGCGTCTATTGTTCTCATTATTCTTTTAACCGCTAAGTTCAAACTTCATCCCTTTTTAGCACTTATAGTAGCTTGTTTCTTCTTAGGAGTAACTGTAAGAATGCCTTTGCCCGATATTGTAAAATCAATGGAAAAGGGTTTTGGAGGTATTATGAGTTATATTGGGATGATTGTAGTTTTTGGAAGTGTGATTGGCGTATTTTTAGAAAAATCGGGTGGCGCTATGAAAATAGCTCAAAGTATTATAAAGCTAACTGGAGAGAAGAAAACTATTCCAGCTATTTCTTTGATAGGAGCAGTAGTTAGTGTTCCTGTATTTTGTGATAGTGGATTTATTTTGTTATCCGGGTTAGCCGATAAAATAAGTAAATTAAGTAATACCAGTAAAGCAAGCCTGAGTTTATCTTTGGCAACGGGTCTATATACAACACATACTTTGGTACCACCCACTCCGGGGCCTATCGCAGCTGCAGGAAATATTGGTGCTTCAGGTTATCTAGGAACTATTATTTTACTTGGATTATGTTTTAGTATACCAGTCTTATTAGTGACACAGTTGCTGTCAAAAAAAATTGGGAAAAGTATTATAACAAATGAAATTCAAAATATGGATAGCGTAGAGCAGAATGATTCTTCTTCCATGCCTTCGCTAACAAATGCTCTTATTCCTTTGTTATTTCCCATTCTTTTAATCGCATTAGGAACGATAATCAGATTTGTGGGTATAGAGAACGAATGGTTCAACTTTATTAGTGATCCCGTGGTAGCAATTTTTATTGGAGCTATTATAGCTATGTTACTTTTGCGACCCAAAGCGGGAGACACAATAAAAAATTGGTTTATTGAAGCGGTAAAAGTCTCTGGCCCAATATTAATTATTACGGCTGCAGGAGGTGCATTTGGGGGAGTGTTAAAAGCCACACCACTTGCAGATTATGTGAGACAGTGGATGACTTCAGGCGAATCAGATGATATTTTTATTTTATTACTGATTTTTGTGATAGCCGCCGTTTTAAAATCGGCGCAAGGTTCATCAACCAGTGCTATGGTGATCACCTCTTCTCTTCTTGCACCATTAATTCCAGTGTTAGGATGGGACTCTGCTATTCAATTTGCATTGGCGGTACTAGTAATTGGAGGAGGAGCCATGACCGTTTCACATTTTAACGATAGTTACTTTTGGGTGGTTTCTCAGTTTAGTGGTATGAATGCCAGGGATACCAATCGATCTTTCACTTTAATTACAGGAGTACAAGGTCTTTTGGTCCTTACGCTTTCGATTTTGGTATGGGTTTTATTCGTATGAGTAGTATTCACAACTTTTTGTGGATATGTATAAGATTAAGAAGACAGCTAAAACAGCCGCCTTCTTAATTTTATATAAAAATTCTTTAATTCTCTAAAACAGCAAATGGAATGAGGTTTACCTTAGCATTTCCAGAAGCACCGTAGTAATTAGAGTACGATTTATTTTTTTCGATAGTGTAGAATGAGTCGACATAGTCATCATCATCGGTTAACCAGGAATCTGGTAAAACCTCGATAATAGCCCCTGCTATTGTTCCTAACGCATTAATCCAGGATTGTCCGCTTAGAGTACCCGCTATTTGTGCAACACCATCAATTATAATACCTATTAATTCCTGATAATTATAATTAGAATCTTGTTCAAAAAGCTGAATATTAGCCGCCTGATACCTGTATTCGTCCCAGAATAGCATAATTTGATTAGGGTAGTATGCCTCGTCGTCATGATCCAGGTAATACATGGGAATTACTTTTAATTCGGCTTCATTATTGGTATTCCTTATTCCAGAGGTAACTGCATAAATTTCTGCTCCTCCTTTGATCCATGGCTCCTGATCATCTTTAAGCTCTATTTTGGTGAGTTTTGTGGTTTCTAAAGAGGCTTTAGAAAATGACTGGCTTTGATCAAAGGTGATAGCATCTTTGGATTGAAGACCTGCATCTTTCAACATTTGATTCATGGCTTCCACACGAAGTTGTAAAGCATAAAAACCATTTTTTTCGATGATAATAACCGGGACATCTGGAGAAATCATAGGATCCAGGGCTATTTTATTTCCTTTCAAATCAAATGCAGTAATTGTATTTAGTTTTTCAGCATTTTCTGGCGAAAAAGCGACCAGTAATTTTTGAGGATCTATTTTATTTCCGTCAAAATGAAGCCAAAACTCATATGCTTCACGTTGATTGATGTTTTTGGTAGTTTTGGCAAAACTCAAGAATTGCTCACTTCTTTTGGTTTTAGAGATTTTGGATGAAATTGTTTCAAGCGATATCGGAAATTTGTTTGCTGTGAGCTCACCTAAAATGAGTTCACTGTTATTGGTTTCATTAAAAACTTCAATAAAATCCAATACGACATGTTCATTTACTGAAATTAAAGTCTCGATTTCGGGGATAGAAGATTCTTCTTGTGTTTCGCAACTGGTCATTAATATTGCCAGGAGGCTCGTCATAAGTACTGTGAATTTTTTCATGTTTATATTAATTTTGGTTAATAATGAACTTAAAATAAAGTTATACGGTGTATCACAAATTTAGAAATTGAATTGATCCAATACTTGATTTTTTTGTTAAGATATTTTGTGGTGCTTAGATAGAAAGAAAAAACCTCAATGAAGATTGAGGAATTTTTAAGGGGGTATTATTAATAGAACAACAAAAAGGCGATGAATGCGATTGCTTTTGGAAATCTTTTCTAAAAAAGGTGTTTTAGTTCTTAATTTCAATCACATAGGATTGAATTTTCTTTAGAATTAAGCTGGTGGTATTTGTAAATTGATAGATGTCACAAAAAGCATAGACCTTCCCGTTCATCTTAATTTCGCCATTGGCCGAAGCTTCCCTACCATGAGTAATTATATGATGTAAAGTCATTTCATCGGCTACGTATTCCTTCATTTTATTGACTTCCTTATTGAAATCTTTTTTACCTATAACCGTCTTGTCCCCATAAATTATCCAATTGATCTCATTGCTGGCGTGTTCGATAATAAAATCAGCGTTTCCTGTAGCGAAAGCAATATTATATTCTTTAAGGAATTCTTTTCTAGGTGAATTCTCACAATTGGCAACTATATTAATTTTTGTCATCTTGATTCTATTTTTCAATGAGATTCTACATACTGTTTAAAATTGTTTAAAATAGCTTGCCAACCCTGCTGTTGCATTTCTAAAGGATTTTGGTTTTCAGGTTCAAAGATTTCTATAATTTTGATGTTACCACCATGATCTTTAAATGTAATTTGTACTTTCCGCCCATCTTCTAGGGAATACTCAATCAAAGATTTTGGAACTATTTTAGTAAAGGTTCCTACGTAATCAAACCCCATACTGCCATCTTTGGCCTCCATACGATAACTAAAAGTACTACCTTCCTGAAGGTTGTTTACAGCTTTTGGGCACTGCCATTCTGGTATTGCAAAATTCCAATGGATAATATGTCTTGGTTGTGTCCAGTATTCCCAAACTTTTTCGATAGTGTCATTAATATTTGCTTGCACGGTTATTTTTTTCATATGTCTATTTTATAGTTAAAATGGATTTGCCGTCTCGCGTATTTCAACACTAGTGTCTTCTCCTTCTAAAATTGGGCATTTTTTTGCAATTAAAGTGGCATTATCTATATTATCTGCTTTGATTAATATATATCCTGCTACAGATAAATTAGATGCTACAAAAGGGCTTTCTTCAATTTTTTCTGGTGATAACAAAACACGGCCGTTTTTCAAAAAGTGATTTCCTCCTTTACCCAACTTTCCATTTATCGCTATTTCATTTATCCAAGACATCCATGACTTTTGGTAAGCCGCCATTTGTTTCTGGGTAAGTTGATTATTAAGAACATTCATTCTAAAAATCAGAGCATAATTTTTCATTTTATTTGTATTCGGGATTATAATTAATCATCCACTTTACTCCAAAACGATCGATAAAACTACCAAAATAGTCACCCCAAAACTGATCTTCCATAGGCATTTCGATATCACCACCTTTTGATAAACCTTCAAACAATCTATCGGCTTCTTTGCGAGAAGTAGGATGTAATGAAATATAGCAGTTGCTACCTTCAGATAATTTATGTCCCCTAGAGGGTAAAATATCAGAAGCCATCAAAATGATATCTTTAGAAATAGGTAATGAGATATGCATGATTCGGTTTTGTTCATTTTCGGGAAGTTTATCGCTATCTGGAGCTTCATTCATCTTCATTTTTGCTGTGAATTCACCGCCAAAAACAGATTTGTAATGCTCAAATGCTTCTTCGGTCGTACCGTCTAGATTTAAATAAGGATTTACTTTCATTCTTTAAGTTTTATTATTCAGGTATTTTTTCCATATTCATATATAACATGCTCCAACGATGACCATCTACATCCTTGAAGCCCAAAGTATACATCCAGCTGTCAACTTCTGCCGGTTCAGAAAACACTTCTCCACCAGCTTCCTTAACAATGCTGGCAAACGCATCCACTTCTTCTTTTGATTGCGCATCGATATTGATCAAAACTTCTGTTCCATTTTTAGTATCGCTAACATTGTTTTGAGTAAAACTTTGAAATGTTTCTTCTTGAAAAAGCATCATTACAAAATCATGTTCTCCAATTAAGAAACTACCGAAATCTGAAGCTGATTTATGAATTGGATTTTCTCTAAAACCAATAGCTTTGAAGAAAGCTTTCGATTTTTGAATATCTTTAACTGGAAGATTAAGCCAGATTGTTTTCATTTTGTATTTATTTATTAATCAAAAGGTTATCCAAATATACTTCAGAAAAATGGAAATCAGATATTGTAAACACGTCATTCAAAGGGGTTGATTGCGACATAAAGTTGCCCTATATTTATAATAGTAAAACTAAATGACCAAAATCATGAAAAAGCATATCTCTATTGTAGTCCCCAAAGGCCATGTAAGCGTAGTTAATATAGCCGGAACACACCAAATGTTGTCTTGGGTAAATGAATTTTATGATACAATAGGCAAAAAACCAATTTTTGATATAAAGCTTGTTGGGCTAGAAAAACAAATAGATCCATCAGGGGGATTATTTGCGATCAGACCAGAACTAACTATTGATGAGGTTCCTGAAACTGACTTAATTATAATTCCTGCGATTCATGAAGATTTTAAAGTCGCGATGGAGAGAAATGAAAAATTCGTTCCATGGATCATGAATCAATACAAGGAAGGAGCAGAAATTGTGACCCTTTGTATTTCCTCTTTTTTTCTGGCATCTACCGGATTGTTGGACGGAAAGCCTTGTTCTACCCATTGGCAATATGCAAGCAAATTTAAGGAACAATTTCCAAGGGCTATCTTACAGGACGAGAAGATAGTAACCGAGGCTAATGGGATTTACACAAGTGGGGGAGCCTATGCTTTTACGAATCTAATTGTATATTTAATTGAAAAATATGCGGGTAGGGAAACTGCGGTTATGGCGGCCAAGGGCTTTATGATTGATATCGACCGTAGCAGTCAGTCCCCATTCATGATTTTTTCTGGTCAAAAGAATCATAAAGACAAAATAGTCCTAAAAGCGCAGGAATATATGGAACAGAATTATCAAGAGAAAATTTCTGTAAATGACCTTTGTTTGGACATTGCTCTAAGTAGAAGAACTTTTGAACGACGATTTAAAAATGCTACCTCAAACACCATTTTGGAATATTTACAACGAGTAAAGGTTGAGGCAGCCAAAAAAGAATTGGAAAGAGGTGATACAACTATAAGCGAAGTTATGTATAAAGTAGGGTATAATGATGCCAAGGCTTTTAGAGATGTTTTTAGGAAAATAACGTCGATGACCCCCATACAGTATCAGAATAAGTATAGTTTAGCCGGAATAACATAATTTTTGGATTAAAATATCTGTTTAGGTTATACTTTGTGGTAAATGTATTGCACTATTACATGTTTATAAATACTAAATTTGGGGAATTGATAAAACAATAATCGGCGAGGCAGGAGTTGAAGATAAACATTAAAAACAAATCCATTATGAAGGATCAAACGATCAACTCTTTGCCACCGCCGAAGATTTTTGATAGCTTTATTATTTGAGCTCAAGCTCCATTTGAATATTACATCTTTGGTATGGGGTCGGGTGACCAACGACTTTTTTGAAACCCAATTTGTGATAGAGATTAATGGCAGGTTTTAAAATCGTATTACTTTCTAGATAGATTTTTTTTGCACCTAAGCCTTGTGCTTTGTCCGTCACAGCTTTTCCAAGCAACCATCCAATTCCTTTTCCCTTTGCCTCTTTGGAAACAGCCATTTTGGCTAGCTCAAAATCATACTGAGGATCATCCATTTTTAGTAAGGCACACACACCAGCGGGTTCGCCATCATACAAAGCAACCAAAATATCACCCCCGGTATCAAGAATATACTCTTGAGGATTGTCTAAGGACTTACGATCGATTTCTTCCATAGTAAAATATTCATTAATCCATTCTTCGTTGATACTTCTAAAAAATGCTTGATATTTTGGTTCAAAGCTTACGATTTGAACTTTTTCGACTTCTCTTCGTTTTTTCTTTTCTTTGACCCGTTGTATCATAGATTTTTGTTCTAAAAGAAATTCGAATTCTTCTATAGCATGCCACATATTGTGTCTGCTTTGATCTAACATAGTCTGTACAGCATTCTCAACATCAAGATATTGTTCATGAATTTGATCAGTGATGTTATTACCTTTTTCAGAAAGAACAACATTATTTTTTCGCCCATCACTATCGTCCTTTTTTTCTAATAGAATTCCTTCTTTGACCATTTCTCGAACAATTTTGCTAACAGAAGGGTGGGAGTGACCAATTTCATTAGCTATTGTGGTGATTGATTTTTCTTGATCTTTTGATAAAACATAAAAGACAGGAAACCATTTCGGTTTTAAACCAATACCATACATTTCGTAAATTTCTGTAGCGTCTTCAGTCATCTTTTCACTTAACATTCTAAGTCTTGTCCCGATTGCCATGACACCTACATTATCAAAAAACTTCATATATTAAATTGATTACGTAACTAGTTACGTAAATATACAATTTTCTTTTTATTTATTAAAAAAAGAGAAAAATTCAATTAAATTAGGATTAATGGAGTAGGATGATAATTCTATTTGGAGCCTCCTAGATTAGATATAAGTAAATAAAAAAATCCGATCTAGAAGATCGGATTTTGTAGTCGCAATACTATTTTTTTTAACTTTTAGATGCGTTCTTCATGTTTTCTTTTACCATATTATAAAATTCATCAAATTTAGCATCAACGATAATTCTGGTCGAAGTTTCAATGCTTTGAGATCCATACTCGCTCTTCCCCAAAACACTCATTCTTTTAGGATCAACTTTGTAATCATTCTGTAACGCTCTCACTACAGCTGCGGCTTGTTTTGCACTTAGATCCCAATTATCGTTCAAATTTTTATCTTTAAAGTTAAGTGCATTACTGTTACCTTCAACAATAATTTTTAAATTAGGTTTAGCATTTAAAGCTGTTGCAATTTTCCCTAGAACACTTTTAGCGTTATCCTGTACAGTAACGCTTTTATCATCATCACCAAAAAGGACAGTATTAGCAAGAGTAATTAACACAACACCATTTTGCACTCCAATTTTTGCATCATTACCTAATGCTTGTTTGAAAACGGTTAGCGTTGCTAATTTAACAGAATCTCCCTTTGTAATAGCATCATTTATAGATTTAAGCTGTTTGTCTTTTTCTTGTATACTTTCAAGAGATTTTTCTAGGTTCTGAGCTTTTTTCTTAGAAAGTTCAGTAAAACTACCCATGTTGTTCAAGAGGGACGCATTGGTTTCTTTTAGATCTTTAACCTGTGCTTCCATAGTCTCTACTTGCGTTAAGGTAGCTTTTGTCTTTTTTTGAGCATCGTTAAGCTCACCTTTAGTAGTTTTTAGTTCTTTTCGAAGTTTATCTATTTCATCTAAAAGATCCTTTTTTTTCTGAGCCTGTAGATTAAAAGTCGAAATAAATAAAACAGTGGCGAATAAAATAATTCTTTTCATTGGTTTAAGCGATTTGTTGCAGCTGCTAAAGTAAAACTTTTTTTACAAATTATAGCATAACCTATTTTCTAGGACTTTTCTAGAAGCTCTTTGGCATTTCTTATACTGGAGTTTATTTTATCTCTTAATTTATTTACTTCAATTTCTTCTTCTTTGAGTATTTTTATCTGAGAAGAAACTTTATTAGCATCTGTCTCTTCATCGTGAGGAAATTTTTCACTAAAATCACTCATCCAGGTCATCATAAAATCGTAAGCATCTTTAAGGTCTTGTTGTGCTTTTGCATAAGATTTACCAGTTTCAGTAGTGTCAATTTTAGGTTCGAGTTCTTTAATTAAAGAACTAATTTCTCCCATTTTAGGCATTACTTCATCATGTACACTGATCACTTCTTCCATAAGAGCATCAAACTTTTGCTCTTCTTCAGACAATTGATTACAGGAAACGACAATCAGGGCGATTAGAGCGTAATAGAAAAAAGATGGTTTCATAGTTGTAATTTTTTTAGGTATCAAAGATATTATTTTTCTTTGTTTTGTTGAGTTTTGGTTGTTTTATATGCCTTTCAATTTCATTCATTTTACGACTTTGTATAAAAATTTGAAGAAAACAGAGAGTAATTGCAGGGATTAGGATAAATGTAAGCATTACTATTAATTATTATTTACGATTTCTTTTTTGTGTTTCTAAACTATCAACGATGGGCAGGAAACCAGAATCATACATGGTTTTCATCATTTGTAGCACTATAGGTTTTGTTTTTTCTATACTTCCCCCTTGTATTGGTGGATTGGGATTATATTCCATATCGAGCATAATGGCTTGGGTATACGCTTCTCCATAAATATCATTCATTATAGCCAAAGCCATATCTATTCCTGCAGTTACCCCGGCAGAAGTCCAATATTTACCATCTTGGGTAAATCTATCATTTGTAAATGTTGCTCCATATTTATGTAACATTTCGTTTGCTCTGTACCAATTTACGGTCGCTTTTTTATCTTTTAATAATCCGGTAGCCCCCAAGATCCATACTCCTGTACATACTCCTGCAGTATACTTAGTATTTTCATCCATTTTCCGAATCCATTGATGTAATTTTTCATCATAAGTGGCCTCTATAGTGCCTTTAAATCCTCCTGGGATCACTAATATGTCTAATTGTTCAACTTGATCTATCGTAGTATCAGGGATCAATTCTATTTTCTTAACTGTTTTTATACTTCCTTTTTTCACACCGATAAGCATTGTTTTGACACCCATTGCTTGACCCAAAACGTAACGAGGACCCATTACATCAAGGGAGTTTACACCATCATAAACCAGTATCCCGATAGTTTTGATATTGTATCTTGGTTTTCCAAAAACTTGTTCCATGGCTTCATATTGACCTTCTGGAGTAAATTGTGTAGCAATTTGTTCTGCTGTTAGAGAATCTTGTTCTGAAATTTTTAGAACTGACTCGTTTTGTTTTACTTCTATTTTTTTCACGTTATTGCAACTTATCATAGTGAATAGTACTAGTAATAAGTATATTATTTCTTTTTTCATTATCTAAAATGTTTTAAAATTTAATTCTAACAATACTTAAGTTAAAGACGTTTCTGCACTAAAATATTATTATCAATTTTTATGACGACAACTAAAAATTTTAATTTCATTTTTATGAAGTCGAAAGAGTTATTCTTCGTTTTTTGTTTAGTTTTCTAACATATTCAATACATAGAATGATTACTATGCTGATACCAAACAATGGAAATACAAGAGAAAGTATCACAATTGTTGTGATGATACCATACCCAACTTTGAAAGCTGAAGGAACTTTAGGAACACCCCAGATACCGTTTCGTTTTCGTAAAAGATAAGATATTAGGGCAGAAATACTCATAGCAGTTAACCCTATTGCAACAATCAACATCAACCACCAATTCCATAGACCAAACTCTCCTTGATGAAATGCCATTACCCACATTCTTCCTCGCATAAGAACTCCCACATCTTTCCAATCATTTGCTGTTATGATTTCACCTGAATATTGATCAAAATGTATTTTTTTTTGCGATTGAAGATCAGATGGATTTTCATTTGAAACGCTAAAGACACCTTTAGGCCCTTTAGGTAAATGTAGAGTTACTATGCCCGGAAGATCAAGAGCTTTCGCCTTACTGGCCATCTCATCCAATGTTAATGATTCTCCACTAATTGCAGATTGTAATTGTCTTCCTTCCCAAGTTACCGGATATCCTGTATTGGTGATTTTTTGGATTTGTTTGAAATTCTCACCAAAGACATCTGTCCAGGGAAAACCACCAGCAAGAATTAAAATTAATAATCCCGATATCCAAAAACCTGTGATAGCATGAAGATCTCTGTAAAATGTTCTTTTACCTTCATTAATCCTGGGAATAAAAAAGCCTTTCAATTTCCAACCTCGACCAGGCCACCAAACATAGAGTCCGGTTAAAATCAAAACCACCATCCAACTGGCGATGAGTTCAATAATTTTAGTGCCAAGTTTACCCATAAGTAACTCCCCATGCAGTTTGCGAACTTTAAACATGTCTGTTTTTTTTGTGACGATTGTTCCTGAAACTTCTCCCGAATAAGGATTTATGTACACACTGCTTTTCCCGCTAAAGCGTCCTGACACAAATTCGGTCGCTTGATTAGCTCTGTTTGATAGGACAACTGCACTTGGTTTTTTAGGAGTACTATTGTTTGCCATCTGCCATTGTTCCTGTAAAGAAATAGGAGTTCCTTGTACAACTACTTCTTTGATATGCTGCTGGCGAGGAGTTTCATAATCGGTTTTAAAAAGATAAATCCCTCCTGTAATAGACAGTACTAATATGAATGGCAACGAGATTATACCTGCAATAAAATGCCATTTCCAGAGCCATTTGTTAAGTTTTTCATTTTTTTTCATAATCGGAAATTCATGTTGAATTTATTTATTAATACGCTACTGTCATTTCGAGCCTGCCTTGTCGGCAGACAGGCGTAGTCGAGAGATAATCAACCTTTCGTTTGTTACATTTCGACTACGCTTAACGTGACAGTAATTTTACACACCCTACTATATTATTTTAAAAATTATATCTAGCTCCAAAGTGAAAAGCGATCGGATTACCAATGGTAAAACTGTTTTCTCCTCTGAAACGATTAAAAGAAGCTCTTGCGGCATACAATTCATCAAAAATATTCAAGACATGCCCCCAGACTTCAAAACCTCTATAGCTTATATTGGCTCTAAGATTGAAAACGTTGTGACCGTCGTACGTAGCCGTCTCTGTAGTTCCATCTTCATTTTCTATTTGCCCCTCAAAACTTGTATTATATTCACCTACGAGTTCATGTTCGGCAGTTAAACTTACTCTCAGATTCTTATTAAGGTCTTTACGATAGGTAATCAAAGAAGTTCCCAGAAGGTTAGGAGCTGTTTCTCTATCGGTATCAGAGAAATCTACACCTCCATCAAAAAACTCTACATAACGATGCATAGCATAACTACCATTATGAGTGATTGAGATTTCTTTGATAGGGCTGTAGGTAATTCCATATTCAATACCATATGACCTGGTGCTACCAGCATTGGTATTAAAAAAATTATCATCTTCATCTCTTAGCGTGATCAATGTATTCTCTCCTTCCAGAAGATACAATGCAGCGTCTATTTTTATTTTTGAAGAAGAAGCAAAGTAACCACCAATTTCGTAATTATTATAACGACTAGGTTCTATTCCCCGAAGTTCATTTCGGTTACGATACAGTGTAGAAACTTGTGGTGGGGTAAAACCTTGAGAATAATTGGCATATACCCCAGAACTTCTGTCGAAGTTGTAATTAATACCTAGTTTTGGAGTAAGATTATTGAAATTATCTAAAGCGTCATCTACACCTACAATTCCATCAGCCAGATTATTATAATCATACTCAAAACCATCATAACGTAGGGCAGCAGTTACCTTAAATGCATCGATAGGTGATATTTCATATTGAAAATACCCAGCATAATTAAAAATATTCGCTTCATAGTTTAGGATAAAGTCTCCGGTATTCATATTAAAACCAGTATTTCTTCCAGTTTCAGGATCTACTAAAACATCGATTGTTTCTGCCTGATAATCCTGAGGAGAATAATCTGCAGTTGCCCCAATAATCAAAGACGAATTGGCAAAGTTCATATCGAGTTTATGTTGAATCAGTCCTACAAAACTTCTAAATTGATTAGAATTTACTTCGCCTGTACCAAAACCTGTTAATTGCCCTTGATTTCTAAATTGTCGGATTCTGTAGGATGGGTTTTGATCCATTTGATTGCTTCTCACTATAAAGTTGAATGAGGTTTTGTTACGATCGCTCCAGAATTCATCTAATGTAGTTCTGGCTCTAAAAGCGATAGCCTCTCTTTCGGTGAATGTTTGGTCGCTTTCATAATTACCTTCACTATAATCTACTTCACTCAACGAGCCTGTCATATCTGATCGGTAATCAACAATGTCAAAAACAGTAGTCCACTTTGATGTTGCATTAATGTCATATACAGTTTTGAAAGTAATAGCGGTTTTTTCATAATTGCTATGCTCAATAGGACCATTTTCTCGTTGTGCATATTGACCCCCCAGATAAAAACCAAATTTTTCACCTGGCTGATCAGAGATTTCAAAGTCATACCGGGTAAGTCCTAAATCATTGGTTTGAAAACCAATGCTGCCACTCAAATTTTCAGATGGCGTCTTAGTAATAAAATTAAAACTACCTCCGATAGCTTCGCTACCATAAATACTTGAAGCAGGTCCTTTAAGAACCTCTATGCGACTATACGAAAGGTCATTCATTTCTAAAAGCGCATTGTGATTAAAAACCGAAGTAGGACGAATTTGTAATCCATCTTCAAGATAAAGAAATAGTGCTTTTGTGGAGATTGGAGATCGCACAGTCATGAAATGCTGCTCATTACTGGCTGCTCTAGATGTAGACATAAATACGCCCGGTACCTGATTGACTAATTGATCGATTCCAAATGCTTTGGTTTCTTTAATAGTTTGTGCATTTATGGTTGCTATAGACCCTGGTACTTCAGAGCGTTTTTGTATTTCCCTACTTGCTGAAGTCACTAATATTTCTTCTAGTTGTTCTTCAGAAGGTATACTGTCATTGATATTTTCTTTATATGATTCTTGAGCATAATTAAATACTCCCATACATAGGAAAACTATACATGTTACTATGTTTTTCATTGAGTATAATGAATTGTAATGACACTCCGTTTGCAGGATTTATATGCAAGGAGTTATCATCTTTTGGTTTTTAAAAGGTTTGATTTTTTTACAATAACAACTTCTGGGAGAGGTAAAAGATGTATTACCTTATCCTTAAATAGATTTTAATAAAAGTTGCTCTTTAACCCGTTTTATGCATTAGAAAATCCCCGCCTGCCTATTCGAACTATTAAGGCGGGCAGGTATTACAGCTTCCAGCTACTGCAAAATATAGCACTACGCTACATTTTTAAATTTAACCGTAGCGATACTATGCTAAAATTTAGAAAATTTCATATTTTATGGCATCTGAAAGCTTCATTACGAAGTTCTAATGCATAAAACGGGTTTAAGAAAGTTGAATCTCTGGAGGGTGATCGATGTCTACAGATATCGTTTTTGTACGGAAACTTTCTAATTTCCAGTTTTGTATTTGATCTGAAATAAAAGGATTAACGCTTTTTATCGAAATCGAATTGTCCTGAAAAAAAAGAGGGATAAAAGATTCTACGATGATAGTGTTTTCAGACTTTTCTTTTGAAGGCTGAGTCCTAGTTTTCATTTGACTCATTAAATAACATTTACCGTTACAATTCAATTTTGGCCTTTTCTTATTTACGCAGTATTTTTCAACGATATAATCGATGTTAAGTTGATAATACATTACTGTGCTTATCTCCATAGCAGGACGTATGGCAAAAGCGATAAATAGAAATAAAGAGAATAGAATTCTCATGTACACGGTTTAAATTTTCTAGCAAAATTACAAATTTGAATGCTTTTATTACGGTTAAACTTAAATAAGATGTTGTTAAAATAGTATTTTGGATTGAACTTATAATTGTATAACGCTGCTATAGATTCTGCTTAGACCATTTTCATAAGAATTCATTAGTTCTAGAAGCTGTTTTAGATTCTTTGATTGAGCAAAATTGTCTCTTATGGAATTTCTTTTACTCGTAAAATAAAGTGTTTGAGTTTTTGTATCATAAAACGGGCAATAATCCATTTTATCAGAGTTGATTTTGATAAGGTTTTGTGCTATAGACCACTTTCCTTCTTGATCCTTATAAGAGATATATAAATCTCCGCTACCTAATCCATCTTTTCGATTATATCCTCCAAAAATTAAAAATGATTCATCATGAGCTATGTAAGAATTATATTCATATCCTTCAGAATTAATAGTTTCGGGTAGAGAAACAGGTTCTACATATTTATTGTTTTCCCATTTGCTTATGAAAATATCGTCTTTTCCTTTGGTAGAAGATGCAGTAGTACTGGTAAAATACAGATTTCCGTTTTTTGCAACAGAGGGATAAAATTCATCCCCGGCTGTATTAATTGGACTTCCAATATTTATTGGTGAAGACCAATCTGAATCGATTGAAGATCTTTCTAAATACCAAATATCATAATTTTTTGTTTCTTTTGTTGTGTGCTCATTAGGCCTGTCTGAAACGAAATATAATTTTAATCCATCAGTAGAAAACATAGCTTCTAAATCTTTGTATTGACCAGAAAAAGGAGCAACTTCTGGCGCTGACCATTGGTCATCTTTTTTTATAACTTTTATAATCGTTGAAAGTTCTCCTGCATATCCTTGCGCTGTAAAATAAATTTCATTTTGATTTGGAGATATAGTAAAATCTCTAACCGTAGGAAATTTTGAAATGATTTGCGGTAAAACGGATTGGACAACTATTTTTTCCTGACTATTGATCAACTGCGGAATAATTGCTAAAAGCAGAACTGCAATTTTTTTCATAATGTATTTTGATTGATTCTTTTGGAAGATAAGTATTATGAATAAAACCGAATACTAAGATTTTGATAAAGTTAAAGATCAAAATGAAGTTTCATACCCTCGTGAGAAGCTTTAAAACCCAGTTTTTCATAAAATTGAATAGCTTCAGGCCTTTTTTTATCTGTGGTAAGCTGAAGTAAATGTGCTCCTCTTTGCTTTGCGCGATTTATAGCCCATTCAAATAATTGACGTCCAATTCCTTTTCCTCTTAGATCTTCTCTTATTCTTACAGCTTCAATTTGTGCTCGTATCCCGCCTTGGTAGGTTAGGTATTGAATATAAGATAGTTGCAATGTTCCAATGATTTCAGAATCTATATTTTCAAGTACTATCAACTCCTGATTGGGATCTGCGTCTATATTTTTAAAAGCCTCGGTATATGCTTTAGGAAGAGGACTCGTAAAATTTTCTCTGGTTTTTCCCAAAGAATCATTGGCAATCATTTTAATAATTACTGGAAGATCTTCTATCGTTGCCTTTCTGAAAATCATGACTAGAGTAATACATTCGATATTAAACGCTCAACAGTAGGATGATCATTTCCTCCTGCAGGTTCTATAGTGATATTAATAGATGCTGCATTCTCAATATATTTCATTGCAATCATCTGTTTATCAGAAGGTACTACGCCCATATCGATCATTTCACCATCTACATCTGCCCACATTTGATAGGTTTTATCATTCTCTAATGGTGCTAAACCTTCTGAATTTAAGATTACCGTCTTCTTATCATGATTAACATAAGTAATAGCCGTAGAGCTCGGGGAAATTTCATTTCCTTTAAGCACCAACTGGATGGTGTTTGGATTATTGATTGCAGTATACCATGTATTAGTTTCCTTTAAATTCTCTTCTAAAGTCACTATACGATTGCGTAAATCCAGAGTTTCATCTTGTACAACCTGCAGATTGTTTTTTGAATCTTGCCATTGATGATAAAGCCATGCAGAACTTAGCATAAAAAGCACGGCAAGGCTGGCCGCAATAGTTAGATAGACAGCACTCTGATTTTTTCTATTGATAGCAATCACATTTTTATCAGTGTTGGGAGTAGCGCCTAGAATATCATTCATTAAAGAATCTTTTACTCTAGGTGGAGGAGCAATTGCGTTTTCAAAAGCTAATTTCTCAAAATCTTGTTCTAAGTCGGTATAGTATTGAAACAATTCCTGGTCTTCTTTCAGAATTTTTTCAACCTGAACGTGTTGATCATCTGATAGTTCTCCAAGCAAATATTGCTCTAATATCCCTTTTTCTTTTATCGATTTCCTGTTCATCATATCATCTTTTCTATTATCACCCAGAATAAAATGAGTTGTTTTTGATATGTTTCTCTCAATTTTTTTAATGCCTGTTTAACATAGGATTTAAAAGTACCAAGTGGTACATTCATCTCCTCATGTGCCTCTCGATGTGTAAGCCCATTAAAATATACCAGTTCTAATGCTTTTTGATGATGTGGATCTAATGCTTTTAGTGAACCATTTAATTGTAATATGTCCAATTCTGGCTCATTAATCTCTTTATCCTCATATACACTTAAATCTTCATTTTGGATGAGTTTAGTAGGATTTCTTAAAGAATTTAACGTTAAATTTTTTGCAACACGATACGACCAGGTAAAAAATTTACCCTTTTTTGGGTCATAATGATGAGACTTTTGCCAGATTTTTAAAAAAGTTTCTTGCAAGAGATCCTGAGCTACTTCTTCATTTTTACATATACGTAGAATAACTCCGTACAAAGCTCCCGAGTAACGGTCATAAATAGCAGATAAGGCTCTGCTATCCTTATTCTGTAATTGCTTTATAAGCTCTAAATCGTCTTGCATTTTGTTAGAAGAATTACTCAAATTTAAGAAAAAAATTAGCGTAGCTCATCCAAAAAGAAAAAATTGGTGTATATGAAAATGTAAAGCGCGTTTAAAATTGTTTAATCATTAAAATAAATAGTATGAAAAAGTTAGTTTTTATTGCCTCAACCTTAATGTTATTTCTATTCACACAATCTATCTCAGCTCAAAGGACAAACAACGATATTGTGGATGTAGCAGTATCTGTCGATGATTTTTCAACATTAGTAACTGCATTGAAAGCAGCTGACTTGGTAGGAGCGTTAAAAGGCGATGGCCCATTTACAGTATTTGCACCCACCAATGATGCTTTCGGAAAAATTGATTCTAAAACGTTGAACTCCTTATTAGAGCCAGCAAATAAAGAAAAATTATCAGCAATACTTACGTATCACGTTGTGTCTGGTAAACTTGCCGCTGGAGAAGTAATGAATGCATTAAAAAAAGGAAACGGAAAAACAGAAGTTACTACGCTAAATGGATCAAAGCTTAGCGTTATTCAAAAAGATGGTAAGATTTGGTTAAAAGATCAAAACGGAACGTACAGTGAAATTGTAAAAACAGACGTAATGGCAGAAAACGGAGTGATTCATGTAATCAGCGATGTTGTAATGCCAAAATAGTTGTTGGTTAGTTTGGATTTGAAAAAGCGCCTTTTATAGGGCGCTTTTTTAATAGGCATACTTAATTAAATTTTTAGAATGGAAGTAAATCTGGTTCTAGATACTCTTTTCTAGCAGTAGTTGAATTGAAAATATCAAAACCATAGTGACAATCTAACAACGTTTTGAAATTATATTTTAATCTCGGGAATTCCTCAATAAAATCCTGAAAATTGTTGGAACCTGATCTTTGAGTAAAGTGATTCACAGCTTTGATAGCTGCTATGGTAACAGTTTTGTTAAATTTATCAGGATCACCATGCTTCGTCGCAAATTTCATGATTTGATCTGAAATATTTGTGCAGGCTGCATCCATGCCATATGTATTAATATGGATCCAAGCTAATCTTAGATGTGCTTCATGAGTAAATAGGGTAGGGTTCAAAGTACTATCAGCAAATTGTCTTTCGAACTCAGTGTCTTTTAATTTTCTATGCCTTTCCATCTCTACTTTATTAATTTTTTATCTGTACTGTTTTTAAGTTCTATTAATGTTAACTGTGCGACAGCGCATAGTTTTTCATTTCCGTCTTTAACAATATAAACTTCAGAATTACAAATAGTTAAAGTTCTACCGTTTTTTATAACATTAGATTTTCCAATTAGCAGTTCTCCATCACCTGGTGCAATTAAATTAATTTTAAATTCTACTGTCAATACAGAAGAATGTTCTTCCATTAATGAAAAAGCAGCGCATATCCAGCTGTATTATCGGCTACAGTGCTTATCACACCAGCGTGAAAAAAACCGTGCTGTTGTGTTAAATTAGAACTGTAGGGTACGTGGATCTCACAATACCCGTGTTGAATATCGATCAACTTGGCATCGATCAACTTCATGAAGTTTTGTCGTTCAAAACTTTCTTTTACTTTTTTCTTGTAGGTAGTGAATTTAGGTTTAATTTTCATTTCATGTGCAGTGCTTATAACTAACATTCAAAAAGTTACTCAATAATGTTTTAGTTCTTTACTAAAAATGTCTTATTTAACGTGAGTTCGGTTTAAGGCTTACCCAATTCTTTGTAGGTTATCTATATTGATATTTGGTTTAGTTGGGTA
>CANMTP010000015.1 GCA_947500845.1 uncultured Aquimarina sp.
GATACTTAAATATACTAATTCTCTGCTTTTTCTACAATAAATTATTAAAGTTTCTTATCCCGAACTCACGTTAAATTTACTACATCAACCATCAATTTTAGAATAGCTCTTCATTAAAGAATGTTTCTGAAGGTCCTGATAAAACGGTAAAAGTTTATAGATTTTGGAGAGCAGCTACAAAGCTTCTTTTTTGGAGGTGCCGTGGTTATTACAACACCTAAAATAGATTACCTATCTATATGATTTGAATGATAATTAAATAAACAAACCAGAGTGAACCCTTGATTTATGAATAAGGATAATTATTTGTGGATCATACCATCTTTATAAATATTACTTCCTTTAGGGTAGAATAAGACAGAAAATGTGGGTTGCATAGGTGCTTGTTTTTGTTTGTATTTTTAAGCACCGAATAAAGCACTTTTTATTTGATATTATATGATTTCATTTGATATTAAAAGAAAATTAAAAAGCCCATAAACATAGTATTTATAGGCTTTTGAAGGAATTTGGTTAATTTCCAGTGGAGTCGGAGGGATTCGAACCCTCGTCCAAACAAGTAATACAATAGCTTTCTACACGTTTAGTTTTTGTTTAATTTTCGTCGATAAGAAAGACCAAAAACCGCCAACTTATCGCTTATTCTCAATTAAGTTTCAAAACAATATCAAGATCCTATTGTTTCTAGGTTTACTTTTACGATACCTCATGATCAATCGCCGCAAACCAAGGCTCTTGAGAGGTATCCTGCTTGCCCACCTAGTGGGCCGAGGCATTATCCTACTATATTCAGATTATGCAGCTAGGGCGTAGTTATTCTCGCCGTTTAAAAAGATGAAATAGATATTTACGAGCATTAATTTCATAGCTCGACGTGCTTACCATCCTATTAATCTCGCTGTCAAAACCAGTCGACCCCAAAATTCATAGCTTGATGTCTTTTTAACATCAAAAATGGTTGGCAAAGATAACTATAATTATCATATCTTTAGCCGCAATTTTAAACTACAAAAAATATACCATTTCTATATGATTAAGTTCGGTATCATTAAAGAACGTAAAAACCCGCCAGATCGTCGTGTTGTTTTCTCTCCAGTTGGCCTTAAAAATGCAAAATCAAAATTTCAAGAAGCTTCTTTTGTAGTAGAAAGCTCGGATATAAGAATTTTTAAGGATTCAGAATATAAAGAAGCCGGATTCGAGATCTCTAATGACATTTCTGATTGTGATGTGTTACTTGGAGTAAAAGAAGTACCTGTCTCGGCGTTGGTTCCAAATAAAAAATACTTCTTTTTTTCGCATACTATCAAAAAACAGCCGTATAACAGAGATTTATTGCGAGCTATTCTCGAGAAAAATATCGAATTATATGATCATGAAGTTATTGTAGGACCAAGGGGATTCAGATTAATTGGATTTGGTAAATATGCTGGTATTGTGGGGGCTTATAATGGATTCAGAGCTTGGGGCCTCAAACATGGCACGTATACTCTACCTAAAGCCCATACGCTTGTCGATCAAAAAGCACTTGAATCAGAATTATCTCGGATTTCATTACCCAATATAAAAATTGTACTTACCGGAAAAGGAAAAGTAGGTGGTGGAGCTAAAGAAATTTTGGATGCCATGACGATTAAAGAAGTTTCTGTTGATGAGTATCTGCATAAAACTTTTGAAGAACCAGTTTACGTTCAGATTGATGTATTGGATTATAATAAACGTAAAGATGGTCGTGTACTGGATAAAAATGATTTTTATAAGAATCCAGAAGAGTATGCCAGTGATTTCATGCAATTTGCAAGAGTGAGCGACATTTATATTGCCGGACACTTTTTTGGAGATGGTGCGCCTTTTATTTTTACTAGAAACGATGCCAAATCCAAAGATTTTAAGATCAAATTAGTGGCTGATATTTCTTGTGATATTGACGGACCTGTTGCAAGCACAATTAGACCTTCTACAATAGCCGACCCCATTTATGGATATCATCCCGAAACTGAGAAAGAGGTCGATTATAGGGATCCAAAAGCTATTGTGGTAATGGCGGTAGACAATCTGCCTTGTGAATTGCCAAAAGATGCCAGTGAAGGTTTTGGGGAGATGTTTTTGGAACACGTAATTCCAGCTTTTTTTAACGGAGACGAAGATGAAGTTCTTGAAAAAGCAAGAATAACACAAGGGGGTAAGTTAACAGAAAGATTTAACTACCTTCAGGATTATGTAGATGGCAAAGAATAATTTGGTTAATAAAAAGATAGAAAAAAGATGACCACACAAGAGCTTGTTGAACAGATATATAAAAAGGAATCATTTTTATGTATAGGTTTGGATGTAGATCTCAATAAAATTCCAAAACATTTATTAGAAGAAGAGGATCCTATTTTTGAATTTAATAAAACAATTATTGATGCTACGCATCATTTGGCAGTGGGATACAAGCCGAATATTGCATTTTATGAGGCGTATGGAGTAAAAGGATGGAAATCTTTAGAAAAAACCATAAATTATATTAATACTCATTATCCAGAAGTTTTCACAATTGCTGATGCTAAACGTGGTGATATTGGGAATACCAGTACGATGTATGCTAAAGCATTTTTTGAAGACTTGGCATTCGATTCAATCACAGTAGCTCCGTATATGGGAAAAGACTCGGTAGAACCTTTTCTGGCTTTTAAAAATAAACATACGATATTATTGGCATTGACTTCTAATCAAGGAGCATTTGATTTTCAAACAAAAGATACAGAAGGAAAAGAATTGTACAAGCATGTCCTGGAAATCTCAAAGACCTACAAGAATTCTGAAAACCTAATGTATGTCGTAGGGGCTACAAAAGCAGAATATCTTTCCGACATTAGGGAAATTATTCCTGATAGTTTCTTACTGGTTCCAGGGGTAGGAGCACAAGGAGGCAGTTTACAGGAGGTTTGTAAATATGGGCTCAACAATCAGGTTGGATTATTAATCAATTCGTCAAGAGGTATTATTTATGCTTCAGATAAATTAGATTATGCAAAAGCTGCAGCAAAGAAGGCATTAGCGCTCCAAACTGAAATGAAAAAAATTCTGCAAGAAGGAAAATAAAAAAAGAACAAGAATACTTCTTTAAGTATCCTTGTTCTTTTAAAAAATTAAATTAAAGAATAGAGTTATTAACGTCTATTTGCGTTGAACACCTGTTTTGCATATCCATAAAGTCCATAAACAATGAACACTACAAAAAATGCCATTATACCATAAATGATAATGTCAAGTAATACTGAATTCATAGCCCCGATATTTTATATTAAACTCTTACTAAGATAGGAAATTTTCTTTTGAATTCCTATATTAAATTGTTAGTTTTCAACAATTTATAATTTTTTTAATATTTGTGTTAGTGGTACCTATTTAAGATTCTAAGTTCATGATATATACAGATCAATTGCAAAGAAAAATAGAGCTTTTAAATGTTCCTAAACGTATTATTTCCTTGGTTCCTTCACAAACCGAACTCTTGGTTGCACTAGGTCTAAATGAAATAATTGTTGGGGTCACAAAGTTTTGTATACATCCAAATACTATAAGAAAAGAAAAAACCATTGTAGGGGGTACTAAAAGAATTAATTATGAAAAAGTGAGACGTCTGAATCCAGATATTATTCTTTGTAATAAAGAAGAAAATGCCAAAGAGATGGTCGAAAACCTACAAAAAGAATATCCCGTTCATGTTTCAGATATTTTTTCAATTACAGATGCTTTAGAGATGATTGGGCAATATGGAAAGATCTTTAAGAAAGAGAAGGAAGCGGGTCAACTTATTTCTAAAATAACTTTTGAGCAGGCATTGTTTATAAAGTCTATCGAGAATATTCCAAATAAAAAGAGAGTAGTATATTTTATATGGAAGGATCCCTGGATCGCCGTCGGAAATAATACATTTATAAATCACATGCTTCAATTAAATAATTTTGAGAATGTATTTCATCATAAAGCCCGTTACCCGGAAGTCTCACCAGAAGAAATTAGTTCGTTAAAAAAATTGGACCTTATTTTATTATCTTCAGAACCATTTCCTTTTTCAGAAAAACATATTTTAGAAATTAAAAGAATCAACAACAATGCAGAAATTGTTTTGGTAGATGGTGAGTATTTTTCGTGGTATGGTTCCAGATTGGTTGGGGCGTTTTCCTATTTTAAAACATTACACAGTTAATTTTAGGTTTAAACATTTCTATAAATACTGTTAACCATAGAATAAATGTAAAATAAGTTTGTAGTTTTGAAAAAATAAAAACGAATCATTGCTAAATTATTCTTTATACCACCATCCTACAAATGAAGATTGGGTCACTTTTGTTCACGGAGCGGGAGGAAGTTCTTCGATATGGTTTAAACAAGTCCGTGAATTCAGAAAACATTTTAATGTACTTTTATTAGACTTACGAGGGCATGGTAACTCTAAACCTGCGCTTAAGGATGCCTTTAATTCAAAATATACCTTTGATTCTATTACTGAGGATATTATAGAAGTTATTGATAAAGAGCATATCAAAAAATCACATTTTGTCGGAATTTCCTTGGGAACTATACTTATCAGGAATTTGGCTGAGAAACATCCGGGCCGGGTCCAAAGCATGATCATGGGGGGCGCTATTATGAAGTTAAACTTCAGGTCTCAAGTTTTAATGAAATTAGGGATCGTGTTTAAATCTGTAATCCCATATATGCTACTTTACAAATTCTTTGCGTTCATTATCATGCCCAAAAAAAATCATAAACAATCCAGATTACTATTCGCTAATGAAGCAAAAAAGTTATACCAAAAAGAATTTGTGCGTTGGTTTAGGCTCACTTCAGAAATAAATCCATTATTGCGTTTTTTTAGAGCAAAAGATATTAAAATTCCGACTTTATACGTTATGGGAGAAGAAGATTATCTCTTTTTACCATCCGTCAAAAAGGTTGCAGCTTCACATAAATTATCACAACTTTATGTAATAAAAGACTCAGGACATGTTGTGAATGTAGAACAACCCGAAGTCTTTAACAAAGAAACTATAGCATTTATAGGCCGATATTAAGACATAATAGATTAGAAGATAGATTGACTTTCTATTTTTTTAATCTGCGAAAGTAATTTGTTGGCTTTTTCGTGTATTTGGTCACTTTTGTTCTTATCTGTAAGTGCCAGTTTATAAGCACTTTTCATCATTTTACAGTAATCATACTGTAACCTTTGAAGTTCAGTTCTGTTTTTAAACCAAGCAAACATTTTTTCCTTTTGTTTTACTACAAAGGTATTTGATAATGTAAGCCAAGTCTCTTAATAATGAGTTAACATTACATAAATTTGTAATAAATATTAGGGTAATTGTTTAACTCTTGTTTAAGTAATTTCATGTATAAAAATAATATGGTAAACTACTAATTATCCTGTAGAGCGAACACTCTTCTTAGTAAATCGGTTGTTCTTGAGCTCAGCTTGGTTCTTATCTGTTTTTCTTCGACCGCAATCATTGTGTAAACACCTTTTAAAGCTTCTTGGGTCACATAATCCGTAAGATTGGGATTAACGTTACTGGTTAGGGGTAAGGCGTTATATTTATTGATGATGTTAGACCAAATTTTATCTGCCCCGACCTTAGAAAAGGATCGGTTGATTACCGGGTTAAATTTTGCATATAATGTATTATTTGTTTTATTTTTTAAATATGTGGTTGCTGCATTATTATTGCCCAAAAGAATTTGGCGAGCATCTGTGAACGTGATCTCCTTTACAGCATTTACAAATATCGGAGTAGCTTCTTTTACGGCGTCTTCAGCCGC
Organism: uncultured Aquimarina sp.; assembly: GCA_947500845.1. Taxonomy (GTDB): domain Bacteria; phylum Bacteroidota; class Bacteroidia; order Flavobacteriales; family Flavobacteriaceae; genus Aquimarina; species Aquimarina celericrescens. The sequence goes on from CANMTP010000015.1 coordinate 5,812, forward strand.
TCTATTTAGGATTTTTAAGCCTTCATCTGCTAATTTGCTTAATCCTACATCTCTTAACGTTTTGTCAACTTTCTGCAATTCTTGAGGAAGAAGAATTTTTACTAATTGATTTCTGTAAAACCCGTCTTTTTGAGTAAGTTTTGTTACCTGTTTATCTATTCCATTATCAAGAGCTTGTTGTAATCCATTGGCAATATCAGTATTACTTATTCCAAAACCGCCACCAGTAGTTTGTGGGAGATTATTAACGACCTGTTGAAGCTCTGCACAACTTGAAAGTATTATTAGAGTGCAAATAATGAGGATCTTTTTCATGATTTCTTATTAGATTTGAGGTTATATATGATCAATATGAATTCAAATGTAATTTTTTTAATAGTATCTCTTTTAATTATTTCATGTAAAAATGAAAAAGATTTAAACAAGACCAGTATAAATTCATCAGCTTTACCAGATCAATATATTACAATTTTAGGTACGGCACAAGATGGGGGTTTTCCACATATCAACAATACGCAAGAGTTCGTGTCTGTAAAAAATAGAGAAGCCAAGAAAGAATTGGTTGTTTCTTTAGGGATTATAGACCGTCAAGAAAATAAGAAATTTTTATTTGAAGCTACTCCCGATATGCCGCAGCAATTGGCGATTTTGGATGGCGAACATCTCCATAACGAAACTATCATTAATAGTATTTTTTTGACTCATGCACATATGGGACATTATACAGGTTTAATGCATTTGGGAAGAGAGGCCATGGGAGCCAAGAACATCCAAATATATGCAATGCCAAAAATGAAGATATTTCTAGAGAATAATGGTCCATGGTCTCAATTGGTTAGTTTGAACAATGTAAACATAAATCCTTTACGGGCAGATTCTATAGTTAGAATTACCAAGAATATAGAAGTTATTCCGTTTTTAGTACCCCATAGAGATGAGTATTCAGAAACAGTGGGTTATAAAATAATAGGGAAAAACAAATCAGCATTATTTATACCTGACATTAATAAATGGTCTCTTTGGGAAAAAAGCATAATCGAAGAGGTAAAACAAGTGGATTATGCCCTTATTGATGCCACTTTTTTTAAGAATGGCGAGATTCCAAGACCAATGTCAGAAGTACCACATCCATTTATTGAGGAAACAGTTGATTTATTTAAAAATGAATCCAAAGAGATTAAATCCAAAATTATTTTTATTCATTTTAATCATTCAAATCCGGCATTAGATAAGAAAAATCAAGAACGCTTGCTTCTGGAAAAAGAAGGCTATAGTTTTGCAAATTTTGGTGATATGCTGCCGTTATGAAAAAATAACAGTTTTATTATTGTAAACTAAAACCTTACGTTCTATATGATGTTTAATCGCTCTTGATAGAACAATTTTTTCAAGGTCACGACCTTTCAAAATGAAATCCTGTACATTATGTATGTGTGATACTCGTACCACTTCTTGTTCGATAATAGGGCCTTCATCAAGATCTGAAGTCACGTAATGACTGGTGGCTCCAATAATTTTCACTCCCCTTTCATAAGCTGAATGATAAGGTTTGGCACCGGGAAATGCCGGCAAAAATGAATGATGAATATTAATGATCTTGTTAGGAAATTGATCAACAAAATCAGAAGAAAGTATTTGCATGTATCTGGCCAATGCAATAAAATCAACTTTATGATCCTTAAGAGCTTTTAGCTGCTCGGCTTCGGCTTCAACTTTGTTGTCTTTATTGACAGGAATATGCTTGAAAGGAACATTAAAGGCATCGGCAATAGATTTAAGGTCATTATGATTACTTATTATTATTGGAATTTTTACTTGCAATTCTCCAGAAGCGTATCTTCCTAAAATATCATAAAGACAATGATCATATTTCGATACAAACAGAGCCATTTTTGGTTTTTTATCGGCGTTATACATTTCCCAATGCATGTTATAATTACTTGCTACATGGTTGTCAAAAGATTCCTTAAATAACGCAAGCTTTTCTTCATCCTTGTCAAATTCGCAATCTAATCTCATAAAGAACTCTTCCAGTTCATTATCAACATGCTGCTCTACATAGGTTGTATTTCCTTTTTTTGCTACGATGAAGTTAGTTACCGTTGCAATAATTCCTTTTTTATCGGGACAATTGATTAATATAGTCGTTTTTTTCACGTTAGTTTAATAGTTGGGTTTGTTCATTCTAACATAATAAACTTACTATTATAGAAATCATTTTTGCAACTATTTTCGCTAAACGTCATAGGATTTTAATTGTTTTTAGGGGATTTGAAATCTAATAGCCATTTCTATATGGATTTTTCAATAAAAGCCGTAGAAATAGTACTAACTTTGAACTATAATTAATGAAACGCTGAGAAGGGTTAAATAAATTATATAATTCTAAAAAAATAATCCTTTTTGATGCGTATTTCGTAAATTAGCAGCATAAAAATCACTAATTATTGTCAATGGAACAAATTGCACCATATACACCAAAAAATAAGGTAAGAATAGTTACGGCAGCCTCCCTGTTTGATGGCCATGATGCGGCAATCAACATCATGCGTCGTATTATACAATCTACAGGAGTTGAAGTAATTCACCTTGGTCATGATCGAAGTGTAGAAGAAGTGGTTAATTGTGCTATACAGGAAGATGCCAATGCTATTGCGATGACTTCGTATCAGGGAGGACATAATGAATATTTCAAATATATGTATGATCTGTTAAAAGAAAAAGGGGCAGAGCATATTAAAATATTTGGCGGTGGTGGTGGAGTAATTCTTCCTGAAGAGATAAAAGACCTCATGGATTATGGAATTACCAGAATCTATTCCCCAGATGATGGTCGCGAACTAGGGCTTCAGGGAATGATTAACGATTTGGTCGAACAAGCAGATTTTCCTATAGGAGATGGGCTTAATGGCGAAGCAGATCATTTGGCAGAAAAAGAAATAGGTGCTATTGCAAGAGTGATTTCTGCGGCAGAGAACTTTCCAGAGATTGCAAAAGATACGTTGAATGAGATCCACAAAAAGAATAAAACATCAAAAACTCCGGTTTTAGGAATTACGGGAACAGGTGGGGCAGGAAAATCATCTTTGGTTGATGAATTGGTGCGAAGATTCTTAATAGATTTTCCAAATAAAACCATCGGAATCATATCTGTAGATCCTTCTAAACGTAAAACAGGAGGAGCATTACTAGGTGACCGAATTCGAATGAATGCAATTAATTCTCCGCGGGTATATATGCGTTCTTTGGCGACGCGTCAATCTAACTTGGCATTATCAAAATATGTTGCTGAGGCAATAGAGGTCCTCAAAGCGGCAGAATTTGACTTGATTATTCTTGAGACTTCTGGAATAGGACAGTCTGATACCGAAATTTTAGAACATAGTGACACTTCTCTTTATGTAATGACCCCAGAATTTGGTGCAGCCACACAGTTAGAGAAGATCGATATGTTAGATTTTGCAGATTTGGTTGCGATCAACAAGTTTGATAAAAGAGGTTCTTTAGATGCTTTACGTGATGTAAAAAAACAATACATGCGTAATCATAATCTATGGGATACACCACAAGATGAATTACCAGTGTATGGTACTATAGCTTCACAATTTAATGATCCGGGGATGAACACGCTCTATAGAGCGATCATGGATAAAGTTGTAGAGAAAACAGGTGCTGACCTGAAATCTGACTTTCATATTTCTAAAGAAATGTCTGAAAAGATATTTGTTATCCCTCCCAGTAGAACAAGATACCTGTCAGAAATAGCTGAAAACAATAGAGCATATGACCAGACAGTCGAGTCCCAGGTTGAGGTTGCTCAAAAGCTGTACGGAATATTTCAAACCATATTATCAGTTGTGTCTATCTCGACAAGCGGAGTCGAAATGCTTACAAAATCAGGAATAGATCAGGAAAAGATCCTGAATGCAGTTCAGAATGATCAAACAAAAGTTTTCTTGAACCTTTTATTCGATCAATTTGAAAAAGTAAAGCTAAATCTTGATCCTTATAACTGGGAAATTATTATAGGATGGTCAGATAAAGTCAAAAAATATAAGGATCCTGTGTATTCTTTCAAAGTGCGGGATAAGGAAATCAAAATAGAAACACATACCAAATCCCTGTCGCATACGCAAATTCCAAAGGTGGCTTTACCAAAATACGCAGCTTGGGGTGACGTTTTAAAATGGTGTCTTCAGGAAAATGTTCCTGGCGAGTTTCCATATACATCAGGATTATACCCTTTTAAAAGAACAGGAGAAGATCCCACCCGTATGTTTGCAGGAGAGGGAGGGCCAGAGAGAACCAATCGTCGTTTTCATTATGTAAGTTTAGGAATGCCGGCAAAACGTCTTTCTACAGCTTTTGATTCGGTGACTTTGTATGGAAATGATCCCGATCATAGACCTGATATTTACGGTAAAATTGGTAATGCAGGGGTGTCTATTTGCTGTTTGGACGACGCAAAGAAACTATATTCTGGTTTTGATCTTACCCATGCTATGACTTCAGTGAGTATGACTATTAATGGTCCGGCACCAATGTTACTCGGGTTCTTTATGAATGCTGCGATTGATCAAAATTGTGAGAAATATATCAAAGAGAAAGGACTTGAAGCAGAAGTTGAAGCTAAAATCAAGAAAATTTATAAAGATAAAGGGGTCGAACGCCCCCAATATCAAGGTGATTTGCCAGAAGGTAACGATGGACTAGGATTAATGTTACTGGGTGTTACAGGTGATCAAGTATTGCCTGAAAATGTCTACGAAAAGATTAAAGTTGAAACTTTAAATACCGTTCGGGGTACTGTACAAGCCGATATTCTTAAGGAAGATCAAGCACAAAACACTTGTATTTTTTCTACAGAATTTGCGTTGCGATTAATGGGGGATGTACAAGAGTATTTTATCGATAAACAAGTACGTAATTTCTATTCGGTGTCGATTTCGGGATACCATATTGCAGAGGCAGGAGCAAATCCAATTACACAGCTTGCACTAACCTTGGCCAACGGTTTTACCTATGTAGAGTATTATTTAAGTCGAGGAATGGATATCAACAAGTTTGGTCCTAATTTATCGTTCTTTTTCTCAAACGGTATCGACCCTGAATATGCAGTGATTGGCCGTGTGGCTCGTAAAATATGGGCAAAAGCTCTCAAACATAAATATAAAGCCAATCCAAGAGCACAGATGTTGAAGTATCATATCCAGACCTCAGGACGCTCATTACACGCTCAGGAGATAGATTTTAATGATATTCGTACTACCTTACAAGCATTATACGCAATCTATGATAACTGTAACTCACTGCATACAAATGCTTATGACGAAGCCATAACCACCCCAACCGAAGAGTCTGTGCGCAGGGCAATGGCTATTCAGTTAATAATTAATAAGGAACTAGGGCTTGCCAAAAATGAAAATCCGATACAAGGCTCTTTTATTATTGAAGAGCTTACAGATTTGGTAGAAGAGGCTGTTTTGACGGAATTTGATAGGATAACAGAACGGGGCGGAGTTTTAGGTGCCATGGAAACAATGTATCAACGTAGTAAAATACAAGAAGAAAGTTTGTATTACGAAACCCTAAAACATACAGGTGAGTTTCCTATTATTGGAGTAAATACATTTTTAAGTTCTAAAGGGTCACCAACAGTGACTCCAGGCGAGGTTATTCGAGCTACAGAGGAGGAAAAACAATATCAAATTACTACGCTAAATAACCTCCATATTGCTAAAAAGGATGTTTCCACAGAAATTTTGAACAAGGTACAAGAAGCTGCCATTAATAATAAAAATATTTTTGAAGTATTAATGGAAGCTACCAAAGTTTGTTCATTAGGACAAATTACAGCTGCGTTGTTTGAAGTAGGAGGACAGTATCGAAGAAATATGTAAACAGACACTATGCTTTCGCTAAAGCGAAAGCATAGCGGTCGCTTATTCCAAGCTTATAATTACCTTTGGAAAGTTACTTATCTTATGAGGTGATATAGAGTACAGTATCTTTTCGGATCCCTGACTATGCAGGAATGACATTTTTAGTACTATTCTTTGATTTCAAAGAGTTTCTTTATCTTTAAAGAAAAAGGAATACTTCGTGTTTAGTACTATAGAATATACAGTTACAGCTATTGTCTGTCTAATTTCAGCAGTGGTAATTCAGCGAATTTTTAGAAAAGAAAAACTTCGAGGGGCAGATCAAAAAGCAGTCAAAGGAATCAAATGGTTTGGATTAGCAATTTTTGTTTGGGGTCTAGGAGCACTAGCTAATCTTATCTTCGTGAATGGATTACAATGGTCTACTACCAATAAAATTTTAATTTATTTTGGAGTTCTGGTTTCACTCGCTAATTCACTATTTATCATTTTGTCACTCCCTTCTATAGAACATCAACTAAAGCCCGGAATTGTAGTGAGATTAGTCCAGCGCTTCAGTGTTCAAGAATTTGTCGGTGTGTATTGCGGGGTTTTGGGGATGATCGCCTTTGTTTTTATTATGTCTTCTTATGGAAATCCAAGGATAAGTAACAACTTTATATGGCTCATAGATATACCGATTTCTATAGTGGTAGCTATTTCTTTACTTTTTGAACTCAACAAAGCGTTTGTTGGTCGACAAATGAGATTTATGTATTTACCTACTTTTGTTCTATTTGTTTTAATTGTCATTGCAGTTTCTCATAGAATGATTCCGCAGGATAAAGTGTTGCAATTTATTGATCAGGAATTCTGGAGTATACTGGGAAGCATCACTGCTATTTCATTTAAATTTTTATTCATTCTTTTATTTTCAATTCTGCTTTATAGTTGGAAATTTCTTTCAGAAAAAGAACAACAACAAAGTTTGGCTCAAAAATTGGAAATTCAAAATACAAAGTTCAAAAGAACAATCGAACAATTGCAAATAGCAAACGAAAGTCATTTAGATACTATCAAATCTTTAAAAAAGAACGTGAAAGAATTAGAGAAGAGTTCTAAAATTGAATTTTCAGAACGACAAAAAGAAGTTTTGGGGTATTTGGCTCATTTTGGAGACTATAAATCATATACAGAAATTGCACAAGAAATGCATATTAGTGTTGATGGATTTCAGACGCATATCCATCAGATTAAAAAGATGCTCAATATTAGTGGGGCTCGTGGAAAGGAGCAGCTAATCATTTTTGCCCGAGCTAATAATTTTTTAAAATATACGTCATTAAAAGGTGATGCTTAACCTTATGGTTAACCATTGCCTATTTGAAATTTGATGACTACGTAACCTTTTTTCGTAATTATTTTTCGGGCAATTTGCACAGAAAAATTTTACCATGTTATTCTCACTTCTTATTTCTAAACAAACTTTTGATGAACGTATTAATGACGCTTTTGGTAACGCCACAGGTTGGTTTGTAGATGCTGTTTTAGCAGAAATTCCAATTACAGAAACGGTTGGGATTCCTTGGGTTTTAATTGTACTCTTCGGTGGGGCATTATATTTTACAATATATTTTAGATGTATCAATGTTAAAAGCTTCTTTACTGCGATACACGTAGTTCGTGGTAAATACGATGCTTTAGAGAACCAAACCGACGAAAATCAAGAATTGGTTACAGGAGAAGTGAGCCATTTTCAGGCATTAACTACTGCCGTTTCGGCAACTGTTGGATTGGGCAATATTGCCGGAGTGGCAATAGCATTATCGATAGGAGGACCAGGCGCTACATTCTGGATGATCCTAATTGGTCTATTGGGGATGTCTTCAAAATTTGTAGAGTGTACGCTGGGTGTCAAATATAGAGAAGTTGATGCTCAGGGAAAGGTGTTTGGTGGGCCGATGTATTATTTAAAAAAGGGCTTAGGCGAGAAGGGGTATGCAAAACTAGGTAAAGTATTGGCAGCACTTTTTGCCATAATGTGTATTGGCGGTTCTTTTGGTGGCGGAAATATGTTCCAGATAAATCAGGCATACAAATTATTCGAGCATGTTATTATCCCTGAGACTTCGGTAATGTATGGCCAGGGTTGGATATTTGGAGTAATTATAGCGATATTAGTAGGTGTCGTTATTATAGGGGGAATCAAAAAAATAGCAAGCGTTACCGATAAAATTGTACCCGTAATGGTGCTGATGTATGTACTTGCTATACTTATTGTTCTGGGGATTAATATTTCTGAAATTCCAAAAGCGTTTGTAGCAATATGGGATGGAGCATTTAATCCTGACGGGATAGTTGGAGGTTTTATTGGCGTACTCATTCAAGGATTTAGACGAGGAGCTTTTAGCAACGAAGCAGGAATAGGTAGCGCATCTATTGCTCATAGTGCCGTGAAAACCAATTTCCCTGCTAGTGAAGGGTTAGTAGCTTTGCTTGAACCTTTTATAGATACCGTGGTGGTTTGTACGATGACAGCTTTAGCTTTAATTATTACAAGACAAGTAGATACAAGTACTGCAATCGATTTTGAACAGGGCGTCTTACTTACATCAGCTGCGTTAGAAAGTGGTGTTTCATGGTTTCCATATCTGCTTACCCTAGCAGTAGTGCTTTTTGCCTTCTCTTCTATGATTTCCTGGTCATACTACGGATATCAATCCTGGAGTTATCTTTTCGGAAAACATAAGCGTACAGAGTATGCCTATAAATTTATATTTTGCTGTTTTACGGTAATTGGCGCTGCATCTACATTAACTGCGGTTACAGATTTTAGTGATGCTATGATCTTTGCTATGATGGTACCAAATATGATAGGATTGTTCTTGCTGAGCAATAAGGTTATGGAAGAACTAAAGCGATATAAAATCAATATTGCAAAACTTTCCACCAAAAAATATATGGATTCGAAATAGGTAGACTAAAACCTATAATGTCATTATCCAGTGACGCTGAAGATGTTTAAATTTCTTTAATTCTTTTCTTAAAAGTGTCAAAAACTCCTTTCCATTGCTTTGAGTTTGTTCTAGGCGTTCACAATTTTTATAAATTCTGTTGGTAATATGTATCAAAGAATTTGCTTCCTTAATACGCTCATCCTGAAAAATTTGGTTTTCTGCTATGATAATTCTAGGTGCCAACGCGTCAGATTGCCTGATAATATCTCCTGTAAAATAAATATGCGGATCCTCTGCACCATTATTTTGCAGCGAAGCCATATCATGTATAAGATAGTTTGAAATACTCCTTGACAGGGTAAATATCTCAAGAGCTTTCTTGTATAATCGTTTATTTCTAGGCTTAGATCTCATAACATTTCAGTCCTTCAAAAATAATGCTATTTTCAATAATTTTTATTTTGAATTTAAGGTGTAACTAAGAATTTACTTTAATTATTAATTATAAATGCTATTTTTGATTTAAAAATATAGTGAAATGAAAATTGACGATACAAATTGGGAAATTCTTCATTGTTTACAACAAAATGCAAGGTTATCTAACGCGGAGATTGGAAGAAAAGTGGGGTTAAGCTCTCCAGCAGTGGCAGAGCGAATAAAGAAAATGGAAGATTATGGTGTTTTAAAAGGTTATAAAGCCGAGGTTTCTTATACTAAAACAGGATATCAACTTAAAGCGATGATAACTCTTAGAGCATTTATGGGACGTCTAAAACCTTTTTTGCTAAAAGTTTCAGAGTTTAGCGAGGTGTTAAATTGTTATCGAATCACAGGAAATGAAAATATTATTATGGAGGTCGTACTACGTGATCAGATTCATTTGCAAGAGTTTATTGATAGATTAATTACATACGGAGAAGTTAAAACTCATATTATACTTTCTAATTTGATAGAAAACAATCCAATCATAAATGCGTTAATTTCTAAAGAATCATAAACTTATCTTTGGCATAAATTTTGACATATAAAATGTTGAAAATCATTTCAATCTTGTGTGAGGACATTAGTTTAGTGAACTAAAGAGAGTACAGGGGAGACAAAAAAACATCTGAATTCATTCAGATGTTTTTTTATTTGATATTGGATTAGATTTTATACATTTATAAAGTATAGATACTGTCTCATTTCTATGTAATTATAAATAAATTTTGGGGTAAATCGTGAAAATAGTATTCTTTAATTCTTGTTGTGTAGTTTTTCTTTTTGTATCTCTATTTGGATACTCTCAAAATACCTTGACTCTTAAAAAAGGAATCGTTGTAGATTCTTTATTGGTGCCCAACACTAACAATGATTTTAGTATTTACTTGCCAAAGAGTTTCGAAATGAATAGGAATTGGCCAGTGCTTTTTGGTTTTAATTCGCAAAGAAGAGCAAGTAATTTAACAAGATTATATAGAGAAGCAGCTGAAGAGTTTGGTTATATTGTCGCCATAAGTAATTTTGCCGAAGGACAAGATCTTAAAGAAAAAGTGATATATGTATCCACTTTTATGGATTACATCTTTTCTGTTTTTCCGATTCAAAAAGATAGGGTTTATGTTACCGGGATAGACCAAGATGCAAAACTAATGAGCTTGCTACCTGCACTTAATAATAAAGAAGTGTTTGGAGTTATCGCAATTGGCGATAGCCATTATTACAATTCTAAAATAAAAATAGCAAAGAATTTTTCCTATTTTGGTGTTTTAAATATCAACAACTTTCGATATAAGGATTTTATTAAAAATAAAGAATATCTCAAAAGAAAAGCAATAGAGGCTGATGTTCTTACTTATGAAGGAACGTCGGACTATCCTTATCCTAAACTCCTTAAAAAACCGCTTTCTACATTTTCTTTACAGGCCATGGCTAAAGGTAGAATACCTAAGGACTCAACTTGGGTCCGAAATCTATTCCAACATGAATTGAATGAGGCGGTTAAAGAGTTGAATCAAGGTAGGTTCGTTAATGCATATGAAGAATTAAAAAGGGTGCGTGCGAAGTTTCGTCTTTTTCTTGATACTAGTTCTCTGCTTGAAAAGGAGAAGCAAATAAAGAAAAGCAGGGGATATAAAAAGCAAAAACGATTAAAATCTAAATATGCTAACCAGGAAAGTTTCTTTAGATATACATATCTGTTATCACTAAAGGAAGATGTTGCAGAAGAAAAATATGAAAACCTTGGCTGGTGGCAATATCAAATGTCAGAACTTGATACGTTGGCATTCAAGAATGAAAAGTATGCCCAAAACATGGTACTTAGAGTGAAAGGATTTCTTAAGAATGCTATAGGTGAATATAAACAGACTCTTTCTGAAAAGAGAAAAAATTTCGAAAAGAAAATGTTTCTTTCTATACTAAGTACTATAGTTGATAAAAAAGATTTTGAGTCTTATAGAGAGATTATTTCTTTAAGTGCCCAAGATCAGGATTATCAAACAGCCTTATTTTATTTGGAAAAACTACTGGTTAACGAATTCACCGATATGGATGCTCTTTATAGTATTGAGGGTACGTTGGCACTAAGGATGTCTAAAGAATATAATGATTTGATCAAAAAATACCTTGGGACTTCAAAGTATTTCTTTTCAAATTAGATTGAAATCATAAAATTTTGTGTATTTCATCGATTTAATACGTTTTTTGCCGTCATAATTTTGGAATTCATAATTTTTTTATACTATATTTACTATATCTTAAAAATACTTGATGTATCATCCAGAATTAATATTTTTGAGCTGCGTGACGATGCAGATTTAAAATCTTAGTTTGGAATACATCAGGGACAAATTAGGTGTGAGGACATTAGTCTAAAGACCTCAAATCTTGAAGCTAAAGAGAGTACGTAATTTGCCCGAATATAGAAAGCGCTTTCTACAAGCGCTTTTTTGTTTTCAAATGATTTTTGTCTAGACATTTCTAATTTGGCAATAGTGTTTTGTAATCATGATCTTAGGAATCGAAACACATGTTAAGCTGGCAGGATGATCTATTTGAAAATGACAGCGTAACTCTAACAAAACAAATTTTATACTATAGTATGCACTCCAGCCTTGATAATATATTTTACTAGTAAAAGTTATTTCGTAATAAACATATATATTTAAATAACGGCTATTTATGCAATATTTGTGTATTTCATCGAATTTATTTGCATTTAATCTTTTGTTTTTCTACATTAGTAATGTACAAAATAGGTACAGGTGTTCTTAAAATTTTCAGTTTTAAAGATTATGACGATAATCAGGCGAACAAAAATTTTTGGTTCATCAGGTAAAATTAAGTGTGAGGACATTAGCTTAGAGACCCCAAATCTAAAACTAAAGAGAGTACATAATTTGCCCCAAAATATAAAAAAGCATCTGCTATCCCCAAAAGGCAGATGCTTTTTTATGAGCATCTATTTGTTGATCACTAAATGAGGGACATTTTCTAATTTCCAATCAATAACGAGTCCTTTTGCCAAAGATTTGGCGATTTCAGTTCCGTATAGATTTTCACATAGATACAACGCAGCTTCAAAACTTTTGGCTCCTCCAACAGAGGTGATGTATTTCCCATCATGGACAAATAACACATCTTTTCTAATATCCAGTTTTGGAAACATCGTTCTCATTTTATCAATATCGCTCGGAAATGTTGTAGAAACTATATTAGAGAGTATTCCTGCTTTGGCAAGTACAAAAGCTCCATCACAATGTGAAGTTACATAAGTAGCTGTTTTGTTTACTTCCTGAACAAAATTGATCATATCTGTATCTTCTAAATCAGTATCTAAATGATGTTCTGCACTAGGAACCACCAAGATATCAATTTTAGGAATTGAATCTGTCTGATAATTATAATCAGGGATAATTTTAACACCTTCAAAGGTTACTATGGGTTTGTCGGTATTTGCAACTGTAAAAACATTCATCTGCTTAATATTTTCACGATATTGAGTATGTTGAAAAATATCATAAGGTGCAGTAAACTCTGTATTATATGTACCATCCATGATAAGAAATGCTACATTGTACCGATTGGGGGCAAGTTCAGGAAACACTTTTTCGTTCTTAATGGGTTTTGTACAACTCACTACTACCAACAGAAGTAGAATAAAAAACTTTTTTTTCATTAGAATATATTTTGATTGGTAATTTTTTCCTTATTTAATTTTTTCTTCACCAGAAAAAGTAAGAATATTCCTATTAGGGCGATAACCGACATGAAAATCCAGCTGTTATCATATCCATAGTAATTAATAAGTTGCATTCCTGAATTGTGTCCAAAAATATGAGCTAGAGAAAATGACATTGTATATAGCCCCATATAAGCTCCTTGTCTTCCTTTTTTTGCGCGTTCAAGGGCAAAGGCATTACCAAAAGGAAATGCGACCATTTCACCAAGGGTGGCCATAATCATTCCTATTACCAAAATACCGGTCCATGGTGTGATTAGTAGAAATGTAAAACTTATTCCTGTTAGGATAAAACCATTAATTACGTTTCCGATTTTAGAAACACTGGTTTTTTCAAGATACGCAATCAATGGCATTTCAAAGAAAAAGATTAAAGCACCGTTTAAAGCCAGTAATAAACCAATTTTTTCTTCAGAAAGTTGATGTACCTCTTTATAATACAGTGGAATAGTAGAAAAATACTGAACAAATATGAAACCAAATAAAACCAAGGCGATTAGAAAAATTATATATATACTATCTCGATATGCCGAAACCGGATTTTCTACAACTACCTCTTTATCCAGTTCTCGTGCTTTTTTAGGATGTAGTGTTTGTATCATCATTAATCCGGCTATTATACAAGTGATCCCGTCAACCCAAAATAAACCATGATAACCAATGGCAGTTATAATGATACCTCCCAATGCCGGTCCGGCCGAAAATCCTAAGTTAATAGCTAGTCTTATAAAAGTAAGTGATCTCGTTTTATTTTCTGGTTTACTGTATGCGCTTAATGCCACAAAAAAAGCTGGCCTTGCAGCATCTGCGATAGCAATCAAAACGAAAAAACCAATACAAATACTCCAAAAATCAGAAAAATACTGTACGATTAAAAAAGAAACACCTGTTAATAACAATGAACCCAATATCACTTTATAATATCCTATTCGATCACTCAATTTTCCACCAATCCAAGCTCCAAAAAAAGAACCTAATCCATAGCTGGTCATAATCCAACCTATCTGTTCGAATGAGAAATGAAGATTATCGGTCAGGTATAAGGATAGAAAAGGGATGACCATTGCTCCAGCTCTATTAATAAGAGTAATTAGCGCTAGCCACCAAACTTCCTTGGATAGTCCTGAAAAGGAGTTAATATAGTGAAGTAAAATTCTTTTCAAAGAAGTGAGATTTGTGTTGGTTTTGTAAAGTAGTTGATAAAAGTAGGTTTTTCTTCATTATTTGGATACAATTTTATAGAATTTCGTTAGTTAACTAATTGTAAATTGTACTTTTGCAAAAAAAAGAGAGGGTGTATAGATTGTTTTTTATATTGTTATTTATTTTTTCGAATATTCTGGCTCAAGATTCCTCTGATGTTAGAAGAATTTTATTGTTTCAGGATGATCTGAATAAAGAATATGCTTCTGAAGAAAAGTCACCTTTGTCTCCCAAGGATTTGAAGCAATTTAAGGCACTTGAATTTTTTAAGATCGATACTTCTTTTTGTATTCTGGCAACGTTTGTACGTACGCCATATGAGACTCCGTTTATCATGAAAACGAATACCGGAAGAGAACCGTTGTATGTAAAATATGGAGAAGCACATTTTACAATTCAGGATACACCATTTATTTTAAATATTTATCAAAATCAAGGGCTCAAAACACAGTCAGAATATGAAGATTACTTGTTTCTTCCGTTTACCGATTTAACAAATGGAAATTCAACATATGCAGGAGGACGTTTTATAGATCTAAAAATTCCAGAAGGAGATACAATTCTTATTGATTTTAATATGGCTTACAATCCTTATTGTGCATATAATGATCGGTATTCTTGCCCTATTCCACCAGAAGAAAATCATCTCGATATTGAAGTTGCTGTAGGGGTCAAAAGATTTAAAAAACATCCAGATAATAAATGATAAAGCGCTCATTAATAATGAACGCTTTATGTAGTTTATTAAACAATAAATTAAAATTTATATATAGCTCCTAATACAAATGAAGATAGACTGCTAGTCACTTCGAGATCATTATCTACAAATGCATCATCAGAAGAGTCTATTCTAAATTCTGGTTTTAATGTTAGATTACCTACATCATAACTTCCAGTAAGTGTTATTGCAATCACGTCTCCGTCACCTTCATCATCAAATGCTATTGGAGAAGACAGCTCGGTTCCATCTATAAACACGAGTCCTCCATTATATTGTGCAAAAAACTCTCCACGTAATCCCAAAGTGAATTTTTCTGATGTTTTATATTGTGGATAAAGAGCAACTCCATAAAATCCAGAAGCATCACCATCACCTTGATCTTCTATAGATAAGTAAGTGGCGTTTACCCCTAGATAAAAATCATCGACAATATCCCATCCGGTGGTTAAATCGGCTTGAAATGTTGGTCCAACCTCACCAGGTTCACCTTCGTTACCATATCTAAAGTTGAGAAAAGCACTTCCACTATCACCAGTATATCCCAGCTGTGCACCAACTATATAGGTATCGTAAGGATTATTTTCTGTAAAATCGGTTGGGTTCATGACAGCTAACATCGCAGACCATTTATCACTAAGGGTAAAATCTGCTTTTAGCCCTGTATGAGAAAAAGGCCCATATGAGAACATATAGGAGGTCGAGTAGTTAAAATTACCGGTTGGAGAAATCACCTCATATCCTAAAAAAGTATTAAAGTTACCAAAGGTAAATTTCACTTTTTCTGATACATTCCAATACACGTATAATTGATTTACAATTTGTGCAGAATCATCAGAGTTAAATACGGCATCTTCTCCTCTTTGACCAAAAACAAGATCGGCTACAAAACCTACTTTTTCGCCTTCATATCCAATAATAGTGTTGGCCATACCTAATGCAAACCCACTCTCGTTTGCAAATGATGTTCCTGGTGCGACTGAATTATCGTTGGGAGCCCCAATATTATAGCGATAATATCCATCTACAGACCCACTAATAGAAAAGTTGTCGAACCATTTTTCTTCTTCTTGAGCTACAGATGATAAGCTTGCAAAGGCTAAAGAAAAAAGAAAGGTTGTTTTAAGAAAATTTGTTACGGTTTTTGTTTTCATAATAACATTCATTATTGTAAAAGTTTTTAATTGGAACCGTAAAAATATGTTAAAAGAATTTTATCCCTATTAAAAATAGGGCTCTATGATTAATTTTTATGTTTTTTGTATTTTGTACCCATAAAAAATTAGGGTTTAACTTTTATTTGTGTAAATTTTGAGAATTTAAAAGTAGTTTTTTTATGGGTTTACTTCCAATTAGTTAAGCGTTACTATATGAAAGTAATTTTTAAATAGGTAAGAAGTCTATGCATACTAAATCTAATGTATCGCTTGATCTCCTTTTTCTTCAGTTCTAATCCTGAAAGTGTTTTGTATATCCGACACGAATATTTTTCCATCACCAACTTCTCCGGTCTTCGCGGCTTTGATAATAGTCTGAATTGTTTTTTCTTCAAATTCATCAGTCACCACTATAGATAAGTACCTGCGCTGTATGTCTGAAGTACTATATGAAATTCCTCGATAAACTTTTCCTTTTTTCTCGTTACCTACGCCTGTAACATCCCAGTAAGTAAAAAAATTGACCTCAATTTCGTGTAAAGCATCTTTTACCGCTTTAAATTTTGATTTACGTATTATAGCTTCAATTTTCTTCATGAGTAGTTGATAAGCACTTTATTCATTTGGTAATGAACATACCTAAAAATACGAAAAGCAATCCAATTATGAAGGATCCAATAGTATAGATGAAAAAATTGATAAAGTCTCCTGATTTCAAAAGTACATGGTTTTCATAGGCAAACGTAGAGAAGGTAGTAAATCCACCACAAAAGCCAGTAGCAAGAAAAAGGACAGTATTTTGCGATAATGTGTTGTTTTTGAGTGCAAGCCCCAGAATAATACCAATCAAAAAAGAACCTAAGATATTTACGGTAAAAGTCCCATAAGGAATCCCCGTTGTAGGGCTATTTAGATATTTACTAATAAGATAACGGGCTATACTTCCCGTTCCACCACCAATAAATACCAAAAGTATTTGCTTCATGTTTTTTGACTTAAATAATGATATTTAGAAAACCTGTAACACATTTTGAATTAATATTAAGAAAAAGCGTCAACCCGCCTGACAGATCGGACAGGTTTGAGTGGTTTTTCATAGCGCAACGGAGAAAAATTAGCCTGCCCGCCTGTGGAGGGTATCGAGAATAGCTTTTTTGATCCAAAACCTTATTCTCGATACCTGCCCTGTCCGGCAGACGGGCACTTCTCCCAAGGGTCGAAGCACTCAAATTGACGAATTTGGGATTTAGAAATATCAAAATGCACAACGGGTTTTAGAAAGTACTCTTAGATAATTATTTTTAACGAAGTCAAAAAACATCATAATTTAGGTTGTTACTTCACTTTGGTTACGTCTGTCATGAGCCTGGTGGATAGGCCCACGACAGGTTTATAGCTACTTATTGAATAGGAATATAAATTTCGGTAACCCACTCTGCCGGATTAGGCTGTAAAGTTGGTTCAACTCTGTAAACCTCAAATGCAGGCGAGTTTTCGTTAAGCGCTAAACCATTTTCTGTGATATACTTATATCCAGCCTCCCATGCTTCTTTTAAATTTGCATAATCACCTTTTAAAGTGGTTTTCACTACTTTTTGTTTTGGAAGGAAATCACAAAGTACATCACTGTCCTTTGGGGTAACAACTTTATCTCTTGTTGGTATAGCGGTAGAGAAAATAGAAGTGCCCTGTTCTTCATTAAACGTATTGTAAATAGTAAATGGCATACCCGTTTGCGGTAGGTTATTTTGTTTCATATATGCATTAACCGCTGGTAGCATTTGTGACATTTTTTCCTGAATGGCTGCGATTGAAGAAGCAGTAGCGCTATACATATAATATCCCCCATCGTGTTCTGTTACACCATCTACATTAATGGCATATTTTTTCATTTCTTCTTTAGTGAAATTATCAAGTTTTTCAAGTCCTTTTTGATACATAGGTCTCAGCATTTGTGATATAGTACTATCTTGAGTGACCCAAAATGCTTTTTCCATAAAAGATTGCTTTCCCTTCATTCCCCAGGTTACTTTTGTTTTTTTGCCATCGATTTTTTCAAATTTCCAGTAGACATCACTTTTGCTCTCGCCCATGGGTGTCACAAATACGATATTTTGATCAATACTGGTAAATGGAACGGCTTTTTCTGTTTCCATCATGCCATCTCCCTGAATTTCGCTTTTCCAGCTATAGGAAGCACCTTCACCACTGGTTTTTTCTGGGTATTCCATGATCAAATCATCAGAGTCATCCATCCACGGGCCCCATTTTTCCCAGGTTTTGTATTCATTTACGGTGTTAAATAATAGCTCATCAGGGGCTTCAATCACCCTGCTTTCTTCGACTTGATATTCTCCATCTATGGTCGCTACGTATACCGCCCCTCCAATAATCACCAATAATAATAGAAAAAATAAATACTTAATTATTTTCATTTTAGTTAGTTTAGATTGTTTGATTAGCTAATATAACTAATTTTTGCGTCCTATTATTTTATTACATTTGCTCAAACAATTAAATATTCAATATGAAACTCAATAAATTATTATTTTTTATTGCGATTGTTTTTACAATGATCGCATGTAAAAAAGATCCTAATGTTCAGGATCAAATAAATCAACAAGAGCAGGAAATTGCTCAAGATAAGTTTGAATATGAAGTAGAGCAGTTTGCAGATTTAAAAATTTTAAGATACCAAATTCCAGGATGGGATAATCTTACTTTAAAAGAACAAAAACTGGTATACTATCTGGTACAAGCTGGTTTAAGTGGAAGAGATATTATGTGGGATCAAAATTATCGTCATAATCTCACCATTAGAAAGGCATTAGAAAAGGTATATACTACGTATGAAGGAGATAAAAACTCAGAGGATTGGAAAGCTTTTGAAACATACCTAAAGCGTGTTTGGTTCTCAAACGGAATTCACCATCATTATAGTAATGATAAAATAAAACCAGAATTTAGTCAGGATTATTTTAGTTCTTTATTGGCTGCAACGAGTACAGAGCTTCCCAAAGAAGCTTATGAAGTTATCTTTAATAATGAAGATGCTAAGAAAGTGAATCAGGCTAAAGGTGTTGATAATGTTGCGTTATCTGCAGTTAATTTTTATGGACCAAAGGTTACCAATGCAGATGTTGAGTCGTTTTATGGGAAAATGAAATCTCCTAACCCTGATATGCCATTATCTTATGGATTAAATTCTCAGCTCGTAAAAGAAAATGGAAAACTTAAAGAAAGAGTGTATAAGTCTGGTGGTTTATATGGCTCTGCAATCGATGAAATTATCAAATGGTTAGAAAAGGCTAAAGAAGTAGCTGAAAATCAGGCACAAGGTGATGCCATTGGATTGCTTATTGAATACTATAAAACAGGAGATTTGCAAACCTGGGATGATTATAACGTGGCTTGGACTGCTGCTACCGAAGGAAATATTGATTATATCAATAGCTTTATTGAGGTGTATAATGACCCGCTAGGATACAGAGGCTCTTATGAAACAATCGTGCAAATTAAAGATTTTGATATGTCTAAAAAAATGGCTGTATTATCTGAAAATGCACAATGGTTTGAGGATAATTCACCGTTAATGAGCGAGCATAAAAAAGATAGTGTAGTTGGTGTTTCATATAAAGTGGTTGCTGTTGCAGGAGAAGCTGGTGATGCCTCACCAAGTACACCAATCGGTGTGAATCTACCTAATGCCAATTGGATTAGAGCTGCGGTAGGATCTAAATCTGTGTCTCTCGGTAATATCATTGAAGCGTATAACAATGCAGGTGGTTCTGGCCGTTTAAAAGAGTTTGTTCATGATGAGGAAGAATTTGAATTAGAAGAAAAGTATGGACAAGTAGCAGACAAATTGCATACTGCGTTACATGAAGTAGTAGGTCATGCCTCTGGACAGTTAAACCCCGGAGTAGGAGAGACTAAAGAAACACTAAAGAATTATGCATCAACTATGGAAGAAGGTCGTGCAGATTTAGTGGGACTATATTACCTAATGGATCCAAAACTACAAGAATTAGGTTTGGTAGAAGATTGGGAAAAAGTTGGTAAAGCAGCATATGACGGGTACATACGAAATGGATTGATGACTCAATTAATCCGCTTAAACCTTGGGGATGATGTAGAAGAGGCACACATGAGAAACAGACAATGGGTAAGTGCATGGGCTTTCGAACAAGGAGCTAAAGATAATGTAATCGAAAAGGTAACTAGAGATGGAAAAACCTACTACAATATCAATGATTATCAAAAGTTGAGAGAAATTTTTGGTAGATTACTTCGTGAAACCCAAAGAATAAAGTCTGAAGGGGATTACAAAGCGGCTGAAGCCTTAGTAGAAGGATATGGTGTAAAAGTAGATCAAGCGACACATACTGAAGTATTGAAGCGTAATGAACAATTCACGTCTGCACCTTATAGTGGTTTTGTAAATCCTGTTTTAGTACCGGAAATGGACGAGAATGGAGAAATTACCAAAATTATGGTAACACAACCTAAAGATTTTGCTATGCAAATGTTAGAGTATAGTAAAAAATATAATTTCTTGCCTGAGGTGAATTGAAAATATATTCCAGTGTTGAAAAAAGAACCGTAATCGATTACGGTTCTTTTTTATTCTGGTTGTAAATATGTCTTTAACGCAAACAATAGTAAAATAAAGATAATAAATCCAATCAGAATAAAAAGGCTCCCTTTATAATATTTGCGGTGTAGTTTGATGTCTTTTCGGTAACTGAAAATCATCAAAATGACAAAAGCAATCACAAAAAAAATGGCAAATAGTAACTGACCCTGACTAAACATAATTTGTTATTTTTACAACAAAGATAAATTACATTATACGAACTTTTTAAATTAATTATACAAACCTTAGTCCTTTCTGCTTTCGGGAGAAATTAGAATGAGGGACGACAAATAATGTATGATTAATTAAAAATATTAAACAATAAAAATTCATGAAGGATAAAATTGCTGCTGTACAAGAGTTTCATACCGCGTTCAAACTTGGATATAAGAATGAACCTATCGCCGATCTTGGAGAATCAAAAAACCTACTACGTTATAAGCTAATGAGAGAAGAAAATGAAGAGTATTTAGAAGCGGCACAGAATAATGACTTGGTTGAGGTGGCAGATGCCTTAGGTGATATGCTCTATATTCTATGTGGAACTATTATCGAACATGGGATGCAACATAAGATAGAAGAGGTTTTTAATGAAATTCAACGTAGTAATATGAGTAAATTGGGAGAAGATGGTCATCCCATTTATCGCGAAGATGGAAAAGTGCTAAAAGGGCCAAACTATTTTAAACCCAATATTAAAGAGATTTTGGACCGATAAATAAAAACTCCCGGTACATTCGGGAGTTTTATATAGTTTTTAAAAGGTTTTCTAAATTATTTTGTAGGTATTATGTAATATATTTTTCAAACCTCAAACCTATATCTTATATCTCCATCCAAAGGTATCTTCAGCTTTATTGTATTGAATATCCATTAATGCTTTCTTAAAATGAGAGGCGTAAGAATTTTCTTGTTTTTCTAATTCATAATGTTCTCCTTTATAACCAAAAGCCTTAATCGGGCTTACTACCGCTGCAGTACCTGCACCAAAGATTTCTTTTAGGCTTCCGTTTTTAGCGGCTTCTACAATTTCATTAACCTTTACGGGTCGCACATCAACTTTAATGCCTTCTTTCTCAGCAATAGCGATTAAACTTTTACGAGTAACCCCGTCTAAAATACGATCGCTAATAGGAGCAGTGAGCAAAGTATCGTTCACTCTAAAGAATACATTCATAGTTCCGGCTTCTTCCATATACTCATGTGTATTAGAATCTGTCCAAATGACTTGTTGATATCCCTGTTCTTTTGCGAGTTTTGTAGGGTAAAATTGTCCGGCGTAATTTCCGGCGGCTTTTGCATACCCAAAACCTCCGCTAGCAGAACGGCTAAATTTCTCGGCAATTAATACGCTTACATCTCCGCTGTAGTAAGATTGTGCAGGAGAGCATATGATCATAAATTTATATTCATCAGCCTCAGATGCAGAAACACTTGCCTGAGTTGCAATAACAAAAGGTCGAATATATAAAGAATTTCCATAGCCTGGTTTGATCCAATCATTATCAAGTTTTAACAAGGTGTTTAAACCTTCAAAGAAATAGTCTTCAGGAAATATAGGGATAGCCAAACGTTCTGCTGATTTATTGATACGTTTGAAATTTTCATCTGGTCTGAATAAATATGTATCACCATGATCATCTTTATAAGCTTTCATTCCTTCAAAAACCGCTTGACCATAATGAAAAACACGCGCAGATGGATCCAAAGTCAACGGTCCATATGGCTGGATCTTTGGTGTTTGCCACTGTCCATCGACATAATCACAGATAAACATATGATCGGTAAAAATTTTTCCAAAATTGAGATTTTCAAAATCTACTTGTCCAATTTTGGACTCATTTATCTTTGTAACTTCTACTGTTTTAGAGATTGTACTTTTCATTCTGATTTTAAATTTTGAAGGTTAGAAGATCTACGATCTTTGTAGTTTACCTGAAAATCAAGGTACTAGTTGCTAACACATGTAATCTTCCACAAAAATACCCTTTTCTTGTAAAATAAGAATTTTTAAAATGCGTAATTTTGCCATTCAACAGTAATATTTATGAAATGATGACTAAAAACATACTTTTCTTAGTGGGGCTATTATGGATAATCCTAAGTTGTAATGATAAAAAAGAAGCTTCTTTTTCTGTTAATGATATTTCAGTAGAGAATTATAAGTCGTTTGGAGAGGAAGTTTCTTCAGAAGAGATATACTATAAAGATGAGTTGGCAAAGAAATTTAATAAACTGAAAGTGGGAGACACCGTTGATATCGCATTTACCAGCACAGTGAACGCTGTCTGTAAGGCCAAAGGCTGTTGGATGAAAGTTGCTTTGGACGATGATGAAGAAACTATGGTAAAATTTAAAGATTATGGTTTTTTTGTGCCTAAAGACATTGAAAAGGATACTGTTATAGTTCAAGGAAAAGCTTTTGTTAGTGAAATGTCTGTCGAAGATCAACGTCATTTTGCCAGCGACGCGGGGAAAACTGAAGAAGAAATTGCTGCAATCACTACACCCAAAAAGACTTTTTCTTTTGTGGCAGATGGGGTTTTGATAAAAAATTAATGCAAAGGGAAATAAAACGTGAGATAGTTAAAACTGCAGATGGCTCTACAACCATCCATCTGCCAGAGCTAAATGAGCAGTACCATTCTAAACATGGGGCGATTAATGAGGCAAAGCATGTATTTGTTGAAACCGGGTTGTATCATGTCTTGGGGGTACAAGATTATAGAGACCTGAAGATTCTCGAGATTGGTTTTGGTACCGGATTAAATGCTTTTATAACATTTTTGGAAGCTACAAAACTTAGCCAAAAAATTAATTATGTTGGGATAGAAGCTTATCCTGTGCCCAACGAAGAGGCTAAACTTATGAATTATCCAGAAGAACTTAAAGTCTGTGAAAAGCAATCAATTTTTGACCTCCTGCATCAATCTTCTTGGGAGACACCCACGATTATTTCTCCTGAATTTTTGTTAACCAAAAGAAAACAGTTCTTCAAAGATATTAAAGATGAAAATTGCTATCATCTTATATATTTTGATGCTTTTGGAGCTAGAGTACAACCTGAACTTTGGACAGTAGAAATCTTTGAGAAAATGTATAATGCACTTCAAAACAATGGAGTTTTAGTTACCTATTCAGCAAAAGGTAGTGTAAGGCGTGCCATGCAAGAAGTGGGTTTTGTAATAGAACGACTACAGGGCCCTCCTGGTAAAAGAGAAATGTTGAGAGCCACCAAAAAGTCACTTGAATAAACGATTGTTAAACCTATAATAAAGAAATAGGATTTGTTAAAAGGTGATAGTATTTTTCCTAAAAAAAAAAGGAAAATGAAAGTTTTAATTACTGGCGCGACGGGTACCATAGGTCAGGAAATTGTGAAATTATGTCATCAATCCAATATTGATGTAAATTATCTTACAACAAGTAAAAGTAAAGTAAACACTACATCCAGTTATAAGGGATATTTTTGGGATCCTAAAAATAATCAGATAGATACAAATTGTTTTGATGGAGTTGAAGTAATCATTAATTTAGTTGGAGCAACAATTGCAAAGCGTTGGACATCTTCTTATAAAAAGGAAATAATTAGTAGTAGAGTAGAAACAGCTCATCTAATTCTAGAATCTTTAAAAAACACAAATCATACCGTTCGTCATATAATTTCTGCGAGCGCTGTAGGTATTTATCCCGATTCCTTCCAGAATTATTACATGGAAGATTCTCCTCAAAGAGATACAGGATTTCTTGGAGAAGTTGTTACCAAATGGGAGAATGCCGTCTTGGAATTTAAAACTCTTGGTATAGGAGTCAGTTTGCTTCGTATTGGTCTTGTGCTTTCTAAAGAAGGTGGGGCTTTTCCTAAGATAGCGAAGCCTATTCGATATGGTTTAGGGGCTGTTTTTGGTAGTGGTAAACAGTGGCAGAGTTGGATTCATATCCATGATCTTGTTAGAATGTTTATGTTTGTTATGCAAGAAGAGTTACCAGGTATATTTAATGCAGTTGCTCCTAATCCTATATCTAACAAAAAACTTACTCATACCATAGCACAAAAGCTCAATAAGAAAATAATACTGCCGGGAATACCAAAATTTATGATGCAACTTATTTTAGGAGAAATGCATATTCTTTTGTTTGCCAGTCAGCGTGTATGCAGTGGCAAAATTTCAGATACTGGTTTTGAGTTCATATATGAAAATATTGGGCCTGCAGTTGATGATTTGTTAGGTGAAGATGAATGATCAAAAAATAAATAGTCGGTACCAGTATGGTACCGACTATTACTACTTAATGACAAGGCGTTTATCTTATTAAGCTTTTTTGGCCTTAACGCTAATCTTTAATTCTATATCATCATTAATAAATTTATCACCTAAATTTTCAAATATAGATTTGGACCCATAATTAACTCCCCATTCTGTACGATTGATGGTAAATACCTCAGTGTTTAATGTCATGATATCATCTTCGATAGATGTAGTAGCAGGAAAAGAAATGTTCTTTTTGGTACCTTTTACAGTAAGATTTCCTTCCAGATACATCTTCCCTTCTTTTTCATTGATTCCGGTAATTTCAAAAGAGGCTGTCGGGTATTTTGCAACATTAAAGAAATGATCTTCTTTTTCTTCACCTTCACCTTTCAAATGTCCTTCGAGAGATGCTTTTTCATCACCTTCCAAATCTGTCACAGTGATAGAGGTCATATCGATACTAAAAGACCCGCTTTGCACGTTTCCATTTTCGACTTTTAACATACCATTAGCCAAGTCAAGTGTTCCAGTATGCTTTCCTGTAGGTTTTATACCAGTCCATTCGATTTTGCTAGCTGTAGGGTCCACTTTGTAAGTAATTGCTGTTACCGGAGCTTCTTTTGCCTCTTCGGCCGCATTTGCTTCGGTTTCATTTTGTTTTTCACCTTTACATGACAACATTGTAGCCATAAGTGAAAAAACAGACAGTGTAGTTAATAAATTAATCTTCATAAGTAATAGTTTATGGTTTATAAATAAGTTTCAAAATTATTTTTTTTAAAAAAGGATACTCTTAAATATTTACTAAAATATCCCAGTGACATTATGACATTAATTGAAAAATGGCAGTACTTTTGCTATTTCAAAATGAAAACTTATAAAAGGTACATGTTACATGAGTAAGAAAAATAAAAATACTGAAGATGTAAAAGATCAAGTAGAAGAAGTACTTGATACTCCTGTAGAAGAAACAGAGAAAGAAGAGATAGATGTAGAAACGCAACTCAAAGAAGAACTTCAGAAGGAAAAGGATAAATTCCTAAGACTTTTTGCTGAGTTTGAAAATTATAAAAAGCGTACTTCTAAAGAACGCGTAGAATTATTTAAGACAGCAAGTCAGGATGTAATACAGTCTATGTTACCTGTTCTAGACGATTTTGATCGTGCATCAAAAGAAATTGAGAAGTCCGAAGATAAAGATTTGATCAAAGGGGTTGAACTTATTCATAATAAGTTAAAAGAAACCTTAAAGAGTAAAGGATTAACAGAAGTTGAGGTTACGGCGGGAGATGCATTTAATGCTGACGATCATGAGGCGATAACTCAGATTCCTGCACCTAGTGAAGATCTAAAAGGAAAGATCGTAGATGTTATAGAAAAGGGTTATAAACTTGGGGACAAGGTTATTCGATTTCCTAAAGTAGTAACCGGACAATAATTAGGTATGAAGGAAGATTTTTACGACATATTAGGAGTGAGTAAGGGTGCCAGTGAAGCTGAAATTAAAAAAGCATATCGAAAGAAGGCAATCGAATACCACCCGGATAAAAACCCAGGAGATAAAACTGCTGAAGAAAAATTTAAAAAAGCTGCTGAAGCTTATGAAGTCTTAAGTGATCCCGATAAAAAAGCACGCTATGACCAGTTTGGACATCAGGCTTTCGAAGGAGGTGGCTTTGGTGGCGGTGGTATGAATATGGATGATATATTCAGCCAATTTGGAGATATCTTCGGAGGTGGTTTTGGCGGTTTCGGTGGCTTTGGTGGCGGTGGTAGACAACATCGTGTTAAGGGAAGCAACTTGCGAATTCGTGTAAAACTCACTTTAGAGGAGATCGCTAACGGAGTAGAGAAAAAGATCAAAGTAAAAAGAAAAATACAAGCGCAGGGAACCACCTATAAAACTTGTGGAACCTGTAATGGCACCGGACAAGTAACTAGAATTACGAATACCATATTGGGAAGGATGCAGACCGCAACCACGTGTTCTACCTGTGGAGGAGCAGGGCAGTCTATTGACTATAGACCATCTGACGCAGATACTCAAGGGCTTAAAGTGTCTGAAGAGACGGTAAGCATTAAAATTCCTGCGGGCGTAGAAGACGGTATGCAGCTTAAAGTAGCTGGAAAAGGTAATGAAGCCCCGGGCAATGGTGTGGCTGGAGATCTTTTAGTTGCTATTGAAGAACAAGACCATCCAGAACTGCAAAGAGAAGGTAACAATCTGCATTATGATTTATATATCAGTTTTTCTGAAGCTGCCTTAGGTGCCTCAAGAGAAATTGACACGGTATCCGGCAAAGTTCGTATTAAGATTGAAGAAGGTGTACAAAGTGGAAAAATCTTGAGATTAAGGGGAAAAGGTATTCCTAGTCTTAATGGTTATGGTAAAGGAGATCTTCTTGTACATGTAAATGTATGGACGCCTAAGACCTTGAATAAAGAACAACGAGAATTTTTTGAAAAAATGGCTAAAGACGATCATTTTAGGCCAAGCCCTGATAGTGGAGATAAGTCATTTTTTGAGAAAGTAAAAGATATGTTTTCGTAAACAAAACTTATGGATATCTATCTTAGGAATCCTTAGGTTTTATTAACGTCTGATTAGGAAAAATTCGTATATTTGAAACATCACTAACATGTTAGTGATAATTTTTCTTTTTCATAGCAATTTTTTTCCCATCCTTAATACTTGTATTTAGGGTGGGTTTTGTTTTTAATATTAAGTCTTGATTTTTATTGTGCCTTAAAAGCATCCTGGACAGAAATATCAATTTTGAATATTAATTAGCATAAGTTTTTAAGTTTTCGTATCATTCAGGATTAAAATCAACTACAAATACATTTATTCTATTTATGGCTAATCTTTTAGAGGTACAGCAAGCCACAAAACAATTTGGAGCCTTCACCGCATTGCAGGATGTATCCATTCAGGTACCAAAAGGAAGTATTTTTGGACTATTGGGCCCAAACGGTGCAGGTAAAACTACATTGATCAGGATTATCAATCAGATTACATTACCAGATAAAGGAAGTGTATACTTAGATGGTAAACCGCTTCGACCAGAACATATCAAAGATATTGGATATCTTCCTGAAGAAAGAGGGTTGTACAAATCTATGAAAGTTGGTGAGCAAGCCTTGTATTTGGCTCAACTAAAAGGATTGAGCAAGAAGGAAGCCAAGGACCGATTAATGTATTGGTTTGATAAGTTTGAGATTACCCATTGGTGGAATAAGAAAATCCAAGAACTCTCTAAAGGAATGGCCCAAAAAGTACAGTTTATTGTTACAGTACTACATAAGCCAAAACTTTTAATATTTGACGAACCATTTAGTGGTTTTGATCCTATAAATGCTACTGTTATTAAAGATGAAATATTACAGTTAAGAGAGGAAGGTGCCACAATAATATTTTCTACTCATCGTATGGAAAGTGTTGAAGAATTATGTGATCATATAGCATTAATCAATAAATCCAAAAAAATTCTAGAGGGCAAAGTTTCAGATATTAAGAGAGAATTTAAATCAAATACTTTTGAAGTAGGGCTTTTGACAGATAACAATAATGGCCTATACAAAACCTTAAATGATAAGTATAGTGTTACTCACGCAGATTTTAAAACCATAGATGATCAGTTAAAGCTAAAAATAACGCTGGATCAGAACACTTCATCAAATCAATTGCTTACATATCTCTCAGAAAAAGCTGAAATAATGCGATTTAATGAAGTAATACCCAGTATAAACGAGATATTTATCAAAACCATCACAGAAAATGAGTAACCTAAAATTAATAATTAAAAGAGAATTCATTGCTCGTGTTCGTAACAAAACATTTATGGTGATGACTTTTTTGAGTCCGTTAATCTTCGTTGGGATGATCTCCCTGATTACATGGTTAGCTACTTTAAATAATGAAGAGGTTCGTCAGGTTGCATTTTTTGATGAAACAGGATTATTTTTGTCTGATTTTAGGGATTCTGAGAATATAGATTATATCAACTATACCGATCTTACCCTCGAGAATGCTAAAGACTCGGTAGTGATCAAAAAAATGTACGGATTACTATATATTCCAAAAAAACAATCAAATAGAGAATTGGCAAAATCAGTACAGTTTTATGCAGAAGAAGCCCCCAATATTTCTATTCTTAATAGCATAGAAGAAATAATAGCAAATAAGTTAACTAATCAAAATTTTGAAGAAAAAGGTTTAGATCTTAATATTATTGAAGACTCCAGAGCCAAAGTAAGTATACAAATTGAGAATTTCTCTGGAGAAAAAACTTCCAAAATGGCGAATTATGTAAAAATGTTTTTTGGAGGAGCTGCAGGATATTTTTTAATGATGTTCATTATCATTTATGGTAATATGGTGATGCGTTCTGTGATCGAAGAAAAATCAAATCGTATCATAGAGATTATAATTTCATCAGTAAAACCGTTACAGCTAATGATGGGTAAAATCTTGGGAACATCATTTGCAGGAATTTTGCAATTTATCATTTGGGTAACATTAGGAGGGGTATTATTATTAGTTGCGACTTCTGTTTTTGGAATTGACCCTCAATCTGCTGGAGTTGAACAATCTATAGCTTTAGATGGTAATCAAGAAGAAATACAATTATTGCTTCAGGATATTCTAAAACTTCCTTTAGGAACCTTGGTGTTTTCATTTTTGATCTATTTTATAGGAGGATATTTTTTATATAGTTCAATATATGCGGCGATTGGCGCGGCAGTAGATAGCGAAACCGATTCTCAACAATTTATGCTACCCATTATTTTACCACTAATGTTAGGAATATACGTAGGCTTCTTTTCGGTCATAGAGAATCCTCATGGTACAGTTTCTACCGTATTTTCGATGATTCCCTTAACTTCACCCATTGTAATGTTAATGCGAATACCATTTGGTGTTCCTTGGTGGGAAGTATTAATTTCTATACTTCTATTAATAGGAAGTATTATATTTATGGTATGGCTGGCTGGAAAAATTTATAGAGTAGGAATACTCATGTACGGTAAAAAACCAAGCTACAAGGAGTTATTTAAGTGGTTAAGATATTAATATAATGATTCAAGAAGAAATTGCAGAACAAGTAAAAGAAGTGATCCAAGAAGATATTTGGGGTGCCATTAAAGATTTTCTTGAATACGAGATTTTTCATTTAGGCGAAAAAAAACCTATAGTCCTTACTGTTGGATTATTACTATTTGTCATAGTTGTCTTGATTGTTACTTCTGTGTTTCTAAGATTTTTGAAAAGAATCATAACACGTAAAATGGAAAACCAGGATAAGCAAAAATTTGAATCGGTTTTTTCATTTTCTAAGTATTTTGTCTATCTCATAGTGATATTTTTTGCTTTAGATAGTATAGGGTTCAATATTACAGGAGTCTTTGCGGCTTCGGCAGCTCTATTAGTTGGTGTTGGACTCGCCTTACAAACATTCATACAAGATATTTTATCTGGGATTTTTATATTTATGGATAAGACAGTTCATGTCGGTGATATCATAGAAATAGATGATAAAATAGGTAGAGTTGAAGAAATTAAATTGAGAACAACAAGAACGGTTACTATAGACAATAAGGTATTAATAATCCCAAATCATAAGTATTTAACATCTACGTTGTATAATTGGACTCAAAATGGTACACTTACCCGCGAATCTGTAAGTGTTGGAGTTGCTTACGGGAGTGATACCAAACTTGTTAAGGAATTATTGATCAAAGCTGCAGAATCCAACAGTTATGTTTTAAAGAATCCTGCTCCTCTTGTATTGTTTACCGATTTTGCCGATAGTTCTTTAAATTTTAAATTAGTATTCACGATTAGTGATAGTTTTATAGCCCATATACCTAAAAGTGAAATACGCTTTGAGATAGATCGATTATTCAGAGAAAATAAGGTACAAATTCCTTTTCCACAACGTGTGGTTACTTTGTTAAAAGAAAAAGAATAAATAGCACTATCAAAAAACAAAAAACATATACGCCCTACTTATGAGAAACAAAAACTTAATCTTTGTGTGTTTGTTTCTTTGTGTGTTTTGTAAATCAAGATCTCAAGTAACAGACTTAATACGGGTTGAGTATGCATATATTCCTCAAACAGATAGTGATAATACCTACAGTAGATTTCGTGTTTCGGCTAACTATCCTATCAAAATGGATGATGATGGAACGTATTTAGTTATTTCTCCTCAATATCGTTATAATGATTTAAGAATTAGGGATAGGCTCCCGTTTGAAGAAGGTGGAGACTTAAATGTTTTTCAAACTTTTTCTTTGGAGATAGGATATACCTTCAAAATGAAAAATAATTGGCGATTTGGCGCAAAATTAGGAACCGGAATGTCCTCAAATTTTGAAGGCTCTGGTATAGAAAGTGATGATTTCAGATATACTACCTCTATATTTTTCGTGAAGAGCTACAAAAGCTTACAAACTCCCATAACAGCAAGACTTATTATAGGACTGCGATACTCAACACCGGCAAGTATTACGTTTCCATTACCAATAATTAACTACTTTAAGAGATTTCATCCTAGTTGGTCTTATTCTCTGGGAACTCCAAAAACTAGCATCAAATATTTTTTTAACGAAAAGAATACACTTCAAACTTTTGTGAGTTTAGACAGATTTTATGGTAATTTACAGAATAACAGAACATTTGTTGATCAAAACGGAGAAACTAAAGTTGCAGAAAATGCTTCAATGCTTAACATAGTGGGAGCACTAGGATACGAATATTATTTTACGGAACACTTATTGTTCTATACGTATGCAGGATATACATTGAGTAATGAAATTCGCTTACGAGATAGTGATCAGGAAAATGTGTTGTCGATTAACGATGCAAATACATTTTACATTCGTAGCGGTATTAAACTAAAAATATAATGGCAAAAATATTAGTAATAGAAGACGAAGCAGCAATAAGAAGAGTGCTTGTTAAAATTTTATCAGAAGAAAATGACAAATACGAGGTTTCTGAAGCCGAAGATGGACTCTCGGGAATAGAAAAGATCAAAGCAGATGATTTTGATCTCATACTTTGTGATATCAAAATGCCAAAAATGGACGGCGTAGAAGTACTGGAGGCTGTAAAAAAAATAAAACCCGAAATTCCAATTGTAATGATCTCTGGCCATGGAGACTTAGATACGGCAGTAAATACGATGCGATTGGGAGCCTTTGATTATATATCTAAACCACCAGATTTAAATCGTTTACTAAATACTGTACGCAATGCACTCGATCGAAAAGAATTAGTTGTAGAAAATAAGATGCTTAAAAAGAAAGTGTCTAAAAACTATGACATGATTGGCGAGTCTAAAGCGATTTCTGATATCAAAAATATTATTGAAAAAGTGGCGGCTACCGATGCGCGAGTTTTAATTACAGGACCAAATGGAACCGGCAAAGAGTTGGTTGCACACTGGATTCATCAAAAAAGTGATCGCTCGTCTGGCCCTATGATAGAAGTAAATTGTGCAGCTATACCTGGAGAATTAATAGAAAGCGAACTTTTCGGACACGTAAAAGGAGCATTTACTTCTGCAAATAAAGATCGTGCCGGTAAATTTGAAGCAGCCAATGGCGGAACAATATTCCTAGATGAAATTGGTGACATGAGCCTTTCTGCGCAAGCAAAGGTATTAAGAGCATTACAAGAAAATAAAATACAAAGGGTAGGTAGCGATAAAGATATTAAAGTTAACGTGAGAGTACTCGCAGCGACCAATAAGGATCTCAAAAAAGAAATTTCCGAGAATAGATTTAGAGAGGATCTATACCATAGATTAGCAGTGATTTTGATTAAAGTACCTGCTCTTAATGAGAGACGAGAAGATATTCCCTTACTCATTGATTACTTTACAAAAAAAATTTCTGGAGAACAAGGATCACCTATCAAAACATTTTCACCAAAAGCAATAAAACAATTACAACAATACGACTGGACCGGTAATATTAGAGAATTACGTAATGTTGTTGAACGCCTTATAATTCTTGGCGGGAAAGAGGTAAGCGAAGAAGATGTAAAGCTTTTTGCCGCCAAGTAAGGAAAATAAATATTCCTCGACAGATTTTTAGATATGTTCCAAATAATGAAAAGAGTCTTACTTGGTATAGCATTCTGGTGTGGTACTTATACCGCTTCTGCTCAATACGACCCTGGTGCTGTAAACTATGGATTGGTTGCTGTAAAGAGCTTTGGTTTAGAGAACGAAATTGCTGTAGGAGCTAGAATAGAGTATGCGTTTAACTGTTATACCACTTTTATAGGAGAATATAACAGAACTTTTGCCATCAATGCAAAAGATGGTTATGAAGGATTCAATGAATTTGCTCTGGGGGTAAACTTGATCATGTTTAATTGGTATCCAACGACTATAACTGCGGGTATAGGATATATGGTCAACGATTCTGATGAATTCGAACGTATTGAAAATGATGCTTTTCTGGGATTCAGAACCGGAAATTTTAATCATGGCGCACAAATAAAAATTAGGGCACTACATCAAATATCGACTCCAGTACATATTTTTGCAGAACTTAATGTAAAGAGTTTGGGAAGAAGGTATGATACCTTCTTAGTTGGATTTAGCTATGACTTCAATGCCTGGTAATGCCAGTTTTATCTTTTCACAAACCTAAAACTTTAGTATCTTTCGACTTGTAACATAAATTGTATTATGAATAAGATACATCACCAAGATTTTAAAGTTTCTGATCCTATAGAACTATCAAAAATCCCTACTACTTACAATTTAGACGCCAGCGAGAAAAAGATTGAAGATGAATTGGAAGAAGTTCGCGAAAAATTAGGTAAACTTCAGGATACTTTGTATGCCCACGGGAAATATGCTGTACTTGTTTGCCTACAGGGAATGGATACTTCAGGGAAGGATAGTTTAATCAGAGAAGTATTCAAAGATTTTAATACCCGAGGGATCATAGTTCATAGTTTTAAAGTGCCCACAGATCTTGAGCTTGATCACGATTATTTGTGGAGACATTATATTGCCTTGCCACAACGCGGTAAGTTTGGTGTCTTTAACAGAACACACTATGAGAATGTTTTGGTAACTCGCGTACATCCCGAATATATAATGAATGAGAATATTCCTCATATTGATACTGTAGAAGATATTAATGACAAATTTTGGGATACTCGTTTTGAACAGATCAAAAATTTTGAAAAGCACATCGCCCAAAATGGTACCATAATTTTTAAATTCTATTTGCACCTTTCAAAAAGTGAACAAAGAAATAGATTGCTGCGCAGACTTGAAAAGAAAGAAAAAAATTGGAAGTTCTCTGCCGGAGACCTTAAAGAGCGTAAGCTTTGGGGGAAATATCAAGATTGTTATCAGGATGCTATAAATAGAACATCTCTTTCTCATGCACCGTGGTATGTGATTCCGGCAGATGATAAACCTACCGCAAGATATATAGTTGCAAGAACATTATATGATACCTTAAAAGAATATGAAGATGTACAAGAACCAGAACTAGACGAAAAGACTAAGGCAAATCTGGATTTGTATAAAAAACAATTAGAAAACGAATAGAAAATTGAAATAAAGTTGAATTTAAAACATATCATGTCAAAAAAAATAATCCCCATCCTTTTTGTAATTCTTTCTATGAATTGCTTTGCCCAAAACGATGCAAAAAAAGATGCTACAATACTCAAGAAATTATATGATACCTCTTTGCTAAATGGTAAGAGCTACGCCTGGTTAGATTATTTGTCAAATCAGATTGGTGGACGTCTTTCTGGTTCGGTAAACGCGCAAAAAGCTGTAGAATGGGGTGAAAAAGAATTAAAAGAACTAGGTATCGATAAAGTGTGGTTACAATCAGTGATGGTCCCAAAATGGACTCGTGGAGTAACTGAATTTGCTTATATCGAAACCGAACCCGGTAGAACGACCAATGTGCCGATATGTGCATTAGGTGGATCCGTACCTACACCAATAGGTGGAATCAAAGCGCCAATTATAGAAGTAAAAGGAATTGAAGATCTGCGCAAATTGGGATCAGACCAGATTACAGGTAAGATAGTATTCTTTAACCGACCCATGCAAGCAGACTTGATTGAAACTTTTAAAGCTTACGGAGGCTGCGTAGACCAGCGATATTCTGGTGCGGCTGAAGCGGCTAATTTTGGAGCAGTGGGAGTAATCGTGCGCTCGATGAATCTACGATTAGATGATTTTCCTCATACGGGATCCATGAGCTATGGCGATTTACCTGACATGGATAAGATTCCTGCAGCTGCTATTAGTACCAATGGAGCAGATTTATTAAGTTCGATGCTTACATTAAATCCAAAAGTGAAGTTTCATATGAATATGAATTGTCGTACATGGAAAGATGTAGAATCGTTTAATGTCATAGGAGAGATCACAGGTAGCGAATACCCAAACGAATATATGGTAGTAGGCGGCCATCTGGATTCCTGGGATCTGGGCGATGGCTCTCATGATGATGGTGCCGGGATTGTACAGTCTATGGAAGTACTGCGGTTATTTAAAGAAATTGGATACAAACCCAAACGTTCTATACGGGTAGTATTATTTATGAATGAAGAAAATGGCTTGAGAGGTGGTAAAAAATATGCAGAGATTGCCAAAAATAAAGCTGAAAATCATGTATTCGCTTTAGAAAGTGATGCAGGAGGATTTACTCCTCGTGGATTCTCATTTGACTGTGATGATGTTAATTTTGAGCAAATAGAAAGCTGGAAACCATTATTCGAACCTTATCTGATACATTATTTTGCCAAAGGCGGAAGTGGAGCAGATATTGGTCCGCTAAAAAAAGACGGAATCGTACTCGCCGGACTAAGACCTGATTCACAACGCTACTTTGATTACCACCATGCCAAAAACGATACGTTTGATACCGTAAATAAGCGCGAACTTGAACTGGGAGCAGCAACCATGGCTAGTTTGGTGTATCTTTTTGATAAGTATGGGGTGAGGTAATTTTCATAGGGGTGAAATTTAAAATTATAGATAGGCAAGCAGTAATCTTTATGAAAACTGCTAGTGTTTTTGCATTAATCTTTGGTGCTACAATAGTTATAAATTCATTATTGAAAGAGGATAAAACTTTAAAGCTAGAATCCGAATTTGATTTACAAGTTTTTGATATCAAAAGAGAAAGAGGTTTTTTGACTTAGTAAGATAGTGTTGTTGTTTTTGGAGGCGGTAAACTAATTCCTGAGATTAGTAAAATGAAAATTCTTGAAAGCTATAAACTTATAGACACGATTTCATATCAAAATTTTACATTAATTCTAAATGATGTTATACAGCCGTATCGGATTTTAAAGAAGACTTCTAGTGATACTCTAATCATATATCATTATCTGGATACCTTATATTTTAAATTAAATTTGATTAATGATGACTTTTTAAGTAGATATTGGTAAGACCCTTTCAAATTTTTTTAGAATTCGTATGAAACTTTAAAAACGAAAATCTTTAATCTAACGATTGATAATTTTTAAACAATATAATAATATTATACAAAGTTCAACCCACATTAGAAAGCAACTCCAATACCTTAGCCAAAAAAAAGATCACACTAACAAGCAAAACTCCCATCACAAAATACAATTATATAAATTATAGCTGCAATTCCAATTAGGATATTTAAGATAGGCAGACTAACAAGGATAATCGCCAAATGGTTCTTTTTCTTAACAAACAAAATCCATGCAGCGATAATACTTATACAAGTGACAAACGGATAAGCGACCATACTTATGACCAAAATAATAGTGGGCAGACTGTCTTGAGACCCTGGACTGTCAAACATCATAGCAGACATCATAATCATAGGTAATGAGGGGAATATAAGGATCCCAAAAATAATACTGGCTACAATCAAATAAATTCTGCTGTTGTTTCTTTTTTTAATTTCTTGTTCAGGAATAGTAGTTTCAGGCATGGTTTTGTAATAAACAACGTTAAATATACAATAAGAATATTTTAGTTTACTTGGGTTCTAATACCTTTGCGTCTTCAAAATCATAAAATGCTACAACAATACACCAAAGAATTTCAATATAACCTTAAACTTGCCGCTCCTGTGATGATGGGTATGATCGGGCATACACTTGTTGCTTTGGTAGATAATATCATGGTGGGGCAGTTGGGTACTGCCGAACTGGCTGCTGTATCTTTAGGAAACAGTTTTATGTTTATAGCCATGTCCCTTGGGATAGGATTCTCGACCGCTATCACCCCTTTGGTTGCAGAGGCAGATGCAGAACATAATTTTAAGAACGGTAAATCTGTTTTCAAAAACGGGCTTTTCTTATGTACTGCTCTGGGAGTTGTATTATTTCTGGCCATTCTACTGGCAAAACCATTAATGTATTTAATGAAACAACCTGTCGAGGTAGTCGAATTGGCAATACCATACCTTGATCTTGTAGCTTTTTCGTTAATACCTTTAATATGTTTTCAAGCCTTAAAACAGTTTTCTGATGGGCTGTCAATGACCCGATATCCAATGTATGCAACACTAATAGCCAATGTGGTTAATGTCATACTTAATTACTTGCTGATCTTTGGAAAGTTCGGATTTCCCGAAATGGGAATTGTAGGTGCAGCTGTTGGGACATTAGTCTCAAGACTTACCATGGTTATATTTCTATGGTTTTTACTTAAAGGGAAGGAAAAGTCTAAAAAATATGTCACTCAAATTAAAATCTTTGTTATAGAAAGTAAAATGGTAAAAAAAATCATCGCATTAGGATTTCCTTCTGCATTGCAGATGTTTTTTGAAGTAGCCATCTTTACTGCGGCAATATGGTTATCGGGTATTCTAGGTAAAAATCCTCAAGCTGCTAATCAGATCGCGTTAAACCTTTCATCTATGACATTTATGGTTGCTATGGGATTAAGCGTAGCTGCTATGGTTCGAGTAGGAAATCAAAAAGGACTTCAGAAATTTACAGATTTAAGAAGAATTGCTATCTCTATCTTTTTATTAAGCTTTTTAATAGCTATTGTTTTTGCTCTGGTTTTTATAGTTTGTAATCAATTACTACCCAAAATATACCTGGATGTTGATGATGCAGACAATCTTATTGATAATACTGAAGTAATCAGCATTGCTGCCAAGCTTCTTATTATTGCTGCATTGTTTCAAATATCAGATGCGATACAAGTGACCGTTTTGGGAGCCTTGCGAGGGCTTCAAGACGTAAAAATACCAACATTCATTACGTTTATTGCATATTGGGTGGTAGGTTTTCCTGTAAGCTACTATCTAGGCCTGTATACAGCATATGAAAGCTCAGGTATCTGGATTGGCTTACTAGCAGGCCTAACCACTTCGGCATTGTTATTGTATTTCAGATTCAATAAGTTAACTAAAGATTTGATCAAAAAAGATTGAATTTTTTCAATAAAAACAGGAAAGAAATACGTTTTACCTACTTGATACGTTTATTTGGTATTAACTAATAATTAACTATCTTTCCAAAAAAACAGAAATACAAAAATGAGAGTCCCAAATTCTAAATTTTGTCTACTGCTTATCGTTTTTACAGTAGCGATTATTCAAAGTGTTACAAGTCAAGACTTCGAACACAGCAGAACCCAAAATCTTATTCCAAATCCAAGTTTTGAAAATGTAAATACGACCATAAGACGTATTGATATGGAAATGCAGAATTTTGGGATTATGAAGGATTGGAAAGCTTCTATTAATACCCCTGATGCCTATCATCCTCAATTAGAACTAGTTAAATTTACCCATAGATCACCAAACTTTTTAAAACAATTTGGAACACAAGAACCTCGAACAGGAGAAGGAAAAGTAGGAATGTATATCGCAGGAGGAGCGTATAAAGAGGGAGTGACTGCAAAATTGAAACGTCCTTTGGGAGCAGGGAAATATTATTATTTTCACATGTATGTTTCACTTGGTGAAGGGATTTCTAATTCCTGTACTTCTTCGATAGGATCATATTTCAGTGCCAGAGACCCTAAAATAACCCTAACCTCAAAACTACAATTAAATGTAGCCTCCTCTAAGATGGTGTGTGATACCAAAGGATGGGTCAAAGTTTGTGGAGTATATCGCGCCAAAGGAACCGAAAAATATATTTCATTAGGATATTTTTCTGATAGCCCCAGAGGGAAATCTGTTAAAGGCGGTAAATATGATACAGGATATTATTTTATAGATGACGTATTGCTTATGGAAATGAGAGATCCTAAAAATCTGGTAGCCGGTCAGGTGTGCAATATGGCACTTGATTTTTCACCAATTGAGTTTTTGGTGGGAGAGAGTGAGGCATATACAGAGATTCAAAAAGCATTGGATTCTTACATCCAGTATGTAACCATATTTAAAGTAAATTCGATAAAAATTATTGGTCATGCTGACGATGCAGGTTCTACATTTGAAAATGAAATCATGTCTGCTATGAGAGCTAGTAACGTAAAGCAATATATGATCGAAAAGGGTGTCGATGAATCTCTAATAGAGATCGTTGCTGCCGGGGATACATCTCCTGTAGTTACTACCGGTTCTGATTTGGATCCAGATTCTAATAATAGAGTAGAAATTAAAATCGACTAACCTCATATTTTTTTTCAAGTTTGTTATAAAAGATACTACCTTTGGAAGGTTTAAACTTAAGCAATACGTTTATGAACTTTCCAAAATTCTTGCTAGGAGATAATACAGATTATCCAGATGCAATCTTTGTGATCCATACCGAGTTTCCAAGGTTTATTGTTAATCTGGAGAATGATGAAGTAGAATGGCTTGAAGAATTTGATAAGAATGATGAGAAAGAATTGCTGGAGGAAGCAGAAAATCTTTTTCAGGCTGCCAATAATTTTTATGATCGTGAAATTGAACGTTACGACGAATAAATATAAAGTGCCTAATGGAAGAACTTATACAATTAGATAAAGAGCTTTTTTTATACCTTAATAATCTTGGTACTTCTACGTGGGATGGGTTTTGGTTATTTATGACCGAGAAATTCTATCAAATACCGTTGTATTTACTACTACTTATCTTTTTCTATAAGTATTTTGGTATACGTGGAACGATTATAACCCTGGTTTTGGTAGCAGTCTTAATAACGGCATCAGATCAATTGGCAAATTTGTTTAAATACATACTTTTTAAGAGACCAAGGCCTTGCCGCGCAGAAGGTGTGGCAGAGTTTACTCGTTTTATTGCTGAACGATGTGGTCGATATGGCTATTTTTCTGGCCATGCTACTAATTCGATGGCGTTAGCATTTTTTACAGGATTGGTGCTTCAAAAATATCTGAAGTATATTTTTCCTTTTATGATCGTTTGGGCGATTATAGTTAGCTACAGTAGGATTTATGTGGGAGTACATTATCCCGGGGATGTAGTGACAGGAATGGCAGCAGGAATTTTACTAGGTGTAGGGGCATTTAAATTACATACATTTTTGATCAGGAAATATGCAAAGGTAAATACAGAGTAAAGGATAACTTTTGAATCTATGAAAAGTGCTCGTACATCACTCTAATTTTTCGAGTAATTTTCATTTTTATGGGACACTTCAATACTTTAACTCACATATTCATATATTCACTTACTCTTTGTTAAACGTTTTCTTTTTCTTCTTTTTACCAAAAATTCGTTTTAATAAATTGTCACGCTTTTCAGATTTACAATCAAGATCGTTTTTTACTTCTTCACTAGGTTGATCAAACGTGCTTTTTGTAATCGGATCAAAAATAGGATCTTGATTCATTTTTTGATATAACTTAGCAAAAATTGGAAGGGCAGTATTTGCTCCCTGACCCAAGGCAGTAGTTTTAAATCCAATACCATAATTATCATTTCCTACCCAGGTTACAGTGACCAGATTGGGAGTGATACCCACAAACCAACCGTCTTTATTATCTTGTGTGGTTCCTGTTTTTCCGGCGATATCATTTTTTAATTTGTACGTTGTTCTCAATCTTGTGGCTGTTCCTTTTTCAACAGTAGATTTCAGCATTTCTAACAACACTTGCCTGGTATATGAGCTGTAGGCCGGAGTTTCTTTAACTTCAGGTTCAAAAGTTGCAATACGATTACCATTTTTATCTTCAATTCTTAAAATATAGTATGGTTTTACAGCTTTACCTTCATTAACATAACTAGCATAAGCTCCTGCTAAGTCTTTAATTCTGATACCATCGGTTCCTAATGCCATTGCAGGTTCTTGAGAAAGGGAATCAGTGATGCCTAATTTTTTAACTTGTTCTGCTACCTTAGGAATACCTACTTTATTAAGCACCTTCACTGCAATGGTGTTTACAGAGTTACTTAAGGCTTTTTCTAAGGTATAATTTAAATAAGGATCCTCTTCATCATCAGAATTTTTTGGGGTCCAATTATCCAGGTTAGTGTACGTAATCTCTGTTGTCGAAAAATAGGAGCAAGGTTTCATTCCGTTTTCGATGGCAGTTGTATAAACAAATGGCTTGAAGGTGGATCCTACTTGTCTTCTACTCTGCGAAACATGGTCATACTTGAAGTAACGATAATCAATCCCGCCAAGATATGCCATTACAGCACCGGTTGTAGGCTCTATAGCAACCATACCAGCATTAAGAAACTTTAGATAGTGTTGCAGACTGTCTAATGAGGAGATCTTTTTTGTTTCATTCCCGTCCCATTCGAATAATTCAATATTCTTTTTTATTGAAAGAGAATCTTTAATTTGATTTTCAGTTAATCCTTGTTCTTTTAATTTTTTATAACTATCAAGATTTGTAACTGCATTATTGAGTAGTGCTTTATTGTTTTTCCATGGTGCGGTGCTACCATATGATGATTCATATTCTTTCTGTAATGTTTGCATATGTTCTTTCATAGCTTCTTCGGCCAAAGACTGCATTTTATGATCTAACGTTGTGTGTACAATCAAACCATCATTATAGACGTCATAGTCACTACCATCCGGTTTTTTATAGTGTTCAAGAATCTTAACCAGTTCTTTTTTAACTTCTTCTCTAAAATAAGGTGCCAACCCTAGGTCATGATTAAAATATTGATAATCCAATTCGATAGGTTTATTCATCGTTTGGTCTGCTCTAGCGGTACTTATGTATCCATATTTCACCATTTGTTTGAGCACCACATCTCTGCGAAGTTGACTTCTTTCGGGAAACAATCTGGGATTATAACTATGATTCGCTTTAAGTGTTCCGATAAGGGTTGTTGCTTCAGATAGCGTTAATTTATGAGTAGATTTGTTAAAGAATTTTTGTGCAGCACTTTCAATTCCGTACGTATTGTCGGGAAACGGAACGGTGTTAAAATAAAGCGTTAAGATTTCCTTTTTAGAGTAGATTTCTTCCATCCTTTTAGCAATAAAGGATTCTTTCAACTTATTGATCACCGTACTAAATATGCTGTATTTTTTTCTTCCGAATAGATTTTTGGCTAATTGTAGCGTAATGGTACTTCCTCCACCCGAGGATTTGTCACGCAATAGAATAGTTTTAAAAAATACTCTTAGAAGACTTGTGTTATCTACCCCGTCGTGTTCATAAAATCGAACATCTTCGGTAGCTATAAGAGCATCAATTAAATGTTGAGGTAAATCTTGGAAGGTGATAGGTTGTCTGTCATAGATATAATATTTTCCTATGAGATGGCCATCTTTATCAAGTATTTGAGTAGCTTCAGACTGCTTAAGAGTGCTCAACTCTTCTTTACCGGGTAGTTTTCCATAAAAACCCAAATATATGCTTATGTAAAAACAGAAAAACAGAAGTATAATTCCTAATAATGAAAATACAGTCCATTTCATCCATTTTTTTTGTAATAAATTCTTTATCATATTCATAATATCGACTTGATAACGTCTAAATCTTCAAATTATTAGTTTGTTTTATCTTCGTGTTTTTCTCTAAAATCCCTTATGAAGAGTACAATCATGACCACCATCAATAAAGAAAAGGGAAGTGAAGTAATAATCAATAGTTTCTGCATGGCGACCAAGACATTGATATCTGCTTTCGCATTTCCTAGTAAAAGAATACCTATAGAAAAGATCAATAAAATGATACTCCATAAAAGGCGATGTTTTTTTGAGGGTTCTTGTTTTCCGTCGTCTGTAAACATACTCAATACAAATATTGCCGAATCTAATGAAGTAACCAAAAAACTTATCAAAAGAAGAATAGTTAATGTGTTTATGAATCCTTGAAAGGGATAATTTTCGAAGAATATAAAAATAGAACTAAACACATTATCAAATTGTCCCTGATATGCTCCCAAATTTTCAATTATGGTAAAGGCTGATTGACCAAAGGTAGTAAACCAGAAAAAGGTACCTAGTGAAGGTACCAGCAATACTCCCAAAATAACCTCTCTAAGTGTTCTTCCTTTTGAGATTCTAGCGATAAAAATACCGGTAAAAGGCGCCCAGGCAAGCCAAAAGGCCCAATAATAGTAAGTCCAATCGGTTAGAAATGCTTCTCCGGGATTGTATTGGCCGTACGCCAGACTTAAAGGGATAAAGTCGATTACATAATAAAACAATGAGGTAATGAACTGATAGGTCACAGACAGAATATCTCCTTGCAAAAAAACAAAAAATAAAAGACCAATGGTAATATAAATATTCCACGTAGAAATTATTTTTATACCCTTGTTAACACCTCTAAAAACAGAAATAAATGCCAGTATTGAAATCACAAATAAAACTAGGATAGTTCCTTTAAGTCCGAAATCTTCCTTTAATAAATGCGTAAGTCCACCTTCGATTTGTGTGGTACCGAGGCCAATCGCAGCAACAAGTCCAAAAACAGTAGTAAGAATTGCCAGGATATCTATGCTGGCAAAAATAATAGTTCGCGGTTTCTCTGAAGTGACCATACGCCCTATCGACGAAAAAGCACTACTGGATAATACTTTTTTTGACTGCACAAAAAGGTAGTACCCTACTGCTATGGCAAATACGGCATAAAAAGCCCAGGCTGTGAATCCCCACTGATAAAAGGTGTATTCTAATGCGATTGTTCCTGAATCGGTTTTATTATTTATAGGTGGATTATTCATCATATATACCGGCTCTTGTACAGCTCTTAACAATATACCTGCTCCCATTCCGGCACTATATAACATAGAAATCCATGCTAATCTAGAAAACTGTGGGCGGTCCTCTGGTTTTCCTAGTCGTCGCTTTCCCCAATTAGAAAACGCCAAAACAACCAATAACAAAACACAGATTAGCCCTAACCATAAATAAAATCTTCCAAAACGTTGGCGTATGTATACCGAG
The DNA here is from genome assembly GCA_947500845.1 of uncultured Aquimarina sp. Classification (GTDB taxonomy): domain Bacteria; phylum Bacteroidota; class Bacteroidia; order Flavobacteriales; family Flavobacteriaceae; genus Aquimarina; species Aquimarina celericrescens. The sequence goes on from CANMTP010000015.1 coordinate 50,140, forward strand.
AAAGATTCGATTCCATTATAGGTTTCTAGTGTAAATACGTATAAAAAAAATGAGAAAAATAGTAGAATGCCCAGTGAAACATAGAGTAATCCATTTTTTTTAAGGTTGAGCTTCATACCGAAATAGTTCCAAATGCGATTTTTTTCTTTAAACTTATGCTTGATTGATCATAAATGTCATAAAAAGTTATGAGAATTGTTCAGAATCAATAGAAAAGTTTTCATTTTTTAACAAGTAAAAACTTCAAAAAATAATTTATTTTTTGAAGCTGATGTATCGAAAGTTTCATTTTTTTTAATAAACTTGTAATAACATAATTTATGTGTTATGCTCTATACTCGGATTGAACATTACTTGGGGTTCGTTTGAGAGGTATACCCCAAGGTTTGTATTATAGAATGAAGACTTGAATTTTCTACTATAAGTAATAGATAACTAACTAAACCTGCAAACCCATGAGAAGAGTAATTGTTGACTACAAAAAATTAAATAAAGATATTTTAAACCTTCTTGTCGAGAAATTTCCTGATGGTTATGCCGATAGAGATATTATTTCTTTCAAAAATCACCATAATGAGGCGATTGAAGCTGTTGAGGTGAAGACAGAGGACACCATCTATTTGGTAAAAATAAGCAAACGTCTGGCAGATACCATGGAAAGTTTTGATGACGATAGCTCTAGTGTTGATGTTCCTGAGGGAGTAAGTAAAGATGAAGTAGGAGACCTGGAAGATCAATAAGTTTGAAATTATTCTTTATACAATTCGAATAAATATCTAGCAGCGGCAAACGGCGTAAGCTTATGTTGTTGTACTGCTTCTATTTGTGAATATAACTTTGCTTTAATTTCAGGATGATTATAAAAAGAAGATTTTAGGTGCTCCTCAATAGTTTGTAGTAACCAAAATTTGTTTTGTTTTCTTCTGTTTTCCTCAAAGAATCCATTTTTTGAAGTGATTTCGAAATAATTTTGAATAAGTTCCCATATTTCTTCGATCCCTTTATTTTCTATTGCACTACAAGTGAGTACTTCTGGAGACCAACTGCTTTCTGCAAGCGGGTACAAGTGTAATGCTTTTCTGAATTGATTTTTAGCCTCTCGGGCACGTTTAAGATTATCGCCATCTGCTTTACTGATAACGATAGCATCAGCCATTTCGATGATTCCTCGTTTAATACCCTGCAGTTCATCGCCAGCTCCTGCAAGTTTAAGCAGCAAAAAGAAATCTACCATGCTGTGTACTGCGGTTTCGCTTTGACCAACACCAACAGTTTCAATAATGATGACATCGTATCCAGCAGCTTCGCATAAGATGATAGATTCGCGAGTTTTTTGTGCTACTCCTCCCAAAGAATTGCCAGAAGGAGAGGGTCTGATAAAGGCATTATCGGCGCGAACGAGAGATTCCATCCTAGTTTTATCACCTAATATACTTCCATGTGATACAGTACTGCTCGGATCTACTGCTAGAACTGCAATTTTTTTATCTTTTTGTATTAAAATATTTCCTAAAGCTTCAATGAATGTACTTTTCCCTACTCCTGGAACCCCAGTAATTCCTATTCTAACAGAATTATTAGCATGAGGAAGGCATTTTTCAATAAGTTCCTGTGCTTTGCTAATATGATTCTGTTGGGTGCTCTCGATTAGTGTAATTCCTTTACTTAGGGCTGTGGTATCTTTAGAAACGATAGCATTAAAAAGAGTATCAACAGAAATTTCTTTTTGTTGTAATTTTTTGAATCGATCAATAGCTTGATCTCTGGTACTGTCAGACACTTTTGAAGTCAGATTAGTTTTTTTGGTATTATCTTTAGACACAAAATTGCTTTATAGCAAAGTTATAAATTACTTTTTTGGAAAAGACATTATTACTGAAGCAATCTAGTTTTTTGTTTATATTCTTATAGGAATGGCTACTGCTGTTCTGTCCCATGCTAAATACATTATGGTAAAGTCATTGGCATTTTCAAAATAGATAGAAAATTGCTCTTTGATATTTAGCAAGGGTATCGTAGGTACCTCGATAGTGAGAGCATCATATGATGGATCACGTTTTACGGTACCATCCATGTTTACTCCCCAACTATATTCTTTGATATTAAAAATAATCTTCCAGGACTCAGGATTAGGGATAGTCCATAAGGTATAAGTTCCTGCTTTAAGAGAAGTCCCATCTATCATAAGATCTTTGTTGGTACTAAACATAGTAGCTTCATTTGCACCAGTTCTCCAAACTTGTCCGAATGGTACCAGGTTTCCGAAGATTTCCCGGTCTTTTTTATAAGGTCTGTTATAAAAAACTGTAATCGTAGCGTCTTTTGCATTATGCGTGATAGTTTCTTCAGGACTGTGTTTCTTAGTATTTTGTTTTAGAAAATACATGCCAGTAAATCCTATTAATAACAAACCTAATAGAATTAATACTGATCTTTTTAAAAGCTTAGGCATAAGTTAGATTTTATGAATTAAATATACTTCATTTAAATTTTAGAACGATCAAAAATTATTTAGTAAGGCGATTGATATTCATCACATTTACCGCACAAGTATTTCTGATGGTGATTAAAATTTGGAGAATTGATTCTGAAAAATGTTTATTCTCTATTAAGATATCAATACGTTGAATTAATTTGTTGGTACAGTCGACATTTTTTTCTACAAGGTTCAAAACATCTTCTACGTCTTCATTGTTACGATTATCGTAATCATTTTTTATTTTGTACATGAGTCTAAAAATGGTATAATTCATAAAAGTAATTATAGTAGTATACTTTTTATAAGTACCCTTACTTTGATAATCGTTAATTTTATATTAAATATTTGATATTCAGTTATTTGTTGTTTTTGAAAGCTTTTTATGTATAATTTTGCAACAAGGAATACATAATTTCGTCTCTATAGATGAATAAGATTTAAAACAGTTTTAAAGTGTTAATCACTAACCAAAAGTTAAAGAAGTTTGTTACAAAGCGAGCTAATAGAAAAATGTAGGAAAGGTGATCGTAGAGCCCAAATGAAGCTTTATAATAAATACTGTGATGGTATGTATTATGTAGCGTTACGATTTCTTAAAGATCCATTTGAGGCAGAAGAGGCAATGCAGGAATCTTTTATCAAAGCATTTACTAGACTTCATCAGTTTACAGGAGATGTGACTTTTGGTGCATGGCTTAAACGAATTGTTATTAATAAAAGTATCGACATGTTGAAAGCCAAGAAAATGAATATGGTAGCGATTAATGAACAGGTTATGACCACGGTTGAAGAACAAGACGATTGGTCGGTATCGGACTCTGTTACAGTAGAAGAAGTTAAAAAGGCAATTGAAAGATTACCTGAAAAATATAAATATGCCGTGATGTTATTTTTGATAGAGGGGTATGATCATAATGAGATAAGCGAGATTCTAGATATAACACCGGTTGCTTCGAGAACACTAGTGCATAGAGGAAAAAAACAGCTACAAGAACAATTAAAACATTTAAGAGATGGCACAGGATATTAGAGAGCTTTTAAAGCAGGATAAGCAGATTCCTGCCGAGAGAATACGAAGTGGGCATGAACAAAGATTTATGTCAAGATTAGAAAAAGAACTTCCTAAAAAGACTAATAGTTTTGACTATAATTTGCTTAAGATCGCAGCAAGTGTGGTGGTTGTTTTCTCTATTTCTATGTTCACATATAATAAATTAGAAAGTAATAATTCTAACACAGATCAAATTGTAGATAATACCAAGGTAAAAAATTCTACTGTGCTGATGAATAAACAATCTTCGACTTTGGCAGAAATATCTCCAGAGTATGAAGAGGTAGAGAATAACATATTAACTAGTATAAAATTTCAATTGTCAAGTATAAAAGTAGATGATAGTAATAGAGAATTAGTAGAAAGTTTTAAAGCCAGATTAAATAATCTTGATAAAGAATATCAAAGACTTAATAAAGAACTTATCGAAGTAGGTCCAAACGTACAAAGTGTTGAGGCAATGATGGAAAATCTAACAATTAGACTTTCACTTTTAAGCAGGCTAAAAGATAAACTAAAAGAATTAGAGAGAATTGAAAATGATAATTACAATGAAGTACAAGCTTAATATTAATGTTGTTGCGCTAAGCGTGTTATGCTGTGCAGGTTTGTTGGCGCAGGATAAACAAAATAAGCTAAGCGAAAAGCTTGTGGTTAATAATGATGTTACTGTTAACCTTAATACAAGTCATACTAATATTATTTTTGAAACCTGGAACAAGAATACAATCGAAGTAGAAGCTTATCTAGAAGGTGACCTTACTAATGATAATAGTAAGCGTATACTTGATAGCTGGCAAATAAATGTATCAGGTAATACTAAAGAAGTAACTATTAATTCTGCTGCTGGAAATTTATGGAGTGAAAACGTAACAGCTTCAAATATTGAAATAAATAAAAAAAATCTTCAGGAGTTGAGAAGGTTAAGTCCTATGATTGCCGATATGCTTGGTCCTCTTATGGAGAATATGGCCAAAAACCCAATGCCAAACACACTTTCAGAAAATCAATCCAATGTTAATTATGGGAATAATAAGTATAATGAAACCCAAGAAAAGTATATTCAGCAATGGGAAAATCAGATACGTGAGAAGTTTAGTGATGATATAGAGAAACAAAAACAAAAATGGGCTACACAGCTTAAGGATGGTAACTCAAAAAATGCCTCTGGTCAGGCAGAAGTCCGTCTAGAGACTTCATGGGGAGAGCAATATGGAAAACAAATGAATGCTTGGGCTTCTCAGTTATTAAAGGATGTAGAAAGTCAACAAAATGGAGTTGCTAATGTCACTTTTTATCAGTATAGCGCAAACAGAGTTAATACGAATAATACAAGCAAGATTATTAAAGTACATATACCGAGAGAGGCTAAATTAAGACTTAACATTCGCCATGGTGACGTGCAGTTAGCAGAAAAGTCCAACAATGTAAGAGCATCATTGTCTCACACCAAACTTTCTGCTAACATAATAGATGGAGGTCAAACATTTATCAAAGCCTCTTATTCTCCTGTTTTTGTGCGCCAATGGAATCAGGGGAAACTTGTTTTAAATTATGTAAAGAATTGTAGAATACAAACAGCAAAAAACCTTCTTGTTAATGCAGATTCTAGTAATATTTACATTCAGGAACTTAACGAAAACGGAGCTATTTCGGGAAGTTTTGGTGTCATAACAATAGAAAACTTGGGAGAATCATTTTCTACATTAGATTTAGCAGTTCAAAACAGTGATTTTAATTTAAACTTACCGAAGACAGCTTTTAATCTATCATATAGCGGGGCCCAAAGTATAATTTCTTTGCCTAGAACTATGGAGATAAGTTCAAGAAAGAATTTTGGAAATGTGTTTATTAATGGTTTTCAAAATACGCGTAGTACAGATAAAATGATTACGATTAATGCAAAGTATAGTGAAGTTGTACTTAAAAGTAAATAAATAGTAGTTTTCATAGTAATAATGTAGTGTTAATTATAAAAGAGCTTTGTTGGTCAAACAACAGGGCTTTTTTAGTTACTTTTATTAACATCTTGATTAGCATATTTTTAGTACAAAAAAGTAAGAATAACCCTATCTTTAGTTCTTTCATCTGTGTAATCCTTCCTTTCATCTATTTTTCAGTATAATAATATTTTCAAAACACTGATAATTAATTGATTAAGTATTTTTTAATCAAATTTTAACATTTATTGTGTTTTTCATCGAAAATCAAAAACACTTGATCTAAAAATCTGATTTAGAGTTTGTATAACTATAATTTAGTGATATCATTGTATGGTAAAACCGTAAGAGAGGAATAATTAACCTTTACAAGTAAAGTTTAAAATGATGAAATTGATAACATGTTTTTTTAGTTTGTTTTTGTTCTTTAATTGTTATGCAAATAATAATGATGGAATTCTTACTGTAGAAAAAGACGGTCTTGTTGTAGAGGTTTTAGATTTTCAGGATGGAGATAAGATCAAATTGTTTGAAATAGAGACTGGAGATCATATTTTATCTAAAACTCATGCTCAGATAGATCTCAGTCAATTACCTGTTGGATCTTATTTGTTAGAAAATAACGAAGGTAAATCGATCGTAATTGATCGATTAGAAGAAGATCTTAGGGTCGATGGAGCTATTAGTGCTATTCATAACGATTTTCTTTTAGAACGAGATAGTAAAAAGTCTTTAGTGCCTGCAGATATAAATGTTGAGCAAGAATTTATTCGTTATTATGAAAACTCTGAAACTAATCTTCTGGCAATAGAAAGAGAAGGAGATATGATTACTGTAGTAAATTTTGAAGAGGGAGATAAAATCAAGCTGTTTGAAGTTAAAAACACTGTACATATATTATCTAAAACTTCAAATTTTGTTGATTTGAGTCAACTACCCGCCGGTATGTATGTCCTAGAAAACAACAAAGGAGAATCAGTTGTTGTAGAAAAATATTCAGAATCAGATAACAGTCTTATGGCTGATATGTAAGAATAAAAGCATAAGAAATTGAAAAAACCATCTAAAAGTTTTAGATGGTTTTCACTTTTATAGCCTTTGTTAGGAGTATTATTTATCCAGATTTTTGGTCATATTAAAACCAACAAATAAACCAACGCCTGCCATTAAGAAAATAGTTCCTGGGTAGGCAATATCTTCTTCGACTCCAATAGATAAGTGTAAAATACCTGCAATAAAAATTCCGATGCCTACGCCCATTAATAAAAGTGAAGCATTAAGAATAAGGACTTTCCAAAAGGGAGTCACTCTTCTATCTTTATTACTGTAAAAGATAGATGCATCTGCTCCCTTTTCTATAAGAGCCATTCTTTCTTTATTTCTTGCAGAAATGAATAAATAATATGCCCCAAAAATTACTCCCAAAATTGCAGGCATGATAATTACTTCTGATCCCATGATGTTTTTTGATTTAAAAGATTAATAACTATTCGTTTTCTATCTAAGACGAGGTATTTTTAAAACCGGTTACAAAAACTATGGAAAAATATATTTTGTAATTTTTAGTAGAATTTATGTAACCATAAGTTTGGTAGTCTCGTCTTATGAATAAATGAACCATCAATCGGATCAATATTATATCAATCAAGTTCTTGAAGGGCGGGTAAATGCTTTCTCGGTACTTGTAGAACGCTATCAATCATTGGTATATACAGTAGTATACAGAATGATGAAGAATAAAGAGCAAGCTGAAGAAGTTGCCCAGGATTGTTTTATCAAAGCATACCAATCATTAAATAAATACAGAGGAGAAGCTAAGTTTTCTACATGGTTATATACTATTGCTTATAGAAAAAGCTTAGATGCCATCAAAGCAAGTAAAAGAATAATGACATCAGAACTTATAGAAGAGATTAATGAAGGAGAAATTGAGCTTGTAACAGATGCATTAAGTTATTTAGAAGCTAAAGAACGAAAAGAAATTATATCAGATAGTATAATGAAACTTTCAGAAGATGAAGCGGCTATAGTAACATTATATTATTTTGATGAGAAAAGTATAAAAGAAATTGTTGAAGTTGTGGGTTTGACAGCAGATAATGTAAAGATAAAATTGTATCGTAGCAGGAAAAAACTATATTCAATATTGTATCACCACATTTCACCTGAAATAAGTAAAAAAAATGGAAGAGCAATTTAAAGACATAGAACAATTAATAAAAGAAGCTGGCGCCGATCAACCTTCTTCAGGATTTTTGAAAAATATAATGAGTCAAATTGAGCTTTCCGAAACTCAAAAATCACAGGTGTATCAACCTTTAATCTCTAAGAAAACCTGGCTGATTATGATCTTAACCCTAGTTTTATCGATGTGTGGTATTTTATTATTGTCAGACCCCAAAGATTCCATTTTAAACGCTATCGACTATTCTTTTCTGAATGGCCTTTTTATCAACAATCCATTTTCTGGATATACTCTCCATAAAACAGCGATATACGGTATTTTGTTTCTTTCGGCTTTGTTTTTCATTCAAATACCTATACTGAAAAGAAGAATTGACAGAAGTTTTTCAATATAACAAATGAAATAATATTTTTTAAACTGCTTTACTTTCTCTATTTTACCTTCTAAATAATTTTTGGGAAAGTTTTATGCAAAAAAGAGTGTGTATTATAGGAGCAGGTCCTAGTGGTATTACGGCGCTTAAAAACCTGAGGGATAAAGATATTGATGTCGTATGTTATGATCGCAATACAGAAGTAGGAGGGAACTGGATTTATTCTGATGATGAAAGTCATTCTAGTGTTTTTGAAACTACACATATCATAAGTTCAAAAACATTATCACAGTATGAAGATTTCACTTTTGATGATTTTGATAAAACTGTAGCCGATTATCCGTCCCATGACGAGCTTAGAAGATATTTTCAGGCGTATGCAAAACACTTTAATTTATATTCATATATAGAATTTAAGACTATTGTAAAAGATTGTAAAAGAATAGCCAATAACGAATGGCAGATTACGATCATTCAAAACAGAAAAGAGCAAATAGAGATTTTTACTGATTTAGTGGTTTGTAATGGTCATCATTCGGTTCCTAGAATGCCTAAATATCCAGGTAACTTTACAGGTCAGTTTATCCATTCCCATAGTTATAAAAAGGCAGCTCCTTTTAAAGGTAAAAGAGTTTTGGTTATCGGCGGAGGCAATTCTGCTTGTGATGTCGCTGTAGAAACCAGTAGAGTTAGTAAAAAAACAAGTATTAGTTGGAGGAGAGGATACCGTATCATTCCAAAATTCTTTTTTGGGTTGCCCTCTGATACAGTAGGTGCACGGTCATCCTGGTTGCCGATAAAGATAAGGAGTTGGTTCAATGATCGATTACTCAATATTTTACTCGGAAAGAACAAATTATATGGATTACAAGAGGTGAAAACAAAGTTTGGCGAAACACATCCTACCATTAATGATGAACTATTATATAAAATTCGACATGGTAAAGTACATCCCAAGGTGGATATAGAGAAACTAGATGGGAATACGGTATATTTCAAAGATGGAACCAGTGAAGATTTAGACGTTATTATTGCTTGTACAGGTTATATTTTGAAACATTCTTTTTTTGATAAAGAATTCATTGATTATAGTGATGGCCCCGTTCCTTTATATTTAAAAATGTTTCATCCCAATTATCACGATGTATTCTTTGTGGGCATGTTTCAACCTTTGGGATGTATATGGCCGGGATCAGAGTTACAAAGTAAAATTTTAGCTAATTATTTGGTTGGGAATTGGAAAATGCCATCAAATATCAAAACTCTCTGCGAAAAAGAAGTAACAGATCCACATTACAAACAGATAGACACACCAAGACATACAATTACAGTAGATTATCATAAATTCAGAAAGGCGCTATTAAAGCAGCTACCTAAACACTGGAAGTCAAAAAAACCTCAAAATTTTTCAAAAAGTGCCTAATGAAGAATACTGATTTTTCTCGATTTATAAACAGTTTGTCCAAAGGATTTATTCCTGTTATAACTAAAAACTTTTCTGAAAAGGATTATGTAGCCATAGATTTGTCAGAAAACAATAAAGCTCTTACTACTATTGATGTTTCTTCTTCAAAAGCATTTGAAATATACATATCAGAATATTTACTCAGAAATAATGCTAAAGTCGCCTATGGCGGTTATAATGAAACGAGAGGTATTTATAGAAGAAGTATTCATTTCAATCAACAAGATCCTGAAACTGAAAGAAATATTCACTTAGGATTAGATATCTGGTGCGACGCTGAAACCAAAATACTGGCTCCGTTAGACGGTAAAGTGCACAGTTTTAAAAATAATAATAATTTTGGGGACTATGGTCCGACGATTATTCTTGAGCATACAATAAAGGATATTACTTTTTATACTTTATACGGGCATTTAAGTGTGAAGTCACTTTCCCATCTGGAAGTAGGTCAGGAAATAAAAGCAAGTCAAGTAATTGCTACTTTGGGAGATGCATCTGTAAATGGGGATTATGCGCCTCATTTGCATTTTCAAATTATTAAAGATATGCAAGGGCATGTAGGTGACTATCCAGGAGTTTCTAGTAAAAAAGAATTAAAGTATTACCTTCAAAATTGCCCAGATCCTAACTTACTGTTGAAAATTGGGAATTACTAAAGGATAAAGCAAAAATTTATGCGTTATCCCTTGGTTGGTGTATTTCTCTTCTGTTTTTTTCTTGATGGTTAACCTCTCTTCCATCTGCTTCTTTCTGTTTAATATTGATAGCATTTTCTTTTATGCTATCCTGTTCCTGTTTGATGTTATCTTTTTTGTGCATAATTCTTAAGTTTTACATTAAATTAAAATATTTCTTGTAAAACTTAAAATATCTTATCAAATTTTAACTTAAAAAGTTAATAAATTAAAAAAACCTGAAATAAAATTAATTTCAGATTTTTAACTCTTTGTAAAAAAGAATCTATTCATTTACAAGTACCCATTCTCCTTTTTCGATTAGTGGGATCGCTTGTTTGTATTTTAAGGTTTTATTTTCTCCACTCATTATATGCTTGATAGTGACTCTGTCATTACGACCAATTTTGGGTTGCTCACGTACGATAGTTTCAGTAACCTGAGGTCTTCCCTGACTTTGTCCTACAGCCCTACTTTGAGCGGCACGTTCATCCATATTTGGAATTTCTTCTTTAGATGTCTCTAGTTTTTCTTTTCTGCGTACTTGGCGCGCTTCAGAAATGTCTTGGGTATTACCGGTAGGTAACTCACCTTTAAACAAAAAGGAGATCACGTCCTTATTCACATCTTCAATCATAGCCTTGAATAGTTCAAAAGCTTCGAATTTATAGATTAACAAAGGATCCTTTTGTTCGTGAACGGCTAGCTGTACACTCTGCTTTAACTCATCCATTTTGCGTAAATGAGTTTTCCATGCATCATCAATAATGGCCAAAGTTATATTTTTTTCGAAATCAGTGATTAACTGTTTTCCTTCAGATTCATACGCCTTTTCAAGATTAGTGGCAACATTGATGCTTTTCACGCCATCTGTAAAGGGAACCAGAATTCTTTCATATTTGCTGGATGGATCTTCATAGACTTGCTTTATCACAGGGTAAGCAGTCTCTGCATTACGTTTCATTTTATCCTGATAATGCTCATAAGCCGCTTTGTAAACTTCGCTGGTAATTTTCTGTGCATCCATTTTTTCAAACTCTGCCGCAGTAACAGGACTGCTCATAGAAAAATAGCGTATCAATTCAAACTCGAAATTTTTAAAGTCTTGAGTCAACTTATTCCCTTCTACAATAACTTCAGAGGTATCGTAGATCATATTAGCAATATCTACACGCAAACGCTCTCCAAATAAAGCATGATAGCGTCTTTTGTATACTACTTCACGTTGCGCATTCATCACATCGTCGTATTCTAATAGTCGTTTACGCACTCCAAAGTTGTTTTCTTCTACTTTTTTCTGAGCACGCTCGATAGATTTCGAGATCATAGAATGTTGAATGACCTCACCTTCTTTAAGTCCCATCCTATCCATCATTTTGGCAATACGTTCTGATCCAAAAAGACGCATTAAATTGTCTTCTAGTGATACATAGAACTGCGAACTTCCAGGATCTCCTTGACGACCGGCACGACCACGTAGCTGTCTGTCTACACGACGAGAATCATGACGTTCTGTACCCACAATGGCAAGACCACCTGCTGCTTTTACTTCGTCTGATAATTTGATATCTGTACCACGACCCGCCATATTCGTCGCGATAGTTACCATTCCGGTGTTACCAGCTTCAGCAACAATGTCGGCTTCTTTTTTGTGAAGTTTGGCATTCAGTACATTATGAGGAACTTTACGAATAGTAAGCATTCTACTTAATAATTCAGAAATTTCTACAGAAGTTGTTCCAATTAATACAGGTCTGCCAGCATTGGATAATTCAGTTACCTCATCAATAACCGCATTATATTTTTCGCGTTTGGTTTTGTATACCAAGTCTTCCTTATCGTGTCTTGCAATCGGTCTGTTAGTAGGGATTTCTACAACATCTAATTTGTAAATTTCCCATAGTTCTCCAGCTTCTGTAACAGCAGTACCTGTCATACCAGAGAGTTTGCCATACATTCTAAAATAGTTTTGAAGCGTTACTGTGGCAAAGGTTTGTGTAGCGTCTTCAATCTTCACATTTTCTTTGGCTTCAATCGCTTGATGCAGTCCGTCGCTATATCGACGCCCATCCATAATTCGACCTGTTTGCTCATCGACAATCTTAACTTTATTATCCATTACTACGTACTCCACATCTTTTTCAAATAAAGAATAGGCCTTTAGTAATTGTCTTAGTGTATGAATACGTTCACTTTTTACGCTGTAGTCTCTAAAAAGTTCTTCCTTCTTTTCTGCTTCTTCTTCTTTAGAAAGCTCTTGCCCTTCAATTTTGGCGATTTCCATACCGATTTGTGGCAAAACGAAGAAATCCGGATCATCTTTTCCAGAAAGGTACTCTACACCTTTATCGGTAAGATCAATTTGGTTATTTTTTTCTTCTATTACATAATACAGATCCGCATCAATCTTGTGCATCTCCCGATTATTATCCTGCATATAGAAGTTTTCTGTTTTTTGAAGCAACTGTTTTACGCCTTCTTCACTCAAAAATTTGATTAGTGCTTTATTTTTAGGGATTCCGCGGTATACCTGTAACAATTTAAAACCACCTTCTTTGGTGTTTCCCTCTTTGATTAATTTTTTGGCTTCTGCCAGAACAGTGGTAAGGTATTTTTGCTGTACAGAAACGATATCAGCAATTTTTGGTTTTAATTCGTCAAATTCATGAACATCTCCTTTGGGTATAGGACCAGAGATAATTAAAGGAGTACGAGCATCATCGATTAATACTGAGTCTACCTCATCAATAATGGCATAATTATGTGGACGCTGTACTAGGTCTTCTGGAGCATGAGACATGTTATCCCGCAGGTAATCAAAACCAAATTCATTATTAGTTCCATATGTAATATCTGCGTTATAAGCTGCTCTGCGCTCTGCAGAGTTTGGACGATGATTATCTATACAGTCTACAGTAAGGCCATGAAATTGAAATATAGGAGCCATCCACTCACTATCACGACGAGCGAGATAGTCATTTACGGTTACCAGATGCACTCCGTTCCCCGATAATGCATTAAGATATACGGGAAGTGTAGCCACCAATGTTTTTCCTTCACCAGTTTGCATTTCGGCAATTTTACCCTCATGCATCGCAACCCCACCAATTAACTGAACGTCGTAATGGATCATATCCCATTTCACTTCTTTACCAGCAGCGTCCCAGCTGGTGGCCCAAATAGCTTTATCACCATCTAGTGAAATATAGTCTTTAGAGCCTGAAAGTTCACGATCATAAGTAGAAGCTGTAACTTCTATCTCGTCATTATTAGCAAATCGCGTAGCAGTTTCTTTTACAACGGCAAATGCTTCTGGGAGAATATCATCTAAAGCTTTTTCTGTAGCTTCATATGCTTCTTCTTTCAATTTGTCTATTTCCCCGTAGATATCTTCTTTTCTGTTGATATCCTCTACGGCATTGGCTTCTTCCTGAAGTTTTTCTATTTTGTTATGAATGTCTGCACGTGCCTTGTTTATTTCGTTTTTAAACTCGATAGTTTTAGCTCGCAACTCATCATTAGAAAGTGCCTCTATGGCCTTTCCTGCTTCTTTGATTAATTCAACTTTGGGTTGAATTTCTTTTATGTCTTTTTTGGATTTATCTCCAACAAATGCTTTTAATACAGAATCTAAAATTCCCATGATTTATGGTTGTGTGTTTAATGAGATCATAGTTTCAAATTGAAACCAACCGGTTAAATCCCTCTTTGGGTAACATTCAGGCCAAATCCCAATTATAGGATCTGTGATTTTCTCATGACCTAAGTGGTCATTATTATACAATACTTCTGCGTTTATAAACAGCCGTAAAAGTGGCGCAATTTACGCAAAAAAAAAGCCTCTTGCGAGACTTTTAATACTATTTCAATATTTTAATATTCATCCTCGTTCCAAAGATAATCTTCGTCTGTAGGATAGTCGGGCCATATTTCTTCTATAGAGTCATATGAATCTCCTTCATCTTCAATCGCTTGCAGGTTTTCTACAACCTCTAGGGGTGCTCCAGTACGAATTGCGTAATCTATTAATTCGTCTTTTGTAGCTGGCCAAGGCGCATCACTCAAATACGATGCTAATTCTAAAGTCCAATACATATGCTTACTGGTTTATTTTTTGCAAAAATAATTTTTTAGTTTAAAAAGTCAAGTAAAAAATTAATTATTTAAACAATAATTATAAGAACGTGATTTTTTTTGGTTTTCACTTACTAATTTTAAAGCGAATAAATTTTTATGAATTCTTTGTTGGAATCCATTTTATTTCATCTGCCTTTAAATCGAATGACAACTTTCGTGCCAGCACAAAAAGATAGTCAGATAGTCTATTTAAATATTGTAATGTAGTCTCTTCAAAAGGAGCTATTTCGTAAAGGGCTGTGGCTAGCCGTTCGGCTCTTCTGCATACACAACGTGCTATGTGACAGAATGACACAGTTTGATGTCCACCGGGCAATACGAAGTGTGTCATGGGAGCCAATGATTCATTCATTCTATCCATTTCGTTTTCGAGCAATTCAACATCTTCCACAGAAATTGTAGCTATATTTAATCGTTTTTGACCACTTTTTAAAATCGCTTTTTCTGGATCAGTAGCCAATACTGCTCCTACAGTAAAAAGCTTATCCTGTATATTGATCAGTATTTTTTTGCTTTGTTCTTCAATTTCCTGATCCCTTATTAAACCGATATGTGAATTCAGTTCGTCAACAGTTCCGTAACTTTCAATTCGTATATGATGTTTAGGGACTCTGGTACCACCAAATAGCGCCGTAGTGCCTTTATCACCTGTTTTTGTATATATTTTCATTAGTTCTTTGTGCTTTTATGCTAGTTATTCCTTTTTTTTCTTTTCCATATAATTTTTTTTGAAGTTACGTTTGCCACGGTTGTATAATCTATTCTTGTTTCGTTTTGTATTCCAGGAAACAGCAACAAATAGAACTGCTATTCCTATGATCATTAAAATAAGCTGGGTTTCTTCAGAAAGGGAGTCAAACATTACTTCTACTTTTAAAGTAAAAGTAGAAAAATGCTTTCAATTGTTTCATAATATAACTAGAGTATTTTAAAGTGATCTTCGCTAAAAATGCTAAATTTGTTGCGCTATGGAATTTTCTTCAAAATTATTGGAAAACGCAGTATACGAAATGTCACAGTTGCCTGGCATAGGAAAGCGTACTGCATTGCGGTTAGTGTTGCATTTATTGAGGCAACCCAAGGCACAGACGGATCATTTGGTCACAGCATTGGGAACACTTCGTAGCACGATCAAGTTTTGTAAGAAATGTCATAGCATAAGTGATGAAGATATTTGTGATATTTGTAGTAATCTCAATCGATCTCAGGATATCATTTGTGTGGTTGAGGATATAAGGGACGTTATGGCGATAGAAAGTACAGGACAATATAGAGGATTGTATCATGTACTAGGAGGTAAAATAAGTCCTCTTGATGGTGTTGGTCCTCAAGATTTAAATATTAGTTCTTTAATTGAAAAAGTTAATGAAGGGCAGGTAAAAGAATTGATATTTGCATTAAGTGCTACTATGGAGGGTGATACGACTAATTTTTACATTTATAAACAAATAGAAGGGTTAAAGGTCAAAATATCGACAATAGCTAGAGGAATTAGTGTTAATGACGAACTTGAATATGCAGATGAAGTTACCTTGGGAAGAAGTATTGTCAATAGAATCCCATTTGAAAATGCTTTGAAGAATCCTTGATTAATCCAATTCAAAATCATACATTCTTAGTTTAAAAAAATTAGATAATTTGATAAGGATATCCAACATATTGCGTATTTCATTCAAATCTTTTTAGAATCGGCTATACACTTAAGGAACTATAAAAACTAATGACTAAAACGAGTTATTTATTAGTTAAAGACAAGGTTTTGTGTGATAAAACTTCATTAAAACTGGATGAGAATGCCGAAATTCTTAGCGCTATAAACAAAGAAGATTTGGGATATAAAAATATCGAGATTATCTTTGATAACAATTTTGTGAGTTTCGGTGCGACTATTGAACAAATGCAGATTTTGAGAAGAGACAATCTGGCTTTTAAAATTAGACCCAAGAATCACAGGTATACTTGGTAGTAATTTTAGAGCCGGGAAAGTAGAAATAATAGTATTTTAAAAAAACTTTAATAAAAGAAAGTTAATTTTTAAGCTTAATTTTAAGTAAATTCGCAAAAAAATTAACGAACAAACACGTTTAATTAAGAATATGGCAAAATTTGAGCTTAAACTTCCAAAAATGGGAGAGAGTGTGGCAGAAGCAACAATAACCACTTGGTTAAAAGAAGTTGGGGATACTATTGAGTTGGATGATGCTATTGTTGAGATTGCAACCGACAAGGTAGATAGTGAAGTGCCTAGTGAAGTAGAAGGTGTTTTATTAGAAAAACTTTTTGCTGTTGACGATGTAGTAGAAGTAGGGCAAACTATCGCCATAATCGAGACCGAAGGAGAAGGTGTTGTTGACTCAAGTCCTTCAGAAGCAAAGACACAAGTTGAGGAAGCTCCAAAAGAGGTTACCGCTCTTGAATCACAAATAGCAGAAACAACAGAAACGGTGGTGGGTACTGCCGGAGCAGTCGATTTTTCTGAAAGCAGTAAATTTTATTCGCCGTTAGTTAAAAATATTGCAGCAACTGAGGGGGTTTCATTAGCAGAACTAGAGTCAATCTCTGGAACAGGTAAAGAAGGGCGTGTTACTAAAAATGATATCCTTAAATTTATAGAAGATCGTAAAAATGGCAACGTAGAAGTTGCTACTCAGCCTGTAAAAGTAGAGGTTAAAGAGACTCAGACTGCTTCACAGAAAAAGCAAGTAACTCCAAAGGCGACTCCAGTTGTTGCCTCTGGTAACGATGAGATTATTGAGATGACAAGAATGGGGAAACTCATTGCACATCATATGGTGGAATCTGTACAAACTTCGGCGCATGTACAATCTTTTATCGAAGCAGATGTAACTAATATCTGGAATTGGAGAAAGAAAGTGAAAGCAGATTTTATGAAGAGAGAAGGAGAGAATCTTACATTTACTCCAATTTTTATGAAAGCGGTCGCAAAAGCAATTAAAGACTTCCCAATGATCAATATCTCTGTATCTGGAGATACAATAATCAAAAAGAAAAATATTAATCTGGGTATGGCCGCCGCTTTACCCGATGGTAATCTTATAGTACCGGTGATTAAAAATGCAGATCAGTTAAATCTGGTGGGCATGACCAAAGCGGTTAATGATCTGGCTAATCGAGCACGAAATAACGCTTTAAAACCTGATGATATTCAGGATGGCACCTACACGGTGACCAACGTAGGTACTTTTGGTAGTATTATGGGAACTCCCATTATAAATCAACCCCAAGTAGCAATTCTGGCTTTGGGAGCCATTAGAAAAGTGCCTGCAGTAATCGAAACGCCAGAAGGAGATTTTATTGGAATTCGATACAAAATGTTTTTATCACATTCCTACGATCATAGAGTAGTAAACGGAGCTCTCGGGGGACAATTTGTTCAACGTGTAAAAGATTACCTTGAAGCTTTTGATGCAAATCGAGAGTTTTAGAAACTCGATACACTAGCATTTAAAAACAAAAATCGTGAATTCTACTAAAAACAAAGAATTTACCTTTTTGTTTTTATCGACTTCTATGATGCTTCAGTAGGGGTATATAAGTTGCTCTTGTTCTTACAATAACGTTTAATCGTTTGATAACTTCATTTATCTCTACTGAAGATTTGGAATTATATTTCTTAGTGATAAAATTTGAAGTTCCTCTCACTATTTTCTTTGGTCTTTAGATTAGTTTTTTTGTAATCTATTGATTAGGAGCGTTTTTTCAGATTCAGCGTCGTATCGTTTTACAATTAATTGTTATGTGCTGTTTGCTCTGGTCCCCGTTTCTTCTTTCCACCGCACTTTGTTTAGTACTTCTAGTACTCGTATGGATTCTTTGTTGTTAATGTCCTATTCTAGACTATTATATTTTGGAATTTGCTTTACATTCCCATGTTCGTGTAGTATATCATCATTTTTTTTAAGGATAGATCTTAGTATTTTACCAGCGACTATTTCTTTTAAGAATGGGCCTTTTCCCTGATTATTGATTACATTTTTAAAACCCGATAAAATATTGATTAAAGGCTTGGTCTTCGGTTCTAATTTCTGGTGAAAAGGGCTATTTCGTTTCCTATGGCTTAATTAGTTAACTTGTACCTTCATTAATTTCCGTAATAGTAGTAACTATTCTATTATGAGAAGCACATTTTTTTTGAGTTTATCGACAACTACTCTGACTAATACATTATGTTCTTCGGTAGTGTAAAGATAAAACACCGGATTAGTTAATTTCATAAAGTTATTTTTGAGATAAATTGCAAATATAAATTAATACATTGAGGATTCCAGCATAATTTTTTTTAACTAATTTGAGAATAAAATTGGGAAAAATTTAGAAATAAAAGTTTCCTTATTCGCTAATTTTAAATAAACTTTTAAAACCTAAGTATTATGAAAAAATTAATTTTAATCACACTAGCGCTATTTTTTTTAGCGTGTAGTAAAGATGAAGCTTCAGAAAGCTTTACATCTAAAAGTTCAGAAGAAATTCTGGACAATGAAACAGATCAAAATCTCGAACCCAATTTGAGTGATGAAGAATTAGAAGGTGCTTACACTCTAAGTGAGATTGATAATTTGATTAAAGAAGAATTTGAAAAAGAGTTTAAAGGCTATAAAAGGCTAGAGAATGACGAAAAATCAATTTATTTGGACTACCAAAGTAAGTTAGACTCGGAAAAATCTAGCTGGGTAGGCCCATTTACAGCTAGTGCACAGAGAATTGTATTAAGAAGAGATGAACGAATTCTCATCTCCAATGGAGATGGTGGTTTAGCCGTTGGAGTATATTTCTGTGATGTGATCACATATAGAGCAAGAATTTCTTTGCCTTCAAATGCTGTAGGAAGAGTTGATGTACCTACTCCATCGGGATATAACAATCTGACTGATTTAAGTATCGGAATAACAACCTATCAAAATACAGGTCCGTCAGGAACTGAACTCGTAGCCGAAACGACTACGATATTCGTTAAATACAATCTCTTAGGACAAACGTTGAATAGAACTATTCCCAACAACCTTCAAGATGGATTCCCATATACTTATTATTATATAACTTTTTAAGGTATTATATTATTGACAATAAGTGGTAAATAAAGAATTTAAAAATATCTTATATTTTTAAATTCTTTATTTATATAAGTTAAAATAAAATTTGTCTAACCCCGTTTTTTTTAAAATAAATCTTTGAACTATGAAATTAACACACATAATATATATTTTAACTTTGGTTTTCGGCAATTCATCATTTGCCCAAGTGATTAAAATAGATAACGGGATTGCTTTAACTTCTTTGCAAAATGATGATTTTGATATACTTGAAGAAAATATCGTTACTTTTTCCACAACTCTGGGTATAGATTATTGGGAAACTGAGAGTTTTTATCTATCTAGCCAGTTAGGATATATAAGAAAAGGAGGAGAAGAAGAAAATGAACTGTTACAAGGTAGTGCTGCGGAAGTTAAAGAATCTTGGGACTATATTCATTTTAATACTACGATTAGATTTCCTTTTCCTTTAAAAAAAGGCAAGTCCCATTTCTTTTTGGGCGTGGGTCCTAAGTTGGATTTTCTGTTGAGTGATGATAGATTCGACGAGCCTGTCTATGAAGGTTACGAACTAAACACAGTAACTTTTGGTGCAAAGGTAGAGGCAGGAATTGTACAGGATTTTAATCGGTTACGAACCGGTCTTATTTTTTCTTATATATATGATGTCACTAAGGCAGGAGGCACCGACTTTACAGATTTTAGAAATAACGCCTTTCTATTCGCAGTATCCTTAGGGTATAAGCTCTGAATATAGAAACCAGTTCAAAAAAATAATATTTCAAATTTTATATTTCAGCAAGCCGCATGTATAGAAAAATTTCGGTTTTGCTTTCTGTATTGCCTGAATTGAATAAAGGTTTTTATTTTCAGCGAAAACTAAAGCTAAGGGACGTTTTAAGTTTTGATTTGAGAGTAACCTAATAACTGAAACAAAATTGTAATAACTGAAACAAAATTGGTTTTTTCTTCCTGTTAAGCCAGAAGCCTAAAAAATAGATTTTATTTTCAAGTGAAATCTGAAACTGAACAGAATTTCATGTTTTCAAATTATTAAAAAAAGAATAATACCAATTCAACCATAAAAACAGGTCAAAATACTCGCTTACTTACCAACAATCCCTCAGGTAGACAGTTTCCCCCTTCGTACTTTATTAAAAAAAAATCCGTGGTTATTGCTATGTAAGAGTTTTACAGCTTGATAAGAAAAAAGCTTATGCTCAAGCTTGAATAGGGTAGCAGCTTTGCCTTTTTTGCCTGTTTTTGTAATCGATTTTTGGTATAAAAAACAATCCCACTCTATATAGTGCCTAATATCAACTGTCTACTACTTATCCTCTAAAAAGGAAAAAACGATCTTTCATGTTTTCAATTTCAGAATTTTTGTTAGTTACGATGTAATCTATCGCTTCTGTTGTAAAGTGTTGTCCTTTATCGGTCAATGAGACAATATCATTATGAATAGTGATCATATTATTTTTTAGAGCTAGGTTCAAAACAGATTTAGATCGTACCTTTTGCCAATTTATATGTTCATTAAGATGTTTTACATGACGTTCTTCCTTTTCCTCATGATTAGCTAAATGAAGAAGAAAGGTTAACAAAGAAACCTCAATTCGTTGTTGTTTTTGTCGATAGAGTACCGAGAATAATCCTTTGTTTGGAGCGAACAAGTAAACCATCAGGAACAGTAACCCTAATACAGTAGTCATAGATCCTGAAATAGAAGAATCTAAAACATGAGCAACCCAATATCCAATAATAGCACTTCCCACTCCAAAAATAACTGCCAATATCAACATTTTTTTGAGGTTATTGGTCAATAGATATGCTGTGGCCGCAGGAGCAATCATTAATGCAATGACTAGTATAGCACCTACAGCATCAAATGCGCCAACAGTCGTGATTGAAGAAACTGTCATAAGTCCATAATGCATTACAACAGGGGAGAGTCCTAGAGCAGAGGCAAGGCCAGCATCGAATGTGCTTACTTTCAATTCTTTAAAGAAAGCAAAGAGTAGTCCTAGGGTTATTAATAAAATAATCCCAATAATCCATAATGATTTTGGTCCTAAATCAGTTCCATCAAACATAAGTCTATCGAAAGGAGCAAAAGCAAGTTCACCCAGTAAAACTGCATCAATATCTAAGTGTACATCATTCGCGTTTTGAGCAATTAAGATGATACCAATACTAAATAGAGCAGGAAAAACCAGTCCAATAGCAGTATCTTCTTTTACCAAACCTGTTTTCTGAATAAACTCTACCAGCACAACTGTAAGAACTCCGCTCGCAGCTGCCATGATAATTAATAAAGGAGAAGATAAATCATGAGTAATAAAAAAACCAATAACAATACCAGGTAAAATAGAGTGGCTAATTGCATCAGTGATTAATGCCATTTTTCTTAGTACCAGAAAAGTCCCGGGAATGGCACAGGAAATTGCTACTAAGCTCGCAATTAATTGTATTTCGATCTGTGCATTACTCATTTTCCTCTTTTATTAATTGATCATATAAATTAGCAGCAGTATTATATCCTGATTTAGTCATTGACCACATATTTCCCTGTATCTTTACATAATCTCTATCTTCAAGTTTCTGTAAAGATTTTCGGGTAAATCCTTGAAAATTATTCAAGATTTTAATAGCATGTGGATGAGAAATATCTTCATGTGTACTCGCTATATTATACATAAAAGATAAGGTTTTATGTAGTTGAAGGTCATTTCTGTTTTTTCTAAACCGTATTTCTCTAAATAGTAAACCTCTTCCTGGTGAAAAAATGAAAGAAAATAATACAAATGATCCAGCTACAAGCACGATTACGGGTCCTGTAGAGAGGTTGTTGTGACTGGCACTAATAGCAGTGCCTATAATCCCTGAAAGGGCACCAAAAATAGCAGCCAAAATAACCATTATAGCTAGATTATTTGTCCATTGCCTTGCAGCAGCAGAGGGGGCCAGAAGCATTGCGCTCATTAACACCACACCTACGGTTTGTAGTCCTAAAACGATGGCTACTACAATAAACGAAGTAATTAAAATGTCTAAGAATTTAGTGTTGAAACCCAAGGTTTTCGTGAAATCAGCATCAAAAAGTAATATTTTCAATTCTTTCCAAAAAAGCAATAAAATAATCAAACTTATCCCTGTGACAATAGCCATTAACCAAACGTCACTTTCTAAAAGCGTAGCGGCTTGCCCGAAGAGATAACTTTCTAAACCTGCTTGATTAGCGTTAGGTAATTTTTGAATATAGGTGAGTAGTAACATTCCGAATCCAAAAAATAAAGAAAGTATCAGTCCTAAAGCAGTGTCAGATTTAAGATGGGTTTTATTGGTGATCCCACGAATCCAAAAAGTACCTATTAGTCCGCTAATTAACGCTCCCAGCAGAAATATAGAACTATTTTTAGTGCCAATAATAAGAAAAGCAATAGCAATACCTGGCAATGCCGCATGCGAAATAGCATCTCCCAAAAGACTTTGCTTTCGTAATACTGCAAAACTACCTAGCATACCACAGATAGCTCCTAATATGGCTGTGCCTAAAGTAATGGTGCGTAAGGTGTAGTCAGTAAAAACAAGTTCTATATATTCTTGTAAATCCATTGTTTCTATTGCTGTATACTTACTTTATAATTAATTCCATATGTTTTGGTAAGGTTATCGTCATTGAAAATATCTTTAACCGGCCCTGTGGCAATCTTTTTCACGTTTAAAAAGGTGACCCAATCGAAATATTCAGGAACAGTTTGTAGATCGTGATGTACCACAACAACTGTTTTTCCTGCTTTACGAAGTTCTTTTAAAATGTTGATAATCGCTTTTTCGGTAGTAGCGTCAACTCCCTGAAAAGGTTCATCCATAAAGTAAATAGAAGCATTTTGTACTAGGGCTCTTGCTAGAAAAATACGTTGTTGTTGTCCACCGGATAGCTGACTTATTTGTCTATGTTTAAAAGAAAGCATCCCAACTTTTTCTAAAGCTTCTAACGCGGCTTTTTTTTGTTTTTGACCAGGCCTTTTGATCCAGCCAAGGCTTCCGTATGTCCCCATCATCACTACATCTAATGCCGTAGTTGGGAAATCCCAGTCGACACTTCCCTTCTGGGGAACATAGGCAACTAGTGATCGTTGTTTTTTATAAGGCTTATTATAGATTTGAATACTACCGGCAATAGGTTTGATAATATCCAGAATCGCTTTGATTAAGGTAGATTTTCCTGCTCCGTTAGGACCTACAATTGCCATAAGTACACCCTCAGGAATAGCTAGGTCTATATCCCATAACACAGGTTTGTAGTTATAGGCTACAGTTAGGTCATCTATTTGAACGGCGATTTTTTCACTCATTATTTTAAGGCATTAATAATAGTATTTACATTGTACTCAAACATGCCAATATAGGTTCCTTCTTTAGTTCCTGTGTTTCCGAGAGCGTCAGAGAATAATGTCCCACCTATCGCAACTTCATGATTTTTTGATTTCACAGCTGCTTGCAAGGCCTCAATGGTTCTTTTAGGAACCGAACTCTCTACAAAAATGGCTTTTACTTGCTTTTCGATGATAAAATTAGCTAATTTTTGCACATCTTGGACACCAGCTTCAGTAGCTGTTGATAAACCTTGCAATCCAACAACATTGAAATCATATGCTTTTCCGAAGTAACTAAATGCGTCATGTGCTGTAACCAGAATACGTTTTTCCTTAGGTAAGGTTTCTATTTTCGCTTCTAATTTACGTTCTAACTCTGTTAGTTTTGATAAATAGACTTCTCCGTTAGTTTTAAAAATTTCAGCATTTTTTGGATCAATTTCTTGAAGAGTTTTAATAACAAAAGAGGTAATTATTTTCCAGTTATCGACACTAAACCAAATATGTGGGTCATAGTTAGAAGCAAAATAATCAGACCCGATTAGCGTGTTTTTTTTTAAGCTTTCACCAATTGCTATAGTTTTAATATCTTGACTTTCCATTTTTTCAAAGACTTCTACTAGCTTACCTTCCAAATGTAATCCATTGTAGAAAATGATATCTGCATTTACGAGCTTACTTACATCGCCCTCACTAGCTTTGTAAAGGTGAGGATCGACACCACTTCCCATAAGCCCTTTGACTTCAATTGCATCACCGCCAATGTTTTTGACCAGATCGGTTATCATTGATGTGGTAGTGACGACATTAAGTTTTTGATTTTTATCTTTTACTTCTTTCTTACATGAACATAGAAATAAAGAGGCTGTAATGATTATAATTATTTTTTTCATTTTATCTACAAGATTTTTGAATATTCTTAATCGTTAATTTGGTAATCGAATACTTACTCCTGCGCTAAGTAATAGATTCTGTCCTTCGGTAATACCAGATCCTATGGTAGCATCTAACTGAATAGAATCACTAAGTCGATAGGTTAGGCCCGCGTCCCAAAGATGGTTTGGACTACTGTCTTCAGGTAAATCTCCATAAAGCTCAGCGAAAATTCCGAAAGTATCAGTTACACTATATCCGTAGGATATTGTATAAATATAAGCAGCTTCAGGCGAATCATTGCCCCACTCGGCTCCCAGGTTGTATGATAAACTTGATTTTTCACTTAATGTATGTGCAAAAGAAAATCTAAAATCAACTCCCGTTGTTTCAGGTCTGAAGTCATTTCCTGCACTAAACGGTAAAAATAAATGACCGATTAGACCGATTTGTGGTAGCCATCCTTTTTCTTCTATGACGCCAATTTTTGTTCCTAACAATAATGGAGAGAGTCCACTGGCAACGTCATCTAGTTCAGTTCCATTAATTTCAGTTTTAGTCTCGGTAAAATCCCATCCAACTCTTAATTCTAAGTTATCTAATAAACCATATCTTAAAAGGGTAGTATTAAATGTTGTTGTCTTTTGTTTGAAAGCATTTTCTCCAGAATCCTCATAAAAGGCTCCGGTTTCAATTTGCAAAAATCCTTTTGGAACTACCGTTGGGGATTCAGTTTGGTCAGGTCTATCAGTTACCAATGCACCTGGTTCTGTTTTTTCTTGTGAAAAAACACTATAAAAACTGATAGATGTACAAAAAGTAAATAAGATAGTTCTTTTTAATTTCATTAGGTTTAGTAATTTTGTTACATTATTGTGGCAAAACTAAAAAAGTTAGTTATGACTAACAAATCTTATTTGAATAATTTAACTAAAAGTGAAGAAGATTATTTGAAAGCTCTTTTTCAGTTGCTCATAGAAAATGATTCTATGAAAGTTGGAAATAACCAATTAGCAGATTATTTAAAAGTTTCACCTGCTTCTACCAACAATATGGTTAAGAAGTTAAAAACTAAGAATTATGTAATAAATGAGAAATATGGAAAACTTGATTTAACCGACGAAGGAAAATCTATTGCTGTTCGATTAATTAGAAAGCATAGGCTATGGGAAACTTTTCTATGTAATTACCTCAATTTTACATGGGACGAAGTACACGATGTGGCAGAACAGTTAGAACACATAAAATCTCGTAAGTTGATTGATGAATTAGATCGTTTTATGGATTTTCCCAAAAAAGATCCGCATGGCGAGCTAATTCCAAATGCAAATGGCGAATATTCGATCTTACCCAAAGTAACTTTGTCTTCTTTATTAGAAGGAGATGTTTGTAAATTAATTGCGGTTAATGATGGTTCTGTTAATTTTTTAAAATATGTGTCAGAGATAGGTTTGGCACTAAGTAGTGAGATAAAAATTCTGGAAATTCGGGAATTTGATAAATCCATTCGTATACAATTTAACAACACAGAAGAAACGGTAACGAGAAAGTTTGCTGATAACGTATTCGTTAAGAAGGTTGTATAGTTTTTGTAAATGTTAAAATATTGTTTGGCTATAAGAATGTTAAATAATAGCTGTTATCTTTGAGTATCACACAATCAATTTATGGAGCTTAATTTAAAAAAACCGATATGCTTTTTCGATCTTGAAACTACCGGTGTAAATATTTCTAAAGATCGAATTGTTGAGATCTCTATTCTTAAAATATATCCTAATGGCACCCAGGAAAGCAAAACTTGGCTGGTTAACCCAGAGATGCCTATTCCTCCTGAAACAACTGCAGTTCACGGCATTGATGATGCCAAAGTGGCTAACGAACCCACCTTTAAGCAACTAGCAAGTAAGGTTAGTGACATGATCAAGGGATGTGATCTGGGTGGATTTAATTCTAATAGGTTCGATATACCTTTATTAGCCGAAGAGTTATTGAGAGTTGGGCTAGATTTTGACATGAAAAATACTGTGGCAATAGATGTTCAAACCATTTATCATAAAATGGAAAAAAGAACATTATCTGCAGCATATAAGTTCTATTGTGATAAAGATTTAGATAATGCACACTCTGCAGAGGCAGATACTATGGCAACCTATGAAGTGCTTAAAGCACAATTGGATAAGTATTCTGAATTAGAAAATGACACTAAATTTCTAGCAGAGTTCAGTTCGAGAAAACAATTTGCAGATTTCGCCGGTTTTATAGCATATAATGAGAATGGCAAAGAAATTTTCTCTTTTGGTAAACATAAGAACAAACTGGTTGAACAAGTGCTGGAAGAGGAGCCCGGTTATTTTGGGTGGATACAAAATGCCGATTTTCCCTTGTATACCAAAAAAGTACTTACTGCGGTAAGACTCAGAAAATTGAATAATAGCTTAAATTTATAATCATTCCCTTTATTATACAACCATGAAACTTATTTGTATAGGTCGTAATTATACAGACCATATTGAAGAGTTGGAAAATGAAAAGCCAACAGATCCGGTAATTTTTATGAAGCCTGATACAGCAATTTTATTAAAAAAACAACCCTTTTTTATTCCTGATTTTTCTGAAGATATTCACCATGAGGTAGAGATATTAATAAAGATCAAAAAAGTAGGTAAGTATATTGATAAAAAATTTGCCCATAAATACTATGATGAAATTGGATTAGGTATAGATTTTACGGCAAGAGATTTACAAAGAAAATTAAAGGAAAAAGGATTACCCTGGGAAAAAGCGAAAGCCTTTGATGGGGCAGCTGTTGTTGGGAAATGGGTTTCAAAAAAAGAGTTTACCGATGTTGATAATATTGAGTTTCAATTAAAGAAAAATGACCAGATAGTCCAACAAGGGAATACCAAATTTATGTTATGGAAGATCAATGAATTAATAGAATATGTGTCTAAATATTTTACTTTAAAGATAGGAGATATTATATTTACAGGAACACCAGCAGGGGTTGGCTCTATAAAACCAGACGATATTCTAACAGGTTATATTGGCAACAAACAATTTTTTTCAATAAAAGTTAAATAAATGAGCAAAGGATATAGTTTAAAAAATGTGAATGAACTGTCAGGTGGCGATGATGAATTTATCGCTGTACTAGTACAGACCTTTTTAGAAGAAATACCACCTGATCTTGACAGTATGGTTCAGGCTGTAGATTCTGATAATCCACAGATGGCCTATCAATATGCTCATAAGATGAAGCCAAATCTTCAGTTATTTGATATTGATCTTTTACCACAGATTAAACAAATAGAGGCCTGGTCAAAAACGAATAAAGCCAAAGAGCAGATAAAACCTGTTTTAAATGATATCGTTACTGTTGTCAATAATGCTATTGAAAATCTGAAAGCAGATTTTAATTAAATCACAATCATGCTAGCAGAGATAATTACTATTGGTGATGAAATTCTCATTGGACAAATTATAGATTCGAATTCTGCTTTTATTGGTAAAGAACTTAATAAAATTGGTGTCGACGTTTATCAAATTACTTCTATAAGCGATGATAAACAGCATATTCTTGATGCACTGAAAGAAGCAAGGCAACGAGCAGATATTGTTATTATCACAGGGGGGCTTGGTCCAACCAAGGATGATATTACCAAGCATACCATCTGTGAATATTTTAACGACACTCTAGTTCAGGATAAGAAGGTTCTCAAACATATAGAAGAGTTGTTTGCAAAGTATATTTCTACTCCAATTTCTAATGTAAACAGACAACAGGCGTTAGTGCCAAGTAAATCCACTGTCTTAATGAATCAATATGGTACTGCACCTGGAATGTGGATTGAAGATAAGAACCAGGTTTTCATCTCTATGCCTGGTGTTCCTTATGAAATGAAAGGATTGATGAAAAATGAAGTCCTACCTCGATTACAAAAAAGGTTTGATAGGCCTTTTATAATTCATAAAACAGTGCTTACATATGGTTTAGGCGAAAGTGCTATTGCTGAAAGAATAGAAGACTGGGAGAATAGTCTCCCGCCATTTGTGAAATTAGCCTATTTACCTAATTTGGGTCGAGTAAGACTACGCCTTTCTGCACGGGGGAATCATAAAACACTTCTCGAAGACACATTAAACAATAAAATAGAAGAACTACAAAAAATCATTGGAGAAATTATAGTCGGTTTTGAAGAAGATGAAACTATTGAGTCGAGAATAGGCAATTTGTTAGTGAACGCTGGTAAAACACTATCAGTTGCAGAGAGTTGTACAGGAGGTAGAATAGCGCAATCCTTTACGGCAAATGCAGGGGCTTCTGCATATTTTATGGGTGGAGTGGTTACTTATGCCACAAAATCTAAGATAGATGTTTTGGGAGTGGATCCAGAAACTATTAAAAAACATACAGTAACCAGCGCAGAAGTAGCAGAAGCAATGGCTGTGAAGTCTAAAGAAAAGTTTAAATCAGATTATGCTATTGGTACAACAGGAAATGCAGGCCCTACAAAAGGAGATGGCGATGTTGAGGTGGGTACAGTTTTTATTGCTATAGCTACACCCAAGACTGTTTTCTCTAAAAAATATGTATTTAGTAATTTAAGAGAAAGAACTATTGGAAAAGCAGTGAGTAAAGCCTTTGAACTTCTCCTTAACGAATTATTATAGAATGCTGACTTAATCTAATTTGATTAATTGGTCGACCCACTCTATAGCTTCTTCCAAATTATGAAAAATTTGTGTTGGAACGTTTAAAAATGATTGCTCTAAATTGGCAATTTCGCTACTAATTTTGCCATATGTGACTACGGCATATCCTTTGAGATTAGGAAATAGTTTAGTGGATTTATAATGGGCTGTGGGCTCAAATGAATACTGATGGATTCTGTTTGAGATATATACAAATGGAGTTTTATTCCCGTAATATTCCTTTCCAAGTTTAAATATCGGTGCTGCTTTTTCAAAAGTAAGAGTTATTTCTTCTTTTATTTCTGTGACTACAAAATTTTCATAGAAATATATTGTACCAATATCAAGAATATACTTCTTGATAAGTTTTTTATTGATTTTTGAAGTCATAATACGTTAACGTTGAAAGGTGAAGATAGAATAATGAACCATAGTCCAAGAGTCGCCTCGATTCTGTTAAAGAAAAATTTTAACAATATATTTTAAAATTTATATTTTTAATCTAAGTTGATAAAATCATCTGCCCAATTCATTGCAGCATCCAGATTATCAAAAATACGAGTTGGTCTATTAGTGAATAATTGTTCTAATTCTGCAACTTTGTAGTTAATATGATCATAAACTACGATAGCATATCCTTTAAAGTTTGGAAAAATATTTTCTAGTTTATAATGCTCTGTGGGGTTTATAGAGTATGAATTAATCCTATTCGAAATATAAATGTAGGGTAAAATACCTTTATAATATTCACTGACAAGTTGAAATAATTCTCTTCCACTTTCAAAATTTAGAATGACATTTTCTTTTATTTCGGCCACAATAAAGTTTTCATAAAAATAAAACATACCAATGTCAGTCTGGTGCTTTTGGATAAACTTTCTATTTATCTTGGCCGTCATAATATATAAAAGTTGGTGTATCTAAGATAAAACAATGATTTCTAAAAATCAATGAAAGCCTTTCTTTTTTAAAACAAAAGAAAAAGTTTGAAGTTATAGAAAGCGTTTATGATATAGGAACATGTAAAATATTAAAGAACATGTTAATTTGAACATGTTATTCTCTTCGCCCAGCAAATAGCGTCTTCAAGATTATCAAAAATTTGGGTGGGCATGTCGGTAAAGGTTTCTTCAAGTTGAGCGATCGTCTTGTTAGTTGGGTCGTAGATTACTATACCGTATCCTTTAAGATTGGGGAAATTTTTGTCAACATTATAAAGGCGGGTAGGTTTGAACGAATAAGAATTTATTCTATTAGAGATATAAACATAAGGTATTGTGTTTTTGAAATGAATTTCCAGTAAGTCGTATAATTCTTTTCCACTTTCAAAATTGAGATCGGCCCCAGAGTCGACCTCACCCACAACGAAGTTTTTATAAAAATAGAACGTACCTATTTCAATTTCATATTTCTCAATAAAGGACTTATTAACGCTATTAACCACGACAAGGAGAATTTGCCTACAAAAATACATAATAAATGTTAAATTGGGTCAGTTGGTGTTCTAATCATATACTGTTCTTGGATAATGAGATGAAAACGTAGTTTTTTGTTTTAGTATTAAGGGGGAGAAAAAACTTTAAAAAGCAGGAAAAAATTACCAAACTATTATTGGTGGTTCGGTAAATAATTCGTTAATTTGCACCCTGTTTTGAAATAATACCAAAATTAAGAAGAGATGTCAAGAGTTTGCGAGCTTACAGGTAAAAAAGCAATGGTGGGAAACAATGTTTCACACGCGATGAATAAAACAAAACGTAAATTCAATGCGAATTTGATTAAAAAGCGTTTTTATATTCCAGAAGAAGATCGTTGGATTACACTTAAAGTGTCAACTTCGGCGTTAAAAAATATAAATAAAAATGGAATCTCTGCTGTTTTAAAAGAAGCAAGAGCTAAAGGTTTTTTAACTAAATAATCTCCTTTTTTAAAAATACGACAAATGGCAAAGAAAGGTAACAGAGTACAAGTAATCCTAGAATGTACAGAGCACAAGGCTACAGGTAAACCGGGTACATCAAGGTATATAACTACAAAGAACAAAAAGAATACTCCTGATAGAATAGAATTAAAGAAATTTAATCCTATTCTTAAGAAGATGACCGTTCATAAAGAAATAAAATAATAAGAAATGGCAAAGAAATCAGTAGCATCGTTACAAACAGGATCAAAGAGATTAACTAAGGCCATAAAAATGGTAAAATCTCCGAAGTCTGGAGCGTATACTTTTGTTGAATCAATTATGGCTCCAGAAGCTGTAAATGACTTCTTGAAGAAAAAGTAAACTCGCAAAAAATATTTTTAAAAGAAGCCGTTTCAATTGTATTGAAATGGCTCTTTCTTTTTATATTTAGATGTTTAATAATATCCTTCGGGTTTTGGTATATATTTAATAGCGCAGATGGGACTTTTTAAGAATATATTTTCTTCAGAAAAAAAAGAAACTCTTGACAAGGGGTTAGAAAAATCAAAAACAACTTTTTTCTCGAAATTAGGCAAAGCAGTTGCGGGCAAATCTACGGTAGACGATGATGTGTTGGATAATCTTGAGGAAGTATTGGTCACTAGTGATGTTGGTGTTAAAACCACTATCAAGATCATAGAAAGAATAGAAAATCGTGTAGCAAAAGATAAATACCTAGGGATTGAGGAGTTAAATCAAATTTTACGCGAAGAAATAGCCGGTTTGCTTTCTGAAACAAATATTGGTGAAGCCACAGATTTTGAAATACCAAAGGATAAAAAACCTTACGTATTGATGGTTGTGGGAGTGAACGGAGTGGGAAAAACAACTACAATTGGGAAACTGGCGTACCAGTTCAAAAATAAAGGTTTAAAGGTTGTTTTAGGTGCTGCAGATACGTTTAGAGCTGCTGCAATTGATCAATTACAAGTATGGGCAGATAGGGTAGATGTTCCAATTATAAAACAATCTATGGGTAGTGATCCCGCTTCTGTTGCATTTGATACTTTAGAATCTGGTGTAAAACATGATGCAGATGTTATTATTATAGATACAGCTGGGAGACTACATAATAAAGTCAATTTAATGAATGAATTGACCAAAGTAAAGCGTGTAATGCAAAAGGTGATAGGAGATGCTCCTCATGATGTATTATTGGTTCTCGATGGTTCTACGGGACAGAATGCTTTTGAGCAAGCTAAACAATTCACGGCAGCCACAGAGGTAACTTCTTTGGCCGTTACAAAACTCGATGGAACAGCCAAAGGCGGTGTTGTTATAGGCATAAGTGATCAGTTTCAAATACCGGTGAAGTACATTGGAGTTGGCGAAGGTATCGAAGATCTTCAGGTATTTAACAAGTACGAATTCGTAGATTCGTTTTTTAAATAATATAAATTGTTGTCCATTGACAGGTCCTAAATAATTGATGAAGATTATTTAGGACCTGTCAGATTATACTAGTAGTAGGCTCTTACTTATCATTAATTTTCACACTCACGATCATGAGAAAATCATTTTTTATTCTGTTTTCGATTCTTGTCTTTATTTCTTGTAAAAAACAAAAAGAAACCGAATCGCAATTACAAAAACAACCTCGGGTGGTCTGGCAGTCTTATGATGAAACCAATGATCTTGCTGTAACCCAAAAGCTAGAAAAAACCAGAATGCATCTAAAGTTAGTGAACTCTAAAGTATTAGATAAAAATAATATTTGGAACGCTTTAGAGCATGAGCTTGACTATTTTTCAGAAGAAAAGTATGAGACTATAAAAGGATTTATACTGGAAAAAGATATTCCTACTATTCAACAAAATATTAAGGAGGGTAAGCTAACTTATGAGGAGTTGACACTGTTCTATATTTACAGGATAAGAAAGTATGAAAGTGACAATGGGTTATCATTAAATTCAGTGATATCATTAAACCCAAATGTTGTGGAACAAGCTCGTGCCTTAGATAAAGTTGATAAATCGAGTATTAATAGTTATTCAGTGTTTGGAATGCCAATTTTGCTCAAAGATAATATCAATACAAAAGATATGCCTACCACTGCAGGAGCTATAGCTTTACAGCATAATACTACAGGTAATTCATTTATTACAGAAAAGTTGTTAGAAAAAAATGCCTTGATTCTGGGTAAGGCAAATTTAAGTGAATGGGCCTATTTTCTTTGTTCTGGATGCCCTGTGGGATATAGCGCTATAGGGGGGCAAACTCTAAATCCATATGGGAGAATGATTTTTGAACCAGGAGGTTCCAGTTCTGGCAGTGGAGTTGCAGTTGCAGCCAATTTTTGTGTTGCCGCCGTTGGAACAGAAACTAGTGGGTCTATTTTATCACCGTCGAGTCAAAACTCTGTAGTTGGCCTGAAACCTACCATTGGGGTATTGAGTAGAACAGGAATAGTACCTATTTCTAGTACCTTAGATACTCCGGGACCAATGACTAAAAATGTAATCGACAATGCAATTTTATTAAATGCTCTTATTGGAGAAGATAAAAATGATAATGTTTCTGTAAACATAACGATTGATTTTGTAGAAGAAGCTAAAGGAGGCACTCTTAAAGGAAAACGACTAGGTGTCATAAAAGAGTTTTTAGAGGATTCTGTTTACTACAAGGCTATTGAAAATATTAGGAAAGCCGGAGCCGAAATTATTGAAGTTGAACCAAAACAAACTGCATTACCGGGCTTTTTGACTATTCTTAATATTGATATGAAAAATGATCTCCCAAGATATGTCGAAACTCATTCAAGTAGCAATGTTACTGTTGAAAGTATAAAAGAGCTGATCTCATTTAATCTTAAGGATTCTTTAATAAGAATCCCTTATGGACAGCAATTATTCGAGGGAATTGTAAAAGATAGTACAACTACACAAGAGTTGAATGAAATAAAAGAAAATTTAAGGACAATTGCACGAGATTATTTTGATATCCATTTCAAAACACATCAACTTGATGCTATGTT
Organism: uncultured Aquimarina sp.; assembly: GCA_947500845.1. Lineage (GTDB taxonomy): Bacteria > Bacteroidota > Bacteroidia > Flavobacteriales > Flavobacteriaceae > Aquimarina > Aquimarina celericrescens. The sequence goes on from CANMTP010000015.1 coordinate 84,376, forward strand.
GTCCATAAATAATTATCATGCAGGATACGCAGCTGTGGCCAAATATCCTGCCTTTACGGTTCCTATGGGCTATACAGATCAAGGAGAACCTAAAGGGCTTACATTTATAGCTAAACCTTTCTCTGAAGCAACGTTATTACAATTGGGCTATGCTTATGAACAAAAAACTAAAGAACGTAAAATACCTACTGCATACACTCAATAGGTTTGATAAACACAAAAAAGCCTTCAAATATTTGAAGGCTTTTATCCCTAGATCTTGTAACCTTGATAAAATAATTCCCTTGTTTATAATGAAAGGTTTTTGGAAATAGGGGGACTGGTTAGGTTGTTACTCAATAATGTAATCGAAATATTAAGTAGGTCATGAAAATACAATAGATCACCAAGAAAGCTCCGCTAATTAGGATTCTATACTTTGATAGTTTTTGTGTTAATTTTGACATGAGTTTTGTGTTTGTTAGGGTAATAGCAATACTCTGTATTACGTTATTGCCGTCATGCATTTGACTTTATAAAGGTGTATTAAGCGAAATTCATTTTGGATGTTGGTTAGATAGCTTGTAAAAGCATGTTTTTCGGTTTTTGATTGAATAATAATGGTAGGAATAAGTAAACTAACACTATCCTTTATTTGAGGATACTTTTCTGTGCTAATGGTCGTTTTTTCTACAGTCTCTGTTTTTTTTGAAAAAGATCCATTTTCTATATGTATCATAATATAAACAAAGCATATAACAATAGTTATAAATATTAAGCTTACTATGGTTTTTAGGGTATATCTCATAGTTTTTAATTTGATCTAAGGGTCATCGATCTATTCTTCTTTAAAAAATAGCTCATCTTTACTTACGCCATCATCATCTTTTTCTAATTTAATTTGTTCTTCTGTAGCTTTTTTTACGATCCAATTTCCATTAAGTTTATTTAGAGGAGCTTCTGTACCAAAATCAAAATTCGCTTCTAATTTTGAATCAGCGTTGAGCGTTGCCGACCAGGTTCCTTCAATCGTTTCGTCGGTTTCTTCATTTTCTATGATAACTGTACCGTTATTTTTAAAATCAAATTCAAAATCAGTATAATTTCTAGTCTCGTTACTTTGATTGTCTTTAAACTTAAGAACCTCCCAAGTTTCTTCTGTTATAATTTCAGAAAATGCTTCTATCCTAACATCATCTTCATCATCTTCATCATCTTCATCATCTTCATCATCGTCATCATCGTCATCATCATTACAACCATCATCAATGACATTTTCGATCGCATCTTCTAAATTATCAAGATCATCAATTTCAATTTCTGTACCTTCAAAAAGAATAATTACTATTGGAAAATTGATAGTTGCGATATCTGTATCCTCAAGATCATCTATGAACTGATATAGATCTCTATCATTTTCAAAAGATGCGGTTTCAATTAATTCACTTTGTGAGTCAAATACAGAGGCAGAAAAAGGATACTGAAAATCGATACATCCAATACTCTCATCATCTTCTTCGTTATCGCCTTCGTTACAGTTTTCGGAAATTTCGTTAAATTCATTAATAGTGTTAACATCAACTTCAGAAAAATCATCTAAAATTAAAGTAATTGGGAAGCTGAAAAGGATTTCATCAGAATCATCAAAAACATCGTCATATATATCTATATCTTCCTGAGAGTTAAAAGTTATTTCTTTCCCGTTAGCCGTAATTGTAAATGGCAGTTTTAAAGTAAAGCAACTGTTATTGTCTATGCTATCATCTGCAGATCCATCATTCATAGAGGTACGAAGCATAAGATTCGCTACTTTGGAATCTTTTTCGAGTGATTCAGTTTCTGGAGCTACAATTAATTCATCAGACTCGCTTCTACACGAGGTAGTAACAACGGCTGTTAGCAGAGAAAAAAGAATTACAAACAAATTAATTCTTAAACGCATTTGAGATTATTTATTACGGTTGACTAGCAATAATATAACAACTAACCCATAAAAACTCCTTTTTTATTTTTGTTTTTTCTAAATTTAGGGTCAAGAAATTTCGTCAAAATGCCAAAAGAGCTAGAAGAAAATGTCTGTAAGGAGGAGATGTTTTCTAATATCTACAATAAGTACTCAAAGGATTTATACAACTATCTCTATTATAAATATGGGGAATCTTATGGGCCAAACGATAAAATGCAAGAAGCATTTATCAAATTGTTAGATAACTGTAAAAAAGTAACCCCCTCCAAGGCTAAAGGTTTTTTATTTAGCGTAGCTAAAAATATGATGCTAAATGAGATTAAGCACCAAAAAGTAGTGCTGCGCTACAAAGAAATTAAACCTAAAGACTATACCAACGAATCACCAGAGTTTATTTTGGAAGAAAAACAATTTTTTCAAAAATATCAAGAAGCTTTAAGCAGATTAACAGAAGACCAGAGAGTAGCTTTTTTATTAAATAAAGCTGAAGGAAAAAAACATACCGAAATTGCTGATATGCTTGGGGTTACAAGGAAAGCCGTAGAAAATAGAATTTATAGCGCTTATAAAAAACTTAAAGAAGAAATAGAAGATTTTAAATAATTTAAAGGAAAAAAGGAAACTTAGTTGTTTTATTTATAGTAAGGATAAAAAATGAATAAAGAAGATTTAATAAAAAAGTGGTTAATCGGTGATTTAACTGAAGAAGAGTTAAAAGCTTTTCAACAGTTAGATGATTATGATATGCATGTCAGGATATCAGAGGGAGCCAAGAACTTTACATCTTCTGAAGTGTATGAGATAGCAGATTTTGATACTTTTTATTCTAGAGTAAATAATAAAAATAAATCCAGTTATCAAAAAAAAGCCTGGTACAAACCTTTTCTAAGGCTGGCAGCGCTGGTTGTTGTCTTGTTGGGAGTGGGATCACTTTTTTTTCTTGGTACTTTAGAAAATGTAGAAACACGAATTGGTGAAAAAGTTTCTTTGGAATTGCCAGATGCTTCTAATGTTACTGTAAATTCAATGTCAGAATTAGCCTTTAACAAAAGTACTTGGAACAAGAAAAGAGAAGTTACCCTAAAAGGAGAAGCATTTTTCAAAGTGACTAATGGATCAACATTTAATGTACTAACAGATAACGGTAGGGTAAGTGTTTTGGGAACACAATTCAATATCAAAAGCCGTAAGGGATATTTTGAAGTAGTGTGTTTTGACGGGCTGGTAAATGTTCGATATAAAGGATATGTAAAGAATTTGCCGGCTGGCAGTACTTTTAAAGTTGTAAATGAGTCAGTTACAACATTTGATTCTGTTTCTGACAAAGCCCCCAATTGGATAAACAATATTAGCAGTTTTAAAAGTGTACCGTTCTACCAAGTTGTTGAAGAGTTTGAAAGACAATATAACGTTGTTTTTTCTTTAGAAAATATAGATACTTCACGTATATTTACTGGAGGTTTTGTGCATACTAATCTGGAAGATGGATTAAAATCAATAACTTTACCTCTAGATCTTAAATACAACATTGATTCAGAGAACCGTATTACACTTTCTAAGGGCAGACCATAATTGGCGTAAAGTTAAATTGTTATGGCTGTTATTTGTGTTCTCTACATTTCTATGTTATAGTCAGACTACCAAGGACAAAATACCTTTACTAGAAGTTATTTCTGATATCGAGAATCGTTTTCAGTATACATTCACTTATGCAGACGATACTATTGAGAATATTTTTGTTCTTCTCCCTGAGAAAAACATGACTTTTGAACAAATTCTGAAGTTTTTAGAACAGGAGACAGATTTAGTTTTTAGTAAGCTTGCCAACAAATTTGTCTCTATCAATCAAAAAGAGACTTTTTTTGTTATCTGTGGAAATCTTAAAGATAGAAATACTCAATTCCCTATAGAAGGAGCCACGATTCAGGGAAAGAATTCTTCGTCAATAACCAATCAGGATGGTACTTTTAAGTTAGAAGTATATCATCAAAGTGAAACTATTCTTATTGGGCATTTGGGATATAAAACCATATATCGATTAGCTGATTCTTTTACATCAGGAGAGTGTTCTGAAATTTATATGGATCTTAAAACGGAAACACTTGCCGAAGTTATATTAAATAATTATATAACAAAGGGGATAGGCAAAGCTACCGATGGAAGCTTCGAGATAGATTATAATAATTTTGGTATTCTACCGGGGCTTATAGAAACGGATGTATTACAGACTATACAAGCTTTTCCAGGAATTCAAAGTGCAGATGAAACGGTATCCAATATTAATATAAGAGGAGGAACGCATGATCAGAATTTAATTCTCTGGGACGGAATAAGAATGTATCAATCCGGTCATTTTTTTGGCCTGATATCTGCCATTAACCCCTTAATAACAAGAAAAGCAATATTAACCAAGAATGGAACCAATCCTGAGTATACAGATGGTATTTCGGGCACCATCATTATGAATACCGATACCAAAGTAAATGAAGAACTTGAGATTAGTGCCGGTGTCAATATGATTCATACAGATGCTTTTTTAGATATTCCTTTTGGAAATTCGTCACTGCAAGTCACCGCTAGAAAATCAATAAGCGATATTGTAAAAACACCAACATATTCAGAGTATTTTGATAGAATTTCTCAAGATAGTGAGATAGAAGATCAAAGAGAACTGACCTCTGATATCGAGTTTGATTTCTACGATCTTAATCTACGATGGAATTATAATATTTCTGATAAAGATAAGTTAAGAGTAAATTTTTTAGGAATAAGTAACGAATTAGTCTTCACTGAAAACGCAACTATAAATACGGCGCAGCAATCACGACAAAGTAGTCTTATGCAAAATAGTATTGCAGGTGGAGTTTGGTATCAAAGAAACTGGAATAGTAAACTAAGGTCAATTTTACAGGTATATAATACAGACTATCGATTAAAATCTATTAATTCTAACCTAGAGGAGCAACAGCGTTTTTTACAAGAAAACAAAGTTTCAGAAACAGGAATTAAATTAAAAGGATATTACGATTTAAATGAAAATATTACATTACTTAATGGTTATCAATTTATAGAGACTGGTGTATCTAATTTAAATGATGTTGATATTCCGGTTTTTAGAGAAAAAACCGAAAGGGTAATTCGAACCCACGGTTTATTTTCCCAGTTACATTACAAATCCGGGAAATCAACAGTAATAGATGTTGGTTTGCGGTATAATTATAATGATAAATTCAATTCTCATATCATCGAACCAAGATTTACTTATAATCAAAAGTTCCTTAAATATTTTAATTTAGAAATACTTGCAGAGTTTAAACACCAAAATACTTCACAAATAATTAATTTTCAAAATGATTTTTTAGGTATAGAAAAACGTAGATGGATTTTGGCCAATGAAGAGGATATTCCGGTAATAAAAGGTAGACAGGTGTCTGCAGGAATCCAATATAATCGATTGGGTTGGTTAATAAATGCCGAGGGATATTTTAAAAAAGTAAAGGGAATCACAGCCAGAAGTCAAGGTTTTCAGAATCAATATGAATTTGATAGGGCAACCGGAGATTATGATGTCACAGGAATAGAGTTTTTGTTGAATAAAAGATCTAAAAATTTAAGTAGCTGGTTAAGTTATTCTTTTGTTGATAATCAATATACATTTGATACTTTCGAAGAACAAAAATTTCCAAATAACGTTGAGATCATACATTCTGTTACCTTAGGTTCATCATATTCTTTTAAAGATCTACAAGTTTCTGCAGGAGTAAACTGGAATTCTGGACTACCTACCACCAGACCAAATTTATCTAATCCTGTAATCGATAATAGCATTAACTATGAAGCTGCAAATAGCAGCAGACTCGATGAATATTTTAGATTAGATGTATCTGCCACCTATAATTTTAAAATTAGTAATGAAATTGTCGCACACACCGGAGTATCAATATGGAATCTTACTAATAACGAAAATATCATTAATAATTATTACAGAAATAATCCAGAAAATATACCCCAAGAAGAGGTAGAATTTTCTCTGGGGATAACTCCTAATGCTACTTTCAGGGTGTCGTTTTGATAATGTCGTAATACAAATAAGGATTATTTACACCTCACTTTATTTAATCATTGTATCTTTGCACACCTTTATTCAAAAGATATGAGAACAAAGACCCTAAAAAAGAATAAAATTAATGTGGTAACCCTTGGCTGCAGTAAGAATGTATATGACAGTGAGGTATTAATGGGACAGCTACGTGCGAATAATAAGGAAGTTGTTCATGAAGAAGAAGGGAATATTGTTGTCATTAATACTTGTGGTTTTATTGCCAATGCCAAAGAAGAATCTGTAAATACTATTCTAGAATATGTTCAAAAAAAGCAGGAAGGTGCTGTAGATAAGGTTTTTGTTACAGGTTGTTTATCAGAGCGTTATAAACCTGATTTAGAAGAAGAAATCCCTGATGTGGATCAATATTTTGGTACCACAGAGCTGCCCGGTTTACTAAAAGCTCTGGGAGCAGATTATAAGCATGAGTTAATTGGTGAACGTCTTACAACAACACCCAAAAATTATGCATACCTAAAAATTGCCGAAGGGTGTGATCGCCCTTGTTCTTTTTGCGCAATACCATTAATGCGAGGAAAACATAAATCTACACCTATTGAAGAATTGGTGATCGAAGCAGAGAAACTCGCCGCAGATGGTGTTAAAGAACTTATTTTAATAGCTCAGGATCTTACCTATTATGGATTAGATCTGTATAAAGAAAGAAAACTTGCAGATTTATTAAAGGCTTTAGTAAAGGTTGATGGAATTGAATGGATACGACTGCATTATGCATTCCCTACCGGGTTTCCTATGGATGTGCTGGAAGTTATGAAACAAGAACCAAAGATTTGCAACTACATTGATATTCCATTGCAGCATATATCTGATTCAATATTGAAATCAATGCGTCGTGGTACTACCAAGGCTAAAACCACCAAACTTTTAGAAGTGTTTAGAGAAGCTGTTCCCCAAATGGCAATTCGTACTACGTTGATCGTTGGATATCCCGGAGAAACACAAGAAGACTTTGAAATTTTAAGGGATTGGGTAAAAGAAATGCGTTTCGAACGTCTAGGGTGTTTTACCTACTCGCATGAAGAGAATACGCATGCCTTTAATTTGGAAGATGATGTGCCAGAGGAAGTAAAAATGCAACGTGCAAACGACATCATGGAAATTCAATCTCAAATTTCATGGGAATTGAACCAGAAAAAAATAGGGCAGGAATTTAAAGTTGTGATCGATCGTAAAGAAGGGAATTATTTTGTAGGTCGCACAGAGTTTGATTCACCAGATGTCGATAATGAGGTATTAATTGATGCCTCAAAATTCTATCTAAAAACCGGAGAATTTGCAGCTGTTAAAATATATGAAGCCGAAGATTTTGATTTGTATGGTGAGCCCGTTTAGGCCTGAACAACCTTTTTGATAAAAAAAACAACACCTACATGGTAAATGTACCAAATAAAAAGAAGCCTATAAGGCTTCTTTTTTGATAACAGATTCTTTTTATTTTTTGGGCTAACTCAAATAAAAAGTGTTATTATTATTTGCTGGTAACAATTCTGTTACTATCTGTCTCAACTAATTCGTCTATTATTTCAACGGGCTCCTCTGTTGATGGATTTTCAATAGGATCATTTTCTGGAGTAAAGCTTTTTTCGTCAAAAGATTCTGCTTCGCAAGAGAAAAGCACTGTAGACATAATAAGTAGGAAAGTTAATTTTTTCATTGTAATAAAGTTTAGATTTGTTAGTTTATTGTTTGTTTAACGGCGGCAAATGTATCTAAAAAAATCATGCGAAATCATAAAGTTTCTTTAACAAAAAGTAGATGGATTAGGAGTTTAAAAAAAGGTTACTTGAAGAGTCAATAATGTAATCAAGAGAACTATTTTGAATTAGATAATGGTTTAAAGAATGTAAATGAGTTTATTCAATTTTTAGAATAATTTGTTGTGAAATTGATAATCTAATTGTTGTTAAAAAAAGGCAAATAGTTAACGATTTGATAACATTAGAAGTGTTTAATGATATATTTTTATGATTCTTTCATTAAAAAATCATTTTAACTCGTAATTTTTCAATTTTACCCCTACTCTAGGTGTTGCCTTATCAACAATATTCATTTTATAAAATTGATCTAATAATTTAATAGGCTTAACCAAGATTGAATTTGAGTTTTTCTTGTCAAATAATTCAAGAAAACAGGGTTTAAAATTCAACCCATGCTCATTTGATATTTGATTATTTTTTAGCGCAAATTAATTGAAGCGATTATGTGTTTCCCTTGACAGTTTTGACAAAGGTATAGTAGAGAAATAATGTAGAGGAGTGCTTAGTAAAAAAGCTATTATGAAAGGTACTTCGTTTAAAAAAAATCTTTTAACCTTTTGATCAAGAATATGAATTGTTTGAACTTTTTTATTCTATTCTTTCGTAGAACAGACCCGGTCCGTCGCAAGCCCAGCAAGTTGCTATCAACTCTTTTTCAGAATTAATTTTAAGATATTCTTTAAGATCTGCAGAACAATTGCAAATAAGTGTATTCTCAGATTCATGAACAAGCTCCAAATACATTCCATCAGAAAGTTCAACAACTTTAAAACTTCCTTTTACAGTTGTGGTAGTATTTTCTTGTTCTCGGGATTTAATAAACTTTCCGTTGGATTGCAAGAGGTAATACTCTTGCCAAGGCATGTCTGCTCCCCTTGATGGGGGTACACCAGCAACCATTCCTGTCATCTTTACCAACTGCCATTTCTGCGGGTATTGATCTGTTTTAAATGGAGTGCCTGCTTGGGTTGAGGATTCTTTATCTTTTGAGCATGAAAATAAAATACAAATTGAAAATAGTGCTAATAGTAGTTTTTTCATGATACTGTTATTTTGTATTTAGTAAGAAGATGATCAATAATAAAAACAGTTGCGTAATGTAGAGATTTAAGTTTGATTTTACTCGATAATCGAGATTAAATGCTCCGATGCTTGCCTCGAAATCTAAATTGTTTTTTTCAATCCAATGCCTCATGGGCTTGCCATGAGGTAGTTTACTACCACATCTTACTATACATATTTTTCTGAGACATATTGATAGGATTTTGTAATTAAAGTTTCCAAAATATCTATGTCTACATTAGCAAGGCTTTTTATATACAAACAGGATTTTCCTGTTTTGTGCTTACCTAATTTTGATAATAGTGCTTCGTATTGATCAAAACCTGCAATGATATAAATTGATATATTTTGTGCTCTGGACGAAAATCCAGTGATTAACCAATCGCCTTCTGTACCACTTTCATATGCATAATGATAACTGCCAAAGCCTACAATACTATTTCTCCAGATCACCGGTGACGAGTTAGAAATACGTTTCATCATATCGACCAGGAGTAAGCAGTTTTGTTTGCGTTGTGGATCTTTTATATTGTCTAGATACTCAGTTATACTCACCATGTACAAATTGATACATTAAAGATATTAAAAAAGAAGATTTTTAATAGTGATGATAAAAAGAAAAGGTTGTCTTGTCTATGCATCTATTATTCATCTTTCTGAAATCCATAAATAGTAGTGTGCATACCCGCTATTTTCCATTGGCCGTTTAGTTTCTCCATAAGCCTCGTTTCCCGCTTAAGTCCGCGTAACGAATCTTGTTGTTCATAACTCACCCAAGCTCCATTCTCATAAAGGCGAACATTAATATCTTTGAGTAACGCTGGTACCGGCTCTGGCTCGGGGTGTTCTTCAAAAAATGTTTTTACAAAACTATTGATCTCCTCCCATCCAACAGACTCCGAAAAACTGTTGTCTACAAAGTTCATATATGTTTTGGTAATGGTTGAACGGTGCACCCATTTATCTTTCCAGCTTTCATAATCTCGTTGAAAAGCGGCTTTGGTTTCATTATTTAGTGTTTCCAGGATGGCCTTTTTTTCTAATTCAAAATCTAATGATTGGTCGGTAGTAAGATCCGTCTTGGACTTTTTGATTTCTTCACAACTGGTTGTACAAATTAAAGTTGTGAAAACGAAAATTAGTAGCGTACTTCTAGTCATATTTTTTTTATTAACTTAAAAAGGATTAAAATTTTTAGCTGTTTTTACGCAACTTTTCTTTTTAGGTAAGGATACCTTAAGTAAGATAAGGATAAAAAACAACTTTGCTCAAACACTTCTTCAACCGCTATTTTTTAAATACTCTATGAGATACAGTGCTATCTCAGGATCTGGTCAATCGGAATAACTTCGAAATCACTATTAGATTCGAATAGATGCTTTAAAATTGGAATATGCCCTTGTCCAAAAATTACCAAAATCACTTTATCATCTTTTTCTATCTTTCTAAGAATATTAGTGTAGATATGAAGATTGGTTTTATACCATTCAGAAACAAGTTCAGTACCCACGTAATCATCGTTTTTTCCAATTTTAGCATAAAATTTAGTATAAAATTGTAAGTTTTTTTGCAATGTTGAATCAGCGTTTACATATTTTAGATTTTCAAGGACTGATAGACGCTTGCTATTCGAGTTGATTTCCTCTATAAAGTCTTTGGCATAGTAATCCATGCTTTTCAAAATCTCTTCTTGACCGTATTTTTGGGCTTTCTCTTCTGAAGGTTTCGTATCAAACTTCCCTAAATAATTTATACAAGTTAGTTTTTCTAGGTTAAGTCTTTTTGCTGTCTGAAAACCAAGCAAATCAATTTCATTCAATTCCAATTCGTAACTACCTTTGAGATAATTTTTATAGTGTTCATTTATCTTTTCCGATTTCGAAGTCGGTACCTCAATACATATCTGTGTGGGCTCAAATTCAGCCAGTTTTGTTACAACATCGTCTATTTCATTCATCTTCTGAACAGTTAAATTCAACTCTTCGTTACTATACTCATCTTGGGTAGAAGGACTAAAGTGCATAGTTCCCAGAAGTGCTATTTTGATTTTATGCTCTGTTTCACTTTGGGCGTTAAGAGCTAAAGAAAATAGTATCGTATTTAATATTAAAATATATGTCTTCATTTCAGTTTTTTTGAAATTATATCTAACGTCGTAGCCTGACGATAGACGGCTATGACTCATTATACAATGTTAGGAGCTTTTTTATTCTTTTCTATTAATCCATATTTCTCCAAAGCATCTATCCAAATATGTTTTTTATTCATTTCTATTGACTTTTTTACCAATACTGTTATTGCTTCTTGATTCAGAGATTCTTTATTCATTTCTTTAATAAACAATCCCGAATCCTCTTCATTTAACAACTCAACTTCTTTCTTTAAATTACAGCATCCATATCCATCGAATGAAATTCGAACTAGTACTATTTGGTCATTTCCAGTTTTATTGAAGTCAATAAATACAGAACCATTTAAACAGCCTAAGTAAAAGTCAGCAGGTCTAGTTTTTGGCATTGTAGTTTTGAAAAAATCGAAATTGTCCATCTTTATCTGCTATTTACCAATTCTCTTGATTTCCTCTCAATCGGTCCACAAAAGTTGCCGAATCAATTTCATCTGTTCCGAACCTTTCTCTGAAACGTTCTGCTATTCGATTTACCCAGTCCAAATAGCCTTCCATTCCTTCTGCATTAACCACATCTTCTGCAAATTCAATTGCTCGATAGTGTTTCTTTTTTGAAATTTCATCATGGTCATCAGGAGGGATACAAAACCCCCATTTGACACAAAGGTCAGCAAGGAGATATATTAATTCTCGTTCCATCGGAGGAATATTTTTTCTTACTTTAAATCCCATTCAGTTTTTAATTAATCTAACGTCTCTTCTATGGGGCGTTAGCTTCCCGAAGGAAGCAAATGAAATATACAAATTGTTATCCATTTTTTTCTATTTAACGCTCCAATATATTTCGGTTGCTCTATCACAATAGAACCCCTCAAAATCAAATTCCGAAACTATTCTATCTATATTTTCTCTATTCGAGCAAAATAGGGTAAAGTGGCTATCCCAGTGGACGGTATAAAGAATTTCGTATTTAGGAGTAAATATATTTTTATACCAATCAGTTATGATTTCTTTGTTGTTTAAGACATCTTCAATAAAAATTAACTTTCTTTCTGCGCCAAATTCATCACCAATATAGATCCATTTATGCCCCAATTTGATTAATCCATTTAGCATTGAATCTAAAATTATTTCTTGAAAACCTCCTTCACTTGGAGGATAAATTTTATGTTCATCAAAAGTTTTGTCAAGTTTTGCTTTAGAAATATCATTTTTGAATTTTTCTTTTAATCCACCAATTGAATTTCTTAGAGCGATATCAAGTATTTTTATGTTTTCAATTCCAGAGATTTTCAGGTATTCTTTCCAACTAATTTTCTCACAGTAATTAGTTATCTCATCTTTACTTGGATAATCATCTTTTTCAAAGTCTATTTTATTTGGATTGGCAATTTTTATGAATGGATGAAGTATTACATAAACACTGTCGAAATATCCTTTGTAAAATTCAAGAATAGATTCATCCGCTTTTGCGCAAACTTGATTTTTTTCCGGTTCTGGTAAAGTTCTTTTAGTCATTCTTGAATTATGGATAACGCTAAATATATGAATCGGAGCAAGGCAAACACACCTGAATCAAAAGATTAATCCCTGCCTACCTGCGGACGGCAGGCAGGTGCGCATTTTTATTTATTATTTAACTTATAATAATTCAGCGCTTTTGCAAAAAGGAAATAACCTGCAATTTAGCACTAAATTGTTCTGATTTTTATATCTAATGCTGTAAATAGTTTATTTCCAGAATTTCCACCATTTTTTGTGTTTTTTATGCTTCAATTCTTGAGTTACTTCCCATTTCCTTCGCTCATGTTCTGCCGTTCCATTATCGTGATAACAGTTCCAATGATTAAATGATTCGTCTGCCAGTCCTATCTTTACTACTCTGTCTTTATGCATCATTACCCCAACTCCGTGTTCTTCATCCCAAGAGCAACCTAATTCAAACCCTACATAGGCGTAATCATCTTTCTCACTATTCATTATGTGCAAAAAGGCGACACCAAGATTACTTTTGTAGTCAGCTATAGTATTTATTTCAGGCATAAAATCTTCATAAATTTCTTTAGCATTAGGATAGTCCTCCAAAAGTCCATTTAATAATGAATCTCGGACTAATTCCGAATTTTCTTTTAAGAATTTAATCGCATTGAATTGTGCCTGAGATAATACATAGACATAATCAGTTGACTCTGCAATAATATGAGTTTTAATTATTCCATTAGATACTTTTTTGGAATCTTTGGAACCATAAAAGCCATTGCGACTTTCGAACCCTTTCCAAGCAGTCAAATTAATCCAACCATTATAATCTTCTCCTATAATTACATTTGGCGGTATTTCAGTTATTTCTTGGTTGTTCATGATGAAGTCAAATTACCTACGACGTGTTCGGGTATGATTTGGTAAGTTTTGTTTTTCAAATCAGTTTCAGGTTATCCTGAAGTTTAAAAGTAGGAAAATTTGCTTAGTTAGAAATTCAGCTTGCTGAATTATGCACGGCGTTTTGTACAATTTTATATTACAATATCTTTCCAATTGTATATTTTTTCGCTCAAATTATATTCCTCTTCTCTAAAATCCTCTTTTGTTTCTCTTTCAAATTTTTCATTTTCTTCTTTAGATTCAGTTTTCCAACAAGTTATAATATCTCTACTCGGAATTGAGAAATTAAAATTTTTTGAAATATTGTCGAGGATTATTTTTTGGTATTCAGGAATTAAGATTCGCACAGAAGTGAAATTATCATTTTCCGAATTCCAAAAACCTACTTTGCCACTTTCAATTGCATAAATCTTTAAATCACAATTCTCAAATATATTTTTCAAATTTTCTATTGATTTAGCAAGTAGCTCTTTAGAATTAATTTTTAGTTTTTCAAACTCTTCATAGGATAAGAAAGAATATCCTCCATCTAACTTTTCAACAAATCCAATAAAAACTTCGTTGGTAAATTTTATTCCGTAAACGTTATGTTCAGTTTTCCAATATTCAGGAAAAAATTGTGGTAAATAATTCATTTATAATTTTTAAATATGATTAAGTGAAATGTACACAACACCAAATATATGAATCGGAGCAAGGCAAACATATCTAAACCAATAAATATCTATCCCCGCCTACCTGGCGGATGGCAGGCAGGTGCACATTTTCATTTCTTGTTCAATTTATATAAATCTAGCGCATTACGAAAAGGAAATTACCTCTTGATCTAGTACAAAATTGCTCTGATTTCATATGTAATGTTAGCTTTATTTACTTTTCTCTAAAAGTTCTATCAAAAAATCATCTTTGCGATACAATTTAACTTTGCCTTTTCGTCCATTAAATTTATCTAGGAAATTAATAACTTCATCAGTATCTGTATTTTGATACTTTTTGATAATTCTTTTAGGTAGTTTTTCATTTATTCCATAATCCCAAATTTTTCTGAGCAACAAAGTAGTATCTTTTTTATAAAATCCAATTAACCTAAGACTATCAATGCTTATAGTGTCGACAAGCATTAATCGTCTGTTAGTAGCTCCTTCATTATTCAAAATTTCTCTCATAAAATTGATTTTCTCAACGTCAATTTTTTCTATTCCTTCAGGTAAGTAAAATTGTTCCCCTATGATATATGAACTTTTTGTAGGATTTAGTAGGTAATCATTTTCGTCAGAATAAATCCTAAAATTTTCAGTTTTTCCTTCATAAACCAAATTATGCTCTCCAATATAAGTTTTAAACTTAATTAGAGTTTTTGGTTTTATTGATATTTTTTGATTGTCTATTTCCAAGTTGATTTCATCATTTGTAGGATTATCAATCTCTATAGAAATTGGAGTTTTTAAACAACTTGAAATTAAAAAGAGACTAAAAATTAAGGTTAATATTTTCATATAATAATTTTTAATTAAAGCTAACTATTGAATATACGTAAAAGTACATATATTTTAAAATAGCTGTATTTCTGATTTTTAAGGAGAGTTAAATAGTTCTAAAGGTTTACAGATTATATATGTAACCTCATCATTTTTATGGGCACATTGCGGGTTTCATAGTGAGCAGACTACTTCGTCGTTCCTCCTCGTAATGACGATATGTTGACATTGCGATTCGCCTAAGCGAAGAAGCAATCTTTTTGTTATGAGTAGGAGTGTAGTTTCATATTGGGCAGACTACTTCGTCGTACCTCCTCGTAATGACGGTGTATTGGTCATTGCGAGGGACGAAGCAATCTTTTCGCTATGAAAAATTAAACAACCAACCATCAGAAAGGTCTTTCCATTAACTATTTTCTGAATTGATTAAATTCTCTTTCCTTTTCCTATTACCTGATTTTAATTGTTTTTCTCTTATGATTGCTTTATTAATATCACTAAACTCTTCGAAGTATACGAGTTTATCACAATTATACTTACTGGTAAATCCCTTATAAGTTTTCGTTTTGTGTTGACAAACACGTTTTAATAAATCACTAGTTACTCCGATATAAATAACCGTATTATTTTTATTGGTCATAAAGTAAACATATGATTTTTTCATCGACGAACTATCACTATTTCGGTTTCAAATATAAAATAAATTTCTTAGGACATATAGAGAGACTACTTCGTCGTACCTCCTCGTAGTGACGGGGTGTTCGTCTTGCCTGTTCGTGTGTTTTGGTCATTGCGAGGGACGAAGCAATCTTTTTACTCTGAGTAGAAATACAGTTTCATAGTAAACAGACTACTTCGTCGTACCTCCCTCGTAGTGACGGTGTATTGGTCATTGCGATTCGCATTAAGCGAAGAAGCAATCTTTTTGCTAGGAGTAGGAGTATCATTTCATAGTGGGCAGACTACTTCGTCGTACCTCCTCGTGGTTAAGGTATATTCGTCATTGTGAGGGACGAAGCAATCTTTTCACTATAAGCAGAAATACAGTTTCATAGTAGGCAGACTACTTCGTCGTACCTCCTCGTAGTGACGCTGTATGAATGCACTACATCTTAAACAGTAGTCTCTGTATTTTCTAATTCAACTCCTTCATTAGTAGTACTTTTACGTCTCTTCACGATTTGCTGGTAACGCTCTCCCAGAGTATCTAACTCGCTTTTTAAGGTATTGTACGTACCTGTATCATCAAGCTCGATATATGCATTAAGTCTGTTTACCAATTTTTCGTAGGCTTTGATGGCTGCAGGTTTAATAGCCGAAAAAGATATCTTTTCTGTAGCGCTGGTTGCAGTTATACGTTCTTGATATTTAGTTCTAAATTTTTGATTGGTTTCTCTAATACGAGCAACCCAATTGGTAAGCTCTAAGAGTTCTAGCGCCTCTTTTAGATTGTTTTTCATTTCATAATCCTCGATCAGATTAATCAACACGGTACTTTGCGCTTCATAATTGAGTTTGATGATTCTAGGGCCGTATCCCTCGAGATGATCTAGTAATACTTGACTCGCTGCTTTTCGTGCAGGGTCGTGGTGATAGCTATTCATTAAGAAACCGTACTTGATCCCGGTAATGGCATTGTCACGATCCAGATCCAGTTGCTCCAACATTTTGGTAAAATCACTTTCGCGCTCGTATAACAAGGTGTCATCCAGTTTTTCGACAATGGTGGCGAGCGCTCCTACTTGTGGCTGGATATTAAGTTTCTCTGGATGATTATTCAAACAGATGTCTGTAGTGCTACGTAGTAGTTCTGTAAATTCTTCTTTAAATAATTTCCCTAATGTGCTAGGTGTTACCATAAATTACAATTTTTAATAAGTATTATTTTATTTTTTATCGCAGCCAAAAGTAGATGGTTTTTCTATCGTTTTTTTACGGAAAACCATACATCGTATAAAAAACAATCAGTTCCCATCGGGAGGAGCTTTTTTTTGAATGTAAGAAGTTAGCTCCTGTTGGGAGGAGACCTCTTTTGAGTGTAATAGGTTAGTTCCGGGTGGGAGGAGGTTTCTTTTGAATGCAAGAGATTAGCTCCTGGTGGGAGGAAGTTTCTTTTGGGTTTAATAGGTTAGCTCCCGGTGGGAGGAGATTTCTTTTGAATGTAGGAGGTTCGCTCCTGGTGGGAGGAGGTTTGATTGCTTGGATTTGGGTTTGGGGTTTGTGTTGATAGTATATAACGTTTTATGTATGGTGACGTAGTAACCCGAAGGGTACTATGCACTATACATTTTGTTGTGTTTTCGTTTTGTTTTTATATTCCGTTCTCAATTCTAACAACTTATCCGTCAAGTGAATTTCGTCGTTATAGATTTTGTCAATCTCATTATTTAGATCACAGATTACTTTTAATTCTTTTTCGGACCAAATTATTTTAAAATTCTCTTCTTTTACGTCCACAAATCCTTTCCATTCATCACACCAGTCAACAAAGTTAGAAGCTACCCATTCAAGATTAAGTTGTCCAATTTTAGATTCAATTCCAGATTTTAGAGAGTTTTTAAATTTAGAATCTTCATTAAAGTCTTGAGTTTCGTAAAAGTATTTCAAGCTTATTTTTCTAAAACTTGTAACCCAGCTTAAATTGTTTTTTATTCCGTATTCTCGAATTTGACCAGGCCAACCTGTTGCCATTTTTTTTATACCATATTGAGAGGAAAGTAATTGACTTATAGAGCTTGTTAGATTGCATTTTCCTTCCGTTCCGATTTCGTAACCGTGAATGAATGAGATTATGGAATCATCAGTAACTTTCCCGATATACATTCCAGTTCGAGTTATAAAATGCATCAAAGTATTTAAATCAGTTTCTCTCATTTGGTTCTAATGAAACACAACAATCGTATATGTGTAAAAGTAAACATATTTTAATTATAGCAATTGCTATAATTTCCATTGTAATAATATTTAAAAACGTTTGTAAGCATTTATAAATGTTTATAAATGCTTACAAATACCTCTTTCTATAAAATTCGACAATAGCTTTTATAGTTCTTTGCGGAAATCCACAGCGGTTGGTACTGATTTTTTGTTATGGGGGCAAGCTAAAATGTCATTACGATTCGCCTTAAGCGAAGAAGCAATCTTTTTGCTAGGAGTAGGAGTGTATTTTCAAAGTGGGCAGACTACTTCGTCCTGTCGTCCTCGTAGTGACGGTGTATTTGTTGTGTCTTCTCGTAGTGACGGGGTGCTTGTCATTGCGATTCGCCTTAGCGAAGAAGCAATCTTTTTGCTAGGAGTAGGAGTGTAGTTTCATAGTAGGCAGACTACTTCGTCCTGTCGTCCTCGTAGTGACGGTGTATTTGTTGTGTCTTCTCGTAGTGACGGGGTGATTGTCATTGCGATTCGCCTCAAGCGAAGAAGCAATCTTTTTGCTAGGAGTAGGAGTGTAGTTTCATAGTAGGCAGACTACTTCGTCCTGTCGTCCTCG
>CANMTP010000016.1 GCA_947500845.1 uncultured Aquimarina sp.
TATTTTAAAGTCCATGGTACACAAAACTATGGGGTCACCAATTACGATAACTATGCTGGTGGTACGACAAAATATGTCATCCCTGTAGGAAGTTTCTATACAGGAGCTATGGATCGATTGGTGTTCATCAATGATAATGACGCTGGTTCTGGAAACAATTCTACCTTCTCTAACGTGAAGATCTATGAAGGTTCTTGTGGTCAATCTGTACTTACAGAGAGTATGGTCAGTGAGAGAGCATCCGTAGTTCCGATACTGGGGACTGACAATGAGTATAGTGCTCTTAGTTCAAAAATATCTCCTAATCCGGCGAGAGAAAGTTTCTCTATCCGTATCAACAACAATATTGAAGGAGAAATAAATGCAGTAGTCTATACGATTTTAGGAAGGAGAAAGGCGTTAATTAAGCTTTCTTCTGGTGATAATACTATTCTTACTCGTAATTTTGGTTTAGGTACAGGGATTTATCTGATTAAAATCGAAAATAGAGGAAACGTATTAAGTACTCAGAAACTGATTATAAACTAAAGCATTTTTTATAAGACATTAAATTAATGAAAAGCATCTCGATATCAAGTCGGGGTGCTTTTTTATTTATGGAAGCTGATTTTTAGGAATATTCCTTGTAACAAAATGCAATTTTTTTCGTCACATATGTATATATTGCTAAAAATATTAGCAAAATCATCAATCAATCAAAATTATAGAAATCATGAGAAAGGACAGATCACTATTAGTCATTACACATTTATCGCCATTGTTGGATATTATAACTGGATTTGGAGGATTTATAGTACCCTTAATTTTATGGTTAACTCAGAGAGAAAGAGTACTGGCAATGGATGAACACGGTAAATCGATTATGAATTTTCAGATGAGTATGTTTATCTATGCGATGATTTGTATTCCGTTGATATTATTATTCGGATTAGGCATATTGGGATTAATTATTATTGCGATATTATGTTTTGTGTTTCCTATTCTTAATGCCATAAAGGCGAGTAATGGAGAGCATCCTTCATATCCTTTGTCGTTACAAATAATTAAATAATTTAAAAAGCGGGAGGTTTCATAAAATCTCCCGCTTCATTGGTCAACATTATTTAAGTTCTAATGTTGGTTAAGTCTAAAATCTGGATAAGCGTCCATACCATGCTCATGACTATCCAGTCCATCAATCTCTTCTTTTTCAGAAACTCTGATTCCGATGGTTTTCTTTAGTGCAAAGATGATAATGAAAGCGGTGGTTAAACAAAATCCACCAACAATGAGTACACTAAGTCCTTGTACTAAAAACTGGTCAAATCCAGCTTTAGATCCAAAGATGCCAACCGCCAACGTTCCCCATATACCACATATTAAGTGTACAGCAATGGCGCCAACGGGATCATCTAGTTTTAATTTGTCTATTAATGCTACGCCGAGCACAATTATTATACCTGCTAACAGTCCTATTATAACGGCTTCATTTGGAGACATTAAGTCTGCTCCGGCAGTAATACCTACAAGTCCTCCTAAAATTCCGTTTAAGAACATCGTTAGGTCGTAGTTTTTATATAAAATTGTAGAAAGCACAAATGCTCCTATACCTCCTGCTGCAGCCGCAAGACATGTAGTCACCAATACAAGAGAAGTTCCTGCTGGGTCTGCAGAAAGTACAGACCCTCCATTAAATCCAAACCACCCTAGCCAAAGAATAAGTACTCCCGCTGCTGCTACTGGAATGTTGTGTCCTGGTAGTGCTTGTGGCTTTCCATCTGAACTAAATTTTCCAATTCTTGATCCTAAAAGAGCGACAGCTATCAAGGCAGCCCAACCACCTACAGAATGTACCAAGGTTGAACCGGCAAAGTCATAAAACCCTTCAGCTTCTCCTATAGACAGTGAGGATAGAAAACCACTTCCCCATTGCCATGAACCTACGATTGGATATACAAGGCCTACATAAATCACGGTAAAGATCATAAACGCACCAAGTTTGATACGCTCTGCTACAGCTCCTGATACAATAGTCGCCGCTGTAGCAGCGAACATTCCCTGGAACAAGAAGTCGGTCCACCAGGTATATCCTCCATCTGCATACTCAGGAGTCATTCCATTCTCTGGTGCAGCAATACCAAATCCTGCAAATTTTAAGAATCCGAAGTCCCCGTCTTCAAATCCTGGATACATTAGGTTAAATCCACCAATATAGTACATCAGTAGCCCTACACAGATGATAAAAACGTTTTTAAATAATATGTTGATTGTATTTTTTTGACGAGTTAATCCAATTTCTAAAAAAGAAAATCCTAAGTGCATGAAAAATACAAGTGCAGTGCACAACATCATCCATACATTATTTGTAGTTAAAAGTTCCATTGCTTAATTACTATTAAAATTATTTTTTGTTTTCAAGTTGATTATTTGTTATCTCAATGAATAAAGAAGATTTAGGTGAGAGTTTCTCCTCCTTTTTCTCCTGTGCGTATGCGATAAGCTTCTTGTATGTCGGAAACAAAGATTTTTCCATCTCCTACTTCTCCAGTTTTTCCGGCTTCCAAAATTGCAGCAATAGCGACCTCGACAAAATCATCATTCACCACTATAGATAAGTAACGCCTTTGAATATCTGTGGTGCTGTAAGAAATACCCCGGTATACACTCCCTTTTTGCTCATGTCCAACACCAGTTACATCCCAGTATGAGAAAAACATTACGCCTTTATCATGTAAAGCTTCCTTTACGGCACGGTACTTTGATCTCCTGATGACTGCTTCTATTTTTTTCATAAAGAATAAAAGTTAAAATTAATGTTAAATTCGACTCAAAAATATATCAAATTGTATTTTACATCCAAATTTTATGGGGTTAACACGTAATTTTTATCATTTTTAAATATTTACCCCATAAAAAATTAGGGGTGCATATTTTTTGAACAAAAAAATGACGATTTGACATACAGTTATTACGGACTTTGTAACGAAAACGTTGTAGTTGTAATTTATTGATAATAATAATTATGAAATCTTGAAAATTTTATATTTAAAAGAGGTGTTTCTCCTCAAAACCCTATTAGGAAATTCGTAATTAGAAGTTGTTATTTTGTGATTATTTTATCCATTCAGGCCTTTTTTTAGAGAGCTCAGAAAAGTGATATAGAATGATTCCATTTTTTTTCTTCTTCCTTAATGATTTGTTAATTTCAATCTCTTGAAATCGTTTAAGTCGGAAAATATTATGAAGAAACAAGGAATGTATTTACCAGAATTCGAGCATGATGCATGTGGTGCCGGATTTATATGCAGTTTGGCAGGAAAAAAGTCGAATGACATTATTCATAAAGCACTAGAAATTCTAGAAAAACTAGAACATCGCGGTGCTGTAAGTGCAGATGGTAAAACAGGCGATGGTGCAGGGATACTAATTGACATACCTCATGATTTTTTTGTAGAACACTGTGATTTTGAACTACCAGAACCGGGTGAATATGCTGTAAGTAATGTCTTCTTGCCCAAAAAAGAAAATCAGAGACAGTTTTGTATAGATACATTCGAAAAGAATGTTGTTGAGCAAGGTCTAGTACTGTTAGGATGGCGAAATGTTCCTGTTGATCACATACATTTAGGTGAAATAGCCGCTACAACAGAACCTTTTATTAAACAAATATTTATTGGTAAAGAAAAAAAAGAGCAAAGCTACTTTGATTTTAACCTGAAGTTATTTACAGCAAGAAAAGTTACAGAGCATAGTATATATGGTTCTAAACTTTCTGAAAGCAAATTTTTCTATTTACCAAGTTTATCGACTAAGACATTAATATTTAAAGGACTCTTAATGCCAGAAGATATTAAATTGTATTATACCGATTTAATGGATCCAAAAGTAGTTACCAGATTAGCTCTGGTACATCAACGTTTTTCTACCAATACATTTCCTACCTGGGATTTAGCCCAACCTTTCCGATATATGTGTCATAATGGGGAGATTAATACCTTAAGAGGAAATGTTACCAGAATGCGCTCTAGAGAAGAATTATTGAAGAGTGATTGGTTTGGAGAAGATATCAAGAGAATACTTCCGGTAGTATTAAAAGGAAAATCAGATTCTGCTTCTATGGATATGGTGGTAGAATTATTATTAATGACAGGTAGATCACTTCCCGAAGTTATGATGATGATGGTGCCCGAGGCATGGGAAAAAAATCCTGAAATGTCTGAAGCGAAAAAAGCATTCTACGAGTATAATTCTTGTGCTATGGAACCATGGGATGGTCCTGCATCAATTCCATTTACTGATGGCAACTACATTGGTGCGGTATTAGATAGAAACGGACTACGACCATCAAGATATACAGTGACCAAGGATGGTTACGTGATAATGTCGTCAGAGACAGGAGTGGTTGATATAGTACCAGAAAACATTGAATACCACGGTAGACTAGAGCCAGGCAAGATGTTCCTGGTAAATATGGAAGAAGGAAGAATCATAAACGATGAGGAAATTAAAGAGGAAATTGCATCAAAACATCCTTATAGAGAATGGTTAGATAACAATCTCGTTCATTTAAAAAATATTCCTTACAATGATTGTCCATTATTTTTAGGAGAAGAAACGGTAGCTAAACGAAAGGAAGTATTCGGGTACACCCAGGAAGATATAGATACTATTATTTCGCCCATGGGTCAATCGGGAAAAGAGCCCATCGGTTCTATGGGATCAGACACTCCAATTGCGGTACTTTCAGAACGTCCTCAATTAATTTACAATTACTTCAAGCAATTATTTGCCCAGGTTACGAATCCACCACTAGATGGTATACGTGAAGAATTGATTTGTGATATTAGTCTTACCTTAGGTTCAGATCATAATATATTTGAAATTAGTGAAAAACATTGTAACAAATTAAAGATCCAAAATCCGGTGATTTCCAAAGAGGATCTGGATAAAATCAAAACCTATGCCGATAAAGGGTTTAAGTCGACTTCGGTGCCAATGTTATACAATGTAAATAGAGGACTGAACGGTCTGGAGGATGCTTTAGAAAAATTATTAAAGGAAGCTTCTGAAGCTATTGATGAAGGAACAAATATCATCATCCTTTCTGATAGAAATGTGAGCAAGCATAGGGCTCCTATCCCTGCTTTACTGGCATGTTCTTACGTAAATAGTGGTTTACAGAAATTAGGAAAACGCTCTAAAGTCAGTATTATAGTCGAATCTGCAGAGCCTAGAGAAGTGCACCACTTTGCCTTATTATTTGGATATGGTGCCAGTGCTATTAACCCATATATGGTAAACGAAATTATTGGAGAACAAATCGAAGAAAATAATATCATTGATCTAACTTTTGAAGATGCCATATATAACTATAACAAAGCAGTTGGAAAAGGAGTACTCAAAGTGATGAATAAGATTGGTATTTCTACCCTAAATTCATACAGAAGCTCACAACTTTTTGAGTGTATAGGAATTAACACGAAAGTTGTTGAGCAATATTTTCCAAATACTGCTACTCGTATTCAGGGTATAGGACTATATGAAATCGAAAAAGAGATTTCAAAACGACATAAGAAAGCCTATGCTGAAAGAGAGGTAGGCGCAAGTCTAGATCTTGAAATAGGAGGCCAATACAGGTGGAGGAGAAACGGAGAGAAACATCAATTTAATCCTTTATCTGTTGCAAAACTTCAAAAGTCTGTACGCGATAATGATCCAAAAACCTATAAAGAATATGCCAGATTGATTAATGAACAGTCCAAGGCTTTAATGACCATTCGCGGATTGTTAGAGTTTTCTAATTATGATCCAATCCCAATCGATGAGGTTGAGCCATGGACAGAGATCGTAAAACGCTTCAAAACAGGAGCTATGTCTTACGGATCAATTAGCAAAGAAGCTCATGAGAATTTGGCCATTGCTATGAATCGTATTGGCGGGAAAAGCAATTCGGGAGAAGGAGGAGAAGATCCGCTTAGATTTTACAAAGATGTAAATGGTGATTGGAAAAACAGTGCCATTAAGCAGGTGGCTTCAGGACGATTCGGAGTTTCTTCGAATTATCTTACGAATGCATCAGAAATTCAGATAAAAATGGCTCAAGGGGCCAAGCCTGGGGAAGGTGGGCAATTACCAGGTCCAAAAGTAAATCCTGAGATAGCAAAAACACGTAATTCAACACCTTATGTTGGATTAATTTCTCCACCACCACATCATGATATTTATTCCATCGAAGATTTATCACAATTAATATATGATTTAAAATCTGCTAATAGAAACGCAAGAATTAATGTAAAACTGGTTTCTGAAGTAGGAGTAGGTACCGTCGCTGCGGGTGTTGCAAAAGCAAAAGCCGATGTGATTCTGATTTCAGGATTTGATGGAGGTACGGGTGCCTCGCCCTTAACATCCTTAAAACATGCAGGGTTGCCTTGGGAGCTTGGTATTGCTGAGGCACAACAAACACTAGTGGGCAACAACCTACGAAGTCGAGTAGTGGTAGAATGTGACGGACAATTAAAAACGGGGCGAGATGTTGCTATAGCCTGTCTATTAGGAGCAGAGGAATTTGGATTTGCAACAGCGCCATTAGTAGCATCAGGATGTATCATGATGCGTGTGTGTCATCTAAATACATGTCCGGTAGGAATCGCAACGCAAAACCCAGAACTGCGCAAAAAATTCAAGGGTAAGCCAGAACATGTAGTTAATTATATGTACTTCGTAGCTCAGGAATTGAGAGAGATTATGGCGCAACTTGGTTTCCGTAAGGTCAACGAAATGGTGGGGCAAGTACAAAAGTTAGATCATAATAAAGCCATTGAGCACTATAAGGCAGCTGGAGTGGATCTTTCACCCATCTTACATCAAATAGAAGTTCCGGAAGGAATTCAAGTATATAATACAGAAATTCAGGATCATGGACTTAGTAAGTCCATCGATTTTGAAATCATTGAGCAAGCGCATCCGGCATTGTTCCGTAAAGAGAAAACAACCTTAGATTTTGATATTACAAACACTGATAGGGCAGTAGGAGCTATCCTTAGTAACGAGATTTCTAAAATATACGGAGCACAGGGATTGCCTGATAACACATTGAAATTGAACTTTACCGGCGCTGCGGGACAAAGCTTTGGGGCTTTTGCTACCAAAGGATTGACCATGGTAGTGAATGGTAATACAAACGATTATTTAGGCAAAGGGCTTTCTGGAGCAAAATTGATTATCAAAGTTCCAGATGAAGCCACTATTGTTCCTGAAGAAAATATTATTACAGGTAATGTGACTTTATACGGTGCAACAGATGGCGAAGTCTATATCAATGGTAAAGCTGGTGAGCGATTTTGTGTACGTAATTCGGGTGCTCAAGCAGTAGTAGAAGGAATTGGAGATCACGGTTGTGAATACATGACCGGCGGTGTAGCCGTAATTCTTGGTGAAGTCGGAAGAAATTTTGGTGCCGGAATGTCTGGAGGTATAGCTTATATCTACGACAGCAAGAAAACATTTGAGGCACATTGCAATAAGGAGTCTTTAAATCTTGATCCTGTGGTTGAACAAAAAGATATCGATGAATTAAAGACATTGATAGAGAATCACTATAACGCCACCTTAAGTCCTCTGGCACAAAGAATCCTTGAAAATTGGGAAAAAGAATTACCAAAATTCATCAAAATATTTCCCGAAGAATACAAGCAAGCTTTAAAAAGAATAGAAGAAGAGAAGGTAGAAGTTAGAGGTTAGAAAATAGAGAGATTTTGATTTATCAGTTAGAGGCAGATTAATTATTTATTTTGAACTTTAGATAAGGTGAAGTTAAAAATTCTAATCATGATACAATAGATAATAAAAAAACAAGTTTTATAAAATGAAGAGCTAATTCTAGAGAAAATCTGAAACTTAGATTCTTTGTTGCTAAGAGACTTAGAAACTTAAAATAACATGGGAAAGATAACTGGATTTTTAGAATTTGAAAGAGAGACCGAACAGTACCAACCTGTCAAAGATCGTATAAAAGATTATAAAGAGTTTACAGTAGAAATGCCTGAAAAAAAACTCAAAAATCAGGGGGCAAGGTGTATGGATTGCGGAATACCATTTTGTCATAGTGGCTGTCCGCTTGGTAACCTGATCCCTGACTTTAATGATGCTGTGTATCGTGGCAAATGGGAAAAGGCAGCTAGTCTATTACATGCAACCAACAATTTTCCTGAATTCACAGGAAGATTATGCCCAGCACCTTGTGAAGAGGCTTGCGTACTTGGAATTAATGAAGACCCGGTAACCATCGAGAATATTGAAAAAAATATCGTTGAGCAAGCCTTTAAAAACGGTTGGGTGAAAGCAAATCCCCCAAAAGAAAGAACAGGAAAAACCGTAGCCATAATCGGCTCAGGACCTGCCGGGCTAGCTGCTGCCCAACAATTGAATCGTGCAGGGCATTTGGTAACCGTTTTTGAAAGAGATGAAAAAGTTGGAGGTTTGTTGCGTTATGGTATTCCTGATTTTAAGATGGAAAAACATGTGATCGATCGTCGCATTGCTGTTTTAGAAGAAGAAGGGATTTTATTTAAGACCAGTACTCATATTGGAAAAGATATCAAAGCAGATCAGATCAAAGCAGATTTCGATGCAGTCGTTTTATGTACAGGAGCCACAGCTCGACGTAATTTACCAGTAAAAGGTTCTGATCTTAAAGGTGTGGTACAAGCAATGGATTTTCTTCCACAAAACAATAGAAGAGTAGATGGGATCAAAGATTTAGGAGAAGAGATTCTGGCAACAGGAAAAGATGTGATCGTGATCGGAGGAGGAGATACAGGATCAGACTGCATTGGTACTTCGATACGTCATGGTGCAAATTCGGTGACTAATTTTGAAATTATGAACAAAGGAACCACAGCGCGTCCTACAAATCAACCTTGGCCATTTTGGCCAATGCGTTTGCGTACAAGCTCGTCGCATCAGGAAGGAGTAGAACGTAATTGGAGGATCTCTACCAAAGAATTTTTGGGAGATGAAAATGGAAATTTAAAAGGATTGATTACTTCAGAAGTAGCGTGGGTAAAAGAAAATGGTCGCTTTACCTTAAAGGAAATCGCCGGTACAGAAAAAGAATGGAAATGTGACCTTGCATTATTGGCCTTAGGGTTTACAGGATCAGAACCTACAATCGCAGAACAATTAGGAATCAATTTGGATGCCAGAACTAATATTGAAGCGAATGAAGATAATTATGCAACCAATATAAAAGGTGTTTTTGCTGCAGGTGACACCCGCAGAGGACAATCCTTAATTGTTTGGGCAATTGCAGAAGGGCGACAGGCTGCCCATCATGTAGATACCTATTTGATGGGAAATTCTAATCTTCCGCTTAAAGGTGATGGTGATTTGCCAAGAATCTAATTGCGTTTCTAATAATTTAAATTACTAGTGTTAAAAAAGAGGTCTAAAAAAGATCAAAAAACGTCATTACGATCTGCCTTTGGGCGGAGAAGTAATCTGTTGTTTATTAGTATTCGAACTCGACAGATTGCTTCGTCCTTTGCAATGACTAATATCTCGTCACTACTAGGAGGCACGACGAAGTAGTCTGCACACTATAAAACTGTATTTCTACTTGCATTGAAAAGATTGCTTCTTCGCTTAAGGCGAATCGCAATGACGAACATATCTTAACCACGAGCAGAACTATCTAAGATTCTCCTCTGGCTGGATATTCATTTTTCAATATATAATCAATGGCATTTAATACATCATCAAACTTGGGCCGTGCAAAAGGCATGGTCTGCACAGAAGAAAAATATAAAGTTTGATCTGGTCGTATCAGAAAAATTCCAGGTTCTGAAAAATGCTCAGGTTCTTTGTCGTCTTTTGCAGTTGAAATATACAACCCCCATTCTCGTGCTTTTTCTATAGTCATTTCATAACCAATGGGTAAAGAAGGAACATTCCACTTTTCTCCTGTCCTTTTTGCTGTTTCTTCAGTATCACAACTTATAGCTAGAACGTTTACCCCTTTTTTTACAAATAGATCCAATTTCGAAGCTAATTCTTCCAATTGTTTTTTACATATGGGGCAGTGTAATCCCCGGTAAAAAACAATCATTGTAAAATTTCCGGGATTTTGATCCTCTATTTTCCAATGGGTATTATTAATCAAATCTACCTGAAGACTTGGTACTTTTTTTCTTGGTTTTAACATAGCTAATTTCTTTGTGATGAAAATATTATTTCAACAATAACTTGATTGACTTTATCACAAATTTTGATAACCCAAATCAAATTTATCCTTACAAATTTTTAGAAATATGAATTTTTGATTTTATCGTTAGAGTACAAGAAAATATGATATGCGACACTATTATTTTTCAGTTTTCAGTTTCTTAGCTTTTTTAAAAAGGTCTTCCTTAGCCGAAATACTTCGCAAAATAATTAACAAGACCTTTTATTTATATAAAATTAAATAGCTCACTATGAATTTTCGTATATCGACAATTTCTTTTCTTATCTGTATACTTATACAATCTTGTGCAACATTTCGACCTCAAATAAAAGACTCGGTTGACCCTATGGGTATTATAGATAAAGAGGTTTCTCATATTTTTTACGTCGTAGGAGGATATGGTAATCAGGAAAATGAAAATTTCACAGCAGCTTTAGATCAAAAATTGTCTGCCGAACTCAAGAAAGCTGGAAAAAAAAGCACCCTCCTTTTCATGGGCGATAACATTTCTGATAAAGTAGGAAAGAAGGAGAGAGATTTTAAATTATTAGATAAGCAATTGTCTTTAGCTGAAGGTTATAAAGGAGAGACGCTTTTTATTCACGGGGTAAATGAGTGGAAGGACGCCAATATTGATCAAATGGAAGAATATGAGGATTATGTAGAAAAGAGAAAATCATTAAATTCAGAATTTCCTGAAAAAAATGGTTGCCCAATAGAGCATATCGTAGTAAATGAAGAACTGGATATCATTGTTGTCAATTCTTATTGGTTTATAGCTAATTGGGATCGGATCGAAGAAATAAACAGAAAGTGCACAAACGTTAATACAAGAAGGCGTTTCGCAGAAGAACTAGAGGGATATATTAATGATGCGCAAGGTAAAAATGTGTTGATCGCAATGCATCATCCAATTTTTAGTAATGGAACTTATGCGGGTCATGAGACTTTTAAAAGGCATTTGTCGCCGTTGCCAATTTTGGGAACTCTAACTAGTGAAGCCAAGGACTTAGCCAATTTAGACAGGGGGCAATTAGATTTTCCCAGATATAGGTATTTAAGAATATTATTAAGTTCTGTTGCTCAAAAATCAGATCGAGTTACGATCGTTTCAGGTCATGAAGAAAGCTTACAGTATCTTGAGGGGAAAGGTATACACCAGATAATCAGTGGTTCATATGGTGGAGCAGAGGCCACAAATCGTTCTAAAGGATTTATTCATGCACCAGGTGGAAGTTTGTCTTACGAAGGAAAATATACTCATGGAACACCTGGTTTTGCCAAGATTATATATTACAAAGACGGATCTTCTTCTGTAGATTTCATAACTGAAGATGATGATAAAAACAAATCATTTAACGTGTTATCACCTTTTAAAACGTATAATGATTATACAAATACAGGAGAGTCTCATCCTAAACAGAAAAAAGCAGTAATTATTAAAGATGAGGTAACATTAGATAAATCTGGATTTTATAAGCTCTTATGGGGAAACCGTTATCGTTCTTATTTTGATAAAGAAGTTACGGTTCGTGTAGCGCTTTTGGATACGTTATATGGCGGTTTAGAGGTAACCAAAAAAGGGGGAGGGCATCAATCTAATTCTCTCAGATTAGTAGATAGTCAAAATAGAGAGTATGCTATGAGATCTCTTAAAAAAGAGGCTTTAAAGTTTTTAACACAAAAATTACGGGGGATTTCTTACGATACCAAGGATTATGAAAATACGCTAACCGAAGATCTCGTTTCAGATTTTTTTACTACAGCTCACCCTTTCATGCAAATGGTAATCAATGATATGGCTAAGGCGCTGGATATTAATCACGCCGAAACAGAATTGTTTTACATACCAAAGCAGGAGCGCTTAGGAGAATATAATGCTACTTTTGGCGATGAACTTTATTACATAGAACGCAGACCTTCTGATGAGCAGAAAGAATACAAGGGATATAGAAGAGCACTGCCCGATGTTGAAGGAGAGATTACAGATTTCGAAAGTACTACAGACGCTTTAGAAAAATTAAAAGAGGATGAATCCTATACCATGGATCAAGAGGCCTATATACGTGCCAGAATCTTTGACATGCTTATTGGTGATTGGGATCGTCACCAAGATCAATGGAGATGGATAGAGTACGAAAAAGACGAAGGAGACGATAAGATTTTTATTCCGGTGGCGAGAGATAGAGACAATACATTCTCTAAGTTTGACGGTATAGCAATGCCGATAATCAAAACCTTCTCTCCGCCTGTACGCCCATGGCAATCTTATGGACCGGAAATTAAAAGTTTGAAATGGTTCAATGCAGAGGCTAATAATCTAGATCAAACACTTATAACGAAGCATGGAATCGATACTTGGGTAAAACAGGCAAAATATATACAGGAAAATCTAACAGAACCCCAAATTGAAAATGCATTTACCAATTTACCACCTGAAATTCAGGATGAAACAACAAACGAAATTAAAAATAGCTTAAAAGCTCGACTAAAAATTATTGATCAATATGCCAAAAAATATGCAACTTATTTGAACAAAACCCAAGTTGTACACGGGACGCACAAAGATGACTTGTTTGAAATAACAAGAATGTCCGGGGGTAAAACAAAAGTTGTCGGTAAAAGAAAATTAAGTGATGAAAAAAACAAAGTCTTCTTTGAAAGAATCTTTGATAGTAAAGAAACCAAAAGAATCCTTATTTATGGACTTAACGATGACGATACATTTATCGTAAACGGAGATGGTGATAACTATAGTAAGGTAAAAATAATTGGAGGTTATGGAGAAGATATTTACAAAGTCGAAAATAGAAGAAATCTGAAAGTTTATGATTGGAGATTTGAAGAATCAAAGTTTGAAGAAAAGAAACCCAGTCGGTCGCTAACCAATCTTTATGAAACTAACACCTTGCATTGGCGGTATTTCCAGGAGGACTTTAATATCATAATGCCTACCCTCGGGTTACGTAATGATGACGGTTTTTTTGTAGGGTTAACAAATACGTATACTATTTCCGGGATTCATGGTGATGGTACTGATTTTAAGCAAAGACACACATTTGGAGGGAATTATTACTTCACCTTTCAAGGTTTTGATCTTAATTATCAAGGGGTTTTTGCGAATATTTTCCCTAATTGGAATTTAACGATCAATGGGTATTTCACTAACGAAGCATATGCCAATAACTTTTTTGGTTTCGGAAATGATACCGAGAACTTCGATGATGATTTAAGCCAGGATTTTAATAGAACTCAAATGCAACAAATTAAAATTGATGCAGGAATTAGCTACAGGTCATTATATGTAAAAGGACTTTTTGAGTCGTTTAATGTAACCGAGGATGAAGATAGATTTGTCACCACAGGTGTTGTGAATCCTTTAGTTTTTGATTCGCAAAATTATGTAGGTGCCGAGGCAGGCATTTCTTTTGACAGCCAGAACGCTTTTGATTTTCCTACAAAAGCTTTACTTTTTAACCTTTCAGGAGGATATAAAAGAAATCTGGATATTCCGGACAATGAGTTTGGTTATATTACTTTTGCTTTAGGCGGAAGTCACCAGCTTATCTCTTCTGGTCATCTGGTATTAGGAACCAAGGCTGAAGTAAAAGCAAATCTTGGAAATGATTTCTTCTATTATCATGCACCATCAATAGGAGGGGATAACGGATTGAGGGGTTTTAGAAATGAACGATTTACAGGAGAAAGTTACTTTTATCAAACAACTGATTTAAAGGCAAGACTAAAACGATTTACCACCTCAGTATTTCCGGTTACTTTTGGTACCTATGGAGGTTTTGATTACGGGAGAGTATGGATAGATAATGATGATTCTAATCAATGGCATACTTCGTATGGAGGTGGATTCTGGATTAGCGGGGCAGATACCTTTTCGTTTAGACTGGGAATGTTCTCTTCAGATGAAGGCGTTCAGGTACAGGGAGGCTTCGGGTTTGAGTTTTAAAAGGGTAGGTTATTCAAATCTATGTTTCCGCCAGAAAGAATGATACCTAATTTTTTGCCTTGAAAACGATCTTTTTCTCGAAGTAAAGCTGCAAACGGTACAGCGCATGAAGGTTCTATAATAATTTTCATGCGTTCCCAAATCAATCGCATTGCAGATACGATTTCATTTTCTTCTACTCGAATGATCTCTGAAACATATTTTTGTATAATAGGAAAATTAACATCTCCCAACTGAGTTTTTAATCCATCTGCAATAGTGTTGGTCATGGTATTGGTTTCGATTTTCCCACTTTGCAAAGAGCGGTAAGCATCATCAACTTCAAAAGGCTCTCCACCAATAACCTTACAATTATTTCCATAGAAATTTGCAGCCAAAGCAGTACCTGCAATTAATCCACCACCACCAACCGGTGCAAAGATATATTCTAGATCAGGATAATCTTCAAGAAGTTCGATCGCAGCTGTGCCCTGACCTAAAATCACATCCAAATTATTTGATGGATGTAAAAAAGTAGCACCCTTTTCTTCTTTAATTTTGACAGCAGCACGTTCTCGTTCTTCTAGGGTAGGAGGACACTCAATAATTTCTCCTCCGTATCCTTCTACAGCATCTTTTTTAACTTGTGGTGCGTTTGAAGGCATTACAATATATGCTTTCACTCCCAAACTTTTTGCAGACAAGGATAAAGCTTGGGCAAAGTTACCCGAAGAATGAGTAACCACACCTTTGGATTTTTGAGTTTTTGACAATTTTGAAATAGCACTAGAGGCTCCGCGCATTTTAAAAGCTCCCATTCTCTGAAAATTCTCGCATTTAAAGAAAATTCTAGCTCCAGAGATCTCATTCAATAAGGTTGAAGTTAGTACGGGCGTCCTGTGAATATAAGGTTTGATACGATCATGACACGCTGCTAGGTCTTGTTTTGTCATTATCTAAAAATGATGTTTATAAATGATGTTTAAAAGTAAGACTTTACGAATAATAATAAAAGCATAAATAAATTTCAAATCGTAATTAAAACTTCTTATTACCTATTGATCCAAGATGTATTTTTATATTCTTTAGTTTTCGATGCGATTTCTCTATTTCTAACTCTCAAATGTGTTTCATCAATTTTTTTGTTCCTATACCCAAGTAAATGAAAAAATTGTTTAGTAAAAAAACGTGCAATCTTCAGGTCTACAGTTAACACATCTTTTTTGTCAGAACCCCATTGCACGCCAGGCAGTAGTGGTAAAATGTGATCAAAACGTATCTTACGTAACGCTGCAGATAATTTCAGAAATAGCTTGGGAGTTCTTTTTATGGTAAAAAAACCATCGTCTCCCAAATTTTGATAAAGAGGCATAAAAATCCTGCCGTCTCGTTGGGCTGTAATGACTTTGCCATTACTTTTGGCTAACTCTTGTCCTTTTCTAATTTCCTGGAAATTAATAAATCCTGGTTCCATCTTAAATGTATCACCATTAATGATTTCATGGCGATAATATATCTCATAAATATGTTTAAACTCCATCGAGTTATCGAATAATATGCTGTAATAATGAGGGTAATTAATCGAAGTTTTTGAAATACTTCCGGTAAAAACTAGGGTCAGATAGATAAAAGCAACATGATTTTGAACAGAGGAAGGGTCATCATGCTGACCGGCTTCAAAACCAAAAGCTACATAGCCTAGCTCATTAATATAGCTAAGTAATGGCCCTTCAAGATATTCTTCAATACCTAAAATTATAGGTACAGGATATTGATTGGTAAATTTCCGATTCAATAAACTATCATTTACGGTTAAAAAAGGGACGGTTTCACTTGAGGTGGTATGTAGATCCATAAAATAAAATGGACCACTTTCCTTTTGTACTATATCGCGTATGGTTTGATAGAGATCCATTTGTTGGGAGATGTCTTCGTTTCGAATCTCAAGATGGTTGTTGAGCACCTTCTGCATATTCTCATGTGTCCATAGTCTGTTGAGATCTTGTTTATCGTAACGTTTATTATGTTCTAGTGCCCAAAGATTACCACTTAATGCGTATACATTTCCTGTAATGGGAACTTTCTTTTTTTGAAGCTCATCGAGAACTTGTTGGAGCGCGAATACACCAGAGGGTTCATTACCATGGATTCCTCCAATAAAAATAAGGGTAGGCCCAGACTGAGATCCTTTTAAATGTTTGATAATTCGTTTTATCTCCAAGGTTTGGTTCAATACTGTACTATGAATTTTTACCATTGTCAAATTCAATTACATCCTTGATTGTAATAATTCCTACAAGATCTTCCTTTTGTACAACCGGAAGACAACCTATTTCATTTTTTTTCATTATTCTGATAGCCTCTTTTATAGATGATTTTGGAGATATGGTTATCACTTCTTTTTTCATAATGTCAGAGACTGTACGTTCGTCCCCATTTGTTTTTAGATTTTGAATTTTCGTTGCATGAGTCCACGTAAGTAAACCACAAAGAGTACCCACCTTACTTTCTACAGGGACATGGTGTATGTTTTTCCATTTCATGATGTTTGTAGCAAGAGTCGCAAGATCATGTTCACCTACTGTAAATAATTGAGTAGACATAATATGTCCTACCAGAGTGGCATCCTCACTTGTTTTTGGCAACTTCTCAAGCATTGGCCATTCATGTATTGGAGATCCGTGCTGTTGATTTTCATACATAGTTTTTGTAAGAGCCCTCAAAGCACTATCGATCTTCATGTTTTTTCTGAGAAGCCTATAATTTTTGATATTCCATACCGAAGGTGTGATACCCTTTGCCCGACTTTCAATAACCGATAGTAATCTTTTCCTGTCCTCTTTATCTACGTTGGCTTTCTCTAATCCTGAATGCGCTATAGGCAAAAGCTCTTTAATAATCAAATCCTGGACCGAAATAGAGTTTCCCATCCATTGTAAGATGGTATCTTTCCCCATGCGCGCAGCTTTAATAAAATTTGCTTTTACATCTCTAAAATCCATACAAGCGGGCATATTATCAAACTTTGTAGGGCGTCCTACCATTACTCCTGCCCAAAAGGCGAAATTAGCGATCTCATCCAGTACTGTTGGTCCCGAAGGGATGTATCGATTTTCTATCCTTACATGAGGTTTTCCTCCTCCAACACCATAGCATGGCCTGTTCCATCGGTATACCGTTCCATTATGCAAATTGAGAGCTTGCAGTTTAGGAATATTTCCCTTTTTTAACTCAGAAAGAGAATTAACGGCAATATCACGGGATATCACTACTTTGTGCTCTGCTATATCATTTTTGAAAATTTGGGCTACTGATCCATAAGCCCAATGATCACTAAAACTTACTCTTGCCCTTCGATCTTTAAGAGCGTGCGATGCGCTGCGTATATCAAGACTTTGTCTAAATAAGGCTATCCGGGTTTCACTCCATAGCTCTCTTCCAAATAGCAAAGGAGAATTAGTACATATTCCTAATATTGGTCCTGATATGGCTTGGGCCCAATTATAACTTGATATAAAATCTTGGGGAGGTACTTGCAGATGCATTTGAAAACTAGTATTGCAAGCTTCAAAAAGCACAGAATCATGATGTATGCTTAATTCATCTACTCCTCGTATATGAAGTTCGAAATCTGTACCTCTTTGCAACCTTAGAATAGCATTAAGAGCAGAATATCTGGGGTTTGGAGTCATATACTCTAGTTCTAAATGCCGTTTGCTTATTGTGGGTAAAATTCCTGTTAGCAAAATTTTAGTTTCGCTATCGATACCAGCTTCTTTTGCCTTATTTAGTAAACGATTTATTTCATTTTCTACTTGAGAAAAGCAATCTTTTTTTAATTCTAAGGGATCCAGATTAATCTCTAGATTAAATTTTGCTAACTCTGTTGTAAAATGGGAGTCATTAATAGTCTTTAACATTTCCATAGCATTATTAGCTGGTCTCCAGTTTCGATCAACCAAACAAAATTCCTGTTCAGCTCCAATACGAACGATGTCATCTTCTATCAGGTTTTGTTCTAGCATAATTTCTAATGCTTTTATATCGTCTAGCAGATGTTTTATAAACCCGGCTTTGTTTTTTTGATCTATACTACTATGTACATTGTGTTCTCCCATACAATTATGTTTTATGAAAATGCTGTTATGAACGATAATTTGTTAAAAATGAGCTTTTTATACTGATTTTATTGCATAATAGCGCTAAAACTAAGTATTCGTAACATTATAAAATATGCTATTTGTCATAGTTATTGATTTTTTTATCGTTATCCTATAAAATTAGAAATGTTTAAAAGGATCTCTAGTTCCAGGGAAGACTTTTTCGTTCTGGCCAGTAATTTTCAGGATTGATATGAAAAGATTTCAGAAGTTCAATTTCTTCATCCTCAAGTTGAAATGTTATCGTTTTTAGGTTGTCTATAATTTGTGTTTTATTAGAAGCTCCGCTTAAAATTTTAAACGGTTTTACAGTATCAATACAAAAGCGCAAAGCAATAGCATCAATGCCAACATTGTATTTGTTAGCAAGTTGACCCAAAACCAAATACAGTTTTTGATAATGTTGATATTTCTTATTAGGGAACAGCCTACCATTAGCTAGTGCTTCTTTAAAAATCACTTTTTTATCTTGATTTTTAAGCGTTTTTATCATTTCTAAAGTGCTTTGATCCATCACGTTATAGGTTACTTGAAAAGCTTCAAATAAAGAGTGACTTTCAACTTCTATATCAAGTGCTTTCTTAAGAACTTCTACCTGACTACTTCCAGTAGTCGTTATCCCAATATTTATGTTATATTCTTTCCTTAACTCTAACAATTTCTGAAGTACAGCTTCATTTTCTAGTACCCCTGACTCAAAAGTAGCTGAATGAATTTGATAGATTGTAAGGTTAGAAAGGAGCTCTTTAGATTTTTGCCATTGTTCATTTAGTTTAGAAAGGCTATGCTCTTTGACTTCATGTTGTTTTGCTTCAAGATCAAAATTAGCAGTATAGGTATAGCCCCATTTGGTTGCGATCTGGATTGTGGGATCATTTTTAGTTTTCACCCAATCGATAAGTAATTCTTCTGCCAGACCATATCCAGGTGCCGTATCAAAATATCGAATACCTTGTTGGTATGCATATTCTAAAGTACTTCTGCCAAGTTGGCGAAAATCTTTTAGAGAAATTTGATCACTTGCTTCTTGCCTTATGTTGATGTATTGTGGTCTACCAATGGCTGCTGTTCCCAAACCAATTATTGAATCTTTTATGTTCATTATAAGTGTTAAATGTCATCAAACCAAGCCAATGTCTTTGTCCATAGAGTATCTTTGAACTTCCGACTAAAAAAACCAAAATGACCAATTTTTTTTGTAGGCACAGATGATAATTTAACCATTTCAATTTGTTTTTCAGAAGCTTCAAATAAATTGTGAATTCTTTTTATTGCTGATTCTGTTCCTATGGGATCGTCTTCAATACCCAGAGTTAATAGTTTGGCAGCATAAGTATGATAAAAGAGCTGAATACCCTGAGCCTCGATCTGGGTTTTCATGTCTGTATACTTTCTTCGATTATGCCATTGATCGATTACTCCTTTGGGAATATCTTCTAACATTCTAAGTCTTTTTCCAGGGAAATAACCGTATAACCTGGTAACAGCAGGAAAAAGAATATGCCACATAAAATAAATTTTAGTTTTTTGATCTTTTGCCCAATCTTTATAGTATGCTGTTTGTGCACCGATATTAATAATACCACTAATTTGGATGTTATTCTCAGTCATTCCAATGATCGTACCCCCAATACTGTGACCGAGTGTTACAATTTTATGGTCAGGAAACTTATCTTTTGTAAAGTCTAATACTGCAGAAAAATCTTTTTTTCCCCAGTCTGTAAAAGAAGCCTTAAAACCTCGTAGTTTGTCGGGTCTCGAAGATGCAATTCCCCTATAGTCGTAAGTGATCACATGATATCCATTCTGGGTCATGAAAGAAGCATAATGGTGGTACAATTTCTTGTCTACAGCTGTTGCTGAGTTGATTATCAACACCTTATTTTTATGAAGGTTATTTGATGTAGTATACAACTTCCCAGTGAGCTTATAGCCATCTTTTGCGAGAATCGAAATCATATCATAATTCTTGAGTCAATATAGCTGTAACGGTTTTGATACCATCAATATAATTACCAAGCCTGATATTTTCATTAGGACTGTGCTGATTATTATCTTTGTTTACGGTTGGTACAATAACAGCAGGAATATTCAAGGTATTCACAAAAGGTGAAATTGGTATAGAACCTCCTCCAGTTCTTATTTGTACTGGTGCACTACCAAAAGCCCTGTTCATAGCTTTTCGTAACCAACGTCCAATTTCTGTATCAAAATCTGTTCTAAAAGCATCATAAGCAATATTATAATTAAATCTAACAATTTTCGGATATTCC
The DNA here is from genome assembly GCA_947500845.1 of uncultured Aquimarina sp. Lineage (GTDB taxonomy): Bacteria > Bacteroidota > Bacteroidia > Flavobacteriales > Flavobacteriaceae > Aquimarina > Aquimarina celericrescens. The sequence goes on from CANMTP010000016.1 coordinate 20,581, forward strand.
ATTCGCTCTTTTTCAGTAGGAAGACTATCAACAATATGATATCCTTCTTTAATAATATGTTGTTTCACTAGGTCTACCATACGTTGAGCACTAGTTTCTTTAACTAATCGTATATTCATTTCGGCGATGGCGCTAGAAGGTATGATCGTTCGTGTTTCATTACCGGTCCATCCTGAACGAAGGCCTAAGATACCTAATGATGGATACTGAATAGATTCCTGATAGGTTTCTGCAATATTATCTATTGAGGCAATTCCTAATTTGTTTCTGATTGTTTTTTCATCATCAGGCACTTGCTTTAGGATGTTTTTAACGTCCTCTGAGATCTCGATATCGTCATACCAACCTGGAATAGCAACTCGTCCATCATCCTGCATCATAGAAGCCAATAATTGTGAAAGCTTAAGAGCAGGATTGGGAACATAATTTCCATAATGACCGCTGTGTTGTGGTGCTCTGGGACCAAATACTTCTAGTGACAACCTTGTTATTCCTCTGGCACCGTAGGCTAATGTTGGTTGATTCGAAATATGTCTGGGACCATCAAAAATAATCAACATATCTGAAGCTAATTCTTCCTTATAATCGATCACAGCTTTTGGTAAACGAGGAGAGCTTATTTCTTCTTCAAAATCAAGGATCACTTTGATATTATAATTGGGTTCTTGTTTGAAATCGTTGATGATGTCCATTGCTTTTAAGAACATCATTACAGGACCCTTGGCATCTGAAGCCGATCTTGCAAAGATCCTCCAATCTGGATTAATGTCACCTTCCAATTTTGCAATAGGAATCGTATTCCATTTTTTAGCGGCATCAAGTTCTTTTAAAGTTGCTTTATATGGGTTTTCCTGAAACCATTTTGTGGTGTCTACCGGCTGGCCATCTACTTGCAAATAAACTAAAACGGTTTTTTTAGCATTTTTATAGTTTTTGTTGGCCAAAATCAATGGGATTCCACCTGTAGTTAACTTTTTAGTTATAAAACCACGATTAGCAAAAGCCAATTCACACCACTGTATATTCTTTTTAATATCATTAGGGAAGTGAGCGTCATTAGGTAAGCTCAACAAATTAATAAATTCATCAAACGATGACTTGGCATATCTAAGTGAGAGTTGATCAAGTTCATTATCCTGTATTTCTTGAGCATAGGTGGCGAGAAAGGTAAACAGGAAATGAAGTCCTATATAATATTTTTTCATGATGAAAAACATTTAGTTACGGTTGTAGATAAGGTAAATGTATGTAAAATATTAAAACTATCTTTTCCATTTTTTCAAAGTCTGATCATGAATTCACATCATTAGCAATTAAATTATAACAAAAAATCCAATCACATTACATGATTGGATTTTTTGTTATAATTTAAGAACCTGGTTTAATTATTGAGCATCACTGGCATCACCAACATAGTTACATGTTCACCTTCATCTAATCCATCAACTGGCGTAAGTATACCCGCTCTGTTTGGTAAAGACATTTCTAATTGTACATCGTCTGCATTCAGGTTACTTAACATCTCGCTAAGAAAACGAGAGTTAAAGCCGATCTGCATATCATCGCCCTGATAGTCACAAGTCAAACGCTCTTCAGCTTTGTTTGAATAATCAATATCTTCTGCAGAGATATTTAATTCGGCACCCGCAATTTTTAAGCGTATCTGATGCGTTGTTTTGTTAGAGAATATAGAAACCCTACGCACAGAGTTTAAGAATTGAGTACGTGCTATAGTTAATTTATTTGGATTTTCTTTCGGAATAACGGCTTCATAATTTGGATATTTACCATCAATAAGTCGACAAATCAACTGTGTTTCATCAAAAGAAAATTTAGCATTAGATTCATTATATTCAATAACCACTTCACTATCACTTCCTGCCAATATACCTTTAAGTAAATTCAATGGTTTTTTAGGCATAATAAACTCAGCAGACTGCGAAGCTTTAATATCTTCTCTTGTATATTTTACTAGTTTATGAGCATCTGTAGCAACAAAGGTTAATCCTTCTGTAGAAAACTGAAAAAATACACCACTCATTACAGGTCTAAGATCATCATTACCAGTTGCGAAAATGGTTTTTCCCACAGCGGTAGCTAATACATCACCAAGTAGGGTAGTCGAACTGGGATCTTCTAACTCTACAGCTTTCGGAAATTCCTCTCCATCAGCATATGCTAAAGCATATTTACCATGATTAGAGCTGATTTCTATAGTACTATTATCTGCAGCAACAAATGTTAAGGGTTGCTCGGGAAAAGTTTTTAGTGTTTCTAATAATAATTTGGCAGGGACAGCAATGGTTCCTTTATCTGAAGATTCAACTTCTAATTTTGCAGACATCGTAGTCTCAAGATCTGAAGCAGAAACCGTTAGAGCGTTATTATCTAATTCGAATAAAAAATTATCTAAAATAGGTAGCGTATTACTATTACTGATTACTCCACCTAATACTTGTAGTTGTTTTAATAAATATGAACTTGATACTATAAATTTCATATAAGTGTGTGTGACTAGTTATATTAAGTTTTACGCAAATATAATTGGAATCTGTAAGGATTATGGTATTCAAAAAACCATAGTTATTAACAAACCCAAAGGAGTTATTGACTATCTTGAAATATTGTAAGATTTAGGAATTAGGTTTTACAAGTTATCATTCGGCATCATTATCCATAAGTTTATCTGTATAATGTGCTTTATGTTTAGGGGTATCAAAACGTTTTTTATTATATCCTGATGATTCTCCTTTAGGAATTGAGAGACTTTTCCATTCTGATCCGGCTATCATTTTTCCCAGAAGCACGATTTGCCCAACATGATAAGCATAGTGAGCCAGTTGTCTGTTAACTGCTTCAGTAATACTATGTTCTACATTTCTTATATAAATGGGTTGATTGAAATTGTTATTATCTATACTTTCCAAGGCATCAAAAAGACACTGCCAACCTTCATTCCATTTCAATAAGAGTTCTTCTTTAGTTTCAATAATAATCTCAAATTCTGCATCGCGTTCTCGCCAGTTCTTTTCACCATCAGTCGTGAGAAAATTGGTCCATCTGGATTTCATGTTTCCCCAAAGATGTTTTATCAATATGGCAATGCTATTACTATCTTCATTATACTGCCAGAACAGTTTCTCTTCTGGTAATTGATTTATTGTTTTTTCTCCCAGAGATTTATAGTATCTAAATTGTTTTTGTATTCCTTCGAGATAGATATCAGGATTCATTGTGTTCAGGTTTATTCTAAAGATACTTTTTTTTAAGGGAATTATAGTAAAGATAGTATTACTAAAATATTGCCTTTAGAATAGCATTTTTCGTTTACGTACCAATAACCAAATTACAACAGGCGCCCCGATTAAAGAAGTGATCGCATTAATTGGTAATGTATATTCACTAGAGGGTAATTGTGCAATACTATCACAAATTAGCATAATTACGCTTCCAATAAGTATTACAGCAGGAATTAACGTTTTATGGTCAGAAGTATGAAACAATTGTCGTGTAAGATGAGGAACGGCAAGTCCAATAAAAGCGATAGGACCCGCAAAAGCAATGATGCTTCCAGAGAGTAAACCGGTTGCCAAAATAATAATAAAACGACTGGATTTTATGTTTAACCCTAAGCTACGGGCATAGTTTTCTCCTAGTAATAATGTGTTTAGTGGTTTTATAGAAGCTATAGTAAGTAGTATGCCCAAGACAAATACAGCAAAGAAGATGAGGACTTCATTCCAAGATAGATTTCCAAGACTTCCGAAACCCCAAAAAACATATCGCTGTAATTGATCTGCAGGAGCAAAGTAGGAGAGTACACTCACAATGGCTGCAGTAATACTACCAAACATGAGTCCAATAATTAGGATGGCCATAGTATCTCTTACCCTGGTGGATACGAGCATTACTGCAAAAAGTACCAGAATACTGCCGATACACGCTGCAATAACTAATCCCCATTTTGAGATTAAAAAGCCTGATAACGCTGTTCCAAAAAATGCACTTCCTAAAATTAATAAAGCAACCCCAAGTGTTGCACCAGAACTGATCCCCAAGACAAAAGGTCCGGCTAGAGGGTTTCTGAATAAAGTTTGCATTAACAGACCAGAAATACCTAATCCGCTACCAACAATAATAGCAATTAACGCTTTTGGCAACCTATAATTTATAATAATATGTCTCCAGGATTCTTTTTCTACAGAGCCACCAACTAGACTACTCAAAGTATCTAGCCATGGGATAATAACGGAGCCTAAGCTAATATTAGCAATAAAGCATATTAGCAAAAGCACAGCAATTCCTATAAAAACCTTTTTATATGATTGGTTTGGGGTCAATTAATTAAGTTTTTCAAAAAAATATAGTTCGTAATCGGTTAACAGCTCTGGATGGGCAATTTGGATAATATCTTTTAAAATTAAATCCGGACGCATTGGCCCTAATTCGTAATATATCAATCCTCCTTTTACACCCATTTTTAATGTTGAAGAATATACGGTTTTATTTTTAAACGCATCAAATAGAACGTACTGATGGTTTTTTTCTTTTAGCTCTGTTAGTGATTTAGAATTTCCAGAACCAATCCACAAATCGGCATTTTGGGCCTTTTCCAGTACACTTTCAAAACTTAATGCAACACTTCCTGTTTTTTGAGTATCTGCCCATAGATAATTTGTATTAGCATCTTTTAAAAATTTTGCAACATAACTATTTCCACCAGGAACGTGCCATACATCTTTGAACATATTGCCAGATAACACCGTGGGTGAATGAGTAACATTTTGGGCCAACGTAGCGGCCTCATTATAATCTGTTTTTATTTTTTGAAATACTTTTTCGGCTTTGTTCTCTTTTCCGAAAAATGCTGCTATAAATTTAATCCATTCTGCTCTTCCTAACGGATGCTCCTCCATCCATGAACCATTCATTACAACTGAAATACCTGTCTTTTGTATTAAATCATATGCCTTTGTATCTCCACTGGAAGAAAATCCAAGAATCATTTCTGGAGAAAGCTCAAGGACTATTTCTGTATTAAGATTGTATTCCTTACCTAGCTCTTTTATAGCTCCTTTATCTATCAAAGCACGGGTCTTTTCTGAAGAAATATAATCGGTATGTGGGAAACCTACTAGTTTATTTTCTAAATTTAGATATTCTAGCATAGGTATATCAGTAGTAGAGGTCACCACAACTCTTTCTATAGGAACTTCAACAAATACAGCTTTCTTTGACTTGAAAGGTTCTTCAGTTCCTTTGGGATGTAAAATATACACTAATTCTTCTTTGGCATCAGGCCACGGCGTTGTAACTTTGATCTCTTTGTAGGTCCCATGATTTTTAATGGTAAATCCATTGGCGTATTCAATTTGTTGAGGAGCAAAATACATGACAGTTAGCTGATCTGCTTCTTCCTTTATCTTTTTACAGGAAGTATACATGAAAAATATAGACAATAATATTAAAATGCTACGCATGAGATAGGATGTTTATGTAAAAAGAATAAATCATGATACGTTCAAACCAGAGGTAATTTCAAATTGATTTTGACTGGTTTTTATGGTTATGATATGACCATAATCCAGCTTTATATTAAACGAATTTTTGAGAGGTATATTTTTGATTGAGGATACTAATGACCGTATTGCTCCTGCATGAGATACAATAACATTCTTATCTTCAGAATTATGATTTAATGAAGTGAAAAAATCCAATATACGTTGTTGCAGCATTACATAAGACTCACCATTCGGAACTTTAACATTAACAAAATCGATCATCCAGGGGTCTAATTCTTTACTATGAATACAATCCCAGGAGCGCAACTCCCAGTCTCCGAAGTTTAGTTCTTTCAAACGGTCATCAAAATGTATCTCTTTTTTAAATGTTTTTGCCAGTAGCTTACATCGCTGTAGTGGGCTACTGTAAACCGTAGAGATTTCCTGAATTGGAATATTACTATGTATTTCCTGAACTTCAGTATGAAAGGAATCAGTAATGCCTATATCACTTTGGCCGTAACAAATCCCTTTCTCGATATTGGGCGTCGTATGTCTTACCAGATATATTTCCATATCACTATAATTGTAAGATAAAATACCACTTCACTTAGTTGTTGAACGGCTCCTGCACAATCCCCTGTTTGACCACCAATCCATTTTCTGAATTTGACCCCTAAAAACATTTTAGACAAGTACATTGGGATCAATGTAAGGAATATCCATGGATTTTTAAATAAAAACAACGGAGCAATTCCAAAAACACCGCTTATCATTAGCATCTTCACATTCATGCCCTTTGCAGCGGGTTTGGCCTTGCTATCATCAGTATCTCTTACGTAGGGGTGTGTAAATATTAAGGTGGTTGCAATAAGCCTACTTAGGCTATGTCCCGAAATTATTACTAACGGAATATATAATATCTCCATCTCTCTTAGAGCGGTAAATTTAATAGCTAGAATTAGTAATAATCCGATAGTGCCGTAAGTACCGAGTCTTGAATCTTTCATGATGAAAAGAATCTTTTCTTTGGTCCATCCTCCACCAAAACCGTCACAAACATCTGCAAAACCATCTTCGTGAAACGCACCCGTAACATAAATAGTTGAAAATATAGAGAGTAATAATGCAATTTCAACCGAAAAAAGAAAAGAGGTCGTATAAAAAACACCACCACCAATGCTACCCACAATAATCCCTATTAAAGGAAAATACTTAGCACTTAGTTGCAAATAGCCTGGATCATGATTTACCCATTTCGGACAAGGAATACGGGTAAAAAACATAAGTGCTGTAAAGAATATATGAATTTCATTTTTCATTCTTAAATAGATGTTAATTTATCATAGTTTAGCTTCAATTAAAAATCTAAAACAAATTTATTGTGTATTCAACTCTATACAGACTCATCACAAAAGATTTAAAAATCATTAATTATTAGGTGTATTTTCTAACAATTACTTTTTTACTCACTACTCACTACTCACTACTCACTACTCATTCACTACCAGAAACTCCAGCACTTTCAAAACTAGCCATGTTATTTAAAAAAGCAACCGCAGATGCTATTAATGGAAAAGCAACCGCAGCACCGGTTCCTTCACCTAATCTCATACCAAGGTTGATTAGAGGTTCTTTTTTCAAATAGTCCAGCATTTTTTGATGTCCTTGTTCTCCCGACGTATGTGCAAATATGCAATAGTCAAGAACTTGCGGATGTGTGGAATGAGCCGCTAACAATGCGGCTGTAACAATAAAACCATCAATAATAATGGTCATTTTAAGCTCAGCAGCTTTCAAAATGGCACCATTGATCATAGCAATTTCAAAACCGCCATAATACATAAGTGCATCTGTATCTGTGGATAGAGTATACTTATCATACGCTTTAGACAAGATTTTTTGTTTTAATTTAATAGCTTCAGAATCCAGCCCTGTGCCAGCCCCAACGCATTCTTGAAGAGGTGTTTTGGTATAATAAGACATTAACAGGGAGGCCGATGAGGTATTACCGATTCCCATTTCACCGAAACCGATTATATTGCAGCCTTCTTTATGAGTTTGATGTACTAGATCAGCACCCTTTTTTATAGCAGCGTTATATTGCTGAGCGTTCATGGCTGGTTCAGACTCATAATTTTTAGTTCCAAAAGAAATCTTGGCATTGATTAGTTCTGGTATTTCTCCAAAATCATGATTTACTCCGGCGTCAATAATTTTTAAATTGATATTATTTTGTTTGCAAAACACGTTTATAGCAGCCCCTCCATTTAAGAAATTATAAACCATTTGCGCTGTAACTTCTTGTGGATAAGGGTTAACTATACCTTTTTTGGCTATCCCATGATCTCCTGCAAAAACAAGTATGGTTGGATTAGAAAGTACCGGGCGTTCGGAATTTTGGATTTTACCTATTCGTAAAGCAATTTCTTCCAATGTTCCCAACGCTCCAATGGGTTTGGTTTTGTTATTGATTTTATATCGAAGAGTTTCTTCAATATTGTTATCTGAAACGTATGCTATATCAAAGTTCATGTTTCTTTTTAATTTTTAATCTCTAGAGGGATACCTGAGATCATTAGTATGACTTTATCGGCATGTTTTGCAATATGCTGATTCATCCAACCTTGTAGTTCAGTAAATTTTCTACCTACTTCGGTAGTGGCATGAACACCCATGCCTATTTCATTAGAAATGATAATTATGGTAGCTTCTCGCTTGAGAAGCTTAGTAAACTCTTCTTTTGCCAGCGCTAACGATTTTTCGATATCATTTTTGGTATCTACAAAATAGTTCGTGAGCCAAAGTGTAACACAATCTATGACCATAACACTTCCATCCTTAATGACTTTAGATAACTCTTTTTCTTCTTCGATAACGGTCCATCGTTGATCTCGATCAGCAATATGTCTCTCTATTCGTTTACGATGATTTTCATCCCAAATGCGAGATGTTGCAAGATAAAAAGGAGTGCTGGATAGTTCCAAAGCAAGGTTTTGCGCATAATTGCTTTTTCCAGAACGTTCTCCACCTGTAATATAATAAAGCATGAAAGGGCTAGTTTTAAAGATGCCAAAGTTAATCGAATAGATTATATATAGGTTATTATAATATCAGATTCGTAAAAATATAATACATTCGCACTGAATTTTGGTTCTGAGACTCTAACCGTAGAGTTAAAGATTAAAAGGGAATCAGGTGATCTGTAAAAAAATGAAATTTCTAATTTCTGTTTTTATAAAATTCCTGGGCTGTTCCCGCAACTGTAAGCTGTACCGAATCGCTATTGATCTGTAAAAATATCAGTCCGTATTAGGTGCTCATTGTCAATTCTTTTGAAACCACTGTCTTCATATTATTTGGGATGGGAAGGTAAACAATGAGACGCGAGCCAGGAGACCTGCCTTTATTCGATAAAGTCAAACTTTCGGGATAAAGGTTTGGGTATGGGTAAACTACATACTTTTTTCCGGTAATTGTAAACAATTAAGTAATTAAAATGAACAAAGAAATGTTTTTTGGGGCAGCATTTTTGTTGCTGGGATACTCTGTTGTCTCTGGTCAAGACACCCAGAAGAAAGAAAAAGTAAATGAATTAGAGGAAGTGGTGATTTCTGACTCTAAATTCGAACTAAAACGTGAAAATTCAGGTAAAACAGTGATTACCATCTCAAATGATGAAATTAAGCGAAAACAAGGACAAACTATTCCGGAATTAATTAACACAAAATCCGGTATCGAAATTAATGGAAGTAGAAGTAATGCTGGACAGAATTTAAATACATTTGTAAGAGGAGGAAACAATAGGCAGGTATTGGTATTGATTGATGGTGTACAGATTTCTGACCCATCAAACATTAATGCTGAGTTTGACCTTCGTTCATTAGCATTAGATCAAATTGAATCCATAGAAATAGTTAAAGGAGCTGCAAGTACTTTGTATGGTAATGCGGCAGCAGCAGCAGTAATTAGTATTACCACAAAAAAGGCATCCTCTGATACAATTAGTGCTACTTTTCAGTCTAGTGTAGGAACAAATCAAACACAGGAAGATCAAGATTATGATATTGCTGATTTTTCAAACAGTGTCTCTATTAATGGGACATTACAGGAGTTTACCTACGTTGTAGGGTTTAGCAATCAATATACCGACGGATTGTCTGCTGTTACCGATGGCCAAGAAAGAGATCCATTTTCTAGAATTAATACCAGTCTTAAAGTTGGTTATGATGTTACGGATGATTTCAATATTACCCTATTCGGAGCTCAGGATAAGTTTAGGTTAGATTTTGATAGCCCCCCATTAGATGCTCCTAACGTATCCGATAACGAACAATATCGCTTAGGTTTAAACTCCGCGTATAAATATAAATCTGGAAGTTTTACAATTAATTCACTTTACAATACTGTAGAGCGCGTTTTTGATTTTAGTGGTTTTGAATCTGTGTTTGAATCTGAAAGCTTATCGGTAGACGCTTTTAATAAATACAACTTCAATGATACTTTTTATACTGTAGCGGGAGTAAATTACATTTATAATGAAGTGATAACAGATGAAGCTAATATCTCAACTGTTGACCCATATGTAAATGTGGTGTTTATATCTGATTTTGGATTTAATATGAATGTGGGAAGTAGACTCAATATACATAGCGAGTACGGTACTAATATTGTCTATAACGCAAACCCTTCTTACACTTTGAAATATGATAACGGTTATGCAAAAGTTTTTGGGTCCTATGCTACTTCTTTCATTGCTCCTAACATTTCTCAGTTATTTGGTGTTTTTGGAGGAAATGAAAATCTAGACCCTGAGACTAACGTTACAATAGAAGGTGGGGTAGAGGTACAGCTTAATGATCAATTACGAATTAGTGGGCTTTACTTTAATCGAAACGAAGAAGATTTTATCATTTATGTGGATGAAGATGGAGATTTTAATACACTTGATGATGCTTCTTATCTCAATAATCCTGAGGATAGAACAATTCACGGTGCAGAGGTAGCAGTGGAGTTTGTCCCAACAAAAGAAATTAAACTGACATCAAATTATACATTTGTAGAAAGTACAGATTTGCCGTTAATACGAATTCCAAAGCATAAAGTAAATGCTTCTTTATTATATCGTTTTTCAAATAGGGCTTCAGTGACAATGGCTTATCAATATAATTCTGAGCGTATTGATTTTGGACAGTCATTAGAAGCATTTTCAATTGTGGATTTTAGTTTAAACTATGAAGTATTAAAAAATCGCATGACAATATTTGGTAGTGTGCAAAATATATTTAATGAAGAATATATCGAAATTTTGAATTTTGCAACTCGCGGTAGAAATGCAAGAGTAGGGTTTAGTCTGAAGTTTTAATATCTTATTTTTTTATTGTTAAACACAACACCTGAATGGCAATCAATTCAGGCGTTGTTTTTATATCATTGATTATATTCAATATGTTAATTGATAAATATTTAACCATCAAGTTGTTCTTTGGTTAATCAGCAATTCCTAATTTTAAAATTATTAACCAAATATATATTACAACAAAATGAAAAAATTCAGATTTTTATTCTTGTCTGTGCTTTTTGTATTTTCTGCTTGTGAAGAAGAAGATATATCTAGCCCTTCTGCTCCTGTTCTGGATGCGAAATCCAGGATTTTACCTGCCGGAGATCCAAACCTTGACCCCAATTGGAATTGGGAAAGCTCACAGTGGGTTGCTTACTTTACCAATATAGGCGGATCGATAGGGACTGCCAGTACCGTAAATCCCTTTTTTAATGATCCTATTTTTGGTAATGCAGATCCAAGTCAAATAGATATGCGCGCCTCGGACGGATGGATGTTAGTGGCTCGCGATTTTGGGACACCGACTTCAGCACCAAGGCATCCCTGGATCATGTTATATAACAAGTATAGGGGATTACTTAGAGTTTGTGTACTACGAACCTCAGATCTACTTACCTCAGATCAGAACCTTTCCTTAGAGTTTGATAGCTCTGTTGTGGCACCTACTTCATTTATTTTTACGGGTGAGACAGAACAACTTGCCAATACAAAGACTGGGTCACTACAATGGATGGTTGGTGAATTCAATCTTCAGGGATATGATCCAACTATCAATCGGCAAGCTCGTTTGAGGGTTAACATTCGGGAAGTGGCTAATCAAGACATTACATTGAATGGAGGAATAACACTAATCGGAGTAGCACAACCCAAACCGAAACCGTTTGGGGTATCGAATCTATTTGAAATAGGTTCTTACACTTCCAAATTATTTGATAAGTTGCCAGATTTTGGAGATAATACCTTTAAAGATGTTGTGAAAGATTTGACAAAACCCGAACTCCTTGGTGCAGCCGGGGGGCTTATTAAAAGCTTTACAAGCTCAGGTAAATCACCAACTTATAATATTTCATTAGTAGGTGAAATTGCATTGCAAGGGACCATGTCTCTATCAACGCAACGCGGAACGGTTGATGTCTATCTGAGAACCGATGCTAACAATTCAGGGCAATACAAAGCATTGAACAACATACCTTGGGGGGTGATGAGGTATAAATCTGAGGTAGGAATTAAAGTTCAAGCTAACTATGTTCAACAGATACCTATGTGGTTTATAAATTATACTACTCCAACAGGATTCTTTGATAATATTCTTGGTATTAATCCGACTTTGTCCAGTCAAGTATCTTCAATTGAAGCAGGTTGGGTAAAATTTGAGCAAGATAACGTTCAACTTCAAAGTCTTAATACTTTCAAAGCACAAGTTCTAAGAGAACAGGTACAACTACCTTTACGTCCTTGGGAAAGTGGAAATATAGGAGAGATTATTGATGGTATATTAAAACAATTTGAAGTAGCTGTACGAATCACATACAGCAATGGAGATGTGGTTTATAATCGTATTCCGGTCAAGCGCATTCCATAAAGAAGCATAAACAATAATTTGATAAATAACCATCATAAGTGTTATGCTTATGATGGTTTAATAGATATGGTATTTTAATTCAATTATCGAAAACGTGAATATTGAAAAAAATTACGGGTTTTAATTCTATTTTATTTTTATGTCATAAATGTTAAGCACCAGATATTTATAGAATTACATGAAAAAACGAATTATGATTACTGATCCAATAATTTAGAACCAAACTTTTATGAAAATTTAAGTTCTAAACATGGAATTTACTTAGCTGTAATAGCGAGCTAACGCTTGAATGGACGTATTAACTTAATAAGATATTCAATTTGTTGAAAACTTAACTAATTAGGAGAATCTTCTCTTTCGAGTTATTATAATGAGAGTTTGGAATATTTTCGTGCCGGAGCACAGATTGATGCTGATAATAATGCTAATAGTAAACAAGTAAGAGGGGGGGCTTCTATAACATACGACTATACCAATGGTAGTGTTGTTTTTACTAACAGCTATTCTTTGCTGGAAAGAGAATTTTTGTCAAATACTTTTGCTTCCAAAAATAAAAGTAGATTTTATTCTTATGATTTTTACAATAAATACAGTTTTAATAACAAAATATTCACTGTTGTAGGAATAAACGGATCTAATAATGATTATGAAGGATTTAGTGCCGGGGCAAGAGGACAAGAATTTTTTAGAACCATTGATGATGATACGGCCGATTTTGATATTATAGACCCCTATGCCAACATAGTATATGCTTCAGGTTTTGGTTTGAATCTAAATTTGGGAGCAAGACTCAATATACACAGTGAGTATGGAACTAATATCGTATATAGTATAAACCCTTCTTATACGTATAAATTTGGCGAGAATTACATCAAGGGGCTAGCTTCATATTCTACGGCATACATTACTCCTTCACTTTTTCAATTGTTTGCAGAAGGTTTTGGAAATCGAAAATTAGACCCCGAAGAGAATACTACTATAGAAGGGGGAATTGAATTTTCTTTTGTGAAAAAATTGCGAGTGAGTGCCGTATATTTTGTACGTAATGAAGAAAATTTTGTTAATTTTGTTGATACAGGAAATTTTGTGTTTCAATATCAAAATATAAAAGAAGACTTTAGCACAAGCGGATTAGAATTTGAAATCAACTCTCGAGTATTGGACGATAAATTGTCTTTGGCTGCTAACTTTACGTATACCAATGTAGATGAAGACCTAGCCCAAATTAGGATTCCTGAAATTAAAATTAATGCCACTATTGGATACCAGATAACCGATAAAACATTTTCATCTTTAAGCTATCAATTTAATGATAATAGAGAGGATAGCTTTTTTAATAATACAACATTCGAATCAGAATCAAAAACTTTGGATTCATATAGTCTTCTAGACTTTTATGTAAGCCATCAGTTAATGAAAAATTTAAAGTTTTTTGGAGCATTGAATAATATCGCCAACGATGATTATCAAGAGATCTTTGGTTTTAGTACCAGAGGTAGGAATGCTAGGATAGGGTTTAATTTGGAATTCTAAATCAAATAAAATTGAGTAGAGGCTTCCTAATAAATTAATTAAGAAGCCTCTTTAAGTTATTTTTTAAGCTTATAAATTTGGTTACCACTTTTTACAATATAGAATCCAGTAGGAAGTGAATTTATTATATTATTTTCCTCTTCCTTATTATTGATTCGAATAGACTTCACTTTCAATCCACTTATCTCATGTATTGATAAATCATATGGAGAAGAAATAGAAAGTTGTTCTTCAAGAATCGGAGGGCCAATTCCGCCACCTCCAGAGGAGTTTTGTTTATAAATAAAGGGCAGATAGGCCATATTGTTGTCTTCTTTCTTTTCGCCGATTTGATTGTCCTTATCAATAATTATTAAAAGGTAGTGAATTTTATTAAAAGGTACCCCAGCTCCTAAGAGCGTAGAAGAATAAAGACTTATTCCATTAGTTCCGTATTCGGACCCTTTATTTATAGCAGCTACAAAACTAGAGTTAGATAATTGATAATCAGAACTTTCAAATTTATTATTCGAGGATAAGAAGTACTTTAAATTTGTTGTAGGTGAGTTAGCATCTCCTATGTTTTTTACTCTTGGTACAACACGTAAAGGTGTTGTGCCTCCATTGTATGTAACAGTATGAATAGATCCTGATTGAGCGGCTTGAAGGTTTAGAGGACAAGAGCTACATTCGCTTGTAACCGTGGTTTGAAAAGTATTAAAAGCTAGGTCAGGTTTGTTGTTTCCACCACCACCATCTCCACCACCATCACCAGATCGGCAAATAGCAGCATTTATAACATTAGAAGAATATCCAATGTATTTTTGAAGGGTTATATATTGACTAAAACCAGGATCATTATTGTAAACCTTATAATAGATTTCTACTTTTGTTCTATAGAGGTTATCATTGTCAAAAAAGTCATAAGTATATAATCGACTAAAATAAGTCTTAAAGCCGCTTGGAAAGAAAGGATCAGAGATGTTGGGACTTACAAAATAATCAGATAAATCAACAGTGGTTGAAGATCTGTCTGTCCAAGCTACTGAGGCCGCATTGAGTTTTGATTGAGTAGTAATTTTCACTTCATAATAGTAATCATTGAAGGTGTAAAGCTTTGTGTATTTTAGAGGTTCATTTTCGAAAGCTATTCCTCCATTTACAGAATCATAACATCTCCCATCTCGAAAGACATCTACAGTCTTTATTTCAATTCTTCCATTATAATTTAATTCACTTATGGGTTTTTCAAAAGTCCATTGACCTGTCGAAACTATAGAATAAAAAAATAAAGTAATTGTTAGTGTAATTTTCATAACTAGGAATTTAAATTGGTTTATTAAAAGATATTAAAAATATTACATCTAATCAACGACTTGGTGTTAAACTTTAAAAGTTACAAAATATTACTATGAATGGTAAGTATAATTAAATAAGATATTTTTAGTTAAGATTTTTAATCCTCAATAAACATTCTTTGGTAGATTGGATTCATCATGTCGCTGTCACCGATATGTTCATGTTCATAAGAAGATGATTTGACAGCCACCACAATGTTTCCAGTAATATGGTCTATTGCAACTCTTAATAATGGTTCATTCTCATCACCCAAAACACCTAAATTCGAATAATCTTCAGGTAATGGAATATCTGGAATTAAACCATCAAAATAATCTGATTCACCTCTTGAGTTGGCAGATTTTAGTACCAGTGGTAACATTGCATACCTATGATTAATATTGGCTTGACTTCTTCTAAAATTAGGTGCAGGTGCATCGTAAATCAAAAATGAACCTTCAAATTTACCTCTGGTATTAGTTCCAATTTGTATTACTTCGATATATGGCCGCAAGCAATTAATAACAAGTTCACTTGCAGATGCGGTACTTCCAGAAGTTAATACATAAACCCTATTCAGATTAAGACTTACTACATCTATGTTATCACCGATTTTGGAATCAAAAACTCTTTCATTTCCATAGGTTTCTTGACGATCTTGGTTATATTGTTCTATCGAATAGATATTACCTTCAAACTGACCAGTAATCATACTTGAAAGATCTTTAGAAGTCTCAATACTACCTCCACCATTGTACCGAAGATCTAAAACTAAATCTGTTATTCTTTCTGATTTGAATTGGATGAATACTTCATTTAATATGGCATCAAAGTCTGAAGTAAAACTATTATACATAAGGTATCCGATTTTATGATTTTCAGTATCGATTACCTTAGTCAAATAAACCGGGTTTTCAGTATATTGTGATTTAATTAACTCTACAGATTCTTCAAGTGGAGTGATAATACTTCCATCGAAACCAGCTAAACCAATTGTATAAACATCTTGACTTAATAATTCACTAAAATTATCTTCGGTAATTTGGGTGCCATTTACGGTATTAAAAATATCACCACGTAGAATGCCTTTAGCTTTGGCATCTGTATTTGGTAAAACATATCGTACATATCCAAATACGTTGGATGGATTATTTGGATATCGTACAAGGCCATAATCCATACCGTTATTTAAAGTAATTCCGTCTAATGACCGTTCTATAACTGTATAATCATCAAATAATAGAGAAAATCTATCCCGCGAGGATTTGATATCTTCAAAAAAACTTTCAGGGGTATTATATTGATTAAGAAATCTGGTATATTCGGCATCATTTGAGAAGCGATCGTTAGAAAGATCGTTAACATCACTCTTGTATAACGACCAATAATTTAGACCTTTCCAAATAAAATCATTCACTTCTGCTGTGCTGGCGATGCCTGGTACATCGTCATTATCATCAAAACATGAGGTTAACAGACTTCCAAAAAACAGTAAAAAGGATAAATACTTCAAAAACTTCATATATATATATTGTTTGTAGATTGCTAAATGTAACTACTTTATTATAATTTTAAAAAAGAATGTAACAAATTATAGGTATAGTCGTCTCCCTTATATAAAGCTGACAAGGTTTTATGCAACCAACCAAGAAAGAAATGAAAGAAAGAGCATTTATAACGCTTACCAATGGGTTTAAAGACAAACTGTTTAGGTTGGCAAAGCGCTTGTTGATAAGTAATGAGGAGGCAGAAGATGCTACTCAAGAGGTTTTACTTAAGCTTTGGAAGAATAAAACCAAGATGACTGAGTATAAGAATGTAGAAGCTTTTGCGATGACAATGACCAAAAATTATTGTTATGACAAGCTTAAAGCAAAAGAAACAGGAAATTTAAAGATCGTTCATAGTAACTATAAAGATGAACGACCTTCATTACAAAGACAAGTAGAAGCAAAGGACAGTCTGGATTGGGTAGGTAAAATCATGAATGATCTACCAGAGCAACAACGTATGATTATTCAACTTAGGGATATAGAACAATATGACAATGCAGAAATTGCAGACATGTTAGGGATTAACGAAGTTGCTGTAAGAGTTGCATTATCAAGAGGAAGAAAAAAAATTAGAGAAGAATTATTAAAAAAGCATAATTATGGAGTTGTCTAACATAGAAAAATTACTAGAAAAGTATTTCGAAGGCGAAACGACCATTTCTGAAGAAAAAAAGTTAAAGGTTTATTTTACCAGAGAAACTGTGCCGTCACATCTTGAGAGATACATAGATCTGTTTCAGTATTTTTCTAAAGAAAGCAACATTACTGCTACCAAGGATCTAAAATTGAAGACAAGTAAAACATTCAGATATTCCTGGATTGGTTTTGCAGCATCAGTAGCGTTGATTGCCGGTATATTTTTAACAAAAACTACACCGTCTGATCCTGTTGATACTTACGAAGATCCCGAAATAGCATTACAGGAGACCAAAAAAATCCTCAATATGGTTTCGCAATATATGAATGAGGGAAAACAAGGGTTAGTGTACCTTAATGAATTTGAAAACACTAAAAATAAGTTTATAAAGTGAAAATTAATTAACGCTGATTATAGCGAGACTTAAAATTATGTAATTATGAAAAAGTTAGCAATTGTATTACTACTGGCTGTTTTACCATATGTGTCTAATGCACAAAGTTATTTTGATAAATATGAAAACATGAATGATGTTACCTCTATGGTCATCACTAATAAAATGTTTAAGCTATTAAGCAAAATGGATTTTGAAAGTACTGATGCAGAAACGCAAGAATATCTTAATCTGGTAGAAAATATTAATAATATAAAAGTATTTGTTACCGAAGATAAAGATGTGGCTCAAAAAATGAAAGGAGATGTTGATCAATATCTGAAAAAGTCATCTCTAGATGAATTAATGCGAATTAAAAGTGATGATGGTGAGAATATTAAGTTTTATGTAAAACCGGGAAAAGATGAGGATCATGTACAAGAGTTATTTATGTACCTGGTAGGGAATGATTCTAATGAAGGAAAACCTGAAACGGTAATACTTACTATAACAGGTAATATAGATTTAAAGCAAGTATCAAAACTGGCAAATGATCTTAATATCCCAGGAGGAAAAGAACTTAAAAACGTAAAGAAAAGAAATTAGTACCCACCTCAGGCGGGCAAGCATTTTATATTATAAAGAATCAAACTTCTTTTGGCCTGAAGGATTAAAAGAAGTTTGGTTTAAACGTCGATCAAAAACAATAAAGCAATCCTGAAGTATTCGGGATCAAAAAATCAATCAAAAATGAAAAATATAGTTAAAATATTAGGTTTGGCAAGTGTATTGCTTTTTATGAGTTGTAATAATAATGCATCATTGCAACAATATTTTGTTGATCATCAGGGTGATGTGGATTTCATAGCAGTAGATGTGCCTTCGAGTCTTTTGGACAAAGAAACGGTAGCACTAAATGCTGAAGAGAAAGAGGCACTAGAAAGTATTAAAAAAGTAAATTTTCTCGCCTTACCGTTAAGCGAAAAAAATAAAGTACGTTATAAAAAGGAAAGTGCTGATATTAATAAAATTCTAAGCTCTAATAAGTATGCAACATTAATGAAATTTGGATCTAACGGAACCAATGCAGTGTTGAAATATACGGGCGATGATGACGATATCGATGAAGTTATTGTTTTTGCAACAGACGATAAGAAAGGTTTAGCATTAATACGTGTATTGGGTGATAATATGAGACCCGAGAAAATGGCTAAACTGGCAAGATCGGTAGAAAAAGGTAAAATTGACCTGGAAGCTTTTAAAAGAATAGGTGAAACTATAGATATAGATTAATCACCGTTGTATAAAATAAAAAAGCGCAGATATTTCTATCTGCGCTTTTTTAATATTATAGATTCTGTATTCTATATCCCTGTATAATTAGATGGAGTAATCTGTTTCAATTCAGTTTTGATAGCTTCAGAAATCTCTAGGGTTTCAATAAAGTTAGCAATACTTTTCTGGTTAATGGTTGAATTCGTTCTGGTGAGGCCTTTAAGCGCTTCATATGGATTGGGATATCCTTCTCTACGTAAAATCGTTTGAATAGCTTCGGCTACTACTGCCCAGTTATTTTCGAGATCTTCAGCAAACTTATCTTCATTCAACAATAGTTTGTTTAGACCCTTCAATGTAGCTTGAAAAGCAATCAGAGTATGCCCAAAAGGCACTCCAATATTTCTAAGAACCGTACTATCAGTAAGATCTCGTTGTAATCTACTTACTGGTAATTTTGCAGACAGATGTTCAAATAATGAATTTGCGATACCAAGGTTACCTTCACTATTCTCAAAATCTATAGGGTTTACTTTGTGAGGCATGGCAGAAGAGCCTACTTCTCCTTTTTTGATTTTCTGTTTAAAGTAATCCATTGACACATAGGTCCAAACATCACGATCCAAATCTAATAAAATAGTATTGATACGTTTTAAACCGTCAAAGAGAGCCGCCATGTGATCATAATGCTCGATTTGTGTTGTTGGAAAGGAATGGTGTAAGCCAAGTCTTTCCTGTACGAAATGAGTTCCGAAGGCTTTCCAGTCAATATTTGGGTAAGCGACTTGATGTGCGTTATAGTTTCCGGTGGCACCGCCAAATTTTGCTGCGCTTGGGATATCTTTAAGCTGATCAAATTGTGCTTCGAGCCTGGTAACATATACCTGAAATTCTTTTCCCAATCGGGTAGGTGAGGCAGGTTGGCCATGAGTTCGAGCTAACATGGGTACCTCTGCCCAATCCTCAACCAAAGACTTAAGTTTTTCTAAAAGCTCGATATAATGTGGTATGTAGACATCGCTTATTGCTTCTTTAATACTTAAAGGTATTGCGGTATTATTGATATCCTGAGAGGTAAGTCCAAAATGGATAAACTCCTTGTATTCTTGCAGGCCAAGCTGATCAAATTTTTCTTTTATAAAGTATTCTACTGCTTTGACATCGTGGTTGGTTACCTTTTCTATATCTTTAATCGCCAGAGCGTCCTCACTCGAAAAGTCAGTATAAATTTTCCTAAGGTTTTCAAATAAAGATGGATCAATATTTTGCAATTGTGGTAGCGGAATCTCACATAAAGCAATAAAATACTCGATTTCTACTAATACGCGGTACTTGATTAAGGCTTCTTCGCTAAAATATAAGCTTAGCGATTGAGTTTTTGAGGCGTAACGACCATCAATAGGAGAGATAGCTTTCAAAGGAAATAATGACATGATTTTCTTTTTTTTGAAGCTGCAAAGATAGGGGATAAGTTTTTATTAATGATTTTTTAGAGTTTCAAAATTTCAGGGTTTAAAACTCTTGGAGACACATCTTTGATTTGCCATGTTTGTCATGGTATTCAGTATTCAGTTGACAACTCATACCTCATACCTCAAATCTCACCACAGATACTAGCCAAGTTTTTCCAATATCATTCTGGATCTGGCCTTATACGCCGCACTTCCCAAATTATAGTTGTTTTCAAGAATGATTTTGAGTTCTGGGTGAACCCAATCAAATTCGGTACCCAGCAAATAGAGTGTAGTCATAGAATATGCCTGTGGAGCGACTTTTTGATCGGTAATGAGCCAGTCAAAGCAGATTTCGGTAATTTTTTCACGATGTGTTTGGGTTAGATACTTATTCACTTCGTTAGATTTCTTCTGATAATATGTAATAATTAGACATTCAAAAATTTTTGCCATAGGTCGTACCGAAGGGTGCTGATATACCTTTGAGGTAATACTGATAATTTGATCAAGATACGGGAGTATAGCCGTAAGATTCTTCTTGCACAAGTACTCAAGTGCCCATGAGGCCTTGCAAGAAATCTCATCATCTACTTTTTCACAAATACTTAACAACTCTGGTAACGATTCTGGATTGTTAAGAATAAGATTTGCAAAATAATTTCTTTTTTCACGAGAATGATCGACAGTATTTAAAATATCTACTAAAGCTGACATATGCACTTCATGTATGGTTGTATTGCATATAAAAATAATCGAAAAAGAAAGAATTCTAGCAATACCAGTAGATATTTCAACAATGATTTACGTAAAGTATAGGTATTCAATCCGTCTTCTTTTAGCATTGCAAATGGCATTTTATTGATAATAATTACTTGTTAAAACCGTTATCTCTTCTGTAACAGATAATTATAATCGTCTTTAATCACTTTAACTAAATAACACACGTCATGCTTACTAAGATTAAAAACATTTTCATTGTTCTAATATTGGTCTTAATCATCACCCAGTTTTTGAGACCTGAAAAAAATGAAGCTAGTTATGATAGTATTGCTAGTTTTGAAGAAGCCACCAGCTTACCGGCTGAAGTTAAAACCGTACTGCAAAACAATTGTTACGATTGCCATAGTAATATAACCCGATATCCCTGGTTTATGGAGGTTAGCCCCATAACACATTATATGGCCTATCAAATAGAAGAGGGTAAAGAACATTTTAATGTATCTACCTGGGATACCTATACTGATAAGCAAAAGGATCGAAAGTTAACAGAATTAATCGAAGAAATAGAATATAAAAAGATGCCATTAAAGCCTTACACCTGGATGCATGGTGAGTTATCTGGAGCAGATGGCAAAAAATTGATTGCCTGGGCTAAGGAGACCCGGGAAAAGGTAAAAACCCGTAAGTCTGATTCTTTGAATACTCAAAAAATCGATTCGACTGTAATAGATAGTACAATAAGCAAAGTATCACTTGTTTATTAATTCTTTCACAACTTTGGGAACACCCACTGTTGCCTTTTCGGCTATAATAGTAAGATGTTGGGTTGGTGAAATAGCAGGATTCGGATCAATAAAATAGATAGGAATCTGTCGCCTTGTATATTGCAAGAGGCCAGCTGCGGGATATACCTGCATCGAGGTTCCTATAATCAGTAGGATATCGGCTTGTTCTGTAATATTAATTGCCATGTCCATCATGGGTACCATTTCTCCAAACCATACAATATGGGGGCGTAATTGCGAATTATGTTCACAAAAATCACCAAGATTAAGATCTTGCTTCCAATCTAATATAAGATTTTCATCAAACTGACTACGCACCTTTAAAAGTTCCCCGTGCAAATGAATTACAGATGAGCTGCCAGCTCTTTCGTGCAGGTCATCAATATTTTGAGTCACAATGGTTACATCGTATTTCTCTTCTAGTGTTACAAGAGAAAAATGTCCTTTATTTGGAGACACTGTTAATAATTGCCGACGTCTTTGGTTGTAAAAGTCAATTACCATTTGTGGATTGTTTTTCCATCCCATAGGCGAGGCGACCTCGGTTACATCGTGTCCTTCCCACAGTCCATCGGCATCTCTAAAAGTTTTAATACCACTTTCTGCACTAATACCTGCTCCTGTAAGTACGACAATTTTTTTCATAGATATAAAGCTCTTAGCAATTTGTTTTAAAGCTATTTAAAATAGTTGAATTGTATACGCTAAAGCTGGATAGATTTTTTATAATTCTTACCTATTTTTATAATTTTTTGACGGTTTAAGAATTTTTAACATTTTTTAACAGGGCTACATACTTAAAAATGGAGGAATGCGTTCTAGATTGGCTATAGCTCTTATATCGATGAATAGCGCAAGTTTACCGATGAAGTGTAAATCGTAATCGTTTGATTTGAAGATAGTTCCGTAGTATTATTACGGTATTACCGTATTTGCAAAAGCGTTAAAAAGCCTATCTTGTAAGTAGAATTTTACAATGTTTAAGTGCCAACACTAACTAATTAATCGATACCCTATGAAATATCCTTACGTAATTATTGATCATGACCCGAAAAATGCAGATGCTATTCAAATTGCATTAGAAGGTCAAACGGACTTTATCTGCACGGGAATTGCAAAAGATGAGCAAACGGCATTGGATTTAATTTTAGAAAGGAAGCCCCGATTAGTTTTTTTAGAACCCGAAGTCCCTGGAGTACATTGTGCCAAAACACAGTATACTTTAATTACAGAATTGGCAAAATACATGTCCAGATTACCAGAATTTGTAGTGATTACAAAAACTACAGAATATGCTATAGAGGGAATACGCAACAGGATACTGGATTACATTTTAAAACCAATGGGTAAAAGTCAGATTTTACGAACATTAATGCGGTTTGAGAAAGATTTTAACGAGGTAGCAGATAACACACTTTGTTTTAAATCTTATGGCGATTATCGCTTTGTGGATGTCGAAGAAGTACTCTACTTAAAAGCAGATAACAACACTACTGATTTTATTATGAGCAATGGTAATAAAGTAGAAGCTTTTAAGACTCTTAAGCATTTCCAAAATTTATTGCCAGACCATTTTGTGCGAATTCACAATAGTTACATTATCAATACTCATTATGTCTCGAGGATCCATTTTGGCAAGGCCAAATGTGCTATTAAAAATACCAACGATATGATTCCTTTTTCAAAATCGTACAAGAATACTGTAGAAGAGATTAAAGATAATCTGGCCAAAAAAAGCCTGATCCATATTTAGTTGTACAAAACATTTTTTAGATAGTAACCGATAGATCGTATGATTTATCGGTTTTTTTATTGAATAAACTTGTTGATTCATACAAGTGAAAATCGTACGCTAATTCCTACAATAAAAATAGGTTATTTTGAAATCCATCTAAGTACCCGTACAATCGGTCTATTTACCCTTAAAAAGGGTCAATTCACTAAAGAGACCTTTATTTATTGGGCGCGCGCGAGGTTTAGACCTACATTTGTAGTGTACAAAAGGAGAAATAGTCAATTTATAATCAACTTTTTTCCTACAAAATCGTGAGCGCAACGATTACCTAAAGTAAGAAAAACGAATATATTAATTTACCCCACAAGGATCTTTATTGGTCTTTGAATGAAAACAAAAAACTAAGAGAACATATGAAAACATTTAAGACTTTATTTGCAGTATTATTTTTAAGCACATTTTTTATCGCTTGTGAAGCGGATTCAGTAAATGAAGAGGTTGGATTAGAATTAGAAGATATAGATACTTTTGGAACAGAAGATGATATTCAAGAGGTAGAACCAGGTGCTTAATAAAGAGAAATAAATCAGAATACTACGTTTAATTACTAATTAAAAGACAATTTATGAAAAATATAAAGACTTTATTTTCAATAATATTTTTTACCGTAATGTTTATAGCTTGTGAAACTGACTCAGTAGATGAACAGTTGGGTTTTGATGAAACTGAAGAATCCCTATATTCTGTTGAGGATGATTCCCAAGAAATACCTCCCGGGCAAGACTAAAAAGATTTTTAAGAGCTTTTTAGGTTCTATGAAATAACGAATATCTAAGGAAAGATAAAATTTAAAGAAAACTCTAAATATCTGTTTGGAGTTTTTTTTAAAGAGCAAATTAAGTAATTTAAAGTCTTAATTAATTTTATGATGCTTAAAGTTTATTTCTATTTTAATATCATTTTTTTTCTCCTCTTTTTTGCTTCAGGTTGTCATAAAAAAGACGACTTTATTGAAAATGATCAATTAAAATCTCAATTAATAGAAACTTATCTCAAAAAATCCAAAGATAAAGAAATTCTTGTTAGTGAAAGGAAAGATAACTTAGAGAAAGCCTACAATTTACAGTCAACTTTAAAGGATAATAAATATAAGATTGAGAAAATTCATGAAATTTCTTTTGTTTATTATGATTTAAATAATCGTGAGAAATACAAAGCTTTAAATGAGAAAGCCCTTAAATTATCTTTTTTAATCAATGACTCTCTTAATGTAGCTCGATCTTATGGTTATTTAGGGATTTATTATAGGCCTTCAAAACTTGATGTAGCCTATAAAAATTTTTATGAGGCAGAAAAAATATATTCTTCATTAAACAAAGAAAAATACGACACAAAAGTTATCGCCTTTGAACATGGTAAAATACTTATTGATATTGCTAGACTTTTACAGAGAACCAAGAACTATAGTGAAAGTGAAAAGGTTACGATAAGTGCGATAAAAAGCTTCAATTTAGCAGAAAATGAAAAATTCCTACCGATCTGTTATACCAATCTTGCAATAATTGCTAAGTATATGGAGCGTTACGATGAAGCAATAGAATATAATTTAAAAGCAATTGAATATGAAGAAGATAGTGAAAATTATATTCTTCAAAAAATCATTTCTTATAATAATATTGGAACCATTTTTAAATCTCAAAAAAAATATGAAGAGGCGAAAGAATACTATAATAAAGCTTTGACTTTTCAAGAAGTTTTAAATATGAGGCCTGGGCGATATGCAAGACTTTTAGATAATTTAGGATATGTTAATTTTTTGTCTAATGATTTAACCGAAATACCTGATCTTTATTATAAGGCAATGAAGATTAGAGATAGCATCAAAGATAAAAGAGGATTGATAACTAATAATCTTCATTTATCAGAGTATTATATGTCCATAGGTAATGACAGTATAGCTACTAATTATGCTAAGAAAGCTAAAAATATAGCTCTCGAATTAAATGAAAATGAGCAGCTTCTAAAATCTTATGATATTTTATCTGAAGTCGCTAATAATAGTGACGAAGCGCTTGAATATGCAAAAGCACATATTAGACTAAATGATAGTATTCAAAACCAAGAAAGGTTGAGTCGAGATAAATTTGCTAGAATACGCTTTGAAACCGATGAAATCGCAGAACAAAACCAACAAATAAGCAAGGAAAACGAAATATTAATTATAGCGATTTTAGGATTAACCGCTTTGTTTTTATTAGGATATATCATTTTTAGACAGCAGCAAAGTAATAAAGAATTATTGTTTGCCCAGACCCAGCAAGAAGCGAATCAGGAGATCTATCGTTTACTGCTTAACCAGCAAATTAAATTGGAAGAAGGTCGAAAACTAGAACAGCAACGTATGTCTGAGGAGTTGCATGATGGCGTATTGGGCAGGTTGTTTGGAGTGCGATTAAGTCTTGATGGGATCAACCAACGAGCCAACGATGGCTTTACCGAGGCACGTAACAAATACATAGATGAGCTCAAGGATATCGAAAAAGAAATACGCCTTATTTCTCACGACTTGAGTTCTGAGACCTTACCGTCTGATGTAGCCTATATTGATGCGGTAGAAAATTTGATTAGTGACTTATGCGAAGTGAACAATATTAATTTCGAATTTAATAACGATGAAGAGATCGATTGGGAAGAGATCGATGATCAGAAAAAGGTAAATTTATTCAGGATTTTACAAGAATCGTTGCAGAATATTTTTAAACATTCAGGTGCAAAAAGCATAAAAATTAATTTCGATTATATAGAAGATAAAATAAATCTTACTATCTTGGATGATGGAATCGGGTTTAACAGCACAAAAGTGAAAAAAGGAATTGGTTTAAAAAATATTACATCAAGAGTTAGTCAGATGAGTGGAGTGGTACAATTTTTAAGTAATAAAAGCACAGGTACCCGGGTATCTGTAAGTGTACCGGTGTAAACGAATATGTAAAACAGTTCTTTATAGATTCAGGATAGGTTATACTATTTTTCTATGATCACAGTTAGATAAGAAGAACGTCCCGTTTTTTTGAGAACTAAAAAACAACTAATTTAAAAAATGAAGAAAAAGCTAAAAGTTCTTATGATTGATGATCATCCTATGATTATCGAAGGATATAAGAATACCTTGTTAGGTGAAAACCAAAAAGAATATCAGATCAAGATCGATATTGCATCAAATTGTGATGATGCATACGAAAAAATTGTTAAGTCTTCAGAAACGATACCCTATGATATGCTTTTTGTAGATATAAAGCTACCTCCATCTTCAGACGGTACGATTACCTCTGGAGAAGATTTGGCAAAACATGCAAAAGAGCTGCTTCCAAAATCAAAGGTAATTATTTTGACTATGCATCGAGAAGATCATAGAATTCACAATATCCTTAAAAATATTAATCCTGCTGGTTTCCTGATAAAAAGTGATTTAACATCAAGCGAATTGCTTTTAGCATTCAATAATATAGTAAAGGGTAAGGCGTATTATAGCGCTACGGTAAATGATCATTTTAGAAAAATGATGACTAATAAATTTTCTCTGGATGAGAAAAATTTAAAAATACTCTACCATTTATCTCGGGGTGTAAAAACAAAGAATCTCCCTAATTATGTAAGCTTATCTTTGAGTGCCATAGAAAAAAGAAAAAATCAAATCAAAGAAATGTTTTCTATCTCAAAAGCAGACGATCAAAAGTTATTAGAAGAAGCTCGTAAAAGAGGATTTATATAATCTTAAATAAGAAATGAACTATAGAAGGGATCGGTTTTGATCCCTTTTTTGATCGATTAAAAAGCAAAATAAGTCAATTCACGTTTTGATACTGCCTGATTTTAATCCGGTATTTTATTTATATTGGTTTATAAGGTCTTTAATAAAGATGATGAAGATTTTTCTATTTTCTTCAAAAACAGTCATATTTATTTTATATTAGTATATTTGGGAGTCCCTAAATCTAAACCTAAATGCAATGATTAGAATTCCTATTCTATTTCTATTGTTAATATCTCTATTGACAAGAACCTCCCTGGTAGCCCAGCAAGATGCCCAATATACCCAATACATGTACAATACAATTAGCGTTAATCCTGCTTATGCAGGTAGCCGCGGCGTTATGAGTATCATGGGATTGCATCGCAGTCAATGGGTTGGTTTGGAGGGTGCGCCACGTACTCAAACGTTAACCCTTAATACACCCATAGGGGACAACGAACGGGTGGGACTTGGATTCTCTATCGTTAATGATGAAATAGGGCCTACCGATGAAACCTATTTTGGAGTCGATTTTTCATACACCATTCCAACTTCTGAGGAAGGAAAATTAAGTTTTGGATTAAAAGCAGGAGGACATTTGTTAAACATTGATTTTCTTCGCCTGACTCAGTTTAATGCTAATGACGCACTTTTTGAAGCAAATATTGATAATAAATTTAGTCCACAAGTAGGTATTGGTGCATACTACCATACAGAAAAATTTTACTTTGGATTAAGTGCACCAAATTTATTAGAAACTGATCATTTTGATGAAAGTACAACCAGTAGTGATAGTGATGCGGTAAGCTTTCTGGCAGAAGAGCGTATTAACTATTATTTAATATCGGGATATGTGTTTGATATCAACCCTGATCTTAAATTAAAACCGGCTATACTTGCCAAATTAGTATTTGGTGCCCCTTTGCAGGTAGATCTGTCTGCCAACTTTTTATTATACGATCGCTTAACTCTGGGAGCAGCCTATCGATGGAGTGCGGCGGTTACCGGGCAAATAGGTTTTCAGATTTCAGATGCCATGATGATAGGTTTTGCCTATGATCGGGAAACTACAGAACTTGGACAAGCACAATTTAATGATGGCAGCTATGAGGTAATGTTACGGTTCGAACTCTTTAAAAAATATAATAGAATGTTAACGCCACGTTTTTTCTAAACGAAATATCATTCCTAAGAAATAAATAAAACAAAGACAGATGAATTTGAACAACTACATGGTACATCTATCCTTATGCATATTAATATCTTTTATGTCATATTCTCAGGAAAAACGTCTCGAAAAGGCAGACGAGAGTTTTAATCGTTTTGCTTTTGTGGATGCACGTAAAATATACCTCCAGGTTGCCGAGAGTGGTTATGAGTCATTAGAATTGTTTAAAAAATTGGGAGATTCCTATTATTTTAATGCACAACTAGAGGAGGCTGTAACATGGTATGAGAAATTGACTAGTAATTATGCAGAAGAAATAGATCCAGAGTATTTATTTAGATATTCTCAAAGTTTAAAAAGTGTTGAGCGTTATGACGAAGCAGATAAGGTCATGGAAAAATTCATTACCCTTACCGGAAATGATCAAAGGGCTGAATATTTTATGAATACCAGGGATTATTTAAAGTTTATTGAAATGCAATCAGGGAAATTCAGGTTGTTGAAATTGAGTGTGAATTCCAAATTTTCTGATTATGCCCCCAGTTTTGACAATCAAGGACAATTGGTATTCGCATCTTCAAGAGGTGGTGGTAGTGGTATGACTAAAACAATCCACGAGTGGAACGAAATGCCGTTTCTGGATTTGTTTGCCTCTAATATGATCGCAGCTAATGGGATTCTTCAAACTCCCAAAAAACTGAAAGGTAAAATCAATTCAAAGTTTCACGAATCATCAACTTCCTTTAGTCAGGATGGTAAAACGGTATATTTTACAAGGAATAATTATACCAAGAAAAAATTAGGATCCAATACACAAGGAACTATTTTGTTGAAAATTTACAAGGCAACACTCGAAGAGGATAAGTGGACAAATATAGAAGAACTACCTTTTAATAGCGATGAGTATTCTGTAGCACATCCCGCACTTACCGCAGATGGAACCAAACTTTATTTTGCCAGCGACATGCCAGATAGTAGAGGACTTTCAGATTTGTATGTTGTAGATATTCATGTAGATGGAACCTTTGGAGAACCAAAGAACCTTGGTGATAAAATTAATACCGAAGGTAGAGAAACATTTCCATATGTTAGTGACTCTGGGAGATTATATTTTGCAAGCGATGGGCATATAGGTTTGGGTGGGTTAGATGTTTTTGTTGCTGTTCCCGAAGGGCTTGATGAATTTTCAATACCGTATAATGTAGGAAAACCGGTTAACAGTGATGAAGATGATTTTACCTTCGTGCTTAACGAAACTACCAAAATAGGATACTTTGCAAGTAATCGTTCAGGAGGCAAAGGAAATGATGATATCTATAGTTTTAAACAAACCGGAGAATTAATTACTGAATGTAATCAATACGTAACCGGAGTGATCACCGATGCTACTTCTAATGAAAAACTGGAAGAAGTAGAAGTTATCTTAATGGATGATAAGAATAATGAATTGCAACGAACTACTACGGGAAATGATGGAAAATACAAATTTGATCTCGAATGTGACATCGCATATGTAATAAGAGCTACAAAGACTACATATAATCCAATAGAGACTTTGCTTGCTACTAATAATGTATTAGAGTTTGAACATGACCTTGCTTTACAACTTACTCAAGGAAGATTAGATGGTCGAAAAGAATTCCGTCGTGGGGACGACTTAGCATTAATATTAGATTTAGAACCTATTTATTTTGACTTGAACAAATTTTTGATCCGTCCTGATGCAGAAGTGGAGCTACAACAAATAATTGCCGCGTTAAAAGAATATCCTCAACTGAAAATAGATGTAAGATCACATACCGATAGTAGGGCAGATGATAATTACAATATGTTGTTAAGTGAGAAAAGAGCTAAAAGCACTATCAATTATATTATTGAAAAAGGAGGTATTGATCCGTCACGTGTCACCGGAAAAGGTTATGGCGAAACTGCTTTAGTTAATAAGTGTTCTAACGGTGTAGAATGTAGTGATGAAGAACATCAGCTGAATCGAAGAAGTGAGTTTATTGTAATCGAATAGGACGTATAGCAATATACTCAAGATGGAAATCAAGTTTTGAACTACAATCACAAATTTAAGGCAAGTTTTAGTTAAATATTTTTTTAAACTATTTATATAGGACAACTAGAGTATTATTATTTTTCTTACTTTTTTTGATAAGAATGCTCAACTGATGTTTTTTACAAAACGAATACATGGCAATACAATACAATTTTGGCAGTATCAACTTAAATTTTAATAGGTGATCGAAGGATGCTTTTACAGGAATTTCATAAGCAAATTAAAATTTCGAATTGGACAAGAGATAAAGTAATCTGAAAATAAAGTGGTTAGGCTCTGTTTTAAGATTTTGAACAGTCAAAATGCGTTAAGTTTTGTTGGATACATCTGAATTGTGGTTTAACCATAATAATTAGGCGGTTTATTAGTAATTTAATTTAACAAATTGTAACTATATTTAAGTATCGTTTTTATTGGAAGAAACGATATTGTAGTTTTAGTATAAAAAAGCTTATTTCTTACCCCACCCTGAGCTTTTTTAAGTACAATTACGTAGTATTGTACAAAAGTTCAAGACTATTCGTTAATACATTTCAAAAATGTGTTGAATGGTTACATAAGTATGGTAGCATATAATCTTAGGAATGCGTAAAGGAATAATCAATTAATATCCTTTTTTTGGATGTTTGGTAAATTTAGTATATGATATGATCAACAATTAATTATGGATAATGAAAAGATATGAAGTCTAATGTCTAGACACGTTGTTGCTTATTTTTAATGAGTGATAACCTATAAAAAACAACCCCGCTATTTGTAAAACTTTGGCGAGCCGACAAAAGCAGGGTCTGAATAACAATTAATTAGATAAATTAATCATTATGAGTACAATATTACTTCCTATAAGTATAAGATATGTTCTATGTCTTGGAGTAATTTCTCTTTATTGTAAAGAAAAATGCACGCTTCCCCTTTACATTAAATTTCAAACGAAATATAGGGATTCTTTAACTTTTCTACGGTATCCCCGTAAAACTTTTAGCACTTTCTTAACAAGTTTAGTGATACTTTACTCTGTACTACTCCAAGGTTTTTTTAACTCAATTAAACTTAACAATTTGACTATCAAGCATGTTTTGGTGCTTTTAATTCTATTTGTCCCTAGAATAAGGGAATCTTATTATTCTGAAACTTTACATGAAAATTAAATAGGATCTATTTAAATATCAAAGAGAAAGGATTATAAAAAGCAATTAAAGAGAAAATTAAAATATAGTACAAGTTATTGAAAGAGGAAAATTAGACTATTTAACAATTTACTTGATGAATAGTTGAAAGATGCATTTTGACGATGTGTTTACTTTAAACCCCCTGTTTTTAGGGGTAATTTCAGGGGGTTTTAACCTTTAGATATACTTGGTAATAATAATATAAACTGTTCATTGCTTAAGTGATTAGTTGAAAGATGCATTTTGACGATGTGTTTACTTTAACCCCCTCTGTTGTTAGGGGTAATTTCGGGGGGGGTTTCTTTATCATCGCAGTATAGAATTTAGAATAAAATACGATATCTTCTCATAATTTGACAAGTTTAAATGCTTATTATTTGCTAAGTGTTTTTTTATAGAATGTAGATTTCTGTGGAGCTGCCGGGTTCATAACCTGGCAGCTTTTTTATATTTTAGCGGTTATGGTAGATATAAAACTTCTAGAATACTTAGAAACCTTTCTTACTCCACGGCGTCTTGAATTGTATAAAAAGGTACTGGAAAAAAGAACTAATCATTTTACAGTAGCTGTTGAAGATGTATATCAATTACATAATACTAGTGCAGTGATACGTAGTTGTGATGTTTTTGGTATCCAGAACGTTCATGTAATTGAAGAAGTTAATGTAAAACGTATTGATAGAGAAATAGCAATGGGAGCTCAAAAATGGGTAGATATTAATCGCTATCCCACTACCAGGGAATGTTTAAAAGAGCTAAAAGAAAGAGGGTATCAAATTGTAGCCACGACACCCCATGATGA
This sequence comes from uncultured Aquimarina sp., assembly GCA_947500845.1. Taxonomy (GTDB): domain Bacteria; phylum Bacteroidota; class Bacteroidia; order Flavobacteriales; family Flavobacteriaceae; genus Aquimarina; species Aquimarina celericrescens. The sequence goes on from CANMTP010000016.1 coordinate 53,384, forward strand.
CTCTAAGGTCTTAACAGATTTTGACGTGACAAAGCCTTCAGCCTTTTTCTTTGGTAGAGAGCAACAAGGGTTAAGCAATTTGGTGCTTGAGGCAGCAGATTGCAAATTACATATACCCATGGTCGGTTTTACCGAAAGTCTAAATATTTCAGTTTCAGCTGCTATAATTTTACAACATGTTACTTCAGAATTAAGAAGAACAGATATTATTTGGCGATTATCAGAACAGGAAAAATTAGAAAAACGAATGCAATGGGCCAAGAAGGTAATCAAAAGTCACGAGCAGATTATTGCACGATATCATGATAATATGTAATTTTATAACAACTAACAACTAACAACTATACGCTATGGTTATCTGGTTCGAAATTCCTGTTACAGATATGAGTAGGGCAAGAGCTTTTTATGAAAATGTCTTTGATATTGAGATTGATTTGCAAAAAATGGATGGCCTTGAAATGGGATGGTTTCCTAATAAAAATCAGATAGGTATGGCTACTGGAACATTAATACGAGCAGGAGAACATTATAAACCATGCAATGATTGGGTTTTGGTATATTTTTCATGTGAAGACGTAGCGAACGAAATTAATAGAGTAGAAGTAGCGGGAGGAAAGGTCATTTCAGATAAAAAACAAATATCAGAAAATCATGGCTTTATGGCTATTTTTATCGATTCTGAAGGCAATAAAATCGCATTACATTCTGAGAGATAAGAGCGCTACTTTCTGTCTAATACCTTGTATTCCTCATAACATTCACTTATGGCATCCAATATTTGAAGATCGTTGGCAAATTTTATAAAATCGACTGAGTAATTGCAATTTCTAAGAATTTCATCAATATCTAAACGTTCTACTTGCAAAAGGGCCATTAAAGTTTCACGATCAAATTTATTTTCGAGTAAATTCCTAATTTGATCATCTTTCTTCATTTTCCGCAGTTTTCTAAGTTCTTTAGACCGTTTGCTAAAAATATTATATAAAAAATCTGCAGGGTTAAAAATAGCACCCAGTACTTTGTTAACAGCTCCTGGTTGTCTACTGCCACCTTCATACCCTGAGTTTAGTCCTGAAATACTGTATCTATAGTTATTGTATACCGGAATTCTCTTGGCATCAATTTCTAGATATCCGGTTAATTGTATATCAGCGACTATTACTTCTTCCAAAGCAATCCCTAGCTCGGTCATTTTAATTTTCACGTCACCAAACTTGATCCAGTCGTTGGTAACTCGTACTCTAATTGGTTTGTAACCAATATATGAAAAGTATAGCGTATCATTTACCTGTGCCTTAATAGTAAAATCACCTTCACCATTAGTAATGGTACCAATCACTTGAGAAAGGTTAACGATATTAACATTTTCAAGCTTTTGGTCGTTAGCGGCGTTGAGCACTTTTCCAGAAACTGTCTCGGTATTGTTTTCCTGTGCAAATGCAGTTGCACTTTTTGCAAGTACTAGTATGTAAAATAGTATTCTCTTCATATAATAGTATGACGTTCTATATATATTAAGATAACATAAAAATCGCGCCAAAAATCATATTACTATGTTAATGTATATAATTTATCTTCGATCGCTACGTTTTCTACGATCTCTTCTTCGGTTACCACCCTCTCGGCTACTCTCATTAGAATCGAAACGCTTTTTTCCTTTAGGTTTAAACCCTTCGCTTCTTCGTTTTCCTTTAAAACCACCGTCACTGGTATCACGGCGACGTTTACCACCTCTACGATTTCCAGAACCTTTAGAAACTTCAACATTTACTTTACGGCCTTCCATCTTAAAGTCTTCAAAAACAGCAAGTACTCGTTCTTGATACTCTGCACTGGTATTGAAAAAAGAAAAACTTTCTTTTACGTCGACGCGACTTAAAGAATCACTTCCAAGTTCTAATACTTCTTTTAAGAAGTCCTTTAAGGTCATCCAGTCAAATCCGTCTTTTTCACCAACATTGATAAAATATCGTGTGCTTCCATCACCTCCAGAATCTCTCGCGCTATCTCCTCCTATAACATTAAGGTCTCTTGCATTTTTATAATAATTGTGGAAACGTGAAAATTCAACAGAAAAAAACTTTTTAATTAACTCTTCTTTGGAGAAGTCTTCTAAAACTTCATTAATAGAAGGAAGATAACTATCGATCTCATGGTTTATTTCTGCTTTTGCAATGTCACTTGCCAAATGAAACAATTGTACCTGGCATATCTCTTCTCCATTCGGAATTTCTTTCTTTTCGAAATTCTTTTTGATAATTCGCTCAACAGATTTTATTTTTCTTACCTCACTTTTTGAAACGATTACCATCGACACACCACTTTTTCCAGCACGTCCTGTTCTTCCGCTACGGTGCGTATAGGTTTCTATTTCATCAGGTAATTGATAATTGATGACGTGAGTAACATCATCTACATCTATTCCTCTTGCTGCCACATCAGTCGCTACCAACATTTGTATTTGTCGATTTCTGAAGCTCTTCATAACCAGATCACGCTGATTTTGACTTAGATCTCCATGCAATGCTGCGGCATTATATCCATCTCCTATGAGATTTTCTGCTACTTTTTGAGTATCTCGTTTAGTACGACAAAAGATAACCGAAAAGATGTCCGGATTGGCATCTGCAAGCCGTTTTAAGGCAGCATAGCGATCTCGGGAATTAACCACATAATATTCATGAGAAACGTTTTTAGAACCTGTATTCTTATGACCTACAGTAATTTCTACCGGGTCGTGCATAAAACGTTTGGCAATGGTCGATACTTCTTTGGGCATAGTAGCCGAAAACAACCAGGTGCTTTTTTCATCCGGAGTGTTAGATAAAATAGCTTTGATGTCTTCATAAAATCCCATATTGAGCATCTCATCTGCTTCATCTAATATGCAGTAATCAATATTTGAAATATCAACCATTTTACGATTGATCATATCCTGCATGCGCCCAGGAGTTGCTACTACAATTTGAGCACCTCGTTTTATTTGTTTGGCCTGATCAGTAATACTTGCTCCTCCGTAAATAGCTACAGTATTAAGTCCAGGGATAAATTTTGAGTAATTCTTAAGCTCGTTGGTAATTTGTAAGCAAAGCTCACGAGTGGGAGACAGGATTAGCCCTTGGGTAATTTTGCTGCTGCTATCTATTTTCTCGATTAAAGGAAAACCAAAAGCGGCGGTCTTTCCTGTTCCTGTTTGAGCCAACGCTACAATATCTGTATCCTTTTCAAGCAAGATAGGGATTGCCTTTTCCTGTACTTCACTAGGGGTTTCAAATCCCATATCATTCACCGCCTTAATAATGGCTTCGCCCAGTCCTAACTCTTCAAATTTGTTCATATAGTAAAAATAAGCCGCAAAGGTACGGTTTATTATTTGTCTACAACAATAACGAGATACTTATTATGGTGTTGCAGTATAAGGTTTTAAATTAAGGATTATGAATTATGAATTTTGAATGCGAGGTTTATTCTTATTTATCTAATTACCGTCAACTATCAACTATCAACTATTTAACAATTTCAATTTCAAAAAGTTTGTCCCAATTTTTTCCGGTAACAAATAATTGATTTGTGTTGGCTTTGTAGGCGATACCATTCAGGACATCTAAATCCGAATGTTGAGACACTTTTTTTCGTAATCCAGAAAGATCGATTACAGCTTCAAGAGCACCATTTTCTGGATTAATAACTGCAATACCATCTTTTTGCCAGGTATTTGCATAGATCTTACCATTGATCCACTCTAATTCATTGAATTTAGATTTAACACCCTTGTTTGTAGTTACTTCTATATAATCTTTCTCAGCAAGAGTTTTAGAATCGAGAAGCCATATTTTTTGCGTACCATCACTCTTGTAAATAATGTCGCCATCGTTACATAATCCCCAACCTTCTTTACTTTTGTTGTAGTTAAAAGTGCCTGTTTTGTCCAAAGTTTTTAAATCATAAATAAAACCTTCTTTGGAGCGCCAGGTCAATTGAATTATTCTATTATCTAGAATAGTAATACCTTCTGCAAAAAACTGTTTTGGTACTTCTTTTTTCAGAAGCACCTCTCCGGTTGTATAATTTACTTTTCTTAAGGAAGACTCACCATTTTTTCCTGTGCTTTCATATAGAGTATCACCAAAAAATTCTAACCCCTGGGTAAAAGCCTTTTTATCATGAGGATATTCTGCGATGATTTTATAAGAGTATAATTTGGGTGAGGCATTGTTAAGAAAAACTATCTTTTTGGTTATTGTATCTATGTTTCCGTTATAAAATACTTGAGCTTTGAGGATATGATTCCCTAATTTTTCATCATCTATTTTTTCTTCATAAGTAAAATCACGATTGGCAGTAATTCTTTTATTATTCAACAAGTATGTAACAGAATCAATTTCTATATTTTTATCATTCCTAATAGAAGCTTTTATAGTTTCCCCCAGTTTAAATATTGCCTGATTGTTATCTGTAACAATGCTAAAGTAACTTTTTTTCTTATTTTGATTACTCCCACAAGAAAAAAAGAGTATGCTTAAGGTTATGATGCCGAAGAGATTACGAATGTTCATTTTAATAATTAAAATTTAGAGCAAGATATTTATTTTAATTGGGTTTGAAAAATGATTGTAATATTAACTAAAGGTTGTATCTTTGCACCCGGCAAGTCCTACACAACCAGCTCCTGTTGAATCCTCCAGGGCGGGAACGCAGCAAAGGTAAATGGTCGTAGCGGTGTGATGTAGGTAGCTTGCCTTTTTTTGTGCCCACTAGTTAGCAAAGATTATTTTTGATTTCTTCATAATAATTCGATAATCTTTACTCGTGATTCGCAAATCATAATTGTATATTTGCGCCCATGAACAAAGATCAAAAATCTACGGTTGTTTTAATAACAGGTGGTTCTTCGGGAATAGGTAAATCAATAGGAACGTTTCTTAAAGATAAAGGATATATAGTTTACGGGACAAGTCGTAACCCCGAAAAATTTAAAAGCTTTGAACCATTTGCGTTGTTACAACTAGATGTTGCAGATGTTTATAGTATAGAAACTGCAGTTCGTCATATCAAACAAAAACATGGGCGATTAGATATATTGATTAATAATGCAGGTGCAGGGATTATGGGAGCGGTAGAAGAAGTACCCCATGCAGAGATATTAAAAAACTTTACAACTAATTATTTTGGGCCTATACATGTTACCAAGGCCGTTTTACCTTTGATGCGTAAACAAGGTCATGGTTTGATCATTAATATAACCTCAATAGCTGGCTACATGGGATTGCCTTATAGGGGTATTTATAGTGCCTCTAAGGCAGCTCTTGAAGTGACAACTGAAGCTTGGCGTATGGAATTAAAGGGTTTTAATATTAAGATGGCTAATGTTGCGCCTGGAGATTTTGCTACCAATATTGCAGCAGGTCGATATCATGCCCCGGTTAGAGAAGGGTCTCCTTATGAAAAATCATATGGCAACACACTAGAACTAATAAATGAGCACGTAGATGAAGGAAGTGATCCTCAAGAAATGGCAAAAGCAGTGTATAGGATTATCAACACTAAGAATCCGAAAATACATTATAAAGTAGGGGCTTTTATGCAAAAGTTTTCTATTGTGCTAAAACGTATTTTACCAGATAAAACTTACGAGAAATTATTAATGAATCACTATAAAATTAAATAAACACAACAACAATGAAATTTTTTATTGATACGGCAAATCTAGACCAAATTAAAGAAGCTCAGGACTTAGGTGTTCTAGATGGCGTTACTACAAATCCTTCTTTAATGGCAAAAGAGGGGATTACTGGGAAAGAGAATATTATTAATCATTATAAAAAAATATGTGATATTGTAACCGGGGATGTTAGCGCCGAGGTGATTGCTACCGACTACGAAGGAATTATCAAAGAAGGACAAGAGTTGGCAAAACTTCACGATCAGATTATTGTTAAAGTGCCCATGATTAAAGATGGTGTAAAAGCAATAAAATATTTTAGCGATCATGGGATCAAAACCAATTGTACATTAGTTTTTTCTGCGGGTCAAGCAATACTTGCTGCAAAAGCAGGAGCAACGTATGTATCCCCTTTTATAGGAAGGCTAGATGATATTTCTACCGATGGACTTAATTTGATTGCAGAGATTAGAATGATCTATGATAATTACGGATTTACAACGCAGATTTTGGCTGCCTCAGTGAGACATACAATGCATGTCATAGATTGTGCAAAAATTGGTGCTGACGTAATGACTGGACCTTTATCATCTATTGAAGGGTTGCTAAAACATCCATTAACTGATATTGGACTTGCAAAATTCCTGGCAGATTATAAGAAAGGAAATTAAGATCTAAAAAAGCATATTAAACATATAATAAAAGCTACTTTTTATTTATAGGGTAGCTTTTTTTATTTTGAAGACTTGCCAACCTTGAGTATTTCATGAGCTGCTTTTCTAATTTAGAAGAAAATAAATCTGCTTTAGCATTAATAATTTTTCCTTCTTGATCAACGAGAATTACTTTGTTGCGATTATAAATCACTAACTCTTCAGAAGAACATTTGGGATATTTAAATTCATACTCTTTGCCTAAATTATAATGATGTCTTTTAATAGTTTTTAACCAGTTTTTTGTCTGTTCATCATCGGTATTGATGGCAATAAAATCGATTTCAGGATATAATGCACTTAGATACGAAGCCTTTTTATGAGATTTTATAAAGTGATCTTTCCTATCCATAGACCAAAAGTACAATGCTGTTATAGGTCTATTAAAAAGAGAAGTGAGTTCTATAATTTCACCATTGGCTGTTATGAGTTTTTGTTCAGGTATTGGATGATTTGGTCTTAACCTGGAGATGGCTCTATTTAACTTTCTTAATTCTTTTTGAGATTTTTTATTAGAGCTTACACTTAGGTAATGATTGAGTACTTTGTTTGAGTCATGATCATTCTTGCTTTCCAGCAAAAAATTGGCTGTAACTCTTCTTAATAAGTTATTTTTGATGTATGGATTTTGTACTAGACTATCAACAAGATCTAATTTATAAACTGTGCTTCCAATTTCACCTTCATACTGTGAAAATTCGTTATTGTAATCTCTAAGGGACGAATTTGTAAAATAATAATTCAAATACCTATTATAGGAATAAAGTCGTTTAAGCTCTTCATCGTTAAAATTGATATCTTTTCGATAGTCAAAAAAAGATTCAGGAAGATCTTTCGTAGAATCTAAACCGCCTATGCCATAACGACGATGAAAATATAATTCATGTCTTGTATAATAATCAAATATAAAACTGGCTTGTGTTATCTTTTTTGCCAAGGTGCTTAATTGATGCTTTTTTGTTAATTTTTCATAAGCCTTTAACTTTCGTTTGATTAGAGAATCTTGATTTCTCTTGAAATAAGATGGCGATAACTGAAGTTCAGTCCTTCTTAGTTTTTCGCGCTCTATTTCATTTTGTAAATACATGTCAATCAGGAAATTGTTTTTTCTTGCTCCATCACCGGTGAAAACAAGAGACTCATCAAATTCTAATGTATTAAGACGTAAAAGAATACTATCCCCTTTTTCGATAAGTACAATCTGGTTTTCTGGATTGTGTCTAAAAAAATAAATACCTTCTTCCAGATTCTCGATTTTGTGCAAAAATCTATTGTCTTTATCAAGTCGTATAGTATCGTTTGCACCGTTTCCCTTCGAAAGGATGACGTAGTTGGTGTTAGGATTTACAATTTCTCCGCCAAAATAAGTGTATTCTCTATTATTATCTTCAGGAGAGGTGCAGCTGCCAAAACAATAGCACAACAAAGAAATCTTTGTAAAATATGTAATCCAGGAACATCGCATTTTGGGTGTAGTAATTATCTGACTATGGTTCAAAAGTAAAGTGAAACGTCTTTTCCATTTGTTAACGATACGTTAATTCTTTAATTATTAGGATATTATTAGGATATGGAATTTTGTACTATACATTTGAGGCAACAGATAAGTTTTTGAATCAGTAAATGGATGATCGTATGATAATGATTTCAATTTAGTGCTAGATTGTTTCTGGTTCTGAATCCATTTTTCTACTTTTGCGCCAAATTCAAATTTCACAACTCTTTAATCATGTTATCAGTTTCAAATCTATCGGTTCAATTTGGTAAACGCATTCTTTTTGACGAAGTAAATACAACGTTTACGCAAGGCAATTGCTATGGTATTATCGGAGCAAATGGTGCAGGAAAATCTACTTTTCTAAAGATTCTTTCTGGTGCTCAGGAGCCTACTTCAGGACATGTTCATCTTGAGCCAGGTAAGCGAATGTCGGTTTTAGAACAGAATCATTATGCTTATGATGAATACACCGTCCTGGAAACGGTAATAATGGGTAACAAATCTCTGTATAAGATCAAAAAAGAAATTGATGCCCTTTATGCTGATTATACCGATGAGAATGCAGAAAAGATTGGAGAGTTGCAGGTTCAATTTGAAGAAATGAATGGATGGAATGCCGACAGTGATGCAGCGGCAATGCTTTCCAATTTGGGCATCAAAGAAGACTTGCATTATACACAAATGTCTGATCTTGATACTAAACAACGAGTACGTGTGTTAATAGCCCAGTGCTTATTTGGTAATCCTGATGTTCTGATTATGGATGAGCCAACTAACGACCTGGATTATGAAACGATTTCTTGGTTAGAGAATTTCTTGGCTAATTATGAGAATACGGTAATAGTAGTCTCTCACGACCGACATTTTTTGGATTCGGTGTGTACACATATTTCTGATATTGATTTTGGAAAGATTAATCACTATAGCGGGAATTATACTTTCTGGTACGAATCTTCTCAGTTAGCGGCCAGACAGAGAGCACAACAAAATAAGAAGGCAGAAGAAAAGAAAAAAGAATTACAAGAGTTTATTGCTCGATTTAGTGCCAATGTAGCTAAATCGAAACAAGCAACCTCTCGTAAGAAAATGATAGAAAAGCTTAATATCGAAGATATCAAACCTTCAAGTCGTCGTTATCCTGCTATTATTTTTGAAAGGGATAGAGAAGCGGGAGATCAGATTTTAAATGTGGAAGGCCTGGCAGCAAGTTTAGAAGGAGAAATATTATTTAAAGATGTAGATATTAATCTTGCAAAGGGAGATAAAGTAGTGGTTTTCTCAAAAGATTCCAGAGCTACTACTGCTTTTTATCAAATATTGAATGATAAGCAAGAAGCTGATGCTGGCAAGTTTTCTTGGGGTATTACTACAACGCAGTCATACTTACCTGCCGATAATAGTGAATATTTTGAGAATGATTTGACATTGGTGGATTGGTTACGCCAATGGGCCACTACTGAGGAAGAACGTGAAGAAGTTTTTCTTCGTGGTTTCCTGGGGAAAATGATTTTTAGTGGAGAAGAGGCGCTAAAAAAATCTAATGTACTATCAGGAGGAGAAAAAGTGCGTTGTATGTTATCAAAAATGATGATGACTCGCGCCAATGTATTGATGTTAGATGAGCCCACTAATCATCTGGATCTTGAGTCGATCACTGCGTTCAATAATTCTTTGAAAAAATTTAAAGGAACGGTGTTATTTACCACTCACGATCATGAGTTCGCTCAAACGGTAGCTAACAGGGTTATAGAACTTACTCCCAATGGTGTAATCGATAGATATACAACTTTTGACGATTACATGAGTGATAGTAAAATTAAAGAGCTACGAGATAAGATGTACGCAGTAAATGTTTAAAGAGATATTACATTTAAAAGTAAGGTCGTTTTGTATAAAAAAGAATAGAAAATGTCACTTCTTAACATTTTAAATTTCTCTATTTGTTAGTGACTTAGAATTCATAGATTCTTTCGATTCTTATAGAATGAAGGCGATCCAGAAGAGCTTTTTTATTTCATTAATCCTTCAAACTTTAAAAACATGTAGTCTTTAATAGTGGATTCGAGGGTTTCTTTACTTTGATTAAAAAAGGAATCATCTGTAATTAGTTGTAAGATGAAATATTGATCGAGTTTAAGAAGAAGATCTATAGATACCGGTTTAAATAAGTTATTTTTAATGCCATTAAGGTACATTTGTTTAAAATCATCTAATAATCTAAACAAAAAATCTTCAATAATTTTCCAGGCCTCTGGATAATGTTCTCGTAACTGCTTTAGATAAAATGCAGAAATATCTTTAGCTCCATCGGTTAGGATTGCAGCCAGAGTTTCATAATGATAGTTTAATTGTAAAATTTCAGCAGTAATTTCATTCTTATATGCATTTAGGCGATCAATTCTAACCTGAGTGATATATTCAAAAATCTCTTCTTTTGTTGTAAAATATTCATAAATAGTCGACTTGCTCTTATTCATCAATAGGGCCAGATCATCCATGGTTAGATTTCCAAGATCTTTGCGTTTAAGTTTTGGAAGTATGGCCTGTGTCCATTGTTCAACTTTTTTATCCTTGCTTTTTCTTTTCCTTGTGATAGATTTTCTCCCCATAATTGATTAATTCATAAAATCGAACTATATTTACAATAATAGTTTGATTTCAACATCTTTTTTTTCAAACTTAATAATTTACCGAATGAAAGATCAAGATATATGGTTAAAATATACTGGAAAGGTTGCTTGGCCTACTATAATTTTATTCCTATCCTTACTTTCTGGTTATATACTACTCTGTTATCTATTCAAAATGGAATTTTCAAAAGTTTGGATAGCTTGTAGTGGAGCAGCAATGGCATACAGCATGTTTACTGTTGCACATGAGGCAAGTCATGGTAATATAGCTGGGGGTATTCAGTCTTTTAAAAAAATTGAAAATGCTCTGGGATGGGTATCAAGCTTTTTTTTGCTTTTTCCTTTTTCTGCATTTGTGGTTATTCACCTTCAACATCATGCTCATACAAACGATCCTGTAAAAGATCCCGACAATTATGTAAATGGGAAAAATGCATTTTTGGTATTTTTTAGATGCCTTACTTTAATCGCGCATTATTTTAAGCTGTCTCTGGGAAAAGATAGTAAGAGAAATATTACCATGAAATCGGTTAGAAGTCAATCTCTTTTCTTTTTGGTGTTTCAGTTAACTAGTATAGGTTCAATAATTTTAATTGGTGAAGGAGAGTTGCTTTTCTATGTTTTTATTTTGCCAGCATTAATTGCAGCTCCTGTTTTAGCTTTTTCTTTTGATTGGATTCCTCATTATCCACATCATAACCTGGGAAAATATCATAATACAAGAGCTATAACCATTCCCGGGTTAGAGTTTCTGTCTTTATACCAAAGTTACCATTTAATGCATCATTTATATCCGCGAGTTCCATTCTATAGCTATAAAAATTGTTTTCTAGATTATGAAAATGAGTTGCGCAAAGAAAAATCACCCATTGAAGGTTTTGGAAAGTATGATTTACAACTTTTAAGAAAGAAAAACACCTATTTCGATTTACTTGATCATAAAAAGTGGAATTATATTCTGGAGGTTGAAAATGCATTTCATGAAACATATGATGCTATAAAAATTGTGTTTAGAAACTTAGATACTATTCCTTTTACCTATCAATCTGGTCAATATGTTGTTATTTCTGATTACGTAAATAATCGTCTGGTAAGTAGGTGTTATTCTATTTGTGAAGATCCTTTAACGGGTAAATTGGCGGTAGCAGTTAAGAGAGTGACTAACGGAAAATTATCGAATCATCTTTTGGATGTTATACAATCAGGTTATAAGCTAAGAGTTTCTGGTCCTTATGGTCAATTTGTATTGCCTGAAGTATTGCAAAATCCTATGTTGCTAATTGCGGGGGGAAGTGGTATTACACCGATAATTTCTATGTTGAAGACTGTTCTGTATACCTCAAACCAACAGGTAACCCTTTTGTATGGATGTAGAAGTGCCAAAGATGTAATGTTTGAAAAGGAGATAGAAGAACTTTCAAAAAAACACGAAGATCGATTAACGTATTTTTTGAGTTACAAAATTTTAGACATAAAAGAACAAAGCCAGTATTTTAATAATATTTCAGTAAATACGCAATGCTATATTTGCGGACCAAAACCAATGATGGAGGCTTCAAAAGTCGTGTTGAGCTCAATTGGAATTCCAGAAGACCAAATATACACAGAAAAATTTGTTTACGCTTCAAATAAGTTAACGGGATATACAAATCATGTAGAGATATTAAACCTTAATCAAACCTCATTTTCAGTAGACACCTCTGAAACAATTCTTGAGGCTTCTATACGAAATCATAAAGAACTTTCTCATGCCTGCAAAATGGGACAATGCGGTACTTGTAAGGTAAAACTAATAGAAGGCGAGGTAGTATGGCAAAATAGGGATGAAATCTCTTTGTTACAACATGAAATTGATCAGGGATTTATTTTGCCATGTGTTTGTAAACCTTGTACAAACTTAAAATTAAGGATATGAATATGGAATATGACTATATCATTATAGGAAGTGGCTTTGGAGGATCAGTAAGTGCTTTAAGGCTTTCAGAAAAAGGCTACAAGGTTTTAGTTATTGAAAAAGGTAAGTGGTATGCTGCTCAAGATTTTCCTAAATCCAACTGGAATCTCAAAAAATGGCTTTGGATACCATTTTTTAGGTGGTTTGGTATCATGAAGATGTCATTTTTTAAGCATGTAGTTGTTATATCAGGGACAGGTGTCGGTGGAGGCTCATTGGTGTATGCGAATACCTTGCCCATTCCTAAAAAAGAATTCTTTACTTCTGGTAGTTGGAGTGAATTGGCAGATTGGCAATCAGATCTTGCCCCTTTTTATAAAATAGCGTTGAATATGCTTGGCGCTAAAAAAAATCCAAAGCTTTTTGATGGAGATAAGACATTAAAAGAGATGGCTTCTCAAATGAATAGAGATAAAAGTTTTGAACCTACAAATGTTGCCGTCTTTTTTGGGAAACCCAATGAAACAGTTTCTGATCCATATTTTGATGGAAAGGGACCAGATCGAACAGGTTGTAATTACTGTGGCGGCTGTATGACGGGATGTAGATTCGGAGCAAAAAATACTTTGGATAAAAATTATTTGTACTTGGCACAGCAATTAGGGGCAGAAATTCTTGCAGAGCAAGAAGTATATGATGTTATTCCCAATAGGGATGGGTATGAAATTAAATATAAATCTTCTACACGATTCTCTAAGTCACATAAATCTGTTAAAACCAAAGGGGTTATTTTTTCTGGAGGCGTTTTAGGGACCATTAAATTATTGCTTAAGCTTAAACAAAAATCACTACCCAAACTTTCGGATAGGTTAGGGTATGATATTAGAACAAATAACGAAAGTCTTATTAGTGTTACCAACCTCGATGGGAAAAAAGATATGTCAAAAGGAGTAGCGATTGGATCCATACTTAATACTGATAAAAATAGCCATCTTGAAATTGTACGATATGCCAAAGGGTCTGGTTTTTGGCGATTATCGCATTTACCATTAACCCATGGCAAGAATACAATGGTTAGAGTAGTAAAAATGATCACGAGCTTTATAAAACACCCTATGTCTTATATCAAATTGTATACGACTAGGGATTGGGCCAAAAGCACAGTTGTTTTACTATTTATGCAAACACTAGATAGTACCCTAAGGCTAAAACGCAATACCTTGGGAATTATGAATACCAGGGTTGCAGAAGGGAAAAAACCTTCAGCGTTCATCCCCCAATCTTTAGGGTTGGCAAAGAAATACGCATCTTTAATTAAGGGAAAAGAAACTGTTTTTGGTTTAGAACCCTTGGCCGGGATTCCTTCTACTGCTCATATACTCGGAGGTGCAGTAATGGGGAATAATCCCTCTGAAGGTGTAATCGACAAAAACAATAGGGTTTTTGGATATAAAAACATGTATATATGTGATGGCTCTATGATATCTGCAAATCCGGGAGTGAATCCTTCATTATCAATTACCGCTATTTCAGAACATGCAATGAGTAAGATTCCTAAGAAATCTAAATAAGGGTTAGAGTTTTGATGAATTTTTAAAATACCTGAAAACTAAAAAAGCACCATAACCAATAAACAGAATTGTTAAAATAGATTGCAAACTCCAATTTGCTTCTGTTTGCCATCTATTGTAAAGTCTTAGACCTCCAAAGAGGATTAAGGCGATGCCAATCATTAAGTCCCATGTTTTTCTGGGAGATTTATCTTCATTTTCCATACGATTAAGAAAGACTCTTTTCTATAATGGGAAGGGCTTCTTCCATATCATCCTTTTTTACAAAAAGTTGTATGTGATCAGGGACACCTCCACCAAAACCAGCCATCATTCCAGATTTCATCTCGTCTCGAGTTATAGAGTTGATACCTCTATCTTGAAGTAAAGTCTGTAGAAATTGAATATTAACCAGACTACCGGTATATACTCTTTCGTATTCACTCTCTGGAAACATAAGTTTTTAAATTTTTAATAAAATTACAAAAGAAACTATACATTTCAGCAACTTTTGAAGGAATATTGATTCTGTAGGATATAGGTTTTAGTTCGTAGTACTATAATTATTGCTCTCTATTTACTATTTTACTTTTGTGATATAACTAATATAACTTGATTCGTTTTTGTGAATTCTGCATACCCTTCTATCAAAATAGACTTCATGCTATGCATTGAAATATTTGCTATTCCAAATGGCCGGATTAAAATTTTTACCTAATGCAAATCCATAGAATAATACCACTGCAGCTACCGATTTAAACATAAAGAAAAAAACCATTATAAAAGTAGACGTATTACTTTCCTTCGTAAACAAACCATCAGGAACCATGAAAGTAAACAAAAGACTCACTAAAAAGGTAAGAAATAGTAAATTTTCAAAACTTTTAAAAGACCACATCATTATTTTACGAAGAGGATGCAGATCATTTCCCCACTTATGAACCAAGTAAAAATAATCATTCCCCATAGGAGCAAAGAGAAGAGGATCATCTGCATTTTCTAATTTAAAAAGTTTAGACGGAGCAATAATTTTAAATCCTTTAAGCTCAGTTTGATGTTTTTTCTCTAAATCTTTAATTGCAAAGATTGCAGATTTAGGTAATTTTCCTTTAAAATATTTAGAGTCCAGGAAACGCAATCGATAATCTATACAGATTTTTTTTATTTGATCGATATGATAGATTTTATGAGTATCCAGTTGATCAAAATCCAAAATATTAACAACCGATTCTGACGAAGAATCTAGATTTCTCACAATTCTTTCTTCGTGAGCTAGATCTTTTCTGAAAATTTCCTGTACTTGATTTCTCCAGCTGGATGAATCAAATTCTTTACTACGTAATTTACTTAATTTATGTTCAATGTTTGTTCTGGGAAGCATCATTTTCTTTTTTCTTTAGCGCCACTAAATTAGCAATTTAGCTCTAGCTTTAAAAATAATAAGATGTGTAATGTTATAGAATATAAAATTTTTAACGATTGTTGAAGTCAGTAATAAGTTTTGAGGCAGATTATAGTAAATTACCTCGGAGCAATCCCACTAGGCATCGGAAGGGAATTAATTTTGATTTCGCGGCAAGCCACCTTTAGCCTTTAAATCTCGATTATCGCGTAAAAAGGAAATGGAATATCATGTTATTGAATTCTATTAACGATGATACCTGTGTTGTTTTTTGATTTTTGGAGGTAGGCAGCAAGAGGTACTTCTGAAATGAGAACCTTACCCTTGGTCGAGGCATGAAGCAAATGAATTCTTCCTGACGCTAATCGTATTGCAATTCCGGTATGACTAACATCCAAGCCTTTAACAGCAGTAGTTATAGCAATAATATCCCCTGAATTTATTAAGTTTTCGTTATCCTTAATCTGATCTTTAGGTAAATAGTAAAAATCTGATTGATTCATATTCATTTCAGCTTCTTTTATTCTATTGAAATTTTGATCATCTTTCAGGAAGGGATAAAGTTCCCGATGAGTGCTCATAAAATTGATATTCTTTTTTAATTTTTCACCCCCAATATCTCCAGTAATATTTTTTATAATTTCCTTTTTTTCATTGTTAGCAATCCAATCTGAAAAATAATGCAATCGAGAAGCATAACCATCTAGAATACCATCTTTGTAACGAATTTTTTGAAGATAGTGAGTGTAGTTGTCAAAATTATCTTGGTTGTTTTTTAGCATCAGGCTAAATGCAATGACATTCTCAACAAAGGTTGTACAATCTAACCCTTGAAGATTAATAACCAAAGACTCTTTAGTACCTATTTCAAGTGTTTTGGGAACATAGGGAGTTCCAAGAAAAGAATTTCCTATCAATATGATAGTTTCTTCTATACTGGTGTTTGTTGTATAATTATTTCTAAGTTCAGATATTTTGGATTGAAAAATTTCTTTGTCCTTTGCGCAGCATACAATTTCTTGAGCATGAATACTATTAAATATAAATAATGCAACAAGAAAAAACATAGAAGTATTCATTTGTAATAGAATATGAAGTGTGGGTCTATAAAACAAATATAGTTTTTTGGTGTGTTATAAAAAAACTGTGTAGAGTCGTCATTCCGAGAGAAGCGAAAGAATCTGTTAAATTTAAGTTACTGATAAGCAGATTACTTCTCCG
The DNA here is from genome assembly GCA_947500845.1 of uncultured Aquimarina sp. GTDB lineage: Bacteria > Bacteroidota > Bacteroidia > Flavobacteriales > Flavobacteriaceae > Aquimarina > Aquimarina celericrescens. The sequence goes on from CANMTP010000016.1 coordinate 69,954, forward strand.
CCCAAAGGCGGATCGCAATGACGTTTTCTGAATCTCTTTAGACAGCCCTTTAGATAGGATGGGTCGTATAACTAGATAATCGTTGATTGTCCTACGTGTATGTTTTCAAAATTCATATTTGAATCTTCAGGATTCAGAATATAATCAGCTATAAAATCTCCTACTTTTTCGGTGGTAAGAGGGTTATTAGAATTTAAGTCAGGTGTAGTCAGGTTTAATTCTAGTGCCTTTTCTACAGCATCACGAATAGCTGTGGCTTCACCTATTAAATCAAAATGCTCTAGTAGCATAGCCGCAGATAATATTGCAGCAATTGGATTCGCAATTCCTTTTCCTGTAGCTTGTGGATAAGAACCATGAATAGGCTCAAACATACAACAAGAATTTCCAATAGAAGCTGAAGCCAAAAGTCCAATAGATCCTCCTATAACACTAGCTTCATCAGAAATGATATCGCCAAACATGTTTTCGGTAAGGATAACATCAAACTGGCTCGGATTTAAGATCATTTGCATGGCTGCATTATCAACAAATAAGAAATCAAGTGCTACATCTTTATATTTATTTGAGATTTCAGTGACTACCTTTCTCCAAAGTCTTGAGGTTTCCAGTACATTGGCTTTATCAACCAGCGTTAATTTTTTTCTTCTTTTTTGTGCTGCTTTAAAAGCAAGGTGGGCAATACGCTCTATTTCTTCTTTAGAATATTCACACAAATCAGATGCGATAGTACCGTCATCACTCAATTCTTTTTTTCCAAAATAAATACCTCCGGTAAGTTCTCTGTAAATAGAAATATCGGTTCCTTCGATTATCTCACGTTTGAGTGGGGATTTATCAATGAGGGTACTATAGGCTTTAACAGGACGTATGTTTGCATAAAGCCCCAATTCTTTACGTAGCTTCAATAGACCTTGTTCTGGTCGTACGGGTGCACTGGGATTATTGTCATATTTGGGATCGCCAATAGCGCCAAACAAAACGGCATCGGTATCTACACAAAGCTGTAGCGTCTCGTCGGGTAAAGGATTTCCTGTTTTATCAATGGCAATAGCGCCTACCAAAGCTTCTTTAAAAATAAAGGTATGATCAAAGCTATGAGCAATAGCTTCTAATGCCTTTATGGCCTGAGCAGTCACCTCTGGACCGATACCATCTCCTGATAATACTGCGATATCTAGTTTCATATCTTCTGTTTTTTTGTCTTACTTAGCTTCTTGATTTGTTGTTGAGACTTAACAAGCACTATCTGACATTTTTTACGTATTAAATTCTAGTATTTTCGAATTTCTCTATTTCTGTTTTATTACTAATTAAAAAGTCAATATCGTCATAACCATTAATTAGACATGTTTTTTTGTACGGATTGATTTCAAAAGCTTCGGCAGAACCGGTAGCAAGGATTGTGATTTTTTCTTTCTCAAGATCTACTTCTATTTGCGCATTTGCATCCTTGTTGATCACTGTAAATAGTTCTTGCAAGTATTCTGCTGAAACCTGAACAGGTAAAACACCATTATTGAGGGCATTTCCTTTGAAAATATCTGCAAAAAAACTTGAAACTACTACTTTGAAACCATAATCATGCAGCGCCCATGCAGCATGCTCACGACTTGATCCACATCCAAAATTATCTCCTGCTACCAGGATGCTGCCTGTAAAGGTGTTGTCGTTCAAAATAAATTCATGATTTATGGTGCCATCTTTATTAAAACGCCAGTCTCTAAAAAGGTTTTCTCCAAAACCATCCCTATTTGTAGCTTTTAAAAATCGAGCGGGTATAATTTGGTCTGTATCTACATTTTCGATAGATAGAGGTATAGCAGAGGATGTTAGTTTTCTAAACTTATCCATGATTAATTTAAGTGTTTAGTAATATCGATAATTTTTCCTTCAATCGCTGTTGCTGCAGCTACCAGCGGACTTGCCAAAATAGTTCTTGATCCTTGCCCTTGTCGCCCTTCAAAATTTCTATTAGAAGTAGAAACGCAATATTCTCCCTCTGGAATTTTATCATCATTCATGGCCAGGCAAGCAGAGCAACCTGGTTGGCGAAGCCTAAAACCTGCATCTTCAAAAACTTCTTTTAACCCTTCTTCTACTATCTGTTGGGCTACTTGCTGTGAGCCTGGTACAAACCAGGCAGTTACATTGTTGGCTTTTTTCTTTCCTTTTATAAAGTTAGCTGCAACTCTAAAATCTTCTATTCTACTATTGGTACAGCTTCCTATAAATACATAATTGATTTTTTGATCGATCAATGACTGCCCTTTTTCGAAATTCATATACGCTAATGACTTTTCAAAAGAGTCATTATTTTCGACAGGAATATTTTCTGAAATTTTGATCCCCATACCAGGATTGGTTCCGTAGGTAATCATAGGTTCTATATCGGCAGCATCAAAATGGTATTCTTTATCAAAGATAGCTCCTTCATCACTAGGAAGCGTTTTCCAATAGGCTACTTTTTTATCGAATTCATCTCCTTTGGGAGCAAACTCTCTTCCCTTTACATACTCAAATGTGGTTTCATCAGGGGCAATCATACCACCTCGGGCCCCCATTTCAATACTCATATTACAAACGGTCATTCGACCTTCCATAGACATCTCTTCAAATACATTACCTGCATATTCACAAAAATACCCTGTACCAGCATTGGTGCCTAGTTTGGCAATTACATACAATATGACATCTTTAGGTAAAACACCTGGCTTTAGTTTACCATTTACATTTACCCGAAGACTCTTGGGTTTTTGGAGTAACAAACTTTGACTAGCAAAAACCTGTGCTACCTGACTTGTTCCTATTCCGAAGGCAATAGTACCGAAAGCCCCGTGAGTAGAAGTATGGCTATCACCACAAACTATAGTCATTCCTGGCTGGGTAATTCCTAATTCTGGTGCCATTACATGAACTATACCATTGTATTTGTGCCCTAAGCCATATAAGGTTATGTTGTTTTTTTTGCAGTTCTTGGTAAGCTGTGCTAATTGGTTTCTTGACAGTGCATCTTTTACCGGTAAATGCTGATCAATTGTAGGCGTATTGTGATCTGCTGTTGCCACAATTTGGTCAGGTCTGAAAACAGGAATTCCACGTTGTTCTAATTCTGCAAACGCTTGCGGACTTGTAACTTCGTGGATTAGATGCTTGTCTATGTATAATATTTGTGGACCGTTCTCAATTTTCTTGACTACATGAGCATCCCAAACTTTATCAAATAATGTTTTTTTCATTTTATATCTAAAGGAATCATCTATCACATTAAGCGTAGTCGAAATGTGTTTTTATGATTTTATATTTTACAATTTCATGGACTACGCCTAAATGACTATAAAATACGTGGTTATAATTGTTGGCTAAATTATGCTACAATTGCAGCAGTTACATTGATGTTTTTCATAATTTGATGAATATCTTCATCTACAACTTCTTTCTTTTTATCGGCACAGTTTAAGAATTCTTTGTAGACATCATCCAATTGAAGTTTGGTCAATTCATATCCAATTTTCTTTGCTCTGTATGCCAATGCAGCCCTACCACTTCTCGCGGTAAGTACAATAGCTGATTCCGTCACTCCAACTTCTGCAGGATCTATAATCTCATAGGTTTCACGATTCTTAATTACACCATCCTGATGAATCCCCGAACTATGAGCAAAAGCATTGGCTCCTACAATAGCTTTGTTGGGTTGTACCACCATTCCCATCTTTTCAGATACCATTTTGCTGGTATCATACAATAATTTGGTATTAATGTTAGTATTAAGATCTAAATAAGGATGTTGGTTCATAATCATTACGACTTCCTCTAGAGCTGTATTTCCGGCACGTTCGCCAATTCCATTAATAGTACATTCAATTTGTCTTGCACCATAAATAGCTCCGGCTATAGAATTTGCAGTCGCTAGGCCTAGATCATTATGGCAGTGACAAGAAATGATGACATTGTCAATTCCTTTTACATTTTCTTTTAAGTATTTGATCTTAGCTCCATATTCTTCTGGTAAACAATATCCTGTAGTGTCAGGAATGTTAAGAACGGTCGCCCCGGCTTTGATCATAGCTTCACAAACTCGTGCTAAAAACTCATTGTCGGTGCGACCAGCATCTTCTGCATAAAATTCTACATCTTCTACAAACGATTTAGCATATTTTACCGCGGCAACACCGCGTTCAATAACTTTTTCTTGAGTGGAGTTAAATTTATATTTGATATGGGATTCAGAAGTACCTATCCCAGTATGTATTCTTGGTCTTTTGGCATGTACCAGTGCTTCTGCAGCGACTTTGATATCGTTTTCTACCGCTCTTGTTAGTCCACAAACTGTTGCATTTTTAACAATTCGTGCAATTTCAGTTACCGAAGAAAAATCTCCCGGACTTGACACAGGAAATCCAGCTTCAATGACATCAACGCCCAAAAGGTCAAGTCGCTCTGCAATAACTAATTTTTGTTTGGTATTAAGTTTACAACCAGGGACCTGTTCTCCGTCTCTTAAGGTGGTATCAAATATTTGGACTTTATTATTGCTCATGAGAATTTTATAAATTATAAGATTGGTATGATTAATAAAAGATCATATTTTTTAAATATTCTTAACAAGATGTTTCTTAAATCTCTTACGAATTTATATTTTGGGATTGCAAAAGGGAAGTATTCAGATATTATTTTTACAATGGTAAACTATTTTATTGAAAACATAACTTTCTTTTAATCAATTAATTAAAGTATAATTTCTTACAATGACTACTGATCAAAAAGATCCTTTGTTTGTTTTGGTAAAGTCACTTTCTAAATCAGAAAAGCGACAGTTTAAAGTATATGTAGGTCGATTAGGCGTAAATACCGATTCAAAATTTCTTGCTTTATTTAATCATTTGGATAAGAGCGATACACTTGATGAAGAACTTATTGTAAAGAAAGGCATTGTAACAAAACTGCAACTTTCTAACCTAAAAGCACATCTATACAAACAAATTTTGATTAGTTTACGATTAAGTCCTCTGCATCAAAACATACGTTCTCAAATCAGGGAACAATTGGATTTTGCTTCTATATTATATCATAAGGGTTTGTATAAGCAAAGCTTAAAGATTTTAGAAAAAGCAAAGTCTTTGGCAAAAGAAAACGAAGAACATAATATAGCTTATGAAATTGTAGAGCTTGAAAAAGTTATTGAAACTCAGTATATCACTAGAAGTATCAATAGTAGGGCAGACGAATTGACGGTTGAGGCAAAAATGTTAAGCATGAAAAATGTTTTAACCAGTAGGTTGTCTAATCTATCGCTTCAATTATATGGATTAATGTTAAAGAGTGGATATGTTCGAAATGATAAGGAGCATAACGTAATTACTAATTATTTTCACAGCAAACTCCCCAAATATGAATGGAGTATGTTGGGTTTTAGAGAAAAATTGTGGTTGTATAAGGCCCATTTGTGGTATAGTTTTATCATTCAGGATTTTTTGTCATGTTATAAATATTCTAAAAAATGGGTGGATCTGTTTTATGAAAGCCCAAAAATGATGATTCAGAATCCTGTATTTTTTTTAAGAGGAAATCATTATTTACTCGAATCATTATACCTTATAAAGGATAAAACACAATTGAAGTCTACGCTTAAAGAGTTTGAAAATTCTATTGCAGAAAGCACATTTCCAAAAGATGATAATATAGAGGTATTATCATTTCAGTTCATTTACAACAACAGGTTAAATATTCATTTCTTAGAAGGTACTTTTGATGAAGGGGAATACCTGGTTGAAGAAATACTCAAGGGAATCGAAAATTATAAAAACCGTATTGACGACCACCATATCATGGTATTGTATTATAAGATAGGATGTTTGTATTTTGGAATGGGAAATCATAGGAAATGCATAGAATACCTTACAAAAATTATCAATAATAAATCGTTGAAAATGAGGGAAGATTTAATGTGTTTTTCTCGCGTGTTGAGCCTGGTTGCACATTATGAAGCGGGAATGGATTATCATCTCGAAAGTCAACTAAAAGAAACGTATAGATTCTTACTGAAGATGGACGATTTACACGAGGTGCAAAAGGAGATGATTAAGTTTTTAAAAAATCTTGGAGATATTTATCCGCATCAGATCAAGGATGAGTTTAGAAAACTTCATAAAACTCTGAAGCAGTATGAAGATCATCCCTATGAAAAAAGAGCATTTTTGTATTTGGATATATTATCGTGGTTAGAAAGTAATATCGAAGGAAGGCCTGTCGCAGATATTATTAAGGAAAAATCTCAAAAACTGGTTCGGTAATACTCTATGATGCAAAAAAATCTACACCTACGCAATATTCTGGAACTCAATCTTGCTATGCTATTGATTAGCACTTCTGGAGCATTGGGAAGATACATTAATATGCCAGTGCCTGTTATTATAGGGTTTAGAGCATTAATGGCAGGAATCTTACTATTTGCTTTTTGCAAATGGAAAGGAATTTCTTTCAGAACAGGAAGCAAAGATCGACCAACCATTATTCTTAGTGGTATTTTAATGGGATTGCATTGGATTACATATTTCTACGCTTTGAAACTATCAAACGTAGCTATTGGTATGTTGTCAATTTTTACATATCCGGTGATTACTGCCTTATTGGAACCCTTGCTATTGAAAACTAAATTTCAGAAAGTGCATCTGTTGCTTACATTACTGGTTTTATTGGGAATTTATTTTTTGGTTCCTGATCTGGATTTTACTAATTCATATACCAAAGCTGTCATCCTTGGTGTGGTCTCTGCGTTATGCTATGCATTGCGTAATATTATTATGAAAACCAAAGTAGGAAATTATGATGGCTCGGTTTTGATGTGGTATCAATTAGTCATCGTAAGTATCTTTCTACTACCATTTTTATTCATCATGGATAGTTCGGGTATTAAAGAACAGTGGCTGCCCACCTTAACATTAGCATTATTAACCACAGCGATTGGGCATACATTATTTTTGGCAAGTTTTAAACGATTTTCTATCACAACAGCAAGTATTATTAGCAGTATACAACCGATATATGGTATTATCCTTGGTATGATTTTTTTAGGTGAAATACCTGTTCTTTCAACAATACTCGGGGGAATTTTAATTTTAATTTCTGTAATGATTGAAAGTGTGAGAACTTATAAATAAAATTCTTGTTTATACCAGGCAGGCATCCCATATAGGATCGGGTGGAGGAGGAGCAATGATAGTTACAGATTCTTTTTTTACCGGATGTACAAAAGCAAGTTTTCTTGCATGAAGGTGAACACTACCGTCTTTATTGCTACGATCTACGCCATATTTTAGATCTCCTTTAATCGCACATTTTATGAACGATAGTTGAGCTCTTATTTGATGATGTCTTCCGGTATGAAGGTCAATTTCGAGTACATAATAATTATCCAACTTTTTAATAATTCTGTAATCCAAAATTGCCTTTTTACTATCTGGCACTTCCTGTACATAGGCATACGACTTATTTTGCTTTGGATTTCGCTTAAGCCAATGAATTAGAGTGTCACTTTCTTTAGGAGGTTTGTTTTTTACTACAGCCCAGTACGTTTTTTTTGCCTCTTTATTGGCAAATATCTTGTTAAGTCTGGGCAGTGCTTTACTGGTGCGCGCAAACACTACTATGCCACTGGTTGGTCGATCCAACCGATGCACAACACCTAAGTAAACCGCACCAGGTTTATTGTATTTTTGTGCAATATATTCTTTAACCACTTCACTTAGTGGCTTATCACCTGTCTTATCTCCCTGTACAATATCTCCGGGACGTTTGTTGACTATGACCACATGATTATCTTCATAAAGAACTTGAAGATTGTTTTTATTTGAAAGAGTCTTAGGCATTGATTTTTTCGATTCTTGGATTATTCGATTGTTGGATTATTTCAAAGTAGAATTGAATTTTGAAGTCATTTTAATGATAGACTCTAATTCTTTTGAAAGTAAATGAAGTTCTTCTTTGTTAATAAAGTTTAAGTCGTAAGAAATTAATAGTTGCGTTTCTATTTCATAAGCAGAACCTAAAGTAATTTGAAGAAATCTTGAAAAGTCTTTATTTGAGTTTCTAGATGAACCCTCAGCTATATTGGATAGAATTAAAACTGAAGCTCTTCGTAATTGATTAGTCAATCCAAACTTTTCAGTTTCGGAAAACTTTGATGTTATGGCGTAAATTTTAGAACAAAAAACTCTACTCCTTTTCCATATTTCCAAGTCTTTGAATTTATGCATATTTAAATGTCTAACAATCTAAATTGTCTAAAGATCGAATTCATCTACCTACTAATACTGTTCATTTTCGTTGGGAAAATCAACAGCTTTTACGTCGGTTACATACTGCTTAAAAGCATTGGTCATTTCTGTATACAGATCTAAATAACGTCTTAAAAACCGAGGATTAAATTCATGTGTCATACCTAACATATCATGTGTTACCAACACTTGTCCATCAACACCATTTCCCGCACCGATACCTATAATTGGTATCGTAAGGCTTTCTGCAACTTCTTTAGCCAGTTTTGCCGGAACTTTCTCAAGAACAATAGCAAAACATCCAATCCTTTCTAGCATCAAAGCATCTTCTTTTAATTTGTCAGCTTCCTCTTCTTCTTTGGCACGAACTGTGTATGTTCCAAATTTGTATATTGATTGTGGAGTCAATCCCAGATGTCCCATCACTGGGATTCCAGCATTCAGAGTTCTTTTAATAGATTCCTTGATCTCTCTTCCGCCTTCCATTTTTACAGCATGTGCCCCTGATTCTTTCATTATTCGTATCGCAGAGCGTAGTGCTTCTTTCGGGTCACTTTGATAACTTCCAAAAGGTATGTCTACCACAATCAAAGCACGATCAATAGCGCGAATTACAGATGAAGCATGATAAATCATTTGGTCCAAGGTTATAGGAAGTGTGGTTTCATGTCCAGCCATTACGTTTGAGGCAGAATCTCCAACAAGAATTACATCTACACCGGCACCATCAACGATCTTCGCCATGGTATAATCATAGGCGGTTAACATGGATATTTTTTCTCCATTAGATTTCATATCTACAAGAGATTTTACCGTGACGCGTTTGTAGTCTTTCTTCGCTGTTGACATTTGCTATTGTTTTTAAAGACTGTAAAAGTAATCATTTAGCCATATCGTAACAAACGTTATGTCACAATTTGATTTGTCTTTATTTGTTGACGAATTTGAAGCGATAAAGAATGAAATTTAAAAAACAGGAAATGGAGTCTTGTATTTTCTGTGAGTACCATTAATCATTGCTAGTCAAAGTTTTTCTAACCCAAATCATCGCTTGGTCAAAGAAGCGAAATACTTCAGAGCTTTTGTCGTAAAATTTACCTTCGAACTTTGCGTTTTCAATATTATTATCAGCGCCTACTATAATACCGATACCCAATAAATTTTCAATTTTTGCAGCTTTTTTATATACAAGAGGGTCTACAGAGTATGAAAATGTTCGGTTCGAAAGATATACCACAGGTTTATTCTTGAAATGTCTATGAATCACATTTTCTAATTCGTTTATATAATTTGGTGTGACTATTTCACCCTCATAAATTTGTTTTATGATTAAATTTTCAAGAACAAAAATTTCGCAATAATCTAAATCATAATGATAAAATTTACTCATGATAATTTACTTAGATAATTTACTTAGATAATTTACTTAGATAATTTACTTAGATAATTAGTATCTTAAAAATAATACCTTTATATGTATAATCAAAGTCTTGGATTTTTAAAAGTTAAATATCATTAAAAAACTATAGTCGTGTATAAAATATCAATATTCACTTTTGTCATTTTCTTATATAGTACAATTTGTCATTCACAAAAAGATGTTTCCAAAGATGATATTAACCGTTATAAAGAGGAAGTAAAAGAAACTATTTTAGAATTTTTTGAAGGGTTTCACAGTGGCGATACGGCTAAAATGAAAAAAACTATGGATTATAATATCGTCATGCAAACCATCATCAGAACAGAAGGAGGAAGGATGAAAACTAGAAAAACAGATGTAAAAAAGTTTTTGGAGGCCATACATGATAGAACAACAGAGCAACAATGGGACGAAAGATTATTACTTTTCAAAATTGATGCAGACTCTACCATTGCCAATGCGTGGACTCCTTATAAGTTTTACCTCAATGATAATTTTAGTCACTGTGGTGTTAATGTTTTTCAGTTATTTAATGACGGTACATCTTGGAAAATCATAGCTATCGCTGATACCCGTGTGCGAGAAGGATGTAAAAGTAGTAGTGAATAATTGAGTGTTGTCAGGTCAGTTTTTGGGAAATTCTGTCTGCCTTCATCGAAATTTTACAACTTTGAATGTCTGATGCTTTACTACTTTAAAATACTAACAGTCACTCAAACTAACTTTAACAGCCAGGCCACCTTCACTAGTTTCCTTATATTTGGTATTCATATCTTGTGCAGTTTCCCACATGGTTTCAATGACTTTGTCAAGAGGAACTTTGGCATTAGCGGCATCGGTATCCAGCGCCATTTCACAAGCGTTAATAGCTTTAATAGCACCCATAGCGTTTCTCTCTATGCACGGTATTTGTACTAGACCTGCTATAGGGTCACAGGTCAATCCCAGATGATGTTCCATGGCAATTTCGCTAGCCATTAAAACTTGTTCTGGTGTACCACCCATTAATTCTGTAAGTGCACCAGCCGCCATCGCAGAAGATACGCCAATTTCTGCCTGGCATCCCCCCATAGCAGCAGAGATAGTGGCACCTTTCTTAAATAAACTACCAATTTCTCCTGCGACCAACATAAATTGTTTTATATCATCAAAATTAGCATCATGATTTTCAATGACCATATAATACATCATTACTGCAGGAATTACACCTGCACTTCCGTTGGTAGGAGCTGTAACAACTCTTCCCAAAGAAGCGTTTACTTCATTTACTGCCAGGGCAAAACAAGAAACCCATTTTAATATCTGTCGAAATTTTACCTCGGTATCCCGTATGGATTCAATCCAGTCAGTTGGGTTTTTATAAAGAGTGTTTCCGATTAGTTTTTTGTGCGTGTCAAAGGCTCTACGACGAACATTTAATCCACCAGGTAATGTTCCTTCGGTATGACAACCGGTATACATAGACTCGAGCATGACATTCCATATCTGTGAAATTCGTTCATCTATTTCTTTGTCGGTATGTAAGGACCTTTCGTTTTCTAGTACAATTTCAGAAACCTTTTTGTTTTTATTCGTACAGTACTTTAATAAATCAGTAGCTTTTTGTATTGGTAACGGGAACTGTTTAAAAGCAGAGAGTTTTTTTTCTTTTCTTTTTCGTTCTTCTTTCACCACAAAACCACCTCCTATAGAATAGAAGGAAGATGCGATTTCTTTTCCGTTTTTTAGGGTAGCCAGAAATGTAATAGCGTTAGGGTGAAATTCTTTAAATTCTTTATTAAAAATGATCTGCGTGTCAGGATCAAAAGAAATAGATCGCTCACTATTAAATTGAAGCTGTTTGGATTTTCTGATAGTATCAACAATGTCAGAAATAGAAGATACATCAATAGTCTGTGGATCATATCCACATAAACCTAAAATAACTGCTATATCAGTAGCATGTCCTTTTCCTGTTAGAGATAACGAGCCAAAGAGATCAACTTTGACAGCTATAACGGTTTCAAATTGATTACTACTTTTTAATTCGGCTATCCATCTGCGTCCTGCACGCCACGGACCTAACGTATGAGAACTTGAAGGACCAACACCTATCTTCAACATATCAAAAATACTGATACATTCCATAATCTATAATTATTGATACTATTTTAGGAAGTAAATATAGTTTTTTGACAATAAAGAACCTCCTTTTTTAAGGAATAGTTAAAGTTGTTTTCCTATTGTAAAAAAAGAAACTCTACTACAGATGAATAAATCCTAATGACATCCTGTCATATATCTGGCAATGGCATAATCATTGACCTAAGAGTGATAAATAATTACGAACAATAGTATAACAATTTAGTATAAAAATGAGTAAAATAATAGGAATAGACTTAGGGACAACCAACTCTTGTGTTTCTGTAATGGAAGGTAATGAGCCTGTAGTGATCCCTAATGCTGAAGGAAAAAGAACAACCCCTTCTGTAATAGCTTTTGTAGAAGGAGGAGAAATTAAAGTAGGAGATCCTGCGAAGCGCCAGGCAGTTACTAATCCAACTAAGACTATCTCTTCGATAAAGAGATTTATGGGTAATAAATTCTCTGAATCTGCTAAAGAAGCAGAAAGAGCTGCTTATAAAGTCGTAAAAGGAGATAATGATACACCACGTGTTGACATTGACGGACGTTTATATACGCCACAAGAATTATCTGCAATGACACTTCAGAAAATGAAGAAAACGGCAGAAGATTACTTAGGTCAGGATGTTTCTAGGGCTGTAATTACTGTGCCTGCATATTTTAACGATGCACAACGTCAGGCTACAAAAGAGGCCGGAGAGATTGCAGGTCTTACCGTAGAAAGAATTATCAACGAGCCTACTGCTGCAGCATTAGCATATGGTCTTGATAAAAAAGGAACTGACCAAAAAATCGTTGTATTTGATTTTGGTGGTGGTACTCATGACGTATCAATCCTAGAATTAGGAGATGGTGTATTTGAGGTATTAGCTACAGATGGAGATACTCACCTTGGAGGTGATGATGTAGACCAAAAGATAATCGATTGGTTAGCAGAAGAGTTTAAGGCAGACGAAAATATGGACCTGCGTCAGGATCCTATGGCATTACAACGCCTTAAAGAAGCTGCAGAGAAAGCTAAAATAGAATTATCGTCTTCGGCTCAAACTGAAATTAATCTACCATATGTTACCGCTACAGCTAGTGGGCCAAAACACTTGGTAAGAACATTGACCAAAGCAAAATTTGATCAATTAATTGATGACTTAGTAAAACGTACTATTGAGCCCTGTCGTACAGCATTAAAAGCTGCTGGATTATCGACTAGTGATATCGATGAAATTATATTGGTAGGAGGGTCTACTCGTATTCCTGCAGTACAGGAAGCAGTAGAGAAATTCTTTGGGAAAGCACCTAGTAAAGGAGTAAACCCCGATGAAGTTGTTGCCGTAGGAGCAGCAATTCAAGGAGGTGTGTTGACTGGAGATGTAAAAGATGTATTATTATTAGATGTTACACCACTTTCCCTTGGTATTGAAACTATGGGTAATGTTATGACGAAGCTTATCGAAGCGAATACGACTATTCCAACCAAGAAATCTCAAATTTTCTCGACAGCTGCAGATAACCAGCCATCGGTAGAGATTCATGTGTTACAAGGAGAACGCCCTATGGCAGCAGATAATAAGACGATTGGTCGTTTTCACTTAGATGGAATTCCACCAGCGCAAAGAGGAACACCTCAGATCGAAGTTACGTTTGATATTGATGCTAATGGTATTATTAAAGTTTCTGCTACCGATAAAGCGACTAATAAGTCTCAGGATATTCGTATCGAAGCTTCTTCAGGATTAACAGAAGAAGAAATCGAGAAAATGAAGCGGGAAGCTGAAGCAAATGCCGAAGCAGATAAAGCAGCAAAAGAAACAGCTGATAAACTAAATGAAGCTGACGGAATGATCTTCCAGACTGAAAAGCAGCTAACTGAATTTGGAGATAAATTATCTGATGATAAGAAAAAACCAATTGAAGAGGCTTTAGAAGAACTGAAGAAAGCTTATGAGTCTAAAGACTTAGCCGTGATTCAACCTGCTCTTGATAAAATCAATGAAGCATGGAAAGTTGCAAGCGAAGAGATGTACAAAGCTCAAGCAGAAGCTCAACAAAATGGACAACCAGGCCCCGATGCGGGAACAGATCAATCTGGAGGAGGTTCTGAAGGAAGTGATGTAGAAGATGTTGACTTTGAAGAAGTAAAGTAATTTTGATTTACGAAGTACAATTTTAGAAGTACAAGTATAATTGTAAAATAAACGCAGATAGCATCATGCTATCTGCGTTTTTGTTTTAAGTAACTCTTTTCAAAGCCTCCTTTTTAGACAGAGGTCTTAAATCTGTCTCTGAAACAAAATCCTTTACAGCTTTTGGATTTATCTTAGAGTATTCTCTTAATGCCCATCCAATTGCTTTTTTGATGAAAAATTCATTAGAAGATTTATGCGCGTTGCAAAGTCTAAATAGTAACTCTGGATCAGTTTTATCCTTATATCCTAGTTGAAACAAAATAGCACTTCGATTTAACCACATGTTTTTTGAAGATGAAAATCTTGGGATAACCTTTGATATTTGATTAGGATATTGAAGTAAATAATTTCCTAAAATATGCTTGGCAATAAAATCAACAGAATCCCACCAGGAATTGGTAGTGATTAATTTCTCGATGAAATGAAGGTCTTTAACCTCATATTTTGTTTTAAGATACCGATCTGCGATTTCTATAGCGCAATAATGAAGTTCTCTGTGTAAATCTTGATACAATGTATTAACTATCCTAATTACATTGTCTCGTGTTAACTCCGCTTTAAAACGATCTATGGTTTCTTTTACAAGAATTTTTCTTACAGGAGCTTTTATGCCGTAAAATGAAAAAAGATCTTTCATATACGCCTCCATTGACCTGGCTTGTTCTGCATCGGCATTTTCTTTAAACTTATATTTTAAAGCTGAGACAAATTTCATTTTCTAATAATTAAAAACCCACTGCCATATCGTCTCCTCGTTTATCGGCTCCGCCTTCAAGGGCTCCATCTGGCAACACAAGAATACCATCAACTTTACCAATAATTCGAGACTGCTCCTCATTAATATTATAGCCTTTTGCTCTTAAGTTATCCAAAAGCTCATTATCAAATGAATTAGGTTCGAAAACCACAACGTCTGGTAACCATTGGTGATGAAAACGCGGAGCATTTACAGCATCCTGCATTGTCATTCCGAATTCTTTTACATTGAGTATCGTCTGCAATACCGATGTGATAATGGTAGATCCACCTGGGGTACCTACAGACATCCATAATTTTCCATCTTTCTCTACCAATGTTGGGGTCATAGAGCTTAGCATTCGTTTTTCTGGAGCAATTGCATTAGCCTGAGCACCAATTAATCCAAACATATTAGGAACTCCTGGTTTTGCACTAAAATCATCCATTTCATTATTCAAGAAAGTTCCTACTTCTGGAACATATAATTTTGAACCATAAGCTCCATTAAGTGTTATCGTTACTGATATTGCGTTTCCAAATTGATCAACAATAGAGTAATGCGTCGTCTCATCACTTTCGTAACCGGTAATACTACCACAATTTATCTCAGAAGATGCTGTAGCGCTGTTGAATGAAAAATCGGCCATCCTATCAGATAAATATGTTTTACTGATTAAAGAATCTAATGGAATTTCTGTGAAATCCGGATCACCAAGATAAAAACTACGATCTGCATAGGCTCTTCGCTCTGCTTCGGTAATCACCTGAATTATTTTGAGTTGATTGTGTCCGTATTTTGAGATATCATAAGGTTCAATCATTTTCATGATTTGCGCCAGGCATACTCCGCCGCTAGAAGGGGGAGACATAGAAATTATAGATAGATCTCTATACTTAAATCTTATGGGGTCGCGCCATTGGGCTTCGTATTTTGATAAATCTTCCATGGTAATTATTCCTCCATGCTCTTGTATGCGCTGTACCAATTTTTTCCCTGTTTCGCCTTCATAAAACTCTGCTTTTCCATTTAAAATAAAACGCTGTAAGGTTTCAGCCAGCTTTAGGTTTTTTATTGTATCACCTACTTTATATTCTTTTGCAAAGAGAATAGTGTCTTGGTTCACTTCAAAAAATAAATCTTTGTAATTATCAAAACGTTTTTTTTGTTTTTCGGTAATGGTAAAGCCTTTTTTTGCTAAATCAACTACCGGATTAAGAATTTCTTTTATGGGCAAAGTTCCAAATTTCTCATGTACGGCGAATACTCCTGCTACAGTTCCAGGAACTCCTATAGCAAGTGCTCCTAATTGACTTTTTTCGGGAATAGGGTCACCATTTTCATCCAAATACATATCTTTTGAAGCTGCTAAAGGAGCTTTTTCTCTATAATCCAGAGCACCAGTTTCACCATTCGCTTTTCTATATACCATAAAACCACCACCGCCCAAACTTCCCGCAAAAGGATAACTCACTGCTAGAGCCATTTCTGTAGCTACCATGGCATCAAAAGCGTTACCACCGTTCTTCAATATCACCGTACCAATTTTTGACGCTTCTTCACGAGCAGAAACTACCATAGCTTCTTGAGTGATCAAACCGCGTACAGGCTGATAGGGTTTGGTTATTTCTTTGGTGGTTGTTTTACAGGAAACAAAGAATAATGCAGATAGGGATAGGTATAAGATATATTTCATTGTTGAAGCTTTCTCATTTCATTTTTAGTAAAGAGCTCTAATTCTTCAAAAAAAGCATGAAACTCTTTGTCAAAATCGGTATAATATTGTTCTAATTCTATAACTGCAAAATTCATTTTGGATCGATTCTTTGTTCTTCGATTCATTCCTGAGAGCACATTGCCTATTCCAGAAATAGAAGCATAACTTAATAGCCAATTGTCCCGAATCATATAAGGAAGGAAATTTTGAACTCGCTGAGGAAGAATTTCATAATTCTCATTAAGTAAACCATAAAAATCCACGGTAAATTTATCTAAAGGAGTGTCTGAGTATCTTGTCCAATTCGCAGCGAGAAAATGATCGTATAATATATCAACGATCACAGCGCTATATCGTCCGTATTTAGGAGATAGCCTAGCCATACTTTCTTTTACAATTTCATGAGAATCTGTATACGCATCGATTTTACGATGTAAAGTTATTCCCTGAGCAATGCGCTCCGGGTATTCTAAAAACTTTTTTCCCTTTACTGAGTCTGCTATAAAATTTCCTATTTTAAGCTCCGGATCTTCGCCGGAGAGATAGATATGAGCTAAAAAATTCATTAGTGAAATTTACAATTTTTTGAGAAGTAAGTATTGTTTTTTTGTAAACTTTAATTGTAAAGTTGTAGTAATGTCTTATAGCTTGTACATTTGCGATCAAAATTGAACAATCAATCCATACTATGACTTTAATAAAATCAATATCTGGAATTCGTGGAACCATCGGGGGATCGGTAGGAGATAATCTCACACCTGTAGATACAGTTAAGTTTGCTTCCGCCTATGGTAGCTGGCTTAAAAAAGAAACAAAGAAGGAACATCCAAAAGTAGTTGTGGGAAGAGATGCTCGTATTTCTGGATCGATGATACAACAATTGGTTATGAACAGCCTCGTTGGGCTCGGAATAGATGTGATTGATTTAGGATTATCTACTACTCCTACGGTAGAAGTAGCTGTACCTTTAGAAAAAGCAGACGGTGGTATTATCCTTACTGCGAGTCATAATCCAAAGCAATGGAATGCTTTAAAGCTATTGAACAGTAAGGGAGAATTTTTGAATGCGGAAAACGGAAAAAAGATTCTTGAAATTGCCGAAAACGACGGGTATACTTTTGCTGAAGTTGATGATTTAGGAAGTATTATTATAAATGATACCTACATTGATAAACACATTGAAGAAGTTCTAAATTTACCTTTGGTTAATACAGAAATTGTTAAAAAGGCGGAATTTAAAGTGGTTGTGGATGCAGTAAATTCTACCGGTGGAATTGCAGTTCCCAGGCTTCTTAAAAAATTGGGAGTAACCGTAGTAGAGTTATATTGTGAACCGAACGGTCACTTTCCTCATAATCCCGAACCCCTAAAAGAACATCTTACTGACTTGTCTGAGTTGGTGGTAAAGGAAAAAGCAGATTTTGGACTCACTGTAGATCCCGATGTAGATCGTTTGGCATTCATAAGCGAAGACGGAGAAATGTTTGGCGAAGAATATACATTAGTAGCTTGTGCCGATTTTGTTTTAGGAAAAACACCTGGAAACACAGTCTCTAATTTATCGTCTAGTAGAGCTCTGCGGGACGTGACCGTGAAACATAATGGTAATTATGAAGCTAGTGCAGTTGGAGAGGTAAATGTGGTTGAAAAAATGAAGGCAAACAATGCTGTAATCGGAGGAGAAGGGAATGGAGGAATTATTTATCCAGAGTTGCATTATGGTAGAGATTCATTGGTTGGTGTGGCATTATTTTTAACTCATTTGGCAGAGAAAAAATGCAGTGTGAGCGAGTTACGTAATAGTTATCCGTCATATTTTATGAGTAAAAACAAAATTCAATTAACTCCTGATCTTAATGTTGACGAAATCTTAGATGGGTTTCATAAAAAACATATTACAGAAGAAGTGTCAACAGTAGATGGAGTGAAAGTTGATTTTGACGATTCTTGGGTACATTTACGAAAAAGTAATACAGAACCTATTATTCGTATTTACACTGAGGCTTTGAGCCAAGAAAAAGCAGATCAATTAGCCGAAGATACCATTACAATATTAAAAAGAATAGCAGGAATTTGAGTAAATGAGACTAAAAAAGTATTATTCCCAGAGAATCGAAGGAACCGGTATGATTTAAGTTGATGATAAACACATTATTTCTTCTAGCTACGGCGTATTGTAATGACGTTAAACGGATGTTTCTATACGATTATTAATCGATAATTGCACCCTCAGGTTTTTCTGCATTACGATGTTTCCAGCGTTTATGAGTCCAGAGATAATATTCGGGCTCATCCCGTATTTGCTCTTCGAGCAACTGAAGGTATTTTTTTATAGAATAAAACTTTTCTTCTTCCGTACTATTCTCAGATATAGGAATAAATTTCACCTCATAATGGCCTCGTTTTACTTTTTTCACTTGAAGATATAGTACAATAACATCAAGCCGTTGTGCCAGAAATTCCCCTCCCAAAAAAATAGGTACTTTTATCCCCATAAAATCTGTCCAATATTTTGCATTATTGATTTTTGGCGATTGATCAGAAATCATACCGTATGCGCATACAGTATTTTCTTGTTTATCCTTAATAATTTGTCTGGCCACTTTGTGGCTGGCGATAAGCCTGGAGTTAAATCGTCCACGTATACGGTGTGCTAAATTATCAAAATGTTTATTTTTAATTTGTTTATAAATACCAACACATGGGTTTATTGACACCAAGTCGATCGCGTTAGACCATTCAAAGCTTCCATAATGGCCCATTAGAGCAATTATACTTTTGTTCTTTTTTTCAAATTTGTGGAATTCCTCCAGATTTACAACCTTATATCGTTTTATTAACTCTTCTCTAGAAATAGACAATGATTTTGTCATTTCCAGAAACATATCGCACATATGTTTGTAGAATGCTTTTCGTATTCTTTTTATTTCTTCCTCAGATTTTTCTGGGAAAACCAAGGTCAGGTTTTCTGTAACGGTCTTTCTTCGGTAACGTATTATATAATATGTTATAAAATAAGTACAGTCAGAAAATCCATAGAATAATTTCCACGGCAGTTTAGATATTCCTAAGATTACGGGATAAGTAATACTATAAATTAGTAATTGCATGAACGGGTAATTATAACCTTACAAAGGTAGGCTTATTTCTAGGTTAATTATTAAAAATAACGCTTTAATCTATTGTAGCTCCTTTTGGAGCCTCTGATATGGCATTACGATGTTTCCACCGTTTATGAGTCCAGAGATAATATTGAGGTTTGTTTTTAATTTGTTTTTCGAGAATCCTTAGGTAATTCTTTACTATGGCATACTCTTCACATGTATTAGGATCATCGGCAATAGGAACAAACGTTGCTTCGTAATATCCTCTTTTTACTTTTTCTACTTTCAAATAAAATACTTTTATGCCCAGGCGTTTAGCCAAAACCTCTGCTCCCAAGAACGTTGGTACCTTTACTCCCATAAAATCGGTCCAATAGGTTGCCTTATAGATTTTTGGAGATTGATCGGCTGCCAATCCATACATACGTACTCCATCTCTGTTTTTATCTTTGGTGATTTCTTCCATAGCATTTTTTGTAGGAATTACACGAGAACCAAAACGAGCACGTATTCTACGTACTAAACGATCAAAATACTTATTTGCAAGTGGTTTGTATATCCCCACAGCCTGGATGTTAGTTTGAATGTCTACTACATTAGCCCATTCGTAGCTTGCATAATGCGCCATAAATACCATTATACTTTCTCCTTTGGCTTCTAATTCGTTTAGCGTGTTAAGATTGGTCACTCTGAAACGTTCTTTCATTTCTTCATTTGAGATAGAAATTGATTTGATCATTTCTAAGAACATATCACACATGTGCTTGTAAAAATCTTTTCTGATACTACTAATTTCTTGTACTGATTTTTGAGGAAATACAAGAGTAAGATTCTCAGTTACTGTTTTTCTGCGGTATCTAAAAATATAATAAGTCAATAAAAAAATAGTAGTAGAGAACGCATAAAATAATCTCCATGGTAATTTCGAAATTAACCATAGTATAGGATAGACGAGTCTATAAATAATCAATTGCATAAATAAGTAGGGCTTTGATCGCGAAAATAGCAGTATTTTGTTAAACCCAACAATTAAATGTTAAAAAAATCAAAAAATCAAGCGCAAAATATACATTAGTATTTTAATCCAAAATGGCTCCTTTGGGAGTTTTCGCGTTTCTATGCTTCCAGCGCTTATGAGTCCAGAGATATAGTTCGGGTCTATTTCGAATTTGCTCTTCCAGCATTCTTAGATATGTTTTAGTAATGTAATGATTCTCACAGTTTTTGGCATCTTCAGTAATAGTTACAAATTTGGCTTGGTAATATCCTCTTTTTACTTTTTCTACTTTGAGAAAGGCTACTGCCATGTCTAATCTTTTCGCCAAAACCTCTCCTCCCGTAATTATGGGTACTTTTATTCCCATGAAATCTGTCCAATACAAAGCATTTTTCAATCTGGGTGACTGATCTGATAGAAGTCCGTAGGCACATAACCTTTTGTGTACTTTATCTCTAGTAACTTCTTTGATTACATTATGGCTATGAATGAGTCTTGTATTAAACCTTCCACGAATACGATGTACCAATTTGTCAAAGTGCTTATTCTTTATCTTTTTGTAGACCGCCACTATTGGAAAATCCATGATAAATTGAGCCGCAATGGCCCATTCGTAGCTTGCATAGTGTCCCATCAACACAATAATTCCTTTATTTCTTGATTGTAGCTCTCTAAAGGAGTCTGGATCGATGATTTTAAATCGTTTGATCATTTCTTCCTTAGAAATAGATAAGCTTTTGGTCATCTCCATAAACATATCACACATATGTTTGTAAAAAGCTTTTCGAATTTTATTTATTTCTTTTTTGGATTTATCTGGGAAGACTAAAACTAAATTCTCTGTTACAATTTTTTTTCGATACCCTATAAAATAATAGACGACAACGTAAATTATAGAAGAAAGTATATAAAATAAGCTCCATGGTAACTTAGAGATTACCCATAAAATTGGATATGACAAACGATATACAAGAGACTGCATTAATAATTAAATTAAGCTAACAAATATAAAATTATTCAATTTTTTATTTCATAAACTTTTGCTAATACCATGTCAAAATCAATGTAGATTTTATAAGGTTAAAAAGGATGGTATATTTATATTTGGATTAAAATTAGTGATATATGGGAAACCTTGATCTTGTTGTAATTATTATTATTGGAGCAAATATTTTGATGTCATTGAAGGGATTTAATGACTTTTCTTTTTTTGAGAAATATAAATTTAATGTTGGAGGAATAAGACGGGGCGAACAAATTAGAATGTTTACCTCTGGATTTTTGCATGTTGACATGACACATTTGTTTTTTAATATGCTTACGCTTTATTTTTTTGCGCCTGTGGTGTTGAGTTTTGCAGGTAATGTTAAGTTTTTGGTTATTTATTTTGGCAGTCTTTTAGTGGGAAATTTGTTTTCATTGTTTTTTCATAAAGACGAATATCATTATAGTGCGGTAGGGGCTAGTGGTGCCGTATCTGGAATAATATACGCAGGTATTTTGTTTCGACCAGATATGAGTTTGTATTTGATGTTTATTCCTATTCCTATACCTGCCTATGTTTTTGGTATAGGATATTTGTTATATTCTATTTTTGGTATGAAAAACCGTGTTGGAAATATTGGTCATGATGCCCATTTTGGAGGGGCAGTTGGTGGATATATTATAACGCTAATTTTGGCACCATGGTTATTTCAGGAAAATCCTTTAATGATCGGGTTGTTGGCAATACCGATACTTATTCTCTTTGTTCTTCAAAAATTGGGCAAGTTATAAAATGAAAAGAGGCTGTCTAAAAAGGCAGCTTCTTTTTTTGATAAGATTTGTTGTGTTTGTATTTTTAGGTATGAAACGCAC
>CANMTP010000017.1 GCA_947500845.1 uncultured Aquimarina sp.
GCAATCTTTTTGCTAGGAGTAGGAGTGTAGTTTCATAGTAGGCAGACTACTTCGTCCTGTCGTCCTCGTAGTGACGGGGTGCTTGTCATTGCGATTCGCCTTAGCGAAGAAGCAATCTTTTTGCTAGGAGTAGGAGTGTGGTTTCATAGTAGGAAGACTACTTCGTCCTGTCGTCCTCGTAGTGACGGTGTTTTTGTTATTGCGATTCGGCTAAGCAAAGAACTACTATTTGAAACGAAAAAAGGAACAAACTATAAGCGTTTGTTCCTTTTACAATGTTTTAATTGGATCAAAAAGTCAATTATGATTTAGTAACCGGAAACCCTCTGTCTTTCATCAAGGCTTCAATCTTGGCTTCGCGTCCTCTAAATTTTTTATAGGCTTCTGCGGGATCCATCGCGTTACGTGGTGCAAATAGGTATTTTACCAATTTGGCGGCTACCTCTTTATCATAGAAACCACCCGGAGCTTCAGCAAAGGCCTCGGCAGCATCAGAGGTTAATACATCGGCCCACATATACCCATAATAAGCGGTTGCATACCCTTCACCAGAGAATACATGACCAAAATGCGGTGTGCGATGACGCATCACTACTTCTTTTGGCATGTTTAATTCTGCAAGGGTTACTTTTTCAAATTTGTCTGGATCTATATTTTCGGGATCGGCCAAATGAAATTTCATATCCATTAAAGCAGATGCCAAATATTCTGTGGTCGCAAACCCCTGATTAAAAGTAGATGCTTTTTTAATCTTGTCGACCAATGCTTTGGGCATGGGTTCTCCTGTTTCATAATGTACCAGATAATTGTTGATCACCTCGTCTGTAGATAGCCAGCGCTCTAACAATTGTGACTGAAACTCGGTATAATCACGTACCCCTCCATTCAACGTTGGATATCGAACTTCTGAAGAAAAGAAATGCAGCGCATGACCAAATTCATGGAAAAACGTAGTGGCATCGTCCCAGGATACCAATACAGGCTCTCCCGGTGCAGGCTTTACAAAATTAGAGTTGTTCGATCCCAAAACGTTTTCTTTTCCGTCAAAAGTGGTATGACTTCTATAGGTGGTTGCCCAGGCTCCAGATCGTTTACCTGGTCGTGCAAAGGGATCGAGATACCATAAACCAATATGCTCTCCAGAGGTTTTATCGGTTACTTCCCAAACCTTTACATCTTCATGAAACACAGGAACTTTACCCTCTGCTACCGGGGTAAATTTATAATTGAATAACTCACCCGCTACAAAAAACATAGCTTCTCGTAGTTTGTCTAGTTGTAAATATTGTTTTACTTCGTCTGAGTCAAGATCGTATTTCTTTTTTCTAACTTTTTCTGCATAATAGCGATAGTCCCAGGGTTCGATCGTGATGTTATCTCCGTTGGCATTGGCTACTGCCTGCATATCGGCTACTTCTTCTTTTACCCGTGCAATGGCAGCCGGCCATACGGCATTCATTAATTTCATGGCATTTTCTGGAGTTTTTGCCATTCGGTTTTGTAACCTCCATTCTGCATAATTATCATATCCTAATAATCCTACGCGTTCTTTTCTTAGTTTTAAGATTTTGGCGATGTTCTCGTTATTATCCTTGTCATCACCATTATCTCCTCTGGAGTAGTAATTCTCCCATACTTTTTTGCGTAGTTCTCTTTCATCAGAGTAGGTAAGAAAAGGATCCATAGAAGATCTTGTATTGGTCACGGCATATTTACCTTCTTGTCCGCGATCGGCAGCAGCTTTTGCATAGGCTTTGATTAAAGGTTCTGATAAACCGCTTAATTGATCCTTGGTGAGATAGGTCACGTACCCTTCTTCGTCTTCAAGAATATTATTAGAAAAATTAGTGTATAGCTCTGAAAGTTCTTTGTTAATTTCGGCATAACGTTTCTTTTTCTCTTCATCTAATTCTGCCCCGTTCATGGCAAAACCTTCGTATGTTAATTGAACCACGCGTTGTTGATCATCTTCGAGCGGATTTTTTAAAGAGTTTTCATAAACGGTTTTAACTCTTTGGAATAATTTTTCATTTTGTGAAATTTTAGAACGAAACTCAGACAGTTTCGGAGCCATTTCTTGTTGAATTTTTCTGAATTCTGGGGATGACATATTGCTACTTAAAATGCCGTAGTAGGTAAATACCCTATCTAATGCTGATCCTGATTTTTCTAACGGAACAATGGTATTTTCAAAAGTAGGAGCTTCTGTACTATTTGCAATGTCATCGATCTCTTTAAGGCTTAATTCCATTCCTTTTTCGAGGGCAGGTTTCAGATCTTCCAGATTCATTTTGTCGAATGCCGGAGTGCCTCCGTAAGGACCCGTCCATTCTGCTAATAGCACGTTTTCTGTACTTTCTGTTTCTGTTGATGTTTCCACAGTTTCTTTCTTTTGGTTACAACTACTTAAAAACACTACGCCAGACAAAGCGATAGCTGTTAAGGTTGTAGAGATGTGAGTATTAGTCATGACAATTCAATTTTTATAGTCTAAATTTGTTATTGTTTGCAAAAAATATGGCATTCACAAAGAAAAGCTTTCCGTTTTCCCAGAAGGATCTAAACATAGGGTTATCTACCATATATAGTATACTTCCGCTACCCATTCGTGCCTCTCCAAACACCAAAGAGTTATTCAGGTTTTCTAAAGCTTCAGTACCCGAAAATCCAGATACGTTCGTGGGGCTCTGTATATAGGCGATGTTATAACCGTCTTTTAATAATTGATAAGAGCTGCTTCCTAATTTTAAACTAAAATAGGTGTCGTCGTACCCAAATGCCATAGGATGCGAGGCATCTACTTTGGTTTTAAAAATACTGCCGGTAATAAAATCTTTAACACTTTCGCGTTCTCTTTCATCATACGGTATTAAATTACCAATAGTATCTTTTTTCTTTTCATCGGGTGTATTCTTTTTAAGATCAAAACCTTCTTTATCGGCAAAAACGCCTACAGCCCTGGCTACTGCTATTAGTTTACCACCATCACGAACCCACTTTTTTAGCTTTTTAAGAATATTTTCGTCGATTAAACCATTATAATAGCCATTTGGCATAATAAGCACGTCATATTTACTTAGATCAACTCTTTTAAAGTAATCGGTATCCATAGAGGTGATAGGATAGTGAAGTTGTTGTTCAAAAAAATGCCAAATTTCACCATAACTTAGAGAAGATACATAATCTCCTTTGAGTACAGCGATACGTTGATTATTGATCAATTTTACATCGGGCGAACCAAAATCAACACCTTTTGAAGCAAAACTGGAAGGTGCAGCATAGAGTTTACGTTTATGTTTGTTTGCAATATCAATCACCAGGGAATCATACTTCTTGTTTTTGATATTATCACTTTTGGTAATAATCAAACTTCCTTTTTTGAAGTTGTCACCGTTGTTAGAAAAATCTTTTTCAGTAAAGCGTACTCTGATATTGTTTTTAAGCAACTCTGCCATAAAGGCTGCATCATCAAGACTATTCCATTTGGTGATATATCCAGCTCCCGTAGCGTTGGCGCTATTACTTAAAGTATTTTGTGCTTTGCTTCCATTTGCAGGTACTAACGAAGTAGAGGCTATAGCTTCCAAACCATAGGCATGGGGGATGCTCCATGCGGTAATATCATAGGTTAATGGATTACTTAATTTGGCATCGGGTTCGAAAAGGACTTTAACCATCTTGCCTTTAGGTTGATTTGTACTTACTACCAAAGCACCATTTGCATTAATGCTACCTGATTTATTTTCTCTAAAATTAAATCCGGAAACTTTTGTAGTATTCGCGAAACCATACCTTATCTCATGCTTGTCAAGCAATCGGGTTAGTGCGTTAATCTTATCGGCTTCACCTGTAAGGACATAACTTTTATATTTTAAATCTGAATTATCAAAGAATTTCTTGAATTCTGTATTCAGCTTCGCTGCATTTTTTGAAGACATTTCAACGGTAGATAGTCCGGTCGTAGTGTGATGCAATGCACGATCTTTGAGGGTGAGCACATATCCTTCGTCAGTTTGTATACCTAATCCTGCACGACCATGCCCCGCTTGTTCGTATGTCATACCAATAGCTCCCATAAAAGTGGGGTAGGTATCCCCATAACTTGGATATAATAAGTCGAAACGCTCTCGGGTGAAAAACAGCCAGCCTTCGGCATCAAAATATTTTGCATGATTTTTACCTATTTGTATCTGGAAATCGCGTTGCCATGGCGTTATGATTTCATGGAATGGCTCTGCAGCAGGTGCAAAGTAATAAGGCTCGTTGATACCTTGTTCATGAAAATCTACATGAATATGTGGCATCCAGGTATTATAAACTTTTAATCGTTGTGAGGTTTCTACCTGAGTGGCCCATGCCCAATCACGGTTGAGATCAAAAAGATAATGATTTGGTCTTCCTCCCGGCCATGGTTCATTGTGTTCAGTAGCACTTTGATCGGTATTATAAGGAGTCGCCTTTACTTGATTGTACCAATTTACATAACGATCACGTCCATCTGGGTTGATACACGGGTCCATAATCACCACGGTATTTTGTAACCAGTCTGATTTTTTTGTGATCAATTCATAAATGGTTTGCATAGCGGCCTCTGTACTCGAAGCTTCATTGCCATGTACATTATAGCTTAGCCATACAATAGCTTTTTCAGGAGTTGAAGAGCCTTCAATTATACCGGTATTTTTGAGATGATTCAGTCTTATGTTCTCAATATTTTTAAGATTTTCTTCAGAAGAAATGATCGCATAGGTTAGCGGTCTGCGCTCATTCGTTTTTCCGTAAGTGTGATAGGTCACCATATTCGAATTATCAGCGACATGATTGAAATAATCGACAACATCGGCATGACGTGTAAATTGATCACCTATTTCATAACCTAAAAATTCTGCCAGTGATTTTAATTTGACTTGTGAGTGCGTAAGCGTGACCGTTACAACGAAGAGTGTAAAGAGTAATTTTTGCATTGATTGATTTAAATTTTAAAACTCGTAAAATACCGAGTTAAATTTAGGTTAGTATGTGTATTAACTAAAATTTAGGATTTACATTTACAATCTAATGTATATTTATCGTCTTAAAAAAAGTAGTATATGCCTAGTGACTGTATTCCGTTTAGAGATACGAATTACTTTTCATCCCTTATTTGTGATTATTTAGACCAAAAAGCTGAATTTCAGCCGTTTTACAATCGTTTTCCCAAACTTGAGAATTTTAAAGCTCAAATAGATGAAAAGCAGCAATCTTTCTCTCAGGAAAACAGAAAAGTATTAGTGGAATCTTTACAAAATCAATATAAGGGTATTACCATTTCTGATGCTACCAAGGAAAATATTGAGTCTTTACAACAGTCCTCAACATATACGATTACCACAGGGCATCAATTAAACCTTTTTACAGGACCTCTTTATTTTTTATACAAGATCATTTCTACGATTAATTTGACCAGGGTTTTAAAAGAAAAGTATCCTAAACATGATTTTGTACCTGTTTATTGGATGGCTACTGAAGATCATGATTTTGATGAGATCAACTATTTCAATCTCTTCGGAAAAAAAATACAATGGAATCGTGATGATGGTGGTGCTGTAGGAGTCTTTGATACCCAGGGACTAGATAAAGTATTCGAAGTTTTTTCTTCGGAAATTGGTATGGGAAACCATGCAGAACAACTAAAATCCCTTTTTGAAAACGCTTATATAAAGCATACTACTCTCGCTGAAGCAACACGATATCTGGCTAATGAGCTATTTAGTACGTATGGTTTGGTGATCATCGATGGTGACGATCGAGAATTGAAACGTCTTTTTATCCCTTTTGTAGAAAAAGAACTTACAGAAGAAGTATCGTACACCAATGTACTCCCAAAGGCAAATGCTCTAGAAGAGTTAGGATATAAAGTGCAGGTAAACCCCAGGGAAATTAATCTTTTTTATCTGGCAGAGGGCGTTCGTGAGCGTATCATTGAACAAGAGGGTAGCTATTTTGTAAACGAAACAGAAATACGTTGGAGCAAGAGTGAGCTAATAAAACACCTCCATGAGGTGCCCGAGCGATTTAGTCCTAATGTGATGATGCGACCACTGTATCAAGAGGTAATTTTGCCCAACCTTTGCTATATAGGTGGGGGAGGAGAATTAGCCTATTGGTTTGAGTTGAAAGATTATTTTAAAGCCGTTAAAGTGCCTTTTCCGATGTTATTACTACGTAATTCGGTATTGATTCAGACCCAAAAACAAGCAGAAAAAATCGAAAAACTTAATATTTCAGATACAGAATTGTTCTTAAAACAGCATGAGTTGATCAATCGAAAGGTGCGACAAATATCAAACATAGATATTAATTTTGAGCCGCAGCGCAAACATTTACAAGAACAGTTCGAGGAAATGTATAAATTAGCAGAACAAACTGATGTCACTTTTCTGGATGCAGTAAAAGCTCAGGAAGTAAAACAACTTAAAGGATTGGATATGCTGGAGAAACGTTTGTTAAAAGCACAGCGTCGCAAACTAAGTGATCATGTAAAACGATTAACGGCTATTCAAAACGAATTGTTTCCTAATCAAAGCTTACAAGAACGTACTACAAACTTCTCTGAGATGTATTTGGAATATGGCGAGGATTTGATTCCAACTCTAATCGAGCATCTTGATCCATTCAAAGGAGAATTTATCGTTATTAAAAAATAGAATATCTAAAATCAGGGTGTTTAATTTTTATAATGGAGTTATTTTACTTCAAAATCATTTGTATAAGCTGACTCAATGGTTCCCTATCACTTAGATAGTTTATAAAGTGATGGAGAATACATAAAATAAAGCGGATTTTATTGTTGATGTGGTATCTTCAATACTCTGATATTTTCAGATCGATAAAACTGTGTTATAAAAATGATAAGAATACATATAATTGCTAATTCCAAATCTGGATAAATTAATTTTATCATTAGAATAACTAGGGAAAACCTTTAAATCTATTTTTATGAATACAATAGCAATACGTAAGAACGATACAAACGTTAAAATGTCTTCTGATTTTGAGAATTATAGCCAAAAAAGAAATAAGACTTCTTTATCTAATGTATTTGATGTTTCAATTTCAGAAGCCACCTTCGAATTTTCAAAAGAAATGCAACGGTATACGATACAATGCTTTAACACATATTCTTAGTATCAATATTTTTTAATAAAAATATTAAAATGAAGTACGCTTTGTAGTTGGTCAAAAATACTTTCTAAATTTTGCGCTATACGCGAAAAAATTGACTGGACAATCGTATGTAAATTAAGGTAATACAATACTGTATACAAAGGATGTTTAGATTCACACGATCAAGGCACCAGAAAAGATCCCTCCCATTCGTTCTTTTCTTTCTCAAATAACACACGAATGTGGGCTGGTCTTTTTAAACGCAGGTATTCAATTTTATCGGGAATTAATTTAACAGCGGTAAAGAAGTGTTTTTCTTCCAGAAAGTCTACCTGCTCGGGATTCTTAATTTCTTCACCAGGAGCCAACTGAGTGGTATAATCTTTTCTTGATTTTTGAGGGACCTGTTCCCAAATCTTTTTTAGGGTACTGTCATCAGTAATAATCTCAGCTTTCGCTCTTATTGAGAGTTGAATTAATCTGTCAGCATCAAGAAAAAGAAGACTTACTGTGTTATGTTCATTAATATGAGTAATTTTTTTTGATCTTTTATCGGTATATAGAGTAAGGTTTAATTGTTCATCTATATCCCGAAGTACAACAGTTCTTAATCTTGGAGTACCATTAATACTTGAGGTTCCTAGTGTGAAATACCTAAACGGGTGTCCCGTCGTTTTGGTGGCTTTTTTAAGATCGTTTATAATGGTAGAGAAGATGATTTCGGTCATTGGTAATAATAATTGTGGTTATTCTTATAAAGTTAATCAATTTATAAAGGAGGATCAAAAAAAGGCATCCAAATTTGGATGCCTCTTCATAACTAATTCGACATAGTATTTAATTTATAACCCATGGACCTTCAAATGTTCTAACTGGGGTTGATTGATATTGCATGATTTCAGTACCATCTTCGTTGGCTAATAAATATCTTCCAGTACTGTTTGAAAATTCTATAAAGGCAGCGGCTCCAACTTTTTCAAATAACGTACCATTTGTATTTGAAATTCCGTTAAACCAGGTGTTAGAATTCTGTGTGGCTTCCCAGGAACCTTCACTAGTAGAATATAGAGCGTATTTTTCTCCTGACTTTCCAAAGAATGCTATCGTGTTTACCCCAACTCGTACACCAGCACCAAAACCTTCATTTACAAAAGGAAAATTACCTGAATCACCAAAACCAATATTAACAATGAATGGTTGGTCTCTGGGGTCAAGAAAAGTTCCAACAGGAGTTGTAGGGGCATCACCAACCGTTCCTAATGTAGTATCCCCTTTACTATATTTAAACCTGGAAGCACTCAATCCTGTTTTATCAAAGAAATATATTCTGGTGTCGGATAATTGCGTAGCAGCACCTACATTATCCAAAGGTACTTCACCTAATGGTGAATTTGTATCGGTAATACTAAATATTCCTTTAACCATACCAGTAGCACCATTATACCAGGCATATTTGGTACCGAGTTTATTAAATATCAAAATATTACTTTTTGCTATTTGGGTCATTGCACCAATTCCTCCACCATCTTCATCATCTTTGAATAGATCAACGATTGATTTATAGCCCTCAGGAGGCAAAATTCCTTTTAGTTCACAATTTACAACATCATATTCTGTGGCTAGTTTTGTCCCTACAATTTGACTAGGGTCTTCCAAACTGTTTACAACATAGGATAGTGGCAGTCCTGCAGCGATATTGGTAGATTCACCCAGTCTGTTTAATAGATTTTGCAAGTTATTTACTCCTTCATCTCCATCCAATACAGTTCCAACGGTCTCAAATGTTCCTTGTGCATCTCCACCATATGCAATGACTTTAATACTTAAGTTGTTATATTCTCTTAAAAATTCGAGATCTACATTGCCTTCTACTTTAGTTGTTAAGCCTCCGTAAGCTCCATTTAAAGCAAGCTTCATGTCTTGTGCAGATGCTGTAGACTCATACAACATATAAAATATTCTTCCATACGTAACCGATGAGATAAAAGTCGCTGGATTATCAGCCTGAACAAATTTTCCTAATTGCTCTGGAGTAACACTAGAATCAAATACTTCATCAAGACTGGTGGGCTTAACGTAGTTCATAGTATAATAAGCTTGCGTTAATTTGACCAGAACACTACTATACTCAGAACTTGTATTCAAAGAGAAGTTTGTAGATACTTTTGATGCAAAAGTAGAAACGCTTAGACCCATCTCTAATGCTAACTGCTCTTTTGAGTTTATTGATTCTACCTTGAGATCAAAATTTGCCGGAACGATGTCTCCATTTTGAGCGACAATATCGTTCATTGCTTGTGCAACTGTACCTTGATCTATTTCATCAACTTCTCTTGTGGCGACCGGGTTCCCAGTGACTAAATTATAAGAAATTTTACCCCGAGCCCTTTTAATAACTATATCAGAAGGGGTTGCATTGGATAACGTTTTTCCTTGTAATAGGTTACCAGGCCAGATTATAGAAGCGTTAGTATTAAACAATGGAAACTCTCCATTACCATCCAATACACCTACTTTTTTTCTGGTACATATCCAACGTTGTTCTACCTCAGAACCATCTTCTAAGGTTTTGTCGTAATCATTGTTAAATGGTTCACTAGTCGATAGCGTATCAGACTTTCGTGAGGATGGAAAAGTTTCAAAATCATCACCAAGAGCTATGACCTCTGCAACGGTTTGTGGATCTGTGTTACTTCCTGGATCTACCGTATCTTCTCCATCATCTTTACTACATGCTATTACCAATCCGGTGAAAAAGAATAGTAATAATTTTCCCAAGTTTTTTTTACGAGTTTTCATAATTAAAATGTTTTGTGGTTTATTAATTATCATCATTTTGTGTGATCTGTCCGCTAAAGTCTGCAGCCCCTAATTCGGACAGAACACCGACAAAACAATACGAGTCAACTTAATGACATTACAAACCTAAAGTGTTGATTTGTTGTAAAGAAAATTAAGTGGTGGACAAACAGTGGACACCTAAAAATTAAGTAGATAATAAAAGAAAGTAAAAGTATGAACCCCTGTTTTTAGAGGTTTAATACGGTATCTTGCAAAGAGGCGTCGGTAGTGATTTGAAGTTTCTTTCGAAGGCGGTATCTGGCTTTTTTGATTCCTTCCTGAGAAATATTTAGGATATTTGCCATCTCTTTTGAAGATAAATTCATTTTCAAGAGAGCCATCAAGCGTAATTCGTTTGACGTAACATCTGGATATTTCTTCTTAACGTTGCTATTAAAGTCTTTATGAACTTCTTCAAAATATCTGGCAAAATTCTCCCAGTTGTTGTCATCTTGCAAATCAAAATTGATAGTGTGTATTAACTGTTGGTAACCATTAGTATCGTTTTGAGATGTTTTTAGTTCTTCTGCTTTTTGTTTTAATCCTTCTAATACTTCATTTTTTTTGGCGAGGTGCAAAGCATGGGTAGTAAGTTCTTTCTTTTTAAAAGCCAATTCACCATCTAGTTTTTCCTTTTCGAGTTTATTACGCTTTATTTTTTGTCGAAGCCCATACACACCGAGGCCGAAGATGATAAAAGAGAGAAATAAACCAGCTCCTAGCAAAATACGTTGTAAATTATTGGTTTTAGCCTTTTGTTCCAATAATTCAATTTCACTTTTCTGAAGCGCTATTTCTTGCTCTTTTTTCTCTGTTTCATAGATGATTTGTAATTCCTTCGTTGCACGACGATTTTCTGCAGTAAAAATGGTATCGCTGAATGTTTTATTCTTTTTAAAACTTTCTAGAGATTCTTTGTATTTACTTAACTTTTCGAGAGCAGTTGATTTATAGAGATGTGCTTTGGTTAAAACCCTAGGATCGTTAATTGAATCTCCTAATTGGATACTTTTATCAAAAAACTGGACCGATTTACTATATTCTTTGTTGGCTAAAGTTGCTTTTCCTATATCGAAAAGAACATCTGCTTCACTAAAAGGAGAGGAAATTGTTTGCCAGATCTCATATCCTTTTGTTAGAAAATCGATAGCAGTAGTATAATTTTCCTTTTCATATTCTAAGTTACCAAAATTAACATAAGTTCTAGCGATATTAGCTTTGTACTCTTGTGCAATAGAAAGTTCTAATGCCTCTTTGAAATTTTTTTCGGCCTGTTCATATTTTTTCAAGGCTACATTAGAAGATCCTATATAGTTTAGGATATGTGCTATGTTTTGTATGTTTTCTTCTTTTTCATATAATTCATAGCTTTCTTTGAAAATTTCGATTGCTTTTTTGTGTTCTTCAAGTGACTGGTATGTGATTCCTATTTGTAGAAGGTCTTCTGCCATTCTAAAATTATCCTTTACCTTTTGGTGAATTTTTAAGGCTTTAAGCATATTTTTTAAGGAGATATTATAATAGCCTTTCGATTTAAAAATACTTCCAATCATATGATAAGTATTACCTAATCGTAAGGAATCTTTAAGTTGTATAAAAACAGGGATATTACTTTCCATAATCGAAATAGCACTTTCTGTATTACCTTGATAATGATCTAAAATCCCAATGTTATGTCTGATGTTTGCAGCTCTTAATGTATCCTTTTGTTCTAGAAAAAAAACTGCAGATGCTTCTAAATAATGCCTTGCCGAATCTATTTTTCCCTGTCTATAATAATAATTTGCTTTTTGGCCATAGACTTTTCCCATTTGTTGAGAATAATTGCTCTTTTTATATAATAGTTCGGCTTTATTGATAACATCTAATGTGAGTTTAGGATCATTGTACATACTATATTCGGCAATCCATAGATAGTTTATAGCTTTGACCGTATCAATATCGGTTTCGGCGATAATTTTTTGCAAGCTATCTATCTTTTTTTTGTTTTGGGCAAACGTAGAATAACAACAAAGACATCCCAAAAGAAGAAGTTTTAGAAAAGAGCCCATAAAATTGATGATTGATCTATTAAATGTACAAATAATTATTTTATCATTTTGTTAGCTAGCGGATTCTGCATTCTTTTGCGGGGTATAGAGTGAAGTTTTTGCATTGGTTTACCAAAGCATTCTTAATAGTTTTGTTTTTACATAATACTATATAACAGATTTGATAATTAATAAAAGTAATAAGCTTTCCAAAAATTATCAATTTAGGATTTCAGGGTTATCAATTTAATTTTATTTTTGCCTATGCAAAACAACAAGGTACTTATTCTAGACTTCGGGTCACAGGTAACACAACTTATTGGGCGTCGCGTAAGAGAGCTCAATATTTATTCAGAAATACATCCATATAATAAACCTCCAAAAGACATTAACAGTTATCATGCTGTTATATTATCAGGTAGTCCACTATCAGTTCGGGGAGACAACGTAGCTCATCCGGATCTTAGCGAGATACGCGGTAAAAAGCCACTACTAGGTATTTGTTATGGGGCACAATACCTTGCGCATTTCGGTGGTGGGGAAGTGGCAGAATCTAATACACGTGAGTACGGACGAGCAAATTTGTCTTATGTTGGCGATAATGAATTGTTTCAAAACATTTCAAAAGGCTCACAAGTTTGGATGAGTCATAGTGATACGATTAAAAGACTACCAACCAACGGAGAGCTTTTGGCAAGTACTCATGACGTAGAAAATGCTGCTTTCAAAATTAGTGGAGAGAAGACCTACGCTATTCAATTTCATCCAGAAGTGTACCATACCAAAGATGGAACACAACTGCTAGAGAATTTTCTAGTACATATCGCCGGTGTTGCTCAGGATTGGACACCAGATTCTTTTGTAGAGGAAGCGGTAGACAAACTAAAAGAGCAATTGGGAAATGATAAGGTTGTATTAGGCCTTTCTGGAGGTGTGGATTCTTCAGTTGCGGCTATGTTGTTACATAAAGCTATTGGTAAAAACCTTCATTGTATTTTTGTAAATAATGGTTTGCTTCGTAAAAATGAATTCTCGACCGTCCTGAAGCGTTATGAAGGAATGGGACTCAATGTAAAAGGTGTAGATGCTTCGGCACGTTTTTTGGAAGCTCTTGCAGGAGAAAGCGATCCGGAAAAAAAGCGTAAAGCTATTGGGAGAGTATTTATCGAAGTTTTTGATGATGAAGCACATGCTATTAAGGATGTTGCCTGGTTAGCACAAGGTACTATATATCCAGATGTTATCGAAAGTGTCTCGGTAACCGGTGGTCCAAGCGCAACGATAAAAAGTCATCATAATGTAGGGGGATTACCCGATTATATGAAGTTAAAGATAGTAGAGCCCTTAAAGATGTTATTTAAGGATGAGGTACGTCGCGTTGGAGCTTCAATGAATATGGATAAGGATTTACTGGGTAGACATCCCTTCCCCGGACCTGGATTGGCTATCAGGATATTGGGAGATATAACTCCAGAAAAAGTAGCTATCTTACAAGAAGTTGATGCTATTTTTATTAATGGGTTAAAAGAAAATGGGTTGTATGATAAAGTTTGGCAGGCAGGAGCAATTTTATTACCTGTGCAAAGTGTAGGAGTAATGGGGGACGAGAGAACCTATGAAAACTGCGTTGCATTGCGAGCTGTTGAAAGTACAGATGGTATGACGGCAGATTGGGTGAACTTACCCTATGAATTTTTGCAAAAAACCTCTAACACAATAATAAACCGGGTAAAAGGCGTTAATAGAGTAGTATATGATATAAGCTCAAAACCTCCAGCTACGATAGAGTGGGAATAGAAATATAACTAAATTGTAATTTTGGAGTTGGGGAATTAAAAATAAATTAAATGAAAAAGTTTTTATTGTTCTTTATAATGTTGATTATTGGTAATGCTGCCATAGCACAACAATATAAGAGTCATACGGTTGCCAAAGGAGAGAATGTATATCGAATAGCAAAACGATATAATACGACACCTGAGGCGATTTATAAAATTAACCCCACTGCCAAAGATGGTATAAAAGAAGGGCAGATCCTTGCTATTCCTGTGACAGACGATCAGGAATATAAAACTCACGTTGTTGAGAAAGGAGATACTGTTTTTAATCTATCGCAAAAGTATAACATCTCTCAAGAAACTATCTATATTCTCAATCCAGAGGCGATTAATGGTATAAATATCGGACAGATTCTTAAAGTAGGTAAAATCGAGAAAAAAAATCTTACCGCGATTGATGGAGCTCAGGAAAATAAAGACTCAGTATTAGACAGTCTTAAAGTAATTCCAGAAGGACCTAAAATTATTCGTTACATAACGCATAAGGTAAAGCGAAAAGAAACTCTATTTGGAATTGCTAAAAAATACAATGTAACTGTTGAAGATATAAAAAAGCAAAATAAAAGATTGTATTCCGAGCAAATTAAAAAGAAAGACAAAATTAGGATACCAGTATTTGCTAAAGAATCGATAACAACTCCTGTAGTTATTGATAGTATTGGTAGTAGGATTACCACTACAACCAAATATAAAATAAAGCCGAAAGAAACAAAATACGGAATTGCAAGAAGACATGGAATTACGATATCTCAGTTAGAGCAGCTTAATCCCGGTATGGATCCTGATTTTCCTATGGGTATGGAGATTACAGTGCCTACCACCATTTTTGTATCCCTAAAAGATTCAATACAACCAGGATTTGAGCTCTATAAGGTAAAACCCAAAGAGACTATTTTTGGGATTTTAAAACGTACAGGAATTTCTTCAGATTCATTATTCAACATGAATCCGTATTTAAGGGAAGGATTAAAAGCAGGTATGGTGATTACGATACCTAAAGATACTGTAGCTGTTGACATACCCCAGGGGCAATATCTCGATTTGGCAAGTAAATTATACAATTTTAAGCCTAAGAAAGTAGCGGTTATGTTACCTTTTAGTCTTGATACTTTAAATTTTGAAGCTATACAGGAAACAGAGGAATATCTCAAAAATAAGCAGAGTCTTAGGATCGCATTAGATTTATATAGTGGTATCTTGATAGCAGTTGATTCAGCAAGAACCAAAGGAATTACTACAGAACTTAACGTATATGATACTAAAAAGAATAATAATAGGGAGTATATCGAGAAATTACTTCGTGAAAATAGTTTTGATAGTACAGATGCGGTAATTGGACCACTTTATCAAAATAACTTAGAAGCTGTCGCAGCTGGGCTTAAAAAGTACAATACACCTGTTTTTTCGCCAGCTTCTAGAAAGGAATCAAGTTTATATGATAATTTCTTTCAGACTAGGCCAACCAATATAATGCTTCAGGATAAAATAATATCTTTTGTAGAAAAAGATTCTACAGATAAGAACATTATTATTATCGTGCAACAAGGCAAAAAGCACGAAAAAATTAAGGAGAAACTGATTGCTAAATTTCCAGGAGCAAAAGTGGCTAGAATTGAAGAAGGAAATTACCTCTACGAAGTTCATCTGAATAAGGTTTTGGTTGAAAATAAACCGAATTGGGTGTTTCTGGAATCCGATGATGTGGCCATGCTAAGTAATGTTATCCCTTTACTAAGTGCAAAAGCAGAAAGTCATCAAATTACTCTGTTTACTTCCGATAAGAATAGTGCTTTTGATAATGATAGTGTCAAAAATGAAAACTTGTCAAAGCTTCATTTGCATTATCCATCGGTAGATAAAGAATTTGACGAAAAAGAAGTTGAAGGAAAGGAACAAATAACTCCATTCACCAAGAGGTACAAAAAAGAATATGGCATAGACCCTAATAATTGGGCCATTCGTGGTTTCGATATTGCATATGATATACTAATGAGGTTAGGGTCGGCAGATGATCTCTACAGCGGTGTTTCTTTTAAAGGTACTACAGAATATGTAGAGAACAAATTCAATTATGAGAAAAAACTGCTGGGAGGGTATTACAATAATGCTACATATCTAATTAAATTCGATGATGATTTGAAGCTCACAGTAGTCGAAGAATCTCAGTAAAATAAAAGAATAGTAGGATTTAAGTATACTAGTAGTATCATAGAAATATATTTTTATGTTAATAAAATAATATATTCAATTAGAATAAAAAGAGATTTTTCTATATATTTGAAAATGTTAAGATTACCTCTTTTCTAGGATTTCTCTATGAAATAGGTTTTTTTGGCACTGTAATTGATCATTCAAGATTGTAAGGAATACATTAAAAAATAATTTATATTCAATTCTAAATTCTTTATATTTAGAGTGATAATATATCTATTTTAAATAGCGCTAGCAGTATATTGCCCCATACTGTACATCAAGTGCTTTGAAATAGAGGAAATATAACTTTTGGTTGGGCATAATTGTTACAATTATGGGTAAATACTTTACTATTGTTTTATTTTTATTTGTTGCCAATAATAATGGTTATGTAGGGAAGTTTTCATATGCTGAAAGAAGCGAATTAGATTGGTCCGATTTTAGGGGTAGGCCAGAAATGAGTAGTAATTTTGACGCTAGTGTTAATACAGGAATAACTTACCAATGGGCCTACGGCAAAGACAAAGGAGATATCGAATTAAATTATCAGGTAGATAGCTTTTGTTATCCTTCTTTATCATGGGTAAAACGTGGTCAAATGTCTAAACCTCTTCTTCTGCATGAACAATTACATTTTGACATTTCTGAATTGCATGCCCGAATAATGAGAAAAAGATTAAAAGAATATAAAGCGGGTCAAAATATTAGAAGAGATCTTAACAAAATGTATAAGCTGGTGGAAAGAATGAGAATTAATATGCAGGAGAGATACGATGAAGAAACAGATCATTCTAGAAACCAAGTCAACCAGAAAAAATGGGAGAAAAAAATAAAAACTCTCATGTGGTACTACAGGGATTATACCAAATAATCTTATTTCTACATAAGGTATGAATCTTCAACCTCAAAAAGATTTCTTAATCAAATTGGCTCATACCAAGATGCCTTTCGGCAAATACAAAGACCGATATCTTATTGATCTACCCGAGTATTATATCGTATGGTATGCTAACAAAGGTTTTCCAAAAGGACTGCTTGGACAACAAATGCAAACAGTTTACGAACTAAAAATTAACGGTTTAGAGTATTTAATTAGAAATATTAAAAATATATAATTACATATTTACAAATTCATAACCAGCAAGTTCATTTTCCTTTAAATTTATTTCTGTTTCGTTGAGTAGAACGTCATGCTCGACAAAAGCCTTTAAATTAGCAAGCCAAAATGTCCATCCATTACTGCATCCGTAGTATACTTTTAGTTTGCTCTCTTCATCAACTGGAATATCAAATTGTCTCAAGACCACAATAGTCACATTATTTTTCTGTTCAAGTTTGATCGATACTTTAGACGATTCAAAAGATATTTCTATATAATCTTTTCCATTAGCCGAAATAACCTCTCCTTCTTCTTTTCCATCCCAGTTATACCATTGCCAGACGTAGGTATCGCCTTTTTGAATATATTCTGAAGGTTTTCTAACGACACCTTCAAGACTTTTGTATTCAGCATTTTTTAAAAACCATGATGTAATTCCTTCAGTCGTAGCCCATAAATCATAGAGTTTTTGAATAGGCGAATGGATATAGATCTTTTTGGTAAATAAATCCCATTGTAACTTTTCCATGAGTAAAATAATTTGATTAGGTGGTTTTCTAAAAATAATAAAAACAATTTTAAAAAGAGTTAAATATCTATATTTCAGAATGTTAAATTTTAATAAGTTAAAATCTTCGTAGTAATTATCTGAATTTACAACGAATTCTGTAAGTTTAAGCATTGTATGAAATTCAAGATCATGTTTCTCTACAAACACAACTCTCAATTTTTCAATATGAAAATAAAAGAATATCTACTTTGGTGTTTTATTTTTTTTACGGGTTTGCAGTTGAATGCCCAAGAATTTGGTGAAGGACCTTTTTCTCAGCTTATTATTAGAGGAGTTACACTAATTAACGGTAATGGATCACCTCCCAGAGGTCCGGTTGATATAGTAGTAGAGAATAATATCATCAAAGATATAAAAGTAGTAGGATATCCTGGAGTTCCTATTGATGAAGGTAAGCGACCAAAATTAAAGCCAGGTGGTAAAGAAATTAATGCCGAGAGAAAGTATATTCTACCTGGATTTGTAGATATGCATGGTCATATTGGTGGAGTAGCACAAGGTGCTGAAGCTGACTATGTTTTTAAGCTGTGGATGGCACATGGAATAACTACAGTAAGAGAACCGAGTGGAAGAGGGCTTGATTGGACTATGAAACTAAAACGATCTAGTGAGAAGAATGAAATCGTAGCACCTCGCATTTTTGCCTATACAGGTTTTGGCCAGGGAAGCAAAGAGCCTATTGGCAGTCCTGAAATGGCACGAAATTGGGTAAGAGAAAATGCTAAAAAAGGTGCAGATGGAATCAAATTTTTTGGTGCTGCTCCTGATATTATGGCGGCAGCCCTTGACGAGAATAAAAAGTTAGGATTACGCTCTGCTTGTCACCACGCACAAACAGATGTAGCACGTTGGAATGTTTTAAACTCTGCTCGAGCGGGGCTTACTTCTATGGAACATTGGTATGGACTTCCTGAAGCGCTGTTTGAGGATAAAACTGTACAGCACTATCCGTTGGATTACAATTATCAAAATGAGCAAGATCGATTTGAAGAAGCAGGAAAATTATGGAAACAGGCTGCAAAACCCTATTCTGATCATTGGAATACTGTGATGAATGAGCTTATAGCACTTGATTTCACTTTGGATCCTACCTTTAATATTTATGAAGCCAGTAGAGATTTACAGCGAGCACGTCGTGCAGAGTGGCACGAAGAGTATACACTTCCTTCATTGTGGCGCTTTTATCAGCCCAGTAAAATTTCACATGGCTCATATTGGCATGATTGGGGTACAGAGCAAGAAGTGGCTTGGCGAGAGAATTATCGCTTGTGGATGGCCTTTATCAATGAGTATAAAAATAGAGGTGGAAGAGTAACCACAGGATCTGATTCAGGTTTCATTTTTCAATTATATGGTTTTGCATATGTAAGAGAATTAGAGCTGCTAAGAGAAGCCGGTTTTCACCCCCTTGAAGTCATAAGATCTGCTACCTTAAATGGAGCAGAGGCCCTTGGGGTTTCTGATAAAATCGGAACTATTGAAGTCGGTAAACTTGCAGATTTTGTAATTATTGATGAAAACCCGCTAAAGAATTTAAAAGTTTTATATGGTACTGGTGCAGTTCGTTTAAAAGAAGATAACGATGTGGTAAGAGTAGGTGGGGTTCGCTATACCATCAAGGATGGAATTATTTATGACGCTAAAAAATTGCTTGCAGATGTAAAAAGAATGGTAGATGAAGCCAAGAAAAAAGAAAATTTTAAGATTTTACAACCAGGGATAAAACAATAACTTAAAAAGAGGTGTCTGATTTTTGTCAGACACCTCTTTTTAGATTAGATAAGATATCTATCACTAAGACACCGATTCCTTAACTTTAGAAAATATATCTATGTCCACTTGATTTTTAGTCAAATCTTCAAAATCTTCATGCTTACGTATTAAATGAGCTTCTCCATTATGCCATAGTACTTCTGCGGGACGATAACGAGAATTGTAATTGCTTGACATTGAAAAACAATAAGCTCCGGCATTTTTAAAAGCAATAATATCACCTTCGGTAATTTCAGGAATTCTTCTATTGGTTGCAAATGTATCGGTCTCACAGATATACCCCACTATAGAATAAAAACGTTCTCTTCCTTCTGGATTAGAAACATTTATGATTTCATGATGCGATCCATAAAACATGGGTCTGATTAAATGATTAAGTCCACTATCTATTCCTGCAAAAACAGTAGAAGTAGTTTGCTTTACCACATTAACTTTTGCCAAGAAATACCCCGCTTCACTAACCAAAAATTTACCAGGCTCAAAACCTAGAGTCAGTTCTTTTCCATATTCTTTACAAAAAGAGTTAAATCGCTTGGTTAATTTTTCACCAAGTTCTTCAATATTGGTCTCTATATCGCCGGGTTTATAAGGTACTTTAAATCCGCTTCCAAAATCTATAAAATCTAAATCATGAAAGTTCTTTGCCGTTTCAAACAGAATCTCACTTGCATATAAAAATACTTCAATATCCAGAATATCACTTCCAGTATGCATATGGATACCGTTAATATTCATTCCTGTATTTTCTACTATTCTTAAGATATGCGGAATTTGGTGAATAGAAATACCAAACTTGCTATCTATATGTCCTACTGAAATTTTACTATTGCCTCCAGCTAATACATGTGGATTTATACGTATACATACCGGTACATTGGGATGTTTTGTGCCAAATTGTTCTAGAATGGAAAGGTTATCAATATTAATTTGTACCCCCATCTTAGAAACTTGTTCTATTTCTTCTAAAGAAACGCCGTTAGGAGTAAAAATAATATCCTCTGGTTTTACACCAGCTAATAATCCTAATTTTACTTCTTGAATAGATACCGTATCTAGTCCAGCGCCTAATGAATTCATTAGCTTTAAAATAGCAAGATTAGAAAGTGCCTTTACCGCATAATTTAGCTTTACACGTTTGACCTTCTTAAAGGCGTCAAACAAGCGATTATACTGTGTAATAATCTTTGAGGAGTCATATACATAAACCGGACTCCCGAACTCTCTCGCTACTGCTAATAAATTTTCATTTTCCATAGTGTCACAAATTTAAGCTTACGAAATTATCAATAAAATTAGAGATAATGATATCGTAACGAGAAAAAATCTACTCAACGATAGATTTTTAGATTTTTAACTTGTATTTAGGGCGTATAAAGCAAGTAAATTAGTACTTTTAAGAAAAAAAATATGATTCCGCTTTTTCCTCTGCAGACTGTCGTTTATCCTGGCGAACGCCTACCTTTGCATATTTTTGAAGAACGATATCAACAACTAATTAAAGACTGTAAAGAGGATGATATGACCTTTGGAATACCTACTTTTATTAATAAGACGCTTGACTATG
Source organism: uncultured Aquimarina sp. (assembly GCA_947500845.1). Lineage (GTDB taxonomy): Bacteria > Bacteroidota > Bacteroidia > Flavobacteriales > Flavobacteriaceae > Aquimarina > Aquimarina celericrescens. The sequence goes on from CANMTP010000017.1 coordinate 21,056, forward strand.
GTACCGAGGTAAAACTTCAAAAAATATCCAAGAAATATCCAGGAGGAGAAAGTGATGTGATTTGCCTTGGGAAAAGAATCTTTAGAGTCAAAAGTTTTCATGAAAAACTACCAGGTAAACTTTATGCGGGTGGAGAAGTAGAATTTCTTGAAGACAACGATGGAAGTGCGGAAGACCTTCAGGAAGAATTGCTTAAAAATATTGCTATTTTATATGTCGAGCTTACTATAGAGAATCCTCCTGTATTTGATATTCCTTTTATTAGTTATCAGGTAGCACATAAAGTAGGCTTGGCACTACACCAGGAATATCATTTATTGACATTGCGCAGCGAATTGGAAAGGTTGAATTATTTAATAGGACATCTTAAAGTTACCATTCCTGTTGTACGGGAAATGAATAGAGCTAAAGAGGTAATACAGATGAATGGACATTTTAAAAACTTCGATCCTTTAGATTTTGAAGACTTCCAACTATAAAGTTTACAGACTTCAATATACTACTCTTTTACAAGTAAAACTTCCCAGAAGTTTTTTACCCTAAAAGATTGGCACAGTAATTTCACTTTTCATATTTTTGGGACTCCTATAAAAAAGGTAAAAAAACTAACAATATGAACTTACACGAGTATCAGGGTAAAGAGATATTAAGCAGCTTTGGCGTGCGAATACAACGCGGTATTGTGGCACAAAATGCACATGAAGCCGTAGCAGCAGCAAAACAACTTACAACCGAAACAGGAACAAGTTGGTATGTAATAAAAGCTCAAGTACATGCAGGTGGACGAGGAAAAGGTGGCGGAGTTAAACTTGCTAAAAATCTTCAGGAAGTAGAATCTATAGCAGAACAAATCATAGGAATGAACTTAATTACTCCTCAGACCTCTGCAGAGGGTAAGAAAGTTCACCAGGTATTAGTGGCAGAAGATGTTTATTATCCAGGTGATAGTGAACCAGACGAATTTTATATGTCTGTGTTATTAAATCGTACTACTGGGCGTAATATGATCATGTATTCTACAGAAGGTGGAATGGATATAGAAACGGTAGCTGAAGAAACACCACATTTGATTTTTACAGAAGAGATTGATCCTTCAGTAGGCATATTACCTTTTCAAGCTCGTCGGGTAGCATTTAATCTTGGGTTAAGTGGTACTGCTTTTAAAGAAATGACAAAATTTGTTATGGCTTTATATACTGCCTATGTAAAATCTGATGCCTCATTATTTGAAATTAACCCGGTTTTAAAGACTAGTGATGATAAAATAATGGCGGTTGATGCAAAAGTTACCCTTGACGATAATGCGTTGTATAGACATAAAAATTATGTCGATATGCGAGATATTCGAGAAGAGAACCCAATTGAAGTAGAAGCAAAAGAAGTAGGTCTTAATTACGTTGACCTTGATGGAAATGTTGGGTGTATGGTAAACGGTGCCGGTCTTGCCATGGCAACCATGGATTTGATTAAGCAAGCAGGAGGAGAACCCGCAAACTTTTTGGATGTAGGAGGTACAGCAGATGCAAAACGTGTTGAGACAGCTTTTAGAATTATTCTTAAGGATCCCAACGTAAAGGCAATCCTGATTAATATTTTTGGTGGTATTGTACGTTGTGATAGAGTGGCTCAAGGGGTAGTAGATGCTTATAAGAATATGGGCGACGCTATTAAGATCCCTATTATAGTACGTTTGCAAGGAACCAATGCAGATATTGCCAAAGAATTAATTGATACTAGTGGATTAGATGTACAAAGCGCAGTAGAATTTCAAGAAGCTGCAGATAAGGTACAGGCAGTTTTGGCATAATTAGTAATTGCACTTCATCATAAATAAAAGCGATCTTGAATAGATCGCTTTTTTGTTTATCAAAAAAATACAGTCATGAATACCGAAATCGATAAAATAGTTCGCACTTTGGAAATGAATCCTCATCCTGAAGGTGGTTTTTATAAAGAGACATATAGAAGTAAAGGTATAATCCCTGAAAACATCTTAGGGAGTAGCTTTTCTGGTAAACGCAACTATTGCACTGCCATCTATTTTCTACTTACATCAGATAATTTTTCTGCATTTCATAAAATAAAACAAGATGAAATCTGGCATTATTATCAAGGGTCATCACTATATGTACATGTAATTGATCACAATGGAAAATATAAAAGATATGAGGTAGGGATCAATCTTGATGAGGGAGCATTACCACAATTGGTGGTTCCTGCTGGATATTGGTTTGCTTCAAGTGTTAAGGATGCCAATAGTTATTCATTGGTAGGTTGTACGGTGTCACCAGGTTTCGATTTTGAAGATTTTGAGCTGGCAGAAAGAAAATCCTTGGTACAAGAATATCCAAAATATACTGAAGTGATCACCCAATTTACTAGGATATAAAAAACACCCGATTATTTCAAATCGGGTGTTTTTTTGTCTTTAATTTCTTGCTCTTTTGGGATATGGGGGTCTTTTAGGTTCTTTAGGCGGGTTCTTTTCAAGCTCTTTTAAGACTACTTCAATTGCCTTTTCTAATTGTGGGTCTCTACCTTTTATCACTTCAGAAGGAAGCTGTTCTACTTCAATATCTGGAGCAACACCTACATTTTCTACGATAAACCCATCTTCTGTCCAGATAGCTACGTTTGGTGCAGTGACACTAGCTCCATCTATAAACTCTGGAAACCCTAATATGCCTACTAAACCTCCCCAGGTTCGTTTGCCAATTAAAGTTCCAACTTTAAATTTTCTAAACATCCAAGGTAACATATCTCCACCTGATCCTGCAGTTTCATCAATAAGCATCACTTTTGGACCTTGAATAGAAGCACTAGGCGTTTTAAGATCCTTACCATATCTGAAATTCCAATGCGATTGATATGGGTTCAAAAGAAGATTAATGTAGTAATCTGCGATTTGTCCGCCTCCGTTAAATCGCTCGTCAATAATTATTGCTTTCTTATTGGCTTGAGGATAGAAATATCTTTTAAAATATTCATGACCTGCCGTAGTGGTATTGGGTACATATACATATGCAACTTGACCATCAGTAGCCTCATGCACTTTTTTTAAATTGCTTTCAACCCAATCCCGATTTCTTAAAGGATATTCGCTGGATACCGGAGTAACTTTTATTATCCTGGAATTGTTATAATTTGGATTTGGTCCAACAGTTAATTCTACAATCTTGCCTGCCGTATTTTCAAAATGGCTAAAAATATTATCGTTACTGGTCAGGTCTTTTCCATTTACCGCTAATAAATAATCCCCCAGATTAACATCAACACCAGGTTCTGTTAATGGGGATCTAAGTTTTGGGTTCCAGTTAAGACCTCCATAAATCTTTTCAAATTGGTACCTGTTATTAGAAATTTTATAATCGGCACCTAGAAGCCCACCAGGAATGCGTTTGGGTATATTTAGTCTTTCGCCTCTTCCGTAAAGTCTGTGATGTCCTACAGATAGTTCGCTACACATCCATTGGATTACTCTATTTAAATCGCTTCTAGAAGATAGATGAGGTAAGAATTGTGAATATTTCTCCTTCATCGCAGTCCAATCAGACCCGTGCATACCTGGGTCATAAAAATAATCTCTGTTAATTCTCCAGGCTTCATTAAATATATTTTTCCATTCTGTTACTGGATTGATTTTTACTTGAATATTCTCGATTTTTAGAATTCCTTTTCCATTCTCAGGCTTTTTGGCTGTTTCAGTTATTCCCCACTTATCCTCCAGATTGTACAACATTTTTTTACCGTCAGAAGAAATAACATAATAGTCTAATTCCATAACTTCAGAATCCTCGCGTTTTTTTATGTCGTATTGATGAAGTGTAGCCGACTCTTCATCGTTATAAGATTCACCAGATATATATAATAGTATATCTTCTTCAGGAGAGCTTAAATGATGATAGTGTCCTGCATTAATTGGCAAATCAACAATTCTGTTTTGAATTTTTTCAAGATTTATTGTTATTGGTTTGATGGTATCATCTTTGTCTTTTTTTGATTCTTTTTGATCTTTGGATTCTTCTTTTTTATTCTCTTCGGGTTTTTCTTCATCACTTTCTTTCACGAAAGGAGAAATGATGTCTTTTTGAAGCGTAACTAAATATATTGAGTTGGTAAGAGACATATCCTGATTGGATTGATCAAACCAATTTACCACAGGACCGGCATCTGTTGATGCAGTAAAATAGATATACTTTCCACCAGCATCAAAAATAGGATCACTGGCATTGCTTAATCCATCAGAAATGGCATAAGATTTTGAGTTTTTTATGTTATACAAGAATATTTGCTCAAAATTGCTTTCAATTATTTTTGAATAAATGATCCAATTAGAATCTGGAGACCAATCGCCAAATAGATTTCTAAAGGCTCCTGGAAAATAATAATCATCACTTGCAATTTTGTTTATTTTTTTTGAGGCTACATCTAGGATATATAAATTTCTGCCATTATCTGAAAAACTAATCTTTTTACTATCTGGTGACCAAGAAGTGTATGCATAAAATCCTGTGCCAGAAACTTTAATTTTTTGTGCTTCCCCTTTACCGTCTTGTGATTTAATATAAAGTTCATATTCTCCTGATGCATCAGAGAAGTATGCGATTTTTTTTCCATCGGGAGACCACGCAGGATATTTTTCATGATCGCCTTGACTTAGTGTGATATTTCTGGGATCTCCTTTATCTTCAGGAACTGTTATTATTTCACCCCTGTAATCAAAAACAGCTCTTTTTCCTGAGGGAGACATACTTGCCGAGCGAATATGCTCGTTCCCTTTAATATATCGTTCTCTTAATTCTAGTAAGTCTGTAGAAATTCCAATTGTCAATTTTGTGGAATTCCCTTGTGATATATTAAATAAATGCAAGTATCCGGCTTGTTCAAAAATAATGTTATTGTTTCCTAGAGCTGCATTTGTGATAGGGAAATCATTAAACTGGGTAAGCTGTTTTATTTCTTTTGAATTCGTACTGTACGAAAATAGATTAAACTCTCCGTTTCTATCACTCAAGAAATAAACTATGTTATCTCTCCACATGGGTTGCACATCATTACTTCCTCCTGCTGGTTGTGGAATTTTAACGATAGATTTATCTTCAAACGAAAATAGCCAAATATTGGCAGTAGTTCCCCCTCTGTAGTTTTTCCATTGCTGAAATCTTTCCCTGATTGGTGTATAAGCCATATATTTTCCGTCTGGGGAATAAGCTGCGTGCCATGCATTTGGTATTTCAAGTTCGACAGGATACCCTCCAGTAATTGAAACTTGATAGAGTTTAGAGTATCGATTGGTGTGAATTGCCCTTCCAGAATTAAATAAAACTGATTTTCCATCAGGCGTAAATCCTCTTGCATAGTCTCTTCCTGGGTGCCAAGTTAATCTCTTTGGAATCCCTCCTTGCGCTGGGATGATAAATATATCAATATTACCATCATATTCCGCACTAAAGGCAATATGCTTACCATCGGGAGAAAAAATGGGATTAGATTCAACACCTTTGTCTATTGTTAACCTTCTGGGTAATGTCCCATCTTTATTAGCAATCCATAAGTCTTCAGCATAAATAAAAGCGATGTGCGATTCGCTTATTGCTGGTTGATGAAGCATTCTGGTATCGTTAGGGTCGATAGAGAATACTTGAAATGGAATAAAAAATAATACAAATAAAAGTTGAATAGAAAAAGAATAGATTTTTTTCATGACTGATGTGATTGATAAATAATTAATGACTTTAAAAAAAAGCGATGCCTCAAAGTACAGCTTTTATCGCTCGCAAATTGTTAATCATTTTCTAAATTCTTGAATTAGAACTTTGAAAAAATTAGGATTAGGATATAACCTGTAACAAAAATATAATTTATTCTTCCCCAATCAGGTAATGAATGCTTACAGTGGCTAGATCCGAATTTGGAAATTTACTGAAATAATCCTTTTCACTTTGTAGCCCAACTTCCTTAATAATCTTTAAAAAAGAATCGATTTCCAGTATATATTGATCAGAAAATCCATGCGTGGCATCATAAGCGGTGGCTGCGATCTTACCTATATTTCTAGCGGTTAGATCGGGAGGTAAAGTATGTAGTTCAATCACTATGAGTCCAAATTTTTTAATATGAGGAACCCATTTTTTAAAGTGATCTTTTAGATTACGTTCAACATCATCATTATTCAATCGTTTTCCCCGATAGGCAAACGCACCTGTAGATTGACTTGGATGGTCTAATTTTGATATTGGTTCACTCCAGATTCTATTGTGATCTAAAAATGTTCTCACAGACAACAAGTCCTTCAGTTCAATGCTGTATTTATCTTTTAAGTCTTTTTGCAATCCATCTGGATCACTGATATCTCCCCATATCACCTTTGCCCATATATCTGCCTGAATAAGATTAGCCCGGGTAACTTTGAGTGCTGCCATATTATAATCTGCACCAACAAGAAAGAGAGGATGCTCATCCAGATATTTTCCTCGTAACGTTTTGGATGCTATTACATCAAAAAGATGTATCAAAAATGCTCCATTGCCGCATCCCATATCCAGAATACCTTTTGGTTGCTCGGCCAAAGGTTTGTTGAACAAGCTTATTATAATTTCATCAATTTTTTTAAAGTAGGTTGTATGGGCTCCTCCACTTCCCCAAACATTCATTTCTCTATCTACATGACTTTCGTCTTCGTCTTTTGTGTTCCATAAGGTATTGGGGTCGCCAAACAGCAAGTTGTCCATTTGTCGAAACATTGGAATATAAGAAACAGTAACTCCATATGCAGAAGCTCTTTTGGCAAAAAACAATCCTTTTTCTGTAAATGTGTAGTTGTTGTCATTTTTGCTAAACCAACCCAGATATCCTAAAAAAGAAAGAATAGTATCAAAACTTTCTGGAAATTTATGATATTCGTCTGCGCTAAAAGAAGCTTCCATAAAGTATTTATGAAACATGCCTCCCATGCCAAGATGAACTGTGGTAGGACCTACTAAGATCCCTTCGATATGTTTTAAGGTTTGATTCTGAATTTCAAGAGTGTTATTGTCGTTTGTAGGTTCTAAATCAAAACGATTTTGGTATTGCTTGAATAAGTTTTCAAGTTTATGGAAAGGTTCTAATTCGAATTTACGAGGATGAAATTTACCAGAGTATTTCAAAAGATCAACAACATCTTTATATACATAAAAATGGTCAAAAGCAATTTCAGAAGAGTTGTTGGTTGTTATAATGATATCATTTTGAGTAACGGTGTAGTTTAACCAGCCCTGAGAACTCAATATACGAAGGGCGACATTAAGGTATCCTTCGTTTGCCATACACGCCGTTGCAATTTGATTGATAGATGCTTCTTTGGTATCCAATAGGTATTGTACTACATTATTAGTCAATAAAGAGTACGAGATAGGCGCGACAACAATACCGTCGAGATGTCTAAATAGTTCTTCTCTAAATTGTTGTTTTTTGGTCGCTGAAAGCATAGGTGCTTAATTGAAAGGTTGCTAATTAGTCCTAACCAAATTAAACAATTTATTTTGAAGATGAAGAACTTATTTTTTATTCTTATTAGAGTCTGATGCGATTTTTTTCTCTGGCATAGGGCCTCGTAAGTGGATAATGAGACCATTAAGAAAATTACGTAGAATTTGATCTCCGCACTCCATATATTTTGGATGACTTTCATTTCTAAAAAAAGCTCCTAATTCACTTTTAGTAACTTTGAAATCTACAAGAGCACAAATTTTTACGATATCATCATCGCGTAATTTGTGCGCTACTCTAAGTTTTTTAAAAATATCATTGTTCGTTAAACCCATGTCGCAAAGGTATGCTTTGTTGTTCAAAAAGTAATTGATATAATTTGAAATTTACTATTTTAGAAAAAAAGTTATTAATTCATGTATAGTAAAGAGGAGAAATTAAGTTTGCTTTCTGAAATGATTCAGTTTGCAAAAGTTGATAAAGAGTTTAAAGAACAGGAATACGACTTTATTGTCGCGGTTGGGTTACAATTAGGGATTACGAAAGAAGAAATAAACGGTTTAGTGAAAAATAGAGCAGAGAAGAAAAATCTGCAACCAGAATCACAACGTATTCTTCAATTTCATAGGTTGGTTTTGTTAATGAATATTGATCAAGAAACTTCTTCTTCAGAAATTGATGATATAAAAGAAATAGGATTACAAATGGGATTACGACCTGAAGCCATTGACTCTGTGTTAAAAGAAATGCACAATTATCCAAATAAGGTGATTCCACCTAAAGAATTATTAGCAATTTTTACTCGTTTTTATAATTGATAAGGCGTTAGATCAAGACTAAAACCGAATAGAATCTACAATATCGAATGATCTCGCTACAATGCAGGGTCTTTTAAGTGTTTTTATTTTTGCTAAAGAGTTGATGGCGAATTGAATCTGTATAATAATCACGCTACTCAAAATGATCTCTACTTGTGCAGATTTGTCATTCTGAAAACAACTATACATGACAAAAAGTCATTAAAAAGATCTACTAATATGACATAATGTCTTTTTTTTCCGTATTGGAACTCAAATTGCTATATACTCATTGAAATTAAAACTTTAAATAACTTTAAAAATATAATACGATGAGTTTAATTAAAAGAACAGACAGATTACCTTTCCTTTTTGATGATTTTTTTACTACTGATTGGTTAGGAGGAACTGAAAATACTAAAAGAATTGGGTTTAATACACCTGCAGTAAATGTAAAAGAGACTGATAACGATTTTTCTGTAGAACTTGCGGCACCAGGTCTGGCAAAAGAGGATTTTAATATTGAGCTGGATAATGATGTTCTTTCAGTTTCTTCAGAAACTAAATCAGAAAAAGAAACCAAAGAGGATGATGGTAAGTATACCAGAAAAGAGTTTGCGTATAGCTCTTTTAAAAGATCTTTCACTTTGCCTGAGACAGCAAATGGTCAAGAAATTAAGGCTTCTTATGAAAATGGAGTACTGTTAGTTACTATTCCTAAAAAAGAGGAAGCAAAAGTACAACCTAAAAGGTTGATTGAGATTTCATAATTGGATTTGAGATTTGTTTAGTTGATTAATGTTACGAAGAACGCCCTATTTTTAGGGCGTTCTTCTTTTTTATAAATAAGAGTATTGAATCTTTTCTATTTCAATTATTTTTTCATATTATTGTGATATCAAAATGATATTATAATGAAAAATGAAAAAATTATTAAAGGAAGTAATGGTTATCTTGTTTTAGGGCTATTATTGCTCATCATCATTATGATGATTATGGGTTTTGTTGTTATGAAAAATCCGCTATTTATCCTCTTACTCGCCGTGGTGATTTTTATTATCAAAGGTTTTTTTATAGTAAACCCTAATAGCTCCAAAGTGATGGTTCTGTTTGGTGCTTATAAAGGAACGGTAAAAAACAATGGTTTCTTTTGGGCAAATCCTTTTTACACCAGACAACGTATATCTTTGAGAGCAAGAAACTTCTACAGTGAAAGAGTAAAAGTTAACGATAAAATTGGTAATCCGATTTTGATTAACGTAATTCTGGTTTGGAGGGTAGAAGATACGTACAAGGCTGCTTTTGATGTTGATCATTATGAAGAGTTCGTTAGAGTTCAAACTGATGCTGCGGTAAGAAAATTAGCGGGTTCTTATCCCTATGATAATTTTGCTGAAGGTCATAACGATCATGAAATAACACTATTATCTGGTATGGATGAAGTAAATGAAGCGTTAGAAAACGAAATAACAGAGCGCTTGGCCATCGCTGGAATTAAAGTGATGGAGGCTAGAATTGGATATTTGGCTTACGCACCAGAAATTGCAAGTGCGATGTTAAAAAGACAACAAGCAGTCGCTATAGTAGCCGCAAGAAAAAAAATTGTTGAAGGTGCCGTAGGTATGGTAGAAGATGCTTTGTCTAAACTATCAGTAGATGGCATCATTGATTTTGATGATGATAAGAAAGCATCAATGGTAAGCAACCTGATGGTTGTTTTATGTGGAGATAAGGAAGCTACGCCTGTAATTAACACAGGTACGTTACATTCGTAATTTATGGGTAAAAAAAAATCGTTTGTACTAAGAATAGATCCCGAAACATTTAAGCTGATCGAAAAATGGGCAGATGATGAATTTCGTAGTGTGAATGGTCAATTAGAATGGATGATTTACAAAAGTCTAAAAGATGCTAAGCGATTAAAAAAGTCAAAACAGATGCCCGATGACGATTCAAATTAAAAAGAACAATGCACTCGGTGTTTAGAATATAATCAAAAGCTATTCATGAGATCTTTAAGTTCTAACTCAGAAATGGGTTTGGTCAGGTAACCAGAGACTTTTTCGAATTCTTTTGTTCGTGCAATATCCATTGGATTATCTGAAGATGAGAGGATGTAAATAATTATATCTTTTTTCAATGTGGGATGTATTTTTTCATACTCTTCTAAAAATTGCCAGCCGTCCATGATTGGCATGTTGAGATCTAGCAGTATTAAATCGGGTATTTTGTTGATGTTTTCGTTATTAGATTTTAAATAACTTATCCCTTCTTCCCCATTTGAAAAAATTAAAAGCTTTTTCTCGCTTGGAAGGGCTTTGACAATTAATTTTTTAATAATATAATGTTGTATCCTGTCATCATCAATCAAACATAGGGTGTTTATATTTTTTGTCATGAGGCTAAATTGTAATGATGCTATTGTTCGTTTATCCTCGATACTCAAAATTCTTATCAATTTGGGTTTATATCAATTTGAATAGAGGTGCATCGATAAATGATATTTATTGGGGTAAAAATAATTTGTTAAACCTAAAATTATGATTTTGACCATATGCAATAAAAAACTGTAAATTAAATGTAGTACTTTTTTTTTGTAAAAGTATGAGGTAAAGCATCAGAACTTATAAGGGAATCCGTAAATGTTTTATAATAAGCTATATCTCACTAGTAAAACAAAATATTTGTGAGTAGTATTATTTTCTTTATACTTTAGCTCAATACGAAGTAGAAGTGTTAGCTAAAAAAATATTATAAATCCAGCCATTTTTTGAAATTAGAAGTTCGTTCTCGGGACACGATAATTTGTTCTTCATCCTGTGGTTTTAATTTTAACAATAATCTACTGTTAAAATAGCTATGAATCTCAATAACTGATTTTACAGACACCATAAATTTTCTATTAATTCTAAAGAACTGCACCGGATCTAAAATTTCTTCTAATTGATCAATAGAATATTCAATTGGGTATTTTTGACCTTTACGGGTATGCAAGAATATCAATCCTTCATTAGATTTAAAATAGGCAATGTCTGTAATATCAAAGGAGTTGAATTGATTTCCTATTTTCACCATAAATCGTTTTTTGTATTCTTTGGCAAACAAATTTTTTATGCGTTCAAATTTATCTTCATTAAGTGTTGTGTTAGAATCAATATGGTTTTTTCGATATTTTGCTAATGCATTTTGAAGATCCTTTTTGTCAATAGGTTTCAGTAAATAGTCTAGTCCGTTGTATTTAAAACCTCGTATAGCATACTCATTGTAAGCCGTTGTAAATATAACCGGAGGGTGATTTTCTAAAGAATCCAGGATATCAAATCCATAACCATCGTTAAGTTGGATATCCAGGAATATTAGATCGGGCAAAGGATTATTTTCAAACCAATACTTTCCATTTTCAACAGACGTAAGCTGGCCTGCAATATGAATTTCTGGAGCTAATTCTTCTATAAGATTAGCAAGGCGTCTTGAGGCTATATTTTCATCTTCAACAATTACAGCGGTCATCTTAAGAAACTTTTACAATAGGAACTTCGTTAATAGCTCTTGAAATTAATGGAATGTTCACTTTAAAATATCCATTTTCCGCTTCCACTATTACCTTTTGGTTGGTATAAAATGAATATCTTTTTTTGATGTTTTTGAGCCCTAGTTTTGTGGATTCTTCTTTTTGCTTTCTTACATGTAAGTTATTCTGAATCACCATACTTTTTTGACCTATAGAGAAGACATTGATTTCTAAGGGCTTTTCTTTTGAAAAATAATTGTGTTTTAATGCATTTTCTACCAGCATTTGTAAAGAAAGTGTAGGAATCAGGTATTCTTTGGGATCGATAGCAATATGAGTAGTAATGCTTAAAGCTCCTTGATGCCTCACATTCATCATAAATATAAACGAATCTAGAAAACTTAATTCTTTTTCCAGACTTACCAGGTCTTCTTCTCGATTATCTAAAATGTATCGATAACAAGAAGCTAATCTTGATACAAAATCCGAGGCAAGATCTCGATCCTCATACATTAAGGAAGTTAAAGTATTCAAGCTGTTAAATAAAAAATGTGGACTGATCTGATTTTTTAAAGATTTATATTTAGAAGTCATCGCTTCCTTTTTTAATTTATTCATAGTATTCTCAAGCTCTTTCTTCTGTTTAAGGGCAAAGTAAAACATGTTGAAGAGTATTGCAGCAAACCCGAGAACCGTAGCTCTGAAAAAATCAATCCTAAATCGTAACCAAGGATTATCGGCATCAATTTCACAGATATGATCCAATTCAAAAATGGCTAGATAATATAGTAAAGCAGCTACTGGGAGAATAATTAGCAGGTTAATACCTAAGATCTTAAGACCATTTGACATGTCTAGAGTCTTCTCAATATCTGCATTTAATTCACGACGAATTAACCTATCATTGGTTTCCCAAGCCAGCATTAGAAGAAAAAAAGCACTGAAATAATAAAAAATACCAGTTGCATCAAAAACAGTTCCGTCGTCATCGTCATGGTTTATAGTTAGTTTAACCAAGAAATATATCAGATTCACGATTAGAAACCGAATGGTAAATTTCCTTAAATAACTTTTTGAAATCATATCACGGTTTGGTAATTAGTACATATAAAGATACATAACTCGTAGGCAACGTCGATCTGATAATTGGTCCAATTGTCAAATTAGAAGTTGAATTGTAATTAATCAAAGTTGATCCGGAAAAACAAAGCGGGAAAGTGTTTTAACTCTTTTAAAGTAAACTTTTGGTATCTCAAGAGTAAAAATACCAGTTCATATGATTTAGATTTCAATCATTTCAACAAGCGTGCAACTTTGGATAAAATCTTTAAAACTAAAGACATTATGAAAAAGGTTGTTTTCATCACTTTTATTTTTTTTACATATATATCTAATGCTCAGACTGGTATAATTAAAGGCACGATTGTCGATAAGCAGTCAGAAACCCCCATGGTGGGAGCTACAATAGAACTACTTAACTCAGAAGTACCTAATGGAGTTGTGACAGATATTGATGGTTACTTTATATTAGAAAACGTTCCGGTGGGACGCCAATCTATACGAGTAAGTTATATTGGTTTTGAATCCATTACTTTACCCAATATTGTGGTAACTTCAGGAAAAGATGCAGTTATAAATCTATCTCTGATCGAAGCCTTCGATCAATTAGATGAAGTAATCATCACGAATGATAATGCGAAAGCAAAGGCAATAAATGAGCTTACATCTGTATCTGCACGTCAGTTTGGGGTTGAAGAGGTGACCCGTTTTTCTGGTGGGAGAAGTGATGTAGGAAGGTTAGCGGCTAATTTTGCGGGAGTATCTGCGCCTGATGATAGTCGAAATGATATTGTAGTTCGAGGTAACTCACCTGTTGGATTATTATGGAGATTAGAAGGCGTACCCATTCCGAGTCCCAATCACTATTCTACTTTGGGGACTACTGGAGGACCAGTTTCAGCATTAAATCCCAATTTGTTGAAGAACTCTGATTTTATTACCTCAGCCTTTCCTGCAGAGTATGGAAATGCAATTGGAGGAGTATTTGACCTTGGTTTTAGAAAAGGAAATCAGGATGATTATGAATTTACGGGTCAAGCTGGAGCCTTTACCGGGTTAGAAGCTATGGCAGAAGGCCCTCTTGGCAAAAATAAAGGTTCTTTCTTGGTTGCCGGACGATATTCTTTGGTAGGAATTTTGGGAATTGGAGCAGGTGGTACTTCGGCAGCACCAAATTATAGTGATATCTCTTTTAATGTAGATTTTGGAAAAGGAAAGTTAGGAAACTTCTCTTTATTTGGAATTATTGGTTTCTCCGATATTGAATTTCTAGGGGATGATATAGATGAAGATGATCTTTTTGCTGCAGAAGACGAAAATTCATTTGTTGAATCAGGTTTTGGAGTTGTAGGACTGAAACATCAAATAAATATTGGGAAGAACTCTTTTCTAAGAACGATAGTTTCGGGTTCGTATTCAATCAACGAATTTGTGGCAGATCGTTTCATAGAAAAGGATACACCACAAGAAAGAACTATTCGATTCACTGAAGCCGATAATACCGAATCACGTCTTACATTTTCAACATTATTTAATAGCAAATTAAGTAATAAAGCTACGTTAAGAACGGGGATTTTGGTAGAAAGCTTCCAAATTGAATCTTTGGAAAGAGATCGCACTGAACAACCTGATGGTGACGGAGACGGAGATCCTGATTTGTTCACGTTTACCGATATCGATGAAAATCTAAATATCATTCAGCCATATATTCAAGGTAAGCTTAGAGTAACAGAAAAGTTAACGGTAAATGCAGGTGTGCACGGGCAGTACAGCACCTTAAATGAACAATTTGTTTTTGAACCCAGAGCAGGACTTTCTTATAATGCTGGGAGAAATCATAGTTTTAGTTTCGGTTATGGCCTGCATCATCAACCTGTTTCGTTACCCTTATTATTTCTAAATGAAGAAATTAATGGACAACTTGAACAAACCAATCTTGAACTTGATTTTGTAAGGAGCAATCATTATGTCATGGGGTATGATGTAAGAATTGGTAACGGTTGGAGAAGTAAGTTAGAAGTGTATTATCAAGAGATTGACAATGCTGCTGTAGAATCTTTCCCATCAAGTTACTCTTCGTTAACTGAAGGTGCTGATTTCGGATTTCAAAATGATCGGGTTTCTTTAGTAAACGAAGGCACAGGATTTAACCAAGGTATAGAATTTACTCTGGAAAAATTCTTTACCCAGGGATACTATGGTTTGCTTACCACTTCATTATTTGAAAGTAAGTATGAGGGCAGTGATGGTATTGAACGAAATACACCTTTTAACAATGGATATGTTTTAAATCTATTGGCAGGAAAAGAATTTAAGGTGGGTAAAGCAAGAAAAAATGTATTTTCTCTCGATACACGAGTTACATTAGCAGGAGGGAGGTATTTTACTCCGGTTGATCTGGAAGCTTCTCAGCAAGCCGGCTTCGAGATATTAAGAGAAAATCTGGCGTTTAGTGATCAGGCAGATGATTATTTTCGGTGGGATGTAAAATTGGGGTATAAGATAAATAGCAGATCGAAAAAAACTTCTCATCAATTTTATGTAGATCTACAAAATGTTACTGCCAACGAAAACGTATTTACTCGTCGATTTAATCGATTAACAAATCAGGTAGATCAAGTAGATCAGATAGGTTTCTTTCCTGATTTTGGATATAAATTTCAGTTTTAGATTGGTTTTTAGATTGGTTTTTAGGTTTGTTTAGAGTTCAAGTTTGCTAGGCTTCTTTCTCTGGAGGAGGAGGGAGTATTGGCAAATTGAAAACTATCTACAAACAGGAAGGTTTTATGGATATCAACTTTCTTCTTTTGTTAGAAAGAACCGATTGATTACATAATAAATTCATACCTAAGTTTATTATAAAACGTCTAAAAATTCTAAGTAGATGAAAAAAATAGTATGGCCCTCATCTTGCGTATTGGTTTAGTAAGTTTTGTTGAAGTAGCTAGCCAAACGACTAAACAGGATTTCATGAAGAGATAATTTTTTGAAGAAAAAATTGAGTGCTGAGAGATTGAAGAATTAGTACAGCATACTAATAAAATAATTGATCACTAAACAGTTATGGTTTTATCATACTTCTATAGTAATAAAGTAAATAAAAGCGGGACAAGCCCGCTATGTATTATTGAATACAATTATCCCAACCAGGACAGCCCGCAGGGCCATTACCGCATACACCACCAGAGCAATCAAGAATGTCACAACGAATAACTCCATTGATAATAATACAGCCAACACCTCCTGCTTTAATAGATTTCTGCTCAGTTTTGTTTAAGACTTTGCCTAAACTCGAAATGTCTTTTAACATAATGAAAGGTTTTAAGATTAATATTCTATCTAAGTTAACGAAAAAAAAATAATCAACGAATTAATGAGAAGAGGTCATTTAAACTTTTTTCTTGTTTTTATTATAGGAAGCTTCAAAATGCTACGAGGTACGAGGCTTAAATAATAAAATTCACTTAAAAACTATACAATATTATCATGAAAAAAACAGTAGTAATACTTTTTACCTTAGGTCTTCTCTTTATTGGCCTTGTTCAAGTGTTTAGTCAACCCTCAAAAGATGATTTTATGATAAGTGAATTAAATAAAATCGAAAAGTATCTACTTCATAGAGATAGTCTTAATACTAAAATCTCTAAGGTAACTGTGGCATGGCACCTGGATCATAGTCTAAAGGTCATCAACGGTATTTGTGATTCGTTACAAAAATCAAAACCTGAAATCTTTAAAAGGAAATTTAATATGGCTCGTATATTTTCTTTTACTTTCGGTTTTATACCAAGAGGTAGGGCTCAATCACCCAAATCAGTCATGCCACCAGATACAATAAAAACAGAGGATATTTTATCTCAATTGACGACAGCAAGAAATAAATTAATAGGGCTGGAAGCTTTGAATGAAAAGTCGAACTTTAAGCATCCGGTTTTTGACCAATTAGATAAAAAACAGACCAAGCGTTTCATCGAAATTCACACTCGTCATCACCTTAAAATTATAAAGGATATTTTAAACGAATAAGTGTCTGGGCCAATATTTATGAATTTTAAATATCCACATGCATTTTTTGAATATAGCCAGGTACGCCAGAGTAAGAAGAAATGTTACCATACTAAATCCTAAAATCCTTTTTTCTTGTTTTCAATTGTTATTGTTTTCCTATTCATTCGTGTCTGAAAGATTGGACGTGTTACAAAATCTAACGTTTATCATTTTTTAAAATTGAAGTTCTTATACCATTGATTTTTTGACATATGAGTTTTTTTCAAACTCTCTTATATTCATCGATAATATGGGGACATCTGGAAACATTGATTTAAGAGTACTCAAAATTTTTCTGGAAAGATTGGCTTTTTGTTCGTCATTTCTACCTTCCATGATATTTCCAAATACATGAATGAAATGATCTTGTGTGTTACCAATGGTATAGTGTTTAAACAGATTAATTCTTACCTTAATATCACCTTTGGCAAATAAGCCTGTCGAATCGGAAGCGTCATACACTTTTTGGATAATTTCTTCAGGTGATTTTAATTGAATGATCTGTTCGGAGCAATCTAAAATGAAGTGTGGCATGTTTAACTTATATTCTTATTTTCAGAAAAATAAAAAGATTCATTTAATTACTCTCAAAATATTCTTCTACTTCGGTAATTCTGTTTTCTTTTTCTTTATCTGTTAGCCAGCTAGCGCTGAAGCTGTTTTTTGCTAGCTCTGTAATTTGTTTTTTTGAAAGCTGAAGTGCATCTGCTATACTTTGATAATTTTCGTTCATGTATCCTCCAAAATATGCAGGATCATCAGAATTCACAGTTACTAAAAGACCTCTATTCATCATCGTCACGATAGGGTGATCTTTTAGATCTTCTACAACTTTAAGTTCTAGGTTAGACAACGGACATAAAGTAAGGGGAACCTGTAGTTCTACAAGTTTTTGGACCAACGAATTATCATCCAGGCATTGATTACCGTGATCAATGCGCTTTACTTTTAGTAAATCCAACGCTTCCCAGATATATTCAGCAGGACCCTCTTCGCCAGCATGTGCAACTGTTAGAAAACCTTCCTTACGAGCTTTTTCGAAAACACGCTTGAATTTTGAAGGAGGATTGCCTATTTCTGAAGAGTCTAATCCTACACCACTAATCCAATTTTTATATGGTAGGGCTTGTTCCAGGGTTGTAAAAGCCGAAGCTTCATCAAGATGCCTTAAAAAAGACATAATTAATTTAAAGCTTATTCCAAATTGTTTTTTACCATCTTCTAGAGCCCTGTAAATACCTCGAATGACAGTATCAAATGAAATTCCACGATCAGTATGTGTTTGTGGATCAAAAAATATCTCTACATGTACCACATTTTGTTCATGAACTTTGGTAAGGTATGCCCAGGTAAGATCATAGAAGTCTTGTTCATGGATGAGCACGTTGGCACCGGCATAATAGATATCAAGAAATTCTTGAAGATTATTAAAGCTATAAGCTTTTCTCAATTCATCTATCGAGGTATAACTAATTGTCTTATTATTTCTTTTTGCAATTTCGAACATTAACTCAGGCTCAAACGTACCCTCAATATGCAAGTGAAGTTCGGCCTTCGGAATGCCTTCAATAAATTTTTTAATTGAAATTTTACTCATAACATGAACATCTTCTTTGTGAGTTACTCCACACAATAAAACAAAAAATTATACCTTTTCATTTTGGACCTTATCTTGTAACATTTTTATTTCGTCCCGTAATCTTGCTGCAGTTATGAAATCAAGCTCTTTAGAAGCTTTTTCCATTTCTTTTCGCACATTGCGAATTCGAGTTTCTAGTTGTTCTTTGGTATAGTATGCAGTTTCTTCTTCTGCGGCCTGTAATGAAGGAGCGGCCTCAAATTTATAAGGTTCTACTTTTTTACCAGCCAAAGCACTATCTAATGATTTTTTGATCGCGGTGGGTGTAATACCATGTTCAGTATTATAAGCAATCTGTTTTTCTCGGCGATATTCTGTAGCATCGATAGTCTTTTGCATACTTTCAGTAATTTTATCGGCATACATAATTGCTTTTCCATTCACATTTCTTGCAGCTCTACCTACCGTTTGCACCAAAGATCGCTGGTTTCTTAAAAACCCTTCTTTATCGGCATCCAAAATAGCCACCAGCGATACCTCTGGTAAATCAAGACCCTCACGCAGAAGGTTTACCCCAATTAATACATCAAAAATACCCTTCCGTAGGTCCTGCATAATTTCTACACGTTCCAATGTGTCTACATCACTATGAATATATCTACAACGTACTTCAATTCTAGTTAAGTATTTTGCCAATTCTTCCGCCATTCTTTTAGTCAATGTAGTCACCAGTATACGTTCGTCAAGTTCAATGCGTTTTTGTATTTCTTCGATAAGATCATCAATTTGATTTAGACTGGGGCGTACTTCAATCACAGGATCTAATAATCCAGTAGGTCGAATAATTTGTTCTACGTAGATCCCTTCACTTTTCTGTAATTCATAATCAGCCGGGGTTGCACTTATATAAATAACCTGATTTTGTAGCGCTTCAAGTTCCTCGAATTTTAAAGGACGGTTATCCATAGCAGCAGGAAGTCTAAACCCATATTCTACCAAATTTTCTTTTCTCGAACGATCACCCCCATACATCGCATGGGTTTGTGGTATAGTCACATGACTCTCGTCTATGATCATTAAATAATCGTCTGGGAAATAGTCTAGCAAACAGAAAGGTCTCGTTCCCGGTTGTCTGCCATCAAGGTACCTTGAGTAGTTCTCGATTCCAGAGCAATAGCCTAGTTCCTTTATCATCTCCAGATCAAAGTTAGTGCGCTCCTCAAGACGTTTGGCCTCAAGAGGTTTTCCAATTTCTTTAAAATAGGCTACTTGTTTCCCTAAATCCAACGCGATTTGATCTATTGCATTATGCAGAACATCAGGAGAAGTCACAAACATGTTTGCCGGATAGATATTAAGTCTGTCATATTTTTCAATAATTGCATTAGTTTGGACATTAAAAGCTTCAATTTCTTCAATTTCGTCTCCAAAAAAATGAACCCTAAAAGCATCGTCGGCATAGCTCGGGAAAATATCTACCGTATCTCCTTTAATTCTGAAGTTTCCACGTTTAAATTCACCTTCTGTCCGTGAATATAAACTTTGTACCAAGCGGTGTAATAATGCAGTTCGAGATACAAACTGACCTGATGCTATTGAAATTACATTTTTCTGAAACTCTACTGGGTTACCAATACCATATAAGCACGATACTGATGCAACTACGAGAACATCTCTTCTACCTGAAAGTAATGAAGATGTCGCACTTAAACGAAGTTTTTCAATTTCTTCATTAATGGATAGATCTTTTTCAATATAGGTCCCTGAAGTAGGGATATATGCTTCCGGTTGATAATAATCATAATATGAAACGAAATATTCTATAGCATTGTTTGGAAAAAACTGTTTGAACTCAGAATATAACTGTGCCGCCAGCGTTTTGTTATGCGCTAATACCAGGGTTGGGCGTTGAACTCTCTCAATTACATTGGCGGCTGTAAACGTTTTCCCAGAACCTGTAACACCTAAAAGTGTTTGGTACTTTTCATTTGCCTGTATCCCTTCAACCAGTTGTTTTATTGCTTGAGGTTGGTCTCCGGTGGGTTCGAATTCAGATTCAAGTACAAATTTCATGTATGCTCTTTCTTTTTAAGAATAAAGATAGGGAATACAATGAATAGATCAGGTCAAACCCAATTGTTTTTGATACTCTTAACGTTTCGTTTATAAATCTCTTTTCTTTAATAAAGCATAGGAGAAATAGATGAAAATTACCGTCCAGGTCAAAACAATCAAAATTTCATACCAATGCACAGCATAATCCTTTTGAAAAGACTCTCCTAGCTGATTTGCAGCTGTTTGTATAAAGTTCAATCTGCTAAAGGGTTCTCCGATCAAATTATCCATAGATTCTAAAGGGAAGAATTGAACAACATTATCGGCAATATCAGTTCCTTTGAATACCTTAAATTTCAAAACGGCGTAAATAATGTTTTCGACAATCCACCAGATAAACAAAAATCCTAACGCAAAGGCTGATCTTTTGACTAAAATGCCTAAAAACATACAGAAAGCAAAGAATCCTATAAGCTTTACAAAGTAAGCAACCATATATTCTAGATCTGAAAATATGATAGAAAATTCATTATAGTCTGAAAAACTTAACCCTAAGATCATCGAAACAATGAACAAGAATAGGGTTGAGACTAAAGAAAAAACAAGAACAGTCAAAAACTTAGAGCCGATAAATTCTTTTTTGCTTAATCCATCGATAAGATTTTGTTTTAGTGTGCGATGACCATATTCGTTAGCCATCATAGATACAATAACTATGGCCAGAAATAATTTGGCCCAAGCCCCTATAAATGTATTGAAGTGCCAGATATAAGGAAAATTAAAGATTCCCTGGTCTGCAATTCTAAATTTTACTCCTGCAAAATTAAATTCTATTGAAGCAATTAGTGCAATGAAGGTGATCAGAACAAAATAGGTGATGGTAATCACTTTTGCAGCTTTGTTATATCTTAATTTCTGAAATTCTATATTGAGTAGTCGTAACATGGCTTTAGTCTAATTTGTTGGTTAATTGTAAGAATTGTTCTTCCAGGCTTTCTTTTCGTTTTACCAGATGTGTAAGAACAATCCCTTCTTGAAATAATTGCCTGTTAAGACTCTCTTCATCCAACTCTTTGGTTAAGAAAGCAACAATTTTATCTCCATCTTCTTTTATATTGCCAAAAACATCATTTTTAGATAACCATTCTCTTAAAACACCATTTTGATTGCTTTTTAATTCAAAGAATCCATGACTTGCATTCATTTCATCAACTGGACCCGAATATAGTTTTACTCCTTTTCGGATAATTACTACATGACTACATACCTTTTCTACTTCATCCAGTAAGTGAGAAGCTAAGAGAATTGTGGTGCCCTTTGCAGCGATCTTTTTAATAATTTCACGAATTTGATGTATCCCTTGAGGATCCAGCCCATTTGTAGGTTCATCCAAGATTAAAATCTCAGGATCATTTAGTAACGCAGAGGCAATCGCCAAACGTTGTTTCATTCCTAAAGAGAATGTCCTGAATTTACTATCCTTACGATCCAATAACCCAACAACTTCAAGTTTTTCTTCAATTTTATTTGAAGAAACCCCTTTAATTTGGCATACTAATTTAAGGTTTTGAGCGGCTGTCATGTAGGGATAGAAATTAGGTCGCTCTATAATGGCTCCAACTTTTTTTAATGCTTGGTGTGTTGAAGTATTACCATCAAACCAGGTAAATTCTCCAGATGTTCTATTGACTACATTAAGTACAACACCAAGTGTGGTTGATTTACCACTTCCGTTTGGGCCTAAAATGCCATAAACATTTCCCTTCTTTATCGTGAAAGATAGATCTTTTACAGCGGTAATAGGGCCAAACTTTTTGGTGAGATTAGTAAGTGTGAGTATATTTTCCAATTGAAATTGTTTTGGCGGTTATATAAAACAAGACGATAAGTAATCGTTTTTGTTACAAAATGTTTTATGAGAGATAAAGTATTGTAGTTTCAGAGAAAAAAAGAAACAAAGAAATGGTGTTGGTTTTACTCGATAAACTAGATTTGAATGCTCCGTAGCTTGTTCGATATTTTGTGACTTTTTTTTGAAATGCCTCTTGGTCCTGCACAGAGGTCGTTTACTCTCAAAAATTGAATGAAATGATATCTTTTATAAGTTTTTTCAATTATTTTAAGCAAAGTTTGAATATTTCAAGTTTATTATCTAGTTAAAGGTCAAAACCCTGTAATTTGATTGCAGTTACTTTATTAGTCTCTATAAAGTTTGGTAACAACTTTGTCATCTCAGTGTATACTGGGATCCATTTGCACCACTGTAGTTATGGATTCCTGCCTACGCAGGAATGACAAATACATCATTATTTTTTAACAATGGAAAATAGAATTTCATACTTTGGCCAAAAAGCTAAGGATTTCAAATCTATAGTGGTTTATTATAAATGATCACTATACTGAATTGGCTTTACTTTTTCAGTCCAAAAAGACTGATGATTGACAAGGTATCATACTGAACAAAATTCGGCAAGGCTTAACTATATTGAATACAACATAAAATTAATGATCAAAAGTGAAATAAAAATATCTCGAACTTTGCTTCTTGGTGACTTTGTACCTATATGACTTGAGAAATTTATTTAAAATCTTGTAACTTGCTTCTTGTAGAGAGAATTTGTTATGGAAGAAAAATTAATGTCGAAAAAGAAGCCAACGTATCCTATAAATGATCACCTTGATACGTATTTGAAAGAATGTAATCGAAAGATTAAGATCCCAGTATTCTATGATGATTTGCTAAGATTTTCGGGTTCGATAGTGGTCTATGATACTAATGACGAGGATACTTTGTGGGTACGTGTTTATTATGAAGAACATGAAAGGCCAGAAATAGAGGCAAGCCTGAAAAAAGTATATACAATTCTTCATTCTGATGGAAATGAAGATGCTATAGAATTTTTAAATATTGATGCTATTGATTACTGCACTTTTGGTAATTCAAAACCTTTTAGAATTAAGATTAGAAATATACTTAATGATAACTACTCGTATATTTATGTTAAAAAGGCCGATGCTTCTAGAATTTATGGTTTAGAGCTGGAACATATGTTTTCTCCTAACCGGATCAATTTTTTGGTGTATAAAAACACACTTATAGAGGAGCATATTGCGGGTATACCCGGAGATGTGTTTATTAAAGATTTTTTACCAGATTTAAGTGATCAAGCTAAGTCGCAGATAGCTAAAGAGTTTGTGAAATTTAATGAACGTTGCCAGATGCGATTGCTGGGTGATATGCGGTCTTATAACTATGTTATCATCCCGATACATGATTTTGATCATGTAGAATACAAAATCAGAGCTATTGATTTTGACCAGCAATGTTATGAAGGAAAGCTGAAGGTATATCAACCGCAATTTTTTAAGGAGAACTTTTCTATGGTAGATGTGGTGATGAACAAATTACAGCCAAATTCTATAGAACAATACAAAAAAGAAGAACGTTCTATTTTGGCGAAACGTATTTTGGCTTCCCGATCACGTTACGAGACTCTTGTCGATTGCATGTGTAAAGACAAGATTTCAACCAATGATAATTTGAAAGAACTAAGAGAACACCTGTATAATTTCACGTTGGATCTAAAATTTCGTCGTAGTAGATCAATGGGCGAAGTACTAAAAACTGCCCTTGATTTTGTTCGTCGAAACTATGAGAATGTGAATATGAAAAATTTATTGGATCGTTAAAAAAAAACCTTACCATATCTTACAGAATCCCCGCACCGAGCAGAAATGAAAAAATGATCAGTAGAATTCCAACAACGATCTGTATAGTGTTTATTGTGATCTTTTTTAGAAATTTATTTCCAAAATATGCTCCAATAAACGCCATTACAGTTGCTGTAATGAGCATTCGATAATTAAGTTTACCACCTAATTGAAAGATATCTTTTGCATATACAGAAATTCGAGCAACATCAATAAAACAAGCTATAACAACACCGGTAGCAATAAAGGCTTCCTTGTTGAGCTTGGCCCGAATCAAAAATGCAGTCCGTAAAGCTCCTTGATGCCCTGATAATCCTCCAAAAAAACCACTTAAAGCCCCGCCAAAAGGTAAATATTTTGTGTCGATTTCCATTCTCTTTAACTTCGGGATAAGATCAAAAAGAGAGAAGAAAATCAATAATAAAGCAATACATACTTTAACTGCAGTCACCTGATAGGATGTATTTGCAATTTTATATGAAAATAAAGGTGCTACTTCTGTGAGCGCACCAAGAATATGAGCTCCCAGAAAAGCAAATATAATTGCAGGAACCCCAAAATGAAGGACAGTTTTTACATTAGCTTTTTTGCCAATGAGCGTTAACTTAAAAAGGTTATTTAATAAATGAACAATAGCAGTTAAAGCAATTGCAATATCTATCGGGAAAAATAACGCAAAAACAGGCATTAACAATGTCCCCAGACCAAAACCAGAGAAAAATGTTAATCCTGATCCGAATAAAGCAACGATTGCTACCAGAACATAATCCACACCCTACTAAGATTTTTGTTCTTTGTTAAAATAAACGAGATAATAATACATTTGCTTTTCTTCATCCCATCCTTTTTCTACAAACTTCTCTGCAGACTCTGGATTAATAAAATCCATCTTGATCTGTACATTAGTGTCAAGATTGATCACATTTTTCATTTTTTTGCGAGCAGCGGTTACCGCATTGTTTGCAATAGAGAAGGAGGTAAGATCTTCGATCTGATATTTAGGTGCTTTTTCTGTTTTATAATGCTTAAACTCTGGAATTAAATCAGGA
The DNA here is from genome assembly GCA_947500845.1 of uncultured Aquimarina sp. Lineage (GTDB taxonomy): Bacteria > Bacteroidota > Bacteroidia > Flavobacteriales > Flavobacteriaceae > Aquimarina > Aquimarina celericrescens. The sequence goes on from CANMTP010000017.1 coordinate 46,334, forward strand.
TTATCGATCACTTCGTTTAAGAAAGCAGTCTCTTCAAACTCATCATTTTTGGCAAAGTGGTTCACCGCACGATTCATAAACATCACCTCTTCTTTTTTGTCTTCTGCAGGCAATACTACATCTTTTGCAAAATCCTGGCAGAATTTCATATACTTTTTAGTATAAAAATTCTCATCTGCAAAGGCTTCAACTCCCAAAAAGTGTTCTAGCCAGTATTTTGTATCATATCTGTTAGAATCGACTGATAAAATTTTATAACCCTCTTCTTTTTTATGATTGAAAATAAGACATCCTTTATCTAATTTATTCAAGTTAACACCTTGCTGAATTAGTAACTCGATATTAGATTCTTTTTCTGCAAACTGAAGAAAATCATGCTTTAATTCAGATTTAAAAATTCCTACTGCAGCAACTTTTTCATTATCAATACTTACGTTCTCAAGATAGGTCACATATACTTCACCACTTTTAATATGAGGATGCTGTGATTGTTCGTAAAGCAAAGAAGCAATACGCTTAGATTTTTCATGAACGGAAGCAGGATTTTCAAAAATTTCGGTAACAATTTTATATAGAGGATTAAATTCTACATCTACTTCGTTTGCAAATTGGAAATAGTTCTCTTCTTTATCGCGAAATGGTTTAAAGAAATACTCCTTTAAGATAGCTGTTAATTCATCATTAATGGTATACGGAGATTCCGATAGAAATATGCTTTCACCTTTATTCTTATTTCCAATTTTGTGAACTGAAAGCGATTCGATTTGAGTGCTGTATAAGTTGATCATGACATTTGTGTCATCCCAGCGCAGGCTGGGATCTGTTTTAGTTAATAGTTAGTTTCTAATTCCAATTCTCATCGAATCCGAGATCATCATATTCATCTAGATCCATGAAGTCCTCATTTCCTTCATCAAAATCCATGGATTCGTCAGATTTGAACTCTTTCTCTGGTGCGTGATCTGGTATTTGACCATGAATAAACATAACGTTTGGATATTCCATACCATTTTCATATTCTGAGATTTCAGCTAACTCGACCAGGAAGGTCCACATGCTCAAGAAATCATAAATATAAATTAGTTTTGGAGAAGCTTCATTTACCACATCGATTAGTGTGGTTTCATTCATCAATCTAACGGGTTGATTACCCTCACTCATGTCAAATAATGAGATTTCTTCACCTTGGGTCCATTGATCATCGCTAATATAAAAAGAAGCCATTTCTGTCCCGTCAAACCCAAAAGATTGGGTAATTACATTATGAAATTGCTCTAAGGTGGCATCCTGTTCAATTTCAATATCTCTAAACACGTCTTCCTCGGTATCCAGGATAATTCTAAAGCGATAAATCATTGTTGACTATTTTGATTGGCAAAGATACGAACAAGTTCGAGACTATTTTTACATTTTAAACAGCTTGTTTTTCAATTCTAAACTTAGATTTAAAAACTTCTAAAAGAATAAAAAATTGTACTCCAAATAAAAGTGATGCCAAAACTAAGTGTAGCGGTTGTGACAGAAATGGGAAGTCAAAATAATACATTAATATTCCTGTTAATGCTTCGAAACCAATGAAAATCAAAACCCAATTAAGCTTATTCAATCCTAATCGTTGTTTCCTGTTTTGCAGGAATAACCATGCATTAACCAAAACTATTACAACAGAAAAAGATCTATGTATATAAAAGGTTAATGTTGGTGGATTCAACCATTCAGATTTTGCAAGCTCACCCAGCTGTTTAATTTGTTCATCTACATATTGTCTAACTTGTGTGCCTAAAGCTACTTGGATTAATGTCAATATCACCGAGAATATAAGTACAGCTTTGAACGCTTTTGGAAATTTATTGAGTGTTATTCTTTCCTTGGTTTGGTATAAAATGTAAAGTAGAATTGCTAAAATTACAAAAGCCATGACCATATGAATTGTTATTCTTAATGGCAGAAGATTAGAGTCTACAACTACCTTACCTAACCAAGCTTGAAAGCCCATCGCCAAAATGGTAATCATGGCAAAAATGGGAATTTTTTTGTTTGTTTTCCAATAATTTAAAGAAAGAATAAACATGAGCAAAATTGGAATACCAGAAAGTACCGTAACGAGTCGATTTATGTATTCTATCCATGTATGCCAAACGTTAAAAATAGCATAGTCGTGTTTGGTATATTTTTCCCAATTCTTCGAATTATAAGTTTCTGCAGAGACAAAATCTTTTGGAGCAATTTTGAGTTCTTCATTAATGATAACTATAACGCCCCTTTCATACTTATTATTTGGTTGCCATTGTATTTGAGAGGCTGAAGTTGGAGGGATATAATATCCGAAACATTTGGGCCAATCGGGGCATCCCATTCCAGATCCGGTCATTCGTACAACGGCTCCTGCAATAATAATCAAATAGATAAGTATTATCGAGGTGATGACTAGAGGTCTAAAATATTTTTTCATATTATTTTGGAGTTACAAAGTATCCAAGCATATAGAATCTAGAATTCTTTTATTTCTTTAATTTGCTTAATTAAGGACTCCAGCCTTAGCCGGAATATCAAAATATTTATTCTAACTACGAACCACAAGCCCTAATTCATTTCCTTTTCGAATCATAAATTGATATGCGGCTTCATACTCATTAGGAATTTCTCCTTCTAGAATTGCTTCCTTAATTGCTTCTTTAATAATGCCAATTTCTCTTGAAGGTTTTATATTGAAAGTCTTCATGATTTCTTCGCCTGTAATCGGAGGTTGAAAATTACGGATATGGTCGCGTTCTTCAACCTCAATCATTTTTTGACGTACGACTTTGAAATTATGATGATATTTTTTAAATTTTTTAGGATTTTTTGTAGTAATATCGGCTTCACATAAAGTCATCAATTCATCGATATAGTCACCGGCGTCAAAGACTAATCTACGAACGGCAGAGTCTGTGACATCACTTGCGATTACTATAGGTCGAGAACTCATCAATACCATTTTTTGAACGAACTTCATCTTTTCGTTCAAGGGCATTTTTAACCGTTTAAACAGTTTGTAAACCATTTTTGATCCTACAAACTCATGTCCATGAAAAGTCCAGCCCACTTTTTTGCTAAACTTTTTGGTGGGAGCTTTGCCAATATCGTGTAATAATGCCGCCCAACGCAACCAAAGATCATCTGTGTTTTCGGAAATATTGTCTACAACTTCTAGTGTATGATAAAAATTATCTTTGTGGCGTTGTCCTTCTATCTCATCGATTCCTTTCAAAGCAATTAATTCGGGCAATATGAAATTTAAGAGTCCTGTTTTTTCAAGTAACTTAAAGCCAATTGAGGGTTGATCACTTGATAGAATTTTATTGAGCTCATCAACAATACGTTCTTTGGAGATGATTTTAATACGCTCTTTGTTTCTGGTGATGGCTTTGAGTGATTCGTTTTCGATCTTGAATCCGAGTTGAGTAGCGAATCGAATAGCTCTCATCATACGTAATGGATCGTCAGAATAAGTAATATCTGGTCCTAGAGGAGTACGTATGATTTTTGATCTTAGGTCGTTGATACCATCAAAGGGGTCAAGTAAGTCTCCATAGCTTTCCTTAGCGATGCTTAAGGCCAGCGCATTTATCGTAAAATCTCTACGATTTTGGTCATCTTCTAATGTTCCATTTTCTACAACAGGATTACGACTGTCTTCTGAATAGGATTCTTTACGCGCACCAACAAATTCTACCTCAATATCACTAGTTTTTAACATGGCTGTACCATATGTTTTAAAAACCTGAATTTTTGGATGGTTGGGCAATAATTTGGCAACTTCCTGAGCTAATTCTATACCACTCCCTATTGTGACTACATCAATATCTTTGGCCGTTCCTCTTTGTAATATGTAATCTCTAACAAATCCACCAATAACATAACTTTTTAGATTTAGTTGTGCTGATGCTTTGCTGATAGTATTAAAAATTGGATGTTGTAAGGCTTCTTTGTAATTTTTAGCTTCCGACATGAATCAATTTACTTCCTTATAATTTTTACCGTGCTGTCATTTCCGATTTTAATAATCGATGAAGGTTTTAAACCTTTTTTTTGTAAAGGCAAATTTACAACATAGTCAACGCCTTCCAAAATCGCTGTAGATATTTCTTTAAAGTTTTTTGGGGTAGGCATACCACTAATATTTGCAGAAGTAGAAACGATTGGTCTTTTGAGTTTTCGGATTAATTTTCCGCAGAAGGGATCTCTGGCAACGCGTATTGCTAAAGTATTGTCTTCTGCAATAATATTTTCTGCCACTCTAAGCGGTCTATCATAAATTATTGTTGTCGGTTTTGAAGCATATTTCAAAATATCATACGCAACTTCGGGCACTTCTTCAACATATTGTTGCAACATTTTAAAATCACTCACCAGACAGATCATAGATTTGCTTTCTTCTCGTTTTTTTAGCGCGAATATTTTATCAATAGCCTCTGCATTTGTTGCATCACATCCTACCCCCCATACCGTATCAGTAGGATAGAGAATGATCCCTCCTCTTTTTAAGACTGAAATTGCTTTTTCAATTTCTGTATTTTGATCAGTCATAATTTAACACTGTTTTATAAACATTCAAAGTTTGTTTGGCCATAATACTGGTTGTAAACATTTCTAGTAGTTTTTTATAACTTATTTCTGTAAATTTTTTTGATAACTGAGGATTTTCAGAAAGTTGAAATATATATTTTGTTAGGCTTTCCGTATCATATACCGATGCAAGTAATCCATTAATTTCATGCTCTACAGCTTCAGAGATACCTCCAACATTGGTGCTAATCACAGGAGTTTTATGGTACATAGATTCGTATATAAATTGAGGAATTCCTTCACTCTGCGATGTTATAAGACTGATATCAAATTGCGAAATAAAGTTTGAAGCATTGGGTGTATAACCTAAGAATATTATGTGTTCTTCTAGGCTTAACGATTTTACTTTATCTAGTAATGCCTCAGTTCTTTCAGAAAAAGTCCCTATCTGTACAAAAATAAAATTTGTATTCTTCTTTTTATTGATAATGATATTAGCAACATCGATCAATGTTTCTAAGTGTTTCGCTTTGATATGATTACCGATATTTCCAATAACTATCTTATCCTCTGCAATACCATATTTCTCTTTGAGTTGAAAAGGAGTTTCTGTGCTTTTGGTTTTGAGATTGGTTCCATGATAAATGGTTAGTAATTTATCTTTGTCGACTATTGCTTTTTCGGCTACTCGCTTTGTTTCATCAGATACACATAATATTTTTTTAATTTTAGGATAGTTGTATTTGTAAAGTGTTTTTTTTCTTTGCTTTATAGGAAATGATGTTTTTTTGCTGAAGACAAACGGAGGTAAATTACCGAGTTTATCTGCCAAAATAGCGGCAAATAAAGCGCTGGGTTCGTGAATGTGAATCAAATCCACTTTTTCCTTTTTACAAAAAGCCCCGATTTTCAAAAAATATCTCGGGTCAATCTTAATTTTTAGCGGAGCCGTAATAAAATTAAGTTCAGTTTTTTCTAATCTTCTATGAAATGGAGTATTGCGAGCACACAAAATTGTGTTTTTAATCTCGGGATTAGATTCTTTTAACTCAAAACATAAATTCTCTATGTGATTCTCACCACCACCCCAATTTGTAACTGCCGATAAATGTAGAATATGCATATTTTTTTGACTAGAATTGTTTTTGCTTTATCAAAGCTTGGTTTAAGGTTAAATAAAAGGGTAAGGATTTATTAATATTGTTGAAAGAGTTTTCACGATTAGCTTCTCATAATTATAAAGATCAAAAGTACAAGTTGGAAATAGATTAAACAAATGATATTTATGACATTCAATTCAGTAATACAAATCAGAGAGATATGCTCCTGTGTTTTAATTTGAATATATTTGCACAAATTGAATTTATAAACTATAAACATATTTGTGGTGGTGGATATGTGAGGTATTTTATAGAAATAAATAGAAGTATGTAAATTAAGTTTCATTCATAATTCTTCTAATAGTATTTATTTGATTTAGTATTGCAACCATCAAGTGCGACTAGGTATTTAATTTTAAAATAAAAATCTGTTTAATGCAAAAAAATTCTGTAATTCACTCTAAGTATAATTCCCTAAGAGATAAAGTTTTAGGTGCTATTATTAATTTTGAAGAGTTTGAAGAGATATTGGGTGATGCAGAACGTAACACAATAAAAATTGTAACCATTGATAGTAAAAAATATACTATAAAGTCATTTAAAATACCTAACTTTTTTAATCAAATCGTATATCGTTTCTTTAGAAAGTCTAAAGCAGAAAGATCATACGAGTATGCAAATAAGTTACTTAAACTTGCTATAAACACTCCTTTTCCGGTAGCTTATCAAACGGAGACAACTTCTTTTTTGTTTAAAAAAAGTTATTATGTAAGCGAATTGATAAATTGCGATTTGACATACAGAGAACTAACTACTGATTTTGACATTCCCGATCATGAGGAAATACTTAGAGCATTTACTAGATTTACTTATAAACTTCATAAAAACGGAGTAAATTTTCTTGACCATTCTCCTGGTAACACTTTAATTAAGAGAAAAGAAGGTGGATATGAATTTTATTTAGTTGATCTCAATAGAATGGAGTTTGGTATAATGGATTTTAAAACCAGAATTAAAAACTTTGCTAAGCTCACTATTCACAGATCGATGATAGAGATTATGAGTAACGAATATGCAGCATGTTCTGGAGAAGATGAACAAAAGATATTTGATTTAATGTGGCAATACACAAAAGAATTTCAGCATCATTATTATCGAAAAATTCGTATAAAAAAAAGAATATTTTTTTGGAAGAAAAAATACAAAAGTAAGATTTCAGAAAGTCCAATCTAAGGTAATAACAAGAGTTCTTTCATAAAATTTACATAAGATTTTCTAGTGTTGTTTTTTGCTACTACATGAGTGATGAGCTCAAGATCTAATATATTTAATATGCCTAAAAAAGGAAACCTACAGGAGCGATTATATTTTCTAATATTTCATAAATGGAAATATGGTATCGCAATTTTAAGATCGAAATTGTATAAAAATGTAAAAAGCACTAGAATTGAAAAAATTATCTACGTTGCAAGAGAAAAAGACAAAGATTGGATTTTTGGTGCGAAGGTAAGGCGGTTATCGCGATATTCTTCTTTAAATGCAACAGCATATTATCATAATAAATTGCGTAATCTGCCTGATGCTGATGGTTACTACTATATTTATCAAAACTATTTTTGTCGATGCATACGCAGTACTCCTAACGTTTTGAATAAGAAAAACATTGTTATGTTCACCCATCCGACCTGGTCTAAAAAATATTCAAAGACCCATGTGGTATGGTGTCTTAATAAAGCAGATTCTGTGATTTGTCTCAATTCTGAAATTAAAGAATATTTGGAAGAAATTGGAGTAAAGTCTAATATTCTCAAGGTAATGCACATAGGAACTTCATCTGAATTCTTTTATTATCATGAGCGAAAAGATGGTGGTATTGGCTTTTGTTCTAATTTTGGCACTAGAAAAAATCCTGATCTAATTTTTAATTTGGTTAGAAATATGCCTGATAAGAAGTTTTATTTAATTGGTCGTAATTGGGAAGATTACAACAAATTTAAAGAGCTTTCTCAACTTCCTAACTTCACATACTATAATAACATGCCTTATGAATCTTATCCCGATCTTTACAGTAAAATTGATGTTTTTGTTTCTCCATCGACATTAGAAGGGGGCCCTGTACCAGTGCTTGAATCTATGATGTCTAATTGTGTTCCAGTTGCTTCAAAAACCGGCTTTTGTCCGGATATTATTGCACATGGAGAAAATGGCTTTTTATTTGAGATTGATTCTAAATATCAAGATGTAATACCCCTTATAGAACAAGCTTATACTCTTAAAACGAATGTAAGAAATACTGTATTAGAATATACGTGGCAAAATTGCTCGAAAAAAATCGATGATTTGTTTATAAATTAGAAAGAATATTGACTGCAGCATCATATCAAGATCAACAATACCCCGCTAATTTGGAAGGTTTATGGTCCAAAATTTACAATAACTAAGTGGATTGATTGTATTTTTTTTTATGTAACTCCCTTAATTTAATGTATTTTAAGAAAGTCAGATTAGCTGTCTGGGCACAAATCACAAATCCATTTAAGCCGTCAAGAAAACCTAATCTCAAGAAGTAGGCTTTGAAAAAAGCCCACGTTGGATTGAAAAAAATTTTCCAAAGTGTAGCTTTTTTACCTAACTCCAAATATGATTGGGCAGAAATGGTAGAGAATTTTTCTATTTGTTTGTTATAAGCACTGTAAGATGGGTAGTTCCAGTGTAAAATATCGCCTTTTATTTTTCCAACATTTTTAGGATTGTATAATTTGTAGGAATCATGAGGATTAATGCCTTTCCATTCTCCTTTTTCCTTTACAAACGCTCTCAATTTTTTGTCGGGATACCAGTCAGAATGCTTAATCCATTGACCACAAAAATTATTGTAGCGATTCATATAATATCCATCATACACCCAATTAGATTTTAATTTAATCAAAGATTTTTGTAATTCTGGTGACAATGCTTCATCTCCGTCCAGAGAAATAATATGAGAATAGGAAGCTTGAGTAATAGCAAAATTCTTTTGCTCCTTGTAACCAAGAAATTTTTGTTTTATAAATTTCACTCCAAATTTACCACAAATTTCTTCAGTTTTATCTGTTGAAAAAGAATCCACAACAACTATTTCATCAACCACATCTTTGAGAGATGTTAGACAAGTTTCTATTTTTCTTTCTTCGTTGTAAGTAATAATAACTCCAGAGAGTTTAATCATTTTTGGTGTATTTATTTAAATTTGGTTTTGTGCAAAATTAACTATTATATTATTGTTGAGATTACTCTAATAAAGGAGTTTGTTCTCTAGGACTATTCAGTTTAATACTTAGTTTAAAAAATTACTCAAAATTTTTATATAAAAATTCTCTTAATTGGTTAGTGAATAATTCTGGTTTAAAATTGGAATAAAGTTCTAAAGACGCTTTTTTAAGTTCTTTGGTAGTTTTATTCATAAAAAGAGATGGAATGAAATCTACAAGATGAACCGACATATGTTTTTCGTCATCTTCAAACATATTCCAATCTTTTTTAATGATCCAGGGAGAAAAAATAGTAAAGGTTGGGACCTCTAAGGCTTTAGCAATGTTGATAGCACCACCTTCATTACCAACTAAGGCATCACAATAGGATAGAATAGCAATAAATCCACGAAGACTTTTTGCAAATACATCGAAATATATGTGTTGCTGAGTTTTGTAATTGGTTAAGTTATAGACAGTGCGAGCATCTTTTTCCTGGTTAGGGATGTAGTTGAATAAAACATTAGCTCCTGTTGAAGAAACTATTTCATCAATAACCTTTGCCATGTACTTCAGAGGTAGTGTTTTTCTCATTTCGCTACCAAGCACACTAATCATGACTAGAGGTTTCTTTAGATTCACCTCGTTAGATTCTAAAAATTCCTTTGCTCTTTCTTTCTCTTCTCGTGTCAGGAATATTTTCGGTCTTATAATTTCAGAAGTAATTCTATTTTCTGGAAAAACCAGACGTAATCTATTTTCTATTGCTGTACTGGCATTGGTAATTGGTTCAGGAATTCTACGAACTGTTTTAGTATAAAAAAACTGCGTATACCACTTATAGAATGATACTTTTTCTGTAGCTCCGGAAAATAAGGTAATGAGATTACTTTCTAACTTTCCATAAGCATCAATAACGAGATCATATCTCGTTTTTTTAATTTTTATTAAAAAACTACAAAAGTCTATTTTGTTATCGCGGTAATTATTTTTAAACTCGATAATAGTATCGAAAAACTTGTTTTCTGCTACTACGGGTCTTGTGTTCGAATTTATTAAGTAATCAATAGAGGCGTCAGGATATTCTTTACGCAATGCTTCGCAAATAATAGTACTTGTGAGTACATCGCCTATCATTTTTTGCTGAATAACTAAAATCTTCATTGACTATCAATTAAAACAATTGAGCTTATCTTTTTAAGACAAGCTCAAATTTTATAGCTGTTTATTAAACTAAACGGCAACATCGTATTCACGAAGTGCATCGTTCAAAGAGGTCTTTTTATCTGTACTTTCTTTGCGTTTACCGATGATTAACGCACAGGGAACATTATATTCTCCAGCTGCAAATTTTTTGGTATAGCTTCCAGGTATTACAACAGATCCAGAAGGAACGACTCCCTTTCTTTCGACAGGAGTGTCGCCTGTAACATCAATTATTTTTGTTGATGCTGTAAGTACTACATTGGCTCCGAGAACAGCTTCTTTTTCTACCTTTACCCCTTCCACAACAATACAACGCGACCCGATAAAAGCATTATCTTCAATAATCACGGGAGCTGCTTGTAAGGGTTCTAAAACACCACCTATACCAACGCCTCCGCTTAAATGAACATTTTTACCAATCTGTGCACAACTACCTACAGTAGCCCAGGTATCTACCATAGTGCCTTCATCAACAAAAGCCCCAATATTTACATAACTTGGCATCAGGATCGTACCAGGAGAGATGTAAGCTCCATGGCGGGCAACCGCATTAGGTACTACTCGTATTCCTTTGGCTTCATATCCTCTTTTTAAAGGGATTTTATCATGATATTCAAAAATTCCGGCTTCTAGAGTTTTCATTTTTTGAATGGGAAAATATAGTACCACCCCTTTTTTAACCCATTCATTTACCTGCCAGCCATTTTCAATAGGTTCGGCTACTCTTAATTCACCAGAATCCAATAAATTTACTACTTCCCGAATGGCATCTTGCGTTTTGGGGTCTTTTAAAAGCTCTCTGTTTGCCCAGGCTTTCTCTATGGTTTCCTTTAGTTGGTTCATTGATTTAAAAAATTTTGGTAAATATAAGAGCTTCCTCGGAAAAAAGTACGGATTCACCATATTTTAGGAAACCATTAATAAATTAGAATGTTTATTTGTTATAATATCATATTTTTGCAAAAAAAATAGATGGCACGAATTTTGGCGATAGATTATGGAGGAAAGCGATGTGGGATTGCAGTTACTGATGAATCTCAAATTATTGCTTCAGGATTGACGACTGTAGATACTAAAGATTTGTTATCGTGGTTAAAAGAATATGTGTCTAAAGAAGAAGTTGAGCTTTTTATAGTAGGGGAACCTAAAAGATTGCACGGAGAAGCGTCAGAAATCGAAAAATTAATTAAACCTTTTTTAGAAAAATTAAATAAAGAAGTTCCCGCAATTCCTGTAAAAAGGATAGACGAGCGCTTTACATCAAAGATTGCTTTTGATACGATGATTGCGAGCGGAATTTCTAAAAAGAAACGAAAAGATAAAGCACTGGTAGATCAAATTAGTGCTACGATTATATTACAAGATTATTTGTATAATCGATAAAATAACAGAATAACAAATAATAATATGATACTTCCTATTGTAGCCTACGGAGATGCTGTATTAAAGAAAAAAGCAAAGGAGATTGAAAAAGAATATCCTAAGCTCGATGAATTACTAGAAAACATGTTTGAAACTATGTATGCAGCTCATGGGGTTGGGTTAGCGGCTCCTCAGGTAGGTTTGCCTATCCGTTTGTTTTTGGTGGATACAGAACCTTTTTCTGAGGATGAAGAACTATCTGAAGACGATAGAGAGCAATTGAAAGGTTTTAGAAAAGTATTTATTAATGCTACTATAATCGAGGAAACTGGAGAAGAATGGTCTTTTACCGAGGGATGTCTTAGTATCCCTGATATTAGAGAAGATGTTTTTCGTAACGAAACTATAAAAATCAACTACTTTGATGAGAACTTTGTTGAACATACTGAAACATATGATGGTTTAGTGGCGAGAGTGATTCAACATGAGTATGATCATATCGAAGGAATTTTATTTACAGATAAACTATCAAGCCTTAAGAAACGTTTAATAAAAGGAAAGCTGACCAATATTTCTAAAGGTAAGGTTAATGCAGATTATCGAATGCGTTTTCCGCTGGCGAAAAAAATAAGATAAGTAAAGTTTACAAGAAATATTTATGTTGACAAATGTTTGATTTTTTCAAACGAACTGTGGATATTTGCCAACCTTGAAAAGATAATTTATGAGCTTAGATAAAATATTAGCGATTTCTGGAAAACCAGGTTTATTCGAATTAAAATCTCAAACGCGTAGCGGTTTTTTAGCAGAATCCCTACTGGATGAAAAAAAAATATCAGTAAGCATACGACACAATGTAAGTGTTCTCAGCGAAATTGCTATCTATACGTTAACTGAAGAAGTGCCCTTACGAGAGATTTTTAGAAAAATTCAAGAGAAAGAAAGTGGTGGGCAAGCGATTAGCCATAAAGAGTCTAAAGATAAACTCGAAGCATATTTTAGCGAAGTGCTTCCCGATTATGATGAAGACAGAGTATATGCTAGTGATATGAAAAAAGTGATTCAGTGGTATAATATTCTTCAGTCAAAAGGAATGACAGATTTTTCAGATCCCGAAGGAAGCGATAATTCTTCCGAAGAAGAATAAAACTTTCTTTAACTATAAAAGAATGCATCCTGTCTAACAGACAGGATTTTATTTTTATATGAATTTTGTATTTGATTATCAGTTTTTTAGGTTGTTGAAGGAATATGAATAAGTTCTACGAATATTGCTTAATTTTCGAGGTATCGTTTCGGGACTTCTTTGTATTTTTGCGCAGAATTAAAACATAACAAACAAATAGTTAAGTTTACATGGCTAATACCAAATATGTTTTTGTGACAGGAGGTGTTTCCTCTTCATTAGGAAAGGGGATCATAGCAGCTTCTCTAGCAAAACTATTACAAGCGAGAGGATACAGGGTTACAATTCAAAAATTGGATCCTTACATAAATGTCGATCCTGGAACCCTAAACCCTTACGAGCATGGTGAATGCTATGTAACGGATGATGGAGCAGAAACAGATCTGGATTTGGGGCATTATGAGCGATTTCTGAATACCCCTACTTCTCAGGCAAATAATGTAACCACTGGTCGAATTTATCAAAGTGTTATAGAAAAAGAGAGACGAGGCGAGTTTTTAGGGAAAACCGTACAAGTAGTCCCTCATATTACTAATGAGATTAAAGAAAGAATCCAGATCCTAGGCAAAAGTGGCGAGTATGATATTGTCATTACAGAAATAGGAGGAACAGTAGGTGATATAGAATCACTACCATATATAGAAGCTGTTCGTCAACTTAAATGGGAACTGGGAGATACTAATGCTTTGGTGATACACTTAACATTAATTCCATACCTTTCGGCAGCTGGTGAGCTAAAAACAAAACCAACACAACACAGTGTCAAAACATTGATGGAGAGTGGTATTAAGGCTGATGTACTGGTATGTAGAACCGAGCATGAATTATCAGATGATTTGCGCAGAAAACTGGCGTTGTTTTGTAATGTTAAACAGGAAGCAGTCATCGAATCTATTGATGCTTCAACCATATATGATGTTCCTAATTTGATGCTAGAAGAGGGGCTGGATACCGTTGTACTGAAGCAATTGGTACTACGACATGACGATACCCCAAATCTGGAAAAATGGAATATGTTTTTGGAAAGACATAAGAATCCGAAGTATGAAGTGACTATCGGGTTGGTAGGTAAATATGTAGAATTACAAGATTCGTATAAATCAATACTTGAGGCTTTTATTCACGCAGGAGCAGAAAATGAAGTAAAAGTTAATGTAGTAAGTATACATTCAGAATATATTGATGATAACACTATTAACAAGAAAATAGCTCATTTAGACGGAATTCTGGTAGCTCCAGGATTCGGAGAGCGCGGTATCGAAGGAAAAATAAAAGCAGTGCAATTTGCGAGAGAGCATAAATTACCTTTCTTTGGAATATGCCTGGGGATGCAAATGGCTGTGATCGAATATTCTCGCAATATACTGGGACTAAAAGATGCGTGTTCTGCAGAGGTTGATGAAAAAACTCCTCATCCAGTTATTGACTTAATGGAAGAACAAAAGAGTGTTACAGACATGGGTGGAACCATGCGTTTAGGAGCCTGGGATTGTGAACTAGTAGAAAACAGTAAAGTTTTTGAAGCATATAAAGAAAAATTAATATCAGAACGTCATCGTCATCGATACGAGTATAATAATAATTACAAAGAGCAGCTAGAGAATGCCGGACTCAAAACAACAGGTATAAATCCTAGAACTGGTTTGGTAGAAATTATCGAAATACCCGATCATCCTTGGTTTGTGGGGGTGCAATACCATCCCGAATATAAAAGTACAGTGGCTAATCCACATCCTTTATTTATTGCCTTTGTAAAAGCTGCTGTTACCTATTCAAAAAGTAACAAAAGTGCCAAAGTGTCACAGGGGTTGTAATTGGCGAGATAATTGACAACAAAAAGTAATATATAATTCTAAAAGCCTTTCTGAGTCATCAGATAAAGGCTTTTTACACTTAAATAAATGGAAGAAAAGAAATTTGACCTAAATTCGATAATAGGATTTGCACTTATTTTTGGGATCGTAGCCTTCATGTTTTATCAAAATCAACCTACTCCCGAAGAAATTGAGGCCCAGAAAAAAGCTAAACAAGAACAAGTAGCAGCAGAGAAAAAAGGGGAAAGTGTTGATACTACAGATTTTGTGTTAAAAAGTGAAGCTATCGTAGCCAGCCCTCAAGATTCTGTAGCTCTGGCAGGAGCAAAATCTCAATTAGGCGCTTTTGTATATTCTGCTAGTTTACCTTCTGCTAAAGAAGCGGTTACCAAAATAGAAAATGAAGTTTTAAGCTTGAAAGTAAGTAATAGGGGAGGATATATTTCTGAAGCCTTATTAAAAAATTTCAAGACCTATGACTCTGTTCCACTGTACCTCATCAAAGATGGAAAAAATGCCTCTTTCAATATCAACTTTGGTACAACAGAAAATAGAATTTTGAATACAAAAGATCTGTTTTTTGAGCCTACAGTTACAAAAAAAGGTGAAAACACAATTCTGTCGATGAAGCTAAAAGTTTCAAATACAAAATTTTTAGAGTATCGATATGAATTAAAACCTAATGATTACATGGTAGATTTTACCATCAGATCTGAAGGATTGCAGCAAGTAATTAATAGTAGTCAAACGGTTAAACTGGATTGGAAATTACAGGCAATAAGACATGCAAAAAGTGCCTCATATGAGAACAGATATACCGAAGTTCTTTATGAGTATGATGGTGATAAAGATGATTATCTTGGACAAGGCGAATTTGCAGATGATGAGGAGCAGAATGTGAGTTGGATCGCCTTCAAACAACATTTCTTTACTTCAATATTATTAACAGACACACCATTTAAAACAGCAGCGTTTACTTCTAAAAATATAGCCAACTCTAGTGATCTTGATGATAAAGATATTAAGGTAACCAAGGAATTCTCGGCTACTATGCCATTAGAATTACAAGGGGGTGAGCTTAACTATGTCATGGACTGGTATTACGGTCCAACAGATTATAAAATTTTAAATGACTACAATAGAAATTTAGATGAGGTTGTGCCTCTGGGATGGGGAATTTTTGGAGTAATCAATAAGTATTTGTTTATTCCCTTTTTTAGTTTTCTAAGTGGTTTTCTACCTTATGGTATTTCAATTATAGTAATGACCATCATTGTACGTATTATTTTATCTCCTGTAACTTATAAATCATATCTGTCTCAGGCAAAAATGAAAGTTTTACGTCCAGAGATTACTGAGATCAATGAAAAGCATAAGGATAATGCCATGAAAAAGCAACAGGAAACTATGGCGCTATATAGCAAAGCTGGAGTAAACCCTATGAGTGGTTGTTTACCGGCATTGATGCAAATTCCTGTATTTTACGCATTATTCAATTTCTTCCCAAGTGCATTCGAGTTGCGACAAAAAAGTTTCTTATGGGCAGACGATCTTTCAAGCTACGATACCGTAGCGCAGTTACCATTTGATATTCCATTTTATGGGGATCACATAAGTTTATTTCCAATATTAGCATCTGTCGCAATTTTTATCTACATGACAATGACTACTGGGCAAACGATGCAAACACAGCAACCGGGAATGCCTAATATGAAATTTATCATGTATTTATCTCCGGTAATGATGTTGTTTTTCTTTAATAACTATGCCAGTGGATTGTCTTTGTATTACTTTATTTCTAACTTAATTACTATAGGAATCATGTTGGTGATTAAAAATGTAATTATTAATGAAGATAAAATCCATGCAAAAATTCAGGAAAACAAAAAGAAACCTAAAAAGCAAGGCAAGTTCCAAAAGAAAATGAAAGAACTTATGGAGCAAGCAGAACAGCAAAAGAAAACCAAAAAAAGATAGTTATAGTATATGAAAAAGCCTCAAAATGAGGCTTTTTCGTTTTAATAGAATAACTTTCTACATACTGGGCAATAAAACAGTGTCTATAGCATGTATTACTCCGTTGGTAGCTTGAATATCAGTACTACTACTAAGTATTGTACTTGTGTTAGCAGGGCCCGTAATTACTAAAGTAGATGCATCGATGGTAACATTTCCTCCAAGAGTCGTAGCAGTACCACCCGGTAAATTAGCAATCTGAGCTGCGCGAACATTACTTCCACTTACAACATGCAAATTAAGAGCACCACTTAATACGGTAGTTGGAATATCACTAGGAACATTCCACATATCATCGGTAGCTAATAAGGCAGTGAAAGCAGCATTGTTTGGTGCAAAAACAGTAAACGGTCCGTCAGCTTGTAGCGTATTTACGTAAGTAAAGTCGTTATATGCCGTCAAAGACGCTAATAAACTTGAAAAATTAGGATCGGCAGATACAAATGTTGTCACATCCGGAAGTGTAACTACTGCATCAATCTGATGAATCACTCCATTAGTAGCTATGATATCGGTTCGATTAGCCACCGCAGATGCTATCCCATTAAATGAAACTCCACCCTCAGTATTGTAAAACATGTTTATAACGCTTTGATTGGGCCCTGCAGTAGAGGATGTAGATACATAGCCTGATCCTTCTGCCGTAAGATCAGAAGCTAAAACTGCTCCAGGAATTACGTGGTTTAATAGCGTTTGACTTAAATCCTCATCTGGTATTTCACCCACATTGGCCCAGCTGTTGGCTTCTAAAAAAGCACTAATTCCAGCATTAACAGGAGCAAGAACCGTAAATTCTGTATCACCTTGTAAAGTACTAACTAAATTAGCTTCAGTTAATGCAGAAGCTAGTGAAGATAGTTCACTATCCGCAGTTGCAAAAGTAGATAAATCTGGTAAATCAATGATTTCATCTACTTTATGAATAATACCATTGGTCGCGGGAATGTTGGCCGATACAACTGCAGCTTGGTTATTGAAACGCACACCATTACTCGTGTCAAAAAATATACTTACTTTGGCATCGCCTGGTCCAGCTTCAGCTTCAGTTGTAGCGTATCCCGACCCAGAAGCAGTTAAATCACCAGAGGTTAATCTTGTTGCAATCACATGATTTAATAGTACCTCTCTTAGGTTTGGTAATTGCGTAATGTCGATATCCCCAAAGGCTGCATTAGTTGGTGCCAATACTGTGAATGTACCATTATCATTTTCTAATACATCATCGAGATCGGTTATTTCTAGAGCTTGCACAAAGATGGAAAGTTCTGCATCAGCTCTGGCTGTCACCACTATGTCATTATCTGCCTGACCAGGAGCGTCATCATCATCACTACATGATGTAAATGAGAAAAGCACTACACTTGCGATGGCAAGTGTTTTAATTTGAGATTTAATTGTCATCATATTTTTCTTTTTAAGTTAAAATTTATGTTCAACTCAAAGTAATTAATTGTAAGACGATGACATGTGCTCAAAAAAATTATATCTTGATGGAAATCGCAGTCTTTTGATTATTTAAGTCAATATTATTTCTTTGTTAACAGGTTTTATGAATTCTAAAAAGAAGATGTGAGAATTTTAGTAGTTTTGAAAAATAATAAGCAAAGTTATTAGGAATATGGTATACTTTTTGAAAACTATATTCGTTGAAGTAATGTCCCAAATAGTATAATTATGCGAAGTACATTTTTGTTTTGCGTTTTAGGAGTAATAAGTTTCTCTCTTCTCGGTCAAGAATATAATACATATGATGCCAATGGGAAGCGACACGGTAAATGGCAAAAAAGATACGAAAATAGTGATCAGCTTCGATATGAGGGAACTTTTGATCATGGAAAAGAAATAGGAGAATTTAAATTTTATAAACCTAGTGGGGGTAATACTCCTACAGCTATCAAAATCTTCTTAAAAGATAGTGATACAGTACAAATAAAGTATTTTACTGCTAAAGGAAAAGTGATAAGTGAGGGTCAGATGATAAATAAGGATAGAGTAGGAGTTTGGACCTACTATCATAATGGATCTGACAAGATTATGATGACTGAATACTACAAATCTGGAAAATTAAATGGAGAACAACTTACTTATTTTGAAAATGGACAGTTAACTGAGAAAACCATCTATGTTGATGGTAAAAGACAAGGTAAAAGAACTATGTATTCTGAAAAAGGAGTTGTACTTAAGGAGTTTACATACGAAAATGATCAATTGCATGGTATGACCAAATATTATGATACTCAGGGAGAATTAATTATTGAAGGGAACTATAAAAGAGATCGTAAAGATGGTATTTGGAAATACTACGAAAACGGAAAACTATCTGAACAGAAACTGTTTCCATTGCAAAAAAGTGGATCTTAGTATCGTTTTATAAAATGCCAATATGATAAAACCCTATAGCAATGCGCAAGCATTGCTTTTTTTATTTACTATTTTTGCAAAGAAATTAGAACAGAGAATAGATTTTGTAATGAAGAGAGTTATTGTAGGATTATCGGGTGGAGTAGACTCAAGCGTAGCTGCATATTTGCTAAAGGAGCAAGGGTATGAGGTTATTGGTTTGTTTATGAAAAACTGGCATGATGATTCGGTGACTATTTCAGATGAATGCCCTTGGCTAGATGATAGCAACGATGCACTATTAGTTGCCGAAAAACTAGGCATTCCATTTCAAACGGTAGATCTTAGTGAGCAGTACAAAGAAAAGATTGTTGATTATATGTTTAATGAATATGAAAAAGGCCGTACACCTAATCCGGATGTGTTATGTAATCGCGAAATCAAGTTCGATGTATTTCTGAAGATAGCCTTGTCTTTAGGAGCTGATTATGTAGCTACTGGTCATTATTGTAGAAAAGATACTATAGTAAAAGACGGTAAGGAAATACATCGTTTATTAGCAGGAAAAGATGCAAACAAAGATCAGTCTTACTTTTTATGTCAGCTATCTCAAGAACAATTGTCCAAAACTTT
Source organism: uncultured Aquimarina sp. (assembly GCA_947500845.1). Lineage (GTDB taxonomy): Bacteria > Bacteroidota > Bacteroidia > Flavobacteriales > Flavobacteriaceae > Aquimarina > Aquimarina celericrescens. The sequence goes on from CANMTP010000017.1 coordinate 65,769, forward strand.
ATTTCCGGTAGGAGAATTGTTAAAACCTGAGGTTAGGGAGATAGCAGCAGCTCAAGATCTTGTTACTGCAGATAAAAAAGACTCTCAAGGGTTATGTTTTATAGGGAAAGTACGCTTGCCGGAGTTTCTTCAGCAGAAATTACAACCAAAACAAGGCGACATTATAGAAATACCTTCTTCTGAAAGTAAGTATTTGCATGAACCAACAGAGTTTACATCCAAAAAAGAAGAACTCGAATTTCTTTCGGCAAAATATCGATATAATAGTAATGAAGGAAAAGTTGTAGGAAAACATCAAGGAGCTCATTATTACACTAAAGGACAACGTAAAGGATTAGCAGTTGGAGGTACTCCAAAGCCACTTTTTGTGATAGAAACCGATGTTGAAACGAATATAATTTATACAGGACAGGGTAAAAATCACCCTGGTTTGTATAGAAAGGCCTTATTTATTTCTAATGACGAACTTCATTGGGTTAGAGAAGATCTTAAACTTAAGGTAGATGAAGAACTTGAGGTAATGGCACGAATTAGATACAGACAACCTTTATACAAAGCTACATTATATATGGTAGATTCTGGAATGTATGTAGTATTCAAAAATAAACAAAGTGCTATCACAGAGGGACAATTTGTCGCATGGTATATCAATGATGAGTTAGTAGGGTCGGGTGTAATTTCGTAACTTGTTATCCATAAAATAATATTCACTTCTTAAAGATTTTTCTCGATTAATGAATGAAATTAAAGAACTATTCAATATCCAATATCCAATTATTCAGGGTGGAATGATATGGGCTAGCGGCTGGAGATTGGCAAGTGCTGTTAGTAATGCAGGAGGATTAGGACTTATTGGTTCAGGCTCTATGTATCCAGATGTTTTGAGAGAGCACATACAAAAATGCAAAAAGGCTACGAACAAGCCATTTGGTGTAAATATACCCATGTTATATCCTAATCTAGAAGAGATTATACAAATTATTATAGAAGAAGGAGTTAAAATTGTGTTTACTTCGGCAGGAAATCCTAAAACATTTACAACATATCTAAAAGATCATGGTATTACTGTTGTTCATGTTGTTAGTAGCTTAAAATTCGCATTAAAGGCACAAGATGCTGGAGTTGATGCGGTAGTTGCTGAAGGTTTTGAGGCTGGCGGTCATAATGGTAGAGATGAAACTACAACGCTTACTCTTATCCCTATGGTAAAAGAGAAAATACGTATTCCATTAATAGCTGCTGGCGGTATTGCAACGGGTTCAGCAATGTATGCTGTCATGGCTTTAGGAGCAGATGGTGTTCAAGTAGGAAGTCGCTTTGTTGCAAGCCATGAGGCTTCATCACATATAGATTTCAAGAAGATGGTAGTAAATGCGAAAGAAGGGGATACACATCTTACGCTTAAAGAGCTTGCTCCAGTACGTATGCTTAAGAATAAATTTTATAGCGATGTGATGCAACTCTATGCCAAGGGGCCTTCAGTAGATGAATTGAAAGCATTGTTAGGAAGGGCAAGAGCAAAACGAGGTATGTTTGAAGGAGATCTGGAAGAAGGAGAATTAGAAATTGGTCAGGTGTCAGGATTAATTCACGATATCAAGCCTGCGGCAGTGATCATAGAGGATATGATCAGAGAATTTAATGAAGCTAAAAGAAAAATGGAGCAAGTTTCTATATAACGTTATACTATGAACTCAAGAGAAGACCAGTTAAAGGCTTTTGATAGATTATTGACCATTATGAACGAGTTGCGTGAGCAATGCCCATGGGATAAAAAACAAACGCTACAATCGCTACGGCATTTAACCATAGAAGAAACGTATGAGCTGGGTGATGCTATTCTTGATAATGATCTCAATGAGGTAAAAAAAGAGCTTGGAGATTTATTATTACATATTGTTTTTTATGCTAGAATTGGTAGTGAAACTAACGATTTTGATATTGCTGATGTTGCTAATGAAATTTGTGAGAAACTCATCAATAGACATCCTCATATTTATGGAGATGTTCATGTCAATAATGAAGAAGATGTAAAGCGCAATTGGGAAAACTTGAAACTAAAAGAAGGAAAGAAAAGTGTTCTAGAAGGAGTACCTAAATCGTTACCAGCCTTGGTAAAAGCTAGCAGAATACAAGACAAAGTCGCGGGAGTAGGTTTTGATTGGGAAGAACCTTATCAGGTATTTGATAAGCTTAAAGAAGAGTTGGAAGAATTACAGCACGAAATTAATATGAATAACCAGGAAAAAATTGAGTCAGAGTTCGGAGATGTACTGTTTTCTATGATCAATTATGCAAGGTTTCTTAATGTTAATCCAGAAGATGCATTAGAACGTACTAATAAAAAATTTATACAACGCTTTCAGTACTTAGAAAGAAAAGCTAAAGAAAAAAACAAAAGTCTAAAAGATATGACACTTGCTGAAATGGATATTTTTTGGGAGGAGGCTAAAGGACTATAATACTTCTTGTTAAAGTAACCTTAGCTTTACTAAAATCAAGGTTACTTTAACAAGAAGTATTGTGCAATCTTTACTAATTCGGATTTAGAAATCTAATTTTTAGATTAATCACATGTTATTTTACATTTCCCACATGGACTTCCAGATGTTTGGCTATAGCCCGGGCATCCGTCTTGTCTTAACGTGTTAGGAAATAAACCACCTCTAATATTGTGAGAGATTGTTGAAAGATTAGAAATTACATTTTTTTCCAGCTTCAAGTTTTTTATACTTCTTTTTTTCATAATAAGTTGGTTTTACGAATTACTAATATTTTTAAGATAGACATTAAAAGAGTTAAAAGGTCTTAAAAGAGTTAGATTTAACTTCAAAATAACAGTACTTTAGGAAATTATTTTAGTATTCAAAATTAAGAGCATAACAATCAAAATTTTGAAGATAAAGTACATTCTATACGTTCTAGATCGAGAATATATCTTTTCAATTAAGTTAACGGATTAGTTTCCAAAAATAATCAAATCCTCTCTGATCTCTAATAGTTTAAACTTGAATCTATTTTTTATCCAAAGCAGGGTGTCTGTGGTATAAAAGAAGACATGAGTAGGATCATTTTTATACCACCAGGACCTAAAATTGATGCTTTTATTATATAAACTAGTTTTGCAGTATAGTTTTCCTTCTGGATTTAATAATGAAAATAAAAGTGAGAATTCCCTTGAGGGATTATGAAAATGTTCCATTACTTCACAGCAAACTATGTAATCATATTTATTCTCTAAAGCCGAGTTGTTTGGATCAAAGAAGGGGTCATACGTGATAATATTGTATCCTTTTTCTGTAAGTAGCGAAGTAATCACTGGGCCGCTTCCAGATCCAAAATCCAGGCCAGTATGATTCGCATTATATTCTTTAGAAATAGATTGAACTATAGGCGACACAAAATTTTGATAACCGATATCATGTATGTCATTTTGATGCAATAAATATCGTTCTTTTTCTTCCTCGGGAGATAGATAATGTAACGGACATAGTAAGACTGCTTTGCACTTTGTACAACTGAAAAACTTCCGTTCTTCAATATGAACGAATAGCATGGTTTTCGAATCACACAAAGAGCATTGCATTTACAACTAGAGTTGTTTAATCTTAACCAATTTGGCTTTCCAAACCTCTAAGGTTTCTTTATGCTTTTGTATATTCTTTTGTACTTCTTTCACCAAAGGATTATCATCTTTGGTATTTTTGAAGAACTGAAGGTTATTTTCTAATTGACGAATTTCTCCTTTTACTTCATCGATCTTTTTTCTAATAAAATTCTGCTCATTCCTTAGAGCGCGATCATCAGTTTGGTTAGATAACGCATTCAACTTATTGTCGTATTTAATAAGTTCTGTTTCTTTACGACCTAAATTAAGTTGCTTAAAAAGATTATCTAAAACCTTATTGTATTCAGATTCAATATTTTTCTTTTTATAGGGAACTCTACCTAGAGTTTTCCAGACTGCTATATTATCTTTTATAATTTTTAGGTCTGTTTCAGTATCTCCAGAGAGTTTCAAATCTTTAAGGGATTGAATGTGAGTCTGTTTTTTTTCTAGCGAAGCAATTTCTTCTTTATTTGCCTCGTTTCGATCTGCGTGCAGACGATCAAAATATGAGTTACAGGCATCTTTAAATCTTTTCCAAATTCGATCACTATCTTTTCGGGGAACATGACCAATTTTTTTCCAATCTGCCTGGATTTTTTTCATCAGAGGTGTGGTAACTGAAAAATCATCACTGTCCTTGTTATCTTCAGCAATTTTGATCAGTTCCATCTTTTTATTTAGATTATCAAACTGCTCTTTTTTAAGTCCTTTGTAAAAGGCATTTTTACTTCGATTAAAATTTCTAACGGCAGTTTTAAACTCACTCCAGGTTTGTTCATTTACATGAGAAGGAACCTTACCAGCTTTAAAAAATTCTTCTCGCAACGCCTCTATTTCTTTGATTTTTTGTTGCCAACCACTGTGATTACTGGGATGACTTGAACTAACTTCACTTATTTTCTTAATGATCTCTCTCTTAACTTCGAGATTCATTTCATAAACCTTATCTAGTTCTTTAAAATGTTGTTGGCGATTTTCATGAATTTGTTTAGTTAAAGCACTAAACTTTTCCCAAATGGGTTCTCTAAATTCTTTACCTACCGGCCCTAAATCTTCTTTCCACATTTTGTGAAGTAACTGTAACTCTCTGAAAGCTCGGTTCACATCAGTTTCTTGCGCTAATTCTGTAGCACGTTCAATAATTTTAAGTTTTTGCTCAAGGTTGTGTTTAAAATCCAAATCCCTGAATTCTCTATTGAGATGAAGGAAATCATAGAAATTTTCGGTATGGTGGTGATAGGTATTCCATACAGTGTTATACTTATCCCTTGGTATGGGACCAGCATTACGCCACCGCTCTTGTATATTTTTGAAATGATTGTAAGTACTGTTAATACTTTCATCTACATTTAGCAGACTTTTAAGCTCATCAATTAACTCTAATCTTTTTCTTAGGTTTTCCTGAAGATCTTTTTTAAGATTTTGATAGTAGGCGTTTCGCTTTTCTTTATAATCAAAATAAACCGAATTAAACTCTTTTTTTATAGGAGTAGAATAGTAGAAATCGATGATGTCCCCACCGTCAGCTAAAAACTCTTCCTTTTTCTGTTCTACTTCCTCATTGAATTTTTCATTAAACTCACTCCTGATTTCTTCAACATGTTCTTTGATTGCCTGAACTTTTTCATTTTTAACCAATTCACGAAGTTCTTTGATCAATTCTTCCTTGCTCATTGCATGATAATCTTTTTTCTCGATATCATGACGCTCTAGTTTACTTTCATCCTCACTGTCATCGGCTACTGCTTCATCCATTTGATTTTGTACATGATGATTTTCAGAAGCTTCTTTTGCTCCTAAAATTTCTTCAGTATTATCTTTTAAACTTTCTTCTGCAGGAGTAACCTCTTTCTCAGTATCAGAAGTTTCTTTATTCTTCACTTCAGTTTCTGTACTATTAGGGTTCTGGGAAGTAGATTCTATATTTTCTTCTGTTTCTGCGATTATTGCAGCTTCTAAATCATTATCTGGCGCATCGCCACTCTTAGAATTGGGTGTGATATTATTTGTAGAATTTTGATCGATAGATTCTGTATTTTCTTCTGCCTCTTCAATTATTGCCGCTTCTAAATCATTCTTAGGAGCTTCATTGTTTTCACTTTCAGGCTCTTGATTAGGTTCTACATTTTCTTCTGTCACAGATTTAGTAATCTCCATTTCAGAAGATTTGTTATCTTCCTCCTCAGATTCTGTTGAATTTTCTTCTTGATCTGTTATAATAGAATTTTCAGAATTATTTTCTAGTGTTTCTATCTTACTTTTTTCATTTCCATCTGCCTTAGGCAGGTTATCACGTGTGGACATTGTGTGAACGTTTTTGTTTGTCTGAGCTTAATCTATTACTAAGATACTAACATATTAGAAAACCTCAAAGTTATTGAAGGGTTTTAAGAATGCCAAGAAAAAGGGAAAGTAAGAATTTTATGACAAAACCATTATAAACGCTATGTGTTCCAGATTTCCCAAGCCTTTTCTGCTTGTAAAATTAACATTTGTAATCCGTTAGAGGTTCTAGCTCCTTGTTTTTGGCCTTTTTTCATAAAAGTGGTTTGATCAGGATTGTAGATCAAATCATATAGTACATGATTTTCTGTAAGATGTTCATAGGGAATGTCGGGATAATCATTAATATTAGGATGTGTTCCTAAAGGAGTACAATTAATAATTAATTTGTGGGATCGAATAATGTCTTCGTCTAAGTCATCGTAACCCATCTCATTCAATTCAGGGTTTCTGGAAACAAAAGTATATGATATTCCTAGTTTTTGTAATGCATAACCAATAGCTTTTGAGGCTCCTCCAGTACCTAGAATTAATGCTTTTTTGATGGTTTTGCTTAGAAGAGGTTTTAATGATTCTATAAATCCGTAATAATCACTATTATAGCCAGTTAATCTTTGATCTTTTTCAATTTTTATAACGTTAACAGCTCCTATTTCTTTAGCAATGAAGTCCAAATTATCTAGATAAGGAATTACCGCTTCTTTATAGGGTATGGTAACATTTAATCCTCTTATATTTGGATTGTTGATTACCTGTTTAAGTTCTTCAATTTTGTTCAGGTCAAAGTTACTATATTCACAATTAGAGTTTTCTCTATTAAATTTCTCAGAAAAATATCCCTTAGAAAAAGAATAGCTTATATTCCTACCAAGCAAGCCATATATTTTTTTCATTACGTAGATTTGAGAGTTTTTTTACCGTACCATTCTAGCCATAAAACAATACCAATACCCACTATAATGAAAAAAATTCCCATATACGTTTCTAGCGCCATTATATTTGGAAAATACCGATCATAATTATCTAATATTGGGTCTCCCAATGCATCAATTAGTATATTACCCGATGTATCTGTTTTATATATTTTATGTTTCCATGGCCAAACTACGCCTAGTGAACCTGTTATAAATCCTATTATTGAGGCAAAAGCAGCTGTTTTATATCTTTTAAGTACATAACCCAAGAAGTGAGACAAGGTAACTAAGCCTGTTAATGAACCAAGACTAAAAACAACAAGTACCTTTAGTAAACGCATTCTTTGTTGATTTTCTATAAATGAAAGATCCCATCTAACAAGATCAGCTATCGTATCATATAAAGCATTTACAGAATCAACTAGTAAGAGCACGTAATTGCCTAATAAAATCAAAATAAAAGAACCGGAAAGGCCTGGTAAAGTCATACCTGATACACCTATGATACCACATATAAAAACAAACCATAGATTGTCATTTTCTCTTGCAGGATCTAATAAACTGATACTTACCCCCGCCACAATACTAATGATTATAAGGCAAATATTTCTTCTACTCCAGTCATTAAAATCTTTCACAATGTAATAGATAGAACCCATTATCATTCCAAAAAAAGAAGCCCAAACATAGAGTTCATAGTGCATGATGAGGTAATCCAAAATCTTCGAAACACTAAAGTAACTGATCAACATCCCTAAGATCAATAATCCTAGAAATTTACCATTAATATATCGCCAGAAACTTTTAAATCTAAAGTTGATAAAAAGTTTAAATGCTTTAAAATTTATTTTCTGAAGTGAATAGATGAATTCTTCGTAAAAACCTGCTACAAAGGCAACAACACCTCCAGAAACTCCAGGAACTTTATTGGCTGCACCCATTGCAAGACCTTTGATGACCAAAAAAAGCTTATCAGTAAAAGTTCGGGTACTTTGTTGCATCATACGCTAGTTTCTTTTTTTCACAGCAAGGCGCTCTAAGATAAGAATTAATAGAAAACCTACGATTATAAAAAGAACAACCCAAATTATCCTTGGATCACCATCAAATTGAGTCGGGAAAATACTTTTTTCCAGAAAAGGAACTTCGAGACCTTCAGCATTAATTCTCCAGGATAATACTTTTTTCCAGGGCCATAATTTATTTAATGATCCGATCATAAATCCAGTGAGAATTGCCAAGGTCATATTTTTATGATTCTTAAACATCCAGTTCAATATTTTAGAGAATAGTTTTAAACCAGTAATAGCCCCAGCACCAATGATTGCCAATTTGATTAGGGCTTGTGAAAGTAGTTCAAAATTCAGGCTTGTCAGGCCTTCTCTAAGTTGATTTATAATATCAATGAATGTCTGATATGCTCCCAATATCAGTAAAATAAATGCACCTGAAACTCCTGGCAAAATCATAGCGATAATTGCAATAAAACCACAAAAAAGAAGATACCAATTACTATCGGGAGATGCCAATGGTTCTGCGATAGTTATGAAATAAGAGAGTATAGCGGCTAAAATAATACCAATAAACACTTTTGGCCTCCATACGGTGATTTGTTTAGCTATATACAGGATACTCGCAAGCACCAGTCCAAAGAAAAATGCCCAAAGTAATAAGGGCTCATTATGAAGAAGCCATTTAATGCCTTTAGCCAGGGATAAAATGCTAATCGCTATTCCGATCAAAAGATAGGATAAGAAAGGGAGATTATATGCTCTCCATGAATTTAAAAAACCATTTTTCTTCCATGTTGAAAAAAAACCTAAATCCAATTTGTTAATTGTTTCAATTAATTCTTCATAAATACCGGATATGAAAGCTATTGTTCCTCCAGAAACACCAGGAACCACATCGGCAGCTCCCATAGCCAGACCCTTTAAAGAAATAATTAGGTAGTCCTTCAGACTTCTTCGCATATATAATTGTTTTAACAATTTCTAGTCAAAACAAATGTATGCATTTTTGAGCTCAAACATTATAGAAAAAAAAGGTCTTTTTTAGTCTGTTTTATATTCAGAAATTATATTTTTTACCAGAGCAAGATTGAAGACTTTTTCAAAAAGTTCTTCCAAAACTATATGGTATTCATAGTCTAGTTCCAAAGCTTTTCTAATATGATATTCGCCTTTTTCAGGATCTTGTCTTTCGTAATGCAGTCCTGCCAGTCGATATTGAACCTCAGCATTTTCAGGATAAAATTCTATCGCTTGATACAAGTTTTGTACCGCAGCGTCAGATTCACCAAGAAATCTAAGGATGTCAGAACGGTTTAACCAGGTTTCTAATTCGTAGTTTCCTAATTCTAAAGCTTTACGATAACCTCGTTCTGCTTCTTCAAAAAAGGCAAGTTTATTATTTATTTTGGCATAACGTTTCCAATACAAAACGTTTTCCCCATCAATATTGATGGCTTTATTGGTATAGTACAACGCTTTTTGATAGTTACGTTTACGCACATAGTAATCGGTTATGGCAATCCATCCTTTATCTAACAAAGGATCCTCATGCACTGTTTTAGAATAGTGCTGAATAGCCAAATCATCGTTACCTAATTTTTCAAAACATTTTCCTATTCGTAATAAAGCAAAAGAAGTGGGATCGTCTAATTCTAAAGTGATTCGATAATTTTCTATCGCCTCATTATAACGTTTCAATTTTTCAAGTACTTTTCCTTTTTCAAGATAGGCTCCTATAAAATATTCATCACTTATAATAGCAAAGTCAAATGCGGCAAGAGCCTTTTCATATTCTTTTAAATCAAAATATTGTTTACCTACCTGGTGCCAGGCGACTTCGCAATACGGATTTTTGTTTAAAAACATATTTAGGTACTCGATAGCCTCTTCATGTTGTTCTAAAAAATCGAAACAATAAATTATGTTGTACAGAGCAGAATAATCCTGATCATCTGCTTCCAGACAGCGCATAAAGTTAGTCTTGGCATTCTCAAAATCATCCATAAACAGATACTCCATTCCAATAAGGGAATAGACATCGGCCTCATCATTTGTAAATCCCAGTGCCGTATTTAAAAGCTCAATCGCTTTAAAATGTTCATTTTGCTTAGAGAGAATGTTTGCTTTCTGAATATATATCTCTTCATTTTCAGGCTCTATCGCATGTAATTGAGCCAGAAGCGTATCTGCTTTTTCCAAGCGATCTTCAAAAACAAGTACTTCAACCTGAAGTAGTTTGAGGTTTACCGAAGATGGGTGTTGAGACAGACCAAGAGAGATAGCCTTTTTGGCTTTAGCAATCTTTCCGTTTTCCAGATAATGATGGATAATAGATTCAAACTCATCTGAATCAAAAAATTTAACATCATTAGATCTCAGCATAGACTCGTATCGAGTGATTGAGAAATTGTTTTCTTCTTCGTGGTTAAATTTCATACACGTTGATTAAATATGCTCAATAAATCAATAAGTAATGTAGCTGCTCTTTCTATTTTCCCCAACAAGAAAGAAATGTATATACTCCAATACTTTATTTATTTTTTGCATTATTGATTTCCTCAGTATTAAAATTACAAATGAAATTGATCATTTAAACTTCAAGAATCAATTGTTTTTAACAAACTAATTAACAAAATATGTACCATTGTACATATAATGAGTAAGAGTTTTGTAATTAAGATAAGCTACTTTAGTATACAAGATTTGTGAAAAGAAAAGTTTACCTATTAAAGATACGGTTTTTTTATCAAAATCGTATATTAGAGTTTGTTTTTACGATCTTGAATTTGATCCAAAACATCTAGTATAATATCACACCCTTCCTTTATTTCTTCTATAGAAATAGTCAGGGGTGGAGTAATGCGCACTGCTTTGGGCTCAAATAGTAGCCAAAATAATATAAGCCCTTTTTCCTGACATCTCAATACAATTTGATTCGTTATTTCTGCAGCATCCGTAATGATGGCTAGCATTAAACCTAATCCTCTTATTTCTTTAATTAATGGATGTACTAATAGTGATCTGAATAGTTTTTCTTTTTCCAAAGTTTCTGCCATTAAGTCACTTTCTGTTAGTTCCCGTAATGTTGCCAAAGCGGCAGATGCGATAACCGGATTGCCTCCAAAGGTAGTAATATGTCCTAATTCTGGATTGTCTTGAAGCTGATCCATCATTGCTGATGATGCCGTAAACGCTCCTATAGGCATACCGCCGCCCATTCCTTTACCCATTACTACAATATCAGGAATGATATTATAATTTTGGAAACCAAATAATTTACCAGTTCTACCAAATCCTGGCTGGATTTCATCTAGAATCAATAACGCTCCCACTTGATCGCAGCGTTCCTTTACTTTTTTTAAGTAATCGTTTTTAGGTTTAATAAAACCAGCTCCTCCCTGTATCGTCTCTAAAATGACCGCTGCAGTTCTATAAGTAATGTCCTGGAGATGCTTTTCTTCATTAAAGCAGATAAAATGCACGTCTGGAATAAGAGGTCGAAATGCTTGTTTACGTTCTTCATATCCCATAACGCTCATAGATCCCATCGTATTGCCATGATATGCAAGGTTGGCGGCAATAATTTGACTTCTCCCGGTAACTCTTCGCGCCAGTTTTAATGATCCTTCGATGGCTTCGGTACCAGAATTAGTTAGATATGTTTTTTCTAAGGGGTAGGGAATGTGAGTTGCCAGAAGTTTTGTGAGCTCAACAGCTGGCTTTTGAATGTATTCTCCATACACCATCACATGCAAATATTTGTCTAATTGTTGTTTTACGGCATTAACAACTCGCGGATGTTGGTGACCTAAGCTACAAGCAGATACACCAGCTACAAAATCTAAGTATTTCTTACCATCTGTATCAAAGATGTAAGAGCCTTTAGCATGAGAAATTTCCATGGCTAATGGGTGTGGTGTTGTTTGCGCTTGGTATTTGAAAAAATCCTGTTTCAAGAATGTGTTTTTGAGTCGTATGAAATGTAATTAATCAAAAAAGAAGATAAACTTTTAGTTTATTTATTATTAGATATGCTTTTTATGCTGTCTTGCAGTTTTTTCGCGTATTTTAATGTAGTAACTGTTATACTATCTCGTTGTCTTGCAGTTCGAGTAAGATCAGGATCAATAAAAGAGGTCTTTTTTTGATTTTTTTTCTCTTCGGGATCAATTTCCTCTTTTATTTTTTGTTGAATAGGAATAGAATCTAACTGTTCATTGGTTTCCTTAAGTTCAGCGTCTTTTAGCTCTTGCTCCAACAGACGTGATCCTTCAGATTTATTTTCTTCCAAACGTTTTATGGTTTCCTCATCGAAGAAGTCAGCTTCATCTTTTGGTAAAGGTATCCCTGTTATTTTGATGAGTTTTGGAGGCGACTCTCCTCTAAAAAGATCTGCCTTACTAGTTATCTTTTCTTCTCCTCGCCAAATAAAACCAGAAAGCTCACGAGCATTTTCTGGGAGATCAATTTCGCGATACAATGTACCATCCACATTTTGATAATAGTAAACATCTTCAATCTCTTGATTACTTAGGAGTAAGCGAATAGAGCTAGAAAGAACCTTATTAATACCAATTAATTTTAGGTCTCCTTCGCTTTCTCGTTGATAAAAAATAGTTTCGGTATTTTTATCAATATCCACCTGATAGATTTCATTATCCCTGAATAGTCCATAAAGACTTTGGCCTTTTACCTGGTTATATCCGGCTTTCAATGTATCCTCCTGAACAAGAAATGCATTTTGATATACTAAAAGCGAATCTAACTTTTCGGTTTCTTTATTTGAAATGATTTTTATAGTATCACCGGTCATTTGATTTCTCTGTGACCAAACAATGGGTTTGCCTATCATTTTGGTATATCCAGTGGTTTGATCTACGTTAATAGAATCACTCTTACCGCTCATGTTACTTTTGTATATTCTTACGTCATAAAACCCATTCATAATTCTTTTCTCTGGTTTTCCTGTAACCATAAGAGTATCACTATGAATATAGATGGAATCTTTTTCTTGCAACGTAGCGGCTAGTGCTCTTTTGGTAATAAAAACAGAATCTTTGTCTTTAAAAACTTCGGCATAGTGACCTGTAATTACAGAGCTATTAGCTGTATCTAATACTTTTATATTATTGGTTGCCGATGCAAATTGAATAGCGCTATTGTAAAAAATACTATCTCCAAATACCGTACGGTTGTCATAATCGATTCTTGCATTTTTTATGGCATATCCTGTTTTGACGTTGGTGTCATAAAACCCTCTTTCACAATATAATGTACTTTCTTTACCCTGTACTGTCGAAGGCCCATAAAGATAGGCGTGCCCATTTTCAGTAAAATAATCCAGCCGGTCAGAATCTACAGTGTTTTCAGGATTGACAATTTTCACCTTGGTATTAAATGAATATTGTTTTCTATCCATAAAATAACGGCCAATTTTACTAGTTAATGTGTTCGAAGAATCCTTAACAGTTCCCCCACTGCGATAATAGGCCTGTTGTCTTATTCTATCAAAGAATAGCGTATCAGTGCGTAAAGTATTGGAAGGGGTTTCCATAAATACATTATCACTTGCATACGCAAATTTTGTATTCCCGTTATACTCTGCATACTTACTAGTCATGGTAAGTGTATCTCCTTGTTTAATGATCACATTACCGAGTGCTTTTACAAATTTATCTTCACCATAATGAATGGCCTGATCACACCAGATTTCTACCCCTTCGTGTTGCATATACACTTGCTTATCTACTTTGGCAAGAATGGTAGCTCCGGGAAATCTGTTTTGATCTTTTATCGTTCGATCAGACTGGACTTTAATTTGTTTTCCTTCCTGTGCAATAGTTATCGTAGAGAAAAGTAAACTTAAAACTATATAGAAAAATGTATTCTTCAAGTATTTTCAAATTTGTATGCAAAATAACGAAAATTGTATCTAATGATTGTAGCCCTTCACATAAAATAAGCCTTTGTCTACATAAATACTTAAAGAAGACTTCAATGTTGCGCCGCTATACTAATCTTAAAAACTTGCTTAACTATAGAATTGTAGTTCGAAGATAGTACTGTAGTGTTCAACTAATTAAAATATAGCAAAAAAGGTCTATAAAGTATATTTTATAACTATCTGTATCATTAAGCAGAGTCGACATGTATTGACAATCATAAATGATGATCTCTCGACTCTGCTCGAGATGATATAAAAGTCAACTTTTTTTTCCTTTTTTGATTTTCTACTATTGAGCTATCTGTGGATCGTTTGTTTTCTATCGGGTCCAACGGACACAATAGTAATTGGAGTTTCGAGTTCTTTTTCCAGAAAAGCAATATACTCGTTTAGTGCTTTAGGAAGTTGAGAAGCATCTGTCATTTTTGTTAGATCTTCAGACCAACCTTTCATCTCTGTATAAATAGGAGTGACATTCTCTGGTTCGATATTATAGGGTAAGTGAGTAATGGTTTTGCCTTTATATTTATACGCAGTACAAACTTTAAGAGATGTAAAGCCGCTCAATACGTCACCTTTCATCATCATTAATTTGGTAACACCATTAATGTGTACGGCATATTTTAAGGCAACGAGGTCTAACCAACCACATCTTCTTGGTCTACCAGTTGTAGCTCCAAATTCATGCCCTACTTTGGCCATTGTTTCTCCATCGCTATCAAATAATTCTGTTGGGAACGGCCCACTACCAACGCGGGTAGTATATGCTTTAAAAATTCCGAAAACATCTTTTATTTTGTTAGGGGCTATTCCTAAACCTGTACATGCTCCAGCAGCAGTTGTGTTTGATGAGGTTACAAATGGATAAGTTCCAAAATCTATATCTAAAAGTGATCCTTGAGCACCCTCAGCCAAAATGGTTTTTCCATCTTTTTGCGCTTGGTACAAGTATTCTTCACTATCAATGAAAGTAAGTGTTTTTAGTGTTTTAACTGCTTCAAAAAATTCACCCTCTAGTTCTTGAAGATCGTATTCGATTTTTGAATCGTAGAAATCGATCATCGCTTCGTGTTTATTTGCCAGGGCACGATAACGTTTTTTCCAATCACTAAGCTCCAGGTCACCAACGCGCATACCATTTCTACCAGTTTTATCCATATAAGTAGGACCAATTCCTTTAAGCGTAGAACCTATCTTTGCTTTTCCTTTGGATGCTTCAGAAGCCGCGTCAAGAATTCTATGTGTTGGAAGAATAAGATGGGCTTTTCTAGAGATTAATAGCTTGGATTTATAATCCAAATTAAATTTATTCAGGTTATCTAATTCTTTTTTGAAGATTACGGGGTCAATAACAACGCCATTTCCGACCAAATTAATGGCTTTATCATGAAAAATACCGCTAGGAATGGTATGTAATACATGTTTGATACCGTCAAATTCTAAAGTATGCCCAGCATTTGGTCCTCCTTGAAATCGAGCAATGATATCATAATCTTTTGTAAGAACGTCTACAATTTTTCCTTTACCCTCGTCTCCCCATTGAAGACCAAGTAATAAGTTTACCGCCATTATTTGTCTTGATTAGTTGATTTTTTTTTGGTTCCGTAGAAATACAATGAGTGATTGGTAATATCAACATCAAAAATTTCTTCGATTGTTTTTTTTATGGATTGAATTCTAGGATCACAGAATTCGAGTACATCACCAGTATCGGTAAGAATAAGATGATCATGTTGTCGATCAAAATAAGATTTTTCATATTGTGCTTGATTTTGCCCAAATTGATGTTTTCTTACCAACTTACATTCCAACAAAAGCTCGATGGTATTGTATAAGGTAGCACGACTAACTCTATAGTTTTTATTTTTCATTTTGATATAAAGAGATTCTATATCAAAATGCTCATCGCTTTCGTAAATTTCCTGTAGTATAGCGTATCTTTCGGGTGTTTTTCGATGGCCATTTTCTTCTAAGAAGCTGGTAAATACATTCTTAACGATAACTTGATCGTTTTGTGTAGTTGCTTTAGTACTCATACGTTTAAAAACGCAAAGTTACATTATTTTTTATTCTCTAACTACTTTATCGATACCACTTATTTTCGAAAGATTTTTCATGACCGTTTTTAGGGTATTTTTATTTTTAACACCCACGGTTATTTTACCGGTAAAAACTCCATCATTGGTATCAAAATTCATATTATAAATGGCAAGGTGCATATTGTTTGAGATTATTTGCGTTACCTCATTTACAACACCAATATTATCGATACCATTTAATTTAATTACGGCTTTAAACTCTTCTTGGCTAGAGTCTATCCATTTGGCGGGCATGATTCTGTAAGCATAATTACTCTGCAATTGAAGTGCATTGGGACAATTACTCTTATGAACTTTTATACCTTCGTTTACAGTAATGAAACCAAA
This sequence comes from uncultured Aquimarina sp., assembly GCA_947500845.1. GTDB lineage: Bacteria > Bacteroidota > Bacteroidia > Flavobacteriales > Flavobacteriaceae > Aquimarina > Aquimarina celericrescens. The sequence continues at coordinate 81,959 of CANMTP010000017.1, forward strand.
AACATCATCGCCGGGAATAGGATTACAGCAGTTCGATAATTTATATTCCAGCTTCTCCATCTCTTTACCAAAAACAAGAAGATCGTATTTTTCTGTAATTTCTTCTTTGTTTACATCTTTTACGTTTCCTCTACGAATTCTATTTTTAATAAAATTCATGAAGACGTTGCTCCTTGTGGTGGCGAATTCTTTTATTTTCTGATTATCGATAGTCCCAATACCTACTCTGTAAAATAAGTCCAAACTTGTTTTGAGCTTAAAGTACAGAACCAATTCGTTGATTACTTTTTCGCTTAGTGTTATTTTTTGGGAACGTAGTTTACGTTTGAGAATTACCTTACCATCTTCGGCAATTTGTTTCTTCTCGTCGCGTAATGCAGATTTTATCCTAGATCTGGCTCTAGCCGTAGTTGCGTAATCCAGCCAGCTCGATGAAGGTTTTGATTTGGTAGAAGTAATGATTTCTACCTGATCTCCACTTTTAAGTTCGTGACTTAGCGGAACCAGCTTACCATTCACTCTCGCACCACGGGTTTTTAAACCAATTTCTGTGTGTACACTAAAACCAAAATCCAGTGCTGTGGCACCTTTTGGTAATGACTTTAAATCTCCCTCTGGTGTAAAAACAAATATTTCTTTGGCGTATAGGTTTAATTTGAATTCTTCTACAAAGTCTACAGCGTTAGCTTCAGAATTTTCAAGTGCCTCTTGCAACCTGTTGAGCCAGCCATCTAATCCCTGATCCTGTTTTTCTTCTGTGTTTTTATACTTATAATGGGCAGCATATCCTTTCTCGGCGATTTCGTGCATGCGCTCACTGCGAATTTGCACTTCTACCCAACGGCTATCCGGACCGATTACGGTAATGTGTAAGGCTTCGTAGCCTGTTGATTTTGGTTGTGAGATCCAATCTCTTAGTCTAATAGGGTTGGGGCGATAATAATCGGTGACTACAGTGTATATTTTCCAGGCGATGAACTTTTCATTTTCAAAATCAGACTTGTATATGATTCGAATGGCAAATTTGTCATATACCTCGTCAAATGATACATTTTGTTTTACCATTTTACGACGTATTGAAAAAATGGATTTAGGTCTTCCTTTTATTTCATAATTCAAGCCTTCCTTATCAAGTCCCTCTCGTATTTTATCAGAAAATTTTTTAATATAGGCATCTTGTTCTTCCTTGCTCTCCTTTATTTTTTCAAGAATATCCCTGTATACTTCAGGTTCAGTATATTTTAATCCCAGATCTTCCAACTCTGTTTTAATATTGTACAAGCCTATCCTGTGTGCCAATGGGGCATATATATAAAGAGTTTCGGAAGCAATTTTTACCTGTTTATCGGGGCGCATGGCATCCATTGTCTGCATGTTATGTAAACGATCGGCAATTTTAATGATGATAACACGCACATCATCATTAAGTGTAAGCAGCATTTTTCTGAAATTTTCTGCTTGTAGTGAGATATCTCTATCCTTTTTTAAAGAAGATATTTTGGTAAGACCATCAACAATTCGAGCAACAGTTTCTCCAAACATCTGTTCTATATCTACCAAAGTGTACTCGGTATCTTCAACTACGTCATGCAGTAGCGCTGCGGCTATTGAAGTTGCATCCAGACCAATTTCACTGGCAACAATCTTGGCAACGGCAATAGGGTGGAAGATATAAGCTTCTCCACTTTTACGTCGTTGATCTTTATGAGCATCAACAGCAATATCAAAAGCTTGACGTATAAGACTTTTGTCCTCTTTAGAAAGATTTCTATAACTAATACGAAGCAATTCTTTGTATTGCTTGGCAATTTTTTTGTTTTCTTCGTCTATAGCAGCTTCTGTCATATCATGAAGTTTTCTATGAAAGCCCTATTCGTATTTGTGTGCAATTTTTCTCCCCCTTAATAATAACTGGACAAAAATTGTGCCTTAAATTAAATATAGCTATAAATTAAGATAATATGCCCAATAATTATTAAAAGTACAATTAAGAATTGTAATGACCAAGTACTTAAGTAGTGGATTTTAATCCTTCAGATTTTTTATTCTCTGCAATAAAGTAGGATGTGAATAGTGTATAAATACCATTGCAGGATGTGGGGTGAGATTACTAAAGTTGTTTTTGGAAAGCTTCTTAAGACTATTTATCAAAGCTCCACTATTGTATGTGTTCTTTGCATAATTATCTGCCTGATATTCGAATGCTCTGGAAACAACATTCATAATTAATCCCGTAATCTCTGAAATTGGACTATATAAAATTCCGAAGGTAATTAGACCAATATGGAAAGAAGGAATTTCTACTCCAAGAGCTTCTGATAGAAGAGGATTGGCAATAAAAAGAGATAAAAACCATAAAGTTAGTCCAGTTAGGGCTATCGATAGAAATAAATTAACGATAACATGTCTTTTTTTGTAGTGCCCTACTTCATGCGCAAGAACGGCTACAATTTCTTCATTGTTAAGATCTTTAATCAATGTATCGTAAAGTGTAATTCTTTTTTCGCTTCCAAAACCAGAGAAATAAGCATTCGCTTTTGTACTTCTTTTTGAACCATCTATTACAAAAATATCTTTCAATTGAAACCCTACCTTTTTTGAATACGCTTCAATGGTGTCTCTAAGTTCACCTGGCTCTAGTGGAGTTTGTTTATTAAAAACAGGGACTATTAGCTTAGCATAAAACATATTCATTGCTATAGTGAATATGGATACTAAACCCAGAGCATATATCCAAAATGACTCACCAGTTAGTTCGTAAAACCATATAATTAATGCTAGAAGACCACCACCAACAATAATCATCATAATGATACTTTTTATTTTATCAATAAAGAAAGTCTTTACCGACATTTTATTAAAACCAAATTTCTCTTCGATTACAAAAATTTTATAGTACGTGGCAGGAGTAGAGAGGATGTCACTCCCAATCATAATGATTCCAAAAAAAATGAGACCAACAATTATTGAATTATTTGAAAAACTTCTGGCAATACCATCCACGACGGCAAAACCGTCAAAGAAGAAAAACAGGAGCATTATCAAAAGAGAAATGCTTGAAGAGACTAACTTAAATTTATAATTGGACTTTTTGTACTCAATAGATTTTTTGTATTCATCTTCTGGATAAACGTCAGAAAGCTCCTCTGGAATTTTGTCGTCATAATGTCGCGCATTAAGGACATCTAATAGAGAATCTATTACAAATACAATAACGATAATGGCAATTAGTAAATAAAATAGGGAAGTTGGGGTCATTAGTCTTAGGCAATTAGTATTTCAAGCATTTTAGATTTGTGGGAAGTCGAAAGGTAATGATTTTTTAATCTATTTACCATATAATTCGTCATCTTTTAATCAATTAAAACCACGTTGGCGCTTTGCTTCAAAAATTAAAACTCCGGCGGCAACCGAAACATTCATAGAGTCTATTATTCCATTCATCGGGATTTTTATATTTTGAGTAGTATGGTTTAAAAAGTCTTTACTTAGACCAGTAGCCTCTGTACCTACAACAATAGCTGTGGGTTTAGTATAATCTTGTGTGTGATAGCTTACAGAGGCTTGTAATGCTGCTCCGTAAATATTGATACTTTGATGACGTAAGAAATTGATAATATCCAAAGAGGATCCTGTAGCGATAATATTTGTAAACAAACATCCAATACTGGAACGTATAATGTTTGGATTATAGATATCAGTTTTTGGGTTAGCAATAAAAACGGCATCCAATCGGGCTGCATCGGCAGTACGCAATAAGGCTCCAATATTACCAGGCTTTTCTGGAGCTTCGGCTACGAGAATAAGAGGTGTTTTCGAAGATAATTTAAAATTTTTGATATCTAGATCCTTTGAAATGGCTGTTGCTAAAATTCCTTCTGTAGTTGCTCGATAAGCAAGCTTTTGGTAGATTTCAGGAGTGATCTCAAAGAGTTCAACAGGTTCTGGATGATGATTAATGAGTATAGAAACTTCTTCAAATGTGATAATAGATGAGCAATAGTATATTTGTTTTAGTATGTAACCTCCTCTAATCGCCAAAGAAATTTCACGCTGTCCTTCGATAATAAAGAGTTTTTCTTTTTTTCGAATTCTTGATTTTTCTTTAAGTTGATTAAGAAGCTTAATTTTAGGATTTTGATAGCTATGTATTTGGTTTTGCATAGTGACAAATATAAGAATAGAAAACAGCAAATTCTTTCTTTTTTTTACATGTTTAGAAGGTTTAAGATCAAAAAATCCCGCTCTCTTGAGCGGGATTTTTTATATAAGTGAGATCGTATTGTTTTACTAAAAGATTACTTAACTTTTTCTACAATAGCTTTAAAAGCTTCTGGGTTATTCATTGCTAAATCGGCAAGAACCTTACGGTTTAATTCGATGTTATTTGCTTTTACTTTACCCATGAATTGAGAATAAGACATACCGTGTAATCGAGCACCTGCGTTAATACGAGTGATCCACAAAGCACGAAAAGTTCTCTTTTTGTTTCTACGGTCTCTATACGAGTATTGCATCGCTTTATCAACCGCATTTTTTGCTACTGTCCAAACGTTTTTACGACGTCCAAAGTAACCTTTTGCTTGCTTAAGAACTTTTTTTCTTCTAGCTCTTTTTGCAACAGAATTTACTGATCTTGGCATAATTTTAAATTTTTTAGTAGTAGGCGGTCAATAATTGACTCTTTATATTTTTATGATTTCATAAATTTGAAATCATAATGCCTAACTCCTGGGTTTATAATAATTCTAACCTTATTAAAAAGTGACTACTTTAAACGTAATTGCTCTTTAATACTATTTTCATCGCTTTTGTGCACTAATGTTGTGTGCGTCAAAGCAAGCTTACGCTTTTTAGATTTTTTTGTCAAAATGTGACTCTTAAAAGCGTGCTTTCTTTTGATTTTACCAGTACCGGTAAGCTTAAAACGCTTTTTAGCACTGGATTTCGTTTTCATTTTAGGCATTGTATCCTCGTTTTTATAATCTCACTTATTATTGTAATACCTCTCTTGATATAGGAGGGGTTATAATCTTCTTATTTTTTAGGAGCGATAAACATAATCATACGCTTCCCTTCAAGTTTTGGCATTTGCTCTACTTTTCCATATTCTTCTAGTTCCTGAGCTAATCTAAGAAGCAAGATTTGACCTTGATCCTTATATATTATAGAACGCCCCTTGAAAAATACGTAAGCTTTCAATTTGGCACCCTCACTCAAGAACTTGATAGCATGCTTTTTCTTGAATTCATAGTCATGTTCATCGGTGTTGGGCCCGAATCTTATTTCTTTGATTATGACTTTTGTGGCCTTTGATTTTAAGGCTTTGTCTCTTTTTTTCTGTTCATAAAGGAATTTCTTATAATCCATTACCTTACAAACAGGTGGTACTGCTTTAGGTGAAATTTCAACAAGGTCTAACCCTTGCTCTTCAGCAATTTCTAATGCTTTACGAGTAGGGTAAACACCTACTTCTACATTATCACCTACTAGACGCACTTCATCAACTCGAATTTTATTGTTAATCCTGTGTGCATCTTCTTTGATAATTCGTGCTGGTTTTTGAGACCTTCTTCTTCTTATTGCTATGACTTGTAAATTTAAATTAAACTTAATTTTATTTATTATTATCCGTTAAACGGTTTAAGAGTCTTATTAATTTCTTCATTTATAATTTCAGAAAATTTTTCAATCGATGTGGCACCTAAATCTTCACCTCCATGCTTGCGAACAGATATTGTATTATCTTTTTCTTCTTGCTCTCCTACAATTATAATGTAGGGATATTTATTCATTTCTGCTTCCCTTATCTTTTTACCAATCGTTTCATTTCTATGATCTGCAAGGGCGCGAATTTCGTCATTTTCTAACAAATTTAAAACTTTTTCGGCGTATTTTTCATATTTCTCACTAATAGATAGAACCATAGCTTGTTCTGGCATCAACCATAATGGGAAATTACCCCCGGTATGCTCTAACAATATTGCGATAAATCTTTCCATACTTCCAAAAGGCGCCCTGTGAATCATCACCGGTCTGTGTAATTCATTATCACTTCCTTTGTAAGTAAGTTCAAAACGTTCTGGTAAATTGTAATCTACTTGTATGGTTCCTAATTGCCAGCTTCTGCCTAAGGCATCTTTTACCATAAAATCAAGCTTTGGGCCATAAAAAGCAGCTTCGCCAGTTTCTACTGTATAGTTTAATCCTTTTTCCTTCGTAGCATTTAAAATAGCATTTTCTGCTTTTCGCCAATTCTCATCACTACCAATATACTTATCTGGATTTTCAGGATCACGTAATGATACTTGTGCAGTAAAATTTTCAAAGCCTAAAGATCCAAAAACATAAAGTACCAGATCAATTACTTTTTTAAACTCATTATCTAATTGATCAGGAGTGCAAAATATGTGTGCATCATCCTGTGTGAAGCTTCTTACGCGAGTCAATCCATGTAACTCTCCACTTTGTTCATATCTATATACAGTACCAAATTCGGCAAATCTCTTCGGCAAATCTCTGTACGACCATGGTTCACTATTGTATATCTCACAATGATGAGGGCAGTTCATAGGTTTTAACAAAAACTCTTCACCTTCTGCCGGAGTATGAATGGGTTGAAAACTATCTTCTCCATACTTAGCATAATGGCCAGAAGTAACATAAAGTTCCTTTTGTCCAATATGAGGGGAAGCGACCATTTCATATCCTGCTTTTTTCTGAGCTTTTTTCAGAAATTGTTCTAAACGCTCTCGCAAAGCAGCACCTTTAGGTAACCAAAGGGGTAATCCCTGGCCAACTTTTTGAGAAAAAGTAAAAAGTCCAAGTTCTTTGCCAAGCTTTCTGTGATCCCGTTTCTTAGCTTCTTCCAGAAGTTCTAAATATTCTTTTAATTCTTTTTGCTTAGGAAAAGAAGTTCCATAAACGCGAGTAAGCTGTTTGTTGTTTTCATCACCACGCCAGTACGCTCCGGCAACACTCATAATTTTTATTGCTTTTATGATTCCTGTATTAGGAATATGTCCTCCACGGCATAAATCAGTAAAAGTGTCGTGATCACAAAATGTGATGGTTCCATCCTCAAGATTTTCAATCAGTTCTATTTTGTACTCATTACCTTCTTCTTTGTACTTGGATAATGCATCAGCTTTAGAGACTGATCTCATTTTGAATTCATGTTTTCCTCTAGCTATTTCAAGCATTTTGTCTTCAATAGTCTTAAAATCCTTTTCAGAGATAGTCTGGTCTCCAAGATCAACATCATAATAGAACCCATTTTCAATAGCTGGTCCGATTGATAATTTTACGCCAGGATAAAGCTGTTCCAAGGCTTGGGCCAAAACATGAGAGGTTGAATGTCTGAACGCTGTCTTACCTTCATCATCCTTCCAGGTGAATAAAACAAGATTGCCATCGGTGGTTAATTCGGTAGAAGTTTCGATAGTTGTACCATTAAACTTTGCAGAAATTACATTCCTTGCAAAACCATCACTAATATCTTTGGCAACATCCATAGCGGTAACACCACTATTATATTCTCTAACCGAGCCATCAGGCAACGTAATCTTGATCATCTTTTTCTAATTAAAGGGGCAAAGATAATACGATAATAAAATCCATACAATATATAGTAGATAAATAAATCATTTAAATTGATATGTGTTACTGTTAAGCTTCATTCGGGGGGGATTCGGGATACCTAACGTATCCCGACCGCGCTTTACATTATATCTTTTTTTAATTGTATATGTAAGCTTATTAAAGTAAAAGATTTTAAAAAAGGATGCCATTTCAATCGCTATCCCACTTTTTTCCGTTCTGTAATTCATGTATTCTTAGGGCATTACAAAAAGGTTCAAAAAAAGTTACCAAAAGATGTTGTAGATTAGAAAAAGGGGTGTATGTTTGCACCCGCAAAACGGGATTTAGTTTTGCTTTGTTCATTTA
>CANMTP010000018.1 GCA_947500845.1 uncultured Aquimarina sp.
GTAATTCCAATATCATAAAAAACAAAAGCCCTGAAATCAAATTCAGAGCTTATCTTCAAGAGCCGATAGAGGGACTCCCTTCGACTTCGCTCAGGACAGGCTTCTCGCCCCAATGTAATTCCAATATCATAAAAAACAAAAGCCCTGAAATCAAATTCAGAGCTTATCTTCAAGAGCCGATAGAGGGACTCGAACCCACGACCTGCTGATTACAAATCAGCTGCTCTAGCCAGCTGAGCTATATCGGCAAAAGCGGTGCAAATATAATTTCTAGAATCATATTTGCAAATACTTTTTTAAAAAATTATAGTGCGTTTACTTTATCGACCAAAGTTTGTGCGGTTTTCTCTAAATCTTTACGAATAGCCTTAAAATGCTTTGAAGGATTTTCTATGCTGCGATCGTTAACTCTTTCGATAAGTTCGTCAAAAGACTTGATTGCTTCATCTATAATTGCTTCTCCTTTTTTATTATCTTTTTTAGGGTTGTCTAACTCCCAAACATATACTTCTTCAATAATATCACCTAATACGTAGTTGATGTCTTTCTTAAGGTCTCTCTTATTTGCCATATCAAATTTATTTTGTCTAAAATTAGTATTTTCTATTACATCACAGCTAATTCTTTTACTTTAGCCATGGCTTTTTTTAAATGCCTTGCGGCATTTATGCTATTAAACTTTAATTGAACTACACCCTGTATACTAATTACGTAGGTCTCTCTTCCAGGGAGCATGCCGAACAATTCTGATTTTACCCCAAAAAGTTTTCTTAGTTTTCCCTTATGATCAGAAAGAAAAATAAATGGCAGTCTGTATCGATTTTTAAACTTAACATGCGATGCTATTGTATCAGAGCTTATTGCAATAACTTCTGCCCCTAAGGATGTAAACTCCTCATAGTTATCTCTAAAATCACATGCCTCTTTAGTACAACCTGGGGTAAAGTTTTTCGGATAAAAATAAATTACAACAGGTTTCTTACCGATGATATCGATGCTCTTAAAATTTTCTCCATGATCATTTATTGCTTCAAATTCTGGTACTTTATCTCCAACTTCTAATCCCATAGTTATTCTCCTTTATAGATTACAAAATTACGTGGTGTCTCATACAAGGTTATTTCAATATCATACTTGGCATCAATTTTTGTTCGTAATCGGTTCCAAATTACTACCGCTATATTTTCTACAGTAGGATTTAGATCAATAAACTCTTTTACCTCTTCATTTAGGTTTTTATGATCCATATAATCTTCTATCTCAGTTTTGATGTATCCTTTTAAAACTTTCAGATCTATCAAATATCCGGTTTCCTGATCAATTTCACCTAGCACACTTACGATTAGCTCATAATTATGCCCATGATATTTTGGGTTGCTACATTTACCAAATACCTCTAAGTTTTTTTCATCGCTCCAATCTTTCCTGTATAATCGATGTGCGGCATTAAAATGTGCTTTTCTACAAGCTTTAATCCTCATAATGTGATATGTGAATAAAATTTATCAAAAATGATCTTAAACCACTCTGTATAGATTTCGGGGTGTTTTGTAATATCATTCTTTACCTCTTCAATAGGCATCCATTTCCAATCGGCAACTTCATCAGGGTTTATAACGGGATCTTTTTCATAATTACCAATAAGGACATGATCATATTCGTGTTCGGTTAGTCCATTATCAAAAGGAGCTTTATAAATAAATGAAACTGAATCCTTGAGTGAGGTGATAAATCCCATTTCTTCCTGCAATCTACGTTTGCCTGCATCAATATTACTTTCTCCGTCCCGTTGGTGACTGCAACAAGTATTTGTCCATAAACCTGGTGAATGATATTTATGATGAGCTCTTTGTTGAAGCATTAATTCATTATTGTTATTAATCACAAATACCGAAAAAGCACGGTGCAGCACCGCCTTTTGGTGTGCTTCTAATTTGGGCATAAGCCCTATTTGTTCATCATTTTCATTAACTAAAATGACTTTTTCTTCTTCTTTCATAGTTTTCTTGGTTCAAAATTACAAAATCATATAAGTAAATCATAATCTATCACCTTTTATAACCGTTCTAAATAGAATCTATTGTAATTCATTATAAACAAAAAACACCTTACTAACTAAGGTGTTTCTGACTATATAGTTATACATTTATTATTGATCTATAATAATAAATTCACTTCTCCGGTTTTCTTCATGCTCTTCTTCAGAACATTTTACCCCATATACACAATCATTTAGTAATTCTTCTTCGCCATATCCTCGACTGGATAATCGGTTTCTATCTATAGCTCCTATTATCGCTATATAGTTAAGCGTTTTCCTTGCTCTTCTACTACTCAATTTTTTATTATATTCTGCAGATGCTCTACTGTCAGTGTGAGATCGAATCTCTATTTTCAAATTAGGATATTGTTTCATCACTTCTATAACCTTGGCAAGTTCTACCTTGGCATCTGGTCTAATGAGATAATCATTAAAATCAAAGTAAATAGGTTTCAGTTGTAATATTTTTGCTAAATCATCACCTACCTGAACTACTTTTACTTCTCTTACCAATCGAAGATCTCTATAATTTGATAGATCTACTGTTTGTGTTTCATCTGGAGTAGTGATTAACATCTCTGTGCTAGAGTAATCCAATTTCTCAATACGTATAAAGTATTTAGTGCCACATTCAATTTTATTTGTGGTTGCATACACCCCGTCATCTCCTGCTTGGATTACTTCAATAACATCGTATTTTTCATTATAAATAGTTACTACTGCTCCCGAAATTATCTCTTCGGTATCACTATCTTTTACTACGCCAGTAATGGTAATTTCGCAGAACGTTTTTAAATCTTCCAACTGTATAAAATGGTAAATATCATCCTTTCCCTTACCTCCTTCACGGTTAGAAGAAAAATACCCTCTTTTTGAGGTATCTGATACAATAAAGGCAAAATCATCTTTTGGGCCGTTAATGGGTTTTCCAACATTAATAGCTAATTTTTCTTCTTTTGTGGTAGGCTCAAGTTTGGTTACAAATACATCAAGGCCTCCCAGTCCAATATGACCATCTGAAGAAAAATATAAATCACCCTTCTCGCTTATAAAAGGAAAGGTTTCCTTTCCTTCAGTATTAATTCGACTTCCCAGATTTTTGGGTTTGCCAAAACTTCCATCATCTTTAATAGCTACTTCATACAAATCTGAAACCCCTTGACCACCAGGCATGTCTGATGAAAAATATAATGTTTTCTCATCAGTGCTTAACGCTGGGTGCGCAGTAGAATATTCATTACTATTGAACGATAGACTCTGGGGTTTCGACCATTCTCCTTCACCGTTTTTCGATGAACGAAAAATTTTTAATCTATTTGTTCCTTCCTGATCTTTACCAAACTTCTCTCCGTCAAAATTATTTCTGGTAAAATACACTGTACTTTCATCTTTGGTAAAAATTGCAGTAGACTCATGAAATTTTGAATTTAATCTGTCGTTGAACTTTTTGCTTTCAGAAAAGCTATTACTCATAGAATCGTAATGTGTAATAAAAAGGTCTAAAAAAGCTTCATTATTCCATTGATGTACATTGTTATTAAGTATTAAGGTATCTCTTGAAGAACTAAAAACAATGTTGTCACCATAAAAAGCTGCTCCGAAATCTGTAAATGATGTATTAAAAGTGGCATTTTCTATAGTATATCGGCCTGATTGCAGCTCTATTCGCTCTAAATAATTAGGAATGCTATCGAACAACCGAGCCCTTTTATCATGTTTACTAAGTTGAACAAATTCTTTCATATAGATATCAGATTCTTCGAACCTTTTCGCAGATTTCAAGGTTTGAGCATATCTGAAATAATATTCCGCTTTAATTTTATCAGGATAAGAAATCACTAATTCCTGATACCATGGTAGGGCCTCTTCAAATTGACTATTAAAATAGTAACTATCTCCTAAATGACTAAAAAGTTCTACACTTCTATATCCTTTCTCAGCAACTTTTAAGTAAGTTTGCTGGGCATCAATGTATTGATAATTGTTATATTGATTTTTAGCTTTGGCCAATTTTTTTTCTTGACCAAAAAGGTTTCCTCCTATAGAGAAACTGAAAAGAACTAATAAAAACTTAAGTAAATATTTCATCATACTTGAGTATTATAATCAAAAGAAGCGTGGCGTTAGCATCCTATTATATTTCTTGAAAAGTTCGAAACGTAACATTACTTCATAACTCCCATCATTAAATTGAGTTTGCCCCAATGCTGTAGTTTCCCGATCATAGGCAAAACCAATCATCATTGAATCGGATATCTGAAAACCTAACATCGCACTAATTGCGGCACTCCAACGATAAGCTACACCTAATGTTAGACGATCATACAACAAGAAATTTGCGGATACATCTACCTGCAGCGGGGCTCCAAACACAATTTTACTCAAAATAGCAGGTTTAAACTTGACCTCATTACTAAGGTCAAATACATGTCCTGCAATAAAATAATAATTTAAACGCTCCTCTGCCAAAAAACTAATCGCAGTACTGTTACTATCCGTCGTATTTTCATCAAAGTGATCTGTCTCTAACAAGTTTGGGGCGCTTAGCCCCAGATAAAATCGTTCAGCATGATAATAAACACCAACTCCCACATTGGGGCTGAATTTATTATCAATATTATTTTCGAAAAGGTTATCATTACTATTAAACTGTGTTAAACGCTGAAAGTCAACATTCAACAAATGCCCTCCTGCCTTTAAACCAAAACTTAACTTCCCATAATCTGATGTAGGTATGGTGTATGAAAAATCTATATCAAAATATGTTTCAGCTGTGGGGCCAATCTCGTCATTTACAATGGATACGCCAAGACCTATGCGTTCACTATCACCAATGGGAGTATTTATTGTTAACGTTTGAGTACGTGGTGCGCCATCAAGACCCACCCATTGACTACGGTGAAGTCCCATAATGCTCATCACACCACGACTACCAGCATAAGCTGGATTAACACTAATCGTATTATACATATATTGGGTATATTGGGCATCTTGTTGGGCGGTCGCACAAAAAGTGAGAAAACTGAATATTCCAAATGTAGATTTAAGTAGTAATTTATTCATTGATATTCTTTAAGATTTGGGGGCACAAATATATTAATATTAACTCTAATTCCTTCTTACTCTGTAAGTTCTACGTCTATTGGTAATAATAGTGAATCTTCTAATTACCAAAATTACTATTGCTGAATCACAATTACCAGGATTTGCTGATTCACATATTTGATATGTCACTTGATACACACCCGGAATTGAATTTGGCGGTATCGAAAGAGTTCCGTTTGAATTAAGAATAAGACCTGTAACTCCATCGTTATCTAAAATTGTATTAGTTACGACATCATCAGCAAATGGAACTCCATTAAAAGTATCGTTATTATAGACACTAGTAGTAATTCCTCCCGTGACGAAGTTAACTGGAGAAGAACTGAAATCATCGTTGATCGCATCTAGGTTTCTGTAAAATTGTCGATTACAGTTTAAAAAAATTACATTGTCTTCAAAAAATATAGTTCTCGCTCCAGAACTTAGAGAAAATGAATCTACTATAGTACCTATAGATGATCCGTCAGCTATTCTAATTTTTGTATCTCCAGTAGACGGACTGTAATAAATCACTCTACCAGAATCGACGGCCATGCTACGATTAATAGGTCCTGTAAAAGGTGTATTTCTTAAGTTCAAAGATGCATTATTGGTTTCCCAAACTTCTGTTGAGCCATTACTGCTATTATATAAAACAGTAGTGTTTCCTTCAGAAGAAATCTGATCAAAACCTGCGGCTCTAGAAACGGTTGTTCCTATTTGGGTTACCGTAGTTCCATTTGTTTCAAATAATGATAAGTTTCCGGTAACTCCATCATATAGGGTTATGCGAGGTGTTCCATTATTATCTTCAATACCAGCGAGTGAACCTACTGCTGTAGTAAACGAATCAAACAAGATTCCAAACGGGGCTGTAAAACCCGATAAATCATAGACTCCTACTTCTCCCGTTGTACCATCATATACCACGGCAAAACCATCCTCTGTAGCAAAACTTGTTCCTCCATTAATTGCATTAAAGGATCCAATTGTGTTTCCGTTAGTTCCATCTACTAAAGTTATAACTCCTGTTGCTCTATCATAAAAATATGCCCTAGTATTATCATTATTGAATAATTGATCGGGTAAAGGATCTACAACATTAAAAGTGTTTTGTTGATTTCCGTTTTGATCATATCTGATATTGTTTGGACTTAGAGAACAAGATACTTCTGCCACAGGAAGTTCAACAGAAATAATAACATTAGCAGTATCACAGTTTGAAAGATTGGCAGTTTCACATACCTGATAAGTAATTGTATATACACCAATCGGCGTAGTACCAGGAATATTTATAGTACCGTCTGCGTTAATAGTTGCTCCAGTTACACCTCCATCATTTGATATTGATGAAGTGGCTGTACTACTGGTAACTACCATACCATATAAAGTATCATTACTATAAACTGTTGAAGTTATAGCATTGTTTCCTACAATAATGGAATTGTTTATAAAATTATCATCGACAGCATTAATATCGCACGCTGTAGTATCCCCTGCATCTGTTACAGCTGCAGTTGTTCCCTGGGGGCTTCCTGATATAGTTGGAACTCCATTACTATCTACTACATCTCCAAGACTACTATCTGCATCTAAATCTGCTGGTGTAAAAGAACCTGCTCCTTCTATAGCATCAGCACATCCATCGCCGTCACTATCATTATCTAGATAATCATAGATACCATCATTATCTGTATCGCTGGGTATGCAATACTTGAAATCGCTTATATTTAATGTAACATTTGCAGTACCAGAACTTTTTCCTGTTTTAATTTCTATACGATCTACTGGCTGCCCTATTCTTACATTGAAACTACCTTCTTTTGAATTATCAGTATTACCTGTTAATCCTAAGAAAGAGAAAGTACCATTATAACTTACTCTACTAGGAAAATATACTGAGAAATTATTCGGGCCGAGATTAATTCTGTTAGGCCCCAAGTATGCTCTTACTTCTACGAAATCTGAAGTATCCAAACCACCAAAATCAAATTCTAAATTTGTAATAGGTCGATTAAATGTATAGACATATGTTAAAGGAGAAAAATTGAAATTTGAATTTATTGAACGAAGCTCCACTCCTTGCGCATTCCCGCCAACGGCATTTCTAATTCTTATCCTATTATTTGAGGCGCCACCAGATGCGTCTACAGTTAAATCCAAATTTGCCGAATTATATGTTGCTGTATTTGCAAGACTAGGAGTGTAATTCGTATCTATAGCATAGGTTCCCCCTCCTGTCCAGTCAGCAGAACCACAGTCTAACCCTTCATCAAGATCTAAAATACCATCGTTATCATCGTCATTATCATCATTATTCCAAACAGCGTCCATGTCGGCATCATTAGAAAAGGGAATTGTTAAACTTCCGTCGCTATCAAAAAAACCACCTCCTGGAAAAGCGTCCATTCCACCAGATGCGCTATCGGTATCTATTGGGTTCAAGGTGTAATCAATCGAAGTAGCATCTGCTGGTAAAATTATGTATCCATAAACAGCCTGATCCGGTACTATTCCTAAATCTGTAAAACTTACAAAAACACCTCTCAAATCTTGAGGACCTCCATTTTGGGAGGGCTTTAAATTAGCATCTGCATCTTGTTTTTGAAAAATCACATAGCTGAATGATCTTAAACTAGGTCCATAACTCGAAGTATTTACAGTAAGCAAAGGTGTAAATCCATCGGGTTCTCCGCTACTATCTACACTTGTAATACCTGCAATCCTAAAAGCATCATTTCCGTTTCTCTCAAAGATAGCGAAACCAGCATTTCCTGGATTGGGAGTGCTTAAAGGTATACTATTTACGTAATCGAAGCGTTCAATATTATTACTTTGGGCCGAGCCTGAGTTTACAAAGGTGTTATCAGAACCAATATTCAGTCTAAAACTTCTAAATGAGTCTTCTATACTACTTGTATAAGAAGGCTTCAGTACTCTGTTATTTCCAGACGAAGACTCTGTCTCGAACCATAATATTTGTCTGTTAGATTGTCCATCGGTAGTTCCATTTCTACGCACGATAAATCCATCGATCAAAGCTACCGTAGTATAAGTGGTACCATCTGCTATAAAACCGTTGTCAATGGTATAATCATTATCAGTAGTGGTGTTTGAGCTAAATTGCAAGTTGTATGTAGTACCAGCTGCATAATTGGCATTAGTACCGTTACCTTGTATAGAATAATCATTTGAACTGTCGTTTACATCTTTATAGCTTGCAGATAGCGAAGTTATACCTACTTGTGAATATATAGATAAACTAGTTGTTAAAAAACTCAGACAAAAACACAAAATTGTTTTTTTGCCCAAGCAGATCTGGGTAATTTTTAACATATGACGATGTGTTTACAACATTATTTATAAAAACCAAAGGGTTTGGTTTTTATAAATTATTAATAAAGGTCTTTACAAAGCTAAAAACTCAAATAAATTACGGTTTAACCGTAATTTATTATCACAAAACTAAGCAATTCAAATCAATTATTTTCAGTAAAATCAAAAAAAACGTTACTTTTCATCGATTAAATGCGTATTTTAAACGACAAAATACGCTCTCGCTAAAGTTACTTTATTATGTAATAAATGATTGTTATCTACTTATACTAATCATTAAAACACCTGAAAACTCTATATCTAAGGCATTCCCGTCAAATCATTTTTCAAATCTCCTTTAACAAGACTAATATTCTCATTATCAGATTTCAGTGGTTCGGTAAATTTAAAAAAAATCAGGTATGTGTTGCGGTTTTCCGCAAAAAATATAGAACAAATTTTGTCTGTTAGTTTAAAACAAGTCAACTTTATGTTCTCAAAACGATAAAAAAACCAACGCTTTTTAGCAAAACCAAATCATGTCTTTCATTGTGTATTTTATGTACTATATTTGCATCTTGATTAGAGAATAGCGGATGAAATTTACAGAAGAAATAGGCAGAAGAAGAACCTTTGGTATCATTTCTCACCCAGATGCAGGAAAAACGACTTTGACCGAAAAACTATTGTTATTTGGAGGTGCCATACAGGAGGCTGGAGCTGTAAAATCTAATAAAATAAAGAAAGGTGCTACCAGTGACTTTATGGAGATCGAACGCCAACGTGGTATTTCGGTAGCCACGTCTGTTTTAGCCTTCGAGTATAAAGACATAAAAGTAAATATACTTGATACCCCTGGTCACAAGGATTTTGCTGAAGATACGTTCAGAACTTTGACAGCTGTCGATAGCGTAATTGTAGTTATTGATGTTGCAAAGGGTGTTGAGGAACAGACCGAGAAACTTGTATCGGTTTGTAGAATGAGGAATATCCCGATGATTGTATTTATCAATAAATTGGATCGAGAAGGTAAAGACGCCTTTGAATTACTAGATGAAGTGGAACAAAAATTAGGACTAACCGTTACGCCTCTTAGTTTTCCCATAGGAATGGGATATGATTTTAAAGGAATTTATAATATTTGGGAAAAAAATATTAATCTTTTTAGCGGAAGTAGTAGAAAGAATATTGAAGAAACGATCGAAATTTTAGATTTATCATCTGAGGATCTTAATAAAACCATTGGAGATGATGCTGCCGAAACGCTTCGTGAAGAGTTAGAGCTAGTAGAAGGCATATATCCCAAGTTTGATAAAAAGGCTTATCAAATAGGTGAATTACAGCCCGTGTTTTTTGGCTCCGCTTTGAATAATTTTGGTGTAAGGGAATTATTAGATTGCTTTATTACTATTGCTCCCCCACCACGACCCAAGGAAAGTAATGTTCGTCTTGTAAAACCCGAAGAAAAGGATTTTACGGGGTTCGTTTTTAAGATTCATGCCAATATGGATCCTAAGCACAGAGATCGACTAGCGTTTATAAAAATTGTTTCGGGAACCTTTGAAAGAAATGTTCCTTATTTACATACGCGACATAATAAAAAACTTAAATTTTCTAGTCCCAATGCCTTTTTTGCCGAAAAGAAAGAAATCGTAGATATATCTTACCCGGGAGACATTGTAGGCTTGCACGATACCGGTAATTTCAAAATAGGTGACACCCTTACCAAAGGAGAAGTACTTCATTATAAAGGCATACCGAGTTTTTCTCCAGAACACTTCAGATACATTAATAATGCTGATCCTATGAAATCTAAGCAATTAGCCAAGGGTATTGATCAATTAATGGATGAAGGAGTTGCACAGTTATTTACACTAGAACTCAATGGAAGGAAAGTTATTGGAACCGTAGGAGCCCTTCAATATGAAGTTATTCAATACCGATTAGAACATGAATACGGTGCTAAATGTACTTATGAAAATTTAAATGTACACAAAGCATGTTGGGTAGAACCTGAAGATGAGAATAATGAAGAATTTAAAGATTTTAAGCGGGTAAAAAGTAAGTTTCTTGCCAAAGATAAACGAGGACAATTAGTATTTCTAGCGGATTCTTCATTTAGTTTACAAATGACACAGCAAAAATATCCTTCGATCAAATTTCATTATACTTCTGAATTTTAGTGTATAATTTAGAAGGGTATAGTCATAATAGGGCAAAAAAGAGGACTAAAATTGGTTAATTTTAGTCCTCTTTTTAAATTCCTCTTAGTACACAAGAAATATACATTAAGCCTCACCTGTTGGTCCAAAATTCATAGGAATCGGCGGTTGCTCATAATCTTTAATCTCGCCATGCGCAGCTTCAAATCTGCTTACATTATCATTAAGAGCCTTCAGCAATCTTTTAGCGTGTTGCGGAGTCAAAATGATTCTACTCTTCACCTTACTTTTTGGCCTACCTGGCATAATATTAACGAAATCTACTACAAATTCTGAAACCGAATGATTTATAATCGCAAGATTACTATAGATTCCATCCGCAACTGCTTCATCGAGCTCAATATTGATCTGATTTTGCTTTTGATTTTTATTCTCTGCCATCTTATTTCTTTTGATTTAGCATTGCATATAAAAAAGAAAGCCTGCCTAAAAAAGGCAGGCTATTACAATTAATTATAATTTACTTCTTGTCGTTGCTCCATCCTATCTTCAAATTCTTCTTTAGAACCTACGATAATGCTTTCATAATCTCTCATTCCTGTACCCGCTGGAATTCTATGTCCAACAATTACATTTTCTTTAAGACCTTCAAGCGTATCCACCTTACCGCTTACAGCAGCTTCGTTTAATACTTTTGTAGTTTCCTGGAAAGATGCAGCAGAAATAAATGACTTAGTTTGTAACGAAGCTCTTGTAATACCTTGAAGTATTGGAGTCGCTGTTGCCGGAGAAGCATCTCTAGCCGTTACTAAGTTTTTATCATCTCTACGCAAAACAGAATTTTCATCTCTTAGATCACGAGGAGAAACTATCTGTCCTGGTTTAAGATTTTCACTGTCACCGGCATCTTCAACTACTTTCATTCCAAAAATTGCATCATTTTCTTCAATAAAATCTGATTTATGCACTAATTGATTCTCTAAGAAAATAGTATCTCCAGGGTCTTGGATTCTTACTTTACGCATCATTTGTCGTACTACAACTTCAAAATGCTTATCATTAATTTTCACACCTTGTAGCCTATAAACTTCTTGTACCTCGTTAACAAGATATTGTTGTACTGCAGATGGGCCTTTAATTTTAAGAATATCCTCGGGAGTTATAGAACCATCAGATAATGGCATACCTGCACGCACATAATCATTTTCCTGAACAAGGATCTGATTAGAAAGCTTAACTAAGTACTTTTTAATTTCTCCGATTCTTGACTCAACAATGATCTCACGGTTACCCCGTTTGATTTTACCAAAAGACACCACACCATCAATTTCACTTACTACAGCAGGGTTTGAAGGATTACGAGCTTCAAATAACTCTGTAACTCGTGGTAGACCTCCTGTAATATCACCAGCTTTAGCTGACTTACGAGGAATTTTTACTAAAACTTTACCTACCCCAATCTTATCATTATCATCCACCATTAAGTGTGCTCCTACAGGAAGGTTATAAGAGCGAAGTACTTCGTCTCCTTTACCCATAACTAGAAGCGTAGGTATTTTTTTCTTATCACGAGATTCAGAAATTACTTTCTCCTGGAAACCTGTTTGTTCATCGATCTCCACCTGGTATGTAATTCCTTGCTCTATATTTTCATATTTTACTTTACCAGCAAATTCTGAAATAATAACTCCATTATAAGGATCCCATTGACAAATAACCTGATCTTCTTTTAATTTATCTCCGTCTTTAATAAATAACTGAGACCCATATGGTATTAAATTAGTACTTAAAACAATTTTGGTTTTAGGATCTATAACTTTAATCTCTGAAGTTCTAGAAATCACAACATCGATTTCATTTCCTTCAGAATCTTCTCCCTTAACTGTTTTAAGTTCTTCTATTTCAGCTTTACCTGCAAACTTAGATCTCAACTGATTTTCTTCAGAAATGTTACCTGCAATACCCCCCACGTGGAATGTACGTAGTGTAAGCTGCGTACCTGGTTCTCCAATCGATTGAGCGGCAACTACTCCAACGGCTTCACCACGTTGTACTGTTTTACCAGTAGCAAGGTTACGACCATAACATTTCACACAGATACCTTTTTTAGCCTCACAAGTAAGTGCAGAACGTACTTCTACAGATTCTATAGGAGAATTCTCAATAATTTTGGCCACAACATCGTCTATTTCTACTCCTGCTTCAGCTAATACTTCTTGAGTTAAAGGATTAATCACATCTTGTAGTGAAGTTCTACCTACAATTCTAGCAGCAAGTCCTTCTATGATTTCTTCATTCTTTTTTAACGGAGAAACTTCAACTCCACGCAATGTACCACAGTCTTCTATGTTAACAATAACATCCTGTGCTACATCAACTAAACGTCGGGTTAGGTATCCAGCATCTGCCGTTTTAAGTGCTGTATCTGCAAGACCTTTACGCGCACCGTGGGTAGAAATAAAGTATTCAAGAATTGAAAGTCCTTCTTTGAAGTTAGAAAGAATTGGATTCTCGATGATCTCACCACCCGCAGAACTTGCTTTTTTAGGCTTAGCCATTAATCCACGCATCCCCGTTAACTGGCGAATCTGTTCTTTAGAACCCCTCGCACCAGAATCAAGCATCATATATACCGAATTAAATCCTTGTTGGTCTTCTCTAATACGTTTCATTGACAATTCTGTCAATTCTGCATTGGTAGAAGTCCAAATATCAATAACCTGGTTATAACGTTCATTATTGGTAATAAGACCCATATTATAATTAGCTACGATATTATCAACTTGTGAGTTGGCATCGGCAATCATGGTATGTTTCTCTTTAGGAATAATAATATCACCCAAACTGAATGATAGACCCCCTTTAAATGCGAAATTATACCCTAAAGTCTTGATTTCATCTAAGAATTCTGCAGTTTCAGGAACGCTAGTTACTTTAAGAATTCCGCCAATAATATCTCTAAGTGATTTCTTGGTCAATACCTCATTAATATAACCTGCCTGCTCCGGAACTTTTTCATTAAATAGAACTCTACCCGTGGTAGTTTCTATAATCTGGTTTGCCAGTTCTCCTTCTTCATTAAAATCTTTTGTACGAACTTTAATATTAGCATTTATATCAAGCCTCTTCTCATTATATGCAATGATAACCTCCTCTGGAGAGTAAAAGGTTAAATCTTCACCTTTAATCTCTAATTCTGGAGTAGACCTTCTAGACTTAGTCATATAATATAAACCAAGGACCATATCCTGAGAAGGTACTGTGACCGGAGAACCATTTGCAGGGTTTAGAATATTATGTGATGCAAGCATCAATAACTGTGCTTCTAAAATTGCTTCTGGTCCTAATGGCAAATGTACAGCCATTTGATCTCCATCAAAATCGGCATTAAATGCAGTACAAACCAATGGATGTAGTTGTATTGCCTTACCTTCAATAAGTTTAGGTTGGAATGCCTGTATACCTAAGCGGTGAAGTGTTGGAGCACGATTAAGCAGTACCGGATGTCCTTTAAGAACATTCTCTAAGATATCCCAAACAACAGGCTCTTTTCTGTCTATAATCTTCTTGGCAGACTTTACTGTTTTTACAATACCACGTTCTATTAGTTTCCTGATAACAAATGGTTTGTATAGCTCTGCTGCCATATTTTTTGGAAGACCACACTCGAATAATTTCAATTCTGGTCCAACTACGATTACCGAACGAGCAGAATAATCAACACGTTTTCCAAGTAAGTTTTGACGGAAGCGTCCTTGCTTACCTTTTAAAGAATCAGATAATGATTTTAAGGGTCTGTTCGAATCTGTTTTAACGGCAGACGCTTTACGGGTGTTATCAAATAGAGAATCAACAGATTCTTGAAGCATACGCTTTTCGTTACGAAGAATTACTTCAGGAGCTTTAATTTCCATCAAACGCTTCAAACGGTTGTTACGTATAATCACACGACGATATAAATCATTCAAATCTGATGTTGCGAAACGACCTCCATCAAGTGGTACTAATGGACGTAATTCTGGTGGAATTACTGGTACTACTTTCAGGATCATCCACTCTGGACGATTTTCTCGATTTTTATTTGCATCACGTAACGACTCAACAACCTGAAGTCTTTTTAATGCTTCTGTCTTACGTTGCTTAGATGTTTCATTATTTGCTTTATGTCTCAACTCATAAGATAGCGCATCAAGATCGATTCTTCTTAAAATCTCGATCAAACATTCTGCACCCATTTTAGCGATGAATTTATTTGGATCATTATCATCCAGATATAAATTCTCTTGGGGAAGACTATCTAAAATGTTTAAATATTCTTCTTCGGTAAGGAAATCCATCTTTTGTACTGGCTCACCTTCTTCATTTTTGGCAATACCAGGCTGAATTACTACGTAACGTTCGTAGTAAATAATCATATCTAATTTCTTAGAAGGAAGTCCTAATAAATATCCTATTTTGTTTGGTAACGATCGGAAATACCAGATATGAGCCACAGGAACCACAAGATTAATGTGACCTACACGATCCCTACGTACTTTCTTTTCAGTTACTTCTACACCACATCGATCACAAACAATACCTTTGTATCGAATTCTCTTATATTTACCACAAGCACATTCGAAGTCCTTAACGGGGCCAAAAATACGCTCACAGAACAAACCATCACGCTCAGGTTTGTGGGTACGATAATTGATAGTTTCAGGCTTAAGTACTTCTCCGTTAGAAACCGCCAAAATTGATTCTGGAGAAGCCAAACCAATAGAGATCTTGTTAAATCTCTTTACTGTATTCTTATCATTATTTCTTGCCATTTTTTTCTAGTATTCAGTATTAAGTATGCAGTATGCAGCTTTGAAGCTGCGCACTGCCTACTGCTAACTATTTTTTTTATTCTTCTAATCTGATATCCAGACCAAGACCTTTCAATTCGTGCATTAGTACGTTAAAAGATTCTGGTAATCCAGGTTCTGGCATCGGCTCGCCCTTAACAATACTTTCGTATGTTTTCGCTCTTCCTATAACATCATCAGATTTTACGGTCAATATCTCACGTAAGGTACTTGATGCTCCATAAGCTTCTAGTGCCCATACCTCCATCTCTCCAAAACGTTGACCTCCAAATTGTGCTTTACCACCAAGTGGCTGCTGAGTAATCAACGAATATGGACCAATAGAACGTGCATGCATCTTATCATCTACCATGTGACCTAACTTAAGCATATAAATCACACCTACAGTTGCTGCCTGATCAAAACGATCTCCTGTACCACCATCATATAGATATGTGTGACCAAATCTTGGAATTCCTGCTTCATCAGTCAATTCATTGATTTGATCCAGAGATGCACCATCGAAAATAGGAGTAGCAAATTTTCTACCTAATTTCTGTCCGGCCCATCCTAAAACTGTCTCATAAATCTGACCAATATTCATACGAGAAGGTACCCCAAGAGGATTTAATACGATATCTACTGGTGTTCCGTCTTCTAAGAATGGCATATCTTCTTCTCTTACGATACGCGCAACAATACCTTTGTTACCATGGCGTCCTGCCATTTTATCTCCCACTTTAAGCTTACGTTTCTTAGCAATGTAAACTTTAGCAAGCTTTATAATTCCAGAAGGTAGCTCATCTCCGACAGAGATTGTAAATTTCTCTCTTCGAAGATTTCCTTGTAAATCATTTTCTTTGATCTTATAATTATGGATAAGATCTGCTACCATTCTATTCAGATCATCATCTGTAGTCCAGGTACCTTTGGTAAGGTGAGCATAATCATCAACACTATTCAGCATTTTCTGAGTATACTTTTTACCTTTTGGAAGCACTTCTTCTCCAAGATCATTCATAACTCCTTGAGAAGTTTTACCACCAACAATAGCAAATAACTTATCTACTAATTCAGATTTTAATAATTCGAATTTAGTATCGTATGATCTTTCTAAGTTTTCGATATCCTCTTTGTCCTGAGAACGTTTTCTCTTATCCTTAATCGCACGAGCAAATAGTTTCTTATCAATTACTACTCCATGTAATGAAGGTGAGGCTTTTAATGAAGCATCCTTCACATCACCTGCTTTATCTCCAAAGATCGCTCTTAATAATTTCTCTTCAGGAGTTGGGTCACTTTCCCCTTTTGGAGTAATCTTACCGATAAGAATATCTCCAGGCTTAATTTCTGCACCCACTCTGATCATCCCATTTTCATCAAGATCTTTAGTAGCCTCTTCAGAAACGTTAGGAATATCGTTGGTTAGCTCTTCGTTACCTAATTTTGTATCTCTAACTTCAAGAGAATATTCATCGATATGAATAGAAGTAAAGATATCATCTCTTACTACTTTTTCAGAAATTACGATCGCATCCTCAAAATTATACCCTTTCCAAGGCATAAAGGCTACTTTCATATTTCTACCTAGAGCCAACTCGCCGTTTTCAGTAGCATATCCCTGACACAAAACCTGGCCTTTTGCAACCTTATCACCAACTCTTACAATAGGTTTCAAGTTGATACTAGTACCTTGGTTTGTTTTACGGAATTTTATTAAATCATAAGTTTTCGAATCACCATCAAAACTCACCATTCTTTGCTCGTCTGTTCTATCATATTTGATGGTAATTTTTTGAGCATCTACATACTCTACAACTCCAGCTCCTTCTGCGTTAATCAACACTCTTGAATCTGAAGCTACCTGGCGTTCTAATCCAGTACCAACGATTGGAGCATCTACTCGCAACAATGGGACTGCCTGACGCATCATATTAGATCCCATCAAAGCACGGTTTGCATCATCATGCTCTAAGAAAGGAATCAATGATGCCGAAATAGAAGCAATCTGGTTAGGTGCAACATCCGCATAATTTACATTAACTGGTTCAATCACCGGAAAGTCACCTTCCATACGAGCAATTACCTTTTCAGAATCGATGGCTCCATCTTCTTTTAAAGGAATATTAGCCTGAGCAATAAGCTTTTCCTCTTCCTCTTCAGCACTTAAATAGGTATATCCGCTAAGATCAACTTTCCCATCCTCAACTTTACGATAAGGAGTTTCAAGGAACCCCATAGAATTTACTTTTGCAAATACAGAAAGTGAAGAAATAAGACCAATATTTGGCCCTTCAGGAGTTTCAATAGGACATAAACGACCGTAATGTGTATAGTGTACGTCTCGCACCTCAAATCCTGCACGCTCACGAGATAAACCACCAGGTCCTAATGCTGATAGTCTTCGTTTATGAGTAATCTCTGCCAATGGATTGGTTTGATCCATAAACTGAGATAGCTGATTTGTACCAAAGAATGAATTAATTACTGATGATAAAGTTTTTGCATTGATCAAATCGATCGGTGTAAAAACTTCATTATCCCTAACATTCATTCTTTCACGAATGGTACGAGCCATACGCGCCAAACCAACACCAAACTGCTGTGACAACTGTTCTCCTACCGTTCTAACTCGACGGTTAGAAAGGTGATCGATATCATCTATCTCTGCCTTAGAGTTGATCAGCTCAATTAAATATTTAATGATCGTGATGATATCTTCTTTGGTAAGCACCTGCTTATCCATAGCAATATCAAGACCTAATTTTTTATTCATCCTGTAACGACCAACTTCACCAAGATTATAACGTTGATCAGAAAAGAATAACTTATCAATAATACCTCTTGCAGTTTCCTCATCAGGCGGTTCTGCATTACGTAATTGACGATATATATGTTCTACCGCTTCTTTTTCAGAGTTGGTAGGATCTTTTTGCAATGTGTTATGGATAATCGCATAGTCTCCCTTTTGATTATCCTCTTTATGAAGCAATATAGTTTTTGCTCCAGACTCTATAATCTCTTCAAGATGATCTTTATCAAGAATAGTATCACGATCCAAAACGATTTCATTACGCTCGATAGACACTACTTCTCCTGTATCCTCATCTACGAAATCTTCGTGCCACGTATTCAAAACACGGGCAGCTAATTTGCGCCCCAATACTTTCTTTAATCCTGATTTAGAAACTTTTATTTCTTCTGCAAGATCAAAAATCTCTAAAATATCCTTATCACGCTCAAAACCAATGGCACGAAAAAGTGTTGTAACCGGTAATTTTTTCTTTCTATCGATATAAGCATACATTACACTATTGATATCGGTAGCAAATTCTATCCATGATCCTTTAAAAGGAATTACTCTGGCAGAATATAATTTAGTTCCATTTGCATGGAAAGATTGTCCAAAGAATACCCCTGGTGAACGATGTAGCTGAGATACAACGACACGTTCTGCCCCATTGATACAAAATGTACCACTAGGAGTCATGTAAGGAATTGTTCCTAAATACACATCCTGAACAATAGTCTCAAAATCTTCGTGCTCCGGATCTGTACAGAATAGTTTAAGACGTGCTTTTAAAGGCACACTATAAGTAAGACCTCTTTCTATACACTCTTGAAGGTCATATCTAGGAGGGTCAACAAAATAATCTAAAAATTCTAGTACAAATTGATTACGAGTATCCGTAATCGGGAAGTTTTCCATGAAGGTATTATATAAACCTTCGTTTCCTCTTTCTTCAGACTTTGTTTCTAATTGAAAGAAATCCTGAAAGGACTTGATCTGTATATCCAGAAAATCAGGATAATCAGGTCTATTCTTTACGGAAGAGAAATTCAATCTTTCAGTTTGCGTTGCTAACATCAATGGACGGAATTAAATTAAAATTTTAAAAAGGGTCGCATATTCTAATACTTAGTATTTATATACGCAAAATGGTTTAGACCTCAGAGAGTGCTCTCTGGGTCTAAACCTATGTGTTAATCTATGGTAAGCTTACTTAAGCTCAACCTCTGCTCCAGCCTCTTCTAATTGAGCTTTAAGAGCTTCTGCTTCATCCTTAGCTATACCTTCTTTAATAGCCTTAGGAGCACCATCAACTAATTCTTTAGCATCTTTAAGACCAAGACCAGTTAATTCTTTAACAAGTTTTACAACTGCTAATTTAGAACCACCTGCAGCCTTAAGGATTACGTCGAATTCTGATTTTTCTTCAGCAGCTTCACCACCACCAGCAGCACCTCCACCAGCAACAGCTACAGCAGCAGCAGCAGGCTCGATACCATATTCTTCTTTTAATATATCAGCTAACTCATTAACTTCTTTTACTGTTAAGTTAACTAATTGTTCTGCGAAATCTTTTAAATCTGCCATTTTCTATCGTTTTAATAAAATTTTTTAAATAAAATATAATTTGTTAAAAAGTGCGTACACTACTATTAATTATCCTTCTTTTTCGGATAATGTTTTAAGGATACCAGCTATTGTACCTCCACCTGATTTTAATGCTGAAATAACATTCTTAGCAGGTGACTGCAATAATCCAATAATATCTCCGATAACCTCTTCTTTAGACTTAATATTAACTAAAGTCTCAAGATTTTCATCACCAATGAAGATTGCTTCTTCTACAAAAGCTCCCTTCAATAAAGGTTTCTCTGATTTCTTTCGAAATTCTTTAATAACCTTTGCAGGTGCGTTACCAGCCTCGGCAAACATTAACGAAGTATTACCTTTTAATACTGTAGGTAACTCTCCAAAATCCTTGTCAGAATTCTCCATTGCTTTTGCAAGTAGAGTATTCTTAATTACTTTCAATGATACATTGGCTTTAAAACAAGCCCTACGTAAATTTGAAGTTGTCCCTGCATCTAATCCTGAAATATCAGCTAAATATATATTAGCATTTTCAGCCAACTGAGCAGTTAAGTCTTCAATTACTAGTGATTTTTCTTCTCTTGTCATAATCGTTTATCTTAATTACCCAGCAAAGTTTTTAGCATCTATTTCAACACCAGGACTCATTGTAGAAGACATATAAATTGATTTAATATATACACCTTTTGCAGTCTGGGGCTTTAACTTCACTAATGTTGTTATTAGTTCTTTAGCGTTTCCGGCTATTTTCTCAGCATCAAATGAAGATTTTCCAATTGCCGCATGAACAATACCTGTCTTATCTACTTTGAAATCGATCTTACCAGCCTTCACGTCTGAAACAGCTTTTGCAACATCCATTGTTACCGTACCAGTTTTAGGGTTAGGCATTAATCCACGAGGCCCTAAAACTCTACCGAGAGGTCCTAATTTTCCCATAACACTTGGCATGGTGATAATTACATCAACATCTGTCCATCCACCTTTGATTTTGTCAAGGTATTCATCTAGACCAACAAAGTCAGCACCTGCTTCCTTAGCTTCAGCCTCTTTATCTGGAGTTACCAATGCTAATACTTTAATATCTTTCCCTGTTCCGTGAGGTAATGTTACCACACCACGTACCATTTGATTTGCTTTACGAGGATCTACGTTCAAACGAACAGCAAGATCTACAGAAGCATCAAAATTCACGCTTGTTATTTCTTTTACCAAAGCAGAAGCTTCATCTAATGAATACGCCTTGTTCTTATCAACCTTAGCGTTTGCTTCTTTTTGCTTTTTAGTTACTTTTGCCATTTTGTAAACTTTTTTGGATTAAAAAGGAGCCTGTCCTTTTACAGTTACACCCATTGAGCGAGCGGTACCGGCAATCATTTTCATTGCAGACTCAACAGTAAACGCATTCAAATCCTGCATTTTATCCTCTGCAATTGCACGAACTTGATCCCAAGTAACACTTGCTACTTTTTTACGATTAGGCTCTCCAGAACCTTTCTTCTGTTTTGCTGCTTCCAGTATTTGAACAGCTGCGGGTGGAGTTTTAATAACAAAATCAAAAGACTTGTCTTTATACACATTGATTACTACCGGTAATACTTTACCAGCTTTATCCTGTGTTCTACCATTGAATTGCTTACAGAATTCCATGATATTTACCCCGGCAGCACCTAAAGCAGGCCCAACTGGTGGAGACGGGTTTGCCGCACCTCCACGTACTTGTAACTTTACAACCTTACTTAACTCTTTAGCCATTTTTCTAATTTTAAATTTAGCATTGTCCTATAAGTGGAAGCAAAAGAACAATCCTGAATATATAATGTAACAATTATTATACTTTTTCTACTTGCATATAGCTTAGCTCTAATGGAGTTTTTCTACCAAAAATCTTAACCATTACCTCTAGCTTACGCTTTTCTTCATTTACTTTCTCAACAGTACCATTAAAACCATTAAACGGCCCGTCAATTACTTTAACGGTTTCACCTACCGTATATGGTATAGCCACATTATCAGTCTTCACAGCCAACTCGTCAACTTTACCAAGCATTCTATTAATTTCAGCTTTTCTTAGAGGGACAGGATCTCCGCCTTTTACCTCTCCAAGAAAACCAATCACACCATTAATAGATTTAATAATATGTGGAATTTCTCCTGAAAGGTTAGCTTCTATCATCACATATCCTGGAAAATATACACGCTCTTTATTAATTTTCTTCCCATTGCGGATCTGAACCACTTTTTCTGTTGGAACCAAAATCTGTGCAACATAATCCTCAAGGCCCATATGAGCAATTTCACGCTCAATATAGTCCTTCACCTTATTCTCCTGACCACTAACAGCCCTAACAACGTACCACTTCTTTGTATTATCCACCTCGGCCATTTTCACAATATTAAGATTTCACTAAAGTAAAATAATACTCTATCATATTACTGAATACAGTATCTACTCCCCAGATAGCTAAAGAAAAAATTACTGAAAAAACTATTACAACAACTGTCAGCCTTTGCGCTTCTGCCCAAGGAGTCCAGGTTACATGATTTTTCAACTCGTTGTACGATTCTGTTATGTAATTTATAAATCCAGCCATCTTATTTATTTTTAAAACAAAATAAAACCCAGGTTTTACTTTGTCACCAAATTCTTTATTTCAACAATAAAAGCTATTAAAAGCTTTTTAATTATTTCTGCACGGGTTGAGAGGCTCGAACTCCCGACACCTGGTTTTGGAGACCAGTGCTCTACCAACTGAGCTAAACCCGTATAAAAAGGAATAAAATTTCAATAATATTTACTTCCTCTTATTTTATAATCTACCTTAATCTATCGAAAGCTCAGTTTTGAGCCCCACCTGACGGCAGGCAGGTAAACCCGTATACATAAGTCAAGGTATTCGCCTGGGCGAATACCTTACTTATATATAATATTATTGTATTAGTCTAAAATTTCAGTTACCTGACCAGCACCTACTGTTCTACCTCCTTCACGGATAGCAAAACGAAGACCAACATTCATCGCTATTGTCTGAATTAACTCTACAGTGATCGTCAAGTTATCTCCAGGCATTACCATCTCTACTCCATCAGGAAGCGCAATGTTTCCGGTTACATCAGTTGTACGAACGTAGAACTGAGGACGGTAATTATTATGGAATGGAGTGTGACGCCCACCTTCTTCTTTCTTAAGGATATAAACCTCAGCTTTGAATTTTTTATGTGGAGTTACCGATCCAGGCTTAGTGATTACCATACCACGAGAAATTTGAGATTTTTCAATACCTCTTAATAAGATACCTACGTTATCTCCTGCTTCACCTCTATCTAATATCTTACGGAACATCTCTACCCCTGTAATGGTAGAAGTCAATTTTTCAGCACCCATTCCAATGATATCAACAGCATCTCCTGTATTGGCTACACCAGTTTCAATACGACCAGTAGCAACAGTACCACGACCTGTAATTGAGAATACATCCTCGATAGGCATTAAGAAATCTTTTTCTACATCACGTTTTGGTAATTCGATCCACTCATCTACAGACTTCATTAATTCCAAAACAGTATCTACCCATTTTTGCTCTCCATTAAGAGCCCCAAGAGCAGAACCAGAAATTACAGGACCATTGTCCCCATCATACTCATAAAAAGAAAGAAGATCTCTCACTTCCATTTCAACAAGCTCTAATAATTCTTCATCATCCACCATATCCACTTTATTAAGGAATACAACGATTCTAGGAATACCAACCTGACGACCTAATAAGATGTGCTCACGAGTTTGTGGCATAGGACCATCAGTAGCAGCAACTACCAAGATCGCTCCGTCCATCTGAGCAGCACCAGTAACCATGTTCTTTACATAATCGGCGTGACCTGGACAGTCAACGTGTGCATAATGACGATTTTCAGTTTGGTACTCTACATGAGATGTATTAATAGTAATACCCCTTTCTTTTTCTTCAGGAGCATTATCGATTTGATCGAAATCTCTTGCTTCAGAAAGACCTGCATCTGCTAATACCTTAGTAATCGCAGCAGTTAAAGTCGTTTTACCGTGATCAACGTGTCCAATAGTACCAATATTTAAGTGCGGTTTGGAACGATCAAAAGTTTCCTTTGCCATAATTAATTTATTTAATCTTAGTTATATATTAGTGTTCAATTTATGCTTCTTCACTAAGAGCCAATGACGAGATTTGAACTCGTGACCTCTTCCTTACCAAGGAAACGCTCTACCCCTGAGCTACACCGGCTTTAAAAAGTACGAAGACAAACCAGAGTTCTTTAATGAATTATTAAAAGAAAACCGACTTATCTTTTACCTTATTTTAAAAATCCAATGCTAAAATGCATCAAGATTAGCTTTTCAAACAGAAGACGAATTCAACTCGACTCTGCTTGACACAGGATTATAACCCTGTATTCTTTGACAAATCAAGAAATATACTTCAAAAGAACACCTCTTAAACGCAAAAAAATTTTATTTGAGCAGGAAACCGGGTTTACCTCGACTTCGCTCGACACAGGCTTCTCACCCTGCATTCTTCTGCATATTAAGAGCAAATTCAAAAAGAATATTTCTCATACACCAAAGAACCTTCTTTGAGCGGGAGACCGGGTTCGAACCGGCGACATTCAGCTTGGAAGGCTGACGCTCTACCAACTGAGCTACTCCCGCATTATGTTAACAATTCAAAAATCCTGAATTATTAATCAAAAGTGGGGAGAGCAGGATTCGAACCTGCGAAGGTAAAAACCAACAGATTTACAGTCTGTCCTCGTTGGCCGCTTGAGTATCTCCCCAATAAAAATTCAATATTTCAAGATGAACTTCGTGAATTTTGAGAGCGCAAAAATAGTCATTTATTTTACAATTCAAAATTCTATTAAAAAAGTATCATTTTCTATTACACATTACCTTTAACAAAAGCTGATAGAAAGATTCCCTTCGACCATGCTCAAGATAAACTTCTCATGCTCTCTAAACAGATGATTTCATACTAGAAAAACACCTACTTTCCTGATACATTTTTCAAAATTTCAAGAGCCGATAGAGGGACTCGAACCCACGACCTGCTGATTACAAATCAGCTGCTCTAGCCAGCTGAGCTATATCGGCTTTTCACCATGTTTTAGAACATAAAAAAGTCCGCTATTTCTAACGGACTGCAAATGTATAATAATTTATTTTTTGCACAAAACTATTTCTCAAAAAAATAGTCAAACATGTGCATTTAATTTTTCTTTCCGTTTTTTTAACTGCCTTTCCAAAGAACTAACACACTCATCCACACCTTCTTCAAAGGTTTTATTAATTTTCTTAGTCATAAACTCGTCTCCAGGTACGCTTAATAAAATTTCGGTAATTTTGTTTTCTTTACCACTCGTATTCATAACTTTTAAGAATACGTCTGCATGAATAATACGATTAAAATGGTTTTCTAGCTTATCCAATTTCGCTTGAGTAAAATTCACCAATTTTTGATCTACATTAAAATTAACGGATTGCAAGTTCACTTTCATAGGTGTTGGTTTAATTGGTTTGACAAATATTTTAAGCCTAAAAGATCGGTAAGCAAAACCTAACCATTACTTTTTATTCCTTGGGTGAGATTGTTTGTAAACTTTTGTTAGCTGCGCGACACTATGATGGGTATATACCTGTGTAGCCGCCAAACTGGAATGACCAAGTAACTCTTTTACAGCATTCAAATTTGCTCCTTCGTTTAGTAAATGAGTCGCAAAAGAGTGTCTTAAAATATGCGGACTCTTCTTCACCTTTGAAGATGCCTCACTAAAATAACTATTTATGATTCGATATACAAGCGTTTCATATATTTTAACTCCTTTTTTAGTGAGCAGCAGAAAAGCCTCATTTTGATTTACTTGTACATCTGACCTTAATTCTAAATACGATTTGAGTGTATCGCACACTGTAGGAAGAAGCGGCAAATATCTTTCTTTGTTCCGCTTACCTAATACTTTGATTTGTCCAGTTCCAATATCAATATCAGAAACCCTTAAATTAACTAATTCTGTTCTTCTTATTCCAGTTGCATAAAAAAGTTCTACAATCAATCTGTCTCGAACACTTTCAAAATCTTTTTGATCACTTAAACTGTCGAGTACCTCTTCTACCTCATTGACAGAAAAAGGTATTTGAAGTTTTTTAGGGGCTTTTAAAGCATGATGTTTAGCTAATGGATTACTCCTTATTTCTCCTGTTTTAAGCAAGAATTTATAATATGTTTTAAGAGAAGAAACTTTTCTATTAATCGTTCGATTAGAGATCCCTGTATCAACAAGAAATACGATCCAAGATCGTATTTGTTGATAATTTGCCTTTGACACGTGAGCAATCTCATATTCTTCTCTGTAAAACTCTGAAAAGGATTCCAGATCGGATTTGTAAGCAGTAATAGTATGTGTAGAATATTTTTTTTCGAAAAGTAAATAGTCTAGGAACTTAGAGATATACATAAAGAAACCGTTAGAATGACAAAAGTATAAAACTTTGTTATCCTAACGGTTCAATTTATACTGAAAAACGAAGCCTTTTCTTTTCGAAAAGATACAAACTTACGCTTTTAACTTTTTAAATCTCTTCCTGATCTCTTAAGTGCTGGATATATTGCGCTTTTTGAACTTGAGCTCTACGCTCTACAGAAGGTTTTGTAAATGCTTGACGTTTACGAAGCTGACGCATCGTTCCTGTTCTATCGAATTTACGCTTAAAACGTTTTAACGCTCTATCTATATTTTCTCCGTCTTTAACTGGTATAATTAACATAGTGGTACCTCCTTTCTTTAAAAATTAGGATGCAAAGATAATACAATACTATTATCAACAAAGTCTTTTTTTAATTTTATTTCAAAGACCAAACAGAATATCCTTTTGGTGGCGCTTGAATCTTTACCCATCGACCTCCTTGAGTGATTGGTTCCCAACTTGAGCTTCCGGTAAAATCTTTAATTCTTTGGCTTGACCAATTGGTTTCTACCCATCTCTCTTTCCAGGAGTTAGAATTATTGATATACACTATTAAACCATTCTTCCCTCCTCCTCCATTTCTTTTGGCAATGTATTCATCATTATCTGTCCAAAGATTTGTTGTACTACCCCCGGCAAGATTGTTATGTATCCAAATAAGGTTGTTTAATTTATTCTTATCCAACCAATCCTCGTAGTCGCTATAGAATAGGGCGGGATATCCTTCATGAGTTAAAATATAAGCATAAGCCAATATTTTGTTATTGATGATTTCATCAGTATCATGATTAGCTACAAATGTGACAGCTCTTGAGGCATTTCTTTTCCAAAGCATGTCCCCACTAAGTGCATTAAGATTATTACCCATAAAAGCATCTCTCATTTTGTAGTAACAAGCAAAATCAAAAGCAGACATCTGTGCTTCACTGGTCCACCAGTCTAAGGTATTTACATTTCCATCCCAGTACTCTCCAACCGAGAACCCTCCAACATTATTTTTCCATTCTCTTACTACCCAAGGTTCAAATCCTTTGACATAATCAAATCTCCATCCATCAAAGCCCATGATGTTTTTATAATATTTACCTACAGAATTAGATTTTTTCCATAACCAATCTTGCACATATGATTTATGATGACACATATCTGCAAAACCGCCAAAAACACCCCAATCGTTATTATGATAATCATTTGGATGGAAATCATACTGGGTTCTGTCGAACAAACCAGATAATGGATTATAATCTGTATAAGTATCTGAATTAGTAAAAATATTTGATTCTAAGTCACCCCCACTATTATGATTTATTACAATATCTGCAATTACACTTAGCCTATTGTTATGGGCGGTAGCAATAAGACTCTCTAATTCTGATCTGGAACCAAACCTGGTTTCTGTACTCCCCATTTGGTTATACTCTCCAAAATCATAATAATCAAACGGATCATACCCCATAGAAAATGCGCCATTCTGAGCTTTGCTTACAGGTGGTAGCCAAATCGCATCTACACCTGCATTACTCCAATCATCTACCTTCCCTTTTATAACATTCCACCAGGTACCACCAGCAGGAACATCCCAATAAAATGCCTGCATCATGACGCCCGAACCTATAGGCTTTAGGACTTTTGATGAGACTGCCCCATAAATCTCTGCTGGATCTGTCTCTACGGAATCCAAAACTTCATCTTTACTACAGCTAATGAACAAAAACATTGTAGCGATGAATCCATAAAAAAACTTGTGAATTTTCATAATTAGTTAGTGTTTGTGTTAATTTTCTATCAAATTAAAAATTAAACTTCTACCGAAATCGTTTGAATTATTACGAAAACGATTTCGTGTTAACAAAAGCATAAAAACAACTAATTATTACTAGTAGAAATAATTAAAATAGAAAAGGAAGAAACAAAATGCTTCTTCCTTGACTTATCTTTCACTAAAAAATACAATTTAAGTAGCCGGTTTGTATTCTTTCTTGTCAATAACCATTTTAGCGATGATTTCTCTTAAAATTTCTGAAGTACCTCCTCCAATAGGACCCAATCTACTATCTCTAAATAATCTAGCCAATGGATACTCTTCCATATAACCATACCCTCCAAGAAGTTGTAAACATTTATATATAACCTCGTCTGCCATTTTTGTCGAAAGCAACTTCGACATGCTTGCCTCTTTAACTACATATAGACCATCATTGAGTCTCTTTGTAATTGAGTAGTTAAATTCTTTGCACATTTCTACCTCGCTGGCCATGTCTGCCACAGTATGTCTAAGTGCCTGGAATTTATCAATAGTTCTACCAAAAGCTTCTCTTTCAGACATATATTGTATTACGTAATCTAAAGCAAATTCTGCTCTGGCATGTGCATTTACTCCCATTATTAAACGTTCTAAAGCAAAATGCTGCATGATGTAAGAAAACCCTTTATTCTCTTCAGCCATAAGATTATGTAAAGGAACTTTTACATTATCGAAAGCTATTTCGCCAGTATCTGAAGCCCTCCAACCTAATTTTTCAAGCTTTGTTGCATTTACTCCTGGGGTATCACGATCGATCACGAAGATACTAATACCTTTATTCCCAAGCTCTGGATTTGTTTTCGCAGCAACTACAAGATAATCGCTATAGACTCCGTTGGTAATAAATGTTTTAGATCCATTGATTACATAATGATCTTCTTTTTTAATGGCAGTTGTTCGCATTCCGGCAACATCAGACCCTCCAAATGGCTCTGTTATCGCAAGACATCCTATTTTTTGACCTGAAATACTGGGAGTTAAATATTCTTCTTTAATTCTATGATCTCCTTCTTTATTAATATGAGTCATAGCAAGGTAAGCATGAGCCCATATAGCGGCAGCGAAACCGCCCGAATTAATTTTCTGTAGTTCTTCCAACAGAATTACCGTATAAAATAGATCCAAATCTAAGCCACCATATTCTTCTGGATAAGCGATTCCAAAGTATCCCATCTCACCAAACTTCTCCCAGA
Organism: uncultured Aquimarina sp.; assembly: GCA_947500845.1. Taxonomy (GTDB): domain Bacteria; phylum Bacteroidota; class Bacteroidia; order Flavobacteriales; family Flavobacteriaceae; genus Aquimarina; species Aquimarina celericrescens. Next base: position 29,303 of record CANMTP010000018.1, read on the forward strand.
TAAATCGATCAATAGTTCCCGATTTTTCCCACTCTTCTATAAAAGGGGTAACTTCTTTTTTAAGAAAATCTTTAAGACTCTGTCTAAATAATTCGTGCTCTTCTGTAAAATACATGCTGTTCATATGGTAACTTCTACTATTTTTAGTTAGCATATTACTGCGTATCATAACAAATACTCACCAAAATGAATATAAGCCTTAATAATGTTACATCATTATTTAAGGATTTGTCAGAATTCACAGCAATTTTTTCCGATTTTTATTTTAATGTCAAATATAAAGCTATTCTATCTATTTTTTCTAAAGAAAAACCTTTGATTTTTCCTAATTCATCAAAATTAGAGATACCGCCGCTATTTTCTATTAAATCTTTAATTTCAAGTGCTATTTCGAAGTCAAAATAAGGAACCTCTAACAATTCTTTTACAGATGCTTTATTGATATTTACTTTCTTTACTTCTCTAGGAGTTTTAACAGTACATCGAGATAGTATTTTTTTTCTTTGATTTTCATACAGTACTGATATATCTTTAAGTTGAATATCACTTATGAAACCACCAATTTCATTTCTATATTTTATTATTCTTTTTGCAACAAAATCGGGTATATTTAGTTCTTTGCGAAGTAGTTCTAAAGTTATTTCATTAAGGTCTTCTTTTTGGCCGTATGATTTTACCGTATACTTTTTCTTTAAATCTTTCTTAATAACACTTTTATTTCTTACCCATTCGGGAAATTTAAAATGAGGTGAAATTACTTCTAAAAGCGAATCTGAAACTTTGGTAACATTTTTAAAATCTGAAACAGAATTAATCCACTTCCCTTCATTTCTGAAAGCAATCAATCGATCTAATTCTTCTACAGAAAGCCCTAATTGATACCCTTTATGATTAGAGATAAAATTAGGGTTAAAAAGTTTTAATTTGACCTCCTCTTTTTCAATGGATGCAATTCTTTTTAAAGAATCTATTTGATTTTGAAATTCTGTAAGCTCAACTAGATTATGTTGAGTCTCCTTGGAATATGGATAAAAAACGAATACTAATATGCTTGATAATAACACTAATACTAAAAGAAAAATCCCATTCCTGAAACGTAAGTGCATTTCAAAATAGGATTTAATATTGTTCATCACTCGAATAGTATTATTTTCTTGACGCTTTAATAGCGGTAAAATAGCGTGATAGTTGTTTCTTAACTACTGGGAATAAGAAAAACAGACCCACCATATTTGGGAAGACCATTGCAAAAATCATTGCATCAGAAAAAGCCCATATAGAATTCATACTTGCAGCCGCACCAATTATTACGAATGTTAGAAATAAAAACTTATATACCAAATCAGCTGTTTTTCCTCTACCGAATAAAAATTTCCAAGACTGTAATCCATAATATGACCATGAGATCATTGTCGACACTGCAAAAAGAACAACGGCTATGGTAAGAAATATGTCAGAAAAAGGAATATACTCTGCAAAAGCCATTTGAGTAATACCTGCACCTTCATAAGGCATACCATCAATAAAAACAACTCCTGTTCCATCTCCACCGTATTCAAATGCACCTCCGGAATTGAAGATGATAATTACCAACGCAGTCATTGTACAAATCAATACTGTATCAATAAATGGCTCTAACAATGCTACTAATCCTTCGCTTGCAGAATATTTGGTTTTCACAGCAGAATGCGCAATAGACGCAGAACCAGCACCGGCTTCATTAGAGAATGCTGCTCTCTTGAAACCAACTAGTAAAACACCAATCAATCCGCCTACTCCGATTGCTTTCGGATTAAAAGCTTCGCTCACAATCATGCCTATAGCATCGTCTACAAATGAAAAATTACTAAATATTATGTAAATACAGGCAAGCACATACATTACTGCCATAAATGGAACTACCTTTTCGGTCACCGAAGCGATACGCTTTATCCCTCCTATAATTATTATCCCAACTAGAATTGCCAATATTATTCCGATCCAAAAACCTGCTCCGGTGCTTTGTAATCCAAACATTTCTTTTAAAACAATGGTAGCTTGATTGGACTGCGCTGCATTTCCTCCTCCAAATGATCCCCCGATACAAAAAACTGCAAATAGAACAGCAGTAATTTTACCTACCCAAACAAAGCCTTTTTCTTTTAGTCCTTTACTAAGATAATACATTGGACCACCATATACCGTACCATCTTCACCAACATCTCTATATTGTACACCAAGGGTACATTCTACAAATTTTGTAGACATTCCCAGTAAACCACAAACTATCATCCAAAATGTCGCTCCTGGTCCTCCAAGAGCAATAGCTAATGCAACACCGGCAATATTTCCATTACCCACTGTGCCAGAAACTGCCGTTGCCAATGCTTGAAAATGCGATACCTCTCCTTCTTTGGATTCATCTCTAATCGTATCTCTTATATCTCCTTCTACGATACTAACTTCTGCTTTTCCTTCTATCCCATGTCCTTCTACATCATCATATTTTCCCCTTACAACATTAATAGCCTTTCCGAAATATCTAATATTTGGAAAACCAAAATATAACGTAAAAAACAAAGCACTCATAACCAATAGTATAATTACAAAAGGTGCTCCACTAAAAACTTCAAAAAAGATAACATTAGAGAAAAAGTCCGAAACTGGCTTGAAAGCTTCGTCTATTTTTTGGTCGAGACCTTTTTCTGTAGTCTCCTGTGCAAATGTGAATAAAGGAATTGTAAATACTAAAATCGAAAGAAGAATTCTCTTCATAATTGTGTGAGTTAATTTAAATTTTGTTTTTAAGAAGCAGGCAAGATGCTAAAAAAAACGGTGGTGTACAATTTTTAAAGAGTTAAATGTTCAGTAATTGTTAAATATTAAACTCTCGATTCAAGCGATTAACCTGCTCAGGTCGACCTAATACAACTATCTTTGATCCAGGACTTAATAGGGTATCCGCTTCAGGATTTACAATATATTCACCTTCAGGAGATTTGTATCCTATAATAGTACAACCCGTTTTTGATCTCATATCAATGGTACGAATAGTTCGTTCTTTTGTATCATCAAACATATCTTCGAACGAAACTTCTTCTATGTTAATCGATCTTTTACCAACAATAGAAAGGTTGTCTAAAAATTCTATCAAATCCGGGACTACTACTAGAGAAGCCATGTGATCCCCGCCAATTCTATCTGGCATAATCACGTTGTCTGCACCTGCCAATCGTATTTTCTTATAGGAAGCATCTTGAGAGGCCCGACTAATAATTTTGAGATCTTTATTGATTTGTCTTGCAGATAACACAATAAACAAATTGTCTGCATCTTCGGGCAATGTGCAAATTAAACATGCAGCACTTTTTAACCCTGCTTCTATCAACACGGCGTCCTCTGTTGCATTTCCTTTCAAAAATAAGATGTTATCATTTTGGTATCTATCAATAACCTCGTTATCATTTTCGACAACAATAAATGGCTTATCGTAAGCCATAAGTTTTGCTGCAGCTTGTTTACCATTGCGACCGTAACCAACAATAATGATATGATTTTCAAGTTGATGTATCATTTTTTGCATTTTTCGATATTGAACTCTTTTTGGGTCATTTTTACTCACTATATACTCGGTAATCACAGATACCGAATAGGCAAAAATTGCCACACTCGTAGAAATTAAAAATACAGTAAATAATTTACCATTATCATCTAAGGGTTGAACCTCTTCAAAACCTACCGTGGTCATGGTAATTACCGTCATGTAAAGCGCATCAACCCATGAATAATCAGACAAAAAACGAAAGCCGAATACGCCAATTGTAATTACAGTAACCAATAAAATTAAAGCAATATAAACTTTCGGTCTTCCCCAATTATACATCTTTATCATAAGTCAAATACAGAGGTTCGTTTTGTATACACAAGATCCTTTATTTTTAGCCAAAATGCCATGTTCAAGTATATTACGAATCCCAAACCTGCTGTCGCAAAGGTTAAATAAATAAAGAAAAGCCGAACATTTTTGGCTCTCATTCCCAATCTATCGGCTACCCTAGAGGATACATAAAACCCATTTCGCTCTAAAAAATGTCTTAAATTGTATAGCATACCGCAAAATAATTATATTATCCTAAATTTCGATCTCGATTCAATAAATAATTCCCAACAGCACATCGCAAACAAGCTCTTTGGTCACAATAATACTTCTTGAGCTGTACCATTGCTTGTGAGCGCATTGCATTATCTATCTGAACATTTAAAGCAGCAAAACTATCAATAATACTATTCTTCTCATGAGGTAAATCACATATTAACTTAAAAACTTCTTCTTCAGGATTTTTACCGTGATCCCGAGCATATATAAATTTAAAGGGAATTATAGTATTTATCAAAATGAGATCAATAAATGGTTTGGTAAGAACTTTTTTTCTATGTTTGGATTGCTTATTAAAGGTGTAATGATTATTCCAAAAACTATTGATATCGATCTCAAAAAGCTCGTATATTTCTTCTACAGTATTAACACTTATGATATCTCTAAATAGTGTTTTATTTTTAAAATACAGTGCTGCAAGTTGCGCTAATCTTATGGTTGGAAAACTTGCAGGTCGTAATCTAAAAAACTGTACTGGTATAATTCCATTAGTACTTAAACGAAATTTATTCTTTAAAAAACTATATTCGTTTTTAAGTTTTTTAAAATATTCATCTTCTATAACATCGTCTAGCAGTCCTGCTTGGCCGAAAAAAAGCGCTTCTAATTTACACAGTTCATTACTACATTTTCGAATAAGCGAAAAATCTAATGAATTCGCTAGACTCAAAAAAGCTTCTCCATTAACTTGAAGTCCGAAATTTTTAGCTAATAATTTAAAAAGCACAGCCTCCCAATCATTTGCAGAATCTCTTAAAAAAGATAGAATCAACATTGTTTTTTGTTCTAATCTTTCTAAGAATAGTCGTTCTTGCCAATTATCAACTATAAAACGTGGTACTTGAGATAATTGTTTTTCACATGGTATCCATTTTTTATTAGTTAATTTGAACAGCTTATGATATTCTACCAAAAGATCCTTACAAACATAATCTTTTAATTGTAAAGTCGGGATTGAAGTATTGTCCTTCCTGTAAATTGACATATCATCCTCCCAAACTACATGTAGAATAACGTTATCATAAGTACAATCAATTTCATGATTATGTACAAACCAATCACTAGATCTATAATGCACCTCAACATTACCTGCCCATTTTTGATCATCAATAGTCATAAGCGCATTAAAAAAATCGGGGCCAGAATTTTTAGTATTATGAATTCCCACATTCTGAAGAATAATTTCTTGTTGTTGTGTGGTTTTTAGGTTGAATAATTTAAACTTTTTGTATTTCCAAAGGTATTGGAGAAAATCTTCATTCATTTGTTTATGTATAGCTTACTATTCTCATTACTCACCAAAGAACTTGGTAAATCAATAGAATTTGCTATTCACATTTTGGGCAGGATCAAGACAAATGTAGTAGCGACTCTAAATTGCTGTGAAATTACTAAAATTATTCTAATTATAATATTGAATCCCATACTAATGAGAACTTGAATTAAAAGTCACTCTTAAACCTAATCTTGAACTCTATTTGATTATCTATAACTGGTCCGCATCTTTGAGAAAATGGTTAAGTTCAAAAATATTAGAAAACCTTTCTGAATACATTTCATTTTGGCTTCGGTTTTCTTAAAGTCAAGTTAATTATTACCAGAAATGTACTATTGGTAACATTTTATGTATTAATGGAAACCTTTACAATAATATCATTTCTTTACTTTGCTATAGCATATAACGGGAAAATTATATTCAAAACGTCATAAAGATTACAAAACCCTAAACTAAGTTGAGTTTGTGTTAGGTTATAGATGGTTGTCATTTTTTGACAGCCATCTTTATTTTTATAGATTAATATCTGGATAAATATCGAACTTATTAAAAAACGCTTTTTTAAACTTTGAAGAATTAGAGTAATTAAGAATATCCATAACTTCTTTTATGGATAATCCATCACTAAATATCATGTTATAAGAACTTTCAAGCTTTTTATTATTAAAAAACTCTAACGGAGTTTGATTATGAATTTCTTTAAACATACTAAAAAAATTTGTACGACTCATATGTGCCATGGTAGCCAACTGATCTACTCCTATAAAGGGTTCATGAAGATTTTCCTTAAGGTAATTACTTACCTTATATATATTGCCAACCTGGGCACTATTAACATTAAAAGGATTACTTTCTGTTTCCCATTTCAAAACATCTTTCCAGAAAGTTTCTAAAAGCCGTATACCTCTCGCTACATAGTACAAATAATTCTCTACGGTATCACCGTACGGCTCTACAATTTGATCAAAAAGATTGGATTGTTTGTAAGAGAGATAAAACTTATTAATATGCTGATGAGAATAACGAATATAACTGTCGATTTTTTCTGCCATATCACTACTCTTCATGAAATATGGTTCTGTATAAGTACTCTTTAGAACTATCATGGTAGATTTTACCTCGGCACCTTTGGTAATAAAAACCTGCTCTCCTTGCTGAGCATCCATACATCTCATATTGCCTGGAGTGTAACTATCTGAGTATTTGCTTATAATTTGATTTTTTTCAAACTGATGATCGAGTGCATATTTCCTAAAGTGAAGGATAATATCCTTTTCACTGATAGGTCTTCGAATATATTCTATATCTGCATTGGCTTTATAATTATTCACCAAAAGAAAAACTTCCGGAGATATTTTATAATATGACAAATACCCCTCTGCTATCTCTTTAGGAAAATAAATACGATCTGAAGAACTATTAGGATCCAATTGAGATCTATAATAATTTCTCAGGTCATCAATATCAGAAAAATCAAACGAATATTTGTACATAGCCCCCTCATTTTACAAGTTTCTCTATTTTCTATAGATAAACACCACCCCATAAAGTTGCGTAAACCTGTACCTAATTATATAAATATCCCCTTTATTAGTTCATAAAACTAATATAGGGGATAGGCATTTATGATTTAAATATACTAATTTATTTTATATGACTAATCACATCATATTTTGTAATAATATGATGCTTGTCGTTTCCAAGGTCCACCAAAACAGCTGGGTTGCCATTTTTTATAAGTTGAGAAATGTCGTCTAATGAGGTTTTAGCATCTACTATTGGAAAAGGATCTTTCATCACCTCTTTAATGGGCGTACTATCCATATCCTTATCTTCCATAAAAGCTTTAAACAAAGCACTTTCATCTACAGAACCTACAAATCCATCACTATCTCTAACAGGAATTTGAGATATCTGAAATTTGCGCATGCGCTCTATAGCATGAGAAACTAATTCTTCAGTTTTTACCGTAACCAGTGGTTTATCTGCGTGATCTTTAACTAAATCTACGGCTGTAAATACTTCTTCCTCAAGAAAACCTCGTTCACGCATCCAATCGTCATTAAACATTTTACCTACATAGCGACTACCATGATCATGATACAAAACCACCACCACATCATCTTTGGTGAAATGCTCTTTTAACTGTAAGAGCCCTTTTATCGCCGCTCCAGCGCTATTTCCCAAAAACATTCCTTCTTCTTTAGCTAATTTCTGGGTATATATAGCAGCGTCTTTATCGGTTACTTTGGTAAAACCATCTATAACCGAAAAATCTACATTCTTGGGAAGAATATCTTCTCCTATGCCTTCGGTTATGTATGAGTAAATCTCGTTTTCGTCAAAAATCCCTGTTTCATGATACTTTTTAAATACTGAACCATAAGTATCTATACCCCAGACTTTAATATTTGGATTTTTTTCTTTTAGGTATTTGCCGACTCCGGATATCGTCCCACCAGTACCTACGCCAACAATAAAATGAGTAACCTTACCATTGGTTTGTTCCCATATTTCTGGTCCAGTACTTTGATAATGTGCTATAGCATTTGATGGATTATCATATTGATTTACATACCAAGAGTTTGGTGTTTCTTCTGCTAATCTTTTAGAAACTGAATAATAAGACCTAGGATCATCAGGTTCTACATTGGTCGGACATACCATTACTTTGGCTCCTACTGCACGAAGAATATCCATCTTCTCTTTGGATTGCTTATCGGCCATTACACAAATAAGCTTATATCCTTTCACGATTGCTACTAAAGCTAACCCCATACCGGTATTTCCTGAAGTTCCTTCAATAATTGTTCCTCCAGGTTTTAATCGACCATCGGCTTCAGCATCTTCAATCATTTTTAAAGCCATACGATCCTTTACAGAATTACCAGGGTTAAAAGTTTCGTATTTAGCCAATACCAAAGCATCCACATCTTTGACCAAAGCATTCATTTTCACCAAAGGTGTATTACCAATGGTTTCTAGTATATTTTCAGCGTATTCCACTCTTGTAATTTTAAGAATCCTATTAAGGATATTTTTTCGCTGCAAAGATACGATCTAGATTTTCTATTGACAATTTTTGAACAATAATAAAGAACTACTGAAAACGAATAGATTTTGTCGGAGATATTTTTGAAACAATATATGAAGGAATCAATAACATCATTAGGCACAATAACATCGTGCCCAAATTGAGTAACACAATGTATCCTACATTTACATATACCGGAGCAGTACTTACATAATACGTCTCTGGATTAAGACCCACTACCCCATAACGATCCTGTATAAGTAGTAAACCAATACCTATGAGATTACCCCAAAACAAACCTATCAATATGAGATAGGCGGCGTTATATAAAAATACTTTTCTAATACTCCAGTCTGATGTTCCTAATGCCTTTAATATTCCGATCATAGGAGTTTTCTCTAAAATCAATACCAATAGAGCTGTTATCATATTAATACCAGCCACCAAAATGATGATTCCTATGATACCGATAATGTTAAGGTCAAAAAGTTTAAGCCACTCAAAAATGGTAGCATACTTCAATGTAATGGTTTGACTGTCTAAGGTAGAAGGAATATTTTCATAAATTTCCTGTCCCTTTTCGTCTATTTTTTCAAAATCATCGATAAAAACTTCAAAATTACCTACCTCATCGGCTTTCCACTTATTCATTCTTTGTACATGGCGTATATCTGCAAAAAGATAGGTTTCATCAAACTCTTGAAATCCCGAATTATAAATTCCCACAATCTCAAACGCTCTTATGAAAGGTTGTGCGTTTGATTTTGCATTCTTCTTAAGGAAATATGTTATCGCCTTATCTCCTATTTCAAGTCCTAATCGACCGGATATATAAGAAGATATCAGGATCTCGTTATTCAATTTTTCGCCAAAATTTGGAAGTCTGCCTTCTACAAGATATTCTTTAAAATAATCCCAATTGTAATCATTATCTACTCCTTTTACTACTATCCCGTCAAAATCTGTGGCTGTTCGTATCAGTCCCATTTTGGTCGCTACGGCTTGCATATGCACAATACCATCAACTTCAGGAAGTTCTGGATAAAAATTTTGATCTGTATTTATTGGAATTAAAGACTCTACACTACTATTATTATCAAAACTAGTAATGATCACGTGCCCATTGAAGGCAGCAACTTTTTCTCGAATTTTTTGTTGTAAACCTATCCCTGTAGCAACAGTAATAAGCATCATAACCATTCCAATTGCAATGGCAGAAATCGCAATTTTTGTAATCGGAGTCGAAATGCTACTTTTATGTTCCTTACCTTTGATAAGGCGTTTAGCGATAAAATACTCGAAATTCAAGCTTAATTATGGTTTTTATTAGAAATGCATCTACCTATTTGGCAGCCAGGTTCAAAAATACATTTTTATTCTTTTGCACCCTTCTTATTTCTTGTGGAAGTAACATAAAAATATCTTCTCAAACTACTTCTATTGCAGTTCAGGACACGATGTCTAACAAAAAGGAAGAAAAAAATACTGCAATTTTAGTGCAACCCGTTATTGTAGGTGCTAATCAAACAGAAGAATACTTATCATTATTAGTAGGTAAGAATGTAGCTGTAGTAGGAAACCAAACTTCAGTAATTTTTAAATATCCAAATCCTGAACCATTTGCAGAAAGTAAAGCAGGAATGCAATCACTCCAATTTGAACAGTACACACATGTAGTAGATTCATTACTAGCACGAAATATAAATATTAAAAAAGTTTTTGCGCCAGAACACGGTTTTAGAGGAAAAGCAGATGCCGGAGAATTGGTAGCCGATGGTAAAGATATTAAAACAGGGATTCCTGTTTTTTCACTATACGGAAAAGACAAAAAGCCATCAAAAGAATCACTTACAGATATTGACATTGTCATTTTTGACATTCAGGATGTCGGCGTTCGATTCTACACCTATATATCTACGCTTCATTATGTTATGCAAGCATGTGCAGAAAATAATATTCCGGTTCTCATATTAGATCGGCCCAATCCAAATGCACATTATATCGATGGCCCTACCATGGAGCCAGAGCATACTAGTTTTTTGGGGATGCATCCTATTCCTCTTGTACATGGAATGACTGTAGGGGAGTATGCCAAGATGGTTAATGGCGAGGGATGGCTTGGTGAGGGCTTACAATGTGAAATAACCATCGTACCAGTCAAAAATTATACACACGAGACATTCTATAGTTTACCCATTCGGCCTTCTCCTAATTTACCTAATGATAAGGCTATTAATTTATATCCCAGCCTTGGTTTTTTTGAAGGCACTACCATTAATGCAGGTAGAGGAACAGAAACTCAATTTCAAGTCTTCGGTTCACCAAATCTTGCTTTGGAAAAATATGACTATGCTTATATTCCTAAACCAAATTTTGGAGCTAAATACCCTAAACATCAAGGTGAAGTATGTTATGGAAAGGATCTAAGAAATACCACCCGATTGAACAGAATAAATCTAGAATGGTTAATCAACGCATACAAGAATTCTAAAGACAAAGAAAAATTCTTTAATACGAAATCGTTTACATTACATGCCGGCACAAAAACGCTAGAGCAGCAAATTATTGCTGGCCTTAGTGCTACTGAAATTAAGAAATCATGGAGTGAAGATCTGGCGAAATATAAAGAAAAAAGGAAAAAATATTTGATTTACAATTAATATCAAAAGTTCTAGTTATTTAATCATGACCTTCATTTTTTCAACTATATTGTATGCTGCCGGGCAAATAGCTACATTTTTTAAGGTAAGATTTGATATTTGCTGAAACTTTTTACGATCTGTGTGGGGAAATTCACGACAAGCCTTTGGCCGCACTTCATAAATCATACAATAATTTTCTGAATCCAGAAAAGTACAGGGAACCTGCTGTAATACCATGTCACCATCTTCATCCTTTCTTAAATACTGTTCTTCAAATTGTCTGGGTTTTATTTTAAGATGTTTAGCAATACGTTCTACATCCTTATCTGTAAATAAAGGCCCCGTAGTTTTGCAACAATTTGCACATTGTAAGCAGTCTGTTTGCTCAAACTCCTCTTCATGTAATTCCTGCATGATATGATCCAGTTTCTTTGGCGGCTTTTTTTTAAGCCTGGCAAAGAACTTTTTGTTTTCGTTATGTTTATCTTTGGCCAGCTTCGGTAATTGATCTATAAATTCTTGCATGGTCACAAAATTACGAGTTACACTTTAGGAACATAGTATTATGAGCAAAGATATTTTTGGAGAAGCATTAAAAGACTTTTATAATCAAAATTATTCTGAAGATATTGTCGTACAAGCTCCAGATTTTGATGATGATATTATACCTATACCTTATCTTTTTAGATCTTACAACAAAATGCCAAAACTAGAACAACAAGCACTGGACCTTTCTCGAGGTAAGGTGCTAGATGTAGGTTGTGGCTCTGGAAGCCATAGTTTATTTCTTCAAAACAAAAAAAATCTTGAGGTTACAGCCATAGATATTTCTGAAGGAGCAATTTTTATTGCTAAAGAAAGAGGTGTACAGCATGCATTTGTTCGAGATTTCTATGACCAAAAAAATGAAACATACGACACGTTGTTATTTTTAATGAATGGAAGTGGAATTATTGGCAAACTTGAAAACGTTGATCATTTTTTTATGCACCTTAAGACACTTTTAAAACCGGGAGGGCAAATTCTTATGGATTCATCAAACATTTCATATCTATTCACAGATGATGATGGAGGCTTTTGGGTGGATGCTAACGCTGGATATTACGGAGAAATGCAATATAAACTAAAATATAAAGGGCAAGAATCAGATTGGTTTAATTGGTTATATATAGACTATAATACACTACAGAGTGCCTCTAATAACCATGGCTTCTTATGTGAATTGGTGTTTGAGGGAAAAAACAATGATTATTTAGCTAGAATTACATTGGCTACATAGTTTTTAAATAACTGGTACAATGTTTGTGCCTAGAATTCTATTCTAAAAATCGTGTTAAACTTAAAAACTGGTATTTTGGAAATTCGTTTATTTACTGATCAATACCTATTTAAAAAATAAATCTCGTGCAAATAACAAAGTTCTTAGGTTACCTTCTGATTTTTTCATTTTTTCTTGTTGGATGTTCTGATGACGATGATTCTCCTATTAATGGAAATCCTGATCGAGCAGCTAATAACCTACCTTTGGGAAGTGGAAATACTCCCAATAATCTTTTGAGCGATACTAATTTTAAGAGCATAACGATCGAAATGGTTGCTGTGCAAGGTTTTGAGCCTACCCCAGTAGCTGTTGAAAATTTTAAGACATTTTTGGAAGACCGATTGCACAAACCAGACGGCATAAATATCATTCAACGCAGTATTTCATCCTCTAACAACGCGCCATTCAATACCGACGAAATCAGAGAAATAGAGAATAATACACGCACATTATTTAATGCCGGAGATGATATTGCGGTCTACGTATATTTTGCCGATGGTAGCAATGAAGATGACTCGGGAGAACAAGTTACTTTAGGATCTGCCTATAAAAACACTTCTATGGTAATTTATGAAGGAACACTACGTAGATTTGGCAACTCTAGTCCTAGAGCGCCTTCATTAAGCACTATTGAAACAGCAACCTTAATTCATGAATTTTCTCACCTTATGGGATTAGTGGATCTTGGTACTCCCTTACAATCTTCGCACGAGTCGGTCGATGATCAAGGTGATGGCAACAATCACTGCAATGTATCTGGATGTTTGATGGAAGCTTCTATACAATTTACCAGTGGTATTATGGGTATGAGCGAAGTCCCTCAACTTGATGCGTTATGCATTGCTGATTTACAAGCCAATGGGGGTAAATAATTCCGGAGTTAAAAATCTTTATAATTTTGATCCAAAATTATAACCCTAATACACTTTTTCACCATTTAAATACGTTGCATTTACTTTTATCATAGGGATTTTGTCCTCTTCAATTTCCATAACATTTTCTTCGAGAATTACAAAGTCAGCAAATTTTCCTGCAGTAATACTTCCTTTTTCTGTTTCTTCAAAATTGCTATAGGCAGCCCATATTGTCATTCCTTTTAGTGTTTCTTCTCGTGTTAGTGCATTTTCCTTTTGAAAACCTCCTTCGGGATATTGTTTTAAATCTTTTCTTGCCACCGCAGCATAAAAAGTATAAAACGGACTTACATGTTCTACTGGATAGTCGGTTCCTAAAGCGATTTTACCTGTTTTTTCTAATAATGTTTTATAGGCATATGCTCCTTTGATGCGCTCTTCTCCTAATCGTTCATCGGCCCAATACATATCGCTTGTAGCGTGAGTGGGCTGTACACTCATGAACAGGTTATCATCTAATAATTCAAACTCTTCCGGAGCTACTACTTGTGCGTGTTCTACTCGCCATCTCCTATCAGATTTATCTTTAAGTACATCATAATATGTTTTCATGACTACTGCATTGGCAGAGTCACCGATGGCATGAGTATTCATCTGAAATGGAGAAGCTGCCAATCGCTTAGCCAAGGCCTTAAATTCATCATTCCCAATTACCATAGCCCCAAAATGATTTTCTTGATCAGAATACGGTTGTTTTAGTGCAGCTCCTCTTGATCCAAGTGCCCCATCAGCATATACTTTAAAAGAAGAAACGTTCAATTTATCAGTTTTATGCACGCCATTTTTCAAATAATAATCCACATACTCTGGTTTATTACTCACCATGGCATACATTCTTATCTTTAACTCTCCTTTTTTCTGTAAACTATCGATCAAAGCAATCACTTGCGGACTTAATCCCGCATCGTCCACCGTAGTCAACCCATAACTAAAATTAATTGCTTCTGCGTCTTTTAAGGCCTGTACTTTCTCTTTAAAAGTAGGTTCTGGAAGTATTTTGTTAATTAATATCATAGCATTATCTATCAATACCCCAGTAATTTTACCCTCTTTTTTAACAATTTCTCCTCCGATTACTTCAACATAAGCATTGACACCACCCATTTCTAGTGCTTTTTGATTGACTAGCATCGCATGCCCATCTACTCGCGTTATTGCTATCGGTGTATCTGGAAATAAACTGTCTAATTTATCTTTGGTAGGAAACTCTTTCACCTCCCAATCATTTTGATCCCAACCGCGACCAGTGATAAAAGAAACGTTTTTTTCTTTTTGAAATGCAACAATACGATCCAGCACTTCGTCATAACTTTTAGTACCCACAAGATCTACCTTTTGTTGTTGTAGTCCCAAACCATAGAAATGACAATGAGCATCGATCAACCCGGGTACGATAGTTCTTCCTGCTGCATCCACAGTATCTGTAGCCTTATGATTTTTAAGAACTTCATCGGCGCTTCCCACTGCAACGAACTTACCATCTTTAATAGCAAAAGCTGATGCTTTAGAGACTGTATCATCCACAGTATACACATTAGCATTAATGACTACCAGGTCTACTGCTAGAGGTTCTTGACAAGAAACAAATAATAATGTCGCTACTAGAAAAATAATGATTTTTTGCATGATAAGTTGAGTGATTATGTGTTTGCGAGGCCTAAAATAGGAATATATGAATTTTATACTCGTTAAGGTTTTCTTAATATAAAAGAACTTCAAGCTTTCACATTATATTGGAATCAGGTTTTAGCTATCGATTATTCCTGAAAATTCCCCTGATAAAAAGGGAGGATTTCCCCTTGTCGTGGCATGATTATTTATCATAGGTTTGTCGAAACAAGACAGCTGTAACATAATCGTCATTTTGTACAGTTCTTTTTACATAGGCCGTCTAAAAAATTTTCAGGCGGCCTCTTATATCTCTGACCATTTATTCATAAAGTTCTGAATCTCCTCAATACTTTATTAAGCCTTGCCGCCTCTATACCTAACCACCCTCGTGAAAATCGAAAACACTTTTTGGGAGATTATTTATGTATTCGAACTAGTATCTAGTTTTTTCAAATCAGCAGTTTTTTTTAGACTCAAAAAGGTTTGCTAGTTACCTTAATAGGCAGAATATTGCTTCGAAGTATTTTCAAACCATTTCCTAACTTATCCTTAATCCGCTTGAACCGCCTTGGAGGTCATCCTTGGATGTTTGTAAAGAAAAAAGTCTGAAAAATTATTACGTAAAGGTACATCTATTTGCGGGTATTCAGTATAGAACTATACTTCCGGTTTTATAACGTGCCGTTATTAATTTGAACCATAAAATCTCCGGTGTATGTTCCCTTAAAAACTCTACGTTCTTCCTGTGAGTTTGTAAGTATCAAATCCATGATAAGGGTGTAGTTATCTTCTCCATTATCCTGTAGCGTAAAAGTTCCTTCACTTATGGTAAAAGATTTAGTTTCTGTGGTATTACCGTTAATAACAAACTCTGTATAATTGGTTATCGAGGTTAGCTTTTTAACCCCCTCAGTTTCAGGATATACATAATCTCCTTCAATAGTCTGATCTGCAAAATATTCAAAATCTATAGTTAAAACATTAGCTACAGAGCCATTTTGATTGAACAACGACGCGCCTATGTGCCCTGTTCCGTTTATAGATACCCCTGCCATTATAGGATTTACGATTGAAAAAGGCTGACCATCTAGCTTTACAGAATTTTGATTACCAGCGCTGTCATCATCTGAAGAACAAGAACTAAGTATTGGTAATGTAGCAATAAAAAGAAGCATTAAGACACAAATATTTTTTTTCATGATTATAAAATTTTAGGTAATGATTTGGTTTATATTAATAAAAACAATTTTATTCTTAAAACTCCTTTGTTAAATTTGATAATGCCTGTCTGAAATTTAAAAACAAAAGCCACTCTACACGTTGTATGCAGAGGTTTTGATACGCAATAAATTGCTTTTTGATTCATTAATCGATAATCGAAAACACAACTTTTAACTAAAGACTAAAATTGAGTAATAGATTTTTTTACACCACTAAAACATCATCATGAAATTACAGGGTTTCCATCCTATTTTGAGACCAATAAAAACGACAAAAACCTCACATATATTTAAAATCTGTGAGGTTTAAGCCCTTGTGTAAGAAAAACTAGTTACTCGCAGTAATCCAGTTATCGATTTTATCTTCCAGTAGAGCCAAAGGCACACAACCAGTTTCTAACACTTGGTTATGAAACTCTCTAATATCAAAGACATCACCTAATGCTGTTTCGGCCTTGGCACGAAGTTCTCTTATTTTCAATTGCCCGATCTTATAGGACAGTGCCTGACCTGGGTTGGCCATATAACGTTCAATCTCAGATGTAATTCCTGCCTCTGATTCTGCTTCATTATCTAATGAATATTGTATTGCTTGTTCTCTTGTCCAACCTTTGGCATGTAGTCCTGTATCAACAACCAAACGAATTGCACGATGCATTTCTGCACCTAACATCCCAAAATATTGATAGGGATCGGTATACAATCCAAGTTCTTTACCTAATGACTCACTATATAATGCCCAACCTTCGCCATAACCACTGTACCATAATGTTTTTCTGAATTTTGGTAACTCTTCGCTTTCTTGTGTAAGGGAGATTTGGTAGTGATGTCCCGGGATTGCTTCATGTAAAAATAAAGACTCATCACTATAGGTATTATATTTTGTTACCTCAGGAATTGGAGTGTAAAAAATACCCGGACGTGTACCATCAAGCGATCCTGGATTATACTCTGCACTAGCAGATTTCTCACGAAAAGCTTCAGTTCGACGAACTTCAAATGGAGTTTTGGGCTTTTTATCAAACAGTTTTTCGATCTGCGGTTTCATACGGTCATGAATCGCATTAAAGTTATCAATCACCTGTTGAGGCTCTGTAAAAGGCATGAGTTCCTTTTTGTTGCGCACATCATCAAAAAACGATTTAAGATCTCCTTTATAACCTACTTGCTCTTTTATTTTTTCCATTTCTTCAGCAATTCGTGCTACCTCAGACAACCCTAGTTCATGAATTTCATTGGCAGTCATATTAGTGGTGGTGTACAACTTTATCTGATAGTTGTAAAAATCCTTTCCGTTTGGAATGTCTGCAATACCAGATGTGGTTCTACCCGCATCCAGATATTCTGTACTCATAAATTCGTGTAATGTTTCATAAGCAGGAATAATACGCTCAGTTACTATTTTGGTATACTTCTCTGTAAGTTGTTTTTTATCTTCTTCAGAAAAACTATCTGGAAAATTCTTTACAGGGCTGTAAAATAGATGTTCTTCTGGATTTTTGACTGTTAACGCTTTTAGTTGTGGTAATACTTTTACAATTAGAGCTTTGGGAAGTACATATCCTGCTTCCATTCCTTCTTTCATTTTTTCACCAGCTGAAGCCATCCATGCAATATATCCATCTAATCTGTTAAGCCAGTTATCATAATCCTCAACAGTTTTAAAAGGTTGTGCACTTGCTCCACTCGCTAATTGCCCCATCATTAAGTTAACAGACCACATTTGATCGATTGGAAAATACTCTGATTTGTAATTAAATCCTTCCAAATTGATATCGCATTCCCATTTTAAAATTGCTTTGGTCATTTGTTCACTTTCAGAAAGTGATGCATCGTCAAATTTTTCAAGTTCTTCTTTGTATTTAGTGAAATGTGCTTTGACTTTAGTCACCGTTTCATATGCCAGCGGATTAGGAAACTGGTCATTGAACCGATTATCCCCAGTAAATGTTGCTTGCAGAGGATTAAGTTGAAGGCTCTCTTCATAGTAGTTATCCAACATTTCATTAAACTTAGCACTTACATCATTTATTGAAGCAGTAGATTCCTTTGAAGTTGTCTCATTTTTACAGGCTATAAAAACCATCGAAAGACAAACTATGATAAGCGTATTTTTGATCATATTTTGTTGTTTTTTGTTAGAGATCTGAAAGATAAATAAATTTAAAAACTAATACTGTCTGGTATACTGCTCCTTTTCTGTAAGTTCTATTGCTTTTTTACCATTTCCTGTTAAGAATTTTGTTTTTAAAGTGACTCTGTCTTTTATTCTTTGCAAAAAGACGATAAAATGTAAATGAGGTCCGGTAGCCCAACCTACATTACCACTGTATCCAATAAATTGACCCATTTTAATTTGATCCCCTATTTTTACCTTCGCCCCATCCTTTTTAATATGGGTATACTCTGCAAAAGTACCATCATTATGATAGATTAGAATAAAATTGTTATGCTTTGCACATCCTGGATCCGTACAACTTTTACTAAAGCTTTCTTCGACATCTACTACAACACCATCTCGTGCCGCATAAATCTTAGTCCCAATCGGCATTTTAAAATCTAACGCATACTCATTTTTGTGTGATATTGCTCCATTGTACCCTTGTGAAAGCCAAAATGTAGCTCCTTTTTCAAAGGGCAAATAATATTTAAAATCTTTATCATACTTGTTAAGGTGATGATCTCCGTGATTAAAAGAAGATTCGTATCCAAATTTCACTCTCTTTTTACGATCAATAACATCTAATTGTGTAATGACATATTTTTTGGTTCTTGCAGGTACTACATACACTTTATTATTTCCATTCGTAGAAGAAAGGTTTTCTAATCTGAAGTTCATTTCGGTAGAAACCGGGCTATACTCATCATTATCGGCTAGTACCCGAAAACCATTTTCTGTCTCTTCATAGTATAATCTGAAATTATCCTGAGCGTATAGTATCACTGAAAAAAAGTAAAAGAAAAGTGGGGTAAGATTTTTCATTATTTCGTTTTGATCTAAAATACAACAAAAATTGTACCTATCCTTAAAAGTTTTTTGAGTCTGTTCATCAACTTAAAAATAACTTTCGTAGCGTTGCAGGAGCTCTTCAGCAATATGAAAATAACTCTCGCAGGGCTGCAGGAGCTCTTCAACAATATGAAAATAACTCTCGCAAGGCCGCAGGAGCTCTTCAGCAATATGAAAATAACTCTCGCAGGGCTACAGGAGCTTTTTGTATTACCATTAATAAGTCTTTGACGCTTATGATCTAAGGCATACTAAAAAAAACCTCATCCATCTTAGAGATAGACGAGGTTTAATGCAATGAGCAGTTGAGGAACTTTATTTTTTGATAAAGCGTTTTATAATACGTTCACCATCCTTTTCGATAATAATCGAATACAATCCGGGATTTAGATATGAAACGTCTATGCTATTGTTATTCACTTTGTGCTTTGATAAGAATCCTATTTGAGCATGCATAACAGTAACCTGGGCCGTTGAAATGTCTGAATTAAAAAACAAGATATCTTCAGTTGGATTAGGATATACAGTAAAGGTAGGTTTACTGTGGATTCCTTGAATGGTTTCAACAATTGGAATCACTTCTTGAGCAACGGTTTGTTGAGTAACTACATCATTTACTTTAGTAATTTTTATCCAATTGATGTTTACTCCTGTACTCTGAATGTATATTCCAAAATTATATGTTCCTGCATTAATATTCACAGTTTGGGATATTGTTTGCCAGTTTTGCCATCCTCCTGTGTTTGGTATATTGAGTGTCCCTAATACTATTGACGAATCCAGATCAGGAGAGATCACCGCAGTATTCATCGTACTCGCTACTCTGTATTCTATTAAATAAGAACCAGTTTCTGGAAAATTAATATCATGATAAGACATCCAATCACCAGTATGCGCATATCCGATATTCAATCCACCGCCCACATCTGTTGTGTTTTCAGTTTGAATTCCGCTCATTGTTGAATAATCTTCTGCCTGAATAAGTCTTGAAAACGTAGTGCTACTTTGATTGCGCACTCGTAAAGAAGATAATACATCATTATATCCTTCATCAACAAAACAATTATCGTCGCTATTGAGGACTATGGATTCCCCTGTAAAATTATCATTTCGGTATACAACAACTTCGTATCCACTTTTTACTTGTAATGATGATATGTCGTTATTTCTGATTCCCTTGGCTTGTAATTGTGATAATGTATAGTCTCCCAGAGGAAGTGCTACCGCATATCCCGCATAGTCGCAGTGTTGATACACAGTGGCCATAGTTTCTTCTCCACCTCCACCGCCTGGAGGAATGGTTCCTGTAATTGAGTAACTCCCAAGAGAAGCATAAGCTGAGTATCCACCATATGCTGGATTACCTGCTCCTGTACCATCTACAGAAAGGTAATATTTCCCTGCAGGCAGATTAGCTCTTAACGATGCATTCAATGCGCCGGGAGATGTATTGGTATAACTACCAATTTGTGCCCCAGATTCATTATAAAGACGCACAATAATGTCCAGATTACCCTCTCTGTTCACGGTATTAACATTTAGTGCAACGTTTCCGCCACCGGTAGTGAAAGTGAAAAAATCCCAATCTGCCTCAGAGGTAATAATCCCATTTTTTTGAGAAACAGCACCACTAGCATTATAAGTTAAACTAGTTGCGCCAGAGATACTGTTAGCATAATCATCTGATCTGTATCCCACACCAAACTTATTGCCTGCAATGGTTGCCACATCATCTTGTCTATTATTAGCATTGGTATACTCTCCTTTACTCCATTGTGTAACTGGTCGGTAATATCCAACACCCATGATCGGTGCCCATGGTGTTCCATCAATTCCTCTAAAATATCCTTCACGAGGACTTGTGCGCCCATCATGACGTAAATCGAAAGTATGACCTATTTCGTGTGATGAAGCCTCGCCACCAGATTTGCCCGATAGAATAAATGTCCAGCAAGGTACATCGTTATTCCAGTTAAACGAGCCTACATAAGCAACACCTCCAGCGCTTGGTGCAGCTGTTTTTGTGGGAGTAATGATCACGCGCATTCTTCTATTTCTGGGATACGAGTTAAAAACAGATTCGTTGGTAGTAATATTTAGATTAAAGGGTCTGTAATCTTCGGCCACTACCTCCCAATGATGTCTTATCGCAGCATCACTCATCCCAGAGGGTGCCGCGTTAATTGGATTTCCGTTGTTCCAAAGATTACCAGCAGGCATATAGTGGCCATCAAAATCCAGTAACACGCATCCCGCAGCACCAGGTAAGCTTTGTAAATTTAATAATGCACGAGAAATTTTCATTTCCTGCCCCTTTTTAAGGGATTCCTCTTTTTGGGTATCGGGAAGGTCTCGATAGTTAATACAAACCAAACTATTGATATCTACTTTGGCAACATAAGCTTTTCCAGAATCATCAGAATAATACTTATAAGCTTCTTTGGATTTCTTGAGCATGATGTGTCCTTCTAAAGTATTATCTGACACTTTTATGAAGAAAGAAGATTCGGGAATACCATTTATTTCACCGTTTAGAAATTCACTCGATGTTTCTGATTTTTGATAATTAACTTTTCCATCAAATTCCTTTGAATCTGAAACCTTGAGAGATACCATCAAACCAGATGATTTTGATGTACTGTTTTTGATCTCCTTTTTTAGACCGCCCATAAAATTCTCGCTCGTACCTAGCGAGGTTTGTGCATTAGCATAATTGCAAAATGCAATTACAACCAATACAACTAGCATTAGTTTGTTTAGGTTTTTCATAAGATTGAGTTTATAGGTAAGCGTGAATATACCCTGATGAAAAGTAAACTAGAAAAAAAATATACGAGCCGTAATGAAAAATATACTAACTACATAAAAAGAACTGTTTTCTGTATTTTTTAGAATAAAGTGTTAAATAATGTGAGTTCGATATAAGAAAGTCTGTCAGTTCGTTTTTGCCTTAGCAAAAATGTATCGAAAGCAAGAGATTTTCGTCATAAAGCCTAATTTCGATACAATTTCTCATTCTTTTCTTTACAAAAAAGCACTCAACCTACCTTCCCAAATGCAATGCAGGCCGGTTTGACGGCATTAATAAACTTAAAGTTATATCAAACTTACGTTAGTAGATTACTTATGAGATTAATTGTTATTAATTTCTATAGATAATTCACTTATTAGCTTGTATAAAAGATCATCCTGACTTTTCCTATACGCATTAGATGCCAAAAATATGAATAAGTCCTGTTCAATTAAATAAACGAAATCAGCAAAAAAGATGTCATTTCCTCCATTATGTGTGGCTACTAATCCTTTATTGGTGTCAAGTATACCCCAACCATAACCTCGATAAAATTCGCTGGTATTATCTTCTCTTATATACTTAGTATACATTTTTTGTTTGTTTACTTCACTTACGAGATTTGACTTTATGAATTTATAATAGTGGGCAATATCATTTGCCGACATCAATAATCCCCCATTGCTTTTTAAATGCCAGTAGGGGCCATCGGTATCCCATGGTTGTTCATTAGGTTTTCCTAGGTTAGTCATCGGTGTTGTAAATATTCCTAAATCGTCATATCCATTAGCAATTATATCATTATCATAATCTGGTAATAAATATCCTGCAGTTTTCATTTCTGAAGGAAGAAAAACGTGTTCATTTAAAAATTCTTCATAAGACTTATTGCTTACAGTTTCGATAATAATCCCCAAAAGGCTGAAGCCAACATTTGAATATTCATATCGCTCACCAGGTGGAAATAATAATTGCGTGTCAAAGCTTTGAGCTATATACATTTCTTTCGATATTTCGTCATAATCACCACCAATAAGATCAACAAATCCAGAACTGTGCGTTAGTAATTGTTCGATCGTAACATCTTTTTTATCTTCTGGTACTTCCGGGAAAAAAACTTCCAGCTTATCTTGATAATCTAGTAGTCCAAGCTCCTGGCATTTGATAATGCCAATAGCAGTAAATGGTTTTGTTATTGAACCTATATCAAAAACAGTATTTTTATCAATCGCTATCTGTTTCTGTCTATCTGAATAGCCAAAACCTTTACTGTAAGAAATAGTATTTGATGTTCCAATGTGAACTATTCCATTGAAATCGGTCTCTTGTTCTACTATTTTATCAATTTTGGAAGTAAGAGAATCCTCAGTAGCGTTATTATCATCTTTACATCCCTGAAATAGAAAGAAGACTAAAACTAAAATTAAATTAAATCTTGTCATCACTTTTTTTTAAATATTAGGTGATTCAAAACTATCTTATATTTCTATTGAAGTGTTTTTAAAAGGTTTGAAAGAAGTTGTAAAAAGGTTGGATTTTTAAACTCTGAGTATATTTTACTCACATATCATCAATTATCAACTTGCTAAGCAACTCTTTTTTATTCTTTACGCCAAATACTTTATATATTTTATTTGCGTGTGATTTAACTGTAGAGACTTCTATAAATAAAGTTTCTGCGATCTCTTTTAAGGATTTATTCTGCAATATTTCGTCAAGTACTTGCCTTTCCCGAACAGATAGAAGACTCATTTTATCAATAAATGGATTCCTAATTTGGGTACTTAGATTTCTTGTTTTGTTAATCTTCAAATAAAACAATCCAGTGAAAAGAATAAGTATTACAAGCAGAAGTATAATAATCTCAGGCTGAAAAAAAACTAGCTCCTCTTCTATCTCAATCTCTTCGCCAAGGACTATATTTTTCTGTAGTTTACTTAAATCGTACATAGCATCAATAATCAAACTTATATGTCACGCCACCTAAAACTTGTATTCCTTGTACCGGGAAATTGACCCAACGCTCGTAGTTTTCGCCTACCAGATTATTTCCCTTTACAAAAAAGGAAAGCTGCTCATCTAATCGATACCCTATATTTATATTAGCATCAAAATAAGAATCCAGTGTAACCGTAGCTTCAGGGAGTGTTGGCGTTGTTAGAACAGTATGATCAATATCCTTTCGTTCTCCCACATAAAAAAGCTGTGCACCGGCAAACCATTGTTTATTAATTTGATAATCTAAAAGTACAGAAGCTTTTACTTCGGGTAAATTCCATGCTTCCTGCTCGTCTTCATTATCATAACTAAAATATTCTGCAGCCGCTCCTAACTTAAATTTTTTACTAATCTCAACATTAAGTTCTCCGTACCCAACTAGCGTAGTTACATCATCATACCGGTACGAAAACGAGTTACCGTAATCAAATCCTTCCAACAATAGTGTAGTTCTTGGATTGTTTACGATTAAAGGTTTTTCATCTTCTGAAATATAACTTCCTCTGAAATTATAACTTACTACCTCAGATATTTTACCTTTTAGCCCTACATAAGCATCATAAAGGTTATTTGTAGGTTCAATAATCAATGTTGGCGAAACAAATGGGTTTTGTTGTACCGCATCCCGATAGGAGTTTTGGTTTAATTCTCCTTCTAATCCTCCGTAAGCAATAACATTATCATCCAGCAATCGATAGGAGGCTGTAACCTTTGGATATATGAAAAAATCATTATCATCATTTTCTGTGTCGATACTGTAATACACTGCTGCCCCTAGATGAAGAGTTAAGTTGTCTCTCAAAATCACCAAACTTGGGTTCACTCCAAGATTCAAAACCCCATAGTCATTTGGGATCTGTTGCGCAGGGTCCAAGTCGCGATCAAAACTTCCTGAAAGATAATCAACTATAAAATTCGTGGTTATCAATGAGTTTCCCATCTCAAATTCAAAGGTGGGTTTAACAACAGCATGATGCTCTATAGAGCCTTGGGCATCACCAAAAAACCTGTAGTTTAACGATGCCTTTTTAAAATACAGATCGTCAAATTGAAGTTTACCCCCCAACTTTGCTCCAAAGTAATTTTGTTGTGGATTTATAGCGTTGATCTCTTCCTGGGTTAATGTTGGTGTTTCTGGTAATCCATACCAATTAAATAATTGATGTTCTGCGCCAATTTCTATGCCGTAGGTATAATCACGACTGCGCGATGTGTAATTAAGGTCTAACGAAGTATTGTAGAACTTATCTTCTACTAGTATCTCATCAATACCACCTTGCGAAGAATTATGGTGCATGTATATTCCTAAATTATCAGAACGATTTAACTGAAAATTGCTATAAAACTCGGCCAAAGCTGATGTAAAATTACCGAATCCTAAAGTTGCATAGTTATCATATATTTCTATTGGTTTTGGTCTATCGATATTAGCTGCTCGACCTTTTGCCGGAGTATACGTAGATGCTACCGGAACAGAAAAAATACTATACCGTATTTGTTTTTTCTTTTGAGTTACCGAGTCATTAAGAATAGGAGTAGACTTCACCTTAAATGCATCGCTTATTGTTGGTGTATATGCTTTAACAATAACTACACGCTCTGTGTCCAGGGTTTCATCTTCTTTTTCCTGTGCAATAGACCCCCAATTTGCTATTATTAAGCAAATAAGTAGTACCACTTTCTGAAAACATCTAATCATAAAATACAAATCGTTTTAAAGATATTATTGTTCGGTTTGAATGGATGAATTAGTTTTAGCCTCTTCGGCTTTAATTTTTTTAAGTTCTTCGTTTGCCTCATTAATAATTTCAGGAAAGTCTGAGAAATTCTTTACAACACTTTCTAAAATATAGCTTGCCTGATATGCATCGTTTAGACCATAAAAGTTTTTTGCCATGAGCACCAATCCTTTTGAGCCGTATAATCGATACCCAGGGTAATCTTTGGCAAGTTTTTGTATGGTTTCATTAGAGCTTTTAAAATTTCCTTCTTCATTTTTGAAATATGCATCATAGTACAGCGCTTCGGCTGCCAATTCTCCAGTAGCAATTTTCTGAACTTCTGCATACGCTTTTTTGGCTCTGCTCATATCATTAGTTTGTAGTGCAGCCCTTGCAATGAATATTTTGGCATCACTCTTCACCTCATTTTGAATCTTAGGATTTGCCAAAACTTTATCGGCATATTCGATTGTTTTTTGATAATTGAGTAATCGATAATACAATTTCATCAAATTGGATTGAGCAAAAATGATATTTTGAGGATAATCAGCATCACTTTCTAACCGTTCTAAAACCGATATTGCTTTTTCATAATTACGATTCTCTAGGTAAATCTCTGATAATCGGGCCAAAGCTTGTTCAGTGAATTCGGTACGCTTACTTTTAAGCACAAATTCGTAATGTGGTATAGCGGCTTCTTTATCTCCTTTTTTGAAATATAATTGAGCAAGATGAAAATGACTTTTTAAAGCATGCAATCCATTAGGAAATTCTGCTACATATTTTTCAAAACCTTTAATAGCACCATTATCATTATTTTCTAAGAACTGTTTTTCTGCTGCTTCAAAAGAAGTATTATCTAAGTCTGCGTCACTAACGTCTACAAAACTTAGCCCTTTTACCCAAGAAGCATATTCGTCGGTTCTGCCCAGGTCCACATAAATTAGTCTTGCTGTATTTACTGCCTGAATGGCTTCTTCCGATCCAGGATATTCTGACACTACTTTTTTAAACTTAGATAATGCTCTATCGCCTTGATCTCCATTATAAAATACCAAACCCTGCTTGAGTAGTGCTTTAGGCACATAGGAACTTCTGGGCACATCTCGAATTAGACGATCATAAGCGGCTATACCCTTATAAGTTTTATTTTCTGAAATATAGACATCACCCAAAGCAAACATAGCATCATCACGATAGGTAGAACGAGGATATTTTTTGATGAACATCTCCAGATCCTGTATTTTTTGATCATTTTTATTCACAAAACCATAGCTAATCGCTTTTTGATAAAATGCATAGTCAGCATCTGGACCATTTGCTTTGATTGCTTTGTTGTAAGCCTCCATCGCAGGCCAGTATTTACTAGAGATAAAATGACTATCTCCTAATCTTAAATACGTATCTACTAGCCTTGCTTCATCTCTATTGTTTTTCTTAGAAAAGGCTTCAAAAAATTGTGCTGCCTGTGGATATTGTTTTAACTTAAAATAGGTGTACCCCAAATTATATTCAATTTGTTGATATTCTACTGTTGTTGAAGCGCCAGTACTTCCTTGAAATTGTTTAAATCCAATTAAAGCTTCATCAAAATCATTAAGCAGATAATTACTCTCTGCTTTCCAATAGATAGCCCTTGCAGTAAATCTAGGATCAACTTGTTTGTCTAAAGATTTATCAAGATATGTGATAGCTTCACTATAATTATTTTCATTATACAGTTCTATACCACGATAGAAAGCTACTTTTTGATATACTTCTTTATCGGCAAAATTTCGACTGCCTTCCAGTAGATCCATCGCCTCTCTATAATTTTTAGAGGTGATATAAGAGCTAATTAATAATTCCTGTATTTCTTCTTTAAACTCTGAATTTGGATATTGATCAAGGTAACCCAGCAATATTTTTGGTGTGCTTTCGTACGAATTTCCAATTTCATAACTTAATTTGGCATAATTATAAAATGCATCTTCTTTGATTTTAGCTTCAAAATCCATTTCTGAAGCATTCTTAAAAGCATTAAGTGCTTGCTGTTTTTGATCTGTTTTTAAATACGATTCTGCCAAATGATAATAGGCATTTTGAGCCGTAGCATTCCGTCCGCCTACAATTTTATTAAACTCAGAAATCGCATTAGTGTAATCACCCTGTTTATAGTAGGCATAACCCAGATAATAATAATCAGTATTGTTCCATTTACCCTTTCGGCCTTTGTATTCTTTAAGATGAGGAATTGCTTTCTCGTATTCCCCCAGGTTAAAATAGCTTTCTCCTATAATCTTGTTGAGTTCTGACTTTTCTGAAGGTTTCGATTTTGGCAACTGCGCCAATCCTTCTTTAATTGCTTCTTCAAAATTTCCAGACTTAAAGTTCATATCACTCTGGAAATAAGATAAATTCTTATTGTATTGATCGAGGTCCTTTACTTCGTCAAACAATTTGTCAGCTTCTTGATAATTATCACCTTCATAGGCAATAAAACCTAAGTAGTACTTTGCCTTCGCACCATATTCAGGAGAATCCTGAACACGATTCAAAAATTTCTTGGCCTCATTAAATCGTTGAATTTTAAAATAAGCATAACCGTTATTGAAATTGAATTTTTCTTTTTCAGAACGACTTAAGTTTCCCTCATTGACCTTATCATACCATTTTCTGGCATACGCATATTTTCCATTATCAAAATAATACGATGCCGCATCAAGATAGGCTGAATTGCGCTTAATACTCGTTGGGTATTGCACTACAAAACTCTCTAGGAGCTGATCTGCATCTTTTTGATTTAACCATACTGCACAATTGGCAATGTAATAACTGCAATTGGCATCAATGTTTTCGTCATCAACAGCATCACGAACTTTATCAAAAAGATTTTGAGCTGCCAAAAATTGTTTGTTGTTATACAGTTCTAACGCCTGATTATACTGTACCAATTCGTTGGTATAAATTGCAGATTGCTGTGCAGATAATGTTGCAGACAAGGCAATCACAAAAAGCATCGAGGTGATGTATTTGTTCATTTAATTATATTGATTTAGATTCTGGTCTACGCCAGAATGACAATTTAATTGACCAAGGCAAGCCTTGAAATTTTGTTAAGTAAAGATCGTTTCCCGCGAATAAATTTTGTGTTAAAGATAGCCTAATCTTCAAAAGTAATAACGAAAGATTTTAGATATAATTACACGCCTAATTTAGATTTGTGAATTCTTTATGAATACTAAAAACTGATCAATGGATAGAAATTAAAATATTTAGTTCAAAAAATGGTTATCTAGAATACGTTGAAAACTATTTTTAACCCTCATTTTTTTTTACTAAAAACTTTTTACTTTTACCAAGTAGTATTAATCTGAAATATAAACCATGTCCAATACGGTATTAAGCCTAAAAGATGCTTCTATTTATCAACGCGAAAGCTTAATCCTCTCTGACGTTAATGTTGAAGTGAATAAAGGGGATTTTGTGTATCTGATTGGTAAAACCGGAACCGGAAAAAGTAGTTTTATGAAAACTCTGTATGGTGATCTTCCACTATTAAAAGGCGAAGGTAGTATAGTTGACTTTGACCTACCCTCGCTTCAGGAAAATCAAATCCCTTTTCTACGCAGGAAGCTGGGGATTGTATTCCAAGACTTTAAATTACTTAACGACAGAACAGTAAAAGAAAATCTCTTGTTCGTACTTAAAGCTACCGGATGGACAGATGAAAAAGCAATGGACAGCAAGATAGATGATGTTCTGGATAAAGTGGGTATGAAAACCAAAGACTTTAAATTTCCTTATCAATTGTCAGGAGGAGAACAACAGCGTATAGCAATTGCAAGAGCTCTTCTAAATGATCCCGAACTAATTTTGGCAGATGAACCTACAGGAAATCTTGACCCTCAAACATCTGTAGAAGTAATGGAAGTGCTACAGGATATTAACAAAAACGGAAATACCATTTTGATGGCCACCCACGATTATGCGTTACTACTTAAATATCCCTCAAAAACTTTAAAATGTGACGGTAACAAAGTATTTGAAGTTGTACAAAGAAAAGGATAAAAGAAAACATCTTCTATTTTCTTTAATGATGTACAAAAATACCATGTGTTTTACAGAAAAATAGTGTTAAAAACAAAAAACATATGTAAATTTGTGTATTTCATCGATATTTAATTGTATTTTACCGATTATTTGTTGTTTTTTACAAGTCTTAGCACTACTTATCTTGTTATATTTGTCCTATGAAATTAAGAAAGCATTACAATATTTACCCCAAAATCGAATGCCCCAAATAATTACCCCAAGATATTGAATTAGCCCCAATTCATACCCCAAAATATCGACTATTAGTCCCGAGCCCCCTCTCGGGACTTTATTTTTCCTTCAACCTTTCAAAAAATAAATTTCACTTCTCAATTTTTTTTTTAAACAACTGTAGTTGAACCAACTTGCATAATTTTTACAGTCTTATAGGGCAAAGAATATAATATTTTTCTTTGGGATGGATAAATATTTAAAAAAATTAGGAGTGTGAAATTATTTTACGGTAGTATGACCTTAGACCTTAAAGCATTGAATAAAAATTTGAAACAATTGCCCGAAGCAAGTAGATAAGCTATGAGAAGATAATCTTACTTTGGTATCAAAGAATTAAAAAAGCCCTGAGAAAAATACTCGGGGCTTCTTATATTATTTTCTATAAGCTACATTACACAATCTTATTTCTCTTTCGCTCAACTTCGGTAAGAAATATCTTTCTTAGTCTAAGATGATTAGGAGTTACCTCTACATACTCATCTTTTTGGATATATTCCAAGGCTTCTTCCAAAGAAAACTTGATTGCAGGAACAATTTTAGCTTTGTCATCTGCTCCGGAAGAACGTACATTCGATAGTTTTTTGGTTTTAGTCACATTAACCGTCATATCATCGCCACGTGAATTCTCACCAATTACCTGACCTTCATAAATATCTTCTCCCGGATCGATAAAGAACTTACCTCTATCCTGAAGCTTATCTATAGAATAAGGAATTGCTGTACCTTTTTCCATAGACACCAAAGAACCATTAATACGTCCTGGAATATCACCTTTTAGTGGCTGATATTCCTTAAAGCGGTGCGCCATAATAGCCTCACCCGCTGTAGCCGTAAGTAATTGATTACGTAAACCAATAATTCCTCTAGACGGAATCATAAACTCACATATCATGCGATCCCCTTTGGCTTCCATACTTAACATCTCACCTTTACGCAGAGTTACCATTTCAACTGCTTTTCCTGAAACATGCTCAGGAAGATCAATTGTTAATTCCTCTATCGGTTCGCATTTTACACCGTCGATCTCTTTGATAATTACCTGTGGTTGTCCGATTTGTAATTCATATCCTTCTCTTCTCATGGTTTCAATCAATACAGATAAATGCAAAACACCTCTACCATAAACCATAAATTTATCTGCACTATCGGTTTCTTCAACTCTAAGAGCAAGGTTTTTCTCAAGTTCTTTTTCTAATCTTTCTTTGATATGTCGTGAGGTAACAAACTTACCATCTTTACCGAAGAACGGTGAATCATTGATCGTGAAAAGCATGCTCATTGTAGGCTCATCGATCGCAATAGTTTGTAACCCTTCAGGATTTTCAAGATCTGCAACCGTATCGCCTATCTCAAAGCCTTCCAAACCAACAAGAGCACAAATATCTCCTGCAGCTACTTTCTCTACTTTCATTCTTCCAAGACCTTCAAAGGTATGAAGTTCTTTAATTTTTGATTTCTTTATTGTACCATCACGTTTTACCAAAGAAACTTGCATACCCTCAGACAAGGTACCTCTTTGTAAACGACCTATGGCAATACGACCAGTAAATGATGAAAAATCAAGAGAAGTAATCAACATTTGTGGTGTACCTTCTTCAATTTTAGGAGATGGAATATGTTCAATTACCATATCTAACAATGGCTCTATAGTATCAGTCTCGTTTTTCCAGTCATCACTCATCCAATTGTTCTTTGCAGAACCGTAAACCGTTGGAAAATCTAACTGCCACTCTTCTGCTCCTAACTCAAACATCAAATCAAACACCTTTTCATGAACCTCATCTGGTGTACAATTTTCTTTGTCTACTTTGTTAATAACCACGCAAGGTTTTAAACCAAGGTCGATCGCTTTTTGTAATACAAAACGTGTTTGAGGCATTGGTCCTTCAAAAGCATCGACCAAAAGTAATACACCATCAGCCATATTCAATACACGCTCTACCTCTCCTCCAAAATCGGCGTGACCAGGAGTATCAATAATATTGATTTTGGTTCCTTTGTAGGTTACAGAAACGTTCTTTGATGTGATTGTTATCCCTCTTTCACGCTCAAGATCATTATTATCCAAGATTAAATCTCCTGTATTTTCATTTTCACGAAATAATTGACAATGGTACATAATCTTGTCAACCAAGGTTGTTTTACCATGGTCAACGTGAGCAATTATTGCGATATTTTTTATAGCTGTCATAAACGCCTCATTTTTAAGGGTGCAAAGGTACGAGTTATTTTGTCAGGTTGTACACGAAAACTCAATTAATAAAAACGCTTTTAAAATCAATTTCATTAAGGCTACTATTAAGACTACTATTAAGACTACTTTTAGCAATAATTCTTTACTCAAAATATGAAAAGACCTATCTTTGCTTTTTTAAAAAAAATATATGGATCTTTCTAATATCAAAAACCTAAAAAACCTCGAAGCAAATAACTTTTTTCTTCTTGCGGGACCCTGTGCAATAGAAGGAGAAGAAATGGCACTTCGAATTGCAGAAAAAATAGTTGATATCACTTCTAAGTTAAAAATTCCATATGTTTTTAAAGGATCCTTTAAAAAAGCCAACCGTAGCCGTATTGATAGTTTTACCGGTATCGGAAATGAAAAGGCCTTAAAAATTTTACGTAAAGTTGCAGAAACTTTTGAGATCCCAACAGTAACTGATATTCATGAAAATGAGGATGCAGCTCTTGCCGCAGAATATGTGGATATCCTACAAATACCCGCTTTTCTTGTTCGACAGACAGACCTAGTCGTTGCTGCTGCAAAAACAGGAAAGACAGTAAATCTTAAAAAGGGGCAATTTATGAGTCCTGAAGCTATGCAACATGCGGTTAGAAAGGTAAAGGATAGCGGTAATGACAATGCGATGATCACTGATCGCGGAACCATGTTTGGTTATCAGGATATGATTGTTGATTTTAGAGGAATCCCGACCATGAAACAATATGGAACCACAGTTCTGGATGTCACGCATTCTTTACAACAACCCAATCAGTCTAGCGGAGTCACAGGTGGACGACCTGATATGATCGAGACTATTGCTCGTGCAGGAATCGTAACTGGGGTAGACGGCTTGTTTATGGAAACACATTTTGATCCGGCTAATGCCAAAAGTGATGGAGCAAATATGCTTCACCTGGATCATTTAGAGAAGCTGTTAAGTAACCTGGTTGCTATCAGACAAACAGTTAATCAGTTATAAACTTTTCCTTTCTGAAATTGTAAGCCTGCTCAAGCACCTCAATAAGTACTTGATCATCTATCTCCTCAATTGTTCTATAACGAAGAGACTTTACGTACTTCCTTTTATCAGACTCCAATTTATCAAGATGTTTGGTAAAATACTGCGCTCCCCAAAACCCTACATCGACATATCCTTTGGTTACATTGAGATAACATACCGGATGCTGACCCTCATAATAAAATGGAACTCTCCACTTAAATAATAATTCTACATCCGGTAATGTAGTTTCAACAATCACTTGTAGATGGAGCAGTATAGATTTGAAAGGTTCCTGTTGTTCTAAAATGTATTCTTCGGCTGGGTTCATCTTTCAAAAATAAAACTTTGTGATTATTAATTACAAAAAAAACATTTGCACAATTCAATATTTTAATTTTACTTTGTATTTCAAAGTACTTTTAATATGAGCACAGAAGAATACTTAAAAGATATTACAGAGATAAAAGATATGATGAATAAGTCATCACGCTTTTTCTCGCTAAGTGGTTTATCGGGAATTATGGCCGGTATCTATGCCCTAATTGGCGCGGCCATTGCATATTACCTGGTTAGCATTAGTGGCCGCGATTATTTGATTCTAGATGGTCGAATATTTAATTACATCTTATTAGATCTTGTTGCAGTCGCTCTTTTGAGTATCATAACCGCGATTATCCTAAGTACCAGAAAAGCAAAAAAGAATAATGAAACTTTATGGAACGGTACCTCCAAGCGTTTGCTTATCGCTTTCCTGATTCCATTGATTACAGGCGGGATATATATCACCATAAAGATATTTAGCAGTCATTATGGCCTCACAGGTTCATTAATGCTTATTTTCTATGGATTAGCCCTGGTAAATGCCTCAAAATATACGATTGGTAATGTAAAATATTTGGGATACGTAGAAATTGTATTAGGTTTGATCTGTGCTGTGTATCCAGGTTATGGTTTTTGGTTTTGGGTACTAGGTTTTGGTGTCATGCATATTCTTTACGGAAGTTTAATTTACCTTAAGCACGATCGCTAAAGATAAGATTCGAGTAAACTACCTAGGGCAAGCCCATGAGGCATCGGTTAAAAATTAATTTCGATTTCGTGACATGCCAAGGAGCATTTAAATCACGATTATTGAGTAAAATTCTAAGAATATTAAAAAGATTTCTGTACATGCGGAAACGAGAATGAAAAACATTATACACAACATAAACAAAGCTTTTGATCATCGAATTCGATTGGGAATTATGTCAATATTGGTCGTGAATGAATCTGCCGATTTTAAGATGCTAAAGGAATTATTGGGGGTTACCGATGGCAACTTGGCTAGTCATACCAAAGCATTAGAAAAAGAGGAATATATTCTGGTCGAGAAATCTTTTATTGGCAGAAAACCAAACACTAAATACAGCGTCACCAAAAAAGGTCGCGAAGCATTCAAAAAGCATGTTGAAGCTATTGAAAAGCTATTAAAACAATAACTATATTTTTTTATCTATTAACTTTGAATTTCAAAGTACTTTTAAAATATAATATGAGAGCATTTATTTTAGAAACCATATACGAATGGAGTAAGCAACCTTACCAAAAATGGATTAAAAAGAACCCCGCATGGGGTTTACCTATCGAGAAGTTAATCGCTTATCCATATGAAAGCTTAGGGTTTCATCTAGGTTGCTTTTTGTTGAAGTATGATTTTACTCCTCAACCCAAACTAGAAGATCATGATGTTTTTCATGTATTAACCAATATAGGTATATCAGTCCCTGAAGAAATAGCTATGCAATATTACCTCTTAGGAAATGGAAAGCGAAGTATGTATTTACTCTCTGTTATTGCATTAGGCTCCCTTTTCTATCCTGATAAGATTAATTTTTTCGCTAAAGCATATAAAAAGGGTAAAACTGCCCACCCATTTTACCAACTAGAGTACAAAAAACTTTTACATCAACCTATTCAAAAAATTCAAAGTACATTTTTAATTACATCACTATGCAAATAACACAAAGTACAAATAAAAAAGCACTCCAAGTAGCCACTATAACCTTTCTACTGGGGACTATCATTTTAACACTTTATCTCATTTCAGAATCTGCATCTTTTCTCATTGCAGGAGTATTTTATGTTTGCGTAGCATTGGTTCTTAACACTATGGTATTTATTGAACTTCTGGCTAACACAATAATAAACTATCAATATTATAAAGAAAACTTAATTACTACTTTATGTTTTCTCTTAAACGTTCCGGTAGCTATTGGATACTTCTTTCTGGTAATGCATTGCCAATTTTAACACCTCTTGCTATGACAAACACAGTTTACACGCATATATCCTTTATTAAAAGCTTTACCATTTCTGTAGGTTTTACATTGCTATTATTGATCATAAGGATCATAAAAACAGATTCCTTTTTTTATTTGTTTTTGGTTTGGAATCTATTTTTGGCATGTATCCCTTATGTAATCACAATTTTGCTAGCTCATTTCAATAGTAAACGATTGTTGTTCTGGTTTGGTTTCTTTGTCTGGCTGGTTTTTTTACCTAACGCACCTTATATTTTAACCGATATACAGCATATTCGGCTAAGCACACTACAATCAGTATGGTTTGACGTTTTACTTATCCTTTCTTTTGCCTTCAACGGAATGGTCATAGGATTTGCATCACTACAAATCATGCAAAAATTACTTAGAGAGCGATTATCTAAACAGACCACCAACATGATAACCTATATAATTCTACTTCTCTGTGGATTCGGTATTTACTTAGGTAGAGTTTTACGCTGGAACAGTTGGGATATTATTCAAAATCCTACAGGAATTCTGTCAGACATACTCAAAAGAATTCTTTTTCCAATTCAACATATCAATACATGGACGTTTACTGTTGGTTTTGGTGGTTTTTTAATCATCACCTATCAATTAATTCAGTTTTACCGGGAAAAAAAATAATACAAACACTATAAATTTATTACTTATGGAAAAACAAAAAAAGTCCTTCGGACAATGGATCAAAACTTCAATCACTGTACGTATGCTTATGGTGGGTATATTAATTTTCACCCTGCTCATCCCCCTATCTTTTATCAAAGATTTGATACGTGAACGTGCCTTCAGACAAAAAGCCGTGGTCAAAGAGATCAATCAAAAGTGGGGTAATGAGGTACTGCTCTATGGTCCTGTACTTAAAATACCCTACCAAATACATACTCTTCAGAAAAATTGGAACGAAAAAACAAAATCTTACATTGAAGAGGATCTTATCACGACTAGAAATGCCTACTTTTTTCCGAATACACTAGATATCGATACAAATGTCGAATCTGAGACGTTAGGGCGAAGTATTTACGAATCAGTTGTGTATACCGCTTCGATGAAAATAAAGGGTTCTTTTACACCACCGGACTTTGGTACTCATGATATTGTTGATAGAGATATTTTATGGAATAAAGCTACGATACTGCTCAACTCTACCAATTTAAAAGGTATAAGAAGTAATCTAGAATTGGAAATAGGTGATCAGCCCTATGCTTTGCAGTCGCGATACACCAAAAATTCGTACACCAATAAACTGGAAACCAAATTTCTGAAAGAAAATTCTTTGCCCAAAGAAAAAGAGATGATGTTTAGCATGGAGTTAGTAATCAACGGAAGTGAACAATTGCGTTTTATTCCGGTAGGTAAAGAAACCGTTATATCAATGACATCTAACTGGCCGTCACCCAGCTTTAATGGCAATTATTTACCAGATACAAAAACCAAAGAGATTTCAGAAACCGGTTTTAAAGCAAATTGGAAAGTGTTACAAATTAATAGAGAGTTTGAACAGGAGTTTTTTGGTGGTCTTCCCGAAATTGAAGGCTCTGCGTTCGGAGTTAAACTTTTAATTCCTGTTGATGAGTATCAAAAAAGTGAACGCGCCAGCAAATATGGATATTTAGTTATTGCACTTACCTTTCTGGTATTTTTCTTAATACAAACCATAAGCAAGATTCATATACATCCTTTTCAATACTTAATGATTGGGTTGGCCCTGACCATGTTCTATACGCTTCTTATTTCGATTTCAGAACATTCAAGTTTCTTTAAAGCCTATATTATCGCAGGTATAGCTGTAATAAGCTTAATCACTATCTATGCAAAAGCTATTCTTAAAAGCATAAAATTTATGGGATTAATTACCTTATCTTTAACTGCATTATATACTTTTATCTTTGTTATTATTCAATTAGAAAACTATGCCTTACTTGTAGGAAGCATAGGATTATTTGTGATTCTTGGGACTATTATGATAATATCCAGAAGGATTGATTGGAAAAATGACTAACACAGACTATTCAAATAATAGAAAAGTCGCGCTTCTAATTTTTGGAAGTGTGGCTTTTTTGCCTACTTTTATTTTTCAAAACGATTTTTCATGAGAAAGAATATTTATGTATCCCTATTATCCATTTTCACCATGTGTTTGATTTCTTGTAAAACAGAAACAAAAAATGAGCAACTAGATACCAAAGAAATTACTTTTACAAAAGAAGGTGAGCTTTCATTTTTTGAAGTAAGGGATTCTATTATCAATCCTATCGTCAAATTAGATATTGAAATTGCCGATGATGAATATCAAATTCAAACAGGCTTAATGTACCGTCAATCTATGCAAGACGACCGTGGTATGTTATTTATCTTCCCCAATGAAGCTCCTCGTTCTTTTTATATGAAAAATACAGAGTTTGCTCTAGACATTATTTTTATAAATGCCAACAACAAAATAGTGAGTATTCAAAAAAATGCTCAGCCCCTTAATGAATCTTCTTTACCTTCTGAAGGTCCTGCTCAATATGTTGTAGAAGTAAATGCAGGATTATCTGAGCAATGGAATTTAAAGTCAGGTGATTCCATTTCCTTTATAAAATTGTAGCCAAACCACTATTCTCTCCTCAATGCTCAAAAATACCGTATTCATATTATTTCTATTTGTACTGGGAGTTCGAGTTAATGCACAAATATCTGCAAAAAACACCCCCCAAGAAGAGGTCGAAAGGCTTACGTCATTTCAGGATAAATATTATAAAAAAGGTGACTACGAAAAATTTAAATTGTATACGGATTCTATCTTACATATCGCGAAAACAAATGACTTCAAAGAGATTGAAATTGATGCTGTCATAAGGCTTGGAGTTTATTATAAGAAAAAGGCAGAATACGATGAAGCTTTATCCTATTATCTAAAGGCTCTAGAAAAATCGAAAACTATTCCGGATAGTTATAAAAAACAAACTGTAATTTTAATTAACGCCGGTAATATTTATAATGTAATTAAGGATACTACAAGGGCAAAAGCTTCTTTTACAGAAGCACTTGGATATATCCAAAAACACAAAGGTCCCGATATTTATAAAATGGCATGTTACGTCGGGTTAGGTGGAGTTACTTCGATAAACAAACAGTATGAAAAATCTTTAGATTATCACTTGAAAGCTAAAGAAATCGGTGAAAAACTAAAACGTGATGATATCATTATTGCTGCCCTAAATAATATGGCAGACAATTACCTTAATCTGGAAAAATACAACAGCTCCCTGGAAAGTAGTGAAAAAGCCTTGCGTTTGTATACTAATGAACAATCCTTAGAGAGAAGAGCCCTAAGTCTTTTTCTTAAAGGCGCTGCTTTACTTAAATTAAAAAAATACGATGAAGGTATTGTAGCCCTGCAAATGGCCCAAGGTATTGCATTTACAAATGAGTATCAAAGTATACAAATGGATACGCACAGAAAATTAGCAGAAGCTTTCGAAGAAAAAGGAGATTTACAAAGAGCCAATATAGAATTAAAACAGTATAAAAAATACAAGGAATTATACCTGAAAACATTATCAAAAACAGATAGGGTGCTTATTGAACAAGAACTGGCGGAAAAGGAAGAAGTGCTGGCTAGATTAAATAATGATATTACCAAATTATCGTCTGAAAAAAAATATTATTTGGTTTTAGGATTGATCTGCATTTTTGTTCTATCAGGTATATTGTTGTTTTATGTAAAAAGAAACAAACTTACCAAATTAGAAGCAATACAATTGAAAGAAGACAGATTATTGCTAAAAAATGAAAATGAAGCTCTCAAAACGAAAATTTATAAGCTCGCAGAACAAAATACTTCTCCTTCAAATTCAAAAGAAAATAACGCTACTTCTTATCAAAAATCGTCGTTATCCCAAGAGGATCGTGAACTCTATCTAAAAAGGATTCTTGAATATATGGAAACCGAAAAACCTTTTCTTGATATGGATATTAAACAATCTGATATTGCCGAAAATCTCTCGATGACTGTCCATCAATTTTCTGAAGTTTTAAATGTTTCCTTAAAAAAGAATTTCAACAATTTTATAAATCTTTACCGTATCAATGAAGCCAAAAAAATGATGAAAAAACCAGAGTATGAAAACTATAAGATTTTGGCGATAGCTTATGAAGCCGGATTTAATAGCAAAACATCATTTAACCGTGTCTTTAAACAATTGGTAGGACAAACACCTTCAGAATATAAACAGCAATTTGGCTGATTAAGTTCAACTATTGTTTATAGGGGGCTAATACTTCCAAAATCTTATTCTTCCACAACTGGTATATATAAATTCTGGTTTTGCTTTCTATAAAAAAGAGTGATCTAACGAAATGAATCAATTATTTTTTCATTACAGCTATACAATTGTAGTAGTACGCTTTATATTTCACTGCAATCATCTAAAACTACTCAAAAAATGAATCAAAACATCAAAACAGTTGCATATATTGGTTACACGGCAAAAGGTGTTGTTTATGCGCTAACAGGAATTTTGGCTTTAATGACAGCATTCGACCTTGGAGGACAAAAAGCCGGAAAACTACAAATCATCGAGTTTTTAGAAAATCAGGCTTTTGGAAAAATAATTTTAGCATTACTCGGAGTCGGACTGGCATGTTACGCATTTTGGAGATTTATGCAAAGTTTAAATGACCCTGAAGGAATTGGAAACGATGCAAAAGGCATTATAAAGAGAATAAGCTTTTTTATCAGTGGTGCTGTCTATTTGGCACTTGGTATTTATGCGATTATAGAAATTTTTCAGGAACAAGGAGGTGGTGGTAGCAAAATGCCTATCGATGGACAATCAGGAAAATATATTCTTATTGCAATTGGTATAGGTTTAGCTATAAAGAGTGTTTACCAATTTATCAAAGCAATTAAAGGAGATTTCCTAAATAAATTTAATTTTGGTACTATATCAAGTTCTAAGAAAAAGAGTATCATAAAAAACTTAGGCTATTTGGGATTAATTGCACGAGGAATAGTAGTCGGAATCATTTCTTACTTTCTTATTAGAGCAGGTATGGATTTGTCTTCTTCCAACACCATTAAGGGAACCAAAGAAGCCTTTTCTTTTTTAGAACAAAGTACTTCTGGTCCATGGCTATTTACATTGGTTTCGATTGGTTTATTGTGTTATGGAATTTATATGTTTGCCATGGCAAAATATAGATCTTTTGATGATTAACAGTATTCATTTTTTATTTTGCCAAAAAGTACATCAATAAAAAATCCGTCTCGAAAATCGGGACGGATTTTTTATCATATTAATTCAAAAAAGAGGATTACTTCTTCTCTTTAATTTCTTTTTCTTTTGTTTTTAAACCTACTTTCCGTACCGTATCATGCATTATCGGCGTTGCAATAAACAATGAAGAGTAAGTACCAATGAGTACCCCAATAATAAGAGAGAACATAAATCCTCGAAGGGGTACAGCAAATATAAATATCGCAACAAGTACTAATAAAGTAGTCAAAGATGTATTCAGCGTACGGCTTAAGGTACTGTTTAAAGCTCCATTCACATTTTTATCTA
Organism: uncultured Aquimarina sp.; assembly: GCA_947500845.1. Lineage (GTDB taxonomy): Bacteria > Bacteroidota > Bacteroidia > Flavobacteriales > Flavobacteriaceae > Aquimarina > Aquimarina celericrescens. The sequence continues at coordinate 70,381 of CANMTP010000018.1, forward strand.
GTGGCCACGTAGTATGTTCTGCAAAGAATTCTCTAATTCTATCAAATACTACAACCGTATCATTCAGAGAGTACCCGATCACAGTAAGTATTGCAGCGATGAAAGCTTGATCGATTTCCATATTGAACGGCATGAATTTCCACGTAAGTGAAAATACACCCAGTACTACCAAAACATCATGAAATACTGCCGCAACAGCACCCAAACTAAATTGCCATTTTCTAAATCGCAATAGAATATATAAGAATACCACTATTAATGATGCTAGTACAGACCAGAACGCAGCTTGCTTAATATCATCTGCGATAGTCGGTCCGACTTTCATAGAAGACATAATTCCTACTTGCTTATCTTCATCGCCGTTAGCAAATTCATCATAAGTCAAGCCTTCTGTTAGATAAGGCTTCAATGCTTCAAATAATTTATTTGAGATTTCTGTATCTATAGCATCTCCAGTTTCATTAACTTTATATTTGGTCGTAATTTTCAACTGATTGTTTGCTCCAAGAGTCTTTGCTTGAGCACTTTCGAATACTGCCACAAGGTCTTTCTCTACAGTTGTTGGTACAACATCTTTAGCAAAGCGTACTGTATACGATCTTCCTCCCACAAAATCAACACCATAGTCTAGGTTATTGGTAAACAAAGAACCAACACCGGTAAGAATAATAATCCCAGAGATAACATAGGCGATCTTACGCTTTTTAAGGAAGTCGATATTTACATTCTTAAATAAATTTTTGGTAGCTCCTGTAGAAAACATAAGCTCTTTACCATTTCTACCGTATCCATCGATAAATAATCTAGTAACAAATATGGCTGTAAATAATGAAGTAAGAATACCAATTAATAAGGTAGTAGCAAAACCTTTAATAGGTCCCGTACCAATTACCAATAGAATTAAACCTGTAAGTCCTGTAGTAATATTAGCATCAAGGATCGATGATAATGCATTGTTAAATCCATCTTTTATTGCATCGGCTTGAGACTTCCCTTTAGAAAGCTCTTCTCTAATTCTTTCAAATATTAACACGTTGGCATCTACAGACATACCAATAGTAAGTACGATACCTGCGATTCCAGGTAGTGTCAATACAGCTTTTAATCCGGCTAACACCCCAAAAATAAATAAAATATTCACTACTAAGGCAACATCGGCAAAAGCACCTGCCTTACCATAATAGAATATCATCCAAATCAAAATAAGTACCAAAGCTATAGCAAAAGACATAATACCACTATCGATTGCTTCTTGTCCAAGTGAAGGTCCAACAACCTCACTCTGGATGATGTCTGCAGATGCAGGAAGCTTACCAGCTCTCAACACGTTTGCTAAATCCTGTCCTTCTTCAATAGAAAAATCACCGGTGATTTCACTTCTCCCTCCAGGAATTCCGTTAGGATCACTTACTCCAGGTGCAGAATACACGATATCATCAAGAACAATGGCAATCTGACTTTGTTGTGCTGCAGCTCTTTTGGTCATTTCTGCCCACTTCTTGGCTCCTTTACCATCCATTTGCATGGTTACTGCTACTTTACCAACTTGATTATAATCTTGTCGCGCGTCTGTGATCACTCCACCACTCAATTCTGGTTCGCTATCACGATTTCCCTTAATTGCATATAAATCTAAAATTTCAGAATCTTTAACCGGTTTCCCCCAGGCAAATTTAACATATCGCTGTTCTGCAGGGAGTAATGCTCTAACCTTTGGATCGTTTAGATATGCCATTATTTGATCTGCATTCTTTTTAAGCGCCTGAAGGATTACTGGTCCACCCTGTCCTCCTTGACCTATTATTAAATCAAATATTGGGTTTACCTGTGTCTCAACATCTGTAGAATCATCTGCATCCTCAAGTAGATTTTCGATTGCAGCGTCTTCATCAGTTTTAGTAGTATCAACCTGGGTAGAGTCTAAAACGACTTCGTTTGTTTCTTTTACCTGAGTTTTATTCTTTTCGAGTTCTTCCTTCAACAGGTTATTGGCCGGAACCAAAAACGAGTAGAAAATCTCTTCCATTTTATACACATCCCAGAATTCTAATTGAGCGGTACTTTGTAACAGTTTCCTTACTCTGTCTACATCTTTTGCTCCTGGAAGTTCTACCAAGATACGGCCAGACTCTCCTAGACGTTGTATGTTGGGTTGTGTCACCCCGAATTTATCAATACGCTTACGTAATACTTCAAAAGCAGAAGTTACAGACTCATCAATTTTTCTTCTTAGAACAGGTTTCACCTCTTCATTGGTCATATCATAAATGATATCATCACTTAGATTTTTATTTGCAAAAATATCTGGTGAAGCCAATTTTGCATCAGGAATCTTTTCGAACTCGGTAAAGAAATCTTCAATGTAGGTATTCTGACTATTTTTTTGTAGCTCATCTGTAGCAAGCAACGCCTGATTGAATGAAGGATCTTTCGAATTATTGGAAAGCCCTTTTAAAATATCCTTTACAGAAATCTGAAGAATTACATTAATTCCTCCTTTAAGGTCTAGACCTTTATTAAGTTCTTTATCCTTTGCATCATTATAAGTGATCCCGGCAATAATTTCCTCTTTACCGATAGAATCCAGATATTCACTTTTTGCAGTTTCTCTCAATTTGGAGTAATTCTCTACACTTTCAGCATACTTTTGTTGTGCGTAGACTTCAGCTTCTTTCTCTTTGGTGTAGGCTAGATATGTATATGATAGCTGGTACACACATACCAATCCGAATAGGATCGCAAACACTCTAACAAGTCCTTTGTTTTGCATTATTTACTTTTTTGGCCAAATCTTTTAATGAGTAATCATAAAATTTACTCTGGATCTGACAATTATTTTTAATTATTTAAAACTGTAATTGAGCTTTATCATACTAAAGACATAAGCTACATTTAAAGGTTAAAATGACTTTCAAAAGCTAGAATCGCTCTTCTTTTTCAACCTTTAATAAAAAATGATTGATTTTCAGGAATTTCTTAAAAGCTCTGAATTCCAACTAAGCTATTGGTCCAGCTCTTACTTCTGGTATATTATGTGAAGTATTATCTATTGCTAATGCAATATTTGTATTAACTTTTTGGGCTACTTTTATAAGCCTACTTATATCCTCGACCTTATTATAAGGAACAACACCAAACGAGTAAAAGTTTGAATACTCACCTCGTTTCTGGTTAACCTCTGATACATATATCCCATTAAAGTCAGTATTGAAATCTGTACCTTTTTGAATTTCATAAACATCAAGATGGTAATCTTTCGAGTTTTTATCTGAAGGATACTTGTCGTCATTTTTGTGATGATCATAAACAGTGTGCCCGAGTGCTACATTTTGTTCTTCAAAAAGTATACTTTTTATAACCTCAACATCTGAGTCGCTGTAATATGCAATTTTGAGAGTATTGTTTTTTAATCCCTCTGATATTCTAATGTTTCTAATCCCAAGAGATTGTAAATGTCCTTTTACGTTTGTAATCGTATTTTGGGCTTCTGTAGAAGTGACATCAATTGTAACAAACTCTAGTACAATTTCCTGATTAGGTACAACAGTTTGCTGCTGCATAATGACAAGCAGTGCCAATGCAGTGATGAAAATCCCGAAGTACCATTTTTTCTTCATGGCGCAAATATAAAAAATTAAAACTGCTTTTCTAAGGTCTTCAAATAAATATGCATTGTAATCTATTGCATACTACAAACCGACTAAAAAGAAATAACTTGAAGTCAAATTGACCCTAATCATTATTCTTTTAACTTTTCTACTGTAACCTCTAACAAGCTCATTTTTGGAAGAACCCCAGAATTTAGAATGTTTGCTAGATCCTGTGCCTGTTCTACGGTAAAATCTCCAGAGATTTGTGACATTCCTCCAAAAATAGGTCCAGATGATACTCCTGGAGCACTATACACCTTATCATCAATCCCCATAGCTATTTGTGATCTTTGCTCAAACACCCTACCCGTCAAATCCTCCCAAATCTTTGATCCTTCTTCATTCATCATTATGGTTATTATAGGTCTTGCCAACTGATCAAACTCTTGACGAGCTTGTTTAACGACCTCACCACTTAACGCTGGTTTTCCTTGTTTATTGAGCTTAAGAGCATATAAAGGAATATCACCATTTTCTATTGGTTTTATACCCCACAAAAACTTGGTATATCTTTTCCCATTTGGAAGTTTAGATGCTGCGCTTTTTAAAGACAAATATGTATTTACCGCAGACGTATCTTTTTCTGAAACATTAAAAAGGATTGCGTCACCTTGATAACCCCGACTTTTAATCAAATCGAACAACGGATCCTCATTCTTATCTTCTTCTTTAGCCAATGTATTTACTTCTGCTATAAAGTCCATCATTTCATCTAGATGGTATACTTCATAAAACTTAAGTTGACCTTGATTGATGATCAAATCTGTAATTCTCTTTGAGCTGTAATGAGTAGCAGCTTCGAGGTAGATTTGATTTTTTCCATGTACTCGCTCCAGCCGATTAATCATTGCAACTTTATGAATTCTTTTACTTAAAGTTTCTATAATGCTATCGATTTTTTCATCTGACTTCAACATTTCATCATATGCGATGTTTACTCTAAGTATCTTGTCAGGTTTATGTCCTGAATTACAAGATGAAATAGCCCAAACAATAATGGTCAAGAATAAAAATTTGAAGAAACTCTTTATGTACATAAATTTTTGATTAAAAAAAGCCACAATGAAGTGGCTTTAATAACTATTTGTTAGATATTTTATAAATTACAATTCTAGCAATCCATTAGTTTTCTTTACACCCTCTGCACTTTCAGCTAATTTAGCCTTTTCTTCATCGCTAAGTGTTATCTCAACAATTTTTTCAATACCATTTCTACCCAAAACTACAGGGGTACCAATACAAAGATCATTTAATCCATATTCCCCTTCTAGTAATGTAGAACAGGGGAAAATTTTCTTTTGATCACAAGCAATTGCCTGCACTAAGCCAGACACAGCAGCTCCCGGTGCATACCAGGCTGAAGTTCCCAATAATTTTGTGAGTGTCGCGCCACCTACTTTAGTATCGGCAGCCACTTGCTCTAATCTATCTTCAGAAATAAATTCTGAAACTGGCACGCTGTTTCTGGTTGCCAATCTAGTTAAAGGCACCATTCCCTTATCACTATGACCGCCAATTACCATTCCGTCGACATCTGAAATCGGTGCTCCCAATGCCTCTGCCAATCTATATTTAAAACGTGCGCTATCCAAAGCTCCCCCCATACCGATAATTCTATTTTTAGGAAGATTTGTTGTTTTGTGTACCAAATACGTCATTGTATCCATAGGATTACTAACTACAATAATTATAGCATTTGGTGAGTGCTCGATCAGATTGGAAGATACTGTTTTCACGATTCCAGCATTAATCCCGATTAGTTCTTCTCGGGTCATTCCTGGTTTACGGGGAATCCCAGAAGTAATTACAGCAATATCGCTACCTGCAGTTTTAGAATAATCTCCTGTAGTTCCAGTAATTTTAGTGTCAAATCCATTTAAAGAAGCTGTTTGCATAAGATCCATGGCCTTACCTTCTGCATATCCTTCTTTGATGTCTAACAATACTACTTCTGAAGCAAAATCCTTGATGGCGATATATTCAGCACAACTTGCACCTACTGCACCAGCTCCTACTACTGTAATTTTCATTGTATATTTTTTTGATTGTAATTAAACTTATTTGAGTTGCGAAAATACGAATTCTTAAATGAATTTATCAGCCAATAAAAAGTTAATTACCACCCAAAAGCAAGTCCTAAAGAGAGATTCCCAAAATTCTGTAAGGTGTAATCTATATTTGCTTTAAAAATACCAAATTGTGCTCTCGCACCAATGGTTGCTTTGACACCATTGGTCTTTGTTCTAACACTAATTGGATCAGTCACCACTTCGGAAGCAAATGGGCCGTTCTGAATTTGATAAGTCCCTAGTAGATCCGCATCATTGGATCCAAAATAATACCCAAGCCCTCCGTAAAAATTATACACCGGAAATTTAGTTGAAACAATGCTGGTAAGTAACCATGAATTTGAATTTAAACGTACCTCCTGATCTGCTCCCGAAACTCCTGTTGTAGCATTAAGATCATAAAATCCTTTAACATTAGTATATCCCAGCAAGGCAGAAATTCTCATAGGCAATCTTTTTAACGGAAAAATCCAATCCGTAAATTCATGTTGAAAAGCAACTCCGTATAATTGTATTTCGGCATCGCCAACAGCTTTAATTTTTGGTAAAAATCGAAGTTTTATCTCTGTGCTTTTTATTAGCCCCATGGATCCCTGAATAAATCCGCCAGGTAAAGATCCTATATCAGAATCACCAATCCCATCGGGTAATATAACTTCTAACTCTGAAGCTTGTCCTTCATTAATAATCACCGACAAATTTTCGGGATTGGAACCCAATGAGCTTCCCACAAACTGACTAAAGGTACCATCTCTGAAAGAGAGATTGGTATACTCTGCAGTTCTTAAAAGAAAGGATTGTTTATCATCCCTTACAAAAGAAAGGTTACCTACAATACCCACTTCAAAATGCCAGAGTTTCTTTGTTTTTGCAGTAGTATACCAGCCGTTAGACATATTATTTATTAAAGCCTCTCCAGCTGGCTCAAAATAGTCTTGACTAAATCTTTGGGCGTTTTCTACTCCTAACTCAAGGATTTGATCGATATCGGTTTGGGAAGTGATTACCTGACTTAAAAAAAAAGCAATCAGTATTGTAATTTTTTTCATGAATTTGGATTTATGGGCAACGCAATATAAAAAAAAACACCCAAATCATTGTAAAAGCAAAATTTCAAAAGCATTTGTTAATGTTGCACATTATTAAATGACTAACGCTACAAATCTCAGAAAATTTTCTTAAACATTCATTTTTGAATTATTGTTTCAACAAAAAAGGATGCTTCTATAAAGAAACATCCTTATATAAAACTGTTTATTTAAGATTATTCGTAATCAAAAATATTAAGATTCTGTCCTTTGCTATAAAAAACTCTTTTTTCTACCTGGTCTACGTGATAATTAGGCTTATTATCTTCAAAAGTAAATTTATCTTTTTCTTCACCTGCATCCTTGGTCACCTGAACCAAGTATTTTGTTTCTGCATCGTCTTTGGTAAAGAAGAAAGAATAATCCCTTGTATTGGCAGAACCATCATAACGATTTGGGTTATACAGCGCTTCTGAAGCCATTTGCCCGTAGGCTCCTGCCTGGTATTGTACTGCTCCTTTATCTGCTTGCTTGAAACCTCCTGTTCCCGGAGGTCTTACTCCTGTAAATGTTTCTGCAGCTCCAGATGTTGCTCCCATCCCCATATTATATACTCCTGCAGTTTGATATGCTGCACCTGCAACACTACCAACTACAGATAATGCGTTAAGTAATTTACGCCCTGTTTCTCCTGGTTGAGGGTAATACTTTGTTTTTTTAACCGTACCATCTTTTGCTACAATGGCAAACTCCCAAGGACTGCTTAAGAAATAATTATCTCCTCGTACTTCTAGTCTATTGAAATCCTTATGCTTTTTAAGCTCAAGTTTTTGGCTATTATCTTCACCCCATCCTTTATCTGGGTTTAATAAGTACAATCTCTTACCATCTAATACAATCAAATTCTTTTCTTGCTCGTCATAAGCGATTCTAGTTTCTTCATCAACACTAAATTTCCATACTGCCTTCTTTAGACCATCTTCATAGTATGCTATCCTGTATGGTGTAGCAATGATACTTCCTTTACTATATCTAAATTCATCATAGGTGTCATCTTCCCCTACTTCGGCTAAGAAATCGTTTCCGTTGAATTGTGGCTTTTTCCAGATTTTTTTTCCAGTGTCGTCTAATAAGATTTTTCTAGCACCGTAGTATACCATATACCCTTCATCAACTTTCTCTACTTCGTTAATCCTTCTTTTCTCAAAATCTTTCTTCCAAATTTTTTCACCTGTAGCATAATCATACACGCTACCTGCTTTTTCATGCTTGATAAATAGCTTTCCATCTACTTCTTGCTCGAACATAAAACCTTCATCTAACTTAATGGGCTTTTTCCATGCTTTGCTTCCGTCTGCAGAGTTAAAAGCATAAATTTTATCTCCTAATGCTGCCAATTTATTCAAATTCATTGTCATTGCAGCACCCATCATTGATCCAAGACCCCCTCCTGCAGCTTCTACAGCATACACTATATCTTTGGAAGGATTAAGGAATAATTTACCTATTTTCTCTTCTTCGTTAAGGATCACCGTTCCATTATCACTATTAAGGATAAATAAGTTAGACCCCAAGCTAAATGCGATATTATTATTCTTATCTACAACAAGATTATCAAGGTCACCTTTCTTTTTAAGTGTTAATTCGGTATTCCATTTAGTTTCATTTGACTTTAAAGAAACGAGAAAGGCCTTATTCTTTGTTTTATCTTCTGTGGTACACTGAAAAATAAATGACTCTAACTCAGGAATTATCTGAAAAGACTTGATTTTCTTATACCCTTCTTTTTCTTTATCCAATAATACTTTACCGTCGCGTGTATCAATTAATAGGTTAGCAACAATAATGTAAGGTGAAAACGGAACCATTCTGTAATTATCCTGATCTGCTTGAATTGCACCACCTAACAGAGAAATACGGTCTCCCGCTACCTCCCATATTTTTGTTCCTTTCTCTGCATCGATTCCAGCAACGGTTTTATCTGTTAGTACAATTGGAACTGCAGAGAATTCGTGAAAAAATAATTGCTCGATTTTCCCATCGAAGCTTATTTGCTTATCAGCACTTCGCTGGGCAAAAATGGTATTACAGCTCACCAAAAGAACCAGTAATGAAAGTTTAGATAGATTTAGTTTCATTTTACGAAATTTAATTATTTAGGAATTTAAATTCAGAACTTGACAGAAAAGAAAACCAAACACACCCACAACATTTTTTAGTGTAAGGTGAGCTATAAAAATACAAAGAGTACTTATTCATTTAGATTCACGTTTCTAATCTTCTTAACATTACATTAAGAATTTGCAAATTTATACAAAAAAAAGAATCTACCATAAATTATAGTAGATTCTTGATAAAATCGTAAAGCTGTTTCATATTACAAATGAAACCTTATGCGTCAATATTAGCATAAACAGCATTCTTTTCTATAAACTCTCTACGCGGTGGGACTTCGTCTCCCATAAGCATAGAGAATATTCGATCGGCCTCGGTAAGGTTATCAATACTAACTTGTCGAAGTGTTCTAAATTCTGGATTCATGGTTGTATCCCAAAGTTGCTCAGCATTCATCTCTCCAAGACCCTTATATCGTTGGATTTTGGAGTTTTCTCCAAATTCTTTAACGATTTGATCCCGTTGATCATCATTCCACGCATATTGTTTCTTTGCACCTTTTTTAACCAAGTACAATGGTGGTGCAGCAATATAAATATGTCCTGCTTCAATTAATTCTTTCATATAACGGAAGAAGAAAGTTAAGATCAATGTCGAAATGTGACTACCATCTACATCGGCATCACACATAATTATTACTTTATGATATCGAAGCTTGGAAAGATTTAAAGCTTTACTATCTTCTTCTGTACCTATGGTAACTCCTAGTGCAGTAAAAATGTTTTTGATTTCTTCGTTTTCAAAAACCTTATGGTGCATGGCTTTTTCGACATTCAGAATTTTTCCACGTAGTGGAAGAATTGCCTGAAACATACGGTCACGACCTTGTTTAGCCGTTCCTCCTGCAGAATCACCCTCGACAAGATACACTTCGCATAATGCAGGATCCTGCTCAGAACAGTCTGAAAGCTTTCCAGGAAGACCTCCAATACTCATTACCGATTTACGTTGCACCATTTCACGCGCTTTCTTTGCAGCGTGACGCGCTTGAGCAGCAAGAATAACTTTTTCGACTATTATCTTTGCATCGCTTGGATTTTCTTCAAGGTAATTTTCTAACATTTCAGAAACTGCTTGAGAAACAGCCGAGGTAACTTCTCTATTCCCTAACTTAGTTTTGGTTTGACCTTCAAACTGAGGCTCCTGTACTTTTACAGAAATAATTGCTGTTAAACCTTCTCTAAAATCATCCCCTGCTATCTCAAATTTCAGCTTATCCAACATTCCTGAAGCATCAGCATATTTCTTCAGCGTTGATGTTAATCCTCTTCTGAAACCCGATAAATGCGTTCCTCCTTCGTGGGTATTGATATTATTGACATAAGAATGTAAGTTTTCTGCATAAGAATCGTTATAAATCATTGCTACTTCTACCGGGATATCGTTCTTCTCCCCTTCCATAGCAATCACATTCCCAATGATAGGGTTTCGACTAGCGTCTAAAAATCTAACAAATTCTTTTAAACCTTCATCAGAATGAAAGGTCTCTGAAACGTATTCACCCTCATCATCTTTATGACGCATATCGGTGAGCGTAATGGTAATTCCTTTATTAAGATATGCCAACTCGCGCATACGACTAGCCAAAGTATCGTAATTGTATTCTAGAGTTTGCTGAAAAATAGTCGGATCAGGCTTGAAAGTGACCATAGTACCTCTAAAATCTGTATCACCAGTCGATTTTACAGGATATAACGGTTTACCTTTTTCATATTCCTGTTCCCACACTTTACCTTCTCTATAAACGTAAGCATGCAGATGATCTGAAAGTGCGTTTACACAAGAGACACCAACCCCATGCAGACCTCCCGAAACTTTATAAGAATCTTTATCAAACTTTCCTCCTGCTCCGATCTTAGTCATCACCACCTCTAATGCAGAAACCCCTTCTTTTTTATGAATTTCTACAGGAATTCCCCGACCATTATCTCGGGTTGTAATTGAATTATCCTCATTAATGGTTACCTCAATAGAATCACAGTGTCCTGCAAGTGCTTCATCAATAGAGTTATCTACCACCTCATATACTAAATGATGTAAACCTCTAGTTCCTACGTCACCAATATACATCGATGGACGCATACGCACGTGCTCCATTCCCTCTAATGCCTGAATACTATCGGCAGAGTATTTATCTTTCTTTTGTTCTTCGCTCATAAACCAGCTTTATTTTTATGATAATTTTGGTTAACGAACAAAGATAAAAAAACAGTAAAAGATAAAAAGGTTTTAACAAAGATGATTTAAAGAGTTATCAACAATTAATTAAGATTAATACCAGAAAAAAGAAAAACGTTCTTAAAAACGATAAAAAGCACCTTAAATGGATTTTATAAAAATTTTAATATTTCTGAAAGCAAGAATTACTTACGCTTCAAATTTCAAAAAATATTATCTATAGCCCTTGACTTTATAACAAATCAATACGCTTACTAACGCAGTGTTTACGAATACTCAAGCCTTAAGATTAATTAACACTTTTTAAAATATTTTTAACTTATAAAATTGTAATAACGGTTGAGCTTGGCTAGTTATCAACCCGTGACAAAACACAAACAAACTCATAATTTAAACTTTAACATGAAAACACAAAATCTAATTAATTTAGTAAAAGCTACAACATTAAGTTTAGGGATTTTCTTTACCTCTTGTTCTAACGAAAGTGTAGATGACATTCCAGAACAAACCGGTGAAAACACAGAACTTGTAAACAAATACTTTAGAGGTGATTTGATACAAGTAGAAGATTTAGGAAATGGAACACTCAAATGGGGAGACATTCTATTTGATGAAGCTCAATTATCAGATGAAAAGATCCTGTTTGATGCATTGGCTGAGCCAAACCAGGGTATAGATGCAAAATTGGGACTTGCTTCCAGAGTAAGAAAATGGAGCAACAACACCATTGTATATGTTTTGGACAATAGTTTATCCAGCAGACAACGCGAGGTTACTTTTGATGCAATGGATGAATGGATTAACAAAACCAATATACGTTTTAAAGAAAGAACCAACGAAAGTTCTTATGTAACTATTCGTAATAGCGGCCGTAATTGTAATTGTGCATCTGCTAGCTTAGGAGTACAGGGTTCTAGAGGTACAATTAACATGGGGGTGAGAACTGGCATTGGAGTAATGACTCACGAAATAGGACATACTCTAGGCTATTTACACGAACAAAACAGAAGTGACCGAGATCAATTTGTCAATATTTTCCCAGAAAACATTCAAGATGGTGCTATTAGCCAATTTAGAGTAGATAACAACTCAGTGAATCCAGGAAGATTTGATGTAGAATCTATCATGATTTACAGTAGTTTTACGTTTAGCAAAAATGGTCAGCCTGTAATGCTAGAAAAAGATGGCAGTCGTATTCCTTTTAGAAGTAGATTGTCTGCTGGTGATATTGCCGGGACTAACCAACTGTATCCAAGCGATACTGGTGGTGGTGATACCTGCGAAGGTGTAGATGAGTGGGTTTCCGGACAGCAATATAATGTTGGCGATAGAGTTACCTATCAAGGATTCTTATATGAAAGAGATTTTTCTGGGTGGAATCGTATTCTTGAATGTGACACCCCGGTAATTGAAGATATTTGTGAAGGAATTTCAGAATGGCGTAGAAATGGAAGTTATTCTGTTGGAGATCAAGTTACTTATCAAGGGTTCCTTTATGAATTACAAAGTAACAGAAGATGGTCTAACCTTGGACGGTGTGGGAACTAAAATGCCGTACTGAGCTAACAAAATATATTTAGAATACAAAAGCTGTCCCGGTTGGGACAGCTTTTTTCGTCTTTTTAAAATGATCATAATAAACTATTTATATATTTTTTGGTAGCGGGTAAAATACTTATATAAGCACAGATCCTAAGTCGAAAAAGAGCAAATGAAAAAATGAGGAAGATTTTATGTATTACTGATGTCGTGTAATAATTTTTTAACGATATCGTTTTACAATCGTAACACATTTAAATCAATTCTTAAACCATGATTATGAAAAAATTTAAAAAACTCAGTAAATTGAAAATACTGGCAATGGTAACCGTATTGTCGCTTTTTTCATGTGAAAAAGATACTACTGATGACATTACTACCAATGAAAATTTAACTGGTGGTAAATTATTAGAAAAGTATTTCCAAGGGGATTTGGTAACTGTAGAAGATATTGGTAATGGGGAGTTTTTGTATAACTCGGATATCATTCTTTCTAAAGAAATGTTATCGGACGAGCCTCCATACTTTGATCCTGAAAGAGCCCCTTCTCTTGACTCAGATCAGAAATTGGCGCTATATGGCTCTGTAAGAAAATGGCCAAACAATACAGTCATTTATAAGCTAGGAAACTTAAACAGTAATTTACGCGCTAAACTAACCGAGGCCTTTAATAGATGGTCCAGTAAAACCAATATTAAGTTCAAAAAACATACTAATGAATCCTACTATGTAACAATTTACGAATCTACATCGGTGTGTTCGGGTTGTGGAAGTGCTTCATTTGGTGTACGTGGTACCAGAGGAGTCATTCGTTTGGGATATAAAGCTTCTACAAGTCTTATCGCACATGAGATAGGACATACTCTTGGATTTGTTCACGAGCAAACAAGATCCGATAGAGATAACTACGTTAAAATTCAATGGCAAAATATCCAAAGTGGTAAAGAGGGGAATTTTAGAAAAAGTGAAAGTGCAAAATTGCTAACAGATCAATTTGATATCAAATCAATAATGATGTACCATGCATACGGATTTTCTAAAAACAGAAAACCAACAATTACTTTGCTAAATGGTGATGTTTACAGAGGAGCACAAAAAACAATCTCTCCACTTGATATTGCTGGAACGAATAAGGCATATCCCGATGAAACAAATGTTGATATTTGCGACGGTGTAAATCCTTGGGAAAGTGGACAATCTTATCAAGCAGGAGATAAGGTGACCTATAGAGGGTCTCTTTATGAACTGCAGGGTAACTTAAGGTGGAGTAATCTTGGGCAATGCGGAAACTAATGGTATATATTAGCTCATGATATGACAAAAAAAACCCTAAGAAAATTTCTTAGGGTTTTTTAATTTCAATTAAACTCAACTTTCAGCTAATAAAAAGTAAACTGATACTATTATATGTCATTTCGTTATATTAATTCAATAAGCTTCTTCATGAACATTAGCTACTGCCCTACCACTTGGATCATTCATGTTTTTAAATGCTTCATCCCATTCTAGGGCAATTTTTGTACTACAAGCCACCGAAGGCTCCTGAGGCACACTTAAAGCAGCCGCATCACTAGGAAAATGACTTTCGAATATTGAACGATAATAGAACTCTTCTTTATTTTGAGGAGTTTGTAAAGGAAATCTAAAGCGGGCATTTTTCATCTGTTCATCAGAAATTTCTCTTTCCACTACCTCTTTTAGGGTATCGATCCAGCTATAACCCACTCCATCAGAGAATTGTTCTTTTTGACGCCAAGCAACGCTCTTTGGAAGATATGATTCAAAAGCTTTACGAATTACCCATTTCTCCATTCTTTCGCCATTGATCATCTTGTCTTGAGGATTAATTCGCATTGCAACATCCATAAATTCTTTATCCAAAAATGGTACCCGACCTTCAATTCCCCAAGCAGCCAAGGATTTATTAGCTCGTAAACAGTCATACATATGCAGCTTATCAAGCTTGCGGACAGTTTCTTCATGGAATTCCTGAGGGTTCGGTGCTTTATGGAAATATAGATATCCACCAAAAATTTCATCTGCTCCTTCTCCCGATAGAACCATCTTAACCCCCATCGATTTAATCACTCTAGCCATTAAGTACATTGGTGTCGAAGCCCTAATGGTAGTTATATCATAAGTCTCAAGATTGTAGATAACATCTTTTATAGCATCTAAGCCCTCTTGGATTGTAAATTTAATTTCATGATGAACCGTTCCGATATGATCTGCAACTTTTTGAGCTGCCTCTAAGTCTGGAGACCCTTCTAACCCAACAGAAAACGAATGTAATTGTGGCCACCAAGCTTCTTTGGTATCACCAGATTCTACACGTTTTTCTGAATATTTTTTTGCGATAGCCGAAGTAACTGATGAGTCAAGACCTCCTGATAACAAAACTCCGTAAGGAACATCAGACATTAGCTGTCTGTGAACCGCAGCCTCTAAAGCCTCTCTTACCTCATCAATACTAGTTTGATTTTCTTTTACGGTTTTATACTCTGACCAATCTCTCACATACCATTTTTTAGCCTCATCATCTTTACTAGACAGATAATGGCCGGGAGGAAATAATTCAATCTTGGTACAAACACCTTCTAGAGCTTTCAATTCAGAAGCCACATAAAATGTCCCATTTTGATCCCATCCCATATATAAAGGTATGATTCCCATATGATCTCTTGCGATTAAATATGTGTCATTTTCAGCATCATAAAGTGCAAAAGCAAAAATGCCGTTCAGCTCATCTAAAAATCCTGTTCCTTTTTCTCTATACAATGCCAAAATCACTTCACAATCGGATGCTGTCTGGAAGTTATATTTCCCATCGAATTGTTTACGGATTTCACTATGATTATATATCTCACCATTTGCAGCCAAGACTAATTTTTTATCTTCACTAAAAAGAGGTTGTTTTCCCGATACCGGATCAACAATAGCCAATCTTTCATGAGCTAGTATAGCCTTATTATCTGAATAAATACCGCTCCAATCTGGACCTCTATGACGAATTTTTTTTGACATCTCTAATAATTGAGGCCTTAAAACCTCAGCATCTTGCTTCAAATCGAAAGCACACACAATCCCGCACATATCATTTCTTTTTCTATTAATTAAGTGTTCAAAGATTGGATTATGATTACAAAAGTAAAACAATAAAGCAATTATTAATTTCAATATGAAACAAAAAAACATCATAAATGGACAAAATCGTAATTTAAAACATATATTCTTCTTAAAAAACTATCGATTTGTTACCTAAAAGATTTAACAGAATTTATAGAGTGGATTAACATTTAGCATGTAAGTTCAAATATATCTTTACGTCTGTTATAGAAATTAAAAATCACTATTATGAAAAAATCACTCTTACTAATTGCCTTTATGTTATTGGGAACGATAACTACTATGAATGCTCAAAAATTTGCCGGACTACAGAAAAGTCCAACAGATATTGCTTATGCCAAAGCTGATAGAAATGCTAAGCCTGCAATTAAAGTTGTTTATAGTCGTCCGCAAAAAAAGGGTCGTGAAATATTTGGTGGTCTGGAAAAGTACGGTAAAGTATGGAGAACCGGAGCCGATGAAGCCACAGAAATCAAATTCTTTCAAGACGTAAAAATGGGAGATAAAACGATCAAAGCAGGAACTTATTCATTGTTCACTATCCCAGGAGGGAAAGAATGGACCATCATTATAAATTCTGATCTTGATAGCTGGGGAGCTTACTCATATGACAAAGCAAAGGATGTTGCCAGAATAAAAGTGCCAACAGCATCAGGAGAAGAGCTAGAAGTGTTCTCTATAGCGTTCAAAAAAGTCGATAAAGGATATCATATGGTTTTAGGATGGGATACCACTCGAGTAGAAGTGCCTTTCTACATGTAACAAAATACATCCATAAATCTTACAAAAAAAGAGGCTGTCTAAAAAGGCAGCTTCTTTTTTTGATAAGATTTGTTGTGTTTGTATTTTTAGGTATGAAACGCA
>CANMTP010000019.1 GCA_947500845.1 uncultured Aquimarina sp.
CATCAATATGAGTTAATTAGAATATTAAAAATATCGTATTTTTATGACCTAGGCTTGGGAAAGGGCTTTACATAGGACATGTTGTTATGCGCGGGCTTTTCATTCAGCCGAGACTTTTTAAAAAAGCCTAAAGCAAAGCGATAACTGCTTGCGAACCACTTGCGAACTGCTTTTTCCAATTCCCGCGATCGCTTTGCGACTTTGGGTTGAACGATAACCATCACAAAATTGCAATGGCCTTTCTTTCGTCAGTTGCGGATAGGAGCGAACCTTTGAATCATTAAAAATCTTTGAAAAATTACTCGGATCTTTGGTCTGGCGTTTGTCAGTTTTGAGTGTTGCTTGCGATTTGTTTTTCGCACCTTCGATGCTGGCGCATAACGCCAAATATATGAATCGGAGCAAGGCAAGGTAAGCCTAAGCCAATCGATCTATTTGCGCATTTTTATTTCTTGTTTAATTTATAAAAATCTAGCGCCACTGCAAAAAAGGAAATGACCTTTCGATCCAACACTAGACTTTGCTCTGATTTCATATATGATGTTACAAGCTGGCCTTTATTTTTTTATTAGATACATAAACTGACTTTCGCTTGGGCTACAAGTCAAAGTTTTATAAATGTCTTTTTGATTGTTTGGCAATCTTTGTTCGGCATAATTTTCAATAATTTCTACACAAACCTGTTGAGGAGACTTAGAATTCATAATTATTTTTTCAGTTTCGTTCTCATCAATAAGGCAATGAATTACTACTTTGTCAAACTTTTCAAGATTCAAATCATTTGGTAATAACCTAGTTGAATTTGGTAATGGGGAACTAATTAATTTTTCACATTCCGAAAATTCCTTGTGAATCGAGATTTTTGCGATTATTTCAATTCCATTTAAGTCATATTTGATTTCTGTTTCCATTGTCATTTTTTATGTAAGTTTAATTGAGTACTTTTTCCTGAAGTAAAGAAATAAAAAAATCAGTATTGTGAGAATAACAAAATAAATTAAGTCTTCTTTTATTGCTTTTAGATAATAGGGTAATTTATTAAGATATGATTTGTGAAAACTACTGTCAGAATATTGAACATCAGAGTAATTCATTCCTTTACCATCGGTTATAACTTCATTTCCCAAAAGTGTTTTATAAGTAATTTTTATTAGAGGGGTCTTATAAGGTTGTTCTCCTCCATAATAAGTGTATAGAAATTTTCCAAAATGTTCAATTATGAAAAAAGCTATTAAAGATAGCATAGCTGAAATTAGAACTTTTTTAATTATAGATTTATTAATTCGAATTTCCTTTTTTTCTTGCATATCATTTGTTGATTTAGCTTGCTTGTAACAACTAAATATAAGACATATATCCTTATATTTCCATTTATATTTATGTCCATTTATATTCGTATTTAAATATGTATAAGCTTTTGCAATCGCCTATAATTATATACAATTATAGAGTACATGATCCCAAAAGTCAACAATCTTTCTCAATTATTTTTACGGGTTTCCACAGTTTTCAATATTTTTTGTAGACAGCAATATTTTAGAACATAGGCAGATTGCTTTGCCATGCTCCCTATAACACTTTTTTAAAAAAAAATAACGAGTTTCAAAAAACGAAACTCGCAGCTCTTATTATTGCACTCAATATATAACCTATTAAATATTTTAAAACCATGTCAAAAGACAATTTTGATCAAAAAGTAGCGGTGCTTAATACCATAGCACCCAAAGATGTAAGAACCCCTAATATGCCGGTAGATGCGCTGCTGCAAGAAGCAGAAAACCTGTTTGTATGGGCGAGTGAGGATAAGGTGATGCTAGAGAACAACTCTGGGCTCGACTGGGAAACCTTTGGTGTCGATCTTCCTATTCGTGCGGGAGCCCTGCGCCATGCACAATCTCTATGGATTAGCGAACGCTATAGCCAGGAAGAGGCTAACAAAACCTGGAGAGAAGAATCTCCAAAAGCCTATCAGCTTCGGGATGATTTGCTGGATGATTTTAGATACGCGTTTAGAAAACGTACCGATTTGCTAAGTCGTACTCGCCAAATTGCCAATGGTTACGGCGATGCCAATATGATACAGGATCTTAGTGATCTAAGTGTTTTGGGTAAGGCAAACCCAAAAGAACTTATGGCTTCAAAATTTAAAATGGAAAAGCTGGATCAGGCTGCTACCCTTTCTAATGATATGGCAGAACTACTTGCAAAAGCCAATGGGGCTACGCAAGAAAATTCTTTAGCCAAAATGGTACGGGACAAAGCTTATACGCATCTTAGAGAGGCTATTGAAGAACTAAGGGCTGCCGGTAAGTATGTTTTTAGGGATTATCCCGAGCGGTTCAAAGGGTATGTAAGTCGATACCATCGCAAACAAAACGCTACACGGGCATAGAAACCCATGCTATATTATTTACCCTCTAGATCCCGGGATACTATCTACAAGTTCCGGGATTTTTTTTACTCGATAATTAAAGTTGAAATGCTGCAGGCATGCCGCCACAGCAAAATTAATTGCTAACCAATGCCTCTAAGGCATGCTTTTGCGGTTAGACAGGCTTTCCTGTAGATTATTTTATGCTTACCGTAGGTTAATCTACCTCTCCCGTTGGTATATTTTTGTTTCCCGTTACTTGCATACCCCTTCCCGTGCCCTTTTTTGTCGTTCCCGTCTTACGGGAGCATGATCTATACCTACAGGAAGGGGTTGTACTCCTACGGGAGCACCAAAATACCTTACGGGAAGGGGTTCTAGGGTTACGGGAAGGGTCTGTATACCTACGGGAGGGGGTTCTAGGGTTACGGGACGAGTAAAATCAGGCCTGGGACAAGCGCTCTATGTATAATTTGGCAATTAATTTTTAGGAGTACCATGAGTTTTGATATACACCTTATTGGTTATTCGTCTCTTACTGTTTTACGGGTTCCTCCCTCCTATGATTACAGGCTGGTTTTATAACATTAATACCCTACAATATAATGACAAATAATTCAGATGGTTACATGATACCCTAGTTTAACGTGAGTTCGATCTAAAGATTTTATTTATAAAAGGCGAAACCTACCTGCATTGTACTTCGGCAGGCAGGTTGAGTGATTTTTTGTAGTGAAACGAAGAAAAATTAGCCTGTCCGCCTGTAGAGGGTATCGAAATTAGGCTTTTGATTGAAAATTTACTTGTCTTCGATAGTTCTGCTGAGTGTGTCGAAGTACGATTTTCTATCGAAAATCACTCTGACTGACGTAAATTTTCTTACATCGAACTCACGTAAATTTAAGGATAGAAATTTAATGTCGAACTATTTTCCTTTCAATAAAAGGAAGAATCCTTATACCTTGGTTACCTTCGCTATTTTACTCTTTAGCTCCTCTTTGATGGTATCGTGCCATTCCTCTTTTAAAATGCTTAAAAAAATAGCATCTATTCGATGTCCATCATTATCGAGGCAGTAGTTTCTAAAAACACCTTCGACGGTACAACCAATACTTTTCATAGCGTTAATACTCCTTGTATTCAAATTACTCGCCGCAAATCCGATACGTTCGACATTCATGTTTTCGAATGCAAATTCTAATAGTAAATATTTACAGTTTTTATTGGTGCCGTCGCCGTGAGACTGTTTTCCGTACCAGGTATAGCCTAAATCTACGGTATTGTTAAACGGTTTGAAATTATAGAACCTGGTGCTTCCCACATATTTATTTTTCCTTTTATCAAAAACAATAAAAGGGTATTCGTTTTGATCCTCTCTCTGCCGAATAGCATTCTTGACATACTTTTCCAGGTTTTCGGCACCATTGGCACCACCAGAATTAAACCTCCAAAGCTCTGGTTCATGTATAGAATACGCTAATAAATGTTCAAAATCAGAGACTTTTAAGGGTCTTAATCGTACGAAGGCATTCTCTAAAATATAATCTTTATTGAAGTCAATTTGCATATAGTTTCTATTCTGATAAGGCAATTGGCTAAACATTAATTACTGCTAATATGTAAGCGATAGTTACAGCTTTTCAATTCAACTTTTCCTGGTATTCTTCTAAGGTATCCCATATTGAAAAAAACTGTTTAACCCCCTTCTTATTGTTTAAATCGGTATTGATCAAGAGTACCCTTCCTATCTTTTTCTTTGAATCAAAAAACATAAAAGTAGACACGCCGGGATCTCCTCCGGTATGACCTACATAACCTTTTGCAGAAAATCCCATAAAAATTCCTGAATTATATTCGTCGTTATATGGATTTTCCTCATTCCGTTCGGTAAAGTGATTAGCATCCAATTGTTTCGTAAACAACTCTTTGTAACTCTCATTAGTCAGCACTGTTCCATTTCCTGAATATCCGTTGATCAATTCGATGAGATATGTACTCATATCGTGACTTGAAGTGATAAATCCTCCATCAGGATAAGTGATCAATGAATAAAATGGTAATTCTGTGGTCGGGGTTTTATATAATTTTGAATGCATAGAAACATCTATCATATCAAATGACCAACCTGAAGCATTCATCTCTAAAGGTTTAAGAATATATTTGGTAGTAAACTCATTAAATTTTTCTCCGGTAGCATTTTCAATAATCAATGCTGCCAGAGTTGCTCCTACATTAGTATATTCGAAGAGTTCACCAGGTTCTTTATTTAAAAAACCTTCTTTAGAGTACCACTTTCCATTTTCACTAAGTACGCTTTGTAAGAAATCGCTCATCGGTGTCTTCTTCTCGGGAGCATTGAAGTTTTCGGGAATCTCTATTGACTTCGCATTTACACTATCTCGCTCTGTCTTTAATATATAAGATTCTTCGTCATAAACATCGGTATCCACAATAGTTGACGTATGTGTAGCCAAATGTCGAATGGTAATCGGTTTTTCAGGAAAAAAGGGATTTTCGACTGTAAAAGGTAGATGTTTTTGAATAGGGTCATCCAGTTTTAGCTTTCCCATTTCCTGTGCTTTGAGCAGTGCAATCCCGATAAACGTTTTCGATATAGATGCGATATTTTGGAGTGTATTTTGAGTATACGCTACTTCATTGTCCAGATCTGCATATCCAATTCCGTTTTCATAAAGTACCGTATCCTTATTCACGATAGCCACCCCAAAACCATTGATTAGCCCTTCTTTCTGAATTTTTTGTAGGGCTAACGTTAAAGAGTCTGCCACAGCAGATATTTCCTTTTCTGGTTCTTTATTTGAAGTTCCCTTTTGATTACATAATAGAAGAAAAAGCCCAATTACTACCGGTATTATTGATTTGCTCATATTTTATAGATTATGTTGAACGTAATTTAAATTTAGTGTTTAGCTCACTGATGCTGTTAATCCCATTATTCAAAATAAGTATAGCGTCTGAATTTTTTAAGCACTTGGCCTCTCCAGATTCAAAACAATCCTGTAATTTCCCCTTCGTCATTAACATCTATACCTTCTGATGCAGGATGTGCGGGCAATCCCGGCATTCGCATGATATCACCTGTTATCGGGATTAAAAACCCTGCTCCAGCGGCTATTTCGATCTCTCTCACTGTGATCATAAAGTCTTTTGGACGCCCCAGTAGTTTGGGATTATCAGACAATGATTTTTGAGTTTTTGCAATGCATACAGGTAAGTGATCCAAACCTAAATCAGAAATTGTCTTTAAATGAGCTTTTGCTTTTGAGGTATAATCTACATACTCGGCCCCATAGATTTCTGTAGCTATGGTTTCTATTTTATCGGTAACACTAGCTTCCCATCGATATAGT
Organism: uncultured Aquimarina sp.; assembly: GCA_947500845.1. Taxonomy (GTDB): domain Bacteria; phylum Bacteroidota; class Bacteroidia; order Flavobacteriales; family Flavobacteriaceae; genus Aquimarina; species Aquimarina celericrescens. The sequence goes on from CANMTP010000019.1 coordinate 5,743, forward strand.
GGTTTAAAATCAGAAGTGTCTGAAGATATGACATCAATAACACATTGAGCCAATTCGATGGCTCCTTCCCCTCCTTTCTCCCAAACTTCGGCCAATGCCACTTTTACACCTTTAGAGGCGGCAAAATCACGAATGATATTAATTTCATCGTCACTATCTGAGGTAAATTTATTAATGGCGATCACCGGTGCTACCTTAAATTTAGCAATATTTTCGAGGTGTTTTTCTAAATTGGGCAGCCCTTTCTTAAGCGCTTCAGTATCAGGAGTAGTTAAAGAATTTAAATCTGCCCCGCCATGATATTTTAAAGCACGTATGGTTGCAGTAAGCACTACGGCTTTTGGTTTTAATCCTGCACTTTGACATTTGATATCAAAGAATTTTTCTGCCCCCAGATCAAATCCAAAACCTGCTTCGGTCACCGTATATTCTGAATACGACATTCCCATGAGTGTGGCAATAACAGTATTGGTTCCCTGGGCAATATTGGCAAAGGGTCCCCCATGAATTATAGCCGGATTCCCTTCTATAGTTTGCACCAAATTAGGCTTTATGGCATCCTTGAGTAAAGCCGTCATGGCACCTTCAGCTTTTAGGTCTTTGGCATAAATAGGATTTTTATCATAGGTATATCCGATAAAAATACGACCCAATCTGTTTTTTAAATCGCTTAAGTTCTCTGCCAGGCAAAGAATGGCCATAATTTCTGAAGCTGCTGTGATATCAAAACCGGTTTCTCTTGGTACTCCCGAGGTGGTTCCGCCCAGACCTACAATAACACGTCGCAATGCACGATCATTTAAATCGACTACTCGTTTCCAGCTTATGGTTCTTGGGTCTAGTGATACGGAAGCCGTCTTACTTTGAATATTGTTATCGATAATCGCAGCAAGTAAATTATGCGCTTTTTCGATAGCTGCAAAATCACCTGTAAAGTGAAGATTAATATCTTCCATAGGTAATACTTGCGCGTATCCGCCACCGGTAGCCCCTCCTTTTATACCAAAAACAGGTCCCAAAGAAGGTTCTCTTAAGACTACCGTTGTCTTTTTTTGCAGACGATTTAAACCTTCAGACAAACCAATTGACATCGTAGTTTTTCCCTCGCCAGCGGGTGTTGGAGAAATAGCAGAAACAAGTATCAAATTACTTTTACTTGCATTTTGTTTGTTGATCGCCTGTAAAGGTAATTTGGCTTTATACTTGCCGTACATTTCAATCTGATCTGGATCTATCCCAAATTTTTCTGCAATAGTCGAAATAGGTTGAAGAGTGACTTTTTTTGCAATTTGTAAATCGGTCATGGAGTAAGCTTTACATTGTTGAATTTTTAATACTTAAATGTATTGTTTTTTCAGGTGGGGTGCAATGCTTTTTGTATAAATCACTGGTACTAGCTTCTCATAGCTAATTATACAAATGTAAGTGATCAGTTAAGTTTACTGTTTCGTATTAAATATTTATTAATAAATGACGGCAAACAAAAATACTACGCTAAATATTGAGCCAATGGATTACTTATGCCTAATTTCAAAAATATGATTAGAATGAAACCATACTTCCTTTTCATTCACTAAGTTATGGATAGAAAAAGAATCGTTTTTTAAAATTCCTTTAAAAACATTTCTATCCCTCTCAGCTACTTCTACCCACATTCGTTCAACATTTTGATCTTTATCCATAAATTTCAATTTCACATCATCTCCATTTTCGATGTTCTCCTTTTCTCGTTGATTAGGAATTGGATTATCATAAATCATTTCTGTAGCAGATCTGGCAATATCCACTAACTCAAATCCGTTGTTTTTAAATGAAGGAAGGCGAGAGTCGAATTCTATTTCTGTATATTCTGCCTTATATTTTTCTAACGTTTTTAATTCTTTTTTGGTAAAGGAAACTTTTTTTCCAAAATATTTATCTTCTTTTCTTTTTTGTTTTTTCAGTATAAAGAATAAAACAACTCCAAGTATGATGAAAGGGATAATATTAACTAGGTAACTCATTTTACATATTGAATAGTGCTTATATCTTCAACAATATAATTAAATCTCTTGAACCTTTAAAATAGAAAAACAAAGCGGATCATTTAATATACAAACCAACATATCACTACAGCTCATAAAAAACCCCGAGCCATTATGGCCCAGGGTTCTCCCCAATTCAAAAACAAATTATATTCCGCTTCTATCAGAATGATAATTTGAAACTTTGAGATTACTCTCGAGAAGATTAATCTAGCTTATATAATACCAGGTGGTTCCTCTCAGTTCTACTCGTCTCCAACGGCTTTGGTTGTTATCATAATACCACCAATCATTACTCCAACGATACACTCTTACGCCATGAATGGTATAGTAGTTTCCATTCTCATAAACTTCTCCACCGCCATCACCAGGATACATTTGACTGATCCCCGAAAGATCTCCAGAGGATAAACCGCTACGTTGGGTGCTATAACCACTACCATCTTTTCTGGTAATCGTACGTTGTCTATTAGTTGAGAACGCTCTGGAGCTATACATCATAATCGATCCAAAATCGAGACTATTGGTATACTCATCACCGTCACGACCTCTTTGTACGTAGGTCTGAAAATTGTGTTCTTTACCAGCCTGAATGTTTTGCCACTGTATTGTGATCCAGTTATTCCTGTCTGCACGGCTTTGCTCATGCCATAATCCTACTGCATGACCGATCTCGTGAATGGTGCTACCTGTAGAGCATCCATCTGCCAGATTGATATTTTGACGACCGCCAATCATACCAACACTAGAAGAACAACCCGATCCTTTTCTAAAGCGAATATAGTTACGTTGATTCGTTCTTCTTACAAATTTTAGTGAAGTGTTGGCTTCCCAATGTGCAATAGCATCACTCACCCGATATTGTTTTGGTAAACCACTATCTATGGTATAATATACCGTGTTATTAGGCCATCTTCCGCCTGTTCTACCTACACTTTTGGTTGTGGAGGATTCTCCTTCTTCAAAAACCAATCTCTGTGGCGTCTTAGAGAGCATATCTTTTTCGAAGATGATGTCACCTTCGTAGATAAATTCACCGTTTACCTCTTCGATGGCAAGTTTTTCACCAGCATGATACATCTCTGTCACCTTACCGGTGTCATCGGGATATGCCTTTTCGACAATATCACTCTCTAAAGTTTGATCTACAGCTGTGGCTGATTCATCAAATTGTTCTGTGCTACATGCGACTAATAAGAGCCCCATGATTGACAATTGTGTGATTTTCATTTTTTTCATCATAATTAGATTTGTGTTACGTTTATTTATTTAAGTTTGTAGTTTACTGTTTAATGATCTTTCCTAAAAAGTCCTGGTTGTTGGTTTCAATTTTGTAAAAATAAAGACCAGGTTGCAAATGGTGTAGGTCTATTTTAGTATTCGCAGGCATTTTTTTAGTATTTGAAACTTTGTCTTTAAAAACCTGAGTACCCACTCTATTATAAATTGTGATGGTATAAGGTGTCCCGGGAAGATCGACATCCAAATACAGTTCATTTTTTATAGGATTTGGATACATTTTTATGGTTGATTTTTTTTGTGGTGCTTCAAGAGTTTCCAGTACGGAAGTACTTCTTCCTCCTAATCCATCCAAATAGGTTCTAACTGCATTAGAAAATTGGAGATTTTCGAAGGCATCCCAATTTATAGACCAGCTCATCACACCACGTAAATTTGGATACGTTTGTGACAATTTATATTGTCCTCCAAAAGAATTTCCATTAATTAGGTAATCCAAAGAGTTGATGACACTTTGAGTTCCTATATGTCCTCCTCCTGCTCCTACGGTGGCAGGTACACCAATTAATACCTGATCTTGTCTTAGCGCAGGAAAAAACTTTGATGCATCTCCCGTGATAGGAAATCCTTTTAGCAACATATCGACCAACGAAACATAAAAATCTGGTCCTGATCCTGGTATATACCCTTGATTATCCAAGGCAGTAATAAAACCAGAATTATAATATTGTACCTGTAAAAAGGTGAGCTTGTCTCGTAACGCATGTATCAGTGGTAGATAGGCCCCTGATCTTCTATCTGCACCAGTAGAGATCCCACCATAGAATGTATATCCTAATTGTACAAAGAAGGTTTCTGGTGCCATGGTTAAAATGAAATCATCACCAAAGTGATTACAAACGCTTCGTACAGCCTCTATAGTATTTACAATAAGTGGAGTGGTTGGGTTTCTAAAATCGGTATCTCCCAATGCAAAAGAAAGTGATTGTCCTTCAAAATCTATATCCATACCGTCAAAACCATAGTCTTCGATAATAGCAATCATAGAAGTGATAAATTTGTCTCTTGCCGAAGTAGAGTTTAATTGTACCTGGCCATCCTGACCTCCAATTGAGACTATGATTTTTTTACCCCGGCTTTGTAGCAATTGTATATCAGATCTGAACGCTGCCTCGGTATAATTTATGGCATCAAAATCTGAGGATAATTCGAATCCTATTTCACCATCGGTAGGAGAGAATTTTGGTACGGCAAAAGAAACATTAATTACATCCCAGTCGGGTGAAACTTCACGTAACGGAATAAGCCCTGTACCGTTTTGGAAATTGTGCCAATATCCGTTCATGATTCTTGCCGGGAGTGGATCTGGTCCTCCCCCAGAACTTGTCACTCGAATAGTAACGGGGCTTGATATGGTAGACAAATTATCATTATCAGTAGCTTTGGCTGTAAGTGAATAGTTGCCTATTTCTAATCCATTTATAGCAAAACTATAAGGACTTGAAGTATCTTCACCTACTTTATTTCCATTGCTAAAAAATTCTACTTTGGTAACATTCCCGTCGCTATCTGAGGCAGTAGCATTAATAACAATAGCACTTCCCTCAACAAAGCTTTGTCCGCTCCCCGGTGAAGTTATTGATATGGTAGGTTCGCCATTGCCATCGGGGTCACATTCTCCCACCAAAGTCCACGCATCTTCCCAATTGGTTCCTGTTCCCGGTGCATATGCCGCGGCACTGCCATTACACCATCCTGTAAAAGGCCAGGGTTTGCACTCGTATATATTCCCCTGGTTCTGTACCTGGCTACCTGCTACGTATCCTCCATCCTCTACATATTGATCGGCATCGCAATTACCGCCACCGCCAGAAACTGTAATTGATACGGTATTTGAGGTAGTACTTGCGTTATCATTATCAATTGCTGTAGCGGTAAGCGTAAAACTACCTTCAGTAGCTGTCCAGTTTGTAGTATAGGGCGCAGAAGAATCTTCGCCAATCAAATTTCCGTTTGCATAAAATTCGACCTTGCTCACCGTACCATCTACATCATTTGCCTCTGCAGCAATACTTACATTTTGACCTATCGTAAATGTTGAACCGCTTGATGGATTTGTGATGGTTACCGAGGGAGGCTGATTTCCCGTATCTTGACTAACTGAAATAGAAACTGCTGTTGACAATGTTACTGCTCCTGCATTATCTGTAGCTCTTGCAGTTAACATACGATTACCTTGGGTAGCTGTCCAAATGGTTGAATATGGTGCTGAAGTATCTGTTGCTATTATAGTACCATCAACAAGAAATTCAACTGTAGTTACAGCGCCATCTGTATCTGAAGCATTAGCATTAATAGTAACATTGTTTCCCACTGTAAAAGCTGTTCCACTTGATGGAGATGTTATTGATACTATGGGAGCTGTATTACCCCCGCCGCAAGGACCAATGACTATCCATGGCCCCCATTGCGAATTATTAGTTGCCGGATTTTGATTTCGGGTCCAATAAAATGCTTCATATTCAGTTCCCTGATAGGCAACTCTATCGCCTTTTGTGTATACCTGATCAGACACCCACGATGGTGTAGTACATACGATAACTTCAATATCTTCAGTAATCTTTACTAAGGCTGTAGATGCACTGAGTTGCTGCGATAATGCGGTCAATAAGAATAATACGATCAGATCATACCATCTAATTGGATTCTTGATGAGTTGTATATTTAGTATTTTCATTTATATAAAATTTAAATAATCATTGATAAATCAGTTAGCGATATCTGTTGGTTACGACTATTGGTTACCAAATGCCTATTATAGGCTTTGATGATATCTGTATTTTAATTCATTTTGAATTTTTTGAAATAATCCACCCTATCGTTTAACCAGCTTAAATACTTTTGTATTTTTTCCTATCATTACTTTATAAAAGTATATTCCTTTAGGATACTTCGAAGTATCCCAAGAAAATGTATACGTTCCTTCTGTTAACCTTTTATTCTTTATTTCCTTTTCAAATTGCTTGCCTCTAAGATCCGAAGCATGAATCGATACTATTTCATTTTGTTTTAACTCGAATGTGATAGACACCTTATCTTCAAAAGGATTAGGGAACATATTCATTTTTGTTGATTCTATAGTTTGTAAAGTTCGAGTGAGTGCTTCCGGTTCTATGCCTGTCATAGGTTCCATTAGCCCGCAACCACATTCAGAACAATCATTATTATCAAGATCTGTAGATACATTAAAAATCCCTGTAAATTTTTTGTAATGTCCAATACGATGTGTTGGTTTTAGTTCTTCATAACCTTCTCCACATTCCACACCACCGTTAATAATATTGATGGTCATACCGAACCCGGGTTTCCTGTTACGCTCCAGATCATTAGCTGTCGGAGTCCAGTTACCCACCATCACATCGTGAGCCGAAGGCTTTGGATATTGAGGTGTCATCCAGAACCAGATTGCAGTTTGAAATGCTAGTGCACCATCTTGTAATACCCTTTCTGGGTTGCTAAGTAGTACATTCTTATCACCAAATAGAAATTCACTTACTTGTCCGTAATTATAATTGTAGCTAAGTTGAATCGGGCCACGACCATGATATGATTGTCCGGGTACTGCCGGATAAGTAGTACTTCCTACGGTGTAAGAACTACCAGGATTAACTTCTTCTCTAAAATATAATCCCCAGGCATATCTTCCTCCTGGTGCAGTATCCCAACCCCCCGTAGTTTCTTGTGCAATATTGGCAAAGAATGCGGCTAACTCTCGTTTACGAATCACCTCACTGCCTTCATTACTAAACATCCCATAGTCTACGATTTGTGTCATGATGGGCTTTGATTGATTCCAGCTAGCGTCAAAATCCTGATCTGTTCTAATCACTATCGTTTGATCGGTTGCTTTATCCTTTCTGGTTAATCGATATAAATTGGTTCCTTTTCTTCTTTCAAAAGTCACCTCGATGTTTTTCATACGTTCTATAGCTTCTACAAAAGCCTCATAAGTGAAGAAATCCTTTGCCGGATCTATCTCTAAAGTTTCTAGATCGACACCATATCGATGTGGAAATAAATCATTGTATTCTTGTTTTGAAATTAAGAAATCTCCTCCTTGGGTTCGTTCTTTTATCGTGATTTCTATCTCGAATTGTGTAACTGCACCTTTGATATCAACTGCTGTTCCGCTATATGTATAGGCTTTATACTCATAGAATGACCAGTCAGCTTCATATTCATCATTTCCCTGAGCCAATAAAGGCAGCGCTCCCCCGGGAACATTCATATAAATCGGAAACTCCAGACCATCGGGATCTTTAGCACGTATTCTAAAAGGTACAGTAACCGGTAGCGCATCTGCATATACAATGGTTGGTGTAAGCACAGTTACCTCTGGCGGTGTGTTGCCACCTGCACATGGGCCGAGTTTTTGCCAGGCTAAAGGCCATGCCCAATCTTCTGGTCCGCCCGGAGTGTAGGCACCCCCTACTGAACACCATCCACCAACCAGACAACGATATTTATAGCCTAGATTGGCTACTTCGTCGCCTGTTTGATAAGTATTTCCATCTTGATAAGGTTCAGTGTCACAGTCTCCTTCTTCAATAACAAAAACACCAACACTAGATGACCTGTTTAATAAACCTTTATCATCTACAGCTTCAGCCAATAAATTATGATTACCACTACTGTCTGGAACAAAACTAAACTCATAGGGTGCCGAAGTATCTTCCCCAACTATAATACCATCAACGACAAAGGTTACTTTGGCTATGCTTCCATCTGGATCTGAAGCATCAACCTTTATAACAACCTCATCCCCAAATTGATATTGAGTTCCTTCTTCAGGACTAGTTATATTTACTATAGGTAGTTGATTATCAGAACCTCCATCACAAGGGCCGATTTCATCCCAAGCACTGGGCCAAGCCCAATCGTTTGGTGTACCAGGAGTATACGGGCCTCCTAAAGAACACCATCCTGCTACTTTACACCTATATTTTTTACCAAAATTTTGCACTTCATCACCAGCCTGATAAGCAGCTCCATCCTGATAAGAGGCTACATCACAAATAGCTTTGTAAGATTGTTTTATGCTGTCTAAATAACTGAAACTAGTGCCACAATTACCTATTTCTTTCCATGCATTTGGCCAAGCCCAGCCTCTACCCGGTTCGTAGGGTCCGCCAAGACTACACCATCCTCCCACTAGGCATTCATATTCTTTACCTTGATTCTGCACTTTTTCACCCGTAGTATATACATTACCATCTACATACTGTGCAGCGCTACAAGTACTACCTCCTCCTGGCCGATTGACTGTAATGGAAACTGGTGAAGAAACGGTGAAAGCCCCTTGATCGTCATAGGCTTTGATTGTCAAAGAATAGGTTCCTTCCTGTATAGAAGATATTGTGTATTCATAAGGAACTGAAGAATCGGTACTAATTAATGTACTATTTCTAAAAAACTCTACTTTTGTAATACGCCCATCACTATCCGTAGCATTTGCTTTAATTGCCACCTGGCTTCCCTCTTCAAAGATTTGATTATCTAAAGGATTTATAATACTGCACACCGGCAGTTGATTAACAGGTGTATCGGCATTAAAAAATTCCAATCGATTTAAATTGAAATCATTTGAATCCATTACTATACGCAGAACTTGTTGTCCTTTGTTTAAAAACACGTTAGAAGTTACTGTCTGCCAATTTTGCCATCCATTCGTATTCGGAATATTAATAGGACCACTTACATCTTGACCGTCTATTTCAACATGAAACCTTCGCCCTGTTGAAATTGCAGCCACTCTGGATTCTAAAATGTAGGTTTTTGATTCGGCTACATTGACTGTATATTCTAACCATTCACCAGATTTTATCCAGCCTACATTGTATCCGCCTTCTGAACAAGGCTCTATATCTACTAAATCACTTCGATAAGAGCCTCCTTCATTGGCGTTGGTAACATCATTAAAAGCTACATTCTGACCCCCAAGATCATAATTTTCAGCTTCGATTTTACCGGGAATACTCCAAAGAGTACCTCCATAGGGAGCTTGTTGAGAAGTCGTATTTACGGTTATGAATATTGGTGATGACGTTTTTGAGGCACCCTGGTTATCTGTTGCTTTTGCTGTAAGAGTGTATGATCCAGATGCAATGTTTTTCCAATTATAGGTGTAGGGAGCAGTAACGTCCTGACCTATTTTGGTACTACCATTATAGAATTCTACTTTAGATATAGAACCATCCTGGTCTGAAGCAGTGACGTTTATCTGAATACTTGCCGGTGCATTATAAGTACTACCGTTTGTGGGAGCGGTTATATTTACTGTTGGAGGTTGATTATTTACAGTTTCAGGCTCTGGTACCCACCAGTTGCCTGAAATCACCAACATACTTAGCAAATTAATACTCGCTCCATAATAGTCTTCCTGTTTATTTTTAATGTAATCCCAACCGGCGTTTAAAAAGTTTTGGTTAGCACTATTGGTTATCGATGCCGCTACTAGCGGAGCTACAAATGCCGCTGGTCCATAACGGCTTCCCACTACTTGTCCGTTCACATTGTATCCTGAAGCAAAGCGCCCAAAATTAGTACCTATGTCAGTTTTGGCCCAGTTCACAAACCTGTTTGATTGTGTTTTTGCAGCTTCCGTTCCATAATGAGCAAAATCTGTAGAGATTCGCATGGGAGTTCTACAAGCATTCCAATAGTAATCCTGAGAATTTGGTTCACCGGTAGCATTATTGGCATCTGGTCTTGCGGGATTACCATCAACAAAATCAGGCAAAATCCCGAGGTTATTTGTGTTGAGCTGATCGATCATTTGATATACCGAATTCGCTACATTATCCCAGAAAACGTCTCCTGTTGCTTTTTGATACGCCCTAAGATGAGCGGTCATCCAATCTGATGAACGAGTCTCTAAAGCATTATTATCCCAATCTCCCATCATTACACGAAGTGACGAAGGATGTATTAGAGAGGCTTTGATTCCCCTGGTAATCATATCTTTTGCTTCTTGTAAATAGTTAATAGATCCACCAGATCCCCATTGATAATGAGCTAGTAGTAAGGCATATGCAATATCCATGTCGCCGTCTGCAGCAGAACTGAAGGAATTAGTGCGTTCATCTACTGCAACGTTCCACCCCATCAATTCGGCGTTGATTGTACTTCGATGTGTATCAAAAAATTTATACAAACCATCGAAATAGATTTTTGCCTGAGTATCATAACCCCCCATAAGTGCAGTAATAATCATTCCGTACCCATGGCCTTCAGAGGTTCCTTTACTAGGTACTGTACAACCTGTACATCCTCCTTTTACGTAATACCCGCCAGGAAGATTTGTAGGTTTTAAGAAATTAGATTTCCAGTAATTGTACATATTCTGTACAGAAGTATTCATTTGTTGCTGAGAGACATTGTTTGGCTTTATGCAACCATTCCAATCTATTTGTTGTGGAAAAGGTCTGTTTTGCGCATAAGATTGAAAGAGAGCACTTACAATGAAGAAACAACAACATAATATTTTTAGTATTGTAGATTTTGCTTTCATAGCTTAGGTTTTAAGTTGAGGCTAGGTATGAGGCTTATGAAAAAATAAAACCACCCGATGATGTGGTTGAAATGATCACCGGATGGTTAAAAAAATAGAGGCTTAACGTTTAATAAGTTTTCCTGTAGTTTTACCTTTTGCTGTAGAAATTGTATAGAAGTATAATCCTTCCTCTAATTTACTCACATCAAAAGTTCTAAGGTTATTCCCTTTTTGAATTTTGGTATTTCTATAATCCAATACCTGAATACCGGTTGCATTAAATATCTGAAGATCGAATGTTGAATTCAACATATCACTTTCAACATTTAAATTAATCACGTCTCCGCTTACCGGGTTAGGGGATACCGTAGCATCCATAACGCTTTGATCTTGAACAAGAGCCGCTCTACTGTCTAAACCATCAAGATATGCTCTATGAGGATTTGAGAAACCAAAGCCTGCAACTATATCCCAGTTAATAGACCATGTCATTAATCCTCTAAAGTCTCTATATCCAGAAGGATTTCGAAGCGTATATCGTCCTCCAAAAGACTGACCTTTGATCAAATAATCTAATGCTTTATGTACTTCTGCTGCTGGTGTAAATCCACCATTAGGTGCCGCAGAATTATTGGCTGGTAACCCAATTGCAACCTGATCCGGACGTAAAGGTGGGAAGTCTCCTCCACCCCCTCGAACGGGAAAACCATGTAATAACATTTCTGCCATGGCAACTTGAAAATCTGCTGTTCCCTGGAAATAATTCTGACCATCGAGTGCGGTCATATTTCCGGTATTATAATGCTGCACATGGATATAATCCAAATCGTCTCTTAGAGCATAAATAATAGGTAAGTAAGCACCTGTTGCTCCTCCATAACCGCTTATTCCGCCTTGCACAAATAACGTTTCTGGAGCCATGGATAAAACAAAATCTGGTCCGAATTGTGATAAGATTGTTTTAAAAGCAGTAATTAAATTCACCACTTTTGGTCCTACAGGATTTCTAAAATCTGTATCTCCTGATAAACTAACAGAGCTTCCTTCAAAATCTATATCCATTCCGCTAAACCCATATTCTCTTATGATGTTAATCATCGAATTACTGAATTCCTGGGCATCAGCAGGAGAACTTACATCTACCGCTCCCGTAGCACCACCCATAGAGATCAATACCTTCTTGCCTCTACTTTTTAATAATGCAACGTCATCTTTAAACTCTTGTATACTAGAATAAATGGCAGGATCCGGAGTAAATATCATATTAGAACCGCCAAGAACTGTTGGTATAGCAAAAGATACATTAATCACATCCCACTTATCAGATACATCTCTTAATTTTATGACAGTAGATTGATTATCAAAATTATGCCAGTATCCTACAAGTAATCTGTTAGGAAGATTTCCTCCTGGATTAGGCGGGTTGGTTGATCCTACTGAGATATTTACAGCCGTAGATTCTCCCGTAGCATTCTGGTTATCTGTAGCTCTTGCTGTTAGAGTATAATTACCAGATGAGGCATTATTCCAGGTAAAACTATACGGATTTGTAAAGTCTTCACCAATTTTAGTTCCATTTCTAAAGAACTCGACTTTAGTAACGTTTCCATCGCTATCTGATGCTGATGCATTGATAGTAATCGTACTTCCTGTGGTAAAAGACTGTCCGCTTCCTGGTTGTGTTATTGAAACAGTAGGAGATTGATTTCCTCCAGGAGGATTTCCACCGCTACAATCACCCAGCTCTTTCCAGGCATTAGGCCAAGCCCATCCATCTGGATCACCAGGAGCGTAAGGGCCACCTACAGTACACCATCCACCTACAATACATTCGTACTCTTTACCAAAGTTTTGCACTTTATCACCAGTATTATACTGTGATCCATCGACATATTGCGGGGCATCACAACCTCCTCCAGTGTCATTTTGAACTGTGATACTAATTGCTACAGAAGTAGTACTTGCATTATCATTGTCGGTTGCCATTGCAGTTAAGCTATGGCTGCCTACTGTTGAAGTCCAATTTGCTGAAAACGGAGCAGAAGTATCTTCACTAATCATGTTTCCATCTACGTAAAATACAACTTTACTCACATTTCCATCCGTATCGTTGGCATTTGCAGTAATCGCTACGTTCTGTCCTGTAGTAAATGATGAATCATTACCGGGACTAGTTATTGAAACTATTGGGGCTTGATTAGTTGAGTCTCCATTTACTGAAATCGAAACCGCAGTTGAAGTTGTTACCGCACCATCGTTATCTGTGGCTCTTGCAGTGATCGTATGATTTCCTACAGTTGCTGTCCAATTGGCAGCATAAGGTGAAGTAGTATCTTCACTAATTAAGTTTCCATCTACATAGAAAGCAACTTTGGTAACATTCCCATCACTATCTGAAGCATTCGCCCTGATGTTGATCGTGTTTCCAGTAGTAAATGCCGCCCCACCTGTTGGTGCAGAGATAGCTACTGTTGGGGATACGTTATCAGGTTCGCAAGGATTACCAGCCACCTGATTTATTGCTGTAAGCAAGGATGTTGATTGGTCGTTGGTGTCATGAGACAGCTCCCACATCATTATTCCGCCGGCTCTTTGCAGTGCCATTTCGGTTTTGGCCTTTATTGTTGGGATTCCGTTATAATTATTTCCTTGAAAAGAATCGCTATTAGGGCTGGCACCCTGAGCCAGTAATGAAGCATAGCTTTGTGCTTGCGGACGACTGTAAAAAGGTACTCCAAGTACTGCTTTCTCCTTTGGTAATCCACGACCTAACCAATAGTCTAGACCACCTTGGGCTTGTGCCATCGTAGAGTGATCCGGGCCGTCATAAGCCATAATGTTCAAGAAATCTACATCGTCAAAAACTCCATCTAGTACCCCATCTGCATTCCAACCTGAAACGACAACCGCTGCAGTCAATAATTTTCCTCTGCTATGCATTGCCTGTCCCAGTTCTTGCATCAATAATTCAAAATTTTGAGGCTCATTACCTTCACGAGGGTATTCCCAATCCATATCGACTCCATCAAGATTGTATTGATTTACAAAATTGACCAGATTGTTTATAAAAGTAGTTCTCGTAGAGGGATTTGCTGCCAATGTTGTAAATGCAGAATCATTACCATCCATCCATCCTCCTACAGCAATCAATACTTTTACTCCCTGTGCATGTCCTAAAGAAACGATCTGCTGCATTTTTGAAGTATTTTCAAGAGGTCGTAAACTACCGTTACTATTAGGTAGCAGGAAAGAATAGTTAATATGAGTTAATTTATCATACTGAATATTACTTGCACTACCTTGCCAGCTGGGGCTATATCCAACTACTTTAAAACCACTACCATCACAACCGCCACCATCAGAAGTAACTGCGATAGTTACAGCTGTTGATGTAGTAGATTTATTAGCATTATCTGTAGCTTTGGCTGTAATTGTATGATTTCCTAAAGTCGCTGTCCAGTTTGTAGTATATGGAGCAGAAGTGTCTTGCCCAATCATATTACCATCGACATAAAACTCAACCTTGGCAATAGAACCGTCTGCATCTGAAGCATTAGCATTGATCGTTACCGTATTACCGGCTACAAAAGACTGTCCACTACCTGGAGAGGTAACTGAAACTTGTGGTGCTCCGTTTGGAGGATTTCCTCCACCATCACACGCTCCAAGATCTTCCCATTCCGAACTTCCTACCGGATTTTGTTGCGTCCACCATTTGGCTTTATATTCACGATTATCAAGAGACACAATAGCACCACCACTATAAGCCTGCCCTGACACCCAGGCTGGAGCAGTACATGTTCCCGGATTTCCTCCTCCATCGCATGCCCCTAAATCTTCCCATTCAGAACCTCCTGGAGTTTGTTGTGTCCACCATTTGGCTTTATATTCACGCCCTTGATAAGATACTATTTGTCCTCCGGTATATGCTTGTCCCGAAACCCATGCTGGTGCGCTACAAGATCCACTTCCGCCATTAACAGTTATTGAAACCGAAGAAGAACCTTCTCCATTTTCATTGTCAAATGCTTTTGCTGTGATGTTATAGCTTCCTGCTGATACGTTCATCCAATTATAACTGTATGGGGCACTTGTATCATTGCCTAATAGCGTTGTACCATTGTAAAATTCTACACGATTAATAGTACCGTCTGTATCTGATGCGTTTGCCGAAATTGTAATATTAGAACCCGCTGTAAATGTTTCACCGGGAGCTGGGCTTGTAATAGTAACCGTGGGCAACTCATTTCCGCCTATCCCCGTTACCGATATAGTAACTGTTGCTGTTGCATTTGCACCTTTATCATCGTATGCTTTTACAATAATTGAGTGATTTCCTGCAGCAACATTATTCCAGGCGTATGAGTAAGGAGCACTATTGTCCTCTGATAATAGCGTAGTTCCTTTATAAAACTGTACTCTTACGATACTTCCGTCTGGATCACTTGCACTAGCAGAAATTGTAATAGTATTCCCTGCCGAGAAAGTGTCTCCATCACCTGGAGAAGTTATCGATACTACGGGTGGTTGGTTACCTACATCCCCACCAGCAAATACTTCATTTATAGTATTTACTAAAGGAGATTTTACATTAGACCACCTTTTTAATTTATTACCAAATGATTGAGGTGAACCCGAAAATTCGAGGTCTCCAAAAACAGTCCAGATAATGGTTCCTGCAAGATTGTTTGCATTAATAAATTTAGCCTTTTCGGTTATAGATTCTTCATCATCATAACTCAAAAAGAAGTTCCCTTTTGTCATATAAGGAACTTTTGCTTGATCATCCCATTTTCGAGTCCATCCACTACCAGGTCCAGTTTTTTGTTTAATAAAAAAGTGGTTTGGTGTGCCATCATAAACTTCTTGTGGCCAATTGGTATAATCTGCTGCGGTACTTACCGGACCGTCAGGCTGTATCGTGACATTTCTTTTTACAGTAGGAGCATTTAAATCTGCCGTTCCGCTGGTAACAACACCTCTACCATAAAACGGAGCACCAAAATTAATTTTATAAGTAGGCACTCCCATACCTACCATTTTATTCAGTAATGTTTGCCAATTAAAATCAGGCGCTTCGGCTCCGTCATAAGGATATACCGGTGCATTATGTCCTGCAATATTTGACCAACCTCCATTAAAATCATAGGTCATCATATTGAAATAATCCATAGTATTGGCCAATTTTGACCAATTAAAACCTTCTAGTTTTTTATAATCGGCCGCCATTGCAGCAGTAATCAATTTATCTGGCCCTATAGCATTTCTGATTTCTTGTACCAAGTTTTCGAAATTAGCATAGTCGGCATTGGTTCCTGTAAAGTTCATTCCAGGAAATGGCCCTGGATATTCCCAATCAAGATCAATACCATCAAAGCCCATGTTAATGAGCTTTTTACAATCTTCAATAAAACGGGCTCTTTTTACAGGATCAGCCGCCATTTCAGGAAAATGCTTACACATACTCCACCCACCAATAGACGCCATTACTTTTACGCCATTAGCTTTTGCTAGTTCTAATAATCCTTTTGCACCACTACCTTCTTTTGGAAGCGGTAAAGGTAAAACACCACTAAGCCCCCATTCTGGGTGAGTCCAAGTAGTTCCACCAACGGCAACCTGAAAACCTAAAGCTTCTGCTCTTTGTTTCACAGACTCGTTGATCCATTGAATAGGTTCAATCTCTCCAAAAAGTATATGAAAATCCCAACTGCTGTAGACATCACCATATAATAAATCGGCCGGTTGTTGAATCGCTGTGGGTTGATAAATATCCTTGTTTCTTAAGTCTCCACTATGCAAGGATCCATCGACAGCAACTCCAAAAAAGGAATAATTTAAAATAGTATATTTCGAATAATCAATGTTTAATTGTGTTAATGCTCCTGCTGAAGGAACTCCAGCGCTGGCTGCTTTCCAGGCATCCCAGTTTGTGATATAACCTATCACCTGCTTGTTATGGTTCGAAGTGGTTGCACTACCACCAGTATTAACTTGTGCATAAGTAGAACTTGTAATACATACAAGAATTAAAAAGAGAAGTGACATAGGAAACGATTTCCAACAACACCACCACTCTTTGAGAGTAAATTTTGGGTCTTTCATAATCGACTGTGTTAAGTTTTAAAAGAATTTGTTTTGTGTTCAACAGAAAAGATTTTCTGGGATCTTTTCTCGATATGAAAATTATAAAGAAGTGTTAATCTCTAAAAACTAATTAGCTGAATGACTCAAAATCATAGCTGTTTAGGGTTTAAAATGCAATAAAGGTATTGTTAACGTAATATTGTTTGTAATACTAAAAACATCGTTGTTTAGCTAAAAAACAGTAATGTTTAACAAAAAATAGGTATTTTCATTACATATTTATAATGTATAAACTTTCGTCAAAATCAAACTCAATAAAGAAATATTACATCATTGCCTGTTCTGGCTTATTTATTTTACATTAAACACATTAAGATGGGGTAGCTATTTTGATGACTATTCCTATTCTTTTCAATCAAATCTAGTTGAATTCTCTGTGCATCTTATTCTGGTATACTTTAATCTATATTTCTTATTGCCAAGGTTAATCCCTAATAAATATCTTGAATATATTTTTATACTTCTGATCGCAGTCTTAACCATGACATTGGTACGGATATTATTTACTTATGAATATGTAACCACAGATGTTTTCCCAGAGTCTGAAAGGTCTGAAGATTCGATTTTTGATATTAATTACATTACGGCTGCATTTATAGGAGAAATTTATGTTATTGGTTTTACTACCGCGATTAAGATTACTATTGACTACGTGAAAAACTTACGTAAAACAGAAGAATTAGAAAAACAAAGCCTGAAAAACGAACTTTCTCTGCTTAAATCGCAGCTTCAACCTCACTTTTTCTTTAATACCCTTAACAATTTGTATTCTTTAACTCTCGAAAAATCAGATCATGCGCCTGAAACAGTTGTCAAACTTTCTGAGTTTATGAGTTATGTTATTTATCAGGGAAATAAGAAAAGAGTTTCATTAATGGACGAGATAAAATATATTCAAAATTATATTGATCTGGAACGTTTACGATTTGGAGATCGTGTGCAGGTTGAATTTTCTATAACAGGTAATATAGAAGGTCAAACTATTCCTCCTTTACTTCTTTTACAATTTGTTGAAAATTCCTTTAAGCATGGTACCGATCATGAATTGGGAAAAGTAACATTGTCCTTTAATCTTGAAGTCAAGCAGTCTTGGTTAATTTTCAAGACCAAAAACAAAAAACGTAATGGCATTTCCGAACCTAAAACAAAAGGTATAGGTTTAAAAAATACTACACGAAGATTGAAATTATTATATGAATCCAATTACGATTTAATCATCAATGAAAATGAAACTTATTATACAATCACCTTAAAAATTCCACTTGAAGGAAATCATGAAGAATAAATTTTGAATGTTTACTAGCTATTCCTAATCATTTTCTTACAAATATCATCATACACAATGACCAAATCTAAAGCGTATATAGTTATCGTACTACTCATTGCATCTCAATCTATGTGGGCTCAAAGAGAGCACACCAACCATGTGATTACACATTTTGGAAGTAGACAGGGGCTATCTCATGGTCATGTGAATGCTATTGTAAGTGATCAACAAAATATTAAATGGATTGGAACAGAAAACGGTATTACTAAATATAATGGCTCTGAATTTGACTACATACGACTCAATAAAAAATATGCCGAATTAAAAAACGAAAATATAGGAGTATTATTTACAGATAGTAAAAACAACCTATGGATCGGAACAAAAGGCGGCGGAGTTTCTATGTTTAACATTGAAAAAAATGCAATCAAAAATTACAACTACCTTATAGATCCTGATAATAAAAGTGACCAACGCATTCTAAGCATTGCTCAAGATGCACAAGGAAATATTTGGATCGGTACCTGGGGTAATGGAATTTTTGTAATTAATCCTGAAAATGAAACGCTTTTAAACCATTTTAATACGACCTGTCTTGTTTATACAATCTTAAAAGACATTTACGGAAATATGTGGTGGGGTAATTATAATATACTAACCAGATATAATCCAGTATCGAAAGAATTAAAAGAGTTTCCTCTCGACACAGAAATAACCGATTTAATTAATGATCCCTTTCGAAATAAAATTTGGATAGGAACGGCTCTCAACCCTAGTACTAATATTTACAATTTTGATCATACTACTCAAAAAATAAACCCTTTGAAAACTGATGTGCAAACTAGTTTTGCTCGTTACCTGGCAATGGATCAAGAAAATAAATTATGGATTGGAACCTGGAGTAACGGTTTATACGTAAGTGATACCGATTTAAAAACCTTTACAGAAGTCAATATTCAAAAAACAAATACTCGAAAAGACAACATTAATTTTGAAACTGTTTTAGACATACATATCGATAAGAATAATATTATATGGTTATCTATGGCATACGGTGGCGGAGTTATTCAAATAATCCCTAACAAAAAATTCATGAATGCTTATCATCAATTAGAGAATAGTATGCTTCAAAGAGATTTTAATGTTCAATCTATATATAAAGATGCTAATAAACTTTGGATCGGAACTTTCGAAAATGGTCTTTTCATGGGTGATAGCTTTTCTTCTTTGAAAAACGTAGAATTACAACACCATAAAAGTGCTTCGTATACATATAAAAATAAACTGTTTGTAGGTTTTCTAGAAGGGTTTAGAATATACAATACTGAAAATCAGGAAGAAATCTTTAGATATCCAACCATTGAGAGAGTCAATTCATTTTTGATAGACAAAAAAGAACGTTTATGGATCGGTACAGAACATGATGGTATCGCTATGGTACCTTTAAAAGATATTTCCGATTCAAAAAGTTATAGGTATTTTCATGACGGTGGTTCTGGAAATTTCAGGCTTAATAATACCGATAGAATAACAGATATAAAATTAGATAAACAAGGTAATGTTTGGGTTGGAACCCATAATGGTTTCCATCTATTTGATGAAAACTCACAATCATTTATACACAATACCTTATTAATGGATGAGGATTTACCGAGTACCATAGTAAATAATATTCATTTTACAGATAATATCGCCTGGGTAGGAACGGCTAATGGTTTATTAAAGTTGACATTTGTAAATAACAAATTGATTCTCAAAAAAAGATATACTACCGCCGACGGACTTGATAATGATTTTATTTCTTCGATAACCAATGATAAGAATAATAATTTGTGGTTGAGTACGACCACAGAAATTGTAAAATTTGAAGTAGAGAAAAACATGTTCATTAATTACGGAGAAGTCGACGGTATTGAGACCTCTTCGTTCAATCAAAAATCAGTATTCAATGATGGTGACTATATATATTTTGGAGGTATCGATAATGTTACTTATTTCGATCCAGAAAATATTACAACTATTTCAATAAAACCTGAAGTGGTCATCTCTAAAACCGTCATAGACAATCAGCATATAACTCCCGGACAAATGCTAAACGGCAGGATTATATTGGATAAAAATATTAATTCAACTCGTGAAATTGTTCTTACACATAGAGAAAAAGCAATTCTAATCAACTTTGGTTTAAATGATTATTTAGGAGAACTAAATGCTAAATATAAATATAAACTAGAAGGATTTCAGGATACATGGATCGACCTTAAAAACAGAAACCAAATTAGTTTTACAGGCCTACCCAGTGGAACATATAATTTACACATCATTGGTTCTAGAGATAATCAAGAATGGAGCGAGCCAAGGACCCTTAGCTTAGTGATAAGACCTTCTCCTTTTTTAAGCATCTGGGCGTATGTTTTTTATATCTTACTCTGTTTTGGCTTTTTGTGGTTACTATATTTCATCAAAACACGGCAGGATAAACTAAAAAGCACCCTGGAGATTGCACGGATCGATAAAGAAAAAGAAACAGAATTAACTGAAGCCAAGCTCAATTTTTTTACCAATATTTCTCATGAATTTCGCACCCCACTTACTCTAATTGTTAGTCCGTTAATCGAAATACTTGAAGATAAAAGTCTCAGCCCAATTGCGATAGAAAAATTGACAGTAGTACAAAAAAATGCAAATCGCTTATTGAATCTAGTAAACCAATTATTAGATTTCAGAAAAGCAGATCATAATCTTCTTACACTTACGGTAGAAACTGACAATTTTGTAAGTTTTGCCAAAGAAGTTTTTATTTATTTTAAGGAGCTTGCTGATTCTAGAAACATAAGTTATACTTTTCAATCCAGCTATGATGAAATTTTTTTTCCATTTGACAGAAATAATATGGAAATCGTATTGTGTAATCTATTGTTTAACGCATTTAAAAACACAGCCGATGGTGACTGTATTTCATTAGAGATAAAAAAAGATAAAAATCATTGTGTTATCATTATAAAAGATACCGGAAAAGGAATTGAGAAAAAAGATCTTGAAAAGATTTTCGACCGTTTTTATCAAATCAAGACTAGTGAATCGGCAAAAATTATTGGTAGTGGTATTGGACTGGCTTTTTCTAAAAAAATTATAGAACTTCATCAAGGTTCTATAACCGTTAATAGCAAGATCAATATCGGGTCAGAACTCATAATAACAATGTCTTTATTTCCCGTTTATCCAAATCAACAAAAAACGCATACCGATTTTGTTTCCAAAGCTGAGACTCTCTCTGAATTTAATGAAATAACTGAGCCCCTAGCAGAAGAAGGTATAGAAGAAAACTCGAATAGAGACTCCATACTGATTATTGATGATAATAGTGATATACGAAAATATCTTCATACCTTATTATCTGACAAATACAACATAGAAGAAGCGAAAAACGGAGAAATTGGATATAAAAAGGCATTACAACAACATCCTGATTTAATTATCTGTGATGTTATGATGCCAGTAAAGGATGGTCTATCTGTTTGTAATGATCTCAAAAAACGAATGGAAACCTCTCATATTCCGATTATTTTATTAACCGCCCGTAGCTCTGTCTTCTTTGAGCTCGAAGGATTAGAAACAGGAGCCGATGACTACATTACCAAACCTTTTAATCCTGTGATTGTAAAAACTAAAATTGCCTCAATATTATCGAATCGTAAAAAATTGAGAGCTTATTTACAAAACAAAGTAAGGTTTGAACCTAAGGATGATGAAATACTTCAATTTAATGAAGAAGAAGAATTTGTGCGTCAAGCCATAGCACTTGTAGAGGCCAACTTACAAAACAATGAGTTTGGTATTGATGAAATGGTAGACCAGTTACACATGAGTCAATCTTCATTATATAGAAAAATGAAATCATTAACCGGGCTTTCACTTACGGGCTTTATTCGTTCTGTTCGTTTAAAAGCGGCAAGTCAAATGATTTTAAGTAGTAATGCCAAATTGAGTCATATCGCATATGAAGTTGGCTTTAACGATTATAACTACTTCAAAAACTCCTTTAAAGAACATTTTAAATGTTTACCATCAGAATATCGATCTCAAAAAAAGAACAAAAAACAATTATAATCCATTTAAAAAAGAATTTAGAAAATTTTATTGAAGCATTTTCTTCATTAATGATCAAAAAATAGGGCTTTGAATTATTTGTATTAGGTTTTGCACTATTTGACCTATTTCAACTGTTAAGATTAGAATACATTAGTCCCGATAGCACTTAGTGTAACACAAATAATCATAATACCCCCAACTCATGAAAATAAAATGCCTAGTACTCGATGATGAACCATTAGCTATAAAAATTATTCAAAAACATTTAGAAAGTTTTGACAATTTTGAGGTAACTCATACCTTCAGCAATCCAGTTGACGCTTTTAACACGATCTCAAAAGAGCCTGTAGATCTGGTTTTTCTGGATATCAATATGCCAAGATTAAACGGTATTGAATTTATAAAGAACCTTACAACTTCACCTTTTATTATTATTACTACTGCGTATCGAGAATATGCTGTCGAAAGTTTTGAACTTGATGTTATCGACTATCTGGTGAAACCAATTTCTTTAAAAAGGCTAATGAAAGCATTAAATAAAGTTTCTCATCAAATTAACCTTCGTACAGAATCCTTTAAATATATACATAGTGATTCTTCTCTTTCTCCCAGACAGGGTAATCATTTTTTTGTAAAAGTAAATAAGAAAATGATCAAAATTTATTTCGATGACATTTTGTATATCGAAAGTCTAAAAGACTATGTTTCTATCAAAACAGCTACCAAAGATTATATTACTCACTATAATCTTTCGGCGATTACCAAATTGGTGCCTGAGTATGAATTTATGCGAATACATCGGTCTTTTACAATTGCATTAAACAAAGTAAATGCCATAGAAGGAAATTGTGTTCAAATTCGTGATAAGATGATACCCATTGGCCGAAATTATGTCAAAGAAGTTAAGGGTAGAATTCTAAGTGGTTTTGTAGTTTAACCAATACAATACTTGTTTTATTTATTCATAACTTTTTCTTGTTTCTTAAGATGTTTAATTAACTTTTCAAAAGAAGGAACCAACACTAATTCGACATCTACAACAGGTACTTTTGCCATTTCGATATATTTGTCAAGGACTTCTAATTGAGCAGAAGTAGTCTTATTGTTCTTGACATAATAATTTAGGATATATGATATTTTTGAAAGGTTTTCTGCCATAGGTTTTATTTGATTTATGATAGGGTTATCAAAATCATCTAGATTACTGGACAATAAACTCCATCTTTGTAAATATTGATTTAGTTGAATTCGTGTTTTCTTATCGTTTGGTTGTTCAATTAGTTGTGATACGAGTTTTTCAAATGCTTTAGCATCTTTCGCATCGCTGGTACAGGCATCTGCAAACAAAGTAAAGGGAGCATAGGTCTGGTATTCAGTACCTCCCTTATTTCGAGTATATTTTTTTAAAGGCTCGCATACCTTTGATAAGGCTAAAATTGCTCTAATATCATTACTTTTAGTAATATTTCTAAGTATAACCTCTTTGTTTCTAATATGCGTTATTCCCAGTTTTTCGAGTTGTAAGCTAACATTTTCGAGTCTTACATTCATACTTTCAATATCGGTTACTTCTCTGGGTGACCAAAATCTTTCTGCAATAGCAGCTGTTCTTGGCCAAATTCTTGAGTCAATAGTGACCGGAGTTACCAGCTCGCTCCACATAGTCACCTCTCCACCTAAAATCATTTTTTCTTGTTCCTTTGTTAAATTGACTCCTTTTGGATGTGGGTCTACCAGGTAATGGTCTTCTACTGGCAACATCAAATCCACATAATACCCATTTGAGAGGATAGTTTGGTAACCTAATTTGATAGCCTGTATAAGAGATTCTCCTGCGGGTAATCCTTCATTCACTCCTCGCCAAGAATGGATTATTGCCGATTTTTCTATTTCCGGGCTCATGATCTCTTCCCAACCCACGATTTTTTTATTGAATTCCTTAAGAATTTTCTGTAATCTAATGTTAAAATGGGTTTGCAGTTCATGATTTGTTTTCATACCATGCTGCTCTTTAAATTTTTTGATTTTTTGATTCTCATCCCAATGCTTACCCTCATTTTCGTCGCCCCCGATGTGAAAATATTCATCAGGAAATAAACTAGCCATCTCCTCAAAAAGTGAAGACAGGAGCTCATAAGTTTTTTCGTTAGTAGGATCCAATGTAGGATGGAAAATCCCAGCATTTCTTTCAATTTGATATGTAGTGTCTTTACTGGCAATCTCTGGATAGGCGGTTAAAATTGCTGTTGCGTGACCTGGGACATCAAATTCTGGTAATACACGTATACCCCTGTCTGAAGCATATTGAATCACTTCTCTTATTTGTTCATGAGTATAGTATTGCCCATCAGAGCCGAGTTCATGAAGTTTTGGATACGTTTTTGATTCTACCCTGAAACCCTGATCATCTGTTAAGTGCCAATGAAAGACATTTAGTTTAACAGCAGCCATGGCGTCCAGGTTTCTTTTAATAACATCTAAAGGTTGAAAATGCCTGGCCACATCAATCATTAATCCTCGCCACGGATATCTAGGGGAATCTATGATGTTTACAGAAGGTACATAAAAGTGTTCAGCATTCGAACGAATCAATTGTAATAGCGTTTCTAATCCTCTAAGAATTCCTATATCTGTAGGTGCACTAAGCTCAATATTCTTAGAACTAACATTAAGAATATACGATTCATCTTCAAATAATTTTAGTCTACCTTCTCGCTCATAAGCTATCTTAAAAGGTGATATATGATCCTTTTGTTTTACAGGAAAACCATGTTTGAAAAATACACCGGTTTCATTACTAAGTTTCCTAACAAAACGTGTTACTGCTTTCTCAATTCTTTTATTAGAGTTGTCCTGAATACTTACAACAAAATCCTTATCTATTATAAATTTCCCATCATAGAGCTCTATTTTCTTGGGTAAGGGCATTAAATTGCTTAGATTTTTATCTTTGTACTGGCCAAAACCTGATTGAATTATTAGTAAACTGAATAGTAAAGTAAAAAAATATCTTCTCATCAAAAATCTTTAAAATTGATGTCGTTTAAATGCTTCGATTGCGGCATAATCTGCCAGTCCTAATTGGTGGTATTTTTTAGCTGTTTGTTGATTACGCTCTTCCGCTCTAACCCAAAATTCTCTTGAATCATCGCCTTGAAACATAACTCCATCTTTTTGCGATTGATGAAAAAAGATAGCTTTTCTCTTCTTTAACACTTCATCGGGGCTTAGGGGGACAGCCATTTCAATATCATGAATATCCCATTCTTGCCATGCTCCCCGATAGAGCCAAACCCAGCAATCTTTCATAAAATCCTCTTCTTTTAACGTTTCTAAGGCTTTAAATAAAATATCAAGACATACTTTGTGAGTACCATGAGGGTCTGCCAAGTCTCCTGCAGCAAAAATCTGATGTGGTTTTATTTCTTTGATTAATTTTACGGTCATCGATACATCTTCTTTCGAAAAAGGTTTCTTTTTTACCGTTCCTGTTTCATAAAAAGGTAGGTCTAGAAAATGTACATAAGCGTCTGGAAGTCCAAAAAAACGAGTGGCTCCCAAAGACTCGCCTCTTCTGATTAATGCTTTAAGATTTCTCACCTCGACCGAGTCTATAGTATTTTCTTGTTTTGTTTTTAAATCATTTAGAATAGAAGTTGCTTTGTTATCTATTTCTGTTTGTGACTCTATATTCTTTATCACCTCAGCATACTTAATAGCCTCTTCATCAGACACCGCAATATTACCAGAAGTCTGATATGCAATATGCACTATATGACCCTGTTCTACCAAACGTAGAAATGTTCCTCCCATAGAGATGACATCATCATCTGGATGCGGACTTAAAATCAACACTCTTTTTTTATGAGGCGTATTTCGCTCTGGTCTATGAGTATCATCTGCATTTGGTTTCCCTCCAGGCCATCCTGTAATGGTATGTTGTAACGTATTAAACATTCTTATATTTAGGTCATATGAAGAGCCTTCATCTGCCAGAAGACTAGACATTCCATGATCGTTGTAATCTTTCTCAGTTAGTTTTAAAATTGGTTTTTGTACCTGATGACTTAACCAAATAATTGCTTTACTTTTCAGTTTCTCATTCCAGCGACAAGGTCCTACCAACCAGGGTGTTTTGATTCGGGTAAGTTCTTCTGACGCTTCCTGGTCTAAAACAAAAGTAGTATTGCTATGATGCTGAAGATAAGTTGCGGGGATATTTGGAGAAACAGGCCCTTCGATAGTTTGTTTTACGACCTCTGCTTTCTTATGCCCCCAAGCCATAATTACAATACGATTTGCTTTTTTAATTGTTCCTATTCCCATAGTAATAGCCCTCTTTGGAACATTATCTATACCAAAAAAGGCAGGAGCCGCATCAGATCTTGTTAGGTGGTCTAAACTTATGCTTCGGGTTACAGAATTATAATGCGAGCCCGGTTCATTAAATCCAATATGGCCGGTTCTTCCTATTCCTAATAATTGAAAATCCAGTCCGCCAAATGAATTAATTTTCAATTCGTAATCTATACAGTACTGATGAAGATTATCTTGCGGTATAGTTCCGTTTGGTATATGAATATTCTCGGGTAAAATGTCTATATGGTCAAACAAATGTTGATTCATAAAATAATGATAGCTCTGTACATTATTTTTATCCATGGGATAGTATTCGTCCAAATTGAAAGTCACAACATTGGCAAAACTTAATCCCTCTTCTTTATGCATTCGCACCAGTTCTTCATAAACTTTAATTGGCGAAGAACCTGTAGCAAGGCCCAAAACACAAAATTCTTGTTTATCTTGCTTTTCTTTAATTAATCCCGCAATTTCCTGAGCAATAATAACAGAGGCATAGTCTGAACTTTTAAAAATGACGTTATGAATTTTTTCGAATCGAGTATCTTCAAACTTACCCGCTTCTCGATAGCTAATATCTTTGTAATATGGCACAGTATTATTTTTATTTAATGTACTATCATACTGAGTTTCTGAATTCATTTTTAAATTAAATTAGTTCATTAATAACTTATAAAAAATGAAGCTATCACCTATCTGGTTTTTATGAAAAGTTTTTCGACAGATGACACAAAAGGAATTACAAATGACTCAAAATATCGATTGTATGGTTCTATAAAACAATTCATAATTATGTTTACAAAATATTGAAGGCTCTAAAACTCAAAACTCCTTAAAATCAATATCGTGTGGTCATAGTCAAAATCAAGTTGTTCGTCGATAAAAGTCGGTTGTCTGGAGGATAAATTGAAAATCAAAAAAAATGTTCACTAATTTGAATTGTTCAGCTGTTATTCCATTAATGTGATTATGAACTCACCTTGACTTTGTGTTTTTAACCAGGATCGACCAAAAGGGAGTGGCCAGAAGTAGCGATAGCAAAGAAATTTGTCCAGATGAGGCACTTTTTGAAAGCTATAGCAGCGCTACAGACAAGAAAAGTAACGAAATATGATTGAATTTCAGACCTTTTTTAGGAAATAGAAAAAGCCAAGATGAGTTCTATATCAAGTTATCAATAAAACCAACAAAATATAATGTTTAACAGAATTTACATACTACTTATAACAGTAGTACTACTCAGTTGTAATAATGAGAAAAAAGATAATCATGAATCAATAACTCTTACTCAAAAAGAATTATTTAAAAAACTTCCTGAATCACATACCAAGGTTGATTTTAAAAATATAGTGACCGAAACATTGTATTTCAATTTTCTTAATTACTCATACATTTATAATGGCGGTGGAATTGCAGTTGGAGACATCAACAATGACGGACTAGAGGATTTATATTTCGGTTCGAATCAGGAAAGTAATATACTATATCTTAATAAAGGAGATTTTG
This sequence comes from uncultured Aquimarina sp., assembly GCA_947500845.1. Classification (GTDB taxonomy): domain Bacteria; phylum Bacteroidota; class Bacteroidia; order Flavobacteriales; family Flavobacteriaceae; genus Aquimarina; species Aquimarina celericrescens. The sequence continues at coordinate 33,929 of CANMTP010000019.1, forward strand.
TTTTTGAAGATATTACCACAAAAGCCAATGTTACTGATGACTCTGGATGGACCACAGGGGTTTCTATGATCGATATCAATGCTGATGGATGGTTAGATATTCATGTTTGCAAGTCAGGCTCTCTTCAAAATGAAGAATTAAGAAAGAATAAACTTTATATCAACCAAAAAAACGGTACTTTTTTGGAACAGGCAAAGGCGTACGGCTTAGACTCTAAAGCATACTCAACCCAAGCATATTATTTTGATTTTGATAAAGACGGGGATTTGGATATTTATCTTGTGAACCATAGATCAGATTTTAATAATAATGTTGCTATTGATCTTAAGATTCAGCTTGATTTTCGCCAAGATAGTACAGATCAACTTTTTGAAAATATAGGTGGAACTTTCAAAGATATTACCACTACTTCAGGGATTCTTAATAAAGCCTGGGGGTTAAGTGCAGCTATTGGTGATTTCAATGAAGATGGTTGGCCTGACATTTATGTTGCTAATGACTTTTTGGAACCAGACTTTCTTTATATCAATAATCAAGACGGAACTTTTACAGATAGAATTCTTGAAATATTCGATCACATTCCTGCTAATAGTATGGGTTCTGATTATGCAGATATCAATAATGACTTGAGACCCGATCTGATAACTCTTGATATGCTTGCAGACGATCATCAAAGAAGTAAAGAGAATATGGCCACGATGAGTACCGAAAATTTTAACTATTTGGTGAATTCGGGATATCATCATCAGTATATGTCCAATATGCTGCAGTTAAATCTTGGTAACGGTGTTTATAGCGAAATAGGACAAGTTTCAGGAATTGCGAAAACCGATTGGAGCTGGGCTCCACTCATTGCTGATTTTAATAATGATGGCTTAAATGATCTCTTCGTAACCAATGGAATACAACATGATTTATCCAATCAGGATTTTAGGAATCAAATGAAAGACAATATCCGTAATCGAAAAAAAGTCACGCTAGAGCAAGCGATTAGTTTGATGCCTTCATCCAAATTGCAAAACAAAATGTTCGCTAATCAAGGGGATCATACTTTTTTGCCAAAATCTGAAAACTGGGGATTATCAGAAAAAGTGAATTCAAATGGTGTTGTCTATTATGATCTTGATAATGATGGTGATCTGGATCTTGTTCTTAATAATCAATCTGAAGTCGCCACTATTTATAGAAACTACCAGTCCAATAATTTTATCTCAATGACTATCAAAGGCCAGCATCATAATCCAAACGGAATCGGGGTCAATGTAACCGTATATACAAAAAGTTCACAACAAGTAAAAGAATTATATACCAGTAGAGGGTTCCAGTCATCGGTTACCAATAAAATTCATTTTGGATTGGGAAAAACTAATCATATTGATAGCATCCTGATCCAATGGCCCAAAGGTAATATTAGCAAATTAAATAATATTCCGGCTAACCAAAATCTAGTTATAGACTATCCAAATGACAAAAATGATTTTATTTCAACTATCAATAAGCAATCCCAATTTTTATCGGTACACGACGCTTCAAAATTCGGAATTAACTACAAAAATTATGAACAACCCTTCGATGATTATGCGCTGCAACTCCTGTTACCACAAAAACAAAGTGAGAAAGGAGCTGCACTGGCTGTAGCCGATGTTAATAATGATGGAAGAGATGACTTTTTTGTAGGTAATGGCAAAGGCGCCACTGCTACTCTCAACATTCAAAATGAAGACGGAAGCTTTAAATTATCAAGTCGTGAAGCTTTCCGAAAGGACAGTGATTATGAGGATAAAAAAGCGATATTTTTTGATATGGACAATGACAATGATCTAGATTTGTATGTTGCTACCGGAAGTTATGAAGACGTTATAGATAGTACTTTGCTTCAGGATAGGATTTATGAGAATGATGGAAAAGGAAACTTCAAAAGAATGAATGTATTGCCGAAAATACCCTCAAACTCAAATGCAATTGCTGCTGCAGATGTTGATCAAGATGGGGATCAAGACCTTTTTGTCGGTGGTGGCATTATACCCGGAAAATATCCATTGTCTTTTCCCTCATTTCTATTAAAAAACAACAATGGGACTTTTACCAAAATGGAAAATAAAGACATTGTAGGTTTTGATACTTTAAAAATTGTGAATGACGCTGCTTTTTCAGATTATGATCAGGACGGTGATCAAGATCTTTTGGTTGTTGGCGAATGGATGTCGATCCATATTTTTGAAAATACCAATGGTTCTTTTAAAAAGTCAGAAATTCCTGAATTACATAATTACAAGGGCTGGTATTTTAAAATTCATCCCTCTGACCTCGATAAAGATGGTGATACAGATTACCTAATCGGAAATTTAGGTCAAAACAATAAATTTCATCCAAATCAGGAAAAACCGCTACATATTTATGCAAAAGATTTTGATGACAACGATAGTTTTGATATCATCCTTAGTAAGGAATCTAAAGGAGGATTGTTATTACCCGTTCGTGGAAAAGAATGTTCATCAGAACAGATCCCAGAATTAGCACAAAAATTCAAAACATATAGAGAATTTGCTTCAGCTTCTTTAATAGATATCTATGGAGATAAAGACTTGAAAGAAGCTACTCATTATATTGCTACCGATTTCAGTAATATGATAATGCTAAATAACGGAAACGGAACTTTTGACATACAGGAGTTACCTAAAGCTGCACAATTTGGGCCAACCACAGATTTTCTAATCGCAGATTTTAATGCTGATGGAAACAAAGATATTTTTGGAATCGGCTCACTATATGAAGCCGAAGTTGAAACCGTAAGATACGACGCTTCTAAAGGGTATTTTATTTTTGGAAATGGAGTAAAAGATCAAATAGCTTCATCAGTAAAGCTTCCTAACGTTCTAAACCGCTTGCAAACTAGGGCTATGGAGTTTATAAAAATAAACGGAAAAGAGTATATCATTCTCTTAAGCAAAAATGACAAATTAAAATTTCTAGAATGGAACTTCAATAAAGAAAACCCCAATAAATAGCAGCCACAAAGCTATTTTATTAGGGTTTCCAACAATTAAAAACTAACTTATTCAAAAAGTTTTATTAATTACAAGTCCCGATAGTTTTCCACCAGTGTTCTCCACTGCCAGGGGTTACCCAAAGAGGACCTGTTTGTGCTTCGTATAGCGTTCCTTGGTAAACCGCTCGATCTCCTTGATTATATATAGTAGGATAGGGTTGCCATGCTGAAACTGTGCTGCAAGATCCGCCTCCTCCACCAGAGGATTGAACGGTAATTGCGACTGTAGCCGAAGTATTGGTTGTTCCCAAATTATCTGTAGCTACTGCTGTAATGTTGTAATTCCCTACAGCCACATTAGACCAATTATACGAATACGGACTTGAGTTATCTTCTCCTAGCTTGGTACTTCCTTGAAAAAATTCAACTTTAGCTACACTTCCATCACTATCAGAAGCAGTTGCAGATATGGTGATCGTTTGACCTACTGTTACGGTAGAATTGTTCGACGGGGCCGTTATGGTTACCGAAGGAGCTTGATTACCAGTTCCTCCACCTCCATCGCAATTCCTTATAAAATCCCAAGGGTTAGGATCTGTATTGGCTGAAGGAATGTCTCCTCTTGTCCACCATTTTGCTTTGTACAATTTGTTTTGATATACAGCTTCCTGACCAGCGGTATACGTGTTGGCAGCAGCCCATGATGCTGAATCACAACCGGTACCACTACCGCCTCCACCTCCATCTCCTCCTCCGGAGTAAGGTGATTCTGGGTAATTCTCGGCATTAGCAATTGCCTGTGATTGTGATATTCCTCCCAATACTTGACTGGCGACATGTAAATATCCATAAGCCGATGATGCACCATCACCCAATAACAATTGCCAGATCATGATACCATCATTATTAGAATTATTCGCCGCAATGTGACCTGAAAGATCTGCCATTGTCTGGTAGGTATAGGTATAATAGGGACCCCAAGGTTCGTTAGGATAATGGGTTCCTGCGGCAATAGAAAATCCATATTGATTTGCATAATGCTTGTAGGCATCATACATAATTTTTCGATTACTTGCGGCACCTGTATTGTATCCTTGATAGGCAATTAAATCAATTTTATCACCAACGGCCTTCATAACGGGTATCATATGCCCGGTCGTAGCAAAACCAAACAAGCTAATCGCTTGGTTTGGTGAAGTAGCATTGTATAAATTTGCGTCAGATTCTCCTGTAACTATATTTCTTCTGCTATATGCAAAAGGAGAAGCAGTATCATCATTATTTAATCCCCCCAAAGCGCCAACACCAGCAGGTGCACACGCTAGCAAATATTGACCTTTTGGCATGATAGCCCTAGAGTTATTAAAAAAATCAATAAAACGTTGAATATTAATAGGATCTCCGATAGTTGCAAAACTTCCATTAGGTTCAAAATCCCAGTCAATTCCTTCGAACCCAATATCATCCACCAGATCTTTTATTTGCTGATAATTAATGTCATAAGCAGCATTGGATCCCCAGTAGGTTTCCCCTCCTACCGATAAAATCACTTTGATACCTTTGGATTTTAAAACGGCCACAGATTCTTTTAGTGTGGCTCCTCCATAAGGTGTTTGAATACCTGTGGCAGTAATATCTAAAGAACCTTTTTGATATCTCAGATTAGGTTTGGCAAAGGCTAAAAAGACATGAGTTACGTGCTTAGGGATGTCTCTTAATTTAGATCCCTGACCTGTAGTTGTCCAACTTTCTGACCAAGAGGGAAAGTATCCTAGAACAATGGGCTCGGTAAGTGCTTTATTAATACTCAGGGACTCATTGGGATTTTCGGCCTCAAGTGTTTCATCTAAAAAATTTTCATGGGTACATGAAAATAAGCAAAGCTGCAATAGAATGACTGCGGTAAGTTTTTTAAGTAGTTTCATAATCTAAATGGATGTTTGTGTTAGGTAATTGTCTCCTCATATGTCCTTTCAATTGATAAAAAGAGAGAAACCAGATTGACATTCTAACTTCCCTCTTTTCGGAATTTATAGCAATTCAAATTAAAAATTTCCTCCGGGTACATCCCACCAAAGTCTTGTACCTGCATTATCAGGACCTTTCAGTAGTGCTCTTGCAGCTTCAACACCTTGAGGATTAGTATTTCTTTCACTTGCAGGAAAAGCCAATCTACGTACTTGAATATCAGTATCAACGGTACCATCACTATTGTTAACAACAACTGGAAAAATTTTGGGATATCCTGTTCGCCTAAATTCACTCCAAGCCTCCTGTCCATCAGGGAACATGGCTATCCATTTTTGAGTGATGATCTTTTCAAGTTTTTTTTCATTATCATCTGCATCGTCCCATGCGATTTTTATATCTGTTAGTGCCTCAATATTATTAGATGAAGTCAATGGGTCAATATAATCAATAGGCGTATTTATTGAATTATTGATGTATTCAGTTCTTCCAGATGCCTCATATTGCGAAAAAGAGGTAGCAATACCTGTTTCGTAATTAGATCGAGCATTTCCAGCACCAGCCCACCCTCTTAAAGCTGCTTCTGCTTTTAAGAAATATGTTTCTGCAGCAACCATTAGCTGAATATCTGTGGTTGGATCTCCTGATTGGTCATAAGTACTTCCTAACTTTGAAAATGCGACATAATCTGATTTCTGTTGAGAATCATCTCCATTGTACTTATCTAATAGTGGCATACCGCCACGCAATCCTTTAAGGGTACCTTCTACTACTTCAGATTCTTGAAACATTTTTGTACCTCTGGGATCCTCATAACCTACTAAAATCGACTCCATAGATGCGTTCATACGAACATCATTCCAACTCGAGTTAAACACTGTTAATGGATGGGTTTGGCCTCCTTTAATGATAAAATTCTCATTATTTGTCTCGATTAATCCACCTGAGTTAGCAAGGGCTTTTTCTCCTTCAATTTTCGCTTTAACAGGATCTACTTTTGAAATGCGAATTGCTAATCTTAATCTTAAAGTATTAGCAAATTTTACCCATGAAGGAAGGTTTCCATCATATACTAGGTCAAAAGCTGAAAATTGTTTATTATCTTCATCAAATTGTGATAAAACAGCTATCGCTTCATCTAATTCTTCAAAAAATTGAGCATAGACTTCTTCCTGAGAGTCAAATTGAGTGAAATCGACAACATCTACTCCATAATTTGAATAGATTATTGGACCATATACATCTGTAACTCTATGCATGGCCTCGACTTTTAAAACTAAGGCCAAAGCAGAAAATAAAGGAAGATTTTTTTCTTCAGCTAAACTTTCAATAACTTCTACATTAACCATAACTCCTCTTGAGGAATATGGAACATCCCATGCCCATTGATCCCAAAAGTCTACAAAACCATAATTCGTAGTATTCACCCCTTTCACGAATGGAAGAGGTGGTGCCATATATCCACTAAATGTATCTGCATTTAAATTATGTTGCAATTGTGTATGCCATGCTGGATCGTACCTATAAATATTTTGAAATATTGGGCTAAAAGGCCCTCCAATATCTAAAAAGTCCCCAGAACTTTGATCATCTGTAACACCATTCGGGTCTCTATTCAATGACTCGAAGTCATCGGTACAGGAAAAGAGAAAGGACATTCCGAAGGTCAATATTAGAATGGTTCTTGTTATTATTTTCATTTGATTATAAATTATGTTTTTTAAAATTATTTTCAATAACACTGAGTTTTGTTCAAACCTCAATTTATACGTAAAAAACGATGATTTTAAAATCGTTACTACGTTTATTTACTGTCTATTAAAATGACAATCCAACATTTATACCGATACTACGAGTTGATGGAGAACCAAAAATATCTACACCTTGTAATCCATTACCAGTACTTAGAGATATGTTAGGGTCATATGGAGCATCTTTATAAAAAAAGAATAAATTTCTTCCTATGATCGAGGCATTTATTGAATTAAAAAAACTGTCATCTTTCAATCTAAAAGTATAACCCAATGATAATTCTGCCAGCCTAATATTAGTAGCATCATATATGTACTCACTTGTAAATCCACTTCGTCCACCAACACTTCGATAAAAATCTTGTGCGGATATACTCACCTCGGAGTTAGTAGCTGCATCAAAAATGAGAACCTCACCAGGTCTATTAATAGTACCCTCACCATCTGCAATAGCTTCAGTTAAGCTCATTACTTCGCCTCCAAATCTTCCATCAACCAAGAAATTTAAGGTAAAGTTTTTGTACGATATTGTATTGTTCCAACCTAACATAAAATCTGGGTTTGCATTACCCAACAAATCAAAGCCTCCTCTAGAAGTGTTTTCATCAGCTTCTACTTGATCAAAAAGACCAGCTTCATTTCTAATTGGTAACCCGTCTTCATTACGTAATAATTTTCTTCCATAAATATCACCAAAAGAACCCCCTTCTCTTATTAATAATGCATAGGCATTCACCTGTATGGGAGTAAGTTCAATAAAATCTGAATCTAAAATATCACTTAGCACAATAATTTCATTTTCATTATATGCAAAATTAATATTAGAATCCCATGTTACCTGATCATTTTTAACAGGTACAATGGTTAAAGATGCTTCTATTCCACTATTCTCAAAATCACCGCCATTAAAAGCACTAAGGTCAGCTCCTGTAGAGGATTCAGCCTGAGCAGTTAAAAATTGATCAATGGTATTAGTTTTATAATATCCAATATCTAATCCAAACCTATTATTGAAGAATCTCCATTCTGTACCTACTTCGAACGATCTTTGTTCTTCTGGTCTCAACTCTTCCAGTGGTAAAATTGTAGGTCGATTAAGTCCCTGACCAGCTGGGCCTACTGTAGAAAGTGGATTATTGAGAAAGCTTGGGATATCGTTACCAACTTCTGCATAAGACCCCCTTATCTTGGCAAATGTAATACTTTCAGGCATGTTAAGCATTTCTGATAATACCAGTGTAAGGCCGTAGGAAGGATAAAAGTAGGATTCGCTAACAGTTGACGACCAATCGTTACGAGCTGTAAGATCTAAATAAATCATCTCCTTAAATCCGAAAGTAGCACTTCCGAACACTGATTGTACTTCTTTTTGTTCTGCAATGGTCTGTTGCAAAATTGGATTAGAACCATCACCTAAAACAAAATTAGAAATGGTAAAAACATTAGGGACCAAAAGACGCCCCCCCATGCTAGAATCTAATAATAATCCTTCCCCTAAATCAGATCTTCTAACACTGGTACCCAGGTTAGTGCTAATGGAAAAATCATTTGCAAAAACAGTATTAATTGTGGCAATTACATCTCCGTAAAGTTGAAGATCTTCTACTTCATTATATAAATATCTCCCATTCTCTGGAGCAAGTGTAGGGTTGGTAGTAGCAAACATCCTTCTCTCGAATTGGTACATATTTTTGTCATAGCTTCCACGTGCCTGAATCGTCAACCAATCGGTAAACTTATATTTCAACGATAAAGAAGCTAACAGTTTTTGATTCTGGTCATCACTTTGATTTCTATTTAATATCCAATAAGGGTTTTGATCCACCAGATCGCTTCCTTCTCTAAACCAACGTTGAGAGAAAAGATTTCTAGCTGGATTGAATTCTTCAAAATTTTCATAATCTCTTAATGTTTCAGAATCAGAATTAAAAGTATAGACGCCCACAAGAGGATTATAATACAATCCAGATATCGGCTTATTTCTAATGCTTTGGGTAGATAATAATACACTAGCATCTATGGTAAGACGATCATTAAGTAGTTTTGCTGTTTCTCTTAAATTTAAAGTGTGCCTTTTAACATTATGAGTGGGTATAACTCCCTCGGCAAAGGTATTCGCATATGAAAAATATGTTTGGGCATGCTCAGTTCCACCAGATATTGAGATCGCATTGATAGCCGTGGTACCAGTATTTAAAAAACTATCAACACCTTCTTGGGCTTGATCATTAAAATCTAACAAATAAGCAGGACGATCTACTGTAATGTTAGAAGAAACATTGGCCTTAAAATTACCTGATTTTCCTTTTTTAGTCGTAATCAACACTACACCATTGGATCCTTGACTACCATATAAAGCAGAGGCAGATGCACCTCGCAATATTGTTAAACTTTCTATATCCTCGGGATTGATTAATGACAAAGCATCTCCTCCATCCCTATTTCCAGCATTATCTATATCTCCAAATGAGTTATTGGGTTGAATAGCAGAATTATTCAAAATAGGAATTCCGTCGATTACATACAAAGGTTGATTATTTCTGGTAGAAGTATTACCTCTTATAGTTAACTTTACCGATCCACCAACACCAGAAGCACTTCTATTAATGACTACCCCAGCAACTTTTCCTGAGAGACTGTTAATTGGATTTGCATCTTTTACCTTACTAAGTTCATCAGCGTTAATATCTTGTGCCGCATAGGTTAGTGATTTTCTGCTTTTTTGGATTCCCAATGCCGTTACCACTACATCCTCAAGTTGTTCTAAGCTCTCTTCCATGGCTACATCAATTACGTTAGATACACCAATGGTTACAGAAGTCGATGCAAATCCTAAGTAGCTAAATTCCAGTACATCGCCTGGAGAGGCTTCTATTGAGTAGTTACCATCAAAATCTGTTTGCACTCCTTTTGTTGTTCCTTTTACAATAACATTTACTCCTGGAAGCGGCATTGAATTTTCACCTTTAGAAGTTACTGTCCCCGATATTGTTTTTTCTTGTGCTTTTGCCTGCTCAATAATGAACAAGGATAAAAACATAGAAAAAATCAAAATAGTTTTTTTCATGAAATTAAGATTGAATTTGTTCGTTTATTCTTTTCTAAAGGTATATCTGAATAAAATTAAAAAGGAAATTAAATATCCAAACAGCACAAAAAAAACAACAAACAACACTTTTTTGGACACCAGTGTTTTCGAGATTTACTCTTTTTAAAATAATCTTCCAACTATTTTGTTTTTGAACAAAAAAACACATAATTTTTTCACGTTTTTTAACACTTTTTCACAAAATCATAATAAAAACAAAATGCTTACCGGTATATCTAGAGCGTATAGCAATTCAATTTCTTTGAAATATCACCTCCTATTTTGGGTATGTTATTTTATGATCAATTTTATACGTTGGGGAAGCTATTTTGGGGATTATACTTATTCTTTAAAATCCAACCTAGTAGAATTTCCTATTCATATATTATTAGTTTATTTCAATATTTTCTACTTAATCCCAAAATTTATTCTAAAGAGAAAATTCTTGCTATATGTAATTTTCTTATCGCTTGCGCTAGTTATGGTTTATGTGGTAAGAACTGGACTCAATTTCTTTTTAGTTACCAAAAACATTTGGCCTGAAGCTATTGGAAGTCAAAAAGCATTCAGCTTTAATCACATTTTGGCAGTAATCATAGGAGAACTTTATGTAGTAGCACTGGTCACTGCTATAAAGCTAACTGCAGACTGGATTACCGAACGTAAAAAGAATGAATCACTTAGAGAGCTTCAATTACAAACAGAATTAAAATATTTAAAATCTCAAATTCAACCTCATTTTTTCTTTAATACCTTAAATAACCTTTATGCTTTAATTATAGAGAAGTCTGAAAAAGCTTCTGATGTTGTTTTAAAATTATCAGAAATCATGCAATATGTACTTTATGATGTTAAAGAATCAAGAATAGGTCTACTTAGTGAAATAAATTATATCCATAGCTATTTAGAATTAGAAGAGCTAAGGCATGGAAATAAAGTAACTTCAAAAATTGAAATTAAAGGAGATATCGATGATGTTAAGATTCCACCGCTATTACTTCTTCCGTTCATTGAAAATTGTTTTAAGCATGGAGCAAAAAATAATGACGATATTGCTTTAAGTATTTATTTTGAAAATTCCGAAGATGAACAGCTTATCTTCAAAGCAAAAAACAATTTTAATCTACATAATGAGATCATTAAAAAGCATGGGATTGGGATTGAAAACATTAAAAGACGGTTAGAATTACTATATAAAAATAAATATTTATTAGAAACCAAAATTATAGATGATACATATAATGTATTATTAAAAATCCCCATTTTATGATCATTAGATGCATAATAATAGATGACGAGCCATTAGCCATAAAGGTAATAGAATCGCATTTGGCTGAATTTAAAAATATAGAATTAGTTAATTCTTTTGATAATCCATTAGATGCTTTACAAACTATTGAAAATGGAAACATAGACGCAGTTTTTTTAGACATTAATATGCCTGGAATGAGTGGATTGGACTTTATCAAAAACAGTCGACATGATTACCACATCATTATTACTACTGCTTATCGTGAATATGCAGTAGAGAGTTTTGAATTAGATGTTCTCGATTATTTGGTAAAACCTATTCCTTTTAATCGATTTTTGAAAACGATTAATAAGTTAAATCAAGCTCTTAACCAAAATCAAGCTAAAAACGATGATTATATCGGAAACAAGGATCCGTTTATTTTCTTAAAGGTCGATAAAAAACTGGTGAAAATTTTATTAAAAGATATTCTATTTATTGAAAGCCTAAAAGACTACATCAAAGTTATTACTGTACAAGGTAATTATCTAGTTCATAAATCTCTAACAGGAATTACAGAAGAATTACCTAATTCTAATTTTATACGTGTTCACAGGTCTTATACTATAGCCATAGACAAAATAAAGTCAGTTGAAGGAAATTTGGTTGAGATTGGAACAAAAAAGATTCCCATTGGCCGTAACTATGTAAAGCATGTAAAAGAAACCATTTTTAATAACAATAAAGACTTACACGTCTAAAAAATCATTTAAATGATCACATTATCAACGCTTGACCTTATTCTAATATTTTCTTTTTTTACACTTACCCTGGTAATTGGAATTGTAGTTTCAAAAAAATCGGGAAAAAATACCAGCGAATTTTTTCTTTCCGGGCGCAACATGCCCTGGTGGCTTTTGGGTTTATCGATGGTTGCTACTACGTTCTCGACAGATACTCCCAATTTGGTAACCGATATCGTTAGAAAAGGAGGTGTATCAGGTAACTGGGCCTGGTGGGCATTTTTGATCACAGGACTACTTACTGTATTTGTATATGCCAAGCTATGGAGAAAATCTAATGTAAACACCGACATCGAGTTTTATGATCTCAGATATGGCGGAAGGCCTGCGCACTTTCTAAGAGGTTTTCGAGCCTTATATCTAGGCGTTATTTTTAATGTACTGGCAATGTCCGGAGTTACTCTTGCCGCTATAAAGATTAGCCAGGTAATGCTTGGTCTTGATCCTTTATATACCGTAGGAATTGCCGCATTAATCACTGTTGTTTTTAGTGCTGTCGGTGGTTTTAGAGGAGTAGTATATACAGACTTCGTGTTATTTTTTACCGCTATGATTGGTGCTATTGGTGCCGCCTATTACTGTATTAATCTTCCTGAAGTAGATGGTATTACAAATCTTATTGCGCATCCGCAAGTTATTGATAAAATCTCCCTACTACCCGATTTTGATAATACAGAATTATTAATCACATTATTGATTATCCCACTTGCAGTACAATGGTGGAGTTCATGGTATCCTGGTGGAGAACCTGGTGGGGGCGGCTACATTGCACAACGTATGCTTGCTGCAAAAGATGAAAATCATGCGATAGGTGCAACTTTTTTCTTTAATATTATGCATTATGCAATACGTCCATGGCCATGGATTTTAGTTGCTTTAGCTTCTTTGGTACTATATCCTAAAGATGATATCAATACTATGGAAGCCGCAAAACATAATTATGTAGAAATGCAAAAGTTAGAAAGTACTAGAACATTAACAGATGAAGAAAAAGAACAAATGGATACGTATTACTTTGCTTCTGAAGGATTAACAGCTATACGACAAGCTTTTCCCGAAGATAAGGTACAAAAGGATAAAATTGGTCACGATTTAGCGTATTCGGCTATGCTTACCAGATTGCCATCGGGTTTATTGGGATTGGTATTAGCTTCTTTAATCGCTGCTTTTATGTCGACAATATCAACACACCTTAATTGGGGATCTTCTTATATCGTTAACGATTTTTATACGCAACAGGTCAATAAAAATGCCACAGAAAAAGAATTGGTAAGAGTTGGAAGAATTTCTACAGCGGTTTTAATGATCATAAGTACAATTTTAGCTCTTAAACTAACCAATGCTAAGCAAATTTTTGACTATATCATTATGTTTGGTGCCGGTACCGGATTAATATTTATTCTGCGTTGGTTTTGGTGGCGCATTAATGCCTGGAGTGAAATCTCCGGAATGTTTGCCTCTGGTATTGTTTCTGTTATTTTCAGTTTAGAATCGGTTAACCTGGCTTTATTTGAAGAAGGAATCCTACCGGGATGGTCCAAATATCTTCTCGTCGTTGGTATCACAACAGTCATCTGGTTAGCGGTAACTTTTTTGACAAAACCAGAAGACAATAAAGTCTTATTCAATTTTTACAAAAAAACACAACCCGGAGGACCGGGTTGGAAAACTACAATCAAAGCTGCTAAAGCACAAAAAGAAAATATACAATCCGATTTCAGTACATGGAGTGTTCCTTCGGGTATCCTGGCCATGTTAGTGGGTTGTGTTTTGATCTATGGAGTACTTTTTGCTACTGGATATTGGATCTATGGCAGATATACTCTCGCCATTATTTTGACCATTGTAGTGATCGCAGCTACTTATATTTTAAGTAAGTTGTGGAAGAAAATTAAAACCACTATTTTGTAAGTTTTAAGCTCACAAATAATGAGTAAATCTATATTGTTTTCACTATTCGTGTTTCAAACTTTATTCTTGGCTGCCCAGGAGCAACTATTTACACGACAAGATACGTTACGGGGATCTATCACTCCTGAACGTGAGTGGTGGGATCTAACTTATTATCATTTGGATATTAAAGTAGATCCTGATCGCAAATATATCTCTGGTAAAAACACGATTCACTACGAGGTGCTAAAAGAGCATGAAGCCATGCAAATTGATCTTCAACCACCTTTAAAAATTGAAAAAGTACTACAAAATGGTAGAAACCTAAAAGTGAAATCTGCAGGTAATGCACATTTTATCACATTTTCAAAAGCACAAAAAAAAGGAAAACACAACAGCATTGAAGTTTACTATAGCGGAAATCCAAGAGAAGCAGTTCGTGCACCTTGGGATGGCGGAATTTCATGGAAAAAGGATAGTAACGGCAACCATTTTGTCGCCTCTTCGTGCCAGGGATTAGGTGCAAGTATTTGGTGGCCGAATAAGGATCATATGTATGACGAGGTTGATAGCTTACTCATTAGCGTAAATGTACCCAAAAACCTGATAAACGTTTCTAATGGCAGGCTACGTGAAGTAGAAGAGCATAATGATCATACTAAAACATTTCATTGGTTTGTAAGTAATCCAATCAACAATTATGGTGTGAATATCAATATAGGGGACTATGTACACTTTGGAGAAAAATATGAAGGAGAAAAAGGAACGTTGGACATGGATTATTATGTATTAAGAGATAATCTGGAGAAAGCAAAAAAACAGTTCCAAGATGCTCCCAAAATGATGAAAGCTTTTGAGCATTGGTTTGGTCCCTACCCCTTTTACGAAGATAGTTTTAAGCTGGTTGAAGTGCCATACCTGGGAATGGAACATCAAAGCTCTGTAACTTATGGCAACAAATATCTTAATGGGTATCTAGGGAATGACCTTTCTGGTTCAGGATGGGGCATGAAATTCGATTTTATTATTATTCATGAAGCCGGACATGAGTGGTTCGCCAATAATATCACTTATAAAGATGCTGCAGACATGTGGATTCATGAAGGGTTTACTGCCTATTCTGAAAATTTATTTCTTGATTATTACTACGGAAAGAAAGCAGCAAACGAATATGTGATTGGAACCAGAAGAAATATTCAAAATGATCGACCCATTATTGGTACATATGACGTAAATCATGAAGGATCTGGTGATATGTATTATAAAGGAGCCAATATGCTACATACACTTAGACAACTTTTAGAAGATGATGAAAAATGGAGATCCATCTTGAGAGAGCTTAATAAAAGTTTTTATCATCAAACCGTAACCACAAAACAAATAGAAGATTATATTAGTACAGCTACACAAATTGATCTTACAGAGTTTTTCAACCAATATCTTAGAACTACTAAAATACCTACTCTGGAATATAGTTTCAGTGAAGGAAAATTAAGATACAGGTATACCAATATTATAGAAAAATTTGACATGCCTGTCCGTGTTTTTATAGATAACAAAGCAAAATGGATACGACCTAATGCAGCGTGGCAAACTATAGATCTCAAAGGCAATGAATTCAAGGTAGATCCTAACTTTTATATTCATCTGAAATCGCTACCATGAAAATATTTTTCCCACAATGGCAAGGTTCTGGTACAGGAAAATCTATAGCATCGGGTGCAAAAGTAATTTCAGATAATATAGATGACCCCGAGTTTATCAAAATTCCTCTTTCAACAATTGAAGCCGGAGAAAACGTAATCCAAAAGTACTGTATCAATAATTATGACGCTATCTTCTGGCAATTATCGCGTTTAAAAAAACAAATTAGCGATAACGAACCTAAAACTCTAAAGATTATAGGTGGTGATTGTGGTTTAGAAATCGTTCCTGTTTCTTATCTAAATCAAAAATATCCTAACCTTGGCGTGATTTGGTTTGATGCCCATGCCGATATTAACAAACCATGCGACTCCCCCAGTTGTAATTTTCACGGAATGCCTTTACGGACATTATTAGGCGAAGGAGAAGAACAAATGGACGATCTTTTGTTTTCAACTATTGATGCGTCACAAATTCATTATGTAGGACTTAGAGATATTGATAATGCTGAAAAAGATAGAATTGATCAAGGAAATATCTATGCTCCGGCTAATCTCAACATCCAAGATTTGATCACTACCTTAAAATCAAAAAAAATCTCACATCTATATCTCCATTTCGATTTTGATTGCCTAGAACCCAATGAGTATAACAAAACGTACTATCAGGTTGATAACGGATTAAAAATAAAAGCTGCCGAAGCATGCATTAAAGCTTTAAAAGATAACTTTAATGTAGTAGGGAGTAGCGTACTAGAATCTATAGCTACTATTCCTTCAGAATTGAGGCCGATACATAATATCATTAATTTGTTAATGAAAAACTAGGATATGAAAGTAAAAGTAGGTGTAGTACAAGACAGTCCTGTATTCTTTGATAAGGAACAGACTATCAAAAAACTAGAACGTCTTACAAAGAAATATACTAAAGAAGGCTGCGAACTACTTGTTTTCCCAGAATCATTTATACCTGGATATCCAAGAGGTTTCTCTTTTGGGGCAACTGTTGGAAGCAGAACCGAAGAAGGAAGAAGATTATTTTCAGAATATTATAATAATAGTATCGATCTTGAAGGTAAGGATCTAAAAAGGTTAGAGAAGCTATCTAAGTCACAGAATGTCTACTTAGTCATAGGAGTAACTGAAAAACAAGAGATAAATGGAAGTTTGTATTGCTCTATGCTTTACATTTCTCCCAAACTAGGTTTACTGGGAGTTCATAGAAAAATTAAACCTACCGGAACAGAACGCCTTATTTGGGGAGAAGCTGCAGGCGAATCATTAGTTACTTTTAATACCAAAATTGGAAGGTTAGGAGGTCTTATTTGCTGGGAAAATTATATGCCGCTTGCCAGAATGGCAATGTATCATAAAGGTGTTGAAGTTTATATTGCTCCAACCGCAGACTCACGTGAAGAATGGACTGCAACCATGAAGCATATTGCTTTAGAAGGAAGATGTTTTGTATTAGGCTGCAATCAATACTATACAAAATCTATGTACCCAGATAAATATCAGCCCTTTGTCAAAAATGAACCCGAAGACATGTGTCCAGGCGGCAGCGTTGTCATCTCTCCGCTAGGCAAAATTATTGCAGGACCGCTTTTTGGAGAATCCGGTGTTTTAACTGCAGAACTGGATCTGGAAGAAATTAAGCATAGCAAACTAGATTTTGATGTGATTGGCCACTATGCCAGAAATGATATTTTTAAATTAGATATAGAAAATCAACCTGAAACAAAAGTTGAAAATAATAATACAAAAATGTAAAAGTTATGAAGCTAATCTCACTTTTAATAATACTTGTTTTTGTGAGTAGTTGTAAGCAAAAATCAAATACTATAATATCAACAGCTGCAGAATCAAAGAAAGAAATCAAAACCCAGGGTAAAGTATCTCCTATGGTAAAAGAGCTGATTGAATTTGCTCAGATTACCTATAACGAAGATTCGGATATGAATCAATTACTTCAAGCCAAAAAAATCGATACCAGAGGAGTTGTAACAGATATCAATTTAAAAAAGGGGATCAATATGTTTAAAGAAGTTATGAAATCGGGAGAATCTCAAGATGCATCCTTTTTTGAAGTTACAAATTCAAATAAGATCATACTTTTAGCCACAAGTAGTGGGTATTCGGGCCCCATTTGGGCAAAAATACTCATAGATAAAACCACATTAGAAATTCAAAAAGTTCAATTTGATCATCAAAGTGAATCAGAAGGATACGGCGCTGATGTGGTCCTAAGTTCATTTGAAAATAAATTTACAGGCTCGAAAATATCTTTTACTTCGAATACATTTGGTTTAATACAAGACAAAAAGATGATAATCGAAGGAAATCAAAAGATAGACGGGATATCTGGCGCCACCATAACTAGTGAGGCCGTGGTAAGAATGTTGAATAATGATTTACTTACCTTCAAGAATTATCTGGTCGATCAAATGAATACCAAAAACTGAAACTATGAATCTTTTTATAATAAACAGAAAATATAATTAAAAAACACCAAGGTAAACAATGACCGGCGACCTTCCTCAATTAAAAACTAAAAGACTATGGTTACGCAAAATTGACCAAAATGACAGTAAAGCAATTCATTTCTTGAGATCAAACCAAACGGTTAATCATTATGTAAAACGACCTGAAACGCAAACACTGCAAGAAGCAATTGATTTTATAGATAAGATTAATAACGGAATTAGCAAACAAGATTGGCTTTTCTGGGGAATCTCTACAATAGGTAATCCAGAGCTTATTGGCACTATTTGTTTATGGAATTTCTCAGATGATAGGAAAGTAGCAGAAGTAGGATATGATTTACATCCAGAGTTTCAAAGACAAGGAATTATGAATGAAGCTTTACGTTGCATCCTAAATTACGGATTTGAAACACTTAATCTTGATCGAATTGAAGCGTATACGCACAGGGAAAATGAATCTTCAAAAAAACTATTGATCAAAAATAATTTTGTTCTTATTCTTAATAGAAAGGACAATGAAAATGAAGATAATATCATATTCATAGCAGAACCTTTTGACTCAAAATAAAATTATTTTATCTACCAACGTGTCAATTGACTCAAAAAAATCCACATTTCAGTTCTTTTTAATTTGATAACCATACTGTTATTTACATTTTTGAATGATAACAAAAAAATAAATCCATGGAACCAACAATAAAGATCTTCATTTATATTCACGCCATTTTTGGTGGATTGGGATTAATTTCAGGAATAACCAGTATAATCGCACAAAAAGGGAGTGTTTTACATAAAAAGTCGGGAACTTTATTTTCTGTTGGGATGCTTGCTAGTTCAATAATTTCTTTACCCATCGCATGTATGCCAAACCACGAAAATTTATTTCTCTTTTTAATTGGATTATTTACAATATACATGGTCCTTGTAGGAAATCGAGCACCTTCTTTTAAATCTAAATCAAAAACCGCCGCTAGTAGTGTCGACAAAATTCTTTCAGGTAGTATGCTATTGTCTTCGATATTAATGATTTCATATGGAATTTACGGAATGATCTTTACCATTTCTAATAGTATCTTATTTTTATTTTTTGGTGGATTTGGTGTCTTTATGACACTTACTGATTTCAAATTCTATAAAACTTTTACTCAAAGAAAAAATTCATGGCTCGAAAATCATATCGGTAAGATGGTTGGCGCTTTCATAGCATCTACGACGGCTTTTATAGTTGCAGGTATAGGATTAGACACTATAATTGCCTGGGTGACTCCATCAATAATTGGCACTATATATATTGCATACTGGACAAAAAAAGTAAAACCATCTTCAGCGAAAAAAAATAAAGATTGATATAAAGAATAGCTCACATATTTTATGTAAAGATGCTATCTTTAATCTAAAATTTAAACCAACCAGAACAAGACTGTAGCTCTATGCAACTCATTTCTGAAGTAAAGATATCTGAGAAAAAATCACTTCAATTATTTAAAGGGGACTTAACCAGCATCCCAGACGAACACAAAATTGATTTTTTAGTACTTTCAGCATTTCCTGATAATTATGCTCCTATAACCACATCATTGATAGGGGCACTGCACCGTAATGGACTATCGGTGGATATGTTATCGCAAAATAAAGAAATAGATTTAAGAGCCTACTCACATTGCTGGATTTCCAGAAAGTTTAAATATCCAAATATTGAGAGAATCTTATGTTTTGAGCCCGAGCCAGATCCGGCGGCCAATCCGTATTCACAAATTGCAGAAATATTTCAGAGCCTTACGCTAATCTCTAAAAGTCATTCGATCAAAACTATTGCTCTGCCACTATTAATGACCGGTGAACAAAATTATGATGTAGACAAAGTAATTAAAGAACTGGTAAATACCTGTTTATTATGGTTAGAAAAAGAGCCTTTTGAGACGATCAAAATTGTAGAAATCAGTGAGGAGAAAGTCGCTTTGTTAAAAGCTGCTATTGATAAAAAACATAAGCGCTATCGTAAGGACAAAACCACTTATGACTATGACTTTTTTGTAAGCTATAGTAGAAAAAATGAACAAGAGGTCGATATTATTAGAAAAGAACTAGGTGACACTTTTAATTTATTTATCGACACTCAAGACATCGATATAGGCACTAACTGGCTGGATAAAATAAACATGGCAATGGCGAACTCAAAACGTTTTATTGTCTGCTTGTCTGATACGTATGTGCAATCCAAAGTATGTAAATACGAATATTCGTTTTGTAATTTAAAGTATATACAAGAAGGTGGTGACACTGTACTGCCGCTGTATCTTTATTCTGCAGATTTACCCTTTGAGATGAGCATTCTTAATTTTTATAATGCGAGAGAGGGAAATGTAAAGAAAGTTGTAGATTTTTGTGAGATGATACGTTCAAAATATGTATAACAAGAAATTGTAAGTATCCTTTTTCAAAGGAGATTATGTTAATTAACATTCATGTTTATTGCATTTTTGAGCTAATACGTATGGATTAAGCTTTTAGTATATACTCTAAATGTTTTTAAGTAATTATATTATGAGTACATCTTTTTAGGGAAGGCTACACTAGCAGGAAAGCTTATTGGCTTGAACTTCTCTGTTTTTAAAAAGTTTTAGATTCTTTCCTGGTTTCCGTAAAAAAATTAATCCGCTGTACCATGTGACTCACCTCTTGATAATATATTGACAAAAAAACCGTAAATCGAGTTCAGGATGACATCATCATACTTTTGGGTATTTTGCTTTACACCAAAAACTTAATCGATTATTATTCATCCGAAAGCCTATTTTTATACTTATGGAGAAACATTTAAGAAAACATTCAAACTTAATTAACAGATATACTGTATTTTAGAGGGTAATTTTAACTTCAACCACAAACTAACCAATTTAATTACCCCACAACTCATGTTACCCAAACACACACTATCGTCAATTATCCTAATGCTCATTATGATACAGGGCATTATCGCACAAACAAAAGGGATCAGTAAGAAATCCTCTAAGACCGAATCAACGCCTTTGGCGTTTATACAACAACATAAACTTACTTCTAAATTTCTTGAGCAAGAGGTAGCTATAGACATCTACCTTCCTAAAACCTATGCCGAAGATTCTGATTTACACAGTTACCCCTTGATTGTATTGTTAGAAAATGAATTCTTCTATCAAATAACCGGGGTAGTAAAACACCTTAGTTCTGTAAGCAGTATGCCTGAAGCTATCATAGTGAGTTTTCCAGATGGTTTTGACAAATTTTATGCCCCAAAGGTGTATACCAATAATAGTAATTTTTGGCCAAAAAGCTGGAAACAAATGCCGTTTGATGGAGCTCCTGATAAATTTGTTGATTTTTTTAAAGAAGAGCTTTTTAAATATATGTCAGAACAATATCGAATTGCAGACTATAAAATGATTGTTGGCACCTCTCCCACTTCCGCATTTCCATTGCATGCTTTTTGTAAAGCTCCCAAACTGTTTCAGGCACATATTGCCATTGCTGCAGGAGATATATTGGGCATGGGATATCAACCTGGAGAAACATTTATAGATGCCATCATTGAAAGTATTAATAACAACCAAGGTTATAAAGCACACCTTTATATTACTTCTGCAGATGATGATGCAGAATATGATGCGACTATTGGAAAAAACTTAGAAGAGCTAGAACGGCAAATGTACGCTTTTACCACATCGAACTTAAAATTAAAGGCAGAAGTCTTTCCCAACGAAAGCCATTATGGAGTTGTACTACCTGCCTTTATTTCTGCCATGGAAACATTTTTCCCGAAAGAACGATGGAATCCGGATTTCAGAGATTTTGAAAAGGAACCAGGAAATATGCTTACTAATATAGATACCTATTACCAGGAATTATCTGAAGAATACGGATATACTATATTGCCCAAAGCAGAACGGTGGAACAGTGGAAATAGTTTGCAAGCCAGTGCGAATAGATTATTAAGACAAAAGAGGTACGAAGAATCTATACAGGTTTATCGCCGCTTGGTAACGTATCGACCAAAATCAGCTCAGGCACATAGTATGCTAGCCTCTGCCCTTGAGGCCAATAACAATCTTGAAGAAGCATTAGTTATACACAAGAAGGCAATAGCGTTGGCTAAACAATACGATAATGGACACCTTCAATACTATACGGAACATATGAAGGAAATAGCTTCTAAAATTGAAGGCTCGAAAGAATAATTTTAGGTGGTGTACAAGAGACATTGGTATTAGTTCTATTGTAAATGCATTATTTATTGAGTATTATATTTTATTCGTTTCCTTTCTGTTTTTCAACACTTCTTAAACGATAATTACTTTTTTTTGATTTTTTTTACTTGCGTGTAACAATTCATAAACTTCTGCATCAAAGGAAAAATTAAATCAAAAAAATAGAACATGAAAACATTTAAGATCACCCTTGTACTATTAGCAATTGTTAGTTTAGGATATAGTCAGACGCCTGCTATCATATCTCAAGTTATCGGAAAGGGAACTCCAATATTATTTTTACCAGGTTTTACTACTCCGGGATCTATCTTTAAAGAAACAGCAGATCGCTTAACAATAGAAAATGAGGCACATTTTATTTCGTATGCCGGTTTTAATGGTATCGCAGCTATACCTATTACAGACAAAACCCCCTGGTATAATACTATTAAAGAAGAACTGGTCGCATACATCAAAAATAATAACCTTGAAAACGTTACTATTATAGGCCACAGTATGGGAGGCAATCTGGCAACCGATCTTGCCGCGATATTACCTGATACAATAACCAACCTCATTATTGTCGATGCAATCCCATGCATGAGAGAACTCATGATGCCAGGCGTACCCGCTAGTACTTTACACTATCAAAGTCCGTACAACATACAAATGATAGCTATGGAAGACGCTCAATTCAAGCAAACTGCTACCATGATGTCGCAAAATATGACTAATAATAAAGATAAAGTAGAAACTTTAATCAATTGGATTCTCGAGGCTGATCGTAAAACCTATGTTTATGGCTACACAGATTTATTAAAACTGGATCTGCGGCCAGTATTAGATAAAGTGACTGCAAAAACTTTAATTTTAGGAGCATCATTTCCTAACGTGGAAGTTGCAAAATCAAATTATGAAAAACAATACGCTAAGTTGGCGAACAAAACTATTTCAATGGCTTCAGAAAGTAAACATTTTATTATGTTCGATCAGCCAGAGTGGTATTACACCCAAATAAATGATTTCCTAACCCATGAGTAAAAAGAACCAACAACTTTTTGAAAGCATATATAAGCAGTGCTTTCCTATGGTATTGCAAATGTGCCTGGGTTTTATGAAAGGTGATAAAGATTTGGCCAACGACTTATCTCAAGAAGTGTTTATTAACATCTGGAATGCTATCGATCGCTTCAAAGGTCAATCCACTCATAAAACCTGGGTATATCGAATCACAGTAAATACTTGTCTTCAGTATATCAGAAAAGAAAAGAAGAAAAACAGATTGTCTATAGAAAAAATATCTCATGTATTGATAGACGAATCAAAAAGTGTAGATAACGATCATAATAAAAGTTTATATCGTGCCATAGGTAAGTTAGAAGAATTGGATCGATTACTAATCATGATGGTACTTGAGGGCCAAGATTATGAAAATATATCTCGTGTTTTAGGGATCAAACCTACTAACGTAAGAGTAAAAATTCATAGAGTAAAAAAACGACTAAAAAAAATATTAGACCATGAGTAAAAATTTCGAAGAATTGCAAAACGAATGGCAAAAGGACAAAGAAAACATAGAACGCACACCAGGAATAATGAACAATATCCTATCTTCAATAAAGAAGAAAAAAAATATTACGGTTCGTTTTCAATATGGAAATATTGTTGTACTACTCATTACTATGTTAGGAATTTCTGCTTTTTTCTATTATGTGGCCCCTGTTAAGGAAATACTAAGTAGAATTGGAGTAGGTTTAATGATTGGTGGATTATTAATAAGAATAGCAATTGAATTGACTAGTGTTTTAAAATCAAAAAAGGTAATTCTAGTGGACAGCGTATTAAAAACCACCGAAGACACTATTGCCTACTATACATATAGAAAGAAAATCCATGGACCGGTGACGATTATCATTTTAGCCTTATATACCATTGGTTTTTTTATGATTACACCAGAGTTTAATCTTTACTTCACTACATGGCAAATGATTTTTATCGACGTCTCTTATATTATTGCTGCTTGTATTTTTATCCCGATCATTAGAAAAAGTATAAAGCGTGAACTACAAATTTTGTTTGAAATTATTGAAATGAAAGAAAAAATGATGAATGAAAATATATAATGAAAATTCTTATTTGTCCGCAATACATCTAATACATAAGCTTTATTACGGTTACCCGTAATAAATATCAAAACTATTGTAGTAACTTCCTTATCTGAAAAATTCTTTTCGGATTATATTAAAAAAAATGGTAGACAAACACAATAGACTTAAGGATTTAGAAGAGTATCTCATCATGGATACTCCACCCGAAAAAGAGTTGGATGAGTTAGCACAAATTGCATCTGCTATTTGCGATACCCCAATATCCTTAATTTCTTTATTGGATGATACGCGTCAATGGTTCAAGGCAGTAAAAGGATTAGAAGTGACACACACACCCATTGAACAAGCATTTTGTAGATTTACTCTTGATAATCCTGACGAAGTTCTTGTTGTCGAAGATTCATGGCTCGATGATAGATTTAAAGAAAATCCTTTAGTTATAGGGGACCCCAACATTAGGTTTTATGCCGGAGCACCCTTGGTAACCCCTAAAGGTAATGTTTTAGGCACATTATGTATCATAGATAAAAAACCAAGGCGTATTTCTGACAATCAAAAAAACGCCTTGCAATTACTAGCAAAAAAGGTAATGGATTTCCTTGATACTCGTAAGCTAATGATTCAACAGGCAAAAGAAATAAAGTTCAATGCTGCACGACTTAAAAAGCTAACAGATCAGGTACCTGCTATCATATTTCAATGTGAAACCACTACCCATAAAAAAATCTCCGTTTCATTTGTGAGCGAAGAAATAAATAGAATGAATTTGGGTTTTGATTTACGAGAAACTATTGAAAATCCAGAACTTCTTTTCAATGTTATTTACCAAAACGATCTTCAGGATGTCAAAAATGGTATTTGGGATTCGTTCATGAAAGAATCTACCTGGCAAGCCGAATTTAGGATCATGGATGCAGATCATAAAATTATTTGGATGAAAGGGATCGCTAAACCCGAAGTAAAACGCGACGGAAAGACAATATGGTATGGAATTCTTCAGGATATTAATATTCAGAAAGAATATGAGCAAACTATCGAACAAATTTCATTTGATATTTCGCATGTGTTACGCAAGCCGGTTTGCACCATGTTAGGATTAACCAGACTTATAAAAAATGAAGAGATAGATGCAAAATCGTTGAAAAAATACTCAAAATACATCGAGTTAGTATCAGATGAGTTAGATAGTTTTACCAAAAAACTAAATGAAACGTATTACAACAAGAAAAAAAGAATGCACAAAATTCTTAGTCCAGAAAACTTATAATTATTTCGTTAAAACCATATCACCAATGGAAATGCTCCTTTTGATTCAAACTATAAAAGGTAATCACATTTAATGCCCATTAAACATTTTTTCTTCCACATAGAAAATTGTTAACTTACTACATATTTTATTTGAGAAAACCTAGTAACACATGTCCGATAAACCCGAATTATATTTCAAAAATGATAAGGACTGGAGAATTTGGTTACATCAAAACCATGATATTTCTAATGGTGTATATCTTATCTTTTACAAAGTAGACACAAAAAAGCCCAGTATGCGATGGGAAGAAGCTGTAAAAGTAGCCTTGTGCTATGGCTGGATCGATTCTACTGTTAAAAAACTAGATAAAGAACGTCGTAGACAATATTTCTGTCCTCGCAAGCAAAAGAGCGTTTGGAGCAAAGTGAATAAAAACTATATCGCTGATCTTATTAAAAATGATCTTATGCATCAAAGTGGTTTAAAGAGTGTTGAAATTGCAAAAAAGAATGGCTCCTGGACTGCTCTAGATGACGTAGAAAACGGAGTTATTCCTGAAGACCTCCAAAATGCATTTGACCACAACCCCAAGGCTTTTCAGAATTACCAAAACTTTTCTCGAGGATACCGAAAGAGCTATCTCTACTGGCTTAATCAGGCAAAACGGCAAGAAACACGCGATAAAAGAATTTTAGAGATCCTCAAACTTTGTGAGGCCAATCAGAAAAGTCGTGGTGATTGGGGCTAAAACTTATTTTCAAACATATCTTACCATACATCTTCCATTAACACCACTTTAAGATAAATATCCATGTAAATCTTTATTTTCGATTTAAATAAATCGCTCACCATGCAAAACCCAAATTTTGCTTATGTATTCAATGTAAAAAAGACTATATTTTTTGTTTTTTTGTTTTTGCTACTTCAGAGTTGTTCGAATAAGGAAACAATAAAATACGATATTGTAATTTCCAATATCAATATTATTGATATAGAAGATGGAATCATTTCGAAAAAAACTGTTTGTATCAACGGTGGAAAGATCGTAGACATTAAAGTTACAGATAGTCTAAACGATTATATTTCTGAAAAGCATATTGATGGTTTGGGTAAGTTCTTGATTCCTGGATTTTGGGACAATCATATTCATCTTAGAGGGGGTGATTCTCTAATTGAAGAAAATAAAAATTTGCTACCGTTGTTTATTGCAAACGGTATTACGACAGTACGAGATGCAGGAGGAGATTTAACTTCGGAAATATTACGATGGAGAAAAGAAATTAAAAATAACACAATAATAGGGCCTACCATCTATACATCAGGACCAAAACTAGATGGAGGTCAAGCAACGTGGGCAGGCTCTTTGGTTGTAACGTCTCAGGAGGATGTTACTAAAGCTCTGGATTCTTTGGAAAAAATACCTTCCGATTTTGTAAAAATCTATGACAGTCGAATTTCAAGAGAAAACTATCTCGAAGTTCTTAAACAAGCCAAAGAAAAAGGCTTAATTTCATCAGGTCATATGCCTTTTACAGTAGAACTTAATGAAGCTGTTACTTCGGGAATTGGAGCGGTTGAACATTTATATTATATCCTAAAAGGATGTTCTTCAAAAGAAAAAGAGATCACCCAAGCAATTATCAATAAAGAATTAGGCTTTTGGGATTCTATGGATCAATTAACGACTACTTATCATGACAGTACGGCACAAAAAACATTTCAATTATTAAATAATCACAATACTTATGTAGTCCCTACCCTTCATATTGGCAATGTGCTAAGCTATTTGGATGAAGTTGATCATACAAATGATCCCTATTTAGATATTATGGGGAAAGGTATTGTAAAAACTTATAACGGAAGAATTAAACGTGCTCTTAGTGCATCGCCAGAGGCGCGAAAATCAAGAAAAGAATTAAACTCATTTTTTAAAAAGCTAACGAAGTCACTAAATGATGCTAATGTAAAATTACTTGCGGGATCTGATAGCGGTGCTTATAACTCGTATACTTATCCAGGAATATCGTTGCATAAAGAGTTAGAGGCTATGGTAGCTGCAGGTTTGGATCCGCTAGAAGCTCTGCAAACTTCATCATACAACGGATCCAGATTTTTACAAAAAGATAAAGAAGTGGGTGTCATTGAAGTAAACAAAGTAGCTGATCTCGTAATTCTGAATAGTAATCCCTTGCAAGAAATCAAAAATACACGTGATATTTATCAAGTCATCCAAGGAAATCAAATATATGATCCAAAAGAAATTGCTAAACAATATGATTGCACTGAGTGCTTTACTATACTACCATAAAAACTAAAACGTTATGCACCTAGCACAAGTAAACATTGCCGAAATGGTTGCTCCTATTAATGATCCCCTGATGATTGATTTTGTTAATAATCTTGACAGAATTAATGCTTTAACCGAAGAAAGTCCCGGATTTGTTTGGCGCCTCAAAGGAGATGAAGGTAACGCTACAGCGATACGAGTTTTTGAATACGATTTCTTAATCATCAATATGTCTGTTTGGGAGAATATCGATACTTTATTTGATTTTACATACAAAACAGCACATGTAGAGATACTAAAACGTAAAAAAGAATGGTTTCATAACATGAAAAAGATGCATATGGCATTTTGGTATGTCGAAAAAGGGCATGATCCAACGCCTGAAGAAGCCAAAGAAAGATTACATTACATAAGAAAACATGGAGAAACCCCTTATGCATTTACGTTTAAAAGTAAGTACTCTATTGAAGATTTGAAAAACTATGAAACGAATACCAAGTAAAAAAAGAACACTCCGATTACCTAAGATTAAGATGATTTTCTTTTGTTTCTATCTTATTGGAGTTTCTGCTGTAAAGGCACAGAAAAAATTTGAAAGAGAATATCGCATTAATGTAGAAGAAGCTCCCAAAGCTGCAGTTACATTTATAAATGATGCTTTTGATGCACAAAAAGTGAAATGGTATGCCGAAGAAAGTCAGGATGGCAAAACCTTTGAAGCCAAAATCTGTTATTTAAAGATTAAACATAGTATTGAATTTGACATGCTTGGTCATCTAATCGATGTTGAACGAAAAATTAAGTTTAAATCCCTAGAAAGAGAATTGAAGAATAAAATAATATCAACGCTTGACAATCTCTTTACAAAACATAAGATTATAAAAACTCAAATCCAATGGAAAGGAAATCCAGAAGAGGTATTACAATCTATAAAAAAGCAAGATAAAAATAACTTGCCGTATCAGCTTTACGAGATAGTAGTAAAAGCAAAAAAAGATACTGTCTTCAAAATGTATGAAATACTTTTTGACATTAATGGAAAAACGCAAAAAGTACTTGAGATCACTCAACGGCCTACCGATAATCTGGAATTTTAAAGGGGAAGAATGCTTATCATATGAGAAAGGTTTTAGTCGTATTTTTATTTCTGGTTTTTGGTCATTCTATTAATGCTCAATCTTCTTTTTCAACAGGTATTTTACCTCGAGTACGAGTTTCGACCAAAGTAACAGAAAAATTAAAATGGGTGAACGGTATAGAATCAAGACAACTCTTTGTTGATGATACAAAGGACGAATCTCTTGACTATGAATATGTGCTCACAGACATATCATCATTGCTCTCTTTGAAGATTGGAGCTCATGGAGCAATCAACTGGGGTTATTTATTAAGAATTGAAGGTGAAGAAATAATTCATAGGGCTATTCAACAATTTACTATTGTACAAAACTATGATCTGATACGATTGGGGCATCGCCTTGTCACTGACCAGACGTTCAGTCGAAATGAAGCACCAGAATTTAGACTACGTTACCGAATAGCTGTAGAAAAACCACTTTCGGGTAATACCGTAGACCCGGGTGAATTTTATTTTAAATTGAGTAATGAGTATCTTTTAAAGTTTCAAGATTCAGAATCGGATCTGGAAACTAGGATATTACCGTTTTTAGGATATGAAATTAACAAAAAGAATAAGATAGAGTTAGGATTAGACTACCGTTTGGATGGGTTATTGACATCTGGTTCAGAAAATGATCTTTGGCTCAGTATGAATTGGTTCTATACAATGAAATGAAGGGCGAATCAATCTAAGGCACGAATTGGGTTTTAACCATTCATTATTATAATTTCTTATGCAAAAGCTATAAATTTCATAACATAAATTTTTATTCATGTCTGCAATCATAAAGATTAAACCCTTAGACTTTGTATGGGAAACTAGCGATCCCTTTTTATTTTGTGCATATCACGAAGATCAATACCCAAAAGGAAACGGAAAACTTGGTCCCGATGCTTCATTAGAAGGTCGCAGCCTAGGTCAAGATTTCAATACAAAAGATGGTTGGCGCATGTATCATGGCACGAGGGTTCCCGGATTTCCAGCACATCCACATAAAGGTTTTGAAACCGTAACCATTGTTCAAAAAGGGTTGGTGGATCATTCTGACTCTTTAGGAGCTGCAGGCCGGTTTGGCAATGGAGATGTTCAATGGATGACTGCAGGTAAAGGTGTTCAGCATTCAGAAATGTTCCCCTTGTTAAATACAGAAAAAGAAAATCCTTTTTTATTATTTCAAATTTGGCTTCATCTTCCAAAAGATAAAAAAATGGTCGAACCTCATTTCAAAATGCTTTGGAATGAAGAAATACCACAACTACACTTAAAAGATAGTAATGAAAATAGTATTGAAATAACCTTGATAGCCGGAGAACTTCATGACACTAAAGCTCCTACTCCTGCTCCAGACTCTTGGGCCGCTAATCCAGCGAATGAGGTTCTTATATGTACTATTAAAATAGAGCCTAACGCTGTTTACAAATTTCCAAAAGCTTCATCGGGAATCAATAGATCTATATATTTTTTTAAAGGTGATGAAATTACCTCTGAAGACTACACAATCCCGGTACATCACGAAATTATTCTTAATGCAAATGAAGAAGTTGAACTCTCAAATGGAAATACTGAAGCCCATTTCTTAGTATTACAAGGTAAACCTATTAATGAACCCATTGTTCAACATGGTCCATTTGTCATGAACAGTCAAATAGAAATCAGAGAAGCTATATCTGAATATCAACAAACAGAATTTGGAGGATGGCCATGGCCAAGTCACGATCATGTACATGATAAATCTGAAGGAAGGTTTGCTCTGTATCCAGATGGAACCAAAATCATCAAATAAGGTTAATGTCTTTTAGAAATCAATATTTAGGTTTTTTACGAAGTAAACCCTTAACAAATATAACACCGCAACTAGGAATACCCGCCTTTGATTTCGAAGAGTTGTCCAGAAGTTTATTGCCTGCAACTGGTATTGAAATTTTTATGAAGGATAATGAAGTATTAGGTAAACGCATTGAACGTTTCTTCGAATATGGTATCGAAAACTCTGATCGATACCAAATGATTGCAAAAAACATTCAGGTTTTTAAGGGTAAAATTACTATTGGCGAACTGGATTTTATTATTAAAGACTTATATCATAAAAAAACAATTCATGTAGAGCTAGTCTACAAATTTTATCTGTATGATCCAGATATAAATCCTGAACTTCATCGCTGGATAGGTCCAAATCGCAAAGATTCACTACTTCAGAAAGTAGAAAAACTAAAAAATAAACAGTTCTCTTTATTATATGATGATGAAGTTGAAGCTATTTTAGAAGATTTTCAGTTGTATTCGGCAGAAATTGAGCAGCAAGTCTGTTATTTAGCTAATCTGTTTATCCCATTTTCTCGAAAAAAAATTCAACCACAACAACTGGATCACAACTGTATTGTTGGGTATTGGATGAATATTAAGGAATTTGCTTCTGGGCTATTTGAATCCTTTCATTTTTATATGCCCGAAAAAAAAGATTGGATCGTAGATCCAAAATATAATCAAAACTGGTTTTCGTTTACTGATATTTTGAGGCCTCTTAACGAAAAACTTAATCAAAAAAAATCTCCATTACTCTGGGTAAAGAGTAATGAAGATTCTTATACACGATTTTTTATTGTTTGGTGGTAACTCTTACAATCCACTAATATAGCTTCCGTAAAGATCATTAAACTGAAAACCTTCGGATAGTCGATGTTTACTCAATTTTTTATATTCTACCAATCCCCATAATAAGAATTCTTTCATAAAATAATGATCATCTTTATCGAGATCAGATTGATATTCTTTGATCAAATCATTAAGAGGTTTAACAGCATCTAATTTTGATTTATATGCTGCATCAGGGATTTCATCTAGTAATTCGAATCCGCTCTCTTCAAAAAACCAATTGATCAATTCTTGATACGGACTTTCATAATCCTCTTTCTCTAACTTTTCTATGGCCGGAAAATAATTGGGAAACAACTCTTTGATGGCTTCTGCAATCAATGAATTTGCAACTGATGCTGCTCCTTCTTGTTCTCCTTCATAAACTAATTCTACTTTACCCGTAATCGCCGGAATAACTCCTATAAAATCACTTAATCGTAATAAAGTTTTGTTATCACCAGAACGTAATGCACGATACTCTGCTGTACTTAACAAGTTTTCGTATGCTGTGATACTCATCCTGGCACTTATTCCACTTTTATGATCAATAAATTCGCTCTGTCGTGCCTGAAAACTAATTTGCTCTAAAAGATTTTTTGCAATATCAGGGACATAAACCAAATCGCTTTGTCTTGTGTCCAATCTTGCTTCTTGCTGAGTAATAGTCTTTGCTATTTCAATCGTTTCGGGATAGTGGGTAAGGATTTGAGAACCTATTCTATCTTTTAATGGAGTAACGATGCTTCCCCGATTTGTATAATCCTCTGGATTTGCGGTAAATACAAACTGTATATCAAGCGGTAATCTCAATTTAAATCCCCTGATTTGTATATCCCCTTCTTGTAATATATTAAAAAGTGCTACCTGTATGCGAGCCTGTAAATCCGGCAATTCATTGATAACAAAAATACTTCTGTTAGCTCTGGGAATCATCCCAAAATGTATAACACGGTCATCTGCATAACTTAGTTTTAAGTTTGCTGCTTTGATGGGATCAACATCTCCTATAATATCTGCAACGGTAACATCTGGCGTAGCCAATTTTTCTGCAAAACGTTCTGACCTATGCAACCAGCTAATAGGCGTATCATCTCCCTTCTCTTCTATCAAATTAGATGCATATCTAGATATGGGGTGAAAAGGATCATCGTTGATTTCTGATCCATCAACTACAGGAATCCACTCATCTAATAGGTTTATCATTTGCCTCGCCAGACGTGTTTTGGCTTGACCTCTCAATCCTAATAGGTTAATGTTATGTCTGGACAGAATTGCTCTCTCCAGTTCTGGGATTACTGTGTTTTCATATCCATGAATTCCTGTGAATGTCTCTTCTTTGTTAGTTATTCTACTTCTTAAATTATTTCTAAGTTCATCTTTTATAGATTTATTTTCGTATCCGGCTTTTTTTAAATCGCCAAGTGTTTTTATAGTCTCAATTTTCATATTTTTCTTTTCTCAAAAACAATTAATTTTTATTAAGTTATCCTTTGATTCTTTTTTTTCTGTTGGTTTCGTAATCCTCAAAAATCATCTCCCCCAATCCTTTAAGTCCGGTATAAAATGCTTTGCCTTGATTTGCATACGTAAACTCACGAACAAACTGCATCAAATAGGGGTCTTGCGCAATCATAAATGTGGTAATAGGAATATGTAATTTTCTGGCTTGTTGTGCCATCATATAACACTTATTCACAATGTGCCTATCAAGTCCATTGCTATTCTTATAATATTGCCCATCAGGCATTCTAAGGCAACTAGGCTTACCATCGGTAATCATAAAGATTTGCTTATTAGTATTACGTTTTCTTCGCAACATATCCATTCCTAGTTGTAAACCGGCAACGGTATTGGTATGATAAGGACCAACTTGCAGATATGGTAAATCTTTTATGGCAATGGGCCATGCATCATTCCCGAATACTAAAATATCAAGTGTATCCTTTGGATATCTTGTTGTAATAAGTTCAGCCAGCGCCATTGCTACTTTTTTGGCTGGAGTAATGCGATCTTCTCCGTACAAGATCATGCTATGACTAATATCGATCATTAAAACAGTACTCATCTGAGCTTTGTATTGAGTTTCTTCAACAATCAGATCGTCTTCGGTCAGGTTAAGATCTCCAATACCATGATTAATCTGTGCATTTTTCAGGCTCTCGGTAATTGAAATACGTTCTAAAGAATCTCCATATTGATAATTTCTAAATTCTCCCGCGTGTTCATCACCTCTACCTACATAATTTGTTCGATGATTTCCGGCTTTGCTACGCTTTAATTTACCAAAAATTTGATCTAAAGCTCTTTTACGTATAGCCTGTTCTGTTTTGGCAGTGATAGACATTCCTCCTTTTCCATTAGGTTTGAGCTCTTCTCGAATGTACCCTTTCTTTTTAAGATCTTCGACAAAATCATCCAAGGTATAGTTGTCGTCGGTTAATTGATATTCTTTATCAAGTTCTTTCATCCAGTCCAGGGCTTCATCTAAATCCCCAGAAGTATGAGTAATGATTTCCTGAAAAATATCAAAAAGCCTTTCGAACGGAGATTGTTCTTTTACCTCAAAAGGTTTGAAAGCAAAGCCTTTTTTGAAAATTTTCTTTTTCTTTTTCATTAGATAAAGTTAGTACATTTTATAAAAGATAGGAACCTAAACAAGAGTTAAGAGACAACAATTAACATTTGTTTTACAGAATTTTGGGTCAAAAAAAGTGCGCTCTGCATTTCAAACACAAAATTATCTACAATTCTTATCTTTGAAAAGAATCTAAATTAGTACTTTGTTTTCTGTTATTTTGAATAACTTATAGCACATCACATCTTAACTTATGTCGTATTATGAAAAAAATACTATTACTCTCGCTATTTTTTGTTTTCATTTCTTCTATTCATGCGCAAAATGATATTGAAAAAGTCATGTCTACTGTTTCAAAAAGTGAAATAGAAGGTCATATTTATTTTTTAGCCTCTGATGAGTTAAAAGGTAGGCAGACTGGCACATCAGAAAACAAAATTGCCGCACAATACTTAGCGAATATGTTAAGAAGTTATGGTGTAAAACCAATCCCAGAAACTAAAAGCTATTTGCAGCCCGTGACTTTAAAAAGCATTTCTGGCGCTACAAAGACAGTGTTTAAGCTGGATTCTATAAAACTTGAACAGATTTTTACTATCAATAGTGATAATGTTAACTATAGCGGAAATGCAGTATTTCTAAATTATGGCCTTGAAGAAGATTATAACAATGTAGACGTAAAAGGAAAATTTGTAATATGTATTGTTGGATCTAGTAAAAATAAAGAATTAAGACAGGCTTTTTCATTAACTGAAGAAAAAAAAGAATTTGCCAAAAAAAATGGCGCCATCGGCGTTATAGAGATGTGTAATCTTGATCATAAAACCGCAATGCAAATGGAACACTATTTTAATGGAACCAAAATGAGCGTTGCAAACAAAGAACAGGATACAAGTGATTTTACTTATTTATGGATTAATGACACTAATGAGAGTGTTAGTAAATCTTTTATAAAGAAAAAAGAAGCCAAAATAGAAATCATAGTTGAAGGAATTGAAAACAGCACCATAAACTCTCAAAATGTGGTTGGTATTGTAGAAGGTTCAGATCCTGAACTAAAAAATGAATATATTATTTATTCTGCCCACTATGATCATGTTGGTATTGGTAAAGCTATAGAAAATGATTCCATTTATAATGGAGCAAGAGACAATGCAGTAGGAACCGTTACAGTACTTTCGGCGGCAAAAAATATTGCCCGGTATCCAACTAAAAGATCGGCACTTTTTATTCTTTTCACCGGAGAAGAGAAAGGACTTTTAGGAAGCAAATGGTATGTAGAAAATCCTGTAATTCCATTAAAAAACATGGTTTATTGTTTTAATAGCGATAATGGTGGATATAATGACACTTCCAAAGCTACGATCATAGGTTTAGGTAGGACTACAGCCAAAAAGGATATTACAGATGCTACTACTCAATTTGGACTCGAAGCAATAGATGACCCAGCTCCAGAACAAGGTTTATTTGATAGATCAGATAATGTGAATTTTGCAGCAAAAGGAATCCCCGCTCCAACTTTTAGTATGGGATTCACAGCTTTTGACGAAGAAATAACAAAATATTATCATCAAGTTACAGACAATCCAGACTCTGTAGATTATGATTATTTGTACAAGTTTTTCCAGTCTTATGTGCTGGCCTGTAGAAATATTGCCAACAACCCCAACACTCCTTTTTGGATAGAAGGTGATAAGTATTATGAAGCGGGAAAGAGGTTATATCAAAAATAGACACATGCAAATAAAAACTTTCCTCGTAACCCTACTAGTGCTGGCTATTATCTCTTGTTCAAAACAAAATCCATTAGAAATTGCCCTTGATTCTGATTCAGATAGTATCAACAAAGTAATGCAAAATTATAATGATTATGAGGTTCAAATCATATACACGCAGATTAATCGGAGTAAAAATGGCGAGATCAGTTTCGAGGATTTTGAATTTAATGTAAACGACAGCACCTATTTCTATCCTGCTAGTTCAGTAAAATTTCCTGTAGCTTTAATGGCTTTGGAAAAAATGAAAAGATTACAAGAAAAAGGAATTACCATTAATAGAAAAACAATTTTTAAAACACAAAATGATACGCTGTATACTTCTATTGAAGAAGCGATTACTCAAATTTTTGCTGTAAGCGATAATCAAGCATATAATCGTTTGTTCGAGTTTCTTGGTCAGGATGATATCAATCGAAACTTGCAATCCAAAAATATAAAAGGACGGATTTCTCATCGGCTATCTGCTCATCATTCCCATAACTTGAGAACGCAATCGATCATTTTCAAGGAAAACATCCAAGATAGTATTCCCATATATGTACAGGCGAGTATAGAAAACTCTTTCCAACCCAAATTAGAATTGAAAAAAATTGTAAAGGGAAAAGGTTATATTTATAACGATACATTGCTTCCACATCCCAAAGATTTTTCTAAAAAAAACTATCTCCCGATTAGATCTTTGCATAGTATGATGAAACGCATTCACTTCCCTGAGTCATTTACAGAATCTGACCGTTTTGACATTAATGATGATGATCGAAGTTTTGTAATAGACGCCATGGGTACGTTACCTGGTGAAGCTGGGTATGACAAAAAAACATATTATGATTCTTATGGAAAGTTTTTCATTTTTGGTGATAATAAAAACGATATCCCTAAACATTTGAAGATATATAACAAGGTTGGTTATGCATACGGATACCTTACAGATTGCGCCTACATAAGAGATATTAAGAATGATATAGAATTCATACTCTCGGCCACTATTCATGTGAATAAAAATGGTATTTTCAATGATGATCATTATGAATACCATGAGATCGGCATTCCTTTTCTAGCAGAATTAGGTAGAAAAATCTATACTATGGAAAAAGAACAGCAAAACTAATTCTCTCCATATCTTTTTAATATTTAATCGGTAAAAGACCAAATATTTACGTGAACATCCCAATTTTTAAGAAAAGTTAAGGCTTTTTTAACAAAACCATATCATAAAACAGTTTAATAATTGGTAAATTTAGCATTACCCCTATTTTAAGATAATTGTTAAAAGCAATAGTACTAATACAATATGATTACGAACAAAAACTCAGAGTAATTACATAGTATCTGGATAGTATAGTATGTAGTTCTAATTTTAAAACCCCAAGATTATGAAAAATTACATACTCCCGTTATTGGTATTTTCTTCCTTTTTATTATACCCAAATTTGAATAAACAAGATCAATCTTTAGCTACAATTGATCAAGTTCAAAATCAAATTGATCGTAAACTCTCACCAGAAGAAGTTAAACAAAGAGGTATTGACCTTCTAGTGAATCAAATTGTTGAAAAAATAGACGATATTGATATGCGAAAGATGGCCAGATCTGCAATCTTTGAAACAACTTATGGGTTTAGATGGAAAATGGTCAATTTACACACCGGTAAAAAAATCATAATCAAAGTAGATAAAAACTTTCGTCTTATTTCTGCAAGAGATGGAAACAATTCTAAAATAATGATGCCCTAGATTATTAAAAAAGTAATCGTTTTATTGTACTCATTCTAAATATAACAGGATTATGAGTGTAACACATTAATAGATAATTTTCGCTCACAAATTAAATCATATTTGTAGCTACCAATTTCTTAGAAACATTTGTACTTCCACTTTTTCTATGATCTCTTGGTTCCGAGCATCTAAATTACCTCAATTTACCTTAACACTGCTTTAAGACTTTGGCGTTTTCATTTTATTTACTTTAGATACCTTATAGTCAACCCATCGAAAAGTGTCAAAAATACTCTTTCTTCTCACTACTGTTGTTATAAGTTTTTTTTACAGGGCTCAAGAAAACATTTCTATTATATATACAGGAAATATGGGTGTTTACATTTCTGGAAGTCAATTTTCTGTTCTTATAGAT
Source organism: uncultured Aquimarina sp. (assembly GCA_947500845.1). Lineage (GTDB taxonomy): Bacteria > Bacteroidota > Bacteroidia > Flavobacteriales > Flavobacteriaceae > Aquimarina > Aquimarina celericrescens. Next base: position 71,879 of record CANMTP010000019.1, read on the forward strand.
GGATTACATACGAAGTATGGAGATGATTATTTGTTTCCAACAAAAAGTTTGATAAGTAAAATTACTACTCAGCTGAGGCCAGATGCTATATTATTTACTCATTATCATGGTGACCATTATAGTAGCGCATTAACAGAGAAATATCTAAAAACAAATCATAAATCTGTTCTTTTCGGACCTGAACAAGTAACAAAAAAAATTAGTGAACTTAAAAACAACATTTGCACTATAAGGACCAAAGACTATATTAAACAAAACTTCAATCTGGGAAATATCCAAATCACCGGACTGAAAATCAATCATGCGGGAAAAAGACATCTTAGTGTGGAAAATGTGGGATATATACTTAACATAGATAATAAGAAAATTCTACATGTAGGTGATACCGATTGGCTAGAAGAATTTAATCTATTTCCTCAATTAAAACTCTCTGACGAAGTCATAGACATTGCCATTCTACCCTATTGGATGCTTTTACATGATAATGCTTCGGACTTGATACAAAGGTATATTAACCCAGATCATATAATTGCTACTCATATTTCACCAAAAATTGGAGAACAAGAACTTTTAGATTTGAAGAAAAAGTATCCCAAAATTCACTTTTTAACTAAGCTGGAAAAAGAAATACGACTATAATAATTAACTCACATCAAAAAATGAAAAAAATAATATTGCCCCTACTATTATTGATAACAGCAACAATTTTCTCGCAGCAACAATTTTCTATGGATCTTATTAAAGATCTTATCCCACGCAATATAGGTCCTGGCGGAATGAGCGGTCGCGTTACTGCAATTGACGTTGTAACTTCTAACCCAAATATTATCTATGCCGGAACAGCATCGGGTGGTTTATGGAAATCAACCTCAGGGGGTATAAAATGGGAACCTATTTTTGATAAAGAAACAACTGCATCTATTGGTGCAGTGGCCATACAACAATCTAATCCCTCTGTGATTTGGGTAGGAACCGGTGAAGGAAACCCAAGAAACAGCCTCAATGGTGGATATGGAATCTATAAATCTTTAGATGGTGGTAAAAGTTGGAAAAACATGGGGTTAGAAAAAACTCGACATATTCATAGAGTCGTTGTCGATCCAACTAATCCTAACACCATTTACGTAGCCGCCATAGGTTCTCCTTGGGGAGAACATCCAGAAAGAGGAGTATTTAAAACTACCGACGGCGGAAAAACATGGAATAAGATTCTGTTTGCAAACAATAAAACCGGAGCAGCAGATTTAATCATGGACCCCACCAACCCAAATAAATTAATAGCGGCTATGTGGGAACATAAACGTGATCCCTGGTTTTTTAAATCAGGAGGTGAAGGATCTGGTCTTTATATTAGTCATGATGGAGGTGATTCCTGGGAAAAGCGCACAGACAAGGACGGCTTGCCAAAAGGTGATTTAGGTCGAATCGGTTTGGCAATTGCTGCTAATAAACCAGATATTATTTATGCCTTGGTTGAAGCCAAAAAGAATGCCCTTTACAAATCAACCGATGGAGGTTTTAAGTGGAAAAAAGTTAATGATAAAAATGACATAGGGAATCGTCCTTTCTATTATTCAGACATTTTTGTGGATCCTCAAAATGAAAATAGGGTATATTCTGTTTTTACCTACGTAAATGTTTCCCAGGACGGAGGAAAAAACTTTTCACAATTAATGCCAGCTTACGGTGTTGATAATGGTGTACATCCAGATCATCATGCCTGGTGGATTCATCCCAATGATGGTAATTATATGATCGATGGTAATGACGGAGGTTTAAATATAACCAGGGATGGCGGTAAAACATGGCGCTTTATTGGCAATCTCCCTGTAGCGCAATTCTATCATATCAATGTGGATAACGAATTTCCGTATAATGTATACGGAGGCATGCAGGATAATGGTAGTTGGCGAGGCCCAGCTTATGTTTGGAAGGCTCAGGGAATTAGAAATTCATATTGGCAGGAGATTTCTTTTGGTGATGGTTTTGATGTCGTTCCCGATAAAGATGATTCTCGCTATGGCTGGTCAATGAGTCAGCAAGGATTTGTGAGCCGCTACGATTGGATGACAGGAAATAATTATACAGTACGTCCAACACATCCCGATCCAAAGGTAAAACTACGTTTTAACTGGAATGCTGCTATCAATATAGATCCTTTCGATACCAGTACACTTTATTTTGGAAGCCAGTTTGTACACAAAAGTATAGATAAAGGACTTACCTGGAAGATTATCTCACCAGATCTAACAACAAATGATCCGGAAAAATTAAAACAGGCTGAAAGTGGTGGATTAACCATGGATGCAACTGGGGCAGAAAACCACTGTACGGTTCTGGTCATAGAACCTTCACCTCTGGAACAAAATATGCTTTGGGTCGGTACCGATGATGGTCGAGTACACATCACACAAAATGGAGGAGCAAATTGGACAGATGTTTCTAAAAACATCAAAGGATTGCCTCAGGGAAGCTGGATTGTGCAAATCAAAGCCTCAAACAAGAAAAAAGGTGAAGCCTTACTGGTAGCTAACGATTACCGAAGATTTAACTATATGCCCTATGCTTATAGAACCAGCGACTATGGTAAAACATGGAACCGAATTGTAGACCAAAACGATGTAAAAAGTTATGCCCTAAGTATAGTTGAAGACCCTTTAGAAAAGAATCTTTTGTTTCTGGGTACTGATGATGGACTTTACATCTCGATAAATGCAGGTAGTAATTGGATGAAATGGACAAAAGGATTCCCAACAGTCTCTGTAAAAGATTTGGTCATTCAACCTAGAGAACATGACTTAGTAATTGGGACCTTTGGTAGAGCCGCTTGGGTACTAGATGATATCAGACCTTTAAGGGCTGTAGCAAAAAATAGCGCTATTTTAAATCAGAAATTGAAGCTTTTCGATCCTCCTATTGCGTATCAATCAGCATATCAACAACCCACCGGAAGCCGTTTTGGAGGAGATGCCTTATACAATGGAGAAAATCGTGATTATGGAGCACTCATCTCTTATTTTCTAATGGTGGAAGAAAAGAAAAAAGAAGAGGACGAAAAAGAAAAAGATAATGAAGAAGAAAGTGACATTGCTGAAGAGGAAGAAAAAGATAAAGCAAAGGTCAAATGGGATTCAATTCGTCTTAAAGTGTATGACGGAGATCGTTTAATTAGAACTCTGAAGCAAAAGACACCTGATTCTACTGGATTCCATAAAATAAAATGGATGATGGATGAAAAAGGAGCTGATCGTCCTTCACGAAAAATAAAAAAACAAGACAAAGAGCCAGATGGTGTAACTGTAAAACCAGGTACATATAAGTTAGTAATGCAATATGGAGATCAAACTTCTGAGACGATGATAGAAGTAAAATCAGATCCCAGATTACAAGTGTCTCAGAAAAGCATTAATGAAGTCTATACTGCGTCAAAAAATCTCGAAAAAATGAGACAAACAGCTGCAGATGCCGTAAAACAACTTGTAGAAAGTAAAGAGATTGCCTTAAAATATCAAAAAGAGCTCAAAGAATTGGATAAAAAGAAATTCAAGGATCAAATTAAGCGCTCTAAAGATATTACCAAAAAAATAGACAGCGTCATTGCTATTTATATTGGAAAAGAAGATAAGCGCCAAGGCATCACACGTAATCCCGAAGTTAACGTTATGCAGCGCATGGTAACTGCCCGTAGGTATGTACAAAGTCGCCAGAATGGATTAACAGCTACAGAAAACACATTGACACAGCAAGCAAAAGGAGCATTACAAGATGCATTGAATAAAACCAATGAGTTTTTTATCGAGGATTGGAAATCCTATCGAGAAGAAATTGAAAAATTAGAAGCTTCTCCCTTTAAGGAAACAAAAAGCTTTAGTTTAGAATAACATAAATCAATATATAAATATACTTATGAAAAAACTAGTAATACTTTGTTTAGGCTTACTCTTTTTTTACTCGTGTAAACAAGAAAAAAAAGAAGAGACGGCTAAAATTGTAGAGATAGAACAATACTCTATCGAGCAATTTATGGATAATGAGAATGCGTTCTCTAATGGCTTTTCTCCGGATAAATCTACTGTTCTAATGACAAGCAATAGATCTGGAATTTACAATGTGTACACTACTCCTGTAACAGGAGGTGAATTTGCTCCAGTTACAGAATCAGACAGTTCTTCTGTATTCGGAATATCTTACTTTCCAGAAAATGACAGAATTCTGTTTAGAATGGATGGCAATGGGGATGAAATCTTCAAGATTTTCATGAAAGATAGTTCTGGTATCAAACGCCTTACACCAGAAAAAAATGTTAGAGCTTTATTTAGAGGATGGGCCAAAGATGGTAAGAGTTTCTTTTATGGCAGTAATGAGCGTGATCCAAAATTTATGGATCACTATGAAATGAATCTCAAGGATTTTGAAGCAAAAATGATTTACCAAAATGAAGAAGGAATGCAGTTTGGCGGAATGTCTGATGACCGAAAATACATTGCGCTTACAAAACCTATTAACAGCAATGACAATGACCTTTATTTGTTAAATACAAAAACTAACGAGAAGATAAAAATCAATGAGAATATAAGTGGTAGCTCTCCGGAAGACTTCTCCCCTGACAATAAATTCTTCTACTATACAACCGATGATAACGCAGAGTTCAGTTACTTAATGAAATACAATCTCGAAGATGGCACTAAAGAAAAAGTTCTTGAAAAAGATTGGGACATCACTAATTTTTATTTTACCAGAACAGGAAAATATCAGGTAATGTTTACTAATGAGGATGCAAAAACTGTGATGAGCGTAAAAGAAGTTGCCTCTGGAAATGAAGTTCAATTTCCAGATATAGAAAGGCAGCAGATATTGGGCGCAAGTTTTTCTAGAGATGAGTCTATGGCATTATTAAGAATAGGAGGATCTAACACCCCAACAAATTCTTATGCCTATAATCTGGAAACCAAAGAGTATTATAAATTAACCGATGTCCTAAACGAAGAGATCAACCCTGATCATCTTGTAGCATCAGAGGTAGTGCGATTTAAATCTTTTGATGGATTAGAAGTTCCTGCTATATACTACCAACCAAAACAAGCCTCTTCAGACAATAAGGTTCCGGCTTTGGTATGGGTTCATGGTGGTCCAGGGGGACAATCAAGGCAAGGGTTTAACTCTACCATTCAATATCTGGTTAATCATGGGTATGCAATTCTGGCTGTGAATAATAGAGGTAGTAGCGGCTATGGAAAATCTTTCTATAAAATGGATGATCAAAACCATGGCGATAAAGATCTTAAAGATTGTATTGCAGGAAAAGATTGGTTAGCAAAACAAGAAATTATTGATGCCGATAAAATAGGAATCATAGGAGGTTCTTATGGTGGATATATGACCATGGCTGCGCTTACTTATGCTCCCGAAGAGTTTAAAGTAGGTGTAAACATTTTTGGTGTAACGAATTGGTTAAGAACATTAAAAAGTATTCCGCCATGGTGGGAATCTTTTAAAGAAGCATTGTATACAGAAATGGGTGATCCTAATACAGCAGATTCAGTTCGCTTAAGAGAAATCTCGCCCCTTTTCCATACTGAAAAAGTAACAAAACCTTTACTCGTACTTCAGGGTGCACAAGATCCAAGAGTACTTAAAGTCGAATCAGATGAAATCGTTGAAGGCGTCAGAAAAAATGGTGTTCCAGTAGAGTATGTTTTATTCGAGGATGAAGGTCATGGTTTTGTAAAAAAAGAAAATCAAATCGAAGCCTATGGTAAAATACGTCAATTTTTAGACAAACATCTAAAAGAGCAAAATGCTGAGGCTATCAATGATGGTAAAGCAGAATCCACCAACATTAAAAAAGAATAATTATTGGTTGTTGAATCGGATTGAGTGAACAGTTTTTTTCCGTTCATCTTTTTAATAACAACTATATATCAGCGCCCAAGAAACCCGAGAGAGTAAATTGGGCGCTTAGTTTATGTTATTGGTGTCAAATAAGGTAAGAATTTGAACTAAATTACAATATCAATTTATACTATAAGCTTTACTTCCAAAAAAGAAAACAAACAATGACCATTTCAAAAGACAACTACCCTGCCTTACTACTTATTGACATTCAAAAAGGGTTTGAAGATCTTCAATACTGGGGAGGAGAACGTAATAATACTGGTGCAGAAAAGAATATAGAAAGGCTTCTTAAATTCTGGAGAAAGAATAACCTTCCTGTGTTTCATATCAAACATTGTTCTTCTAACCCAGCTTCACCCTTAGCAAAGGGAAATCCCGGTAACGATTTTATGGATTTTAATACCCCGCTGGTAGATGAACCGGTCATTGAAAAAGATGTAAACAGTGCCTTTATAGGAACAAATTTGAAACAGCAATTAATAAATCATGAAATCAATACACTAATAATTGTTGGACTTACTACAGATCATTGTGTATCGACCACAACCAGAATGGCAGGTAACTTTGGCTACCAAACTTACTTAGTTGAGGATGCCACTGCGACTTTTAATAAAACCGGAGTCAATGGCAATAATTATAGTGCCCAGCTCATTCATGATACCGCTATAGCAAGTTTAAAAGATGAATTTGCAACGATCCTAAATACCAAAACAATTATAAAATCTTTAAAGTAATCCTTTTTTAAACATATCGTTATGAATCTTTTGGATATAAAAATTTATCTTTAAAGCAAGTATTTTTATTATATACCGACTCTTTAAAATAAACAATTCAATAATGAGTTTATCCAAAGTTACTTTTACCAATACCGAAGGTCAAACACTATCAGGGCGTTTAGAACTTCCTGCAGATCAACATCCACATAATTTTGTACTATTTGCACATTGCTTTACCTGTAATAAAAATCTGGGAGCTGTAAGAAATATAAGTAGAGGACTTACCTCTCTGGGGTTTGCAGTACTGCGATTTGATTTTACAGGATTAGGTGAAAGTGAAGGAGATTTTGCAGATACCAATTTCTCTGGTAATGTAGAGGATCTGGTTGCTGCAGCAGAATTTCTAAAAAAGGAATACAAAGCACCCACCCTTTTGGTTGGTCATTCATTAGGTGGTGCAGCAGCTATTTTTGCAGCTGCACAAATTGATTCAATACAAGCAGTAGCCACAATAGGAGCGCCGTCGAACCCTAAACATGTAAAACATTTATTAAAAAGTGGTATAGAAGAAATTGAAGCCAATGGTAAAGCCGTAGTAAATCTTAGCGGACGAGATTTCACCATCAAGAAGCAGTTTTTAGATGATTTGGATAGTAAATCATTACCAGAGGTTGCAAAAAACCTTAACAAAGCGCTTTTGGTTATGCATTCACCACAAGATACCACTGTCGGCATCAAAAATGCTGAAGAGATTTATGTCGCAGCCCGTCATCCCAAGAGCTTTGTGACTTTGGATGGAGCGGATCATCTGCTCATGCAGAAAGGAGACTCTGTATATGCCGGTAAAGTAATTGCAGGTTGGTCTTCAAGATATGTTGAAGTTCCAGAAGCTCCTAAAATTAATAGTCAACATCACGTTGTCGCGAGTTTGGGTAATGGAGAAGGATTTACAACACAGATGAAAGTAGGGAATCACTATATGGTAGCCGATGAACCTGAAAGTGTTGGCGGTCATGATTTTGGTCCCTCACCTTATGAGCTTGTATCTGCCGGATTATCAGCTTGTACCGCAATGACGATCAAAATGTACGTTGCCAGAAAGGGTTGGGATCTGGAGCATGTAGAAGTACATACCAGTTATGGTAAAAACCATGCTGAAGATTGTGAGAACTGTGAAGATCCAAATGCCAAAATAGATACGTTTGAACGAGAAATTGGCTTAAAAGGCAATCTGGACGAAAAACAAATTAAACGAATTCTTGAAATAGCAGATAAATGCCCTGTACATAAAACACTACATAGCGAGACACAAGTGATTACAAAATTGGTTAGGTAAGTGTAAATACTACTTGTTTAAATAATCAACATTTTCCCTAAAAGAATACAAATGTTGGTATATATCTAATTATTCAAAGCGTTTTTAATAAAATACTATTATGAATTTAGAAAATAAAAATATACTAATAATCGGAGGAGCAACAGGAATGGGATTTGCTACGGCAGAGCTTGCTGATAAACTCGGTGGTAAAGTATTTATTGCAGGACACAATAATGAAAAGAATAAAATAGCACTATCTAAATTGTCAAATAGTGCTGAAAGTCGATTTGTCAACGTTGTAGATTCTGAATCTATAGATAAACTCTTTAGTTCGTTACAACAAATAGATCATATTTTTGTTACAGCCGCACCTGGTGGAACAGGAGATTTCATCGATGCATCTCTGGAAATAAAAAATACATATATCTATGGTAAATTTTGGAGTTTATTTATGATTACTAAGGCAGCGGTTAAACAGATCTCGTTAAGTGGTTCGATAACATTCATAACTGGAGGGTTTACAGAAAATCCAACAAAAGGAACTGTACTTGTTTCTGCAGCGTTTCATGCGGTCGAGGGATTTGCAAAAGCCATGACTATTGAAATGGCACCAATTCGTTTTAATGTGATTAGACCTGGATTTATTGATAGTGGATTTTGGGACTTTATGAAAAAGAAAGAACGGGAAATATTATTCAAAGAGAACAAAGGAAAAATTGCAGTCAACAGACTTGGAACATCAGAAGATATCGCTAAAATGGCCATATCAATAATGACGAATTCCTTTGTGAATGGGCAAATCATTGAAGTTAACGGGGGAAAACTTCCAGAAAAAACCTCATAGAATATTAATTGTAAAGAAAGTTACAATACGTTCAGAATAGTAAATATCTCTAGTTACAGTATTAATGGCATAAAACCCATTGACACCTCCTGGATTGTTACTGGGCACATATATTTCAGAGCCAAAACGAATATTGAACTGAGATAAGCTTTTAGACTTCACCTCTGTTAGGGGTATTTCATTATTTTCGGTCTCACAAGAATAAAAGATACTTGTTTGAACTATTAAAAGAATTATGAGTACATGATATTTCATAGTATTAAGTTTTTAGGTTACACTTAACAATTTCAGAATTATTTAGAATGAAATAGTTATTTCAGAATGACGAAAATATTATTTAACAATAGTGATATTCCTAAAAAGAAAGAACCACTGATTTTATGGAAAAATCAATGGTTCTTATTGTAAATTAATTGGTTAATAAATAAGGCCTCTTATTTCTTAACTAATCTTTGTGTTTCCAGAATGTTATTATTCTCGTCTTTAATAGACAACAAATATATTCCTGATCTAAAAACTTTGGGCTCTATCGTTTGCGATCTGGAAGAAATGACTTCTTCATACACTATTTCTCCTGCGAGATTATAGATTGTCGCCTTCAGCAGTTGATTATTTTTAGTAAATGCTGTAGAGGAAATAGTGATCTCGTTGGTAAACGGATTTGGATAAATGATATAAGAGTTTTTTTCTATAAACGACACTTCAGTTCTTGTCGCACTAGTTGAATACGTAGCATATATAGAATATCTGTAATTACTCTGGGCTCCACTGCCATGAATGGATGGTATATTACCAGTGGTTGACCAAACAGATCCATCAGCCTGATATCTTCCAGGAGTTCCCGATACATAAGCTATACCTGGATTGTTGGAAAATATCCACGATAGCCAAATGGTATCTCCATTATTAACTGACACAGGATTTTCTAAGGAGACCGTTTGCCAACCTCTTGTCGATTGAACAGAAGTGATAGCTGTCTGCCCTAATCGATTTCCTGGTACTCCGCTGTTGTCTGCATAAATACCTAGCTGTACGTCACCTGTACCCCCTGCAATATGCATGGTAATACTTTCTAATATTCCATTTTCTGTCATCGTAAAAGGCATAGATCGCTGAGTACTATGTGTAGAATCCCGATCACCCACAGTTGTTATTCCAATGGTTCCCGTTGTACCACCACCGGTTGTTTCTGTAAATGTAGCAGTAATAGATTTATTGGTATCCATTACTATGGACTCGGGATTGGTAATACCAGAAAGTGCTCCGCTCCAACTATCAAACTCCCATCCTGCAGCAGGTGTTGCAGTTACCGTAACAGAACTTCCTTCAGTATAGGTTCCTGCACCATTTACACTACCCTGACCTATCGTATTGGTGGTTAATGTATAGGTGACTGTAGATGTATCTCTTAAATAGTTTGCATAAATTGAATACAAGTAATCGCTTTGTGCACCACTACCGTAACTTAGCGGAATATTGCCTCCGCTAGCAGACCAACTTGATCCGGTTGCTTCGTATCGCCCAGGGGTTCCTGTTGCATAAGCAATTCCAGGATTATTTGAGAAGATCCAGGCCAACCACAAGGTTTCTCCATTAAGGGCAGTTACCGTATTCTCTAAACCAACCGTCTGCCATCCACGAGTTACTCTTACAGGAGTTATAGCTGTGCTGCTTAGTCTGTCACCAGGAACACCGTTATTATCTGCATACACTCCTAACTGTACATCTCCCGAACCACCGGCAATATGGAAAGTGATGCTTTGTAAGATACCATTTTCTGTCATAGTATAAGGCATGGCCCTACGAGTAGTATGTGTAGCATCTCTATCACCGACTGTGGTTACCCCAAGCGTATATAAAACAGTAGAACTATCTAAGGTAGTAACATTTTCTGTATTACTGAATCCAGAAATATTTCCTGCATTGTCTTTTGCCTGTACCTTAAATGAATAGGTTGTGTTTTCTGCCAATCCACTTATGTCATAACCTGTGGCACCTGTGGTTCCAATTAGCTCATTATTTTGGTATACATCGTATCCAGAAACAGCTACATTATCGGTTGATGCATTCCAGGTCAAAGAAACGGTACTCGCAGTAACATTAAATGCACTAAGATTAGCTGGTGTAGAAGGAGCCTCTTCATCAGGGATATTAGTATTATTAATAGTAACTACACTTCCGTTTGAAGGATTCCAGATATCAAGATTGGCAGGTATGGTAAACGGATCATCATTCGAGACAGTACCCACTTGCGATGCATTATCTACCTTTATGGTGCGTGCCTCGATTTTGTTTTCGTCTATGAAAATCCACTTAAACTGGTTAAATCTTGCCGAATTACGGGTCCAACTTTTATCATCATTATTAGATCGCAATGGGGCACCCCAGCATCCTTCACCGGCATATACTGTCCCATTTTCATCATCTCTCACAAAACCTTCATCACTTCCCGTTCCAGTCGACGGGCGAAGAGGCCAGGTAGTCTTAACCGTATGCGCATCACATTCTATAACCAGTTTGACTCCTTTATCATAAAAAAGTTGCGCCCAGTTACTATATTGATTATTACCTTCAGACTTTGAAGACACATGAGGACGCATAGGTTTATGATATTGTGCCATTTTCCAAATTGTATTGGGATTGGCATTAAGATCATCACGCAACCAGGTCGTTTGAGTTCCCGCAATTGAGATCTCGGTATTCAGAGTATAAGTACGCACCAGATTATTACCAAAAGTAAGTGCATAATAAATACTTGAGGAAGGTACATCAAAAAGATGGTAGATACTATTATTACTATCTTCATGATTACCACGAGTAGCAACAATAGGAAACATTCTGTTGTCACTTGCAATAGTTAATTGCCAGTCATTAAACCAATCGATCCATTCACCATTACTATCGCCGTTAGTCATATCCCCACCAAATAAAACAGCGTGAGGCTTTAATTTTGCAACCAGTCGATTAGCGTTTTGTCTGGGTGTACGGTTGTTTCGGGAATCTCCTCCTGCAACAAAGGATAATCTACTATTATCTGCAGGAGCTGTTTTAAACCAAAAACGTTCGCTAGTCCCTTCACTATCATTTATTACAAAATAATAAGCGGTGTTTGGGGTCAACCCCGTAATACGGGCAAAATTGTTGTTCATTCCTTTGTAGGAAACAGTTCTGTCTGGAGCTTTTGAATTAGGGTAGCTGGTGTAGTTTGTACCAAAATCGGTAGTTCCATAATAAACAACAGGGGCACTTCCTGAAGTTTGATCCCAACCAATTACGATTGAGGTGGCGGGGTTGTCTCGCAAAGTCAAACGGTATTTACCATTTGATGAATACGAATTAATTGCTAATAATGAAATTAACAATACAAAAATTCTTTTCATTTTGTGTGAATTAAGGGTTAATGTTTATATTAAGTAATCTACTTTAAAGCTTATTTGATCTTAATATTCTTCACGCCGCATTTTCCATTAAAACTAAAAATGTTTATACTGCTATAAAATTAATTCACTGACTATAAAAAAAATTTTCTAACTGTAAGTTTTAACCAAAACTTAAATTGAGTAACTTAAATTTATTCAAAACTTAATCTAACTTATAACTCAAATTTTGATTATTTATTTCATTACATATAAAGACGTATATTTTATGATTTACCCTTAGAGATTTTAATTTTTAATCAAAACCAAAAAATTATAAATTTGAAAATCAAGGCATATAAACATCGACAATTTCAAATAATTTTAATCAGATTACGTTTTATTTTGTATCATGAAAAACTCTAAAGCCTCAATTATTTTACACATCTCTGTGTTCTTAATTTTTTTTGGAAGAGCCTGGCAACATCTATTTTGGGATGCGCCTTATCGATCTTTTTTTTGGGACGAAGCTTTACTACAACCTGTAGTAGAGGGGATTTTCAATATTTCCTGGAAAGATTATGTCACTAGTAGTACAACAGACGATGCTATTCAAACCATTATCAGAGCAAACGGATTTTTATATTTAATTGCTGCAATATGTGCTTTATATATAAAGAAACTGAACACAAAATGGATTCGTCTTCCATTATGGCTGGGGGGTATTTCTTTGGTAATTTTGACCGTTTTATTGACCAAAGAAAAATTTTATCATGTCGCACAATTTTTCGAGCATAGCATTCAGTTTGGTTTGCCATTTGTATTATTATATAGTTATAAAAACAATAATGAAGAAAAACTAATTCTTATCTTAAAAGTACTTGTGGCTGTTACATTTTTCTCACATGGATTGTATGCTTTTGGCTTCTATCCTGTACCTGGAAAATTTGTAGATATGGTCATTCAAATTTTTGGTTTTAAAGAATCGACAGCAATTATCTTTTTGTACATCGCTGGTATTCTTGATTTCATTTTGGCTGTATTAATTTTTGTTCCAAGGATAACCGTGTATGCACTTTGGTATGCCGTTATATGGGGACTACTTACTGCGTTTGCGAGAATTGTTGCTAATTTTTATGTAGACTTTCCGTTGAATTCTATTCATCAAAATCTTTATGAAACATTGTACAGGATTCCGCATGGTCTTGCCCCTTTTGTCTTATTAATACTACTTGAGAAAGTTCCTCTTAAGATCTTTAATTTTAAATCGGTTCGTGTTGACTAAAAAATCGTTAATAGATTTATCCTATTGTATTGCCGGAAAAGTATATGTTGATGAAAACGAAAAAAAGGCCATCATAAGACGGCCTTTTAAATCTAGAAATTCTCAACAAATCAATTAATATCACTAATCAAACGATTTATATTCTCATTTGATTGTTCTAGATTATTTGTGAATAATACTACAATAATCTTATTGAATTATTAATTTTTGTGTTACAGCATTCTCCCCTTCAATTTCGATTTTAACCAGATAAATACCAGATCTCAATGATAAACTCTTGGCAGATATTGTATTTCTACCAGGATTTAACGTGAAATGAGATTTTTTACTACCTAATAAAGTGTAGATTGTAGCTGTAGCCTTTTTTGTAGTATTTCTACCAATACTAAGTATAAAACTATCTTTTGTCGGATTTGGCCATATACCTATTGCAGATAAGGCGCCTTCGTCCTCATCTCCTAAGATTGCTGTTGTTCCTGCAAAATCTGTAGTACTAGCTATTGAACCACCACAAGAACCTTCATAGATCTTCACGTTAGAGAAGGTTGAATTGTTTCCAGAACCAGCGTCATTATCATTGATGAACACCAATCGATCCATAGCTCCTGTATAGAAACTTCCTAC
>CANMTP010000020.1 GCA_947500845.1 uncultured Aquimarina sp.
TATGAAATCAAAAGCTTCAAAACAGAAAATAGCTCAAATAAAAAAGACTGCCTAAATGTTTTTAGACAGCCTCTTTTTTATGCAAAATAAAATCATAATAATTTTTATGTTAAAGAAATACTAATATCTTTGCACGTTTTATTTTTAACCCAAATCTAAGACCTTCAAAATGAGAAAACTTATTTCTACAGTGCTACTCATGTTATGTATAGCATCTGTGCAATCACAATCCTATTTAGGATTTTTAACAGATAATTATAGCGGTGTGCATGGTGTTATCAACAATCCAGCAAATATTGTTGATTCTAGATTCAAAACAGACATTAACCTCGTTGGCGTAAGTGCTTTTATTGGTAACGATTACTACGGAGTAAATTTTACTGATATTTTTGATGAAAATTATGAGATCGAAGATGAAGCAAGAGAGTTTCCAAAAGATAAAAATAATTTAGTAGGAAATATAGATGTACTCGGTCCTGCATTTATGTTCAATATCAATGAGAAAAACTCTATTGCGGTATACAGTAGAGCAAGAGCATTTTTTAACGTGAACGATATCAATGGTGAAACCTTAGAAGGTATCATTGATAATCTTGATGATAATATCAATTTTGATGTTAATCAAGGTAGTGCCTACGCGAGTGCACATAGTTGGGCAGAAATAGGAGTCTCATATGCCCGAATTATTTTCAACAAGGAACAACATTTCTTAAAAGGAGGACTTACCTTAAAGTATTTACAGGGTTTAGGTACAGCATATGCTACTGGTAATAACTTGTCCATAGATTTTGATGCTAATACAGCTACCGGAAATGGAAGTGTGACAACCACAGGAGATGTCTCTTATGGATATAGTGATAATCTAGAAAATGATCTTGACGAAATCGAGGTTGTAAGTGGCGCTACTGGTGTAGGGGCCGATCTTGGTTTTGTTTATGAATGGAGACCTGATTATGCAGAGTATACTTCGACTGATAGTAAGGGTAATACATATATGCCAAAAGATGTAAACAAGTATAAATTAAAATTTGGACTATCCCTCACCGACATTGGAGCAATATCTTATAATGGAACTCAAGAAAATTATGACTTCAATAGAACAATAACACAAAACGAATTTGAAGACCTTGATATTGACGAACTTGAAAGATCTTATGGTACACCCATATTAAGTGATTCAGAAAGAGCTACCCTGCCTACTGCTTTACATGCTACTGTTGATTGGAGCATCAATAAAAGATTTTATCTAAATTTAAACACTGACCTCTCACTCACCTCAAAGGATAAAGTAAACGCAAGTAGAATTGCCAATGTGGTTTCTCTAACTCCCAGATTCGAAAGTAAGTGGTTTAGTTTTTATTCTCCTATAAGTGTTATACAACATAGCGGTTTTCAATGGGGAGCAGGTTTTAGAGCTGGACCCTTGTATGTAGGATCTGGATCTGTACTTTCTTTACTTATAAGCGATGAAACAAAAGCTGCTGATGTTTATGTAGGGCTTAAAGTACCGGTATATCAATCCAGGCCTAAAGATAAAGATGGTGACGGTGTATTAGACAAAGTCGATGAATGCCCCGAAACTGCTGGTCCTGAAGAAAATTACGGATGTCCATGGCCTGATACAGATGGTGACACCGTCTTAGATAAAGATGATAATTGTCCTGATGTTGCCGGAGAAGTAGATAATAATGGTTGTCCTTGGCCCGATACCGATGAGGATGGGTTACTTGATAAAGATGATAATTGTCCACAAACTGCCGGACCAAAGGAAAATAATGGTTGCCCTTGGCCTGATACTGATCAAGATGGCGTACTAGACAAAGATGATAATTGTCCTGATGTTCCAGGTACTGTAGCAAATAATGGTTGTCCTGAAGTAACAGAAGAAGTTCAAAAAACATTAAATGAATACGCAAAAACAATTTTGTTTGACTCAGGAAGATCTTCTATAAAAGCAGAGTCAAATAAGGTTTTAACAGATATCCTAAATATTCTTAATGAATATCCGACAGCAAAATTTAAAGTTGAAGGGCATACAGATAGTGCCGGAAGTGCTAAATTAAATCAGCGATTATCTGATGCTCGTGCAAACGCAGTAAAAAATCACTTGGTTGAAAACGGCATAGATCAATTTAGGTTATCTGCTATAGGATTTGGGGAAGATCGACCTATCGCCACTAACAAAACCAGAGCAGGAAGGGCACAAAATCGAAGAGTAGAAATCAATCTGGTAAAAGAATAAATTCTTTTATCATAAAAATGTTTTAAAAGAAAAAGACAGGCCTTCAAAGCCTGTCTTTTCAATTGTGGTTAGTCAAAATAAAACAATCAAATTCTAATTTCTTTTGTAAATTTTCTGTCTTTAAGATCAAAATAGATGATATATTTTCCTGAAGGTACATCAGAAAAATTATAGGCTCTTTCAAAAATTAATTTATCTTCCTTTACGTTCTCAGAAAAGAGCATTACTCCTTCTTGATCATAAATTGAAACGTGCAAAGGCGATTTTTCTGATCTGGTAAGCATAACTCTTGCGATGTTACCTTCTACAAGTGCTTTTGGTTTAAATACCGTTATTACAGACTTGTTTATTAATGAAATCCCCTTTGAATTCTTCACTACAGGAGTTACCTTAATATCAAATTCTGTTTCAGTTTCAACAAAATAAATACCATCCTTAACCGTATTTAGATTAAAATACTTTCTATACGTAGGCATAGCATCTAATGTAATATCAAAAAGTATTTTTCCTGAATAATTCTTAAGATACAATTTCTGTCCGTTGCTTATATTTGACAATGAAACATTAATTGTAGAAGAGTTCTCGATCTTTACTGATAAAACATCTGCAGCTTTTACTACCGTGCTAAAACATATAGCACCAATAAGCAGGCATAGGTTAATTACTCTTTTCATAATTTTCTAGTTTTAGTTGTTAACGTTTTGATGATACAAATTTAGTCAAGACACAAAACCATAAACGCAACAGAATTTGCAAATTTATATGCTATTTTAACCTCATATAATACCTAAAAACTATTTCAAAGTTAATTTAACATATTTTTTATTTTAATTTTACAATATTTTAACGAATCTAATGCAATATTTGTGCTCATATCTTGTGATTAGAAAAGATTTATGAAAAACATCAAACCATCATTAGAAAAGATCGTTCCAGAATTTGGAAGTTCTATGTATTACGAGACATTTTCGAAGGACAATAAGAACAAAGCACCTATCTGGCACTATCATCCCGAGATTGAAATAGTGTATGTTAACGGAGGAACCGGAAAGCGTCAAATTGGTAGTCATATGTCTTATTATCGAAATGGAGCACTAATGCTTATAGGAAGCAACTTGCCCCATTGCGGTTTTACCGATCGCATGACAGGAAATAGTAGCGAAACTATTATACAAATGCTGCCTGATTTTCTTGGTACCACATTTTTTGATGTTCCTGAAATGAGTACCATTGGCAGATTGCTTGAACAAGCAAAAAAAGGAATAGTTTTTCATGGTGATACCAAAAGAAGAATTGGAGCACAAATAGAATCCTTACAAAATCTGGAATCTTTCGAAAAGTTAATAGGAATTCTTCAAGTCCTTAGAGAAATGGAAAGAACAGATGATTACACAATTCTAAATGCAGAAGGTTTTATTGTTGAGACTGCCTTACAAGACAATAATAGAATTAATCTGATTTTTAATTTTGTGCAGCAAGAGTTTGTTCGACCAATACCGTTAGAAGAAATAGCAGATAAAGTAAGTATGAGTGTCCCTGGTTTTTGTAGATATTTTAAAAAAATCACCGGGAAAACGTTCACTCAATTTGTAAATGAGTATAGGTTAGTACACGCAGCCAAACTGCTACACGAAAAGCAAACAAGCATTACAGACATTTGTTATGAAAGCGGTTTTAGTAATTTTTCTCACTTCAATAAATTATTCAAACAATTTTCTGGAAAAACACCTAGTATGTACAGAAATGAATTGAAGTATACTGTCTCTTAAATCTGGTTAAATAATATCGATGTTCCCTTTTCCTTCTCTTATCAAAACCGGCTCGTCACCTGTTAAATCAATTACTGTAGAAGGTATATTGTCACCATAACCTCCATCAATAACCATATCAACAAGGTTGTCCCACTTTTCTAAAATCAATTCAGGATCGGTTGTATATTCAATCACTTCATCTTCATCATATATAGATGTAGAGACTATTGGATTACCTAAGCCATCAACAATCGCTTGACAAATGTTATTATTTGGAACTCTAATACCCACTGTTTTTTTCTTTTTAAACACAGTAGGTAGATTGTTATTTCCAGGAAGAATAAAGGTATATGGTCCTGGCAGTGCTCTTTTTAAGAGTTTGAAAGTAGCATTGTCTATTTGTTTGACGTAATCAGATAGATTACTTAAGTCTTTACAAATGAACGAAAAATTAGCCTTTGCAAGTTTTACTCCCTTGATTTGCGCAATACGTTCTAGTGCTCTGGTGTTTGTAATATCACATCCTAATCCATAAACGGTATCTGTAGGATAAATAATTAATCCACCATTACGCAAACATTCAACAACTCGTTGAATCTCTCGTGGATTTGGATTTTCATTATATAACTTTACAAATTCTGCCATTGTTCGAATAAGAAATGATAAAGATACAAGTTCTACTTCAGATTGATTTTTAAAAATGAATTAAAATCACCAGGAATTCATCATTAAAATATCTTTACCATCAGTCGTTTTATAGCGTTTCACTAGATTTGCTGTCATGCAGGAATGAATAGGTAATGCCAAAATGTAATCACCAATTGAATAATTTTTGATTTGATCATCACGTACAGAAATTATACCGTGCTCCTGAGATAGACTTTTTATAAACATATCAGGAATCAGATCTCCCCAACTATTTCCGTTTTTTTCTACTATTCTGCCATAAATCCTTCCTTCTTTTTCATTCTCTAATCTTTCTTTAGAAAAATGTACTCCTCCTCCATAAACCACTATTTCATTTCGATCATCATGAATAGCAACTATAGGACAAGCCAATGCTACTGCTATTTGATCTATGGCACTAGAACCTATTTTATTTTGCATTAGGTCATAAAAAACAAAATTTCCAGGTCGTATCTCATCAATACCTTCAAAAGCTTCAGCTATGCTACAACTTGGCGTGTCTCCTAACGACAGTATTAAATTAGAATATTCATTTTCATATTTTTCTTTTAGTTCTACCAATGTGCTCATGCATCTTTGATGGATATCAAGAACATCAGCCTTATTTTGGCATTTATAGGTATGACCTGAATGCGCTAGAAATCCTTTAAAGATTAGTTTTTCCGATATCTCAGAAATTTTTAAAATGTCATCAATAATACTACCATCTTTTGGTTGAACCCCGGTTCTATGATATCCGGCATCTATTTTTATAAAGAAGCCTACAGGGTTTGTCAAGTTTTCTATTAAGAACTTTGCGGTCTCAATAGATTCTACCAAAAGATTAAGTTCTATTTTCTCTGCCAGTCTATTTATTCTTTCAATTTCCAGGATATTTGTCGGGAAAGCTACGGTAATGTCTTTCCATTCGGGTAAGAAATATTCAGCCATTTCTAAAGAAGAGACTGTTATTTTATTGACTCCGTGTTCTTTAAACCATCTTCCAATTTCTAGCGATTGATGTGTTTTGAAATGTGGTCTAAACGTAACCTTGAGTTCCTTTGCTTTTAGAGCCATATCCCTAATATTCTTTTTACACTTATCTACATCCAAAATCAAAGAAGGTACATGTATCATCCTATTAGTATTTGTTTAAAAAAAATATCATCCTATTACTTTCAGCTTGGCAAACCTTAACAGTAGTTTTTTGATTCCACCTTTATCAAAATTAATCTCTGCTTTTTTATCGTGCCCCACTCCTTCTAATTTGATAATCTTTCCTATTCCAAATCGCATATGCTCCACTACCATTCCCGCAGCTAAACCACTATCAAACAGATCTGTCTTGCTCTCACTATTTGACGTTCCATTAGAGACGGGTCTGAGCTTACGCAATTTTTGTAGTTGTTCTTGTGTTGGTTTATGTGCCAAAGGGGGAGACCCTATAACAGGCTTCTTGAGTCGAAGTTTGCTTTTATCTACTTCACCAAATATATCTGAATCTATTAATGGCTTATATCTATAATTCTCTACCGGGGTTAAATATTCGAGATATTGATCATCTATTTCTTCGATAAAGCGACTAGGTTCTGCGTCTACCAATTTACCCCAACGGTATCTGGATTGTGCATAGGTTAAATATGCCTGTTTTTCGGCTCTTGTTAAAGCTACATAAAACAAACGTCGCTCTTCTTCTAATTCGCTCCGGGTATTCATACTCATCCCAGAAGGAAAAAGATCTTCTTCCATACCTACAATATAAACATAAGGAAACTCTAAACCTTTTGCCAGGTGTATGGTCATCAATGCTACTCTATCATCATCTCCTGTATCTTGATCAAGATCGGTGGCAAGAGCTACGTCTTCAAGAAATTCTGCCAATGAACCAGTGGCTTGATCTATTTCTTTTTGCCCCTCGACAAAATCCCGAATACCATTAAGTAATTCTTCTATATTTTCAATCCTTGCGATACCTTCTGGTGTTCCGTCTTTCTTTAGTTCTTGAAGTAATCCAGTTTTTTTAGCGACCATTTCAGCCAGGACAAAAGCATCAGATGTTTGATTGGTGATTTGAAAACTCTTAATCATATTCATAAAGTTTTCTAATCTTGTTTTGGTACCACTATTGATTTTAAGGTTAATTCGATCTAAATTTTCTATCACTTCAAAAATAGAACGATTATAATGATTTGCGGCTACCACCAGTTTATCTACTGTCGTCCCCCCTATTCCTCTAGCTGGATAATTGATCACGCGTTTTAAAGCTTCTTCGTCTTTTGGATTGATCACCAAACGCAAATATGCCAATACATCTTTTATTTCCTTTCGTTGATAGAATGATAAACCTCCATATATCCTGTATTTAATATCACGTTTCCTTAGAGCATCTTCAATAGCTCTGGATTGAGCATTTGTGCGGTATAGTACCGCAAATTGTCCATTACCTAACTGATGTTGCATCTGGTTCTCAAAAATTGAACTTGCTACAAATCTTCCTTCATCACCATCCGTCAATAATCTGTTTACTATAATTTTTGGACCTGCATCATTGGCTGTCCAAACCACTTTATCAAGCTTGGTTTTGTTTTTATCAATAATTGAGTTTGCAGCCTCAACAATATTTTTTGTAGATCTATAGTTTTGTTCTAAACGATATTGCTGCACATTATCGTAATCTCTTTGAAAGTTAAGAATGTTATTGATATTCGCACCGCGGAAAGCATAAATACTCTGGGCATCGTCGCCCACGACACAAATATTTTGAAACTTATCTGATAAGGCTCTCACAATCAAATATTGTGAATGATTGGTATCCTGGTACTCATCTACCAATATATATCTGAAGCGATTTTGATATTTTGCCAACACATCCGGAAAACGATTTAATAGCTCATTGGTCTTTAGTAACAGATCATCAAAATCCATTGCTCCCGCCTTGAAACAACGATCTACATAATGCTGATAGATCTCTCCCATACGTGGGCGTTTTGCCATAGCATCAGCCTCTACCAATTCCGGATTTTGAAAATATGCCTTGACTGTGATTAAGCTATTTTTATAAGATGAAATTCTGGAATATACCTGTTTATATTTATAAATATCCTTATCCAATCCCATTTCTTTAATGATTGAAGCTATTAAGCGTTGGGAATCTTGCGTATCATAAATGGTAAAATTTGATGGATATCCTAATTTATCGGCTTCAAATCTCAATATTTTTGCAAAGATAGAGTGAAATGTTCCCATCCAAAGGTTCTTTGCCTCACTGGCTCCCACAATAGTTGCAATACGCTTTTTCATCTCACGTGCTGCTTTGTTGGTAAACGTAAGTGATAATATATTAAACGGATCTACACCTTGATGCATTAAATAAGCGATACGATACGTAAGTACACGTGTTTTTC
Source organism: uncultured Aquimarina sp. (assembly GCA_947500845.1). Taxonomy (GTDB): domain Bacteria; phylum Bacteroidota; class Bacteroidia; order Flavobacteriales; family Flavobacteriaceae; genus Aquimarina; species Aquimarina celericrescens. The sequence goes on from CANMTP010000020.1 coordinate 8,064, forward strand.
CCGAACCGGCACCTGCAATTACGATCATAGGACCATCTTTCTGAAGTACGGGAGCCCGTTGTGCATCATTCAATTCTGCTAAATACTCTTCCAAACGTGACAAATTTTAAAGACTCGAAATTTAAGGAAAGAATGACGGTTATAAAACTCATATCAAGTCTTTTTGTGAACAAATACTAGTCAATAACTTTTGTGATTGAAACCTCTTTTTACCATTGGATCATCTGAAAACCACATAGTTTTTAGAAAAAGCCTTTAAAGCAATGATAGGAAAAGTTATTTCGCCTGAAATCTGGGTTGATTGCAAGTAAACTTTAAAAAAATGAAAAGAAAAAAATTGTAATGGTTCAGGATTTAGAAACCTATTACCTATTGCCTAATATTCCTACATTTTATTATAAAAATGGATATTTTCATAGATTAAATACAATATTTTAAGATAAAATGTATTATATTGAAAAAAATTTATTTCAATAACGGATCTGAAAACCGAAAAACTAACCCAAAATTAACACTATGGCCCCAAACATGAATGTGCAAATTATTGAAAAAGAGCAAATTAAATTCTTAAAATTTCCTAAAGAAGATGTACTTAATAGAAGAAAGGATCAAATTGATAGATTTTTAGAGCTACAAAGGGCACTTTCTCTTGGAAATCTCGAACGTCAAAAGGTAAGAATTGTTTTTGTAGATGACAGCGGATTCAAAAAAGTAGAAACTACAATTTGGGGAATCACAGATAAAGAAGTTATATTAAAACAATCTACGATCATACCCCTAGAACGGATTATTAGTATTTCATAATGCCTATAATACATATTTCTGAATCAAGACAATACTAAATGACATGTCTAAATCAAATATGTCTTCATTCCTATTGACCCTTAGGTAATTTAATTTTAAATAGAAAATGCTTTCTCTTTTCACTATCATTTAATTTTATAGAATGATGGATAGCCATTTTATTGTACACTAAATACATCTAAGAAACGTTTAGTATCAATAAATAGGTAAAAGTTTCCCCCGAAATCTATAGAACCTATTTAATCTCTATAAAATGAGTCATACAACCATGAGGCTTTTCATACTATTGATTACAGTAATCAATGGGAGTATTATTTATGGACAAACTGAAAAAGAATATCTTGTATCCAAAGACCCGCAAAGTTTTTTAAACCGTATGGTTGGTCAAAAAAAGAACCAGCCTACAGCACTTAAAGTTTCTAACAATGAATCACTATTCTTAACATTAAATATTAAGAATGAAACTGATCAAGGTATTACTTTTATTGGAACCGTAAATAATCAGAAATCATCTACCTTCTCTTTTTTTAAAACAAAAAACAAACTTGAAGGAGATATAATACTTCAAAATACCAAAAAAGCCTATACATTTTTTACACATGCTAACGGCAGTCTTTTTATTAAAGAAATCGATATTAATAATATTTTATGTGTTGACTTTGAAGAACTATCCTCTATAGAAAGAAATAACAGCGCCCCAGCATCAAAAATGATCTTAGAGTTAGAAAGTCTTCCGGGTGCTCCTGGTATTATTTATCTTGATTTTGATGGTGAGATCGTATCAGGTACCAGTTGGGTGGGAGGAGATACAATTGATGCGCAATCACCAAATTTTTCTGATGAACAAATTCTTAACATATGGAAAATTATGGCAGAGGATTTCAGACCTTTTAATCTTAATATTACAACAAAGAGAGCTCTTTTTGATGCTGCTCCCAGGAACAGAAGAATGATGTGCATTTTTACTCCAACCAAAGATGCTGCTCCCAATTCTGGTGGAGTGGCATACATAAGGTCATTTTCTTCTTCCTCTGATAATCCATGTTGGGTTTTCAATGTAAGATCATCGAGAGCTGCAGGTGAAACTGGATCACACGAAATAGGCCATACGCTGGGATTACGACACGATAGTCAAGGTGAAACCGAGTATTACGGCGGACATGGAAAATGGAGTCCGATTATGGGCTGGAGTGCCAGTAAACCAATCGGGCAATGGAGTAAGGGAGAATATGAAAATGCGAATAGAACAGAAGACGATATCGCGATTATTGGTGATAGTAGAAACGGAGTGGGTTTTCAAAACGATGATCACGGTGACAATTTAAACAATGCAACAGAACTAAGGGTAAGTGACATTGGCGAAGTTAATGCCGAGCAGAACTTTGGATTGATAAATACAAGAGAAGATAAAGATGTTTTTTCTTTCGTAACTGAAACAGGAGATGTCTCTTTTAGTTTTAATCCTGACCCGGATTATCCTAACCTTAACATACAGGCCAGAATTCTTAATGGCCTTGGTGAAGAGGTTGCTTTCTCAGATCCAGAAGGATTGAAAGCCTCGATATCTACAAATCTCCAAGGAGGAACTTACTTTATTGAAATTGATGGTGTGGGAGAAGGTACTCCATTTAATGGCTATTCTGATTATGCCTCACTAGGGAACTACTTCATATCTGGTAATTATATTCCTGGAGACAATAATCAACCTCCTATAGCGAATTTTGAAGCTACTCAAATAGGATGTTCTTCTATCGAATTTAGAAGTACCTCGATTAACAGAGTAAATTCTTACCGATGGAATTTTGGGGATGGAGTTACTTCTGAAGAACCAAATCCAACACACAACTATCAAAAAGGAGGTATTTATACGGTATCACTAACCGCAATTAATGATGTCGGAGAAAATACAAATGAAAAATCGAATTTTGTAACTATAAATATACCCGATCAACCCGTTGGTGAAGATCAAAACATTTGTATAGGAGAATCAACAACGTTGTCGGTTTCGGGAAATAGCGAGTTTAAATGGTATGATCTACCCAATGGTGGAACTGCTATTGCTACTGGTGCAACTTATGATACTCCTAATCTCAATCGCACTCAGACTTACTATGTAACGGGAGTTATTGATGAATGTATTACTACTACAAGAACCGAAGTTAGCGCTATTGTATTAGAAAATCCTGCACAACCAAGTATCGCTGTTAATCAGGAGCAAAAGCTATCTGTAGATACAGGTTTTTTGGAATATCAATGGTTTTTAAATGGTGAAATCATAGAGGATGACAGCAATAAAGCGACCTATTTGCCTACGCAAATTGGTAACTATAGTGTAGAAGTATCAAACGAAGGCGGTTGTAGTGTTATTTCCGAGATATTTCCTGTAGATCGTTCTCAACTCAATTTAAGCCTTAATAGTAGATCTTTTATTTATTATCCAAATCCAGTAAATGGAAATGATGAATTACTTAATATCGATGGAATCACCAAAAATGACTATGATCTTAGGATTGTGGACATTTTAGGTCAAATCGTATTTCAGTCTACTCCTATCTCTCAAATAAACGTATCTGATCTAAACAAAGGAGTGTACATTTTGTTGATTAATAATAAACCCATCGGTAAATTCATCAAAAAATAGACCTACAAAAAATAACATTTCTAAATTTACTAACGTATTAAAACGGTAGGCATTGATATTTTTAAAGAATCAAAGTGCTATTTTAACTTTCCTTTTATAGATTTTTGAATATCTTTAGAAGCCAAAAAAAATCCATAGCTTGAAAAACAAATTATCTACGTTTATCTTTTTATTGCTGCCTTTGTTGATCTTTTCTCAGGAAAAAGGTAAAATTATTCCAGAATATGGAGAAACGTATCAAGTCGTAAGTCCAGATTTTAAAACAGACATTCAAAATGAGTTAAAAGTCGTTTTTGATGTGGATAGAACATTTAAAGACAGTACAAAGGTAAATCCACTTTTTAATACCGCCGCTAGATACTTAAATATGCATGTAGATGCGGGAGTTGCATTTGAGAAACTTCAAGTAGCTTTGGTTGTGCATGGTTCTGCTGCAAATGATATTCTAAACAATAAAAAGTACAAGGCAAAATACGGTATTAATAACCCAAATACTGGTCTTATTTCTGCCTTATCAAAAAAAGGGGTACAAATAATTCTTTGCGGTCAGACAGCTGCCCATAGAAACATTTCGAAAGAAGATACACTCCCAGAAATAAAGTTCGCACTATCTGCTATGACGGCTCTAGTACAATTACAAAACGAAAATTACCGACTTATCAATTTTTAATACAATGAATACGAAAACACAATCAATCTTATTTGTCCTTTTATTTACTTTTTGCGCTATCCAGGCTCAAGAAATCGATCCCGAGATTAATGCTACGGCAGATAAGTTAGAAGGTAAAGTAATAGAATGGAGAAGAGATTTCCATCAAAATCCAGAACTTTCAAACAGAGAATTCGAGACAGCAAAAAAAATAGCAAAACACTTAAAGGGTTTAGGGTTAGAGGTAACCGAAAATGTTGCAAAAACAGGTGTTGTAGGCGTTCTTAAAGGAGATAAACCAGGGAAGACGGTAGCGCTTAGGGCGGATATTGACGCCCTACCCGTAACAGAAAGAGCCGATGTGCCTTTTAAATCAACTGTAAAAGCGACATTTCTCGATACCGAAGTTGGTGTAAGCCACGCTTGTGGTCATGACACTCATACTGCAATTCTTATGGGAGTAGCAGAAATATTAACAAAGTACAAAGATAAAATCAACGGTACGGTTAAGTTTATCTTTCAACCAGCAGAAGAAGGACCACCACCAGGAGAAGAAGGTGGTGCGAAATTAATGATTAAAGAAGGTGTATTAAAAAATCCTGACGTAGATGCTATTTTCGGTTTACATATTAACTCAGGTACCGAAGTAGGAAAAATACGTTATAAACCCGGTGGTACTATGGCCGCTGTAGAGCGCTTTGTTATCAATGTAAAAGGAAAACAAACCCATGGTTCTGCTCCATGGACTGGTGTAGATCCTATCCTCATTTCAGCAAAAATTATAGATGGTCTGCAAACAATCATAAGTAGAGAATCGCCATTAGTTAATGAAGCGGCAGTGATTACAGTAGGTAAAATTACAAGTGGTGTACGATTTAATATTATACCAGAAAGTGCAGAAATGATTGGTACAGTAAGAACTTTGGATCCAAAAATGAGAGAACTTATTATTCGTAGAATGACCGAGATGGTTCCATCTATTGCGAAAACCTATGGTGGAGAAGCAACTATTGATTTTCAGAACAACACTTCGATCACCTATAATGATCCCGATTTGGTAAAAAAAATGTTGCCGACTATACAAGGAATCGCAGGTAAAGAAAATGTTATTTTATCGAAGGCAACAACTGGTGGCGAAGATTTTTCATATTTTCAGGAAGTTGTACCAGGATTTTATTTCTTTCTAGGAGGTAAATCGCCTGGCTCAGAAAAAGCAGCTCCTCATCATACTCCTGATTTTTACATTGATGAAAGCGGACTGAAACTTGGAGTTAAAATAATGTCGCAGCTAACTTTGGATTATCTTAATGCCCATAGATAACAAAATATTAATGGAAAGTATACTCAATTTTTTGGGATCAATATCTTGGTGGGTATGGATTATAGTAGCCTTACTTTTAATAGCAATACGGGATATTTTCTTTAATAGAAAACATACTATTAGTCATAATTTCCCGGTTGTTGGACATCTAAGATATATGCTAGAAAGTATTGGTCCGGAAATACGACAGTATTTTGTTGCTAATAACAGAGAAGAGCTTCCTTTTAATAGAATCGAAAGAAGCTGGGTGTATGCTTCTTCAAAAAATGAGAATAATTATGAAGGATTTGGCACAGATAGAGATATTTATCTGCATCAGCATATTTTTGTAAAAAACTGTATGATTCCTTTTAAAATGGAGAAAGATCATCCCAATAAGTTAGATAAATCTTTTCTTCCGTGTGCAAAAGTGATAGGATTATATAACAACCGTAAAAAACCATATCGCCCGGGATCTGTTATTAATGTCTCAGCCATGAGTTTTGGTTCACTTTCTGCTAAAGCAGTAGAATCTTTAAATATCGGTGTTCAAAAAGCTAATGCATTTCATAATACCGGAGAAGGTGGTCTTTCACCCTATCACAGTAATGGTGGTGATGTTATTTTTCATTTTGGAACAGGGTATTTTGGAGTTCGTGATGAGTATGGTAATTTTTCTATGCAAAAAATGAAAGAACTGGTACAAAAGAATCCTTTTATCAGGGCTGTTGAAATTAAACTATCGCAAGGAGCTAAGCCAGGAAAAGGAGGAGTTCTACCAGGTGCAAAAATTTCTCCCGAAATTGCAAAAATACGAGGTGTAGAAGTAGGTAAAGATGTGCTATCACCATCTGCTCATACTGCTTTTACCAATGTTCCTGAACTTTTACAGTTTATTGAAAATATCGCAAAGGAAACAGGATTACCAGTGGGTATCAAAGCAGCAATAGGTAAAACCGAACAGTGGGAACTGCTTGCCGAGCTTATGGTCAAAACTAATAGCGGACCCGATTTTATTACTATTGATGGTGGTGAAGGAGGAACAGGTGCAGCTCCGCCAAGCTTTGCCGATCATGTTTCGCTTCCCTGGGTTTATGGATTTACAGCCATCTATAAGATATTTCAAAAACATAAACTTACCGATCGGGTGGTTTTTATTGGCAGTGGTAAACTTGGTTTTCCTGCCAAAGCTGCAATGGCCTTTGCTATGGGTGTGGATTGCATTAATGTGGCACGAGAAGCTATGATGAGCATTGGCTGTATTCAGGCGCAAGTATGCCACACCAATCGTTGCCCGAGTGGAGTTGCAACACAGAGCAAGTGGCTACAAAATGGAATTGACATCCCATTGAAATCTGATCGATTGGCTCAATATTTTAAGACGTTTCGCAAAGAATTTATAGAAATTACACATGCTTCTGGATATGAGCATCCATGTCAATTTACCATGCAGGATATAGATCTTAATGTAGACGACGGGGAGCTCACCAAAACTTTAGAGGAGTCTTTTAAGTATTCTAAGACCCCAGTTGAATATACTTGTGCAGAAGATTTAAAACAATGTACGTATCTTGGTGGTTCTTACACATCATGAGTTTAATTAAATAATTAGCAATTACAAATGAATATCGAAATAATACCATTAATCATCTCTTTAATTCCGACAACGTTAATCACCATATTAGCCATATTCTTTTTTAAACAACACACAAATAATGAAGAAAGGCGACGCAGGTTTCTTTTGCATCGAGAACATCAAAAACAAGCATTTCCGTTAAGACTACAAGCCTATGAGCGAATGGCCTTGTTTTTAGAAAGAATTTCTCCCGGTAAATTACTATTCAGAATGGCACCTGTTGGTGAAGATAAGGAAGGTTACGAATCGTTATTAGTTCACACTATAGATCAAGAATTCGAGCATAATCTTACACAACAAATCTACGTATCAGACGAATGCTGGAATACCATTATAGCTGCAAAAAATGCAACCATTGCCATGATTAGAAAAACTGCTTTAAAGGAAGAGGTAGACTCTGCAGACAAAATGAGAGAAGTTATTCTAACACAACTTGTAGAAAAAGGCGCTCCCGGCGCTGCTGCTCTTTTGAAAATAAAAGAAGAAGTAGGTGATTTGTTTTAATGAATCAATGTAAAATTATCGCTCTTACCTTAAAAAATACCGACATCAATTATCATTACTTTTATCATCCTACCCTGCCATATCAATGTCTTTTAGCTTATTTTCTTCAGCATGTTTAGCTTTTTCGGCAGCATACTCAAAACCTTGACGCCACCAACTACCCATTAGTTTTTTGTCAAAAATTAATGAGTTTTCGGTAAGTTTTGATGGTGTATAATATAAATTTAGAGGTACATCCTTATTTATTGCTGCCAGTTTACCTACAATAGTATCATGTCCCTCGACCTGATCAAGCATATAACTAAATAGACTCACCATTAAAGAAAATGGATTTTTACCTAACACCTTATTATGCTCCATGTTTTCTGATTCTAAGATAATAGCATCTACCTCTGTGGCGCCTCTGCGTATGGCTTCCCGTATGGGTACCATACATCCAAACCCACCATCGGCATACTCACATCCATTTTTGGTGGCGAGGCTCATAAAAGGTACATAATTACAGGATATCCAAATCCAATCACAAAAATCTTCGTATGAAAAATCATTTATTGATTTGTATTCTGTGCGGTTCTTGGTCAAATTAGATACGGTTACCACAACATCTTTTGCTTTTTTTCGAATCAAACGAAACTCTGGTTCAGATAAATTTCTTCTAATGGCACGTCTCAAGTTCTTACTTTCTCCAAAGGTACGTTTCAACTTGATAAACTGCCACAGGGAAGCCAAAAAGTTAATAGATACAAACTCACGATTTCCCTTTTTACGAACCCTGAAAGGATTTACATTAAATATGGTATGCTGATTAACATTTGTATAGATATCATACATCTTGCTAATATTACCTAAAGCTAGTTGTGGAATTAAGAGGCTCCCGGTCGAAGTTCCCAGAAAAAGGTCATACTTTTTACCTTGTTCTTCTATTAAGTATTGAGCAACACCTCCTGCATAAGCACCTTTACTGCCGCCTCCGGAAATTACCAATGCACGCATATTATTTTATTATGGGGTTAATTTTTCAAGAATAAACTTTTGTTGATTCTTTGGTAATTCATCCTTTAAAACTACATATTTCTTTTTATATTTTTCATCTTTCAATAATTTATCAAGGATTTTTCTGCAGGCATTTCTAAAACGCCAATTATGATGAGTTGCCCCGTCAATCAAATGAACCAAAGATTGATTAGAAAACGCCTGTAAGCTTTCAAGATAAGAAAAAGCATTCTCGCGAGTACTAAAATGATATTTTGGAGCTGTATAGCCCGATAGCTCATTGTAGAATTTTTGGTGATTATCAATTTGATAATCTTGTGTACTCAAAGCCAGAACCAACCATAGCAACCTTACATTCTTATCACTAAACCCTACGATATCTTTGGTAGTTTCGAGATATTCTTCCCTTTTTTCCAGAAAATTAGACCACAAATGATATAAAGCTGGCTCTATAGTAGCATAAGAAGCGTCCTTTAATAACGATTCGTATTGCTCTTGTAAATCTTTGGGTATGGTACTTAAGGTATTAGCAATTGCCTGACGAACAAAGATATTATTCGTTTCAAAAGCCTTATCATATAAAGCGATAACTTCTGGAGTCGTTTTTCCACCTAATTGATACACAACTTCCTGACCGATATAATCATTAACCGGAAATTTTAATGCATTGGCCAAAGTACTCCATTTTCCTGTTATGGGTTGAGTACGTTCTTGAGCCAAACTCAAATAGTCTTTAATAAATGTAGACCTGGTAAGTAAAACTAATGCTTCTTGTGAAGGAAACTTTATATTCTCTAGCCAAAGTTTTTTAAACTCTGTAAGGTCTTTACCGCTCACCTCCTCTGCCACTCCGATAAAATCATCAGTAGTTACGTTTTGGAGCTTATACTTTTCTAGATAATTATGAATTGTGATTTTAAAACTGGTCTCTCCTAGAAAATCTCTTAATGCATAAAGTGCCCAAGCACCCCGCTGGTAAAAAGTTAGGGAACTTGCTTTTGGATCCAGTAACGAAGCAGCATTTTGCGTCTTTGAAAGCTCGGTAAGCTGCTCTGCACTCTCATAAAGTTTATACAGGAAATACTCTTCACCAAAAATTTCCTTTTCGACAAGCAAAGCGTAATATGTTGCAAAGCCTTCTTGCAACCAATGATGGGTTCCTTCAGTTGCTGTTACTAGGTCTCCAAACCATTGATGTGCTAATTCATGAGCATTTACATTGATATAGTTACGATCCAAAAAAGCGGTTTCGTCTACCACAAAGGCATCAGAAAAAATGGTTGTTCCTGTATTTTCCATGCCCGCGTATAAAAAATCTTTTACCGGTACTTGTTTGTAATTCTGCCAGGGAAAAGGAAAGCCTATTTCTTTCTCTAAAAAATCAAACATGCGTTTGCTATATCGATAAGTAGACTCAAATTTATCTTTATCCTCGGGATAAAAGTACATCTCCAACGGGATTCCACTTGAAGAAGTTTCTACGACTTTATCATATTTACCAATAGCCACCGCAACGAGATAGCTGCTCATGGGGTGTTTCATATCATATACCCAACGTTGTACAGAATCGTTAACCGATTCAGTTTTAAGAAGTTTTCCGTTGGTAATCACTTCATAGCCTTTACGGTAATTGATCGTAAGGTCAAACTCGACTTTCTCATTCATATCGTCAAAACTGGGTAACCAGTTCGACGTATATTTTCCTTGCCCTTGTGTCCAAATCTGATGGTTATCCTGATAATCTTTTACAAAATATAATGCCTTATCAGGTGTCGTGCTATATCTAATATTGATACTATGATTGCTATTTGCTTTGAAAGAAGACTTGATTATTAATTTTTTTTCATCATATTCAAAATTAACTTTATTCCCATCTAGCAATACTCTTTCAATCTTCATTTTTTGAGCATCGATATAGACAGATTTTACATCCTGCAAAATTTTAAAAGTATACTTTACTTCCCCTTCTACCTCTCTTTCCTTTGCATTAATATTAACATCTACTTGTCCTTTCAAGAAGTTGACACTTTCAGTTTGCTGGGCTATACTTCCAAAGGAAATAAAAAACAAAAACACATATAAAATAATTCGCATAGTCTGGTTCAATCAAATGTTCTGCCAAAATAACGAATTTAGGTAACTAATGTGGCAAGTTTTGTTTGGAACCCGGTTGAACTATTTTCTAATTAATGCTATATTCGTCTTAATGAATCCTAATATTTTACAGACACCAATCGATTATCTTAAGGGCGTTGGACCTGCACGAGCTGATTTGTTACGGTCGGAGTTAGGAATTCACACCTATCAGGATTTAGTTAATCTCTTTCCGAATAGATATTTGGATAAAACACAATATTATAAAATCAATCGATTACAACCCACCTCTGCCGAGGTTCAGATTATTGGTAAGATTATTAATATCAAGACTGTAGAGCAAAAACGAGGAAAACGACTAGTTGCAAAATTCATCGATGACACCGGAGAAATGGAATTGGTTTGGTTTAGAGGGCATAAGTGGATACGCGAAAACCTAAAGCTCAATACACCTTATGTGATCTTCGGAAAAACCAAATACTACAATGGGTTTAGCATGCCACACCCCGAGATGGAATTGCTTGAAGAGCACGAAAAAAATCTACGAACTGCCATGCAACCTATATATCCATCTACAGAGAAACTCTCTAACAAAGGGATTACAAATCGGGTGGTAATGAAAATGATGCAGCAATTGTTTGTTGAAACCAAAGTTCGTTTTTACGATACCCTTTCCAAGGATATTCTTTCAGCACTAAAACTAATCTCAAAAAGTGAAGCTGTATTTAATATTCATTTCCCAAAAAGCCAAGAGTTATTAGCCAAATCACAATATCGACTTAAGTTTGAAGAATTATTCTACATTCAGTTACAGTTAATCACCAAAAAACTGATTAGAAAACAAAAGATCAAAGGATTTCCTTTTACTGAAGTTGGTGAACATTTCAATAATTTTTATAAAAACCACTTACCTTTTGATCTCACCAACGCACAAAAGCGAGTGATCAAAGAAATCAGAAATGATATTGGCAGTAGTGCACAAATGAACAGATTATTGCAAGGAGACGTTGGTTCGGGAAAGACAATTGTGGGATTAATGACTATGCTTTTGGCAATCGATAATGGTTTTCAAGCATGTCTGATGGCCCCTACTGCTATTCTAGCTAATCAGCACTATCAGGGTATCACAGAGTTAACCAAAGACCTGAATGTCAATGTCAAATTACTCATGGGTAGTACTACCACAAAAGAAAGACGGCAAATTCATGAAGAACTCGAAGAGGGATCTCTACACATTTTGATTGGTACTCATGCCCTACTTGAAGATAAAGTGCAATTTAAAAATCTTGGACTAGCAATAATCGATGAGCAGCATCGCTTTGGTGTAGCGCAACGATCCAAACTGTGGCATAAAAATACGTATCCGCCGCATATTTTGGTGATGACAGCGACCCCAATCCCAAGAACACTGGCTATGAGTTTGTATGGAGATCTTGATATCTCTATTATTGATGAGTTGCCACCAGGTCGAAAAGCAATTAAAACAGTACATCGTTATGACAGTAACCGATTGAATGTATTTAAATTTATTTCAGATGAAATCAAAAAAGGGAGACAGATTTATATCGTATATCCTTTGATCCAAGAATCTGAAGCTATGGATTACAAGGATTTGATGGATGGGTATGAAAGTATTGCGCGTTCCTTTCCTGCTCCCGAGTATCAAATATCTATTGTGCACGGCAAAATGAAACCCGCTGATAAAGATTATGAGATGGAACGCTTTGTAAAAGGCGAAACACAAATCATGGTTGCCACTACAGTTATCGAAGTTGGAGTGAATGTACCAAATGCCAGTGTAATGATTATTGAAAGTGCAGAGCGCTTTGGGCTCTCACAATTACATCAGCTTCGTGGGCGCGTTGGGAGAGGTGCTGAGCAGAGTTATTGTATCCTTATGACCAGTCATAAACTCTCTTCAGACAGTAAAACGAGACTAGAAACTATGGTGCGCACCAACGATGGTTTTGATATAGCTGAAGTCGATTTGAAATTACGGGGCCCGGGAGATATTATGGGAACCCAACAAAGTGGAGTTTTAAACCTAAAAATCGCCGATATTGTAAGAGATAATGATATCTTGAAAACAGCGCGATATTATGCTATAAAAATTTTGAATGAAGACCCATCTCTTTCTTCAGAAAAGAATAAAGTATTACTTTACACCTATCAACAAATGGCAAAACATAAGAACATCTGGAATTATATTAGTTAGCTAATCATAAATATCAAGGATGTTCGTTACTATACTTAACAGATTAAAAAAATAAAAAAAATACAGATGAAATATACACTAATTATTAGTTTCATTCTTCTAATCGGCTCAAACCTTACTTTTGGACAACATCTTAATGAGCAGGAATGGGCAACACTTTCTAGATATATAGCATCCGATGATATAAAAGGATTTGAAGATTATCTTTCAGAAAAAGATTTTAGTAAAGCCGAGGAAACCAATCCTAATTATACATTCTATAACTGGAAACAAATAGAACCTTTTTATTATGGAGTACGAGTGAACAAGGCATCGAAACAGGTGACTTATATGACCAATGATCAAAATTATGTTTTAAAAATGCTATCCAAATTTATGTCAGAGTATACTTTGATTACCTCTGATAAACAAGGAACAAAATCTACCACTCATATTTTTCAATCTCCAGGTAATACTATAGCGGTAAAATTAGATACGTCTACAGACTCTGGCACGCATTTATTATTTGCAGTAACTAAGTCTTGAAGCGTTATTAGAATTAATCTCTAGTGTTTTCAACAATCATGATTATCTAGGTCAGCTTGTCAAAATCAAAAAACCAGTTGCCATTTTTAAGTAATCCTTGCTAGAACTATGAACGAGAAAATTCTTGAAACAGATAGATTAACATTAGAAAAAGCGATAGTAAAGGACTCAAAATTCTTTTTTGAATTATTAAATAGTCCTAATTGGATCCAATTTATTGGAGACAGAGGAATTAAAACCAATAATCAAGCTATCGAATATATTGAAAGCTTGATCAATTCATATAAAAATAATGGATATGGTTTGTACAAAGTATCTTTAAAAAACACTCAAACACCAATTGGTATTTGTGGATTCGTTAAACGTGATTATTTAGAAAATGCTGATATAGGATTTGCAATCTTACCTAAATATGAAGGTAAGGGATATACAGAGGAAGCGGCCAAAGCAGTTATCAAATACGGCGAATCTAAATTGAAACTAAGTTCAATTTATGCAGTAACAACTCAAGAGAATCATAAATCCCGTAATCTTTTAAATAAAATCGGACTTTTAGAAATTGGGAAAGTTAAACCTAATGGTAGCAATACAGAGTTCTTATTATTCTCAAATTAGAGAAAGATTTAGCAACACAAAACTATAGGTAAGGATTAATTTTATTTCCTTCTGAGGGCATAAATCAACTCATCTTCATACTCCCCGAATTTGTACAAGGTCTTTTCAAACTTTGCTTCCAATATGAAACCTGTTTTTTCTAATACTTTTTGAGATGCCAAATTACTACCAAAAGATCTGGCAAAAATTCTATCGATCTGTAAAAGATTGGCAAACCCATATTCTATAATCTGCTGAATAGCTTTAGACATAATGCCATTACTCCAAAACGGTTCTGCAAGCCAATAACCTAGTTCTGCATTTTTGCACTGGATATCAGATTGAGGATGTAATCCTATTCCGCCACAAGGCACGTTATCTAATATAATAGCAAAAATATGATCTGTAGAATTATCAGAAGCGAAACTTAAAAAATTTCTACCATCTTCTTTAGTGTAGGGATAGGGAAACTTGTTAGATAAGTTTCTAGCTATCTTATAATTATTGGCATATTTTACTAAATCATCAAGATCATCTAATTCCCAAGGTCTCAATAAAAGTTGCATTACAATACTATTAGAGTTAATTAATACTTTACTACAAATGTAATTCTAATCACAAATGATGAATAAAAAAATAAAATTCTTCGATTAATTTAAACCAATAACATAAAATTCTATACAAACCGACCGATTTATTTTTTTTGAAAGAGCTATACACGTTTAAGTTATTAAAACAAAAACCTCTATTTTCATAGAGGTTTCCAATATCTGATACTCAAAAACTACTTGATAAAGATCTTTTCAGAAAAACTTCTTTGTCCGTCAAAAATTTTGATAAAATATAGTCCTGCGGTTAGTCCATCCAATTCTACTCTATTTCCATAAGTCGTTCCCGATCTCACTACACGGCCTATTGAATTGGTAAGTGTGAAATTTACTTCTCGATGATCTCGCATGTCGAATTGAATATATTTTGTTGCCGGATTAGGGTATATTTTTGCAGAAAACACTTTATCCTCTCGTCCTAATTCTCCATCGATCTTTACAGTAGAGAACCCTTTTGCTCTTGTTGCAGAAGAACCAATAGTTACATTATAATCTTCTACTTCTCCGTAGCCAAAAGTTTCACAGGCAGTCGGAGCTCCGTTCCATTTCAAAGAGACTCTCATTCTCGTAGTACCAGATACTGCAGACGATGGCACTGTGAAGTCATATGATAAATTACCAGAATTTGAGGTAGAACCGGTAACTACTTTCTCTGAAGACTCGAAAATGCCATTTCTATTAAAATCAATCCATACTCCCCAATGCTCTGTATAGGATGCACTCGCAAATCCAACACTTAAAACTATGGTATTGGATCCATAGGAAAGATTTCCTGTTTGTGAAGTAAAATCTCCATATCCTCCATCACGCCCTGTTGTATTAGAGACGCCACCAATACCAACAAAATCTATAAACTCATAAGTTACAGTATTTCCTGTTGAAGAACAATAGGTACGTACAATATCCTGCGTCGTAATATTTACCGGATCACTTAAACCGGACATATTTCCTGAGGCATCGTATGCATTTATGGTAAACATATAGCTTGTACCCGGAGTCAAGCCAGAAACTTCATAATTGGTTTCTGAAGTTGCTACTAAGAAAGTACCATCCTGATAAACATTATATCCCGTAATGCCTACATTATCGGTTGATCCATTCCAGGAAAGGTTTAGATTATTATCCCCAATATTGGACCCAACTACATTTGTTGGTATGGAAGGAGCCTCAGTATCCATGTTATTTTCTCCTCCGTCAAAGATGTGATTTCCCAAGTTTTCAAAAGTGTTTTGAGGGTAAGAATCCCATTCTAATACTTGATAACTTGTAGAAGGTGATGATATATCTGCTTTTCGTCTTAGAGTAATATCCTTGGCAAAATTCGAGGATCCCTCATTAAATGTCCCTATGACATCTATTAAAACATTATTTTTAAATAACCCAACAGGATCATTTCCATTAAAACTCATTGCTGATGCTCCCGAAATCAAGTTGGCATTATTTGTAATAGTAGTCACTGCAGAACTATTTGCTATTATGTAAACGTCATTATTAGCTATGGTTCCCGAAAGATTAAGTCCACTTGACCAGGTACCGGATCCATTGGTTTGTCTTTTCAAAGAATACTCCGAAAGATTTATAGACCCACCTGTAAAATTTGCTATTTCTAGTGCCTTATTATTTGATGATCCTTCAACGTATTCAGAAAAGAACAATTCTGTTGCTAATCCTACAGATGTACTATCTTGAGTAGTTACACTAAGAACTACACTAGCTTCAGACAGATTTCCCGAAGCATCTTTCGCTCTCACAAAAAAGGAGTATGTTGTGTTTGCAATTAATCCCGAAACAGTAAAACTTGTTGTTGTAGAAGATCCAATTGAGGCTCCTTCTAAATAAATATCATACGCTGTTACTCCTACATTATCAGTTGAAGCATTCCAAGATAATGTCGCTGAAGTTTCTGTTGTATTGCTAGCGGTAAGATTCATTGGTATAGTTGGTGATATGGTATCCTCACCTCCTACTGTACCACCAAACCTATCTTCTGCTTGAGGTCCTCCCCATATTTGTGTTGCAAATGCAGGGTTATCGATAAATGGATTGCGATTACCTTGAAGATTTTCCAGTAAAGGATTACGCTGTATTTCTAATTGCGAAACTGGATCTTCTGCATTCCACTCCAAAAATAATTGAAGCATATTGGGATCACTGACTGTTGTAACTCCTACACCTACATTTTTAGGCAAAGTCCTGTTTCCGTAACGAATATACATATACATCATCATACGCGCCACATCTCCTTTCCATTCATCACCCGGATACCAATGTCCTTGAGCTGTAGGTCCAGAATTACCTGATCCAGCAGCAAATTTCCTGCTTCCGCGTGAAGAATTACGTTGCACGTCTGCAGGCCTGAGGTGATGAGCATCTGCTCCCGGACCTTCAGTTCCCAGATTTGGACTTCCTAATGATTTAGGATAAACATGTTCTCTGTTCCAATCGGTTGCTCCTCCTCCATTATTATTTATTCCTCTCGTTCTATCTGTCGTTGAATTACCATCGGTATTATTATATCCATACACCAAGATTACTTTCGAACCATCTGTTAGATCCAAATCTGTTTGCTTAAGTGCATCCCAAACTCCCGGGGTGTAAGAAAGAAATGTTGCGTGAGTATTTGTCACTTTAGCCCCTAATTCATTTTGTAAAGCTTGACCAGTCAAATTTAGATTAATATCGTTGTAATATGCAGGAATCTGGCTGTATAAGGAAATAGAAATGAGAACTAATAAAAGTGCTATTTTTTTCATTGTGTAACGTGAATTAGTTTATTGTTTTTTTTGATTGCTATTCATTAAACCGAGCCGAAGCTAAAATTATTTTATTGAATTTTCTAATGCGAATTGTTACGAAATGGTTATCTAGTATGTTGACAATCTATTATTTATAAAAAATATAATTATAAAAATCTGATTTTTAGATATTTAAAAAATATAATATATGTTAACAAGTTATTTCTTACAAAACTATCAGAATTGTATTTCAGGCTGAATAGACTATGTTTCCTATTGGTTTTGGATCATTTTCAATAATACCTCACTTATTTCGTGGTTTTTAAGTAACTGTATTCCAATATTTTAAATTAAATTTAAAAACTAACTTAAATATATTACACAAAATGAAAAAGATCATAAATCTAACCCATGTTAAAAGACTTAGTAAAGAACAACAGCAAGAAATTACCGGAGCTAACTTTAACAGACCTTACTGTGGACCTCCAGGTCAATGCTGTGTGAATTTACCTAATGGAGGAAGATTCTGTGATTACGGATACTGCTAATCCAACGGTTGCATGTGGGCATAATAAAAAAGGGATGTTTATTATATAAACATCCCTTTTTTATTTAGAAAGAAGCATAAAGGATTGTGTGGCAATCTCTAGCTCCTCGTTAGTGGGGATCACCAATACCTTCACTTTTGACGAAGATGAGCTAATATCTCTTTCTTCTTTTGAGCGAATCTCATTTTTTTCTTGGTCTATGTCAATACCCAAAAAATCTAAATCTTTACAAACCAAACTTCTAATCATATCAGAGTTCTCTCCTATTCCTGCCGTAAAAACTATTGCGTCAAGACCATTTAGAATAGCAGCATAGGCTCCAACAAATTTTTTGATGCGGTAGGCATTCATTTTCAAGGCTAATCTACAATTTTCATCTCCTTTTTCAGCTTCAGATTCTATATCTCGCAAATCACTATATCCGGTAAGACCCAGCATTCCGCTTTCTTTCTGCAACAGCGTATTTACTTCATTTATTGAATATCCCAGAGAATTAACCATATAAAAAATAATTGCAGGATCAATATCACCAGAGCGTGTTCCCATAATAAGACCATTCATAGGTGCAAATCCTAAGGTATGATCAATACTTTGTCCATCTTTTACTGCAGTCATGCTGCAGCCATTACCCAAATGAATAGTTATGATTTTGGTTCTATCTTTTCCTAGATAGTTAATTGCCTTCTCTGATACATATTTATGACTAGTCCCATGAAAACCATAAAGTCTAATATTATTTTCATCTAAAAACCTATTCGGGATAGCATACTTGTAGGCCTCAATAGGTATAGTTTGATGAAAAGCAGTATCAAAGACAGCCACTTGTTTAGCAGTTGGAAAAATCTCTTCTGCAACCAAAATACCTTCAAGATTTGCTGGGTTATGTAAGAGTGCCAATGCAGAAAGCTTTTCTATTTTTTGTTTCACTTCTTCAGTAATCTCTACTGTTTCAGCAAACGTGCTTCCTCCATGTACAACCCGATGCCCAGCGACATGAATTTCTGAGGCTGATTGTATCACTCCCAAATCTGAATCCATTAAGTATTTCGCAATCAACTCTAGCCCTTCTTTATGATTCTGAATAGGAGCTATCTTTTCAATTTTCTCTTTATTTGTTTTGTAACTTATTCTTGCATTATCCAAACCAATTCTTTCTACTATACCAGAGCAAATAACTTTAGCTTCGGGCATTTTGAACAATTGAAATTTTATTGAAGAGCTTCCTGAATTTAATACTAATATTTGCATAGTTTCTAAAGAATCTAGGTTCTAAATTATAATCCCTGTGCCTGAATTGCAGTAATGATCACTGTATTATAAACATCATCTACCGTACATCCTCGACTTAAATCATTTACTGGCTTATTGAGTCCCTGTAGCATAGGCCCAATAGCTAATGCTCCAGTCTCTCTTTGTACCGCTTTATAAGTATTATTACCTGTGTTGAGATCTGGAAATATCAAAACACTCGCTTGTCCTGCAACTTCTGAATCAGGAAGTTTGCTTTTACCAACTTTCAAGTCTACGGCAGCATCGTATTGTATCGGTCCTTCGATTTTAAGATCAGGACGTTTTTGTTTAACGATTGCAGTAGCCTCTCTCACTATCTCTACATCTGCTCCTTTGCCAGATGTACCAGATGAGTAAGACAACATGGCCACTTTAGGTTCAATACCAAAAGCTGCTGCAGATTCTGAAGAAGAAATTGCAATCTCTGCTAGTTCTTCGGCATTTGGGTTTGGGTTAATCGCACAATCGCCAAAAACAGAAACTCGATCCTCAAGACACATAAAGAAAACAGAGGACACCACCTTTACACCAGGTTTAGTTTTTATAAATTGTAATGCGGGTCGTATGGTATGCTGTGTCGTATGAACAGCGCCCGAAACCATACCATCGGCGTGTCCTTTGTAAATCATCATGGTGCCAAAATAAGAAACATCTGCCATCATATCCCTTGCCATATCCATGTTGACATTCTTATGCTTACGCAATTCATAAAATGTCTCGACATACTCATCATAATATGGAGATTCTGTAGGAAAAACTATATTCACTTTACTAAAATCGATAGGGATATCCAGTTTGATCGCTTTACTCTTTATCTTTTTTTCATTCCCAATAAGGGTAATATCCACGACGTCTGATGCTAATAACCTAGAAGTAGCTCTTAGTATTCTCTCATCAGAGCCTTCTGGCAGTACAATGTGTTTTTTGTGTTGAAGTGCTCTTCTTAAAAGATTATACTGAAACATTCGTGGTGTGAGCCCCTCGGACTTAAATGTAACCAATCTATCTGCAAGGCGATCTTCATTAACGTATTTCGCAAATGTGCTAATCGATGTATTTATCTTCTGTAAATTGTCTAAGTAAATCTTAGATTTGATGGCACCTATTTTATTGGTTATAGCAAAAGTTCCACTAGTTACTGATATGATTGGGAATGAAATTGATACTCCTTCAATCAGGTCCAATATAGATTTTTCAGGAATAATGCCACCTGTCAGTATCATCCCCGAAATTTTTGGATAATTATCTGAAATATTTGCCTGTAAAACCCCAAGAATTATATCTGCTCTATCCCCAGGTGTAATTACGAGACTATTATCTCTTAGATGGGTAAGATAATTACGTAGCTGCATTGCCCCTACACCATAACTACCTGCCTGATTATTTATGTATTCTCTACCAAAAAGTATAGTGCCATCAAGTTCATTCACAATCTCTTTAATAGTCGGATTGATCAACGAATTAATCTTTGGTATGATAATTCTATCTACACTATTCCCAAAATTCTTCTCAAAGACAGCTTCTAGTTTCTCTTCACAACCGGGAGTTACTTTATTTGCAAACATTGCTAAGACCTCTACATCTTTGCTATTAAAAGTATCAAATGCAAGTTTTAAATTACCAACAATCTCCTCGTTTCTTTTATCTATTCCACTTGCAATGAGTATGGCGGGAATACCGAGATTTTTTGCTATTACTACATTAATATCAAATTCGATAATACTACCTTCGTCAGAAAAATCTGTTCCTTCAACTAATATAAAATCAAATTCTTCCTCAAGTCTTTTGTACTTGCGTATAATTTCGTCTATAATTTCACCTGATTTTCCTTCATTGTACTTTTGAAGTATTTCACTTCTTGTAAAGGCATAAGCATTTTTAAAATCGATGTCCAATTCGAAATGGGATATCACTGTATTAATGTGATTGTCTATTTCTCCTTCTTCTGGATCATCAATGATAGGTCTAAAGTATCCTACCTTAGCAATTTTACCAAGTAGCATACGCATCATTCCTAAAACTACAATAGATTTACCACTATTAGGCTCAATAGTAGCAATATAAACGGCTTTACTCATTTAAATGAATTTGGTTGATGCAAAGATACGCCCAACGCGCGAATTTAACATAAATCATGAAACAATAAATCTTCATTATAAGAAACTGTCAGAACATTAACAATTATATTCTATTTCTCGTAAAAAAGGCTTAGAAAAACTCTAAACCTTTTAAATAAATACTGTAAGTATTAATTTCTAGTTTATGTCCTCTCCTTTTTTAAGCTTTGCAAGAGCCCCGGTCAATCTTGGTTTAAACTGTTCGGGAGCTTTTTCCATAGAAGTATTTAAAGATTCAATTGCATTTTTGTAATCTCCTTTAGCGGCATATGCTCTTGCAAGACCATAATTAGATGGCCATGCACCCTTACTATTTTTTACATTATTTTTCAAGACCTCTAATGCCTTATCCTTATGCCCTAAACCAATAAGGCCTGTTCCCAATTGATAAACCTCGGAAGGATTCCCTAATGTAACAGCTTTATCTATCGTTTTCATGGCTTCTTCAGTTTTACCTTGCTTTACCAATATTTGAGATTTGAGAGCAAGATTAGAAAAAGTTTCCTTACTAAAAAAATTACCGCTAATAGAAGAATTTACCCATTCTAATGCCAGGTCCAACTCACCAGCATTATATGCATACGTAGCTGCATTATCCCAATTTGATTGAGTAAATCCCGCAGCATTGCGCATGTCACGCTTAA
This sequence comes from uncultured Aquimarina sp., assembly GCA_947500845.1. Taxonomy (GTDB): domain Bacteria; phylum Bacteroidota; class Bacteroidia; order Flavobacteriales; family Flavobacteriaceae; genus Aquimarina; species Aquimarina celericrescens. Next base: position 29,961 of record CANMTP010000020.1, read on the forward strand.
TACCTTCTAACACAATATCTGTTACCTCTACCTGGATGTTAAATGGAATTTCTTTTTTCTCCCACCGTAAAACTGCAGTTGCATTATCTGCTTCTACTTTCGGAAATAAAAAAGTCAATATTTCTGTATGCGCGGTTTCTTTAGTTTGAACATCTACACGCAATGCATCTTCTTTTTCATCATAAAAATAGCTCCCCCAAGAATTAGAATTATTTGAAAAAATGATTGTAGCTCCACCGCCTTCTTTTAATGCAATATGAAGGCCATATTTACCCGCTTTAATGTTTTTTCCTTCCACTTTCACATCGTGGCTGAATTCGATGGTTGTATTCATATTGGCCCCTGCTCGCCAGGGTGCCGCTTTTGACGTTCCAAAACCAAGGTTATTATATCCATAAGGAACCAACTTTCCCCAGATTTCCCGTTCTTTCACACTTGGTCTACCATAATCGATGGTAATATTGGTAATCCCTACACGTTGCATTACTTGTGCTCGCTGACTTCCTTCAGGAGTTTGTAATTGAGCATTTGTTTGAGTCGTAAACAGCAGTATTGCACACACAATACACGATGTAAACAGGTTGAATTGTTTCATGACTGACTTTGTTTGAGTTAATGACTATTGATTCTAGAAATTGAAATAATTTCTAACCTCTACAAGGTAAAGGGTAAACCTGTGCAGCGATGTTACGGTAGTGTTAAACTCAAAGAAAAAGTGATAATTGATTGTTAAACCTTATTATTCATTTAACAGCTGATTAACAAAACTCTCGAATTCAGTTTTGAATTGCACATATTTCTGCCCTGTTGCAGGACCACTAAAACCAGTGCGTATTTTACGCACTTTGCCTTTCTTATCGATAAAAATAGTGGTTGGATATGATAAAACATGATTCAGCATAGGTAGCTTTTCTTGTGCTTTCTTCTTATCTGATGTACCATACTGAGCGAGCAAAACCGGATATTCAACTTTCAACTTTCGTTGTAATCGTTTTATCTGTTTAAATGCTTTTTCAGGAGTTTTGGCATATTCGAAAGCCAAAGCAATAAATTCAATATCTTTTTCTTTATTACGATTATAGAAATCTACATAATATTTGGTTTCATCCATACAATTAGGACACCAGGTGCCCATTATCTGAACAAGTACCACCTTATTTTTAAATTGATCATCTGCCAAAGAAACTTGATTTCCCAAAGCATCGGGGAAACTAAACTCTAAAGTATCGTATCCTTCTTTCAAAAAAGTCAATGAATCTTCTGAAGGCAGTTCATAATTGTCATTTCTTTTAGCATTAAAAGGCTCTTTCCAGTGATTACCAGAGTAAAAATATCCATTTATAACGCTATCAGTAACTTGAGCAGTAAATAAAAAAGCATGCGCACCATCAAATGTAGATAATTGTAACTCGTCATTGTTGAGCACCCCTTCGAGATAACGATAATCACCTGTCGTTGTTCTAAAAGTTCCGGTAACCATATTTCCGTTTTGTTTAAAAATACCTTTGGCAATATATCGATCTTCTTCATTGTCGTTGCCAAAAACAGCTTCCCAGATACCTGTTACGTCCTGTAACGGTTTAGAGCTCACTTCAAATCGATCTTGCTGTCCATATTTTGCCTCAAATGGTACTATTCTGTTCAGGCTTTCTTTTATAAAACTTCCAGAGATGGTTGTAGAATCTGTAAACTTTGCCGCTATATATCCTTCAAAAACCGGTAATTTGATCCAAATAGAATCTCCCCTGATTTCAATTTCGTCAACATCTATTGTTTCTTCTGCATTAAAAATGGTTAAAGTCTGATCGTCCATTACTTCAAATAGAAATGGTAGCTTTTTCTTATCCTGTACTTCTAAAGTGCCGCGCCAAGGACCACTGTTAAATTCGTAAGATTTTTTTTCTTCTTCATCTTTACAGGACGAAAAAATTAAAATTATACTTAGACAATAAATAAACTTATATTTCATAGATATCACATTATTGAATATAAAAAAACCGCCGAAAAATAAACACTTAACGGCAGTACATTAGTTCTGTTTTTGGATTTTAGGAAACTTGATTACTGTTTTTTCTTCCCTTTATTTTCTTTTTTGTCTTTTTTGTCTTTCTTCTCTTTGTCGTCATTGTCATTGTCATCGTCATCATCGTCGTCATCGTCGCCGAATTCCTGTTGCAGTATCAGTTTTCTGTTTTTTCGAATTTCTTTTGGATTTTGAATGACTTCAATTTCAAAGCTTTCTTTAGATTTATCAGAAACTGAAGTAACTTGATTATCTTTTTTTGTAGAATAGGATTTCGAATTATTATCCTTTTTTTCTGATTGATTAGCAGATTTAGAAGTTAAAACTTCATTTTTTAAATCTTTCTTAGAATCCTTATCGCTCTGCTTTTCTTTTTTCTCTTGGGCAAAAGCTATAGAACAAGTAAACAACAAAATAACTAAATATCCACTAACGCTCCTTAAACTTATCATATGTATTCCTTTTAATAATCAAAAATATAAAAAATAAAGCATTTAAAGACTTAATCAAACATCATATCAATTTTTATGTGGTTACTGTTTTCAATTTTTGCAGTATTTCTGACTAAGATAAGATCGTTCTTGTTTGTAACCTTTGTGCAATATATTATCTTTACGCACTGAATTTAGAAAGATCATCAATGAAAATTTCATATAACTGGTTAAAACAGTTTATTAATCTGGATTGGGACGCAAAAAAAACGGGTGAATTGCTTACAGACCTGGGACTCGAGGTTGAAGGAATAGAAACCTATCAAAGTGTAAAAGGGGGTTTAGAAGGTGTTGTTATAGGCCAAGTCTTAAATTGTGAAAAACATCCCAATGCAGATAAATTAAAGATCACCAAGGTCGATCTTGGAGCTGGAGAGCCCGTACAGATTGTTTGTGGTGCCCCAAATGTTGCTGCAGGTCAAAAAGTGCCTGTTGCTACTATTGGAACCAGATTGTTTGATCCTGAAGGGAAGGAATGGACAATAAAGAAAGGTAAAATCAGAGGAGAAGAAAGTCATGGGATGATTTGCGCCGAAGATGAGCTGGGTCTTGGAGAAAGCCACGATGGAATCATGATCCTTGACAAAAATATTCCCGTCGGGACCAAAGCTTCAGAAGTATTTGATATAGAAATCGACCAGGTTTTTGAGATAGGACTTACTCCTAATCGTGCAGATGCCATGAGTCATTGGGGAACTGCTCGAGATCTTAAAGCCGGACTATTACAAAAAGATGTTAATATAGAACTTATTACACCTTCTGTAAGTAAATTTAGAGTAGAAAACAGATTACATAAAATTGAAGTAGAAGTCGAAAACGCAGATCTTGCTCCAAGGTATTGCGGAGTAAGTATTTCTAACATTAAAGTTGGAGAATCACCTGCCTGGTTGCAACATAGACTGAAAGCAATCGGTTTAACCCCAAAAAATAATGTTGTAGATATTACTAATTATGTATTACACGAATTAGGACAACCCTTACATGCATTTGACGCTCATTATATCGAAGGTGATAAAATTGAAGTAAAAACTTTAGATACAGGTACAAAATTTACAACTTTGGATGAAGTTGAACGAGAGTTGCACGAAGAGGACTTAATGATATGCGATGCTGTAAAACCATTATGTATTGCAGGTGTTTTTGGCGGTATCAATACTGGTGTTACAGAAAACACAACTTCGATATTCTTAGAAAGTGCATATTTTAATCCTATTAGTATTCGCAAAACTGCAAAAAGACATGGACTAAATACTGATGCTTCATTTAGGTTTGAGCGTGGTATTGACCCAAATGTAACCGAATATGCATTAAAAAGAGCCGCTCTTCTCATACAAGAACTTGCTGGTGGAACTATCTCTAGTGAAATTGTCGACTTATACCCAAAAAAGATTGAAGATTTGCAGGTAGTTTTATCTTTTGAAAACGCTACAAAATTAATTGGTGAGGAAATCCCACAAGAGACTATCAAAAGTATTCTTTCTTCTCTTGATATTAAGGTCAATAGCTTTACCGAAAGTGGTTTAGGATTAACTATCCCTGCGTATAGAAATGATGTACAAAGAGAAGCCGATGTAATAGAGGAAATCCTTAGGGTATACGGATATAATAATATTGGATTTACTCAAAAACTAAATGCTTCGATAGCTAATATTGATAAATTCTCTCACCATAGTGTTCAAAATACTATTTCAAATCAATTGGTAGGACAAGGATTTAATGAAATGTTAGCCAACTCACTTACATCACCTGAATATATAAATTTAAGTAAGCAGTTACATTCTGAAAGTAATGTCGAAATGCTAAATCCGTTAAGTAATGATTTGGCTGTGATGAGACAATCTATGCTTTTTTCTGGGCTCGAAGCTGTGTCCTATAACATAAACAGAAAACGGGCGGATCTCAAATTATTCGAATTTGGAAAAACCTATCATACTTATGAGAGCGGGAGAATTGAAAATAAACATTTAAGTATTGTTGTTTCTGGCCGCAAGACTAATGAAAGTTGGAAGATAACTCAGCAGAATAGTGATTTCTTTTATTTAAAAGGTATAGTATTTTCTGTTTTAGACCGTTTAGGATTAGATAAACTAAAAACTTCTCCTATTAAAAATGATCTATTTTCAGAAGGAATATCTCTAAGCCTTGGTAAAGCTAAACTTGTTGATTTTGGAGTGGTAAAAAAATCTGTCTTGAAGCATTTTTCAATTTCTCAAGAGGTATTATATGCCGATTTCAATTGGGGGACAGTTTTAGACTTTGCAAAACATAATAAGATTAAATACCAAGATATACCTAAGTTTCCTGAAGTACGTCGGGATTTTGCTCTTTTATTAGACGAATCTATAAAATTCGAGGAAATTCATACGATAGCAAGACAAACAGAGAAACAGCTTTTGAAAGATGTGAATCTATTTGATGTTTATCAAGGTAAAAACCTACCCAAAGGAAAGAAATCGTATGCTGTTAGTTTTATATTGCAAGACGAAAACAAAACCCTTACCGATAAACAAATCGATAAAATTATGAATAAGTTACAACATAATTTCGAAAATAAATTGGGAGCTGAATTACGCTAAAAATTCATGCTCCAAAAATCTTAAAAGAAAGCGTCTTTAAAAAAATAAAGGCGTTTTTTTATTTCAAAAAGCGATATATTTATTCAGAAAGTTCAATAAACTTGGTAAATGACATATAGGTGACATCTAAATGTCGTAACAAATACCAACAGCTCTTGATAGCTTTGTTCTAAACAAAATAAAAATTATGGAAGATCAATCAATTGCAAGAAATCTGGTTTATCAGCGTAAACTTAAAGGATATACACAGGAACAACTATCAGACAAGACCCAAGTAACCATTAGAACCATTCAACGTATAGAAAAAGGAGAAGTAAATCCACATTTACAAACGATAAAACTATTGGCAACTGCTTTAGAAATCGAAGTTGAGGATCTATTAATATTAGAAAACCCAAAAGAAGAAGCTATACAGAAAAAATGGTTATTATTAATGCATAGCGTCCCCATTCTTGGATTTGTTATTCCTTTATGTAATATATTAATCCCATTATTTCTTTGGATTCATAAAAGAGAAGATAATAAAATTTATGATGTACATGGAAGAGCGATTATTAATTTTCATATCACCACTACTATTCTATTTATTTTATCTTTTATTGCATTGCTCGTTCTACCTGGGGCCGGTTTTTTCCTTTTTATATCCATGATACCATATGCGGTTATAGTAATGATCATCAATGTAATTTCTGCAGTAAATTCTCATAAGTGCTATTATCCTTTATCTTTCCCTTTTTTAAAAAGGAGTAATAACCACAAGATAAAAGAAGCAGGGATTCTAATTACGCTATGCCTTTTAAGCATAAGCAGCTGTACTACACTTTCAACCCAGAAACATATAACCCGACTTGATGGCTCGATAGTTTCCAAAGACTCCTTAACTCAGAAAATAGAACAATTGGTTAATGATGCCAAAGTTCACGGAATAGGTATAACTCTTTTTAACAATAATAGAATTGCCTATGAGAAAACTTTTGGGTATAAAAATTATCAAGAAAAATCACCTTTAACAACAACTACAAATATGTACGGTGCTTCTTTTAGCAAAGCAGTTTTTGCAGTACTTGTTATGAGGTTAGTTGAAGAAAATGTAATTGATCTAGACACACCTCTGGAATCATATCTACCAAAAAAAATATATAATTATAAACCACTTACCAGATGGCATGATAATTTTTCAGATTTAAAAACAGATACCTTATATCATAAAATAACAGCCCGAATGTGTTTGAATCACACTACCGGATTCCCTAATTGGCGCTGGGATGAACCTGATCATAAATTAAGAGTGCTTTTAGAGCCAGGAAGTCGATACAGTTACTCTGGAGAAGGATTTGTATATCTACAAGTGGTATTAGAAAAAATACTTGGTAAAAATCTTGAAGAACTTGCTCAGGAAAAAGTATTTACTCCCATTGGTATGAACCATTCAAGCTACCAATGGAAAACTTCTTTTGAAGATAATTTTGCTTACGGACATTCCAGTTCTGGAGAAACGTATAAGAAAGATATAGATAATGAGCCAAGAGGAGGAAGTACTTTAGAAACTACCACTGGTGACTATAGTAAATTTCTAGAAGCAGTTTTACAGAAAAAAATTATGTCACAAAAGTCCTGGATCGAACTATTTAAGCCACAAATAAAAATTCGTTCTGTGATGCAGTTTGGTCCATTATCAAAAAAGGATTCTACTTTAAATGATAAGATAAAATTAAGTTATGGTCTTGGATGGGGAATTTTAGAATCTCCCTATGCAAAAGGTGTTTTTAAAGAGGGTCATACTAATGGATTTGAACACTATTCCATACTATTTCCTGAAACAGGAAAAGGGATTATGATAATGACCAATAGTGACAATGGAGAAAGTATTTTTAAAAAGCTACTAGAACTTGCCCTAGGCGATTCTTATACCCCATGGAAATGGCAAAACTATATACCTTATAATCACAAAAATGAATAACCTAGAATATCATTTTATAAAAAAACCGGAAGCAATATCTTCCGGTTTCTTTTATACTAATTTAAAAATAGCTTAGTTTCCTCCTTCAAGAGCTTTAAGCTTATTCTTTACTTCATCTGCCTTTGGATCATCTAATTGATAATAGATGTTCATTAGTGTACGCAGTGCTTCTATATTATCGGGCTTATTTTGCAAAGCGGCTTCTAAATACGGAACGGCACTTCTATATAAATCCATTCGTTGTCCTTTCAACTCATCGTATCTTTTATAATCTTTACTTGAAGTACCTAGATTATTCATTTCATCCACAATAGTCTTTTCATTTCCCAAAATAATAGCCGCAATATTGATTTGAGCAGAGGCATAATCCGGTTTCAATTCTAATGCTTTCTTGTAGTAATCCATAGCCTGATCATTATCACCCAATCTGGAAGCACTAACTCCTAAATTATATAATAAATCTGGATTCGTTGGATCGTTTGCTACAATTTGTTCCATTAGCTCTTTGTATTTTTCAAGATTACCCAATTTGTAAAATACATCTGCCTCAGCTTGCATTAGAGCAGAATCATTAGGATTATCTTTTTTGGCATCTTCAATAGCTGTCAAAGCTTCTTCATCTTTTCCTTGACTAATATATATTAAAGCAATATTTTTAGCTATTTCACCAGCTTTAGAATCAGTTTTTCGATCTTCAGGTTTAATATATGTACCAGATTTAATAGAAAAATCTCTTGTTTGTTCTGAGTCAAAAGGTTCTACCTCACCCGTTTCTTTATTGGTAGCATAATATTCTGTGGATATTCCTTTATAGCCAAGGTCTTTCAACTCTAAATAATACCTAAGAGCACTTTCATAATCTTTTCCATTAACCGCATTACCTGCAGCATAGTAAAGATAAGTTGTATCTGCTTTATTGGTGGTATATCCCAGATATAATTTCTCAGATGCTCCTTTATAATTTTTTGCATTTTGATCTTTAATAGCACTTTCTATTAAAGACTGGCGCAAAACTTGTAGTTTCTGAGATGCCTCTTGGGTGTATTTAGAACTACCAGAAGCTTTTTCAATATCCATAGTTTTATTATAGGCACTCGCAGCTTGTTCTATATTATCGATAGAATCTACACTTTTAGCTGCTAAAACCTGACCTTTCAGGAAATAATATTGCGCCTTCATTTTTTCATCAGCAGCATCGAGTTGCCCTTCAGCAGCCTTTAGTGCTTCACTAGCTACTTCCAAATTACCTGATTTAAGTGCTTTAGAAGCTGATTTTAGTTCTTGTTTTTGAGAAAATCCAATAGTACTAAGTGTTAAGAATAATACTACGATAAATTTAGTCTTCATTATTTAATTTTTTAATATGGAATTTAGTTATTCTTCGGTTTCTTTATCAATATTCGTGCCATTTGAAGCTTTATCAGAATCTAAATCAGTAGAAGTTAATTCATCCACATTTTCTTCTTCCAAATCATCTTCGTCATGCATTACCTTTGCTACAGCAGCAATAGAATCTTTTCCTTTTAAATTAATTAGACGAACCCCTTGAGTGGCACGTCCCATAACTCGTAAATCTTCTACAGCAAGCCTGATTGCAATCCCCGATTTATTGATGATCATCAAATCATCTAAATCAGTAACATTCTTTATCGCTACTAAACTACCAGTTTTTTTGGTAATCGATATGGTTTTAACTCCTTTACCCCCTCTATTAGTAACTCTATAATCTTCTAGTTTCGAACGCTTTCCATAACCATTTTCTGAAACCACAAGAATATTACTTTCCATATCATTCACAGCGATCATGCCAATAACTTCATCTTTGTCATCTGCCAAGCGTATTCCTCTTACACCAGAGGCACCTCGACCCATAGGTCTCGTTTTCTCTTCCTCAAAACGAATTGCCTTTCCAGATTTAACTGCCAGCATTACTTGACTCTTACCATCGGTTAATTTTGCTTCTAGCAGCTCATCCTCTTCTTTTATAGTAATCGCATTAATACCATTGGTCCTGGGTCTAGAATATTGTTCTAATGAAGTCTTTTTGACCTGACCTTTTTTTGTTGCCATTATGACATAGTGGGAGTTTATATATTCCTCGTCTTTTAAATCCTGAGTACATATAAAGGCTTTTACTTTATCATCTTTACTAATGTTTATCAGATTCTGAATAGCTCTTCCTTTAGAAGTTTTACTACCCTCTGGAATCTCATAAACTCTCATCCAGAAACATTTACCCTTCTGAGTGAAAAACAGCATATATTGATGATTGGTTCCTACAAATAAATGTTCTAGGAAATCCTCATTACGTGTTGTACTTCCTTTTTGACCAACTCCTCCTCTATTTTGTTTTTTATATTCATTAAGAGAAGTTCGTTTAATATAACCTGCATGAGAAATAGTGATAACTACTTTTTCATCAGGAATCATGTCTTCTATACTAAGGTCTCCGCCAGAATATTCTATTTGAGAACGACGCTCATCTCCATATTTCTCTTTTACTTCGATAAGCTCTTCTTTGATGATCACCATACGACGTTCTTTCTTATCAAGAATATCTTTAAGATCTTCGATCGTTTTCATCAACTCTTCGTACTCTGCACGTAGTTTATCTTGTTCAAGACCGGTTAACTGGCGTAATCGCATTTCTACAATTGCTTTCGCCTGTATTTCAGATAATTTGAAACGCTTTATAAGCTTTTCACGGGCTTCATCTGCATTTGCAGATGCTCGAATCAATGCTATAACTTCGTCTATATTATCTGAAGCGATTATTAAACCTTCAAGAATATGGGCTCGTTCTTCTGCTTTCTTAAGCTCAAATTTTGTACGACGCACAACAACTTCGTGTCTATGCTCAACAAAATGATGAATCATCTCCTTAACATTCAGCAATTTTGGTCTTCCATTAACTAGTGCAATATTATTTACACTAAAAGAAGATTGTAAAGCTGTATACTTATACAAAAGGTTAAGCACAATATTAGGTATCGCATCGCGTTTCAACACATATACAATACGCATACCTTTTCTATCTGATTCATCCCTAATAGTAGAAATACCGTCGATTTTCTTATCATTTACAAGATCGGCAGTCTTTTTAATCATATCTGCCTTATTCACTTGATAAGGAATTTCAGTTACTATGATACATTCTCTACCATTCACCTCTTCAAAAGACGCTTTTGCACGTATAACGATTCTGCCTCTTCCTGTTTTGAAAGCCTCTCTTACTCCATCATAACCATATATAGTCCCTCCAGTTGGAAAATCAGGAGCTTTTATATGTGTTATTAATTCATCAATCTCGATGTCATTATTGTCAATATAGGCTATCGTTCCATCAACCACCTCACTAAGATTATGAGGAGGCATATTGGTCGCCATACCTACAGCAATACCAGAAGCACCATTAATTAATAGTCCTGGTACTCTAGTAGGAAGAACGGTTGGTTCTTGTAACGTATCATCAAAATTAAAAGTATGATCTACGGTATCTTTTTCGATATCTGCAAGCATATCTTCAGATATCTTACGCATTCTAGCTTCTGTATAACGCATTGCTGCGGGACTATCACCATCTACAGAACCAAAGTTACCCTGGCCATCCACTAACATGTACCTCAAACTCCATTCCTGAGCCATACGCACCATCGTATCATATACCGAAGTATCACCATGTGGATGGTATTTACCAAGAACTTCTCCTACTATCCTCGCCGATTTCTTATGGGCACTGTTTGCTCTAACACCCAATTCATACATACCATATAGCACTCGCCTATGCACAGGCTTAAGACCATCCCTGACATCTGGAAGTGCACGAGATACTATAACTGACATCGAATAATCGATGTATGCAGATTTCATCTCATCTTCTATATTGATAGGTATAAGTTTTTCTCCTTCTGTCATAAAAAACTTTTTTCTAAAATTGAATTAATAAACGCGCTAATTTAAGTAAATAAAGACGTTTTTAACACGGATTTAGATACCTAATATACGTAATTTATTAACAAAAATTATAGTATCTTTAGTTAATAAGTCTGTTGCCTTAGGCTTTGATTATTAAAGCTTTTTTTGTCTCTTTACAAACAAGAGAGGAAAAAACTTCACAAATCGTCAGTTCACTTGCTAAAAAAACAGATTGTCAATCGGCAATTATCATGACAAAATGTAACGATAATGTCAGATATTTGTTAATGATGGTTTAAAAGGAATAGTTTTTGCCTTAGTAATCTTAAAAAATTACTATTTTAGTTATTAAGAAAAAGAAAGAGATTAATTATATGGATGACAATTTTTCACCTAGAGTAAAAGATGTTATTGCCTACAGTAAAGAAGAGGCCTTACGATTGGGGCATGACTTTATCGGGACAGAGCATCTTATGTTAGGCTTGTTGCGTGATGGAAGTGGAAAGGCGATTAGTATCCTTGATGCATTGGATATAGATTTAACCAGTTTAAGGAGAAAAGTAGAGATCTTAAGCCCTGCAAATCCTGATGTTGCAGTAGCTTCAAACGAAAAAAAGAATTTACATTTAACCAGACAGGCAGAACGTGCTTTAAAAACGACATTTTTAGAAGCCAAACTTTTTCAAAGTTCTTCTATAAACACTGCCCACCTTCTTTTATGTATTTTAAGAAACGAAAATGACCCAACTACTAAACTTTTAAATCGTTTAAGAGTAGATTATGATAACGTTAAAGACCAATTTAAGTATATGATTGCTAACGACGAAGAATATATAGACAACCCAAAAGCAGAATCGTTTTCAGAAGATGATGATGATTTAACAGGAGATACATCAAAAGAAAACCCCTTTAATTCTCCTTCTGGAGGAAGTAAGGCTGGAAAAAAATCAAAAACTCCTGTTTTAGATAATTTTGGGCGTGATTTAACTGCTATGGCAGAAGAAGGTAAACTTGATCCCGTGGTAGGACGATCTAAAGAAATAGAACGAGTATCACAAATATTGAGTAGACGCAAGAAAAACAACCCATTATTAATAGGAGAGCCAGGAGTGGGTAAATCAGCAATTGCCGAAGGACTTGCTCTTAGAATCGTAAAACGTAAGGTTTCAAGAATTCTTTTTGATAAGAGGGTGGTTACACTAGACCTTGCTAGTTTGGTTGCAGGTACTAAATATCGCGGACAGTTTGAAGAGCGAATGAAAGCCGTGATGAATGAGCTCGAAAAGAATGATGATATTATTCTTTTTATTGATGAAATTCATACCATTGTGGGAGCTGGTGGAGCCACAGGAAGTCTTGATGCTTCTAATATGTTCAAGCCTGCATTAGCCAGAGGTGAAATACAATGTATAGGCGCCACTACACTTGATGAATACAGACAATATATCGAAAAAGATGGTGCCTTAGAAAGGCGTTTTCAAAAAGTAATCGTAGAGCCTACAAATATTGAAGAAACTATTGAAATTCTTAATAATATCAAAGAAAAGTATGAAGAACATCATAATGTAAGCTATACAGATGAGGCCATCCAAGCATGTGTAAAGCTTACAAATCGTTATATGACCGATAGATTTTTACCGGACAAGGCTATTGATGCACTTGACGAAGCCGGATCCAGAGTACATATTACGAATATAAATGTACCCAAAAAAGTATTGGATCTCGAGAAAAAACTTGAAGAAGTTAGAGAGCTTAAAAACAGCGTCGTAAAAAAACAGAAGTATGAAGAGGCCGCAAAACTTAGGGATGATGAGAAAAATCTTGAGAAAGAACTAAGTATCGCCCAAGAACAATGGGAAAAAGAATCTAAGCTTCATAAAGAAACGGTAGACGAGGAAAATGTAGCAGATGTTGTTTCTATGATGACAGGGATACCCGTGAATCGAATTGCTCAAACAGAAAGTAATAAATTAGCCGAATTACCAGACCTTATAATGGGTAAAGTTATTGGTCAGGAAGAGGCAGTTAAAAAGGTAGTAAAAGCGATTCAGCGTAATCGTGCCGGACTTAAAGACCCCAACAAACCTATTGGATCTTTTATATTCCTGGGGCAGACTGGTGTAGGTAAAACTCAGCTAGCTAAGGTATTGGCAAAAGAACTTTTTGATAGTGAAGATGCGCTTATACGAATTGATATGAGTGAATATATGGAAAAGTTTGCTGTATCTCGACTTATAGGAGCACCTCCAGGATATGTAGGATATGAAGAAGGTGGACAGCTTACAGAAAAAGTAAGAAGAAAACCATATGCAGTGATACTTCTTGACGAGATTGAAAAAGCTCATCCAGACGTGTTCAATATGATGCTACAAGTATTAGATGATGGATATTTAACAGATAGCTTAGGTCGCAAAATTGATTTTAGAAATGCTATAATCATTATGACTTCCAATATCGGTGCCAGAAAATTGAAAGATTTTGGTCAAGGTGTTGGTTTTGGAACGACTGCCAAAAAGACACAAGCCGACGATTATGCTAAAGGAGTAATAGAAAGTGCATTAAAAAAGGCTTTTGCTCCAGAATTTCTAAATAGAGTTGATGATGTGGTGGTATTTAACGCTCTTGAAAGAGAAGATATACACAAAATTATCGATATCGAGCTTGATAAATTGTATAGTAGAATTAAGGATCTGGGATATGACTTATCACTAAGCGAAAAAGCCAAGGATTATATCACAGAAAAAGGTTTCGACAAACAATACGGAGCACGGCCTCTGAAAAGAGCTATTCAAAAATATATTGAAGATGCTCTGGCAGAAGAAATTATTAATGCCCAGCTTCAAGAAGGTGATAGCATTTTTATGGATATAGACGATTCCGGAGAATTAATTATTAATATTGAAAAGGCTGAAAAATCTGCAGAGTCATAATAGATATTAATTCTATAAGTAAAATACAAAGGTTACTATCTGCAATAGTAGCCTTTGTTCTTTTCAGAACATCACTTTTCAAATATCACTTTCGAGAGTTACAGTAAACAATAGGTCCTGATTTACATATATTAATTTTTATCTTTACATTACTAATAATCTTTCAATGATTGCTTCATTTGATTTCAGTTTTTGCAAAGTTGAAATACATACAGATTATGTATTAACTATAATGACAGAAGGTATTACTGTAATACCAAAATATAACAATCTTCTGTTAATGGCTACCGATCAATATTACAAAAATAAACCCTTTGTTTATATATCGCATAGAATTAACTCTTATGCTGTAGATCCCTCTATACATATAGAAATGTCCAAAATTCCTAACTTGGTCGGTTTTGCGGTAGTATCAAATAACCCAATTCAAAAAATGCAAACGGCACTAGAGCAATCTCTATTCGAAAAAGAATTACGATTATTCACTACCTTAAAATCTGCTATCGCCTGGAAAAATAAAATTATTCAAACACATTTACTTCAACATTAACTAAACATGAGTTAAAAAAACTTCTTTCCACCACCATATTAAGATTTATTCGTAATTTAAATAATTATGTAGTAGATCAATTAAACTCAATGCTTGCCAACTATGATTTGGGCTTTTGCCAAGTGAACATCTATGATGATTATGTGATAGCTATAATGAATGAAGGAATCACAGTCATACCTGAATATAATGACATATTCCTAAAAATTGTTGAGAGACATTTCTTAAACAAGGCATTTGTATATATCTCGCATAGAATTCATTCCTACTCTGTAGACCCAACCATATATTTTGAAACTGCAAGAATTAAAAATCTAATTGGTTTTGCTGTAGTTTCTAGTGACCCCAAACAAAAAATGCTCACACAAGTGGAAAAGAATTTCTTTGGTAAAGATTTTAAACATTTTGAAACGCTAGATCAGGCCATATTGTGGAAAGACGAGATTATTGGAAAGCAAATAGATTGATCTTTTCAAATAATTTCCTAATTATAGCCAGAAAGTATTATTCAGATAAGCAATTTGTGTACATCTCATACCGTATTCATTCTTATGCCGTTGACCTGTTTCCTTTTTTTGAAGTGAATAAATCAGGTAATCTGATAGCAGTTGCGATTGTTTCTGAGGATTTTAAACTAATAAATCTTTCAAAAATAGAATGTATATTTTCTGATGAGGAATTAGAATATTTGGCGCTAAAGAAGAGGCTCTGGTTTAGAAGAATGAAATCACTAAAAATATTCGACAGTGTCGATAGTGTTATAAAAAAGGAACAAAACTCCCGAAAAAAAAAGTGACGATTACAATTCGTCACTTTGTCTATAATGGTGTAAATTAACTTCTTAATTTATTTTGCAATATTCACAGCCCTAGTCTCTCTTATCACAGTTACCTTAACCTGACCAGGATAAGTCATATCTGTTTGGACTTTCTGAGAAATCTCGAATGAAAGACTGGCCGCTTTTTCGTCGTTTACCTTTTCACTTTCAACAATTACTCTTAATTCTCTACCCGCCTGAATTGCATATGCTTTTTTAACTCCATCAAAGGCAAAAGCGATCTCTTCCAAATCTTTTAATCGTTGAATATACGAATCTAATACTTGTCTTCTTGCTCCTGGTCTTGCTCCACTAATCGCATCACAAACTTGAATTATTGGAGATATCAATGATGTCATCTCTACCTCATCGTGGTGTGCTCCAATTGCATTGCACACCTCAGCTTTTTCTCCATATTTTTCGGCCCATTGCATTCCTAAAATAGCATGAGGAACCTCTGTCTCGGTATCAGGAACTTTTCCTATATCATGAAGTAATCCGGCTCTTTTTGCAAGTTTTGGATTTAATCCCAACTCTGAAGCCATAACACCGCATAATTTTGCCACCTCTCTAGAATGTTGCAGCAGATTTTGTCCGTATGATGACCTATACTTCATTCTACCGATAGTTTTTATAAGTTCTGGATGCAATCCATGAATACCTAGATCAATAACTGTACGCTTCCCTACCTCTATGATCTCCTCATCGATCTGCTTTCTAGTTTTTCTAACTACTTCTTCAATGCGGGCTGGGTGAATTCTACCGTCTGTAACTAACTTATGCAACGAAAGACGTGCTACTTCTCGTCGTACCGAATCAAAACATGATAAAATTATTGCTTCCGGAGTATCATCTACAATAATTTCTACGCCTGTAGCTGCTTCAATAGCCCGAATGTTTCTCCCTTCTCTACCGATGATTCTTCCCTTTACATCATCACTCTCAATATTAAATACAGAAACACAGTTTTCTATGGCCTCTTCTGTACCTATTCTCTGGATGGTATTGATGATTATTTTCTTAGCTTCTTGCTGTGCTGTTAATTTAGCCTCTTCTATTGTATCTTGAATAAGAGACATCGAATCTGTTTTTGCTTGCTCTTTAAGTGATTCTACAAGTTGTTCTTTTGCATCCTCTGCAGATAATCCAGAAATAACTTCTAATTGTTGCACCTGACTTTTATGAAGTTTTTTAAGTTCATTTTGCTTCTTTTCGAGATACTCATTACGTTTATCGTAGTTTTTTATCTTTTCCTGAAGCTCTTCATTTAGCTTTTTACTTTTTGATAATTCGTTGGAAACCTGAGACTCTTTATCTCTGGTTCTTTTTTCTGCTTCAGCAATTTTTTTATCTCTAGATAAAATTACTTTTTCGTGCTCTGATTTTAATTCAATAAACTTTTCTTTAGCCTGAAGTATTTTGTCCTTCTTAATAGTTTCGCCTTCGCTTTTTGCATCTCTTATGATACTTTCAGAATTTTTCTTTGCAGTCCTAATAATTTCTGAAGCTTTATTACGCTCTAATATCTTGGCAATTATAAAGCCTATGATTAGTCCTGCTACTGAAGCTATAATTAAAAATATAATGTTATCCATAATTCTGTGTAATATTTATATATAAAAAAAGCCTGCACTAGCAAAGGTTCTGTATAAACTCTGTAAAAACAGGTTTAGGGCTAACAAGCTGCTCAAGAATCCGCTCAAGGCGGCGCGCTTTTACAACTTAAACTCACCCTTTTTAATTAATTCTTGTTGAGTTTATCAAAATAACAACTAGTGCAGGCAGTAACCTATTTATTTTTAATGAACGTTATGATAAATGATCTTGCAACAAATCACTTAAAGCGTTTAATCTGTTTGCCACATTATCCATATTACCATCTTTATCTATACTCTTCTGTTCGACCTGTGCAGCAAACTGTAAGGCGCACATTGCCAATACATCTTGCTTATCTCTAACCGCATAACTTTGCTCAAATTGCTTAATCATTGATTCTATCTTTTTTGCTGCTTTTCGTAATCCTTCTTCCTGTTCTGGATTTATGGTTAAAGGATACACCCGATCTGCAATCGATAGTTTGATTTTAAGCTTATCTGCCATATTATAATTATTCAGAGAGCTGTGCTATACACATATCAATTTCTCTTATTAAGGCGTTTATCTTGAGCTTGGTCTCCCTTTTATATTCATCACTGCCTAGCATTGCGTTAGCATTTTTGAGTGCACTGAATTTTTCTTCCCACTGCTTTAATTGATCTGACTGAAGTAGAGAAACTGACTCTAATTCTTGTATTTTACTCTTTAAGACCGCTTGTTGCTTTTTCATTAATTCATACTTATGTAGCAACTTGCTTATCCTATTCTCAAGAGAATCAACAATTTCAATTAAATCACTCATCAATAAATATTACACAATACTTCGTTACACAAAGTTAACATACCAATTGAAAAAAACCAATAGTTTTTAAACTAATTTTACAGCTATCCTCTATTACCGCTTAATCCTAATATTTCTTTGACTTTAGCCAGTGAAGATGCAATGATTTGATGCATGTCATAATAACGATATTCTGCTAATCGACCACCAAAGATTATATGGTTTAGTTTAAGTGATTCTTCTTTATACTTTTTATAGATCTCTTGGTTTCTATCATTATTTATAGGATAGTACGCTTCTTTTCCCTGATCCCAAGCCTCTGGATACTCTTTGGTGATAATGGTTTTACTTTGTTTTCCAAATTCGAAGTGCTTATGTTCAATAATTCTGGTAAAAGGGTATTCTGTGTCATTATAATTCACCACGGCGTTACCTTGATAATTCTCGATCTCATGTAGTTCATTTTCAAAACGTAATGATCTATACTCTAATTTTCCATATTTATATTCAAAAAACTCGTCAATCTTACCCGTATATACCACGTTATTTGCCAAGGCTTCTAATTCACTCCTGCTTTCAAAAAAATCCACATCTGTTTTGGTATCAACCCCGTCAAGTAACCCATTAATAATAACATTGTATCCTCCAACAGGTATTCCCTGATATCTATCATTAAAATAATTATTATTGAAGGTATATCTAACTGGTAAGCGTTTAATAATAAAAGCAGGAAGATCTGTGGCCTTTTTTCCCCATTGTTTTTCAGTATATTCCTTTATAAAAGTTTCATAAATATCCTTTCCTACCAATGACAAGGCTTGCTCTTCGAGGTTCTGAGGCGATTTAGTTCCATATTTAGCTACTTGTTCGTCAATAACTGCTTTTGCCTCTTCTGGTGTTCTAGTTCCCCATAACTGATAAAAAGTATTCATATTAAAAGGTAAATTATAAAGTTTACCTTTTGACAAAGACATAGGAGAATTTATGTAATTATTAAACGTAGCAAATTGATTTACATAATCCCATATTCGCTGATCATTTGTATGAAAAATATGCGCTCCATATTTATGTATATTTATACCTTCTTTCTCTTCACAATACACATTTCCTCCCAAGTGATTTCGCTTATCTATAACCAAACACTTTTTATTAAGTTTGGTCATCTCATGAGCAAAAACACTTCCAAATAACCCTGCTCCTACTATTAAATAATCATATTCTTTTACGCTCACTTTTTACAATATTTTTGAGTTTACTATTTATTGAACTGAATATCCAATGACAAAACTAATGTTTTACATCTCCATTTCATCTTAATCAACAAAGATTCCAACAGTAATTCTTGCAATTATCTTAATAATATGTGGCATAAAAAAATAAAATGTATGTATCTTTCCTTCCAGAAATTTAGATAAAATATGATAGGGTATTACATCTCAAGAAATTACAAATCTCTTTTCAATGCAGCTGGTAAAGCCAAAACCGATTGTGAGTTTATTTTGGAGGAAAAGGGATTTAAAAACCTTGGATTTAAACAGTCATCAATTCCTAATTCTGCTTTAGGCACAATAAAAAATTTTTTTGGAATAAGTCTTGCGCTGTTACGTCTCCCTTTAAAAAGTACACTATGCACACAGTATCCTTTAAACAAGTTTAGAGCATACGTATTATTTATTGCAAAATTGAAACGCTGCAAGGTTATTACGATAGTACATGATGTGAGATTTTTAAAAGGACGTACCGGTAATGCTGCTAAGGAACTAAAAAAAATAATCTCTTCAGATGCAATCATTGTTCATAATCAGGCAATGAAGAATTGGTTTCTTGAACAAAATGTTCAAATACCAATAATTGTATTAGGAATCTTTGATTATATTCTAAGCGATGGACTGCCAGAACAAAACAATGATAGTGAAACGAAACCTTATGAAGTTGTTTACGCTGGAGGATTTGGTGAAGGTAAGAACTCCTATATATACGATCTCGACACTTTAGAAAAGAATGATTTTAAGATGAAACTTTATGGTATCGGTTTTGAATATGAAAAACTTAAAGTTTCGAACGAAGAATCCATCTTGTCATATGAAGGTGCATTTCCATCAGATCAAGTAGCGTATCATATAAAAGGCTCTTTTGGCTTGGTCTGGGATGGTATTTCTACAAAGGAGTGCAGCGGACAATATGGCCAATATCTGAAATTTAATAATCCGCACAAGACATCTTTATATATTCTATGTGGCCTCCCCGTTATTGTATGGGATAAGGCAGCGATTAGTAAATTTATAGTAGAAAACAATTTAGGAATCACCATTTCTAATTTGGCAGATTTAAGCGATACGCTAGAAAGGCTTTCTAATGAAGAATATCAAACTATGAAATCGAATGTTAATCAGGTAAGAACAAAAATAATTTCTGGGGGATATTTAAATAATGCTTTAAATGAAGCGTTACAGAATATATAACAAAAAAAAAGGTTGTTTTATACGGTGTACTTAAACATATACTTTTATACTTATCTATGCGAACAATAATATTTTCTATACTATTTGGTATTTCTTTCTGTTTTGGACAAGATGATGTTCCTAAAGACTATTTTATGAATCCCCTAGATGTTCCCGTGGTAGTATCTGGTACTTTTGGGGAATTACGATCTAATCATTTTCATTCTGGATTAGATATGAAAACTAATGGAGAAGAAGGACTTAATGTATATGCCGCAGCATCCGGAAGAGTAAGCAGAATAAAAGTATCTCATGGAGGATATGGAAAAGCCATTTACCTTTTGCACCCAAATGGATACACAACCGTCTATGCCCACTTAAAAAAGTTTGCTCCAAAGATTGAGGAATTTGTAAAAGAGAGACAATATGCAAAAGAGTCTTATGAAATCGAGCTTTTTCCAAAATCGGGGACCCTAGAAGTAAAAAAAGGAGATATTATCGCCTACAGTGGTAATACTGGTGGAAGCTCTGGTCCACATCTTCATTTTGAGATTCGGGATTCGAAATCTAGACCCATGAACCCCATGAGCTTTGGTATTGAGGTAGAAGACACAAAAAAACCTATAGTTAATGGTCTATGGGCGTATAGTTTAGATAAAAATGCTCATGTAAACGGAAATCAAGAACCTTATCGACTTACCCTTACCCCTAAAGAGGATGGTACCTTAAAAGCAGAAAATATTACTGCTCATGGCAATATTGGTTTTGGTATTTCTACAATCGACAAACAGGATCTTGCTCCTAATCACAATGGGGTTTACAAAATAACCACAGAGATTAATGGACAAAAAAATCTTAAGTTAGAGATGAATCGCTTTTCATTTTCTGAAACAAGATATGTAAATAGATTAATCAATTACAAGTATTTCAAAAAATACCGTAGTAGAATCAGTAAACTATTTATTGAACAAAATAATCCTTTAACGATTTTTAAGACTAAAGTTAACAACGGTTTTATTAAAGTTGGCGATAGCTTTTCTTATAACTATAGGATATTGGTTGAAGATTATAAAAGTAATACTACAGTGATTAATGTTCCTATCAAGGGAAAATATATCGATTCTATTGCGAAATCTGAAACATTTAAAACTTCAGATTTTGTTAAGGCTAATGAGAATTACACCTACAACTCTGGGATTGTTGATCTTTTAATTCCTAAAGGAAGCCTATATGAAGACACATATTTAGATCTTTTGGTAAACGGGGAAACGGCTGAAATACATAATGATGAGACTCCACTTCACAAAAACATAACCTTAGTGTTTGACGTTTCTCACTATAAGGATGAAGATAAAAAGAAACTATATATTGGTCGTATTAACGGGAATGATAAAATATATTACACAAGAACCTCGAAAAAAGAAAATCGATTTTCTACCAGGACCAGAACATTTGGGAAATATTCTTTATTTTCAGACACCCAAAAACCAACTATAGTTCCTATTAATGTCTCTAGTAAAAAATGGATCTCGCAAGCGACCCATTTAAAAGTAAAGATTAATGATACCGAAAGTGGTATAAAAAGTTATAGAGGCACATTAAATGGGAAATTTATTTTAATGGAGTATGATTATAAAACCGGAATGTTAGTTTATGATTTTAGCGACAATGTTAATACAGATTCTGAAAATAATTTTAAATTGGTCGTGCTAGATAACGTGGGAAACAGAGCGACGTTCGAAACCACATTTTATAGAAAACCTTAAAACCATCTCATTTCTTGAAAAATCGCTTTTTCCTCTTCCTAATCACATCAATATTATTCAGTTACTCTTCTTCTGCTCAAAATGCAATACTAAAAGGCGTCGTTCTTGATGAAAATAACACTCCGGTGCAAGGAGCTAACATAACTTTTAACAATTCGGGTACTCAATCGAATAAAAATGGTGTGTATGAACTAAGTATTCCTGCCAATAAGGAAATACAAGTAGTAATCTCTCATATTGCTTTAAAGAGTCTTCAGTTTACCATAAAACTTGAAGAAAATCAAGAATATGAGTTGAATCCAGTACTTAAAACCAATGTAGAACAAATAAGTACTGTAGTCATATCGGGTAGAGAAAGAAAAATTGTTGAAGGAATTACTACTCTAGATCCAGAAACCATACGAACAACTCCTTCAGCCAATGCCGGAGTAGAAGGACTGCTTAAAAGTCTTCCCGGAGTTAGTTCTAACAATGAACTAAGTACTCAATATTCTGTTCGTGGTGGAAATTATGATGAAAATCTTGTGTATGTTAATGAGATCGAAGTGTACCGCCCTTTTTTAATTAGATCAGGGCAACAAGAAGGCCTAAGTTTTGTAAACACAGATTTGGTAAGAAATGTAGATTTTTCTGCAGGAGGTTTTCAAGCAAAATATGGTGATCGATTATCTTCAGTTTTAGACATCACCTATAAAAGACCTACCCGCATAGGGGCCACGGCAGATTTAAGTTTGTTGGGCGGAAGCATTTCAGCTGGGGGAATTTCAAAAAACAAAAAGCTTTCTGGTATTGTCGGGATACGATATAGAGATAATAGTTTATTGGTCAACGCCAGAAATACTGAAACTAATTTTCAACCCTTATTCGCTGATATTCAAACATATTTGTCTTATAATGTATCCGATAAATTCGAGCTTGGGTTCTTGGGCAATTTAGCAATCAATAAGTACGATTATCAACCGTTGAGAGAACAAGTAAATTTTGGAACATTACAAACCGTACAGGCGCTTATAGTTTCTTATCAAGGCCAGGAAGAAGATCAATACGATACTTATTTTGGTGCTTTAAAAGGGACTTATCGGCCCAATGATAATTTAACATTAAAATTGATCGCTTCTGGATATCAAACTCAGGAACAGGAATATTATGACATTCTTGCGGCGTACGCCTTAGGAACAGTGAATACAGATATAGGTAGCGAAGATTTAGGCGAAGTAGAATTTGCTGAGGGGGTTGGCTCGCAATTAACTCATGCACGTAATGATCTTGATGCATTAATCTTTAATCTAGAGCATAAAGGAACATATATTGCTGACACCCATCAATTTGATTGGGGCATAAAATATACTTCTGAAGATATAAAAGATCGTTTGCAAGAATATGAAATTGTTGATTCTGCAGGTTTTTCAATACGCCCACCGATTTTTGACTTTGTAAATGATCAACCTTATACTCCTTTTGCGAGTCCGCTTGTTCCTTTTGTAAGTGTAAGGGCTATTAACGATGTAAAAATCGATCGAATCTCGGGATATGCTCAATACAGTATTCGAACGACTATCAAGGAAAGTGAAATTTGGGCCAATATCGGAGTAAGGGCACACAATTGGAATATTTATGGTAGTACAGTTCCCGGTACCGATTCTCAAATCGTATTTAGTCCCAGAGCACAACTTGCTGTAAAACCAAATTGGAAAGCCGATATGATATTTAGAGTTTCTGGCGGACTCTATCATCAACCACCATTCTATAGAGAGTTAAGAGATTCTCTGGGTGTTGTTAGACCAGAGGTTAAAGCACAACAGTCCATTCATTTGGTAGTAGGTAATGATTATAGTTTTAAAATGTGGGATCGACCCTTTAAACTGACCTCAGAAGTCTATTATAAAAAATTAACCGATGTAAATCCTTATACTATCGAAAATGTGCGTATACGATATCGTGCCAGAAATAATGCTGAAGCTTACGCCCAAGGTTTGGATCTTCGATTAAACGGAGAGTTTGTTCCTGGTACAGAAAGCTGGGTAAGTTTAGGGTATCTAAAAACGGAGGAAAATATAGATAATAGAGGATTTATATCAAGACCTACAGATCAACGTTTAAAGATTGGTGTTTTATTTCAAGATTATGTTCCTTCTATACCAAGTCTGAAAATGTATCTTAACATGGTCTACCAGACCGGAGTACCAGGTGGATCACCAAGTTATGCAGATCCTTATGATTTTCAATCCAGACTACGTGATTACCGAAGGGCAGATCTTGGGATATCCTATGTCGTTGTAGACCCTAATAAAAGATTAAGAGAAGGACACTTTTTGAATAACTTTAGAGAATTAAATCTGGGATTTGAAATTTACAATATTTTCGATAATCAGAATTCAATTACCAATACATTCGTTAGAGATGCGTCAAGCCAGCGTCAATTTGCCATTCCTAATTTTCTTACCCCGAGAGTCTTTAATGTCCGTTTAGGTATGAAGTTTTAAACATATACTTTAACTGGCTATTTTAGCTTACAATAAATTTCTTCAAAACATCAACTACATAATCGACCTCTTCTTTTGTATTGTATTTTGAAAAAGAAAAGCGTATCGATGGTTTCTGGAGATCTTCTTCACAAAGTATTTCAGTGAGCACATGGGATCCTTTGCTACTTCCACTTTGACAGGCACTTCCTTTAGAGCATGCAATACCATTGATATCCAGATGAAACAATAATATTCCCGCTTTTTCATCTGTTATCGGTAAACATACATTAATTAAGGTGTAAGTACAATGATCAAGATCACAACAGTTGGCATTAAATTTTACTCCTTCGATGTTCTTTTTCAAAGCCTCTATAAAATAATGCTTCAGATCTGATATATATTTTCGCTCTTCTTCAAGATGTTCGTAAGCAAGACGTAAAGCTTCATCCATACCTGCAATATTATGCACACTTTCTGTACCTGCACGGTATCCCCTCTCCTGCTCACCTCCAAAAATTAATGGTTTTAAACCAGAATTCTTACGAATGTAGGCAAACCCAACTCCCTTTGGGCCATGAAATTTATGAGCACTAACCGCAGTAAAATCAACGTTTAGTTCATTGAGGTTAACTTCTAAATGACCAATGGATTGTACCATATCGCTATGAAAAAGAGCATTATGATCTTTGCACAAGTTACCAATCCTGTGAATATCTAATATAGTTCCTACTTCATTGTTCACGTGCATTAGGCTAACCATTACTTTCTCTGCAGAGTTACTTAACAAGGATTTTAAATGATCGTAATCAATAGACCCATCGGGATTAATATTCACATAACTTACTTCAATCCCACTAGTCGCCTCTATTTCTTGCACGGTATGTAAAACAGCATGATGCTCGATTTTTGATGTAATAATATGCCCTACTTTTAAATCTCTAACCGCACTATTGATCACCAAATTATCAGCTTCTGTTCCTCCAGATGTAAATATAATTTCTGAAGCCTTTACACCTAAATAATTTGCAATATTCTTTCGAGTCTGTTCTATATGATTCTTTGCGGACCGACCAAAACCATGAGTTGAAGACGGATTTCCAAAATCTTCCTCCAGTACAGATATCATTTTTGTAATAACCTCTGGTCTTACATTTGTTGTAGCAGCATTATCAAAATAAACTTTTTGCATAGAACATAAATAATTAAGTGCCTAAAAAAGAAAACAAATAGTATTTATAAAAACGATATATAATCTTTGCAATATTCGTAATTTTTATAATTATATAGCTAGTATAAATAAAATTATTTTAGGCGGGATACGTTATAATCTTTCAATTACTTTATTTTTGTCAAAAAATGTTAAAATACATCGTTATCAACATTTTCTTTTTTTTATCGTCTTTAAAAAGAAATAATGATCTTAATCTGAATTAAATGATAAGCAACGTGAAAAAATTATTTTCATCTTTTTTTTTAGTATCGATACTATTTTCATGTGATGACGGTGATATTATCATAACTGGTTTTGAGTTTGATGATGCTCCCTTAGAAATCTGTAACGGTTCGGCAGAAAATGAATTTGTTTTCTTTAAAATTAATACTACTAATAACGAATCAATATCATTCAACTTTATTGATCCGACATATTTAGATACAGCTGTTACTGAAACGCCTATTATAATTGATCTAAGTGAAAATATGGGTAGTTTAATTTATAGACAGTTTAATATACCCATTACTAATGATTATTATTGTTCTAATGTTCCGTCAAGTGACATTGTCGTGACCGAACAACTTAGAGCAATTTCAGGGATAGCACAAATAAATGTACAAATAGCTACAGAGGATGATCAAGATGGTGTTCCAGCCGAAGATGAAGACTTGAACGGAAATGGCAATCTTGATGATGATGATACCGATGGAGATGGTATACCCAACTACAAAGATCAGGATGATGATGATGATAATATTCTAACCAGCGTAGAACTCGAAAATGGGTTGCCAGAAAATGATGATCCTTTGGACACTGATGGAGACGGAATTCCTGATTACCTTGACGAAGATGATGATAATGACGGTACTCCTA
The DNA here is from genome assembly GCA_947500845.1 of uncultured Aquimarina sp. Classification (GTDB taxonomy): domain Bacteria; phylum Bacteroidota; class Bacteroidia; order Flavobacteriales; family Flavobacteriaceae; genus Aquimarina; species Aquimarina celericrescens. The sequence continues at coordinate 56,358 of CANMTP010000020.1, forward strand.
CTATAAATGAGGATATAGATGGCGATGGCAATCCTAGAAATGATAATACAGATGCTGCCGATGATGACGATGTTTTCAATTATCTAGACCCTGATACTTCCGAAAGGAATGATAATGTTACACCTAGTCCCGATAATACAACTGTATTGACAACATATCGCACAACAGTTGATATTAATACTATTATTTTTGATGGTGATAATGAAAACTTCGAAGATGATAATTTTTCGTTTGGGTTTAGAGATGTTAATAGCACAAGAAATTTACCGAAAACTCCAAATTAGAATATGAAGAAATTCTTTTCCCTTTTAATCATTATAACTGTAGTAATAAGTTGTAGTGAAGGTAATATTATTGAAGATGACGTTAACTTTGACGGTACTTTACAAGATTGCTCTAACGGAAATAATTTTGTGATCTTTAAAATTAATGATGAAGGTAACCAAGCGATATCTTTAAATTTCTCAAGTACTAATTTTGAATTAAACAGTGCACCAGCAGATAACGTAAGTCAGACTTTGGAACTTAACGCTAATAATAATTTGATATATCGGCAATTCGATACGCCAATAAATGGTGACGAATATTTTTGTGCGAGCATACCCCCGGGAAATATAATAGTTACCCGAGAATTAGTAAGTACCAATGGTACTGCTACTATATCGTATAGTACCGAAGGTAATGTTACAACCAGAACCATAACATTATCAAATATTACCTTCTTAGGGACTGGTGTTGAAATACGCCAAGAAGTTTTTAATTTAGGTTCTTACGATATTACCTCACCCTAAATACTACTGGGGATTTTGCACAATGTATACCTCCATTGCTCCTAGCCCATACTTTCTATAATCTGCATCAGAAATTCTTACATTGTCGTATCTCCCAAAAAGATACCTAAGTTCTTCTTTAAGGACTCCCTGCCCGACCCCATGAATAAAAACGATTTTAGGAATACGTTTACTAATTGCAAAATCTAGTTGTCTCCTGGCGGTATCCAATTGTAATGTAACCATATCATGGTTAGTCATCCCTTTTGTCGATTTTACTAATTTATGAATGTGTAAATCTACCTCCATTGGCGGTAAACTGCGCTCTTTGGGTCTTGGGTTTGCCCTTTTTGGTTTCTTTTTAAAAACTTCTTTTTCTTGCAAGTTTTTATTCACCTCTTCAAATGAAGGAATAGTCATTTCTCCAGATTCAATTTTTACTACTTCCTGTTTAGAAAAAGTCAGGTCAAAACCATCTTCGGTTGTAATAGTAATTTCATCAGAATCTATAGAAATAACTTTACCCGATAGAGGTTCGTCTAGTACTGATACTTTATCTCCCACTTTGATCATGCTCATTCTTCTTCGAAATATTTCTGAGGATCTGCTTTTGATTTTGATGTTAATTTTGAATTAATCACGAATAATCCTAACATCAGTAATACTACTCCAGCACTCTGTAGATAATAATTTTTATTTCTTGAAGAAATCTCTATAACCAGTATGATAGCCCCCATCACAATGAATGCTATACTGCCAATCCTTTTTATTTTACCCTGATTCATTTTGCTAAAATATTAAATAATAGATTTTTTGCCTTGCAATTATGAAAAATAACTTAATTATGTATATTGCATATACTAATCGATAAAAAATTGCCTTTGGAAAAGTACATGCTTCCTTGTATAAACAAAAAAATTTTTGGTGTTGATTGTTTAGGTTGTGGTATGCAAAGAGCTATATCACTTCTATTTCAAGGAGAATTTAAAGCAGCATTTTATATGTATCCGGCAATTTATCCTCTTTTGCTACTACTTGTATTTTTAGGATTTAACTCTTTTATGAAGTTTAAATATGGCCAATTAATTAAGACTGGCCTTATGATTACTAGTGTCCTAACAATTATTTTTAGCTATGTAATCAAAATGAAAATTATTTTTTAACTAATCAATTAAAATTAATTATGGAAAAACAGACATTACCTAACTCCACCCTTATTTTAGTTTTTGGTATTCTTTCTATTTTGGGATGCTGCTGCTATGGTATCTTAGGAATTATTTTTGCCGTTGTAGCTATAGTTCTTGCCAAAAAGGCAACTGCATTGTATATGGAAAATCCAGAGCTATATGCAGGGTATAATAACGTGAAGACGGGTAAAATTTTGGCAATTATTGGTTTAATTCTCAGTATTATCTATCTAATCTATGTTATTTTCTTATTTGCCACCGTAGGATTCGAAGGATATCAGGAAATGATTGAAGAATTAAGAAGATCTGCCGGAGCATAAAACGAACTTCTAGGATAACAAAAAAGCCTGCTTTTTCAAGCAGGCTTTTTTTTAACTAATAAAATTAAGCATTTGCCGGCTTTTCAGAAGCCGAAACTGCAAGGTTGTATACCACTAATCCAAAACCAATTTTGTTAACCGCATCACCTATATTATATACTACGTCCATTGCAAGGCCATCAAAAATACCATCGTACCATCCCGGGGTACCTGCCATATATCCTATTGGGTATATCGCCCATCCTACGAGCACAAACCAACATAAAGTTTTGTGCGCGGTTAGAACGGCTCCTCCCGCCTCTTCGGCAAGTTTTTTAGCTTTACCAAGCCATATATCGTAAACAATAATAAAATATGCTATTCCCGAAATCAGACCCCATAACCAAGCTTGATCTCGATAAACTGCTTCTCCAAAGTAACCAGTAACCAGCATGATTACAGACAGAACAATCAGACGCCACATTAGCGATTTTTTTGCTCCAGCGACTTTTAATATAAGGTAAAACTCAACACACATTAAAGGTACAGTGAGTATCCAATCTACGTAACGGAAAAATGTAGGGGAACTTCCGTTAGCATACCAATAATCTCGCATATACCAATAATGAACAGCAGCAATGAATGTAATCAATCCAGAAATAAGGAGGGAAGTCCTCCATTTTCTATCATAACTATTCATCGAAAAAAAGAAAAATACCGAAGCTGCCATCATAGCCATACATCCCACGAAAAATGTAAAGCCTACGTAATCGTCAGTTGCTATTTCCGGGGTAAAGGAAATTGACATTAATAAGTTTTTCATAATATTTATAATTTTGTTTAATCAAATTTAATAAAGATTAAACATAAAATGTTTAACTTTATGATAAATTTATCAAACATTATGAAAGAACGAGCTTTATTTTTTAACAATCTAAGAAGTTTTACATTAATAGCCACATTCTTTTCATTATGGTTTGCAGTATACTTTCAAGACAATGTAGAAGACTTTTTTGCTTATTTTTTAATTTTATCGTTAGGAATTTTACATGGAGCAAATGATATAAAACTAATAGAAAAGACCTCAAAAAACGTTCAAAAAAAGAGATTTTATAAAATTCTCATCCTTTATCTATTGATAATATCAATAAGCATTATTCTTTTCTATTTTTTACCAACCATAGCACTTTTCCTATTTGTAATTTTTAGCGCATATCATTTTGGAGAGCAACATTTGAATTCTAAGATATCACAGCAGACCTTCATTAGTAAAATGATATTTTTGATCTATGGAATAGTCATTCTATCGGTCCTTTTTTATAATAATAGCTTTGAGGTTTCTCGCATTATCGAAAATATAACGGGTATTTATTTAAAAAAAGATTTCTATTTGTATTCTTTATCTATTTCCTCCTTATTATTGATTGTTTTGGGATTCAAAATCTATTTTGACCGACAATTAAAAACTAAGATAGTCGAAGAAATTTTTTATGTACTTGTATTTTTTATTGTTTTTTATACTGCTTCATTACTTTGGGCTTTTGCCATATACTTTATTTTCTGGCACAGTATTCCTTCACTGGCAGATCAGGTATATTATCTTTATGGCAATAATAAAAAAGAGAATTTCATTAAATATTTGAAATCCTCTTTTGTCTACTGGTTTATATCTATAGTCGGCCTGTCTTTACTATATTGGTTATTTCATGCTCAAGATCGACTATTTTTATCGATATTTTTCACTTTGATAGCCTCAATTACGTTTCCGCACGTATGGGTCATGTCAAAATTTAACAAATAATATTAAATTCTATTCAAACTCACTCAAGGTTTTTGTAATAATATTCACGCATTCCAAAAGTTGCTCTCTATTCATTACCAACGGTGGTGCGAAACGAATAATATTGCCGTGTGTTGGTTTCGCCAGAAGACCATTTTCTTTTAACGCCATACAAATGTTCCAGGCAGTTTCACTCTCTTCAGAATCATTGATTACAATAGCGTTTAGCAATCCCTTACCTCTAACAAGTGAAATAATATTAGATTTCTCAATATATGTATTAAGCTCTGATCTAAATAGTTCTCCTAATACAAAAGCATTTTCGGCTAATTTTTCATCTCTTACCACTTCTAAAGCCGCGACCGCAACTGCCGCTGCTACAGGATTACCACCAAAAGTACTTCCATGACTCCCTGGTTTGATCACTTCCATAATATGATCATCTGCCAATACTGCTGATACTGGATAAGCGCCTCCGCTTAATGCCTTTCCTAATATCAAAACGTCTGGTTTCACCTCTGGTGTTCCCGAGCAATTTTTATTCGCACAAGAGCAATTACCACAGGTTGCTAACAACCTTCCGGTTCTGGCGATACCTGTCTGCACTTCATCGGCAATAAACAACACATTATATTTTTCACAAAGTGCCTTAGCCTTAGACAAATAATCATCAGACGGAACATATACTCCGGCTTCTCCCTGAATGGGCTCTACCAAAAATCCTGCTATATTCTCATTATTTTCTAGAGCTTCCTTTAGTGCATTAAGATTATCATATTCAATCTTAATAAATCCAGTAGTATAAGGCCCAAAATTCTTTCTAGCCACTGGATCATTAGAAAAGGAAATAATCGTAGTAGTCCTCCCATGAAAATTATTTTCACATACGATGATCTGCGCTTCATTTTCCGGAATACCCTTCTTTTCATATGCCCATTTTCTACACAATTTCAAAGCAGTCTCTACTGCTTCTGCACCCGTATTCATTGGCAATAACTTATCAAAACCGAAAAACTCAGTAGCAAATTTTTCGTATTCGCCTAATTTGTCATTATAAAACGCTCTTGAAGTAAGGGTCAACGTTTGCGCCTGATTGACCATTGCTCCAACTATTTTTGGATGACAATGTCCTTGATTAACTGCAGAGTATGCACTCAAAAAATCATAATACTTCTTCCCTTCTACATCCCAAACATATACTCCATCTCCTTTATTTAATACAACAGGTAGTGGATGATAATTATGAGCTCCATACTTATCTTCTAATTCAATTGAATGTTGTGATGACTTTTTTTCTAAAACTGCCATGTTACACGTAATTAATAATACAACTTTACCATTCCTTCTTTGAAATACTATCCCGGAGAGAAATCACCCTGCTGAAGTTGGTTGCAAATTACTAAATCTTTGGTAATTTATGATTCAATTATTGAAAGATCCTTAAAAATTTCATTCATTAGATAACTTAACAATAAAAAGCATTGATCTACAAAAAAATGTACCGCATATTTTTTATGCAAGATGAAAGGTAATCTTTTCAATTATTCTATTTTTGCGCTATGGCAAGAAAAAATCGAAGACAAATCTTTGAGAAGATAGAAATAATTGATGCAGGTGCAAAGGGAAAAAGTATTGCCAAAGCTCCTGATGGAAAAGTTATCCTTGTAAGTAATGCAGTACCCGGTGATATAGCAGATATCCAAACTACCAAAAAACGTAAAGCTTACTACGAAGGATCTGCAACCAAGTTTCATAAACAATCTGATAAACGTGTTGAACCTACTTGCAAGCATTTTGGAACATGTGGTGGATGCAAATGGCAATTCATGGGTTATGAACACCAATTGGCCTATAAGCAAAAAGAGGTTGTGAATAATCTTACTAGATTGGGAAAAATTGAGCTCCCTGATGTATCTCCCATTCTAGGGTCTGAAAAACAGTTTTTCTACAGAAATAAAATGGAATTTTCATTTAGTGATAGCCGATGGTTAACATTAGATGAAATTCAAAGTGACACCGAAATTGAAAATCGTAATGCATTAGGTTTTCATATTCCGGGAATGTGGGATAAAATTTTGGATATTGATACTTGCTATCTTCAGGAAGATCCAAGTAATGCAATAAGAAATAAAGTTAAAACATTTGCTACACAAAATAAACTACAATTTTATAATGCACGAAAACAAGATGGTTTTTTAAGAACGCTAATGATTCGAATTTCGTCTACAGGAGAAATTATGGTTCTGGTACAATTTTTTCACGAGGATGAAAAGAAAAGAGTATTACTACTGGATTATATTGCTTCAGAATTCCCCCAGATTACTTCATTACAGTACGTGGTGAATTCAAAAGGAAATGATACTATTTATGATCAAAAAGTAGTCTGTTACAAGGGAAAGGATTATATCGAAGAAGAAATGGAAGGACTACGATTTAAAATTAATGCAAAATCATTTTATCAGACTAACTCTGACCAGGCATATGAACTATATAAGGTAACAAGAGACTTTGCAGGGCTTACCGGAAATGAGCTTGTGTACGATTTATATACAGGAACAGGAACTATTGCACAGTTTGTCGCTAAGAAAGCAAAGAAGGTGATAGGGGTTGAAGCTGTTCCTGAAGCAATTGAAGATGCCAAAGAAAATGCAAAAAGAAATGCTATTGATAACGTAGAGTTCTATGTGGGTGATATGAAAAAGGTTTTTACTAAAGATTTTATTACCGAGCATGGTCAGCCAGAAATAATAATTACTGATCCTCCACGAGATGGGATGCACAAGGATGTTGTGGCACAGCTATTACATATTTCACCTCAGAAAATTGTATATGTAAGTTGCAATAGTGCAACACAAGCACGTGACTTAGCGTTATTAGATGAAATGTACGAGGTCACCAAAATACAGCCGGTAGACATGTTTCCGCAAACCTATCATGTAGAAAATGTGGTTTTACTAGAAAAAAGATAGTTCATGAAAATTTTTAAAGGTCTTTTATATTGTGCTTGCATTGCTGTAATCACCTATTCAGCATCTAGTTGCGAACGTGATGATATTTGCGCAGAAGGAACTCCAACGACTCCATTTCTAATCATAAAGTTTATTGACGATGTTACCAGAACCGAAATAAAAGCACCCATTGAGTTACAAGTAAGAGCTGTAGGTATCGATGATTTTATAGATATAGGAACGGTAAGTGATTCTATCAGTATACCGCTTAGGACCAATACCACAAGTACTGCTTTTGAGTTTACAATAAACTCGAACACCGATAATGACACCATACCTGCAAATACCGACATTATAAGTTTTCAATATACCCCGGTAGAAGAATATGTGAGCAGCGCATGCGGGTTTAGAGTTGTTTATAACGCCATTACATCTTCTGAAGATGAAGCTGGCACAGACGGTGATTGGATTAAAGAGATTTCAGTACAACGAAGAGACGTAATAGATGAAACAAACGCACATATTATTATTTTTCATTAGCATCCTGTTTTCTGGTAGTATTTTTGGCCAGGAAGAAAAGAAAGTAATTCCTTCCGATACATTACCTCCGGCAGAGAAATACGGGCTTAGAGTTGGTGTAGATTTGGCGAGAATAATTCGTTCATCTGTTGATGATAACTATTCTGGATTTGAAATTGTCGGGGATTATAGAATTTACAAGAAATTTTATATCGCTGCCGAAGTGGGTAACGAATCATTAGTTAGAGATGAAGAAAACATTAATGTTGAGGGTTCTGGAAACTATATAAGGGCAGGAATAGATTATAATACATACAGCAATTGGTATGGAATGCAAAATAGTATTTATGTAGGATTACGTTATGGATTTTCTACATTTGACCAAACCTTAAATGATTATAATATATTTACTGGAACCAACTATTTTGGTGAAAATACAATAACCGAATCTGTTACTGAAGATGATTTAAATGCCAGTTGGATTGAACTTGTTTTAGGAATAAAAGCCGAAATCTTTAAAAATTTATACTTGGGAGCCAATGTTTCTTTGAGAAGTAAGATAAGTGAAAAAATTCCCGATGGCTTTGATAATCTCTTTATTCCCGGATTTGGCAGGACAAATGATTTTAGCTCAATAGGTGTTGGTTACGGATATAATATAAGTTATTTAATTCCTTTCTTTAAAAAGAAAAAATAGCCTTTTGCTATGACAACAAAAGGCTTATAAATCAGACTTAAAATACTTCTTTTAAAAGTTGCTTGAGCTCTTCCCATGATTTCTCATCGGCCTCTTTTTGATACCCTAATGGTAAATTGAATTTTTTACCCAGAGAATCCGCTCCTTTACTAGTAAATGCATGTACTGCATCCTCATAGGCAATATATTTGTAATCTGCCTTTAAACTATCCATTGCTTTGGTAAAAGCAGCTACAGATTCTGGGGATACAAAAGGATCTGCTGCTCCATTGCATATTAAAACTTTTGCCTTTAAACTTTCGTTAGGCATTACAGGAAGTTCTACTCCACTATGAAAAGCAGCAACAGCGTCTAAGTCGATCCCAGCATTTGCCATAGTTAAAGCTACGCTTCCACCAAAACAGTAACCAATAGCCGCAATCTTATCGGCATCTACAGATTCCTGTGATTTTAGCATTTCTAAAGCTGCATTAAAACGAGCTTTTGCAGATTCGATGTTACTCATCACACTCATGGCAAATTTGCCCGCATCATCTGGATGAGCAGCTTGTTTCCCTTCTCCATACATGTCTACCGCCAGGGCAACATATCCCAGTTCTGCCAACATATCTGCTCTTTTACGCACGTAGTCATTATGTCCCCACCATTCATGAATTACAATTACCCCTGGGCTTTTTTTTGTTGAATTTTCATTAAAGGCAAGATATCCTTTCATCGAAAGTGTGTCGGCTTTATAAGTAACCTCCTCTCCTTTTACTTTTATTGGTTTCTCGATGGTTTCTTCTGCATCTGCTGAAGTTTCTTCATCTCCTGATGATGTTTTATTATCCTTACAACTGCTCATCAAAACAGATAAGAAGAAAAATAATGTGAAATACTTTACTACAAGTTTCATAAATATTAATTTTAAAAATTTGGTTAGTTTTCTATTCGTTATAAAGTTAGTAATTCTAAAACTGCTAGATTCTTTTCTAGGATCTAAAACTGATTATTAATCTTCAACATAAGGAGCTCCGGCTGATTCCAGTTCTGTTGCAAATGAATCTATTTTATTTTCAAGAGTATTCAATTGAGAAGTAATTGTTCCTATCTGCGAATTGATAATTTGCATAGTTTCCAAATGTGTAGTTGTCGGTCCATAGGTAGATCGATCTACACCTCTATAAATGGCAAACATCCTATCCCCGATCGTAGGTTTTGTTTTCTCTCCCACTTGCAGTTTTGAGCCATTTCCATACATTTCTCTATTAAGATTAACTATACTCCTTTCTAATTCATCGAGACGATTATCCAGATTACCGGGAGCAACATTAGTTCTATGCAAAGCCACTTTCATTGCTTTTATACGTTTTTCTTGTTTAGCTACTTGTATTTCTAAAGCAGAAACCTTACCCATTGTATTTTCGAAATTTCTCCAAAACTCTGCTACCTTATCTGGTGTCTCTCCTTGCAATGCCCCACTACGCATACGTTTAATTGTAAAGGCAACCGGAGCCGAAAGTTGAGTAACATTTCCATCAATTATTTTAGATAGTGTAGCGGTATATTCGCCTGTAGGTGCCATAAAACCTTTTGGTGCATCTGTAGAGTTCTCTTTTGACTTCAAAGAAATCGCTTCAGGAGCAGGATATCTTAAATCCCAGGCAACTCTATGAAACCCCGGTTTAACAGGTCCATCAATTCTTCGAACCACTTTTCCAGCTTTATTCTTTATGGTAAGGATTATCTGAGGTTTACGTTGTGTACGTTCTTCTTCTACTTGATCCCACCCAGGAAATAGAATATCTTTTCCTTTGTTTTTCTTCTCTATTTCCTTCCGTTTTTCTTCATTGGTCTTTAAACCGTCTTTTAGATAGTAAGTAAAAACTGCACCAAAATCAGGATTTGGAGCTACATAATGAGATGCCCCCTGACTTCCTTTTTGGTCATCAAAACTTAATTTTGGTCTTGGTATGTACCACCATGCATCACGAGTAGGAAATAAAACAGCTTCTTCTTTCAATTTGGCTTCAGAAATACTTCTGAGAGCACTGTAGTCATCAAATACAAAGAATCCTCGTCCAAAAGAGGCCCCTATAAGATCATTCTCTCTGCGCTGAATAGCAAGATCACGAAATGATATAGTGGGTATATTGCCTTTTAGCTTTATCCATTTATTTCCACCGTCTACAGTAAAAAATATTCCAAATTCGGTGGCTGCAAATAAGAGGTTCGGTTGCACATGGTCCTGAACCATTCGCCAAACTAATGTTCTATCCGGAAGATTCCCTTTAATAGATTTCCAGGTACGACCTTTATCCGTACTCTTTAAAAGATAAGGGTTGAAATCCCCAAATTTATGATTATCAAGTGCCACATATACAGTATTAGCATCAAAAAGATCAGCTTTGATATCATTTACGAAAGCCGTTGTCGGCACTCCCGGTAAAGTTCCTACATCAATTCTTCTCCAGTTGGCACCTCCATCTTCTGTTACTTGAATAATTCCGTCATCGGTCCCAACATAAAGAATATTCTCTTGCTTTGGCGACTCTGCGATTGAAGTAATGGTATTATAGTTCGACATGGCCAAAAAGTCCCAAGGGGCATCCCATGATTGCTTTTTACCCATGATCTCTAATTCGATACGTTCTTGATTTTTAGTCAAATCTCCCGAGATTGATGTCCATTTATCGCCTCGATTATCAGATCTCCATAATCGTTGCGAAGCGAAATAAATACGTTTAGGATCATGAGCACTAACCAAGATAGGAGCATCCCAATTAAATCGTTCAAAATTTTCATCAGCACCTGGTTGTGGTTGGATATCAATTACTTCACCTGTACTCAAATCCACTCGAGAAAGATTACCTTCCTGCCGTTCTGCATACATAATATTGGGATTACCAGGTTCTGTTGCAGGTTGATGGCCATCCCAATTTAATACAATCTTCCAATCAGAATTTTGAATTCCGTGTACATTATCTGTTCGTGATGGCCCTCCTTGAGTACTGTTATCCTGTGTTCCGCCATAAATATTGTAAAAAGGTTCAGTATCATCTACAGCAACTTTATAATATTGCGTTACCGGAAGATTATCAACGAATCGCCAATTTTTTGTAAGATCAAAAGTTTCATATAATCCTCCATCGGTACCCACTAAAAGATAATCAGGGTCATTTCGTTTAAATGCGATAGCATGGTTATCCCCGTGTTTATGTTCTTCATTCATCCTCACAAATGTCTTTCCTCCATCTTCAGAAATCTGCATAGTATTATCTACCAGGTACAACCTTTCAAAATGATGTGGAGACGCATATAGTTCTTGATAGTAATGTGGCCCTGTAGCGCCAGCCACGGCATCAGATTGTTTTTTCCAGGTAGCTCCACGATCCCCAGATCGATAGACCCCTCCTGTTCTTCTATCCAATTCTATTGCTGCGTATACTATATCAGGTTTCTGTGGAGAGATTGCCAACCCTATTTTTCCCATCTGCGATTTGGGTAGACCATTTTTGAGTTGTTCCCAAGTTTCCCCTCCGTCTACACTACGATGAATCCCTGATCCCGGACCGCCACCCATGTAAGCCGCAACTGTTCGATGTCTTTGCCAAGTGGCTGCGTATAGCAGATCTGGATTTCGAGGATCAATTACCAGATCAGTTACTCCAACCCATTGATTATCACCTAAGGTTTTCTTCCATGTTTTTCCTCCATCAACAGATTTATACAAACCACGCTCTCCTCCTTTTTTCCAAAGAGGACCTTGTACTGCTACCCAGATCACATTGCTATTTTCGGGATGTATAATAATCTTAGAAATATGTTCAGAGTTTTTTAATCCCATGTTCTTCCAAGAAGCACCACCATCCTCACTGCGATAAATACCATCACCATAACCTATATGGCGTCCTCCTACATTCTCTCCGGTACCCACCCAAATGATGTTATGATCTATGGGATCGATCGTTACACATCCTATGGAATAAGATGTTTGACCGTCAAAAATTGGTGTCCATGTGGTACCAGAATTTACAGTTTTCCAAACACCACCAGAACCGACTGCCACGTACCAGATACTTTCGTTTTTAGAATGAATTGTTACATCTGCAATTCTACCTGACATAAATGCCGGGCCTATATTTCTTAATTTCAATCCAGAAAAAACAGAGTCAGAAAGTGCAGATGAAACCACCTGTTTTGTCTTTGATCGTTGCCCTTGTGTCGAAAATGTAAGTGTAAATACGAATATTATGAAAATGACGTGCGTTAGTTTTGTTTTCATATTGACTAGAAGATTAGTTAGAAATTGAATATCACTAGAAAATTATTGCTATTTCAATAATTTTAGTCTTAATAAAAACATAAAAATCCTACATCAAATTAATTTCAGGAATGAATTAAAAAATAAGTACTGGAGCTTATTAGAAATAAATTTTCAAGGTAGTCAAAAACGAAAGTACAAGACTCTTAATGATCATGTTGATGTTTTGCTTTTTTGCTGCCGGCATACATTTCGTATTTCACTAATCTAGCTTCTAACTTTCCGTTAAACACTTTTATCTTTCTAGAAGGTCGAAGTCCAACATATTTTAGTGCTTCAAGATTCCCTGTAATAAACCAGGCATGAGTACCTGGATAATTTTGTTTCAGGGTGTCACCAATTTGTGAATAGAATTCTTCCAAATTAATTTCTAATCGTTCGTCATAAGGTGGGTTAAACACCATGTGCAATGTCCCTTCAACCTCTTTAGACGATGAGAAGAAATCTCCTTCTTTTATGGTTACAAAATCGGTAAGATTAGCATTTTCCACATTCACATTTGCTTTTCTAACAGCCGAAGGAGCCTTATCCATTCCTATAATAGAATGATGAAAATCTCTAGTTTTTTTAAGACATGATTCTTCAATTTTTTCGAATAAATCCAAATCCCAATCCAACCATTTTTCGAAAGCAAATTCTTTCCGATTTAAGTTTGCAGGAATATTACAGGCTATCATTGCAGCTTCAATTGCCATCGTACCGCTTCCGCACATAGGATCCAGAAAATCACATTGACCGTCCCAGCCTGAGAGAAGTAATAAACCAGCGGCCAAAACTTCATTGATAGGAGCAATATTAGTCGCTGTACGATAGCCGCGATGATGCAGGGAGCCCCCAGAGCTATCCAAAGATACTGTACATAAATCTCGTTGAATATGAATATCAATTGAAAGATCCGGATGATCTAAATCTACATTAGGTCTTCTTCCCTTTTCTTTTCTGAATTTATCTACAATGGCATCTTTAGCCTTTAAAGCAATAAATTTAGAATGAGTAAACTGTGTTGAATTAACGGTCGCATAAATTGCAAAAGTATCATCTACACTCAAATATGATTCCCACCGGATACTTTGAATAAAATCATAAACATCCTGTTCGTTTTTAACTCTTCGAGAAGTAATAGGTTTCAAAATTTTAATAGCCGTTCTAAGGCAAAGATTTGCCTTATACATAAATCCAGTATCTCCATAAAAACTAACCATTCTATTACCCATTTCAACTTTCTGGGCACCTAAATCTCTAAGTTCTTTTGCCAAAACTTCTTCAAAACCAAAAAGAGTTTTGGCCACCATTTTAAAAGAATTGCTCACTATCTTCAAATTCAATATAATTAAACCGCAAAAATACATTAATTTTGCGCCCTATGCTAAAAGATTCATCAATGTGGTACGCATCATGGTTCGATACGCCATACTATCATATCTTATACAAGGACAGAAATCATATTGAAGCTAGTGAGTTTATGGATAATCTCACTAACTATCTTAGCCTTGAAAAAGGAGAGAAAATTTTAGATCTAGCTTGTGGCAAAGGTCGTCATAGCATCTACTTAAACCAACTAGGTTATGACGTTACGGGAGTAGACTTATCTGAAAAAAGTATAAAATATGCTTCTCAATTTGAAAATGAGACCTTAAAATTTAGAGTGCACGATATGTGTCGCCCTTATTCTGAAAAATTCTCGGCAGTTTTTAATTTGTTTACCAGTTTTGGATATTTTGATCAAGAGGAAGACAATTTAAATACTATTAAAGCGATCAAATCAGATCTTAATGAAAATGGATTCGGGGTTATTGATTTTATGAATGTCAATTACGTTATTGAAAATCTTGTCCCAGAAGAACTTAAAGAAATTGAAGATATCAATTTTCATATAAATAGATACATTCAGGATGGTTATATCTTTAAAGAAATTAGATTTAGAGATCAAAATGAAGATTTTTTCTTTACAGAGCGTGTAAAAGCAATTACTCTAAATGATTTTGAAGATTATTTTAATAAAGCAGATGTGCATTTGTTGGATGTTTTTGGTGATTATCAATTAGGGAAATTTGACATAAAAAATTCACAAAGATTGATACTAATTTTTAAATAGTGGATAATTACATACTTACTATATTAGCCGTATTTATAGGATCATTAATTGTGTTCTTTTTTAGACCCTCTAATCAAAAGAATTTAAAATTGCTTTTGGCTTTTAGTGGTGCTTTTTTGTTGGCAATCACTATTTTTAATCTGCTACCTGAGGTCTTTGAAAATAACAATTTTCCGAAACGCACTGGTGTTTGGATAATGGTTGGTATTCTACTTCAAAAAATTCTTGAGTATTTTTCTAAAGGTGCTGAGCACGGTCACATTCACCTGGATAAAGAAACTATCACAATCCCAAAACTACTTTTTATTAGTTTAGGGATACATGCAATTTTAGAAGGGTTTCCTATACACCATACTGAAGGAATAATTTTAGGAATTGTCATTCATAAAATTCCTATTGCTATGATTCTTACCACCTTTTTATTGAATACCAAAATTTCACGCACTCTTATTGCAGTATTATTGGTAGTATTCGCATTAATGACTCCATTAGGAACTTTCATTTCGGAACATTTTACGGCTATTGAAAACTATTATAAAGAAATTACAGCGATAGTAATAGGTATATTTCTACATGTTTCTACCACTATTCTTTTTGAAAGTAATGCAGGGCATAAGTTCAACGTTACAAAACTAATGGTTGTTCTCTTGGCAACTGTTACAGCATATTTCATTTAATATGTTTAGCAAAGAAGAGTCAAAACGAATACGACAAGAATTTTGGACTTCATTTGGAAAAGAGTATCCTCATAAATGGTTATTATATAATACAAAAATCAAAGATGTAACGCTTAAATTTACCTTTACCACTAAAAAAGCTCAAGTATCTATTGATATTGAACCCTATGACCAAGTCATACAGGACTATTATTATGAAAGATTTGTGAGCTTAAAGGATATTCTTGTTACAGAATATCTTCATGGTATTATCTATGATAAGTATTATGAATTGGATAACGGAAAAGTCATCTCCAGACTTTATATAGAATTACCAGATGTTAGTATTCACAATAAAAATACTTGGGAAGAAACCAAGGAATTCTTGAACGAAAAGATGTTAAAACTAGAGGCATTCTTTTTAGAATATAAAGACTTTATTGATAATTGAGCTAGATAACAAATTTCAGTATAAAAATATAATGAAAAATACTCCCGGCCATTACAAAAAGATGCCATATTACGTGATGGAATTTTAATCTTCGCATGGCATAAAAAATAATTCCTATAGTATAGGCTGCACCTCCCAATATCATGAATGTAATTCCTTCTTGCCCTACTTTATTTATTAAATTGGTTATATCTAAAACGATCAACCATCCCATTACCAGATATAATATTAATGATATAGCTTCAAATCTTCCCGTAAAAAACAGCTTTAGTATAGTTCCTATACCGACCGTAGACCAAACTAATATAAATAAAAGCCAGCCTTTACCCTCCAGAAGTGTAATCAAGGTAACTGGACTATAGGTCCCTGCTATGAGGAGATAGATACTTATATGATCCATAATCCTAAATCTTCTTTTGAGCCTTTCATCAGTAGTATAATGATAAGCGGTAGAAGCAAAGTATAAGACCATTAAGGAAAGACTATATAGAACAATGACAAAAGTACTATACCTGGTTAATTGTGAATCATTGGCAAATAAGAAGAATAAGCCTATAAAAGATAAGATAAATCCTAATCCGTGAGTTAACCAATTCCAACGCTCTTCTACTGGGGTTTGTATTTTCATATACTGTGTAAATAAGACAAATCTATAAATTATAGTATAGAAATACATACAATAGTTAGCAAGAAATACCTTAATGAAATAAAGGCATAAAAAAACCCTTCATAGTTTTATGAAGGGTTTTTAAGGAAGGCGGTGACCTACTCTCCCACGGATTGCAGT
>CANMTP010000021.1 GCA_947500845.1 uncultured Aquimarina sp.
TAGATACTTAAATATACTAATTCTCTGCTTTTTCTACAATAAATTATTAAAGTTTCTTATCCCGAACTCACGTTAATGTAAAAACTTCTATAATGATTTCCCGAGTATTTCCTCTTTGCCTTCCGTAAATCTTAAAAATTTCTAAATTCTCTTTACGAACTATACTTTCAAAAACCAAGCTTTTATTTAAATTTGCTCCTTCATCGCGATAGGGATAGAAGTGACATCCTTTTTTATAATTGTACCCTGAGGCTCTCGAAGGGTACAATTATAAAAAAGATATAACGCATAGCCCGGCCATCGCCAAAAAAGAAACCATGTTAGTAGTACCAAAGATCATAGCACATAAAGATGCGTATATCAAAGCGCTGGCAAAACGCAATTTTGATGCAGCTCCTATTCTGGACAAAGTGATTACATTAGACGAAGATCGTAGGGCGACACAAGCCCAATTAGACAACATACTTGCCGATTCTAATACCTTTTCTAAAGAAATAGGAATATTGTTCAAAAACGGAGAGGTACAAAAAGCTAACGTATTAAAAGAAAAAACTGCACAGTTAAAAGAAAGTTCTAAAGAACTAGCTACCAAACTTACCGGTCTACAAACTTCATTGGTTGAGGCCTTGTATACTATCCCTAATATTCCTCACGATTCTGTACCAGATGGTCAGAGTGATGAGGATAATGAAGAAGTCTTTAAAGAAGGTGATATTCCTAAACTGGAAGAAGGTGCTTTACCACATTGGGAGCTTGCCAAAAAATATGACATCATAGATTTTGAATTGGGTGTGAAAATAACTGGAGCTGGTTTCCCGGTGTATAAAGGAAAAGGTGCCCGGTTGCAAAGAGCTCTAATTAGTTATTTTTTGGATAAAAATGCAGAAGGCGGTTATAAAGAATATCAGGTTCCGCATTTGGTGAATGAAGTCTCAGGATATGGCACAGGACAGTTACCCGATAAAGAAGGACAAATGTATCATGTGACCGGAGATGACCTATATCTTATTCCAACTGCAGAGGTTCCTGTGACTAACATGTTTAGAGATGATCTGCTTCAGGAAAGTGAATTACCTGTTTGTTGCACAGGATATACTCCCTGTTTTAGACGAGAAGCTGGCTCTTATGGAGCCCACGTACGTGGCTTGAATCGCCTTCATCAATTTGATAAGGTAGAGATTGTACGTATCGAAAAGCCTGAAAATTCTTATAAGGCATTAGACGGAATGGTAGAACATGTAAAAAATATCCTAAGAGAACTAAAATTACCGTACCGTATTTTGCGTCTTTGTGGAGGTGATATTGGATTTACTGCTGCCCTAACCTATGATTTTGAAGTATTCTCTACTGCACAGGATCGCTGGTTAGAAATTAGCTCAGTATCAAATTTTGAATCCTACCAGGCGAATCGCTTAAAACTACGTTTTAAAGATAAAAACGGTAAAAATCAATTAGCTCATACGCTTAATGGAAGCTCTCTAGCACTTCCCAGAGTACTTGCCGGTATTCTGGAAAACTATCAAACACCTAAAGGCATCAAAATTCCTGAGGTATTAGTTCCATATTGTGGGTTTGAATATATAGATTAGTCCGTGAAGCAATAAAGATCCAAAGTATCTGGTTTTTAAGTTCAACTTAAATACTTCATAAATCATACAATTGTACGCTATTTTTAATAGGTTTTGATTTCTCAATGAGAAGGTTTATTACTTTGTGGGTTAGCTTCATTGTAACTTTGTCGCATTAAAAAGTTATCTTTACAAAAAAACGTGCAGCATGCGTATTATCCTTATTTATATTACTTTGTTTTTAACTTTTTCGGTTGTTGGGCAGTCAGAACAGTTAGCAAAAAACTACATGCAACAGGGGCAATATGAAAAAGCGCTGTCTATCTATCAAAAGTTGTATAGTAAAACTCCCGGCCGAATCAATTATTTACTCGGTTTGGTAGAATCCTATCAGCAATTAGAACAATTCGATAAAGCAGAAAAAGTTTTAACAAAAAGAATAGAACAGGTCCCTTACAATGCTCAGCTTTTGGTAGAACTAGGGCATCACTACGATTTACAGGGAAAATCTGATCAAGCTCGAATCTACTATGATAAAGCTATAGAAACGTATAAAAATAATGATTCAAATCATGCCTACTCTCTTGCTCAAACCTTTGAAAAATATAGTCTTCTGGATGAGGCCGCATTAGTTTATGAAAAAGGAATGCTGGATAACCCCAGAGCAAACTTTAATGTACAACTTGCCAAAATTTATGGCGAGCAAGGAAAACTTGAAAAAATGTTTGATAGTTACCTGTCTTTATTACAGTTACAACCTAACTATATTAATGTTGTTCAACGTAATTTTAGCGATTATATTCAAGAAGATGCTACGAATGAGGCCAACACAATTTTCAGGAAATTATTAATAAAAAGACTTCAGCAAAATCCTGATATTTTATATAATGAAATGCTAAGCTGGCTTTTTATACAGCAAAAGGAGTTTAAAAAAGCTTTTATTCATGAAAAAGCCATTTACAAACGTAATGATGTCGGTCCACAAGGCATTATTGATTTGGCTAGAATAGCAATTGCCGAAAAAGATATCAAATCGGCTACAGAGATCCTTGATTATATCCTGGAAACTCCTGTGTCTAAGGACATGAAGCTTACAGCACATAAAATTATTCTGAAAGCAAAAGTCGATAATGCTAATAAAAAAGAGTACAAAGCTATCGTGCAACAGTATAACACGGTATTCGAAGAATATGGAAAGTCTCGTGAAACTATTGGTCTACAAGTCGACTATGCACACTTTTTGGCTTTTAACCTCGACAAAAAACAAGAAGCAATTACTTTCTTAAAAGAGTTAATAGATAGAGAACGTCTATCAAGATTTCAATCTTCAAGGGTTAAGATGAAAATAGCAGACATTTTGGTACTAGATCAAAAATTTAATCAAGCATTAATTTATTATACACAAGTACAAAATGCCTTAAAAAATAATTTTCTAGCTCAGGATGCCAGGTTTAAAGTAGCAAAAACAAGTTATTATAAAGGTGATTTTGCCTGGGCACAAACACAGCTTGATGTTCTCAAATCTTCGACTTCTCAACTTATTGCCAATGATGCGATGGAGCTTAGTCTCATTATAAGCGATAACTCTCTTGAAGATTCTACACAAACGGCACTTAAAATTTTTGCCAAAGCCGATTTACTTGCATTTCAAAATAAAAATGAAGAAGCTATCGCAACCTATGAAAAGATTTTAACGGAACATAAGGGGGAAAAAATAGAAGACGAAGCCTTTTTGCGCCAGGCCAAACTATTTGAAAAAGAAAAACAATACGAGAAAGCCAAAATAAATTACCTAAAAATTATTGAATTCTATGGGGATGATATTTTGGTAGATGATGCTTATTACTGGTTAGCAGAGCTTTATGTTAATGAGCTAGGAGAACCTGAAAGGGCAAAAGAATTGTATGAGAAGATTATTTTTAATCATGCAGATAGTATTTATTTTGTTGATGCCAGAAAAAAGTATAGAACACTGCGTGGTGATGCGATTAATTAGTGTGTAGTAGGCAGTCAGTAGTTGTTTGTTTACTACCTTTGTCTTCATAAACAACTATCGAAATGTACATTTATAACGTCACTATAAATATTGAAGAATCCGTTCATGACCTATGGCTCGATTGGATGAAAAATGAACACATCCCTGACATGTTATCTACAGGAAAGTTTAGCAAAGCTCTAATGACAAAAGTTTTGGTGGAAGAAGAAATGGGTGGCATCACATATTCTGTTCAATATACTACAAGCGATAAAGAAACGCTACAAAGGTATTATAATGAAGATGCCGATCGTCTTCGTAAAGAGACAGAACGCTTTGCGGGAAAATTTGTGGCCTTTAGAACCGAGTTAGAAATTGTGAGCGAACGAAATGGCTAAGCACAAAAAGAATAAAAAACACTTTCCTGATGCGATTCATAATTCAGAAAAAACAGTAGTAAGAGCCAAAAAACATCTGGGTCAGCATTTTTTAAAAGATGAAAATATCGCTAGAAAAATAGCAGATACATTAACCCTCATTGGGTATAAGAATGTTATAGAAATCGGCCCTGGTATGGGAGTTCTTACCAAGTATATCCTGCAAAAAGATCTGCATGTTGTGGCTATGGATCTAGATGCCGAATCTATAGCGTATCTCAATACGAGTTTTCGCCTTGAGCATAATGAAATAATCAGAAAACATAACTCTTTTGAGGTGTTGGAGGCTGATTTCTTAAAATTTGATCTCAGTACTTTGTTCGCTACCGATCAATTTGCTATAATTGGTAATTTTCCCTACAACATTTCTACTCAAATAGTATTCAAAACTATAGAAAATAGAGATCGTATTCCAGAATTTACCGGGATGTTTCAAAAAGAAGTGGCACAACGCATTTGTGAAAAAGAAGGAAGTAAAGCATACGGCATTCTTTCTGTGCTCACACAAGCCTTTTATGATGCCGAATATTTATTTACGGTACCTCCTGCAGTTTTTAATCCACCTCCAAAAGTGGATAGTGGTGTTCTGCGATTGATCAGAAAAAAAGATTATACCCTTCTGTGCAATGAAAAATTGTTCTTTACTGTGGTAAAAACTGCTTTCGGACAAAGACGCAAAACCCTAAGAAACAGCTTAAAAACCTTTCAGCTTAGCGAAGAAATTAAAATCCTTGATGTTCTTACCAAACGTCCAGAACAATTATCTGTTGATGAGTTTATAGAATTGACTCTTCTTATTCAAAAATCAAAGTCTCACTAATTGAATTCTTTGGTTATCTTTGTGAGCGTTTGTGCCAGAGATCATAAAATAATGAGCAATTATGCCGTTTGAGATTACAACAGAACTTATTGAGCAAGTAGAACATCTTATAGAGATAAAAGGTGATGCTCGTCTACGCGATATGCTCAACGAAATTCACTTTGCCGATATTGCAGAAATCATTAGCGAACTCAACTTATCTGAAGCTACCTATATCATTAAGCTATTAGATAGTGAGAAGACCTCTGAAGCTCTTATGGAACTTGAAGAGGACTTTCGTGAACGTATCTTAGAAAATCTTTCTGTAAAAGAAATTGCAGAAGAGCTGGAAGAAATGGATACCGATGATGCTGCTGATGTCATAGCAGAACTTCCTAATGAACTAGCAGAAGAGGTAATCGCCGAAATTGGAGATGAAAAACATGCAGAAGATATTAAGGAACTGCTTGCTTATCGTGAAGATACTGCGGGTGGTCTGATGGCCAAAGAATTGGTAAAGGTAAAAGAAACCTGGACCATAGCAGGGTGTGTTCGTGAGATGCGCAGACAGGCAAAAAATGTTACACGAGTACATTCAATTTATGTGGTTGATAAAGAGGATAAACTTAAAGGAAGATTATCATTAAAAGATTTACTTACCGCCCCTACCAAAGCACATATTAGTGATATTTATATCCCAAAAGTAGATTCGGTAAATGTGGATACCGAAGGGGAAGAAGTCGCTCGTATTATGCAAAAGTATGACCTTGAAGCAATTCCTGTAATAGATCATGAGGGTGTACTTGTGGGTAGGATTACTATAGACGATATTGTAGACTTTATTAAAGAGGAAGCCGAAAAAGATTATCAATTAGCAGCTGGTATTTCTCAAGATGTCGAGGCAGATGATAGTGTTTGGGAACTAACAAGAGCTCGTTTACCTTGGCTTATTCTTGGACTTTTTGGAGGACTGGGAAGTGTTTTTATTATGGAAGGTTTTGAAGAAGCTCTTGCCAAATATAAAGAACTATTTTTCTTCACACCACTTATTGCCGCAATGGCAGGTAACGTTGGAGTTCAATCTTCGGCTATTATTGTTCAGGGTATTGCAAATGATAATGTTAAAGGAAGTTTGTTTAATCGTCTGGTTAAAGAAATAGGTTTAAGTCTTATAAGTGGAGTTACGCTAGGAGTTCTGGTGATCATATTTGGGTTTATAACCCATATGGAAATTGATTTTAGCCTTACTATTGCTATATCTTTACTATGTGTGATCATCGTAGCTGCTTTAATAGGTACCTTTGTGCCTATAATTCTAAATAAAAGGGGCATAGACCCGGCAATTGCTACTGGACCTTTTATTACAACCAGCAACGATATTTTTGGAATCTTTTTATTCTTTTATATTGCTAAAGTGATGTTAGACTTTTAGGCAGGCTGCAAGCACCGAGCTTTTCACTATAGTTTTACAAACCACTTGTTAAAGTTTGTAAAAGCTGCCGTTTCAATCACTGCCTGTGATCAGCATTATTGTACTTTTAAGATAAAAGAGTGTCGGTTCCTTTTTTTTAAGTAGTGATCTTAAGCATATAATTTTTGAAAATTTAAATGAAATCCAAGATCTTTGAATATCAATTTACCGTTCCAAAATCTGCTATAGATGATATGGATCATGTAAATAATGTAGTATATCTTCAATGGGTTCAAGATGTAGCCAAAAAACACTGGGAATCAAAAACCGATAATAATATCAGAAATTCCTTTGTCTGGGTCGTGCTGAATCATTTTATAGAATACCACCATCCAGCCTTCGAAAATGAGAATATCACGATACAAACCTGGATCGATCATCACAAAGGTGTGAAAAGTGAGCGTCATACTAAAATCATAAATTCAGACTCCAAAAAAATCCTGGTCACAGCAAAAACAATGTGGTGTTTGCTACATAAAGAAACGTTAAGACCTACTCGCATCACAGATGAAATAAGTAACTTGTTTTTGTAAATTATAACTTCACATGAAAGCGATCAATATCAAAGAAAAGTTATCAAAATTTGATAAGCAATGGCATCCACATCGTATTGCAATGGTAGATGATCATCAAATATATCTTGCCAAATTATCTGGTGATTTTATATGGCACAAGCATGATAATGAAGACGAATTATTTCAGGTCGTAAAAGGCACTTTGTACATGAAATTTAGAGACAAAACGGTAAAGGTTGAGGCTGGTGAACTTATTGTAGTCCCAAAGGGAGTGGAGCATTGCCCTTCTACAAAAGATGGTGAGGAAGTACATGTTTTACTTTTTGAAAAAGCCAGCACTAAACATACGGGTGAGGTAGACAGCGAACGCACTGTTTCTCAGTACATTGATCTTTAAAGTATGAATTGCTTTGATTCTAGAAACGAAACAATCATAAATCGTAAAGTTTACATGATAACTTAGAGTTATGAGTTTAAATCGAAGAACATTTATAAAAAACAGCAGTCTATTACTAGGCTACAGCCTGTTCCCCTATTCGAGTCTATATGCTCAGGCAAATCCAAAGCAAATTGGTGTTTGTCTGGTAGGTTTAGGAAATTATAGTGCTACTGTACTCGCTCCGGCCTTACAAATCACCAAACATTGTAAACTTACTGGAATTGTGACTGGAAGTCCCTGGAAAATCCCTAAATGGCAAAAACGATATGGTATCCCCGATAAAAATGTGTACAACTACGATACCATGCATGAGATTGCAGACAATCCAGATATTGATGTGATTTATATCGTAGTTCCCACAGGATTGCATGCTAAATATGCTATTAATGCGGCTAATGCAGGAAAGCATGTTTGGTGCGAAAAACCTATGGCAAAAACCGAAGCCGAGTGTCAGGCTATTATAGACGCTTGCACTAAAAATAAGGTGAAACTTTCAATAGGTTATCGCATGCAACATGAGCCCAATACTCAAACTGTCATAAAATGGGCAACTACAAAACCTTACGGCACTATTAAAACCGTAAGAGCAGAAATAGGATACAACGTTGGCAACCCGGCTCGAACCTGGAGATTAGATGCCGAACTGGGAGGAGGTACTATGTATGACCTGGGAGTTTACGCTCTTAACGCTTCGCGCTACACCACTGGTGAGGAGCCCATTTCGGTTTCAGCAAAACAAATGACAACACGCCCAAAAATTTTCACAGAAACCGACGAGACGACTCATTTCACCTTAGAGTTTCCATCAGGTGCAATAGCATACGGTAAAACTAGTGTTGGTAAATCAATGCACGAATTATACGTTGATTGTCAAAAGGGATGGTATACTCTCGCTCCTTTCTCTATGTATTCAGGAGTGCAAGGCAAAACAAGCGATGGTACATTGCTTACTATTCCTATAAGAAACCAACAAGCCAAACAAATGGATGATGATGCCTTATCTATTATCAATGATACTCCTGTTCTCGTTCCTGGCGAAGAAGGAATGAAAGACATTAAAATCGTAGAAGCAATATACAAAGCTGCCAAGTCAGGAAAAACTTTATCTTTATCCTAAAATCTATTGATTCCTTTAATAGAATAAGTATTTAGTACATAAACTTCAAGTAACGGTTTTGAGATAAAATAGAACTATACATGAATAAAATCATATACATTATTTGTTTCGGTTTCATCGCACTTACTACTTCCTGCACAAATTGGAAGCAAATTGGAGAAGATATTCAATCAACAGCTCCAGGGGATTATAGTGGAATGGCTACGGCCATGAATAGTGATGGATCTGTGATTGCTGTTGGTTCCCCTTACAACGACGATAATGGTATTGGAGCAGGACATGTCAGGGTATTTCAAAACCAAGATGATCAATGGATTCCTTTAGGAAAAAATATCGAAGGATTACGACCTTATGAACATTTTGGATCAACCATAGCAATGAGCGCTAATGGCAACATCATTGCAGTAGGTGCTACACACAGCAATGCAAATGGCGATAATTCTGGACAGGTTAGAGTTTTTGAATATCGCGATAACGATTGGGTACAGTTGGGTCAACATCTTAATGGTGCAAATGCATACGATGAGTTTGGATATTATATAAGCCTAAGCGACGATGGAAAAATACTGGCTATAGGAGCCCCGCATAATGAACCCGCAGGGGAAATCAATAGTAGCATCACCATATATACCTTAAATGATAAGAATACTTGGGAAATATTAGGTAATCCAATTCAAGGAACCGTAAGAACACCATATATTATGGGACATCAAATACATCACGAAGGTCAAATTGGTAAGGCTTTTGAACTTAGTGATGATGGGAGTTCACTGATTGTAAGTTCAGATTATTCTCAAGGTAATGTAATAGTATATACTTGGATCGACGGTAGATGGCAACGCAAAGGGAATAGTATTAACTATGATCATAGAGGTTATAATCTTCCCGCAAATACAGTTGCAATTAATGAAGGTGGATCCAGTATTGCCATAGGCTATGCCAATACCCAAGTATCCAAATACGCAAACGAAAGTAAACGAGGTAATATATTATTAAATGGTCACGTACAGGTGTTTACCCTTAATGCTAATAATGAATGGAAACAAGTTGGAAACACTATATACGGAATGGATTTGGATCATTTTGCCTACAAAGTAAAACTGAGTCAATCCGGAAATCGCCTGGCGGTAACAAGCAATGGATCTGATCTGGATGGAGGAGCAAAAGACTACAATTTTGTATCGATTTTTGAATTGATTGACAATAAATGGCAATTAGATGGAGAGAGAATCAAATTAGAAAAAGCATATTTAGATTTTCCCAATGCTGTAGACATAAATGAGGATGCTACTATGGTGATTGTAGGTAATAGCAACATGGATAAAAACTACAATACTTTTGGTGAAGTAAAAATCTTTAAAAACGATTCTGAATGAAACGCTTTAAATCCATCCTAAAAAAATGGTTACTCTTAGTAATTGTCGCAACGGTTATGCTATGCTGCACTGGTAAAAATCCTGGTAGTAGGGATGCTCCAAAATGGCAACCGATAGGACAAACTATTCATTTATATTCAGAAGAAAACAGAAGTGATTTAAAAGAAATGAATATTGGTAGTAATGGTGAAAAAATAGTTATTACCGATTACTCTCAAAAATTGGATACGACTTTGCTTCCAAAAAAAATAATCACATTCGAGCTTCGGGATACTATTTGGTATCCTTTTGGAAACAAAAATAAAGACAGCATTTATTTTGTCAATGCCCAAACCTACAGCACAAATAGTAATGCAACCAGAATTGTGAACGGAAATTTGGCTCATGACCAACAACAAATACAAACCTTCGATCTTAAAAGCGAATACTGGACTCTGGTAAATGACACTATGGTCGCCAGAAAACCTGATGCTACAGGTTGGTTACAAAATCTAAAGCTAAGCGCAGACGGTAAAACTCTGGCCATCTCATCCCCCGTTCTTGTAAATAGTAATGCAGAAGTGCAAGTATACTCCTGGAAAAACGAAGGATGGATACCAAAAGGTAATCCTATCACTATCAAAAACAAAATTGCCATCAATGACGGAGGTGCCAATTTTTATTGGAATAATGTTAGCATAAACAACAATGGATCTATAATTACCGTAGCCAATGTATATAATTATGATAATGGGCCAGATGCAGGTCAAGTAAAAGTTTTTAAATATATCAATACTACATGGCAACAGTTGGGAGATGATATTAATGGAGACCTTCCCTATCAAAATTTAGGAACTCATGTAAGTATCGATAAGGATGATACATCACTCTTTATATCCTCTTCTAATAGGTTTCAAAAATACCAGTATTTATGGTATACGTTAGAGAATAACAGATGGATAAAACAAGAAAATGATGTTTCTCTTAACTTTTTTGAAAATCCACTTATAAAGGTAAGCAACGACGGTAAAATACTTTTAATAAGTTCTGATTATGAGGAATATTCTGAAAATACATATAGTATAAATATATATCGCAAAACTGAAACAAATTGGGAAATCATTGGTCGCATTGATGAAAATCGTGATCACTTCAACGAATTTATCCTGAGTAATGATCAGACCAGGCTTTTTATACTGTTTGATGGAATAAGAGACAAGTACATAAAAGTATTCAATAAACCCTAAACATATTTTTTTATCTTCTTTAATCCTATCTTTTTTCTAATCTTCTTGCAAGTAAATAAAGGGTAAATACTTAATTTTGAAATTAATATAATTCTATATGAAAATCCTTCACCTAGATACCAATCATCCCTTATTGCTAAATCAACTCCAGGAAGTTGGTTTTCAAAATGATGAAGATTACGATTCATCTAAAACTGAAATTGAAGCTAAAATTTCAAAGTATCATGGAATTATCATTCGTAGCCGATTTATAATTGACAAAACTTTTTTGGACAGTGCTAAAAACTTAAAATTTATTGGTCGCGTAGGTGCCGGGCTCGAAAATATAGATATTAATTATGCCGAAAAACTAGGAATCCAACTTTTTAACGCTCCAGAAGGAAACCAAAATGCCGTAGCTGAACATGCCCTGGGTATGATTTTATCGTTGTTCAACAAATTGAATCAAGCAGATCAAAGCGTAAGACAAGGAAAATGGCTTCGCGAAGAGTATCGTGGTATGGAACTGGATGGTAAAACAGTTGGGATCATTGGTTATGGAAATATGGGAAAAGCCTTTGCTCTTAAACTTCGCGGATTTAATGTAGAAGTAATTTGCTATGACATTATTGACGATATCGAAAATAGTGACGCCACACAAGTTCAAATCGAAGAACTTTTTAAAAAAACCGATGTACTTAGTCTACATACTCCTCAAACTTCTGAAACCATGAATATGGTGAATAAAGCTTTTATACAAAAGTTTAAAAAACCGTTTTGGTTAATCAATACCGCAAGGGGGAAAAGTGTTGTGACCAAAGATTTAGTTGATGCATTACATAAAGGCAAAATTCTTGGTGCGGGATTAGACGTTCTCGAATACGAGAAATCATCGTTTGAAGATCTGTTCAATCCAAAAAAAGATATGCCCGAGGCCCTTCAAGAGTTACTTAAAATGGATAACGTGATTCTCAGCCCCCATGTAGCCGGTTGGACCATAGAATCTAAAGAAAAATTGGCACAAACTATTGTTAACAAAATAAAAGCAGCATTTTGTTGAAAGACGTATTTACATCCTTACTGGTAAAATACACAAATGATTCAAAACTAATTGAATCATTGTGGACAGAAATTGAAAATAAATACAACAAAAAGAATCGCTATTATCATCATCTAAAACATCTTGAACATCTTTATCAAAATCTTATCCATGTTAAGGATCAAATTACAGATTGGGATATGGCGTTATTTGCACTTTTCTATCATGATTATGTATACAACGTTCTCAAAAAAGATAATGAACAACAAAGTGCGGTCAAGGCCGAGGCGACATTAAGATCACTAGGCATTAACAATGACAGGGTGGAACTTTGTAAAGAAATCATCTTAGCTACAAAAAGCCATACTATTTCAAAAAATAAGGATATAAATTTTTTTACAGATGCCGATCTTTCTATTTTAGGAAGTGATTGGGAAAACTATAAGGTTTATTTCAAAAATGTGCGAAAAGAATATAACTACTACCCAGCTTTTATGTACAGTAAAGGAAGAATTAAAGTGCTTGAGCATTTTTTGAACATGCCTAAAATCTTTAAAACAGAGCATTTTTATCAAAAATTTGAAGCTCAAGCCAAAAAAAACATGAAACGAGAAATAGATTTCTTGTCTAAGTAAGAGAGAGTTTTTTTAAATTTATAGAGTGAGGAAAACAATTTTAATTTTTGCATCCCTGGTCGCAGCATTATTAGCTCTTTTTCAATTAAGCAAATACAGTTTATTTACGGGAGACTCTTATATAGAGACTATAATCGCCATAATCGCAATCCTTTTCTTTATTATCGGGGTCATTATAAATAAGAGAATTCTACACAAAGAGAAAAGTGCTTCTAGTAAAGTAAATTACAAAAAGATTAAAGAATTAGGAATAAGTAAACGAGAATATGAAGTACTTTCTGAAGTAGCTTTAGGATTATCCAATAAGGAGATTGCAGAAAAATTATTTGTTTCAGAAAGCACTGTAAAAACACATGTTTCTAATCTTCTCATAAAATTAGATGCCAAACGGCGTACCCAAGCCATACAGATTGCCAAAGAGTTCCAAATTATAAAAAGTTAGTTCACTCAAAAACACAATAGGATTACTAATATAGTTTTCAACTATTTTTAAAAGTTTTCATTATACCGAGGGTTAATCGAGGTACCTATCATACCAAAGTTGGATACTTTTCATACTTTAGTATGAGTCCTAATCATCAATCTCAACCTACCTTTGGATCAAACCTTTAAAAAATTCAAAGTATGAAAAATACAATTATACGTTACGGAATCTATAGTGCCATTACCATTTGTCTGTTGGCATTAGCAGGATGGTATCTGGGTAAGAATTTGGACTACTCTGTTCAGGAAATTATAGGATATACCAGTATGGTCGTGTCTTTACTTTTTATTTTTTTCGGAATCAAACATTTTAGAGATAAAGAAAATAATGGAGTAGTTTCCTTCGGAAAAGCATTGCTTATAGGTATTCTTATTTCTTTAATTGCTGCTTTGGCTTTCGGAATATTGGATGTGATTTATATTAAATACATTAATCCAGATTTTGTTACTGAATATTATTCTCATTACGTCGAGGAAATGAGAAATTCTTTGTCTGAAGCCGAGTTTAAAATTGAATTTGAAAAGTTAGAAGCCCAAAAAGAACTATTTTCAAATACTTTTATGAACTTTTTTCTCATGTTTGCCACGGTATTGATTATCGGATTTATAATTTCACTGATTTCGGCATTATTATTACAACGTAAACCAATTGCCTAATAAATCAAACCAAAATATCATGCAGTATCAAGTTCAAACACCAGACGAATATATTAAGGCAATTCCCGAAGAACGTAAACCTATAATGAGGGCTCTTAGAAAAGTAATTAAGGACAATCTTCCTAAAGGTTTTTCTGAAGAAATAAATTATGGAATGATCGGATATGTGATACCTCATAGCCTTTATCCCGATGGGTATCACTGTGACCCTAAACTACCACTTCCATTTATGAATATAGCATCACAAAAGAATTTTATTGCTATATACCATAGTGGTATTTATGCCGATCAAGAATTGATGAATTGGTTTGTTAACGAATATCCAAAATATGTTAAAACAAAATTGGATATGGGAAAAAGTTGTATTCGGTTTAAAAAAATAGAACAAATTCCGTTAAAACTTATTGGAGAATTAGCCTCTAAAATGACAGTACAAAAATGGATCGACTTATACGAAAGTCGTGTAAAAAAGAAATTAAAATAAAAAATAATCATGAAAAACAGAGTAACAGGATTAGGCGGTTTTTTCTTTAAAACAAAAGACCCAAAAGCAATAAAAAAATGGTATGGAAAATATTTAGGGCTTCCTGTAGATGATTATGGATGCACCTTTTGGTGGAAGGATAAAGAAGGAAAAGATTGCTCTACACAATGGAGTCCATTTAAGGATGACACTACTTATTTTGCTCCAAGTAAAAAGGAGTTTATGATGAATTTTAGAGTAGAGAATCTCGTAGAATTACTTAAGACGTTAAAAGACGAAGGTGTACCTGTTATTGGTGAAATCGAGGAATATGAGTACGGCAAGTTTGGATGGATTGTTGATCCCGAAGGAAATAAAATCGAACTCTGGGAACCTTTAGATCAAGCTTTTTTATAACCAACTTGATCTTGGGAAACATTTTTTTTGTATTTTTCTACAAATTAATCAATTAATTAAATAACATGAGTGAAGAAAACAACAATCTGGGAGACGACCTAAAAAAAGGAGCCGAGGAAGCTGCAGAAAATGTAAAAGAGACTGCTAATGAGTTTAAAGAAGGAGCCAAAGAAATAGTAGGTTCTCAGGAAAACAAGAAAATGCTAGCGGGAATTCTTGGAATCATTTTAGGAACTCTTGGAATACATAAATTTATTTTAGGATATACCAAAGAAGGTGTTATCATGCTTATTTTAGGTCTACTTGGGATCTTTACTTGTGGTATTACTTCTTCGATCTCATGGATAGTTGGGGTTATCGAAGGTATTATGTACCTCACAAAATCTGATGAGGAATTCTATCAAACCTACCAGGTGGGTAAAAAACCTTGGTTCTAAAAAGTTAAAAAAGTCAGAAAAATTATATCTGACTTTTTTATATTATTTTATTATCGTAATATTGCGATATATAAATACAAAATGGGAATCACCAAAACGCAAATATTTGATACAAAACAAAACGAACTGGCTCAATTCTTCAAAGTATTAGGCCACCCTGCACGTATATCCATTTTACAGCATATCAGCAAGCAAAACGCATGTATTTGTAATGATCTGGTCGAAGAAATTGGATTGGCACAAGCTACCATTTCTCAACATCTTAAAGAATTAAAAAGTATTGGTTTACTTCAAGGAGAGATCGAAGGTAAAAGTATGTGTTATTGTATTAATATTGATCGATGGAACGAGCTTCAAAAACTTTTAAACTCATTTTTTAATACTACAAAACACAATTGCTGCTAGCAAAAGTAGCCTATAAACATCAAAACTATGAATACATCAGATTTTATCACCCTTTTAGCAGAGCACCAAGATAAATCCTTGCTGTTTGAATATGCTCCTGGCATGCTAGTAGGCACCAATTATCATATCACCGAAGTAAAACACCTTACCATAGACGCTGTTGATTGTGGTGCAGGAACCGATTCATGGAAAGAAACTGTCATCCAGCTTTGGGAAAGTCCAAACGAGTTAGGCAAACCAGATTACATGAGTTCTTATAAGGCGCTGGGAATCCTTAGAAAAGTGGGTACAATGAAAAGTTATGAAATGGATGCATCTGTAAAAATTGAGTATGGAAATACTATGTTTCATACCACACAGTTACATGTTACCGGCTTTCTGGCTAAGGAGAAAGAGCTTATCATAAAATTGGCAGTACAACCTACCGATTGTAAAGCCAAAGAGACTTGTGGAGTGCCAGAAACTGCAGAAGCAGAAACCAATGCTTGTGCTCCGGGAAGCGGATGCTGTTAAAAAAAATGAATATCGCAATTAAAATAACATCATTCACTCAAAATGACTGGCCAATCCTTTCAGCAATATATCAAGAAGGTATTGATACAGGCATAGCAACCTTCGAGACTAAAGTCCCTTCATGGAAAGCCTGGAATGCGACACATATTAAATCTTGTAGAATTAAGGCTGTTTCTGAAGACAAAACTGTTGGTTGGGCCGCATTATCCCCTACTTCAAGAAGAGAGGTGTACAAAGGAGTTGTCGAAGTTAGTATTTATATAACATCGAAATATCAAAATTTAGGTATAGGAAAACTACTTTTGTCAGCGCTGATTAACGAAAGTGAAAAAGAAGGCTTTTGGACCTTGCAGGCTAGTATTTTCAGTCAAAACACTCCTAGCATTGCTTTGCATAAATCTTTGGGGTTTAGAGAAATTGGTTATCGCGAAAAAGTTGGTAAATTAAACGATATTTGGTACGACAATACCATATTAGAACGAAGAAGCAAATTAATCAAATAATCACAAAATATCACACATATGAAAATTTTAGTGTTATGCACAGGAAACTCTTGCCGCAGTCAAATGGCAGAAGGCTATTTGAAATATTTTGCCAAAGAACAGGCAACCATTTATAGCGCTGGAGTAGAAACTCATGGAGTCAATCCTAAAGCTATCGCAATTATGCAAGAGGATGGAATCGATATTTCTAACCACGCTTCTAATAATTTAGATGAATATCTCAATATCGAATTTGATTATATTCTTACGGTTTGTGACAATGCCAAAGAACGATGTCCTATCTTCCCCGGCAAAGCAGAACGATTACATTTTAACTTCTTTGACCCCTCGAAAGTAGTGGGTAACGAGGAGGAAATCCATGCAGCATTTATCAAGACACGAAATCAGATTAAAGAATATTGTAAGGATTTTGTTGAACTCAAAATTTTGAAAACAATATCTTAAATATCCAAATATAAAATTCCTAAATTTCTTCTTTGGAGTTTGGAATTTCTACATTAAAAAATTTCGAACAAAATTTTGTTTACTTGTCTCCATTCTTAAAGTACTTTTGTTCCAGCTCTGCCTGAAACTCTTCCATAACAGGTTTAACGGTACTTTCTGGCAAATCTGCAATTCGAATATACATTAAGCCATCGACTGCATTATTAAACAACGGATCCACATTAAATGCCACTACTTTTGCATTTTGTTTGATATACTTTTTGATCAATACAGGGATGCGAAGACTTCCCGGTTCTACCTCATCAATGATCTTATCAAACTTATTTAAATCGCTTTTACTTTCGTCAAATACAAAGTCCTTATCGGCATCTTTCAATTTTACTTTAAATTCTTTTTTGGGATGTACGTATTGAGCCACATAAGGATCGTAATAATGAGATTTCATAAACTCTATCATTAGAGATTTAGAAAAATTACTAAACTTATTGCTAATACTAACTCCTCCTATAAGATATTTATGTTCAGGAAATCGTAAAGTACAATGCACAATGCCTTTCCATAATAAAAATAAGGGCATTGGTCGTTGTTGATATTCTTTAATAATAAACGCTCTACCCATTTCTATGGACTGACTCATCATCCTATGTAATTCGGGTTCAAAACGAAACAAATCCTGAAGATAAAATCCATTGATTCCAAAATCAGCATATATTTTAGACCCCATGCCCATACGATAAGCACCAACCAGTCTTTTTGCACCACTATCCCATAAAAACATATGGTGATAATAGTCATCAAACTTATCAAGGTCAATAGAATTATTAGTGCCTTCTCCGATTGCTCTGAAGGTGATTTCTCTTAATCTTCCTATTTCGTTTAGGATGTTAGGTATAAACTTTTTCTGGGCCAGAAAAACCTCGTAATTTTTACTTATCAAAAGCCGTTTATCATTATCCCGACAAAACTGCAATTCAGACTCTATGATCTGTGAATTTGCTTCTCCCGCAATTCGTTTAGGAGACTTTGGTATTTTCAAATTTGGTATAGACTCGCGTAACGTCTTTTTCTCAAAAGGATTTGCCAACATGTAGGTTTTCTTTCGTAAGAAATTGGTAAAATCCTCAAGGTTTGTATATTCCTCTTGATCTTTTACCGAAACAGGATTCCCTATTCGAACTTTGATCACTTTATTTTCTTGAGAAAACAATTCGCTGGGTAATTTTGCTGTCCTTAAGGTACTGCTAATAGATGCCAGACGATAAAAAAGTCTACTATTTTTTGCATGAAAATATATGGGAATCACAGGAACTTTCGCTTTTTGGACCAGTCTCATCGCACTGGGTTCCCATG
Organism: uncultured Aquimarina sp.; assembly: GCA_947500845.1. Lineage (GTDB taxonomy): Bacteria > Bacteroidota > Bacteroidia > Flavobacteriales > Flavobacteriaceae > Aquimarina > Aquimarina celericrescens. The sequence goes on from CANMTP010000021.1 coordinate 18,249, forward strand.
GTTTATCTACGAAATTTTTGCCTTCTTTTAGGGTTGAAACTTCACCTGCAGGAAAAATACCAAGGGGATTTCCTTCTTTAAGATGTAAAATTGCCTCCTTGATACCTTTGTGACTTGATTTAGCCTCTTTTCTATCTTCGAAAGGGTTCACGGGCATCACATAAGGTTTTAGAGGAAGGAGATTATGTAGTAAAAAATTGGCGATGATTTTATAATCAGAACGATGTTCTAACATTAATTTGAGCAATAAAATACCGTCAAGTCCTCCCAAAGGGTGATTAGACAGCGTAATAAAGGCACCATCCTTAGGAAGTCTTTTTAGATCTTCTTCAGGAATCTCATATTTTACACCGTGAATTTCAAGAGCTTGCACCAAAAAATCTAAGTCGTTAAGATGACTTATCTTATCGTACTGCCGATTTACTTTGGACAATCTAGTGACCTTAAGAATTAGCCAACCTAAAAGAGTACCTACAAAACCAAGTTTGTCTAATTTGAGCCCCGTGGCTATTTCTCTTGCTGTGATTATGGGCATTAAATACAATTTGTGCTAACTGCAAATATAGCAAAATCCTTGAATTGAAATACTAATCTCTGGCAACCATTTGATAGGTCTCTCTTGTGATCTGTTTCAATAAAATATCCTTGTCCTTTTCTAGAGATTGAATGGCTTTTTCGGTAAAATGACGTATCGTATAAAGCGATACATTGGTGTTATAGGTGACCTTGAATTTTGCTTTTAATTTACCTAAAAGTCCTTCAAAATTATTAAACTTATCGTCTAAACAAACCGAAAAACTAATGGCCGAGTTTTGTATCAGATCTACTTTAATATGATGCTGATGAAAAAGACTAAAAATCTCACTGATGTTATCCTCTACAATAAATGAAAAATTAAGCGAAGAAAGGGAAACCAATATTTGGTCTTTCTTCACAATATAACAAGGTGTATAGGGATCTAGTGGTTGTCCTTTTTTTACTGAAGTACCTTCGGAGTTAGGATGCAAAAATGATTTTACATTCAAAGGAATCTCTTTACGTTGTAAGGGCTGAATTGTCTTTGGATGTATTACCGAAGCCCCATAAAAAGCCAATTCTATCGCTTCGTTATAAGAAATATGAGATAGTAGTTGCGTATGCTTAAAAACACGTGGATCTGCATTAAGTACCCCAGGAACATCTTTCCATATACTTACACTATCGGCTCCCAGGCAATAAGCAAAAATACCGGCTGTATAATCACTCCCTTCTCTACCCAATGTAGTGGTAAAATTGTTTTTGTCAGAACTTATAAAGCCTTGGGTAACGGTGAGACTTTTTTTATTAATTTTTTTAACGATACGTTTTTGAGTGTTTTCCCAATCAACCTCGGCATCTCTATAGACAGCATCGGTCTTGATCAACTCACGTGCATCGATCCACTCATTTCTGTATCCCGTTTCATTTAGATAGTCACTAATAATAGTTGATGAAATAAGTTCTCCATAACTTACTACTTGATCATAAATATAATCATATTGTGTTGACTTATTCCTTTCTAGTGTAGTATTTAGGTCGTCAAACAAATTTTCAACCTTTTTAAAAACTAAATGTGGTTTGGTATCAAAAAGCTCATCCAGAATTTGAAAATGATATTTCTTCAAATTGTTTATCAAATCCTTAAGATCTCCATTACCAAAAAGATATGATGCTACAATTCGTTCTAAGGCATTGGTGGTTTTTCCCATGGCAGAAACAACCACAAGCAATTCAGAATACCCAGTGATTTCAAGTACCTTAGTTACATTTTTTACTGCCGTTGCATCTTTAACAGATGCTCCTCCAAATTTAAATACTCTCATTCGAGCTCCTTTTTAGAATTATAAATTCGCAATAAATTTACGAACTCCCTCCTGACTCATTTGTACCAGATACCAATCCTTTAATAATGTAGCTCCGCTTTTTTCATAGAAATCTATCGCATTTTGATTCCAATCCAGCACTACCCACTCTACTCTGCGTACTCCTTTTGCTTTTGCATATTTCATTACTTCGGCATATAAAGCACTTCCCAAACCGGTTCCGCGCATCGATTCCTTGACAATAAGATCTTCAAGATGAATTGAACGTCCTTTCCAGGTCGAAAAACGATAATAAACCAAAGCTATCCCAACTATCTCGTTATCTACCTCAGCAACAAAACAATGAAAAAGTGGATGTTCACCAAAACCTTCACTCACTAGTTCTTCGACAGTTACTTCTACCGCGTCTGGTTCTTTTTCGAAAACTGCCAGCTCCCGAATTAATTCTAGTACCTGGGGCATATCATTCGCTACCGCATCTCGTATTAAAAAACCCATAACTCTAAAAATTTATCAAAACTATAAAAAAGGTATTAGAAACCCGACAATTTTGTAATGTTATACTTCTCTTAGTTATCTTTTTATAAAACTTAAGAAGGTTTCATAATTTAAACTTCCGAAAACGTTATAGTTATTTAAAAAATAATATTTTTGCACCAAATCAAATTCACCATCAACGATGAGAAAAAATCAAACCTTAGGAGAATTTATAATAGAAAACCAAAAGGATTTTCCTTATGCAAGCGGTGAACTTTCTCGTTTGATTAACTCGATTCGATTGGCAGCAAAAATGGTGAATCACCAGGTAAATAAAGCAGGATTAGTGGATATTACAGGAGCTGCAGGCGATACCAATATACAGGGCGAAGACCAGCAAAAATTAGATGTATTAGCCAACGAGACTTTCATTAATACCCTGACCAATAGAGAAATTGTTTGTGGAATTGCTTCTGAAGAAAATGATGATTTCATTACCATAAAAGGGCAGAAAAATGATCATCGCAATAACTATGTGGTGCTTATGGATCCTCTCGACGGTAGTTCAAATATTGATGTCAATGTATCTGTTGGAACTATTTTTTCTATTTATCGCAGAGTGACACCAACGGGAACACCGGTAACGCTGGATGATTTTTTACAGCCAGGCAATTTACAGGTCGCAGCTGGTTATATTATTTATGGAACCTCTACCATGCTTGTATATACAACCGGACACGGAGTAAACGGTTTCACACTGAATCCAGCACTAGGGACCTATTATTTATCGCATCCCAATATGCGATTTCCTGAAGATGGTAACATATACTCGGTTAATGAAGGAAATTATATTCATTTCCCCCAAGGGATCAAGGACTATATTAAATACTGTCAGGAAGAAAAAGAGGACCGCCCATATACCTCTAGGTATATTGGGTCATTGGTAAGTGATATTCATCGTAATATGATTAAAGGTGGGGTATATCTGTATCCAAGTACCTCAAAATCTCCTAACGGAAAACTTCGTTTACTGTATGAATGTAATCCCATGGCTTTTTTAGCAGAACAAGCAGGAGGAAAAGCAAGTGATGGATTTAAAAGAATACTTGATATCAAACCTACAGAACTTCATCAACGTACCCCTTTTGTATGCGGTAGTAAAAATATGGTACAAAAAGTTGAGTCTTTTATGAAAAAGACCCAATAGCGAACATCTTAGTTTTGTTTAGACATAAAAAATAATTGTATCTTTATACAACCTAAGTATACTTACCCCTAAGTTTTTAGAATTAGCGTAGCACTTTTTTAATCTATATTAGATTAATGTGGATGAATTACACTTTATGCCACACCAAAATCTTGTTTTTAACATTTTTATGTTAATTTTATGAAGAACTAAATAAATCTATTGAAATGGCCAAAGAAAACAAAGCTGTTCAGGAGCAAAATTCTAATGATCCTTCATCAAAAATCGAAGCGATTAAAAATCTTATTTTTGGAGAAAACATTGCCGCATACAACTCTGAGTTCGAAAAGGTAAAAAAAGATATCGCTGCAAAAAGACAAGAATTAAGAGATTATATAGAAGATACAAGCAAAGAATTAAACCAGGCGATTGATAATCTAAGTACTGATATTAATATTAGAATTACAGAGTTAGAAGACAATCTTGCTGATAAAGCAGAAATCCTTGATTCAAAAAAAGTTGATAAAAAAACTCTTGGAGACCTTCTGATCACTTTGGGTGAAAAAATAAGCCAAAAATAATCCATCTATCCAAAGGCTATGGAAGATCAGGATAAACTTAAAATTCTTAAAGAACTCCTTCTTACCGAAGAAAAAGAGTATACTGATTCGATTGCCGAAAAAGTAGAAGAACTTAGCAAAATTGTTCATCAAAAGCAAGAACTCTCCCACAAGGTAGATCCTATTATCGACGACAAATTAAATGAATTTGTTCAGGAAATTCCTAAAACTTTGGGTCCAACCATTACCGAAGCTTTAAAAGAAGAAATAAAAAACTCTCAGGATGCTGTGGTCGAAGCATTATTCCCGATCATCGGTAAGATGATTAAGAAATACATCGCTCATGAGATGAAACTGCTTAGCGAAAATATAAGCAGGCAGACCAAAAAAGCATTTTCATTCAAAAACTGGTTTAGAAAAACGAAAGCAAAAGCTCAAGGAGTGTCTGAAGGAGATCTTGCCCTTTCTGACTATGCAAAACCAAGGCTCATTCAGATGTTTGTCATAGAAAAAAACTCAGGTATACTGATCGCCGACTACAGTCCGTTATCAGACGGGACTATAGACAAAGAAATGATTTCGGGTATGCTTACGGCAATCAAAAGTTTTGTTGAAGACGCTTTTGAAGCTGGAGGCCAGGATCTAGAGACAATCGAATATGAATTATACACTATACATATTCAGAATTTTTATTCGTATTATGTCGCGGCCGTAATTTCCGGGGCCTATACCATAATGTTTAAAGAAGTCTTAGAAGATCAGATTTTAGATTTTGCGACCAACCACATTTCTAATAGAGATTTAGAAAACAACAAACTTTTTACACAAAAACTAAAAAAACATTTTGCAGATGAAATTGTCTAAAAAAGTAGTGCTTTTGGGACACTTTGGTGTCGGAAAAACGTCTCTCTTCAGACGTTTTATTGACAACGAATTTTCTGAAGAATACAAAGTCACTCTAGGGGTCCAAATAAAAAAGAAAGTAATACAATTACCAGATGGCAGGGAATTGTCTATGATCATTTGGGACACAGAAGGGCACTCAAACACCGTAGAAGATACCCGAAAATCTTATCTTTTAGGATCACATGCTTTTATTTATGTATTTGATCTTACCAGAGAAGACACTTATAAAAATCTGAATAGCGATCTTGACTATCTAAAAAACAACTATAACAAAGTTGTTACCAAGGTTATTGGTAATAAGTTAGATCTCGTAAACGAAAATGAAGCATCCAAAAGACTTGAAGAACAGCGTATTCCATTTGATTGCCTAACTAGTGCAAAAACCAATGAAAATGTTCAGGATTTCTTTACAGATCTGGCTGTTGAAATAACAAAATAGTATAATGGAGGATCCAAAAGATAAACTTCAATTCAATCCCCAGATTCAGGTAACCAAGGTTTCTTATCAAGGAATAATTGAAGAAACAGACACTACTCTTTTTAAATGGTCAAAAGGGATGCTAATCTATGATACTCATCCCTTTTTTGAGGTATTAAGAACCCTTGAAGACTCACATTTTATCGACAAAAAAGAATTGAATTTCCCTTGTATACATCTGGAAGAAGGAAAACTTGAAAGAATTTGTGATCTTACCATTAAACCAAATGGCCAACAAATTACCATCTTTCTTTATGACTATACCGATAAATACAAAGAGGTCAATCAAATTGCCCAACAGAAGAACGAATCAATTCTTCTGGCAAAAGAACTTGAGTTAAGAAACAAGTATCTTTTAGAAAAAGAAGAATTCAAAAATAGTTTTATTGCCAACATCAATCATGAGATTAGAACTCCATTGACCAGTATTTTAGGTTTTGTCCAGGTCTTAGAAAAAACTCCGTTAACTTTTGAGCAAGAAGAATTGGCCAGAATCATAAAACGAGAAAGCCGTCATCTTAATTCACTTATCGATGATATGATTGATATTGCTAAGATTGAATCCGGTACCTTAAAAATTGTACAAGAACGTTTCGCTTTTAGGGATCTTATTGCTGGCTTTGATGAAACTTATTCTAAAGCTGCTAAAGAAAAAGAAATATCTTTTGAGACTTATGTAGAATCAAATATTCAGGAATATCTTATTGGTGATAGAACTCGCGTATACCAAATACTGAACAATATACTGAATAATGCCTTTAAATTTACTGAAGAAGGAAGAATTAAATTTACAATTTCAAAAAATTATCAACGTACCAATAAACTAAGCCTCACCTTCAAAATTGAAGATACAGGAATGGGAATTCTAGAAGAAAATATCCCTTATCTTTTTGAAAGATTTACACGTTTTGATCATGACAAACAAATTTCTGGAACCGGTTTAGGCCTTGCGATTGTGAAAAATCTGGTTGATCTTCTTAATGGAGAAATAAAAGTGATCAGTGAGCCTGATAAAGGAACTACTTTCTGTGTAAAACTTCCTTTTAAATTTGAGATTACAAAAACTACAATCGGACGAAAGAAAAAGAAATACACATTGCCTCCCAACAAAAAGAAGTTTAGAATACTTCTGGTAGAAGATGAAGAAATTACCCAATATCTTATCATGAAAATATTAATCTCTCAAGGAACTTATTTTGTAGATATTGCCATAAATGGCGAACAGGCCATTAATTATATTGAAAAACGTCAATATGATTTGATCTTAATGGATCTTACGGTTTCAAAAATTGATGGGTATAAAGCCTCCCAGATGATTAGAAATAATTACGGCGATAAATTTATCTCTGAAATCCCGATTATTGGTTTCTCTGGTAAAACCGATCACAATGCTAGGGATAAATGTATACGATCAGGGATGGATGATTTTATTGCCAAGCCTTTTGAGCAAGAAGAATTGCTTTATAAAATTATAAAACAGATAGCAAAAAAGGCCGCCGATTAGGCAGCCTTTTCTCTTGATCATCACCAAAACTATTTGTTCATATTTTTGATTTCATCTGCAAAGGTATCTCCATCTACTCCTCTTTCTACAAGGTTGAGTGCCTTGTCTACAATATATTTTGCATTTTCTGGGTTAAAACCTAATCCAATACTTAATTTTTCTAATAACTCTACTTGATCGTCACCTTTAATATTATCGGCAAATACCATTCTTGCCAAATCATATAATCGCTCTAACCTTCTATCATAATCATAAGGAGGATTAATAGGATGTGACTGATAACTCTTCAAAATTCCCTTATAATCATTTTCGGAAATGTTAAGTCTGTGGGCCAATCGATCCAGAAAAGCTCTTTCCTCATCAGTAATAATACCATCACTCATGGCTACTCTAACTATGGCTGCAAAATGATCTTGATTTCGCTTCTGAAAACCACTATCAAATAAATCAGATATTGACATCATGTACTTTTGTTTAATTTGCCGCAAATATAACCAAACTCTACTCCTTTTAAAATTTATAATAATCCTTTTTTTGGATAAAATAATTCCTAATTTTAATGTTAGGATTTTAACCATAAAATAGATCCTGTCGTTTTAGTATAAATTCCTGTCTCTATGCAGCACCAAAAACATCTTTTTGACCTTTCTGAAAATATTACCTATCTAAATGGGGCTTATATGTCACCGCAACTAAAATTGGTTACCGAAGTTGGATTAAAAAGTGTGATCCGCAAGGCTAGACCTAATGAAATCTTACCTGAAGATTTCTTTAATCAAGTCGAAATACTAAAACAACGTTTTGCCACACTGATAGACGCTCCCGATTATAGAAATACGGTAAGCATACCTTCGGTATCCTATGGTATTGCCAACGCGGCAAACAATATATCACTTACCAAAGGTGATGAAATTATTCTGGTCGATGAGCAATTCCCCAGTAATGTATACATCTGGAAAGAAGTGGCCAAAAAAAAGGAAGCTATTATTAAAGTAATAAGACCATCCAAACAATTTGAAAACCGAGCTGTCTTATGGAATCAGAAAATACTAGACGCCATCACGTCGAAAACGGTGGTGGTTTCTATGTGCCATGTACATTGGGCAGATGGTACTTTGTTCAATTTAAAAGCCATAAGAGAAAAAACAAGATCCGTAAACGCGATGCTAGTGATCGACGGCACTCAAAGTATTGGTGCTTTGCCATTTTCGATAAAAGAATTACAACCAGATGCCTTGGTCTGTGGGGGATACAAATGGATGTTGGGCCCCTATTCTACCGGAATGGCATATTATAGTGATGCTTTTAATGACGGAACTCCTATCGAGCATAGCTGGATGAATCGCTATAATAGCCAGGATTTCTCTCGCCTTACTCAATACGAAGAGCGCTACCAGGAAAAAGCCACGCGTTATGCTGTAGGAGAAGCCAGTAATTTTGTGCTCACGCCTATGCTTATAAGAGCAATCGAACAATTGATTGAGTGGACTCCTATTGCGATACAAACTTATTGTAAAAAAATCTCGATCGATTCAGTCCAAAAACTACGCGAATTAGGTTGTTTAATAGAAGATGATCAGCATAGGGCAAATCATCTAATCGGTGTGTATTTTCCAGAGCATATGAATATCGATAACATAAAAACAAGGCTGAAACAAGAAAATATTATTGTTTCCTATAGAGGAAATGCGATGCGGATTTCTCCTAACGTATATAATTCTGAAGATGATTTTGAACGTTTGATCAGCTGCTTTGAATAGAGACAACAATTCACCCTTTTGGATTAAAAAAACAAAACACTTTATCTATCTTTATTTTCTTAAGAAGCATGCAATGAAAAAAACTCTGGCGATAATTAACTTCATTTCTGTTCTATTTGTCTTAATAGTAAACTATTTATCTCAAGCCTTGCGCTTCAACAATACTACTATCGGCGAATTAAGCGATTCCTATGATAATCTTTTCACTCCGGCTGGATATGCATTCGCCATTTGGGGACTCATATTTCTTAGTCTTATTGGTTATGCCGTCTATCAAATCAGAAAAGCGTTCTTCAAACCAAAAAACTCAGAGTTTATTGAGCAAACTAGATATTGGTTTTGTATTGCTAATCTTTTAAATGGATGCTGGGTGATTGCCTTTGTTTATGAGTACACAGGACTTTCAGTTCTAATTATGATCGGAATATTGATTTCGCTCATAAAGGTTATACTCAACACTAATATGGAACGTTGGGATGCTCCCATAGGTATCATTGTATTTGTCTGGTGGCCTATTTGCCTATATTCCGGATGGATTGCTGTGGCTACAATAGCGAATATTGCTACATATTTGGTTAAAATTGATTGGAATGGGTTTACACTTTCTGAAGAAGGGTGGACCGTTGCTATGATTGTTATAGCGATGGTCATCAATATACTAATGATAGTAAAGAAAAACATGAGAGAATTTGCTCTGGTTGGTGCCTGGGCGCTCATTGCTATTTATATGCGTCACAAAGATTCAATAGACTATATCGCCATTACAGCACTAATCTGTGCTATAATTATTATAATAGTTTCAGGTACTCATGGGTATTTGAATAGAAAAACCAATCCTTTTAATAAATTGGTTGAGCGCTTTCGATAGATTAATCGATTATATTGTATTTTTCTAAATCATATATTGAATATCTGCTCCCCAACTAGGGTAGACAAAGATCATTTCTTTAATTTCTTCAACAGTCATTTCATTATAAATAGCCATTGCAAAGAGATTAATGACTTCTGCAGCTTCCGGACCTATCAAATGAGCTCCAATGATTTTATGATTGTCTTGGTTTACGATAATCTTATAAGCATAAATTTTTTCGTTAATTCGCTTAGCATTATAGAAACCAGAAGCATCTCTATTTATGATTCTAATATTATTATATTTCGTCTTGGCTTTCTCTTGAGATAATCCAACCGAGGCAATATTTGGTAATGTAAATACTGCTGAAGGTATGACTGGGAAGTTTGCTTTTTTATGATTTCCGTGGTGTAGATTATAGGCTACAATTTCTGCTTCTTTGCCAGAAAAAGGGGTTAAGGGTTTGGCATTAGCCGAAATATCACCGCAAGCATACACATTCGTGTTACTTGGATTCTGTAAAAATTCGTTGACCTCTATTCCTTTTTCAGTAAAAGTTACTCCTGCTTTTTCTAAATCTAAATCCTTGAGCGATGGCACTCTGCCTGTGGTGTTAAAAACCATTTCTGCTTTACTGTTCTTTTCTTTTCCATCTATCGAGAAATATACTCTTTTATTCTTCCTCAATTCTTCAATAGCAGTAACTTCTGCATCAAAAATAAATTCAATCCCCAAATCTTTAGACGCCTTTAAGAGATATCCTACCATATCTTCATCGAATATTGATAATGGTCTTTTGCCAGATTCAATGACCGTTACTTTTACCCCAAATCTTGCTGCCATGTGAGCGAATTCCATTCCTATGTAACCACCTCCTATAAAAATCATAGATTCAGGCAATTGATCTAATTTCAAAAAATCATCGCTTACCAAAGTTAGCAATCCACCTTCAATATCAAGGGGCCTGGGAGTTAAGCCTGAAGCAATTACTATTTTTTTTGCCTTCACCGTCTTACCTTCGACAGAGAGTGCATTAGCGTCGATAAATTTTGGCGATTGGTGATATAAGGTAACACCCATATCTAAAAGCTTCTTTTCTTTACTAGGCGGAACGGCATCAGTAAATTCACATTTGAATTTCATTACATCATTCCAATTAGATTTAGGAAGCTTTGTAATTCCTTTCCCTTGAAGATCTTGAGTTATTTTTAGCGTTTCTGCGATGCTTAAAATCACTTTTTTTGGATCGCATCCTCGGTTTGCACACGTTCCTCCAAACTCCCTATTGTCAGCAATAGCAACATTTTGATTATTTTCGACACACGCCTTGGCTACGGTTTGTCCTGCAATCCCGCTACCGATAACAAAAACGTCAAATTCTTCTATTTCCATAAAAGATGCTTATTGTTTAAAGATTTGATGTCAAAATACTAAAGAAAAGATAGTTTAATTAACGCGTTACAAAATATTTAGCACTTGATCAGTATTTGGAGTGTTATCATAATTAAAAGAATGATAGTATATTTGCGCTAAAATTCTTAATTACTTGAGTCAAACCTTAATCTCGAAAACCTTTTCACAGTCTCTGCCTTTACAGAAACTAGAAAAAGCTATTGCCCAGTCTCAAGCAAAAGTACACCTACAAGGACTACTAGGATCTTCGTTATCTTTTGCTATTTCAAACCTTTTCAAAACGGCAGACAAACCGTTTCTATGTGTCTTTAATGACAAAGAAGAAGCAGCTTATTACCTAAATGATCTGGAACAATTGCTGGGTGATAAAAATGTGCTTTTTTACCCAGGAAGTTATAGAAGACCCTATCAAATTGAAGAGACAGACAATGCTAATGTACTGCTTAGAGCAGAAGTTTTAAATCGAATAAATTCTCGAAAAAAACCAGCACTAATAGTCACCTATCCCGATGCATTATTCGAAAAAGTAGTGACACGAAAAGAACTGGAGAAAAACACCTTAAAAATCGGGGTAAATGATACGCTTTCTTTGGATTTTGTCAATGAAGTTTTGTTCGAATATCATTTTAAACGAGTAGATTTTGTTACTGAACCTGGTGAATTTTCGGTGCGGGGTGGGATTGTAGATGTCTTTTCATTTAGTAATGATGAACCCTATCGTATCGAGTTTTTTGGAGATGAGGTAGATAGCATTCGAACCTTTGATGTAGAAACGCAACTATCTACAGATCAAATCAAAAAGATTACCGTCATTCCCAATGTAGAAAATAAAGCTATGCGAGAAACCAGAGAGAGTTTCTTAAAATACATTGCCGATAAAACCGTAGTTTTTGCCAAAGATATCGACTTGCTTTCTGCTAGAATCGACAAAAACTTTGAGAAGGCTAAGGAAGCTTTTGAAACCCTATCAAAAGAAATTAAACATAGTACACCTGAAGAACTTTTTGCTACTTCAGAAGTCATTAAAAAACAACTTCTGGATTTTACTTTAGTCGAAATCGGAAGCCGACCATCAACGAAAGCAGATTACTCTATAAAATTTGATACAAAACCTCAACCATCTTTTAATAAACAATTTGATTTACTGATTCAGAATCTGAATGACAATCACGAGGAAGGGTATAAAAATTACATCTTTTGTGTAAGCGAGCAGCAAGCCAAGCGTTTTCATGATATTTTTGATGATGCTGATCTGGATGTCAAACAATATGAAACTATTGTTTTTTCTGCGTATCAAGGGTTTATTGATCACGATCAAAAGATCGCTTGCTATACAGATCATCAAATCTTTGAGCGTTATCACAAATTCAATCTTAAGAATGGGTATGCCAAAAAACAAGCCATTACCCTTAAAGAGCTTACTAATCTCGAAGTAGGTGATTATGTAACTCATATTGATCATGGGATTGGAAAATTTGGTGGCTTACAAAAAATCGATGTTGACGGTAAAAAACAAGAGGCTATTAAATTGATTTATGGAGAGAGAGATGTATTATATCTGAGTATTCATTCGCTTCATAAGATCTCAAAATTTAACGGTAAAGATGGTAAAACTCCACAGATTTATAAATTAGGTTCTAAAGCCTGGAAAAAGTTAAAGCAAAAGACCAAGACCAGGGTCAAAGAGATTGCCTTTAATCTTATTCAACTATATGCGAAGCGAAAATTGCAAAAAGGTTTTCAATATGATCCAGACAGCTATTTGCAACATGAGCTCGAAGCTTCCTTTATTTATGAAGATACCCCTGATCAAAGCACCGCTACCGAAGCTGTAAAAGCTGATATGGAAAGTGAACGTCCTATGGATCGCTTGATTTGCGGGGATGTAGGTTTCGGTAAAACCGAAGTAGCCATAAGAGCTGCATTCAAAGCGGTAGATAATGGTAAACAAGTTGCGGTTTTAGTACCTACTACCATTCTTGCGTTTCAGCATGCAAAGACATTTCGCGAACGATTAGAAGATTTTCCGGTAAGGGTAGAATATATAAATCGTTTCCGCACAGCAAAACAAAAAAGAGAAACGCTTGAAGATTTAGAAAAGGGTAAAGTAGATATTATTATTGGCACACATCAATTGGTGAATAAAAATGTAAAATTCAAAGACCTGGGACTGCTCATCATTGATGAGGAACAAAAATTCGGCGTTTCAGTAAAAGATAAACTTAAAACCATCAAAGAAAATGTAGACACCCTGACGCTTACTGCAACACCAATCCCAAGAACATTACAGTTTAGCTTGATGGCTGCTCGTGACTTATCTACAATTACGACCCCGCCACCAAACCGATATCCTATAGAAACCCATGTAATACGATTTAATGAGGAAACGATTAGGGATGCGGTAAGTTATGAAATACAACGTGGCGGACAGGTATTTTTTATTCATAACAGAATCGAAAATATCAAGGAAGTAGCCGGAATGATTCAACGTGTGGTTCCTGATGCAAAGATTGCTATTGGTCATGGGCAAATGGAAGGTAAAAAGCTGGAAAGCCTCATGCTTTCATTTATGAATGGAGAATTTGATGTTTTAGTATCAACTACAATCGTAGAAAGTGGATTAGACGTACCTAATGCTAATACCATTTTTATTAATAATGCAAATAATTTTGGGCTATCAGATTTACATCAAATGCGTGGTCGTGTGGGTCGAAGCAATAAAAAGGCATTCTGTTATTTTATTACTCCACCCTATTCTGCCATGACAGAAGATGCACGTAAACGTATTACAGCTCTGGAACAATTCTCAGAATTAGGAAGTGGATTCAATATTGCCATGAAAGATCTCGAAATTAGGGGTGCCGGGGACTTATTAGGAGGAGAACAAAGTGGTTTTATTAATGAGATTGGCTTTGATACCTATCAAAAAATCCTAAATGAAGCTATCGAAGAGCTTAAAGAAAATGAGTTTGCAACACTTTATGAGGATGATTCGAAAGAAAAGGTATTTCTTAAAGATACCCAGATCGATACAGATTTTGAATTATTGTTTCCAGATGACTATATCAATAACATTACAGAGCGATTAAATCTGTATACCGAACTCAATAACATAAAAGACGAAGAAGGATTGCAGGGATATGAAAAACGACTCACAGACCGCTTTGGAGAATTGCCTGATCAAGCAGTTGATTTGCTCAATTCTGTTCGTATCAAATGGATTGCCACTTCGATTGGACTAGAAAGAATTATACTCAAACAAAATAAACTAATTGGTTATTTTATAAGTGATCAACAATCCGCTTTTTATCAAAGTCCTGCTTTTTCTAAAGTACTTCAATTTGTACAACAAAATCCGGGCACATGTAAAATGAAAGAAAAACAAACCAGAAATGGTTTAAGATTATTATTAACTTTTGAAAAGATCGACTCGGTAGATAAAGCTTTGAACGCTTTAGCACCATTAAAACCAACAAAAAAGATTGAAACAGAGACGTAAATTAAATGTAACTCGATCTTTGAAAACATCTGTATTTACTGATGTGACGGGTAAATGGCGGGTTAAAGACGAGTAAAAATATTTGAGAACCTATTTCTGAAAACTAATATTGCTGAAGAAAATGAAAACAAGTTCTAGTGATCACCAGAATGAAACTAAAAACTCGAAAATCATGAAACAGCCAGAATTAGGTCTCAAAATTTCTGAACTCAGAAAATCCAAAGGACTCACACAAGAGGAATTGGTAGAGCAGTGTAATATAAGTGTAAGAACGATACAGCGTATTGAAGCTGGAGAAGTAACTCCTAGAAGTTATACTATCAAAACAATTTTATCTGCTTTGGATTATGATTTAGATCAAATTCAAACTACCAATTCAAAAGTGGCCAAAGAATTTAAGAAACTGTTTTTGTTGGATATAGATGATAGCAGAGAGGCCAGTTTTTTAAATCGCCAACTTTCTATTGCATGGATTAGCGGGATTGTATATTTCCTATTAGGGTTTGCCGAAATTGCTATAGATTATCTTCGATATCAGCAAGGAGAAATGGTGGTCAATAATATGGCCTATATTCTCTTAAAACTGGTCATTTTAGCTTCTATTATCTTATTTACTCGTGGATTTGTACTTGCTGGAAAGATCTTAAAAAATTATTTGCTTCGTATTACAGCATTTATCTTCATATTTATAGGATGCCTATTTTACATTTATGACATTGCTTCTTTATACATTGGTGAGCTAGACTTTCAGTTTGTAGTAGGCGCACAGGCTATCACGTACGGGGTTATTGGAATTTTGTTCGGTATTGCCATTTTAAGGTTACAAAATGCATTGGGGGTCTTGGCCACCGTTACCGGAATATTTGAATTGATCACCTATGGTTTTATGATTACTATTATTTTATCATTTTTGGGACTCTTTTTCCTTACTCCTACTATAATTTTAGAGATCATCTTACTGTATAAAGTTTCTGAAATGCTTAAAGCAAAGCAACGGGAAATCGATTCCTGATTAATTAGCATCCATTATTGAATACCATAAAATCATTGAATACACCTTCAATGACAAGAAATCTATTGCATACACTTAAACAAAACATACAATGAAAACTTTAATTTTAATAATTACTACATTTATATTAGGCCTCTTAAAAACCTATTCTCAAGAACCAAGCTATGATGTAGTTTTTGCAATTTCATATTATACTCAATACATATCCGAAATCAAAAAGGACACTACTAACAATTACAAAAAATTGTTTTTAGATATAGTAAGGACCCCTATTTTTCAGAGGTTTTTTATGCAAAGTGAATATGCTTCTTTTGTATATGAAGATCTTGCTCGGCCATCATTAGACATTCCTCATCTGAAAAAAACCTTAGTGGGAATCAATTCAAATAAAAAAGAAATTGAAAAGATTATAAAAAAAGCACTTAATAAGTGCAATCAACACCTGAAAAGTGATAAGGTTACAATTTATGTAATACCCCCAAGTTCAGAATTAAAAACAATGATGGGCACAATGCAAGGTATTTTGGGTTTTACTGCTGGCAGTAAACAGATAATAATTAGTATAGATACGTCTATTGAAGGCTGGAAAAAGATGCTCCCTTATGCCATTGCACATGAATATAATCATATGTATTGGACCAAAGAGAATTTTGCCAAGCTTACGCAATGGACACTCTTGGATTATTTGGTTTTTGAAGGAAGAGGAGACTATTTTGCTAAATTACTTTATCCAAAAGTTAATACTCCCTGGACAGCATCCTTAACACCCGAAGAAAAGCAAAAGCTATGGATTGACATCCAACCTCATCTCGATAATCAGGATTTTTCATTTCAGGCAGAAGTTATGTTCGGATCACAAAGGTTTCCAGCATGGGGTGGTTATGCCCTGGGATATGATATTGTGCAAAGTTCTTTGTCAAAAGACAAATCAACCTTCCCCAACGCCTGGGTAAATTACAATTCTCAAAAGCTATTAAACAGCAGTGACTATAAGAACGAATAAGATAAAAAAACCGAGGCGAAAATTCACCTCGGTTTTTTGAATTACACAACCCAAAATATTTGGATTAACCTATTTCAGTTTAATTTTTCGTAAGGCTCCGGTTCCTCCAAATTCAGAAATATAAATAGCCTTACCGTATTTATCAGCTGTTATACCATTAGGACCATTAAAAGAAGCTTCTTTAATAGGACCGTCGACTACAGCCGCCTCTCCTGTTCCAGCAAATTCTTCGACCTCACCATCGAGCGTAACTCTAAAAATTTTGTTTACCGCGATACCTGTTGCAAAAACTGAATTTCCGACTACAGTGATATATCCTATCCCAAAACCATTAATTGTAATATCTGGAATGGTTGCAATTAAAGACACTGAACCTTCAGGAGTAATGGACACAATATCTGCAGTAGAAAAATTACCAACAACAAGATTTCCTCTTCTGTCAAAATCAATTCCTACTCCTCCGGCCAATCTAGGATCTGTAGCATATACCGACACCTCACCATCAGGTGTAATTTTATGGACTGTAGGTGTTATGAAATTAGATACATAGATATTGTTTTCGTGATCAAGTGCAAGCCCACTTGGCCAACCGTTGATCGTAGCCAAAACAGTACGCGTACCATCGGGTGCAACTTTAAGTACATCTCCTCGGGTTGTATTATTATCATTGTTTACATAAAAATTTCCCTGGTTGTCTATGGCATTCCCCAAGGGACCTGATAATCCAGTTATGAATTCAGAAACGTCGCCCTGTTTGTTTACTTTTAAAACTCTGGTTCCGTTTCCTCCCGTATTTGCAAATTGCCCATACTCTGATACGTATACATTTCCTAGTTTGTCTACAGTTACGGCATCGTTTGCTTCAAAATCTGAAACAATAGTTTCTACTTCTGCCTCTGGATCTATTCCATCGCCATAACATGAGATTAAAGCCATTGATATTCCTAATATGGCAAAAAGAACGATTGCCCTGTTTTTGATGTTTGTTTTCATGATTCGATTTTTAAATTATAAAACCAAAGTATCTAGTCTGTTCTTAAAAATCGACGTTTTGGATCATTTCGCACCTATTTTAGACCACAGGTAATCCTTTTATATAATTACTGGGAGTATCATTCATCTCTAATTTGAATGCTTTATTAAAAGTGGATTTCGAGTTAAAGCCAACATCCATAGAAATGGCCAAAATGGTATGATCCTGATGTTCATTATTTTCTACTTTTTGAAGAAACTCTTTTATTCTATAATGATTTACATAATCATAAAAATTGCTTCCCTTAATCGTATTTAAATACCAAGAAATATTATGAGTAGATGTATCTAGTCGTTCAGAGAGATCCCGCAAAGTCAAGTTAGGTTTCAAAAACATTTTCTCTTCCTCTATTGCATCCTTTAATCCTTTTTCTAAAAAATTAATTTGGTCTTCCTGAAGTCTTTTTTGCCTGTTAGGTTTTTCTTTTTGAAGAGGAATTCTAAAAAGTTTGGGTTCTTTCAAACTATAATAACCAACCACAAATATAAAAATTGAAATACCTACCCACAGCGCATCATAACCAATTGGGTACATCGAATAACCAAACAGTTTAGACGATATAAAGCTAATAAACCAAGCTGTTAAAAAAACACCAACAGCTATTTGAAAAACTAACAAAAAAGAGACTAAATTCTGTTTGTATGAAACACTGTTTTTTTCTTCTTTTTTATACCTCCGTATTAGATTTGTATTTAAATACCAATAGTAGAAATTAGAAAGTATTCCGCCTCCTTCAATTATAAAAAAGGATATATTGAAGGTGACAGAGGATATTTTTTCTTTATAAACATCTAGGCTAAATGACATTCCGTATAAAAAGAACAGAATGTGAGCAACAGCAGGTAAATAATGAATCCAGGATAGTTTAAAATAATCGCTTTTGGAAAAAGCCAACCTCCTTAAATACATGTAGCATAACGGACCAAAAATGAAGATAACAACATCAATCAAGACGGTCCATCTAAATAAGGAAAGTGTCAAAAACCTGAAATATATCATTCTTCCCAATAACATGGTTACAGCCGTCAATAGAATCAAAGACAGTATGGTATTGGCAGTCTTATTTTTTTGATGTAAAAACTGTATGGTAATAGCCAAAAAAACACCTTGACTTATCCCTAGAAAAAGTATAAGATCAAGAAATTCAAAAGATATCATTAGTAAAGGATAAAGGAATATGCAAACTACGTTAATATGACACATTTTTCGACCGAATGGATAAGGTTGTACTTAATTTAACTAAACATTATCTATGATTTTGGTATATCTGAGCTTTATTACATTTCTGAAGCTCGGTGTACTCCTTGTTCGACAACTTTTCTTCTTTAAGTTTTATAAGGCATTCTTCAAGCTGCTTGTTCGTTCTTATTCCAATAACTGCAGAACTTACGGCACTGTCTTTAAGCACATATTGTATCGCCGTTTCACACATAGATCTTTTAACAGAAAGTTCTTTTAAAACTTTGATCGTTTTTTCGACATCACCTAAAGAGTGATTCAAATACGCCTTAGCTGGCTTTCCTGCCAACAATCCTTTGGCTAGTGTTCCTCTTGTTAATACCCCAATGTTATTCTTTTTAAGTAGGTTCAAACATTCTTCTTCGGGTCTGCGATCTAGCAAACTGTATTGCATCATCACACTACTGATATTAGATCGTTCTATATACTCTCGTATTACGTTGGGGCGTATAGATGAAATTCCATAATATCGAATTTTTCCTTGCTGCTTTAAGGTTTCAAAAGCGTCTATTGTTTCATCAATTGGATCATCGATAGTGCCACCATGTAAATGATACAAATCGATATAATCTGTCTGTAAACGACCTAAACTTTCGTCTACCGATTTTAAAATATATGACTTACTGGGATTCCAGTCCCAGTCACTTTTATCCTCTCGCCACTGGTTACCAACCTTGGTACCAATAATCACATCTTTTCTGTTGCTTTTTAAAGCATTTCCAAGAAGAATTTCATTCTCACCAAAATCATAAAGATCGGCGGTATCAAAAAAATTAACACCATACTCAATCGCCTTATGGATTAATCTTTCAGAATGCTGATCTTGGCTATCAAGCGACATACAACCAAAAGATATTTCACTTATGTTTAGTTCAGAGTTTCCAAGTTTTCTATATTTCATCCGTATAGGATTAAATTTTACATAAAAATAGGTGTCAAAAGTGATAAAAGGCATCCTCAAGATGTTCAATATTGGTTCCCAACGTATTCTGGATAATTGCTACGATATCAAAACGTACCTCGACATCGAGATCATTATCCTCGATATAGTGATTAATAGCCTTTACCATAGATTGTATTTGTTTAGGTTTTACAAAGTCCTGCGGATTACCAAATTCTGGTGTACTTCTAGTCTTTACTTCGACAACAACCACTATATCTTTTAACCGGGCAATGATATCAATTTCAGACTTTAAGTATCTATAATTTTTTTCTAGAATATCGTATCCTTTTTTACTAAGAAAATCAACTGCCAGTTTCTCTCCTTTTTTTCCAAGTGTATTATGTTCTGCCATAGTTATAAATACTCAAATTTGACCTCATCTTTGGTTATTTCCAATGAAACTTCAGCACCCAAAATAAGCGCACGGTTATCTTCAATATGTCCCATTGGAAAATTAAATACTACCGGAAAATTATATTCTTGAACACTATCCAGAATTATTTTTTTTACCTTTCTTCCAAACGGAATAGTATTATCATGCATCTTGGTCATCCCACCAACAATTAATCCCTGTAAATTGTCAAAATATCTATTCCGTTTTAAATTTTGGAGCATACGATCGATATGATATAAATATTCATCAAGATCTTCAATACATAAAATCTTATCTGTGGTATCCAAGGATGATTTTGATCCACATAATGAATACAACATTGATAAGTTTCCACCAACAAGTTGTCCAGTGCAACTTCCCAAAATGTTCTTTTTTGAAGCAGGGATTGTGTATTCAATTTTATTTCCGAAAATAACTTCTTTTAAAGAATCAATAGACGCTTTGGTGCCTTTATGAATATCAATAGGCATTGGTGCATGTATAGTTTTGACCCCAAAATTATGAATATGTGAGTGCAACACGGTTATATCTGAGTACCCAATGATCCATTTTGGTTTTTTTATAAATCTAGAAAAGTCAATATCATCAATAATTCTAACCGTACCATACCCACCCCTGGCACACCAAATAGCCTTAATCTCATCATCCTCCAACATTCGCTGAAAATCGTCTCTTCGTTCCTTATCAGACCCTGCAAACTGGTTCTTTTTTATGCCTATTGTTGAACCTTTTACTACCTTCAAACCCCATAATTCGAGTAAGTGGATAGCCTCTCCAATCTCTTTAAAATCAACCTTTCTAGCAGTAGAAACTATAGCTATTTTATCTCCAGCTTTAACAAAATCAGGGGTAAACATATCTTAAAATTTCAAAATTGTAATACTAATTAACAAAGACTTTCGTTATAAACTATTATATTGTGATGAAATTGTCCCTCAATCTACAATAAAACTTTTATGCCTATGATATCTGATACTTCGTGTAATCTAGATTCTTTGGATGTCTATGTACCTTCTCCAGAAAATCCTTGGAATGTTACTAAGATAAATCATCTATATCGCAGAATCGGTTTTGGAGCATCCAAAACGGAGGTTTTAAATGCCTTATCTCAAAATAATCCCGCTGCCCTTGTCGATGCTCTTATTGATGAAGCACTTGCCCTTAACACTACACCACCACCGGTTTGGGGTTTTTGGAACAGGGATCAATTCGAGGCCGCTGAAGAGGCTAACCCTGATAACGACACTGGATTTTACAGACGAGAAGGAAAAAAGCAAATGATTAATGATCTTATCCAAAATAAGGTTAGAGAACGCCTTACGTTGTTCTGGAGTAATCATTTTGTTACTGAAGATCAAACTTACAGAAGCCCCGCCTATCAATCACAATACTATAATCTTCTTCAAATGCATGCCCTGGGAAATTTTAGGGACTTTGTATATGACATTGGTATCTGTAATGCTATGCTGGTATATCTTAACGGTGACGAAAATGTTAGAAATAGACCTAATGAAAATTATGCTCGAGAACTTTATGAGCTATTTACACTTGGTGTCGATAATGGATATAACGAAGATGACGTACAAGAGACTGCAAAAGCCTTAACGGGTTATGTTGATACCAACGACATCCCCTGGGGTGACATTTTGTTTAACCCTGCACAATTTAACAATGAAAGCAAAACTATTTTTGGACAATCAGGAAACTGGACTTATGATGATGTAATCAACATACTATTCCAACAAAGGGCCAACTTAGTAGCCACTTTTATATGCTCTAAACTATATGCATATTTTGTAAGTCCTACTTGTAGTGAAACTATTGTCGCTCAAATGGCGCAAACATTTATTGATAACAACTTTCAAATCGCCCCTGTATTGCGTCAACTTTTTAAAAGCGAACACTTTTTTAATCAAGAAGCTATTGGTGCTATTATCAAAAGTCCTTGTGATCTAATGATTTGCTTTTACAATGAATTAGGGTTTACCCTTCCGGCTATGGATGTTAATGATTACATCAGAAATACAGTTCGTGTTTTAGGACAAGATGTTTTAAATCCTATAGATGTTGAAGGTTGGCAAGGTGATGAGGATTGGATTAGTCCCGATTTACTTATAGGTCGTTGGGAAAGTGCACGTTTTCTTATCAACCGTGCCTGGATGCAGAACCAACAGCAGTTTAGAGATTTTGTCGTAGGATTACCAATAGGCACAAATGCTGATGGAAATCTTGATCCAAGTTTAAGTGGTGCCGAAGTGGATATTGTCGTTAGGGCGCTAGTGAACTACTTTTTCCCGAGAGGAATTGATGATGATGTGATTTATAACGAAATTTCAGGTGTTTTTAAGGATATTGATGCCTTTCCGCCTACATATTACGAACCCGATGCAGTAGATCCTGCTATCTGGAGATTAGATCGTACTGAAGTATCAGAGCAATTTTTTGCATTTCTGAACTATATTGTAGACATCCCTGAATTTCAACTTAAATAATACTGCTATGTGCGAAACAAATCACAATCATAATATAAAACTAGATAAAAACGGTAATTGTAATACCGATGAGCATAAAACGTGGAACAGAAGATCCTTTCTACAAGCACTAGGTCTTGTAGGAGGTGGATCTATGATGTTGGCAAATACACCATTATCTGTATCAAGACCTTCTCCTTTATCGATTGCACTTAGTCAATCTACTAATGAAAATATTCTTGTTCTTGTGAGATTACAGGGTGGTAATGATGGTTTCAATACGATTATACCTGTATACGACTATGATGTTTATGCCAATGCAAGACCTTTAATACGAATACCTCCAAGTGAATTTATTAATCTTAGCGATGATTATGCTATGCCCAAACCCATGAATAAGCTGGAAAGTGTTTGGGGTGAAGGACAAATGAAGGTTGTTCATGGTGTGGGATACGAAAATTCTTCGTTGTCACATTTCAAAGGATCCGATATTTATGCAAATACCAATCTTCAGGAAGACGACCGTACTGGTTTTATGGGAAGATATTTTGGAGAAATTTATCCAGACTACTTCTTTAATCCACCACCAAGCCCTCCTTCTCTTCAGATAGGGAGTATTGGTAATTTAATCTTTAAAGGACCAGAAAGTGATTATTCTTTTGCCGTTTCCGATCCCAGGAGATTATTACAAATCATAGAAAACGAAACGTTTTATAACCTTGACGGAGTAGATGAAAACTGTACCTACGGAGAGAAACTTAGATTCTTAAGAGAAGCAACCAATACTACCTTCGATTATGCCGAAGTGATTAGTGCTGCCTATGAGAGATCTCCAGAATATACCGATAGTAGTTATCAAGATGATAGTTTAGGAAGACAATTTCGTATCATCTCTCGATTAATAAGAGGTGGTTTAGGCACCAAAGTATATTTAGTGACCTTAGGAGGATTTGATACGCATAATAACCAAATACAGAGACACCAGCAATTGCTTACTTCTTTTTCTGAAGCCGTAAGCACATTTTACAAAGATCTGGCAGCAGACCAATCCGAGGACTGGGCTGGTAGAGTACTCACCATGACCATGTCTGAGTTTGGCAGAAGATTTAGGGAAAATGGTTCTTTGGGAACCGACCACGGTACTGCAGCACCCACTATGTTTTTTGGACCTGCTCTTAACGGAAGTGGTTTTGTAGGTGAGCATCCTGATTTAAATAATTTAACACGTGGTGGAAATGTTACCAATACCGTAGATTTCAGACAGGTATATGCTACCGTAATGAAAGATTGGTTATGTGTAGACGAAGGATTAGTAGGCAGGTCACTATTAGATACAGATGGGGGTCCTTTTGAATCTCTTGATTTAGGATTTAACTGTTCTGGCACAACCTCCAATATTCCTAGTGATGGAGAAAGTTTAAGTCATATCCCAACCTATAGCGATAGCCAGACTTTTATCAACATTGTTACTCCACAAACAACACATATTGACGTTTCTTTATATAATATTGTCGGCCAAAAAGTAGCCACTTTGGCAAACGAAATGTTGATGGAAGGAGTAAATATGGTCATTAATGTAAAAGATTCTGCAAACACCCGGTTAAGTACAGGGCCTTATGTGTATCAGATCAAAACCAATAATGGCGATTACAGCAAATCAATTATAATCTCTTAGATTAGTTAATCATATAACCACTAGACAACCTTAAAATATTTGGGTGAACTAGTGGTTATGTTTTGTAGCTGTTTTTATTACCTTTGTGCCTTATTTTTAGAAGTTATGAGCACAAAGGGGAGATATACAATTACAGCGGCATTGCCTTATACCAATGGTCCTATACACATAGGTCATTTGGCAGGAGTTTATGTTCCAGCAGATATTTATTCACGTTATCTTAGAATCATTGGTAATGATGTTGCTTTTATCTGTGGAAGTGATGAGCATGGTGCTGCGATCCCTATGCGTGCAAAAAAAGAAGGAGTATCTCCGCAAGTAATTATTGATAAGTATCATACGATTATCAAAAAGTCGTTTGAGGACTTCGGAATTTCTTTTGATAATTATTCAAGAACCTCTGCTCCTATTCATCACGAGACTGCCTCAGAGTTCTTTAAAAAACTCTATGAAGATGGTAAATTTATCGAGGAAACCTCAGAACAATTATATGATCCGGAAGCTGAGCAATTTCTTGCTGATCGATTTGTAGTAGGTACTTGTCCTAAGTGTGGAAATGAAGAAGCCTACGGCGATCAATGTGAAAAATGCGGTAGCTCACTTAATGCCACAGATCTAATACATCCTAAATCTACAATTTCAGGGGCAGAGCCTACTCTTAAACAAACAAAACACTGGTTTTTACCTCTGAACCAATACGAGAATTTTTTAAGAGAATGGGTACTTAAAGGACATAAAAAAGACTGGAAAACTAATGTCTATGGTCAGATCAAATCATGGGTGGATGATGGATTACGCCCACGAGCAGTAACAAGAGATTTAGATTGGGGAATTCCCGTTCCTGTAGAAGGAGCAGAGGGAAAAGTATTGTATGTCTGGTTTGATGCGCCTATTGGATATATTTCTTCAACCAAAGAATGGGCAGCAAGAGAAGGAAAAGACTGGAAACCCTATTGGAAAGACGAAAACACCAAATTGATACACTTTATAGGTAAAGATAATATAGTCTTTCATTGTATTATCTTCCCAAGTATGCTAAAGGCTGAAGGAAGTTATATCTTGCCGGAAAACGTACCAGCCAATGAGTTTCTTAACCTCGAAGGTAATAAATTATCCACCTCAAAAAACTGGGCAGTATGGTTACATGAATACCTGGAAGATTTTCCCGAAAAACAAGATGTTTTGCGCTATGTTCTTACCGCCAATGCCCCAGAAACCAAGGATAATGATTTTACTTGGAAAGATTTTCAGGCACGCAATAATAATGAGTTAGTAGCAATATTTGGTAATTTTATTAATAGAGTTGTGGTACTTACTCATAAATATTATAATGGTGTTGTACCCACTCCAGGTAGCTTATCTGATATAGATAAAAAGACCTTGACAGAACTTAAAGCATACCCGGCAGTCATTTCTAGTGCTATCGAGCGATACCGATTTAGAGAAGCAAGCCAGGAATTACTAAACGTTGCTCGGTTAGGAAATAAGTATCTGGCAGACGAAGAACCCTGGAAAACCATCAAGACCGATGAAGAACGTACAGCTACTGTGATGTATATTGCCTTACAAATTGCTGCTGCTTTGGCTACCCTATCAGAGCCGTTTTTACCATTTACCTCAGAAAAGCTGAAAAATATCCTATCGATCAAGTCAAGCTCCGTTGAGACAAAATGGAATGATATTGGTAATAAAGAAGTATTACTTCCGGCAGGACATCAAATCGAAAAGGGAGAATTATTGTTCTCGAAAATAGAAGATGCTGAAATTCAAAAACAATTAGATAAGTTGGAAGCTACCAAAAAAGCTAATGAGGCCGAAAACAAAACTATAGATCCACAAAAAGAAACCGCAAGTTTTGAAGATTTTACTAAGCTTGATATTCGTGTGGGTACGATCATTGAAGCAGAAAAAATGCCGAAAGTCAAAAAACTATTGGTGCTTAAAGTAGATACAGGAATCAATATCAGAACGATCGTTTCAGGTATTGCAGAACATTTTACTCCAGAAGAAGTAATTGGCAAAAAGGTAACTGTTTTGGTCAATTTAGCTCCGCGAAAACTGCGTGGTGTTGAGAGCGAAGGCATGATCCTTATGACCGAAACTCCAGAAGGTAAACTAGTGTTTTTAAATCCGGAGGAGGATAATGTAACTCCTGGAGCCGTAATTAGTTAAATACAAACCCAAAATAAACATAATAATGAAAGGAACTGTTTTTACATTTCTATCAATTTTCTTTTTCGTTTCATTAACCTTTTCTCAAGAAATCCTTTCTGAAAATGAAATGGAATTAAAATCTGGATTCAATGACAGAGGGGAATCTATTCCTATAATTAACAAAGAGACTAGTGAACTTTCTCTTATTGTTGTAGATAGAAAAACAGTATATTTCAATAAATATGATAATGCTTTCAAACTAATAGATCGACAAAAATTTGAAAAACCTAAATCCAAAGCAAAGAATATTAGAGCTGCAGCAAACTCGAATTCTGGTGAATATTTATTTTTATTGTCAAATGACAACAACAAAAAACTAGAACTGTTAAGTCTCAATACTAAAAACAAAAAAACAGAAGTAACTGCAACAACCTTTATCTCAAAAAAAGAGCTTTTCTTAAATACATTTACTCATCAAAATCAGATCTATCTAATTACCATTTTGCCTAATACCTCAAAACTAAATATTCGCAAGATTAGAGGAAACAATGATATAGAAATACTAGAATATGATCTTTCCAAAGAAACTTTTTTTGATTACAATGGTGATGCGAGCTCTTTACATCATGCCTTTTTAACACCCGATGGTAATTCTGTTAGTTTCAATTTGGAAACTGAACATATCAAAACGAATATTCCTAATTCTTTAAGTATTACATCAAAACTAATAAAGCTATACATCCGAAGCAACAATACCGCTACTATATCTCTTGATAAAGGAAATAAATTCACACAGTTATTATCATTTAATCTTGATGCTGCTGATTATACTGTAGAAGTAATTCAAAAACCTACATTATCAATTACCAGAGCATATGATGCCATTAGATCGAATTCTTATTTGTCTGGAAACAAACTGTATCAAGTTATTAACAATAATGATCAATTAAAACTAACTGTTACTAACATTGAATCAAAAAAGGTAATTAAGGAAATTGCCTTTCAAAAAAAAGACTCTATTACTTTTAAAAATGGACCCATAGTATGGGGTGGCAAAATCATTGATAAATATGAAGAAGTAGAGCAAACTAAAAAGTTCTTAAGAAATATAGCTTCTGGAAATGTTGGTGTTTCTGTATATAAAAAAGATTCTATTACAGCTATAACAATAGGAGGAGTATTAGAATTAGAAATGTATGCTAGAGTCCCAGCAATGACCTTTGGAATTGCTGGAAGTAAAGGTCTTGGATCAGTAAATTCTTTTACATCACCCACCTACTACGCTTATACTGGTTATACCAAATCTAAATCCACTTATTTACGTTGTTTATTTAATCCCTATTGGACACATATCCCTGGTGAAGTTCCTAAAAATGCTTTTGATAAGATCAAGGATTTTTCTGAAGAGCAAGTAAATCAAAAAGCGGAAACTCTTTTTAAATTTAATAATCATTATATATATGGATATTATAATCCGGCGTCAAAAAAGTATCTTTTAAGAAAATTTGAGGACTAAAAATTAAAGCTCTCTATGCTCAAAATAGCATATCATTCTATCTATACGCATCCTTTGCCTGAAGGGCATCGATTTCCGATGTTCAAATATGAACTACTGCCGCAACAACTCATACATGAGGGTACTTGCACAGATGAAAATTTCTTTACTCCTCGTATCCCTGATACAAGCTATATTCTGGCAGTACATACCAAGGAATATTATAATAGTCTTACCCATCTTTCTCTAGAAAAAAAAGCTGCTCGAAAAATTGGATTCCCCTTGTCTAAACAATTGATTGATCGCGAAGTGATTATTGCCGACGGAACCATAAAGGCCTCAGAATATGCGCTAAAATATGGTATAGCCATGAATATTGCCGGGGGTACGCATCATGCATATACTAATCGGGGTGAAGCATTTTGTCTACTTAATGATCAGGCCATTGGAGCTCGCTATCTATTCGCAAAAAAATTGGCCGGTAAGGTTCTCATCGTAGATCTGGACGTGCATCAGGGTAATGGAACTGCTGAAATATTTGAGAATGATCCTGCAGTTTTCACTTTTTCTATGCATGGAGCCAACAATTACCCTTTCAAGAAAGAAACATCAGATCTGGATATTGAGCTGCCAAACCAAACTAATGATCAGGAATACCTAAAAATATTAAAAAATACACTTCCCAGGCTTATCGAAGATCAACAACCCGACTTTGTCTATTATCTATGTGGTGTTGATATCCTAAGCACTGATAAATTGGGAAAATTAGGCTGTACCGTATCCGGTTGTAAAGAACGTGATCGGTTTGTACTACAAACCTGTAAAGATCAGAAAATTCCAGTAATGTGCTCCATGGGCGGTGGATATTCACCAGATATCAAAACTATTGTAGATGCTCATGCTAATACCTTTAGGTT
This sequence comes from uncultured Aquimarina sp., assembly GCA_947500845.1. Lineage (GTDB taxonomy): Bacteria > Bacteroidota > Bacteroidia > Flavobacteriales > Flavobacteriaceae > Aquimarina > Aquimarina celericrescens. Next base: position 47,059 of record CANMTP010000021.1, read on the forward strand.
GGCACAAGATATTTTCTTCTAATCTATCTTTAATCGTTTGTAAACGGATATTTATTGTATATTCGAATCTAAATACACATTTTTATGCAAAAAGAGTGTCCTGTTTGCGGTAACAAAATTATTGGCCGGGTTGATAAAAAATTTTGTAGTGATTATTGTCGCAATGCTTTCAATAATCAGCTAAATAAAGACAGTAAAAATCTGATCCGAAACATCAATAATCTATTGCGTAAGAATTACCGCATTCTTGAAGAATTAAATCCAAAGGATAAAACCAAAACTACCAAAACAAAGCTTATCGCAAAAGGATTCGATTTTCAACATTTTACCAGTATATATACTACCAAAACTGGGAATATCTATTATTTTATATACGATCAGGGATATTTACCGCTAGAAAATGACTTCTATACCCTTGTGAAAAGAAATTGAAATTAAAAAAGGTAAGAACCTAAGAGCATCATACGTTTCTTTTTGTATTAATACTATTTCTATCGTTATTTACCATACCAATTTTGGCCTTTCATTTTTAAAGCTGCTTTCATGACATCCTTTTGACTAATCTGGCCAACAAGCTTGCCATCTTCAATGATGGGAAAACGTCTTCTTTTGGTCTGTAAAAACTTATTTGCAGCATCAAAAATATTGAGATTACCATCGATGGTCTCAACATCCTTCACCATGAATTTCTCAACTGTGGCATCGTCTATTGGCATATTGTAATATCGACTTTCATTAAGTTGTTTTATACAATCTCCTTCAGAGATAATTCCTAACAACTTATTGCTATGATCTACTACCGGACCGCCAGATATTTTATGCTTTACCAACGCCTCGATGACTTCCATTACCGATTGGTTAGGAGTAAATGTAATCAAATCTCTTGTCATGTAATCTGAAACCTTAATAGGAGTCTCATCCTGCTTCTTCGTCTTAGAGCGAGCCCCCTGAAAACTCATTATTCCCATAATATGTATTGATTTAGTGAATCTTAAATATAGTGAATTTCAATAACTTAATCAAGGAAGCTTTTTGCTTTATAGAATTTTTACGACACTCATAATTATTTCCTTCCGATCAAAAGATTTGCAAAAGGTTTGGCAAAGAAAATTCATTTCGGTTAGGATAGATTTAATAATTGTGGCTTATTTCTTACCTTTATCCTAAACCGATATACATATATGCGAAAGTTTCCTTCATTACTAACGTTTCTCCTCATACTTTTCTCCTTATTCTATACTTTTTACAGCACCAAATCACATCGAATTAGTGATCTTAATACACCTGCTCAAGAGTTTTCTACCTTACGTGCATTAGAACATGTAAAAAACATTTCCAAAGAGCCCCATTATCTGGGTAGTACGGCCCATAACAAAGTACAAAAGTACATCGTAGATGAGTTAAAAAAAATGGGGCTGGAACCACAAGTCCAGAAAGGCACCTCTATCTCTAAAGCAGGAAGAGTAAGTCAACCAGAAAACATCATCGCCTTAATTAAAGGAAGTACATCCAGAAAGTCTTTGGTATTAATGTCTCACTATGACAGTTCACCTCATTCTTCTTTTGGTGCTAGTGATGCGGGCAGTGGCGTTGCAACTATTTTAGAAGGGATAAGAGCATATTTAGCAACCCATAAAACACCAAAGAATGATATCATTATTTTGATTACCGATGGTGAAGAATTAGGACTTAACGGAGCAGATTTTTTTATAAAAAAACATCCTTTTGCTAAAAACGTAGGCTTAGCACTTAATTTTGAAGCTAGAGGAAGTGGTGGCAATTCATATATGTTTATAGAAACGAATGGCAAGAATGGAAAAATGATCAACGAATTTGTTAACGCAAGGGTACCATATCCCAACACTAATTCTTTAGCTTACAGTATCTATAAAATGCTTCCTAATGATACCGATCTTACCGTATTTAGAGAACAAGGAGATATCGAGGGCTTCAATTTTGCCTTTATTGATGATCATTTTGATTACCACACTGCAAACGATACCTGGCAAAATTTAGACCTTAAAACATTACAACATCAAGGAAGCTATCTGATGCCGCTGCTCTCCTACTTTTCTGAAGTAGATCTTACAGATCTGAAATCGGATCGAGATTACATTTACTTCAGTACTCCAATTTTCAAGCTCATTAAATATCCGTTTAGTTGGATATTTCCCTTACTCATTATTGCTACTATTTTATTTATAGGTCTCCTACTTTATGGAAGAACTGCTTATCGAATTGATTTTAAGCAAGTCATTATAGGTTTTGGAGTTTTCTTACTTGCTATAAATCTGGCAGGGTTTCTAACCTTTGGTTTATGGGAACTTCTTAAAATCATTTATCCTCAATATAATGAAATCCAACAAGGGTTTACCTATAATGGCTACGAGTATATTACTGCTTTTATAATATTATCATTTGCCATTTGTTTAAAAGTTTATGCGAGGTTTGGAAAAAGTGAAAATTTGCCTAGCTTTCTTATTGCACCCCTGTTCATGTGGCTTATGATTTCTATTCTGGCTGCATTATACTTAAAAGGAGCTAGTTATTTTATTATCATCCTGTTTTTTGGATTACTTTCTTTGTTTGTATTAATTAGGCAAAAAAAACCAAATCCTTATCTCATGACCTTTTTGGGGTTACCTGCTATTTTTATTTTATCTCCTTTTATTGCTTCTTTTCCGGTAGCATTAGGTCTTAAAATACTTTTCGTTTCAGCGATATTATCAGTACTATTGTTCGGAGTTTTATTACCAGTATTCGGTTTTTATAAAAGAAAAAACTTATTGGGAAACATCGCTTTAGTACTTACATTAGTTTTTCTCATTTCGGCACATGCAAAATCAGATTTTACCAAAAAAAGACAGAAACCAAATAGTTTGGTATATATTCTAGATACAGACCAAAACAAAGCAATTTGGGCCACTTACGATAAGATACTTGATCCCTGGTCTCAAAATTATATAGACAAAAAGGAAAATATTGTGACGACTTATAATGCTGAAATATCTAAGAACAGGTCTGGTAAGACGTTTGCTTATACATTACAAAGTAAATACGGAAAGTCATATACATATGCCAATCAGGCTCCTGTTAAAGATATAAAACAACCAAAAATAGAATGGAGTAATGATACTATAATTAATAATTCAAGATATATTCATCTCTGTGTTGTACCGCAAAGAGAAATTAATAGAATTGATCTATATACAGATACCTTATTTAATTTTGATCAATTAGAAGTAAACGGAGAGACCGCTGCAAATTTTAAACATAAGGATGGCAATCTATATAATGCCTATACCAAAAGGTGGAATCAAAACTTGCTTACCTATCTAGCCACAGATAATGAGCCTTTAGAGCTACGCATGAAATTTCATAAGGATTCTCTACCTAAATTTGTTATGTATGAATCCTCATATGACTTATTAAAAAGTAAACATTTCTCTATTCCTAAAAGGGATGAGAAGATGATACCCAGACCTTTTGTTGTAAATGACGCTGTTATCGTCAAAAAAAGTTTTGTTTTGCAAAAATATCAGGAAAAAGTGACAGATACAACATCCTTAGAAACCACAACTATTAATGAGTAAACAAATTAGCATTCTAGGCACTGGATGGTTAGGACTACCTTTGGCCAAAGCCTTTCTTGAAAATAATTATACGATAAAAGGATCTACAACTTCTGAGAATAAATTAAAAAATCTTTCTGAAAATGGTATAATCGCCTACCAAATTGTTGTTACCGAAGAGGGACCATTAGGAAACGTACACTCTTTTTTTTCTGAAAGTGATACCTTGATCATTAATATTCCACCAGGAGTTCGACGCAATCCAGAGGTCAATTTTGTAGCCAAAATAGAAAAACTTATTCCCTACATCGAAAATTCAATGATTAAAAAAGTGATTTTTGTAAGCTCTACGTCGGTTTTTGCAGATCTGGAAGGGTTTCCTTTAATTTCAGAAGAAATGCTGCCTAATGCTTCTTCTAATGCCGGAAAACAGCTAATAGAAGTAGAACAATTACTACAAAATCAAAAAAAAATTAAAACCACCGTTCTTCGCTTTGCCGGATTATTTGGTCCCAACAGGCATCCAGCAACCATGTTGTCTAAGCGAAATAATATCAAAAACCCGGAAGCACCTGTAAATCTTATTCATCTCACCGACTGTATCGGTATTATTAAAAAAATCATTGAAACCAAAAGCTGGGGTCATGTTTTTAATGCATCCTATCCTGATCATCCGGAAAAAGCTATGTACTATACAAAGGTTTGTGAGGAAATGGGATTGCCGGCACCTGATTATGATTTTGACACTCCCTCTAAAGGGAAAATTATTGATTCAAAACAAATTGTTGAAAGTTTGAATTACAAGTTTATGCATAAATTATAACTGAAAAAACCGAAGTGTATCAATAACCTCGGTTTTTTGTATTATTGAAAACTTAAGGTTGTCTATCCTTTCAAACTTGCAGCTAGATACTCACGATTCATACGTGCAATATTCTCTAGAGATATTCCCTTAGGACATTCAATCTCACAGGCACCAGTATTGGTACAGTTACCAAAACCTTCTGCGTCCATTTGATTTACCATGGCCATAACACGCTCTGTAGCCTCTACCTTACCTTGAGGTAATAAGGCAAACTGAGATACTTTTGCCGATGTAAATAACATGGCCGAAGCATTTTTACAAGCTGCTACACAGGCTCCACAACCAATACAAGTTGCTGCATCCATAGCCTCATCTGCATCTTCTTTACGAATAGGAATGGCGTTAGCATCAATTGTATTTCCTGACGTATTTACAGAAATATATCCTCCAACTTGTTGGATTCTATCAAAAGCACTCCTGTCAATCATTAAATCTTTAACTACCGGAAAAGCTTTCGCCCTGAATGGCTCAATATAAATAGTATCTCCGTCATTAAATTTACGCATATGTAATTGACAAGTAGTAACCAAACGATCAGGCCCGTGGGGCTCTCCATTAATTTGCAATGAACAAGAACCACAAATCCCTTCTCTACAGTCGTGGTCAAATACAACAGGCTCCTCTCCTTTACTGATCAGCTCTTCGTTCAACACGTCTAACATTTCTAAAAAAGACATATCTCCCTCAATTCCAGAAATAGGGTAATCTACCATCTTCCCTTTTGACTCAGCATCTTTTTGACGCCATATTTTTAGTGTAAGATTCATATATTTTAGTTTTTAGTTGTCGGTTGCTGTTGCTAGTTCAAAATCTCATGGATCCCTGTAAACTATCAACTATCGACCATCAACTATTTATAACTACGTGTTTTTAATTCAATATTTTCATATATCAATTCCTCTTTATGCAGCACTGCATCTTTTGGCTCACCTTTGTATTCCCAGGCAGACACAAACTTAAAGTTTTCATCGTCTCGCAATGCCTCACCATCTTTGGTCTGGTATTCTTCTCTAAAATGTCCACCACAGGATTCATTTCTTGTTAATGCATCTTTAGCAAATAACTCTCCAAGTTCTAAGAAATCAGCAACTCTTCCTGCTTTTTCTAACTCTTGGTTAACGCCATTAGCATCACCCGGAATTTTGACATTTTTCCAGAAATCTTCTCTCAAAGCTGCAATTTCTTCGATTGCTTCTTTCAATTCCTTTTCATTACGAGACATTCCGCATTTATTCCACATGATCTTACCTAATTTCTTATGATAATAATCAACAGAATTGATTCCCGAAGCATTCATTAACTTTTCGATTCGATCTTTTGCCTCTTTTTCTGCCTGTTCAAACTCAGGGCTGTCTGTTGGAATCTCTCCGGTACGAATGTCATTTGCCAAGTAATCTCCTATCGTATACGGAAGTACAAAATATCCATCTGCAAGACCTTGCATCAAAGCAGAAGCACCCAGTCGGTTAGCACCATGATCAGAGAAATTAGCTTCACCGGCAGCATAACATCCCGGAACTGTTGTTTGTAGATTATAGTCTACCCATAGTCCACCCATGGTATAATGCACTGCAGGATAAATCATCATAGGAGTCTTGTACGGATTCTCATCTACGATCTTTTCATACATCTGAAAAAGGTTACCATACTTAGCCTCTACAACCTCTTCTCCTAACTTGGTAATTTGTTCTTTGGTTGGGTTTTGGATTCCAGAAGTTAATGCCTTTTCTTTTCCGTAGCGCTCTATGGCCGCTGCAAAATCTAAATATACTGCTTCACCTGTTTTATTGACTCCAAAACCAGCATCACATCTTTCTTTTGCTGCTCTTGATGCAACATCACGAGGCACCAGGTTACCAAAAGCGGGATAACGACGTTCTAAGTAATAATCTCTCTCTTCTTCTGATAACTGCGTTGGTTTCAATTTACCGGTACGTATGGCTTCTGCATCTTCTTTCCTTTTTGGTACCCAAATACGACCATCATTTCTTAGAGACTCAGACATCAACGTTAGTTTCGACTGGCTTTCTCCAGAAACAGGAATACAAGTAGGGTGAATCTGTGTGAAACATGGATTCGCAAAGAAAGCTCCTCTTCGGTGTGCTCTCCAGGCTGCCATTACATTACTACCCATAGCATTGGTACTTAAGAAAAATACATTTCCATAACCACCAGTAGCCAATACGACTGCATGAGCAGAATGTCTTTCAATTTCACCCGTAACCAGATCACGAGCTATAATTCCACGTGCTTTCCCGTCAATCTTTACCAAATCCAACATTTCATGACGATTAAAAGCTTGTATTTTCCCGCGATTGATCTGGCGGTTCATTGCAGAATAAGCTCCCAGCAATAATTGCTGCCCTGTTTGTCCTTTTGCATAAAAAGTTCTGGATACTAATACTCCCCCAAACGAACGATTATCAAGTAATCCTCCGTATTCGCGAGCAAAAGGAACTCCTTGAGCTACACATTGATCTATAATGTTACCAGAAACCTCAGCCAAACGGTACACATTTGCCTCACGGGATCTATAATCCCCTCCTTTTACGGTATCGTAAAATAAACGATAATCAGAATCACCATCTCCCTGATAGTTTTTAGAAGCATTGATTCCTCCTTGCGCCGCAATAGAATGTGCTCTACGTGGAGAATCCTGATAACAAAATGTTTTTACATTATATCCAAGCTCTGCCAATGTTGCTGCTGCGCTACCTCCTGCCAATCCAGTTCCTACAACGATAACATCGATGTTTCGTTTGTTGGCTGGATTCACAAGATTGATTGTATTTTTATGTTTTGTCCACTTATCTGCCAGTGGCCCTTCAGGTATTTTAGAATCTAAAATTGACATAATATGTGGTATTTTAATGATTAAAATGATGAACAATTGCAATAAAAACAAAACCCAAAGGAATGATTACTGCAAATGCTTTGGCAAACTTAGTTGCTCCCACCGAATATTTATTATTAAACCCTACAGACTGGAATGATGAAGCAAAGCCATGCCATAAGTGTAATGCTAAAAACACAAAGGAAAGTACATATAACCATGTACGTAAAGGGTTTTCAAATTTGTGCACCAACTCTTCATAATATCTCGTAGGAACCTCTGGATTCGTTTCAACGTATTTATATACTATCTCCGGAACCCAAAAATCGTAAAAATGTAAACCAAGAAAAGCCAATACTACCAAACCTGAGTATATCATATTTCTTGATACCCAAGGAGCATTAGCGCTGCCTTTATATTTTGCATACTTGACTGCTCGTGCCTTGTTATTCTGAACTTCTAATACAAATCCCATTACAAAATGAAACACAACAGCAAATATTAGGATAGGCTGCAGTAAAAACTGAACCACAGGATTTGTACCCATAAAATGAGATATCTCATTAAATAAATCGGGGCTAAAAACTGATGTAAAATTGATACTAAAGTGCTGTAACAAGAAAAATACTAAGAAAAGTCCCGAAAGTGCCATGGCAACTTTTCTAGCTATTGAAGATTTTATCAATCCACCCATTATTTAAAATGTTTAAAATTTTGCAGAACAAAAGTAAGGCTCATGTAACTTTTTACCAACATTTTGATCTGTTTATCTCGTATTTATAATGAATTTAAAAAAGAGAAACCGGTTTGTTTATTATTTATAGCGAAATCGTTTGAAATCAGCAGGTAACTTTAAACAAAAAATGATGCTGTTTTTTATAAATATCCTAATTTTAACGTGAGTTCGGGATAAGAAACTTTAATAATTTATTGTAGAAAAAGCAGAGAATTAGTATATTTAAGTATCTA
>CANMTP010000022.1 GCA_947500845.1 uncultured Aquimarina sp.
ATACTTAAATATACTAATTCTCTGCTTTTTCTACAATAAATTATTAAAGTTTCTTATCCCGAACTCACGTTAATTAGAAATAGAATTAGACCAACAAAATGTATTAAACAACTCGTCTAAACTAATTTGATCAACGCTCATCAAGTTATTCCCTACACCCCTAATTTTATTTACCTTTTAATCAATTATTTAGGTTATTTTTAAGTATAAAGTAAGTTACAATAAACGAACTATACTTTTTTGTTACACAAAATTATGCAAACGAATAACGACACAAACCTTGAGTGTCTATAAATGATCGAGGGATATTATTAATCAAACTTATTATATTATGTTAAAAAGCATTTTGAATTTAGATGGAGCTGAAATTATGAACAAATCAACACAAAAGAGTATTAATGGAGGTCATTACAACGGTCAATGCAGAAACTCCCCTAGTTATTGTGTTTATTCGCCTAATTGTGTTTATGGAAGATGTCCAGATTCAACTATAAATTGTTGTGCCGGACCTGATATCCCGTAGTACAATATAATTTCCTAAATAATGAGTTGTCATAAACCTAGGTGACTCATTATTTTAATTAAATCACAATTAATTCGCTACCTCACTAATAAACTTAATTCGATATAAACGTAACTCTTCATCGTCATAATCTCCATCGAACTCTTCAATAGCAGTATCAATTTTATCACTTTCGGCCTCTAAAAAATACTCATGAATCTCTTCCTGTTGGTCTTCATCCAAAATTTCATCAATCCAGTAAGCAATATTTAATTTGGTACCACTATACACTATTGCTTCCATCTCTTTAATAAAATCAGGCATGTCCATGCCTTTTGCCGAAGCAATATCATCGAGTGGTAATTTACGATCTACATTTTGTATGATATACAATTTAAGCCCGCTATTAGCCCCGGTGCTCTTCACTACAAAGTCATCTGGACGCATAATATTATTCTCCTCTACATAGTTTGCGATGAGCTCGACAAATTCTTTTCCATATTTCTTTGCCTTCCCTTCTCCAACTCCGTGTACGTTGCCTAGCTCTTCTATTGTGATTGGATATTTTAAGGCCATATCATCGATAGAAGGATCCTGAAATACCACAAATGGAGGAACTCCTAACTTTTTAGCTACTGTTTTTCGCAAATCTTTTAGCATTCCGGCCAACTTATCATCGCCCCCTCCTTTAGCTCCGCTTTTTGTTGCTGTCACAATAGAATCATCAGGAGTCTCTTTATATACATGATCCTCGGTCATCATAAAACTTGCAGGGTTTTTAATGAACTTCTTTCCCTCTTCAGTAATCCTGATAACACCGTACGTTTCGATATCCTTACGCAGATATCCGGCCACCAGAACTTGACGCACCAAAGCCATCCAGTATTTAGCATCTTTTGTTTTTCCACTTCCAAAAAAAGATTGTAGATGCGTTTTATGCGAAATGATCAGCGCATTACTCTTACCTATAAGCGTGTTAACCAGATCTTTTGACTTATAAATCTCTCCTGTTTTACTTACTACTTCAAGTAAAAGCTTTACTTCATCTTTGGCTTCATGTTTTTTCTTAGGATTTCGAACGTTATCGTCCATATCTGCTCCTTCACCATTTACCTCATCAAACTCCTCTCCAAAATAATGTAGAATAAATTTTCGTCTTGATATTGAAGTTTCGGCAAAAGCTACAACTTCTTGCAATAATGCATGACCTATCTCCTGTTCTGCAACAGGTTTCCCACTCATGAATTTTTCGAGTTTTTCAATATCCTTATAGGCATAATATGCCAAACAGTGCCCTTCTCCTCCATCACGACCAGCACGACCTGTTTCTTGATAATAGCTCTCTATACTTTTTGGCATATCATGATGGATCACGAATCGCACATCGGGTTTATCAATTCCCATTCCAAAGGCTATGGTAGCTACCACAACATCGACATCCTCCATCAAAAACATGTCTTGATGCTTTGCTCTTGTCTTGGCATCTAATCCAGCATGGTAAGGTACCGCCTTTACGCCATTAACCTCTAAAGTTTGAGCAAGTTCTTCGACTCTCTTTCTACTCAAACAATAAATAATACCACTTTTACCACTATTTTGTTTCACGAAACGGGTAATATCTGCATCGACATTTTTAGTTTTGGGTCTTATTTCATAGAATAAATTAGGACGATTAAAAGATGCTTTAAAGGTTCTTGCATCGTTCATTCCTAAATTCTTAAGTATATCTTCTTGTACCTTAGGCGTTGCGGTTGCAGTAAGTCCTATAATCGGAATATCTTCACCTATTCTTTTAATTATATTCCTCAGATTACGATATTCGGGTCTGAAATCATGCCCCCATTCGCTAATACAATGCGCCTCGTCTACAGCTAGAAATGATATTTTTTGCGATTTTAAGAAATCGACGTATTCTTCCTTGGTCAAGGATTCTGGAGCAACATATAAAAGTTTAGTAATACCGCTAGTGATATCACCTTTTACTTTTTTTACTTCCGATTTATTCAACGACGAATTTAATACATGCGCGATTCCATCTTCTGAGGAAATACTGCGTATGGCATCAACTTGATTTTTCATTAGTGCAATTAATGGAGATACTACAATAGCAGTTCCTTCACACATCAAAGCAGGTAGTTGGTAACATAGGGATTTTCCTCCACCTGTAGGCATTATTACAAAAGTATTTTGCTTCTCGAGAATACTTTGTATCACCTTTTCCTGTAGTCCTCTAAATTGACTAAACCCAAAATACTTCTTTAAAGCACTTTGCAAGTCAGTTTCATTCAAACTCATTAAATGTTTAACTTTTATATACCAATTAAATAAAGATTCACCAGCACGTCAATCTGTTTCCCCAATACAGATTAAGTGGAAGTTTTCAGTTTCAATTTTAGCCTGACAAAGATAATAAAGCTTAAATTAATATGCTTTTTTTTGACAGTATTTAAAATTAATAAGGTATTGTATACCTTTGCGTAAATTAAAGATAATAAAATCTTTAGTTATAACATGCAAATTTTTCAAATTTTGAATACCCAAGATACTATAATTTCTTACGCAAAAAAAACCATTGCCGAAGAAGCCAAAGCAATTGCTTATTTAGAAGAATTAATTGATGAAGAGTTTTCTAATGCAGTAGAAACCATACATCATTCGAAAGGCAGAGTTATCATAACCGGAATAGGTAAAAGTGCCATTATTGCTACTAAAATTGTGGCGACTATGAACTCAACCGGTACTCCAGCGGTCTTTATGCATGCCGCAGATGCCATTCATGGGGATTTAGGAAATATCCTTGAAGATGATATTGTTATTTGTATATCTAAAAGTGGAAATACTCCTGAAATAAAAGTATTGGTTCCCTTAATTAAGAGTTTTAAAAATACAATTATTGGCATTACCGCAAATAAAGAGTCGTTTTTAGGAAAAGAAGCAGATTATATATTGCATGCTTTTGTAGAAAAAGAAGCATGTCCCAATAATTTAGCACCGACCACGAGCACCACAGCACAAATGGTTATCGGTGATGCCTTGGCGGTTTGTTTATTACACCTTCAAGGTTTTTCTAGTCACGATTTTGCCAAATATCACCCTGGAGGTGCACTAGGCAAGAAATTATACCTGCGTGTGAGTGATATTACTTCCCGAAACGAAAAACCTCAGGTGTCCCCTGATTCTAATATCAATACCGTGATTGTTGAAATGACAGAAAAAAGACTAGGTGCTACCGCAGTAACTGATAATGGCACTATTCTGGGAATCATTACAGATGGAGATTTGCGCAGGATGCTTACCACAAATACTTCTTTTGAAGGATTAACAGCAAAGGATATTATGTCTACCGACCCCAAACGTATCGACGATGATGCTATGGCTGTTGATGCTTTAGAAAAATTAGAGGAAAACTCAATTTCACAGTTACTTGCAGAAAAAGACGGTCAATACACTGGTCTAATACACATTCATGATCTAATAAGAGAAGGTATTTTATAATGGCAAAAAGCACTAAAAGGAACCCTCAATCTATGTCTTTTCTAGATCATTTAGAAGAGCTTCGCTGGCATTTGATAAGAGCTACAATGGCTATACTTATCGCTGGTATTGTTGCATTTATTGCAAAAGAATTTATTTTTGATGTAATTATATTTGGTCCGAAAAAACCAGATTTCCCAACCTACAAAGGCCTGTGTAACATATCTAAGCTTATGGGTTTAGATGAAAGTTTATGCTTTAAAGAATTGCCTTTTAGTGTACAAAGCAGAAAAGTAGCCGGACAGTTTTCAGTCCATATATGGACTTCGATAACGGCAGGTTTTATCCTAGCATTTCCATATGTATTATATGAATTCTGGAAGTTTATTGCTCCTGCTATGTATGATACAGAGAAAAAGTACTCAAAGGGCTTTATTATTATTTGCTCTTGCCTTTTCTTTTTAGGTGTGCTTTTTGGATACTACGTGATCACGCCATTATCAATTAATTTTTTAGGAGGTTATCAAGTTAGTGAAGAAGTACTTAATGAGTTTGATATTGATAGTTATATTGGACTACTAAGATCATCCGTAATAGCATGTGGTTTAATTTTTGAACTCCCTGTAATCATGTTTTTTCTTACCAAAGTCGGACTAGTTACTCCAGAGGTCTTAAAGAAATATCGCAAATTTGCACTGGTAATAGTATTGATTCTTTCCGCAATTATTACTCCTCCAGACATTGTCAGCCAGATAATTGTAGCGATTCCTATTTTAGTATTGTACGAAGTAAGTATTTTCATTTCTAAAATAGTAATTAAAAAAGAAAACAAAAAACTACAAAAACAATCCAGATGAGTAATAAAGTAGACGAGTTCAATGCTTATAGAGAAAAGATGAACTCAAGAATTCTAGAGGATAACAATAAGATCATAAAACGAATTTTTAATCTCGACACCAATGCCTACATGGAAGGTGCTTTAAATGTAAAAACCAAAGAACTTCTAGGGTTGGTAGCCTCGGCTGTATTACGATGTGATGATTGTGTTCGTTATCATCTTGAAACCTGCCATAAAGAAGGGCTAACAAAAGAAGAGGTAGTCGAAGCGTTGAGTATAGCAACATTAGTAGGTGGGACCATTGTTATCCCACATTTGCGTCGTGCTTATGAATTCTGGGATGCATTAGAAGCAAAGAATTCTTGAAATCAAAATTGTTACAAAGAATAGTGTAAATTTACACGCTCATTTTAGCAACACTACAAATTTAAAGAAGTTATTCTATTATGAAGTTAAAGGCAGATAATTTAGTTAAGTCATACAAAGGTCGCAAAGTGGTTAAAGGAATCTCGCTTGAAGTTAATCAAGGAGAAATTGTTGGTCTTTTAGGTCCTAATGGAGCCGGTAAAACAACTTCTTTTTATATGATTGTGGGATTGGTAAAACCAAATAGTGGCAAAATTTCTCTTGAAAATATTGACATTACTAAATATCCGATGTACAAAAGAGCACAAAATGGAATTGGTTACCTGGCTCAGGAAGCCTCGGTATTTAGAAAATTGAGTATAGAGGATAATATTCTTAGTGTTTTGCAACTCACCAAGCTTTCTAAAAAGGAACAACATGATAAAATGGAAGCCTTAATTGAAGAATTTGGTTTAGGACATATACGTAAAAATCGTGGAGACCTTTTGAGTGGTGGAGAGCGTCGTCGTACCGAAATTGCAAGAGCATTAGCTACCGATCCTAATTTTATTTTACTGGATGAACCTTTTGCAGGAGTAGATCCTGTGGCCGTTGAAGATATTCAACGTATTGTAGCACAATTAAAAAACAAAAATATTGGAATTCTAATCACCGACCATAACGTACAAGAAACTCTGGCTATTACAGACAGGACCTATTTGATGTTTGAAGGGAGTATCCTGAAAGCAGGTATACCCGAAGAATTAGCAGAAGATGAAATGGTTCGAAAAGTATATCTGGGTCAAAACTTCGAGTTGCGAAAAAAGAAATTGGATTTCAATTAATTTATTTCTCTACCAGTTGATTTTCCTCCAAAAAATACTGATACTAAAATGTATAAAAGAATAATTAGTGGTATTGCAATAAACTTAAGAAGAATGATCAATACTGCTGTAAGCATTAAAAAAACGTATCTAACTTTATTTGAGGCAAAGTCCCAGGTTTTAAACTTTAAGGCAAAAAGTGTTATCTCTGCATTCAAGAGATAACAACTCAACAAAGTCAATCCAATCAAGAACCATTCATTAAGAATAACCTCTATCGCCCATGCTTCTTGCTGAAATTTAAGAATGAGTGGCAGACTGATAACCAATAATGCATTTGCAGGTGTAGGTAACCCTATAAAAGATGTGGTCTGACGAGTATCGATATTAAAATTAGCTAATCGATAAGCCGAGGACAATGTTATAAGCAAACCTAACAATGATAGATAGGACCAATCCAGACTAGCCATAACTTGTTCTGCGTTCCATGATTCGGGTACTACATAAAAAGGTTTTCCAAATACCTGAGATAATAACTGATACATCACAATCCCTGGCGCCACTCCGCTCGTAACCATATCAGCCAAAGAGTCTAATTGTAATCCTAACTCACTTTGCGCATTCAATAATCTTGCCGCTAGTCCATCAAAAAAATCGAATCCTATGCCCAACATAACAAACAATGCTGTTAAATCCAAATGTCCCTGAACTGCAAAAATAACCGCAATACAACCGCAAAAAAGATTAAGAAGGGTTATTATATTTGGTATTTGTTTTTTAATCCACATAGAATTTTGGTTTTATGTAAAAATAGTAAACTATTAGGATCAAACTTAACAAAAAAGAAGTATTCAATTTTATTAATTGTAACTAAATAAGTTTAATTTCGTTATTAATAAGGAAGCTTTTTTATGAGAAACATATTATTGTCCCTTTTATCGGGACTCTTACTTGCAGTTAGTTGGCCTACCTATGGTTTTCCTCTATTTTTATTTTTTGGTTTTATTCCTCTTTTAATTGCAGAATATAATATTCGCGAAAATAAATACAGCAAAACTCAGGTTTTCGGACTTGCCTATTTAACATTTTTTATTTGGAATTTGATCACAACTTGGTGGATATTTCACTCTACAGCTATTGGGATGACGGTAGCAATACTTGTAAATAGTCTATTAATGACTGTTGTATTTCTAATATATCACATCGTTGCCAAAAGAATCAAATTTTCAATTAGTGCTTTATTTTTGATTTGTTTCTGGATAAGTTTTGAATATTTTCATTTACAATGGCAAGTATCATGGCCATGGCTTAATCTGGGTAACGGATTTGCAAGTTTTACCTCTTGGATCCAATGGTATGAATATACAGGTACTTTTGGTGGCACACTTTGGGTATGGATTGTCAATATCGCTATTTTTAAAAGCATTTTACTTTTCTTAGAACATAGAGGCAAAGCTATTCTTTATAAAGCCGCCTTGCATAGTGGACTTATTATCCTCATCCCTATTATAATTTCAATTATACTATTAAAAACATATGAAGAAGATGGTAAAGATATTGAAGTATTGATTTTACAACCTAACATCAATCCTTACCATGAAAAATACAATACTTCAGATGATCGTATTGGAATCTTGCTTACCAAACTAACCACCAATAGGATTACTGAAAGTACCGATTTCATTATCGCACCAGAAACTGTTTTTGCAGATAATAATAGATTAAATAATTTTCCCAACTCTATTGCCAAAAGAACAGCTCAAAACCTTTTGCAACGCTATTCAAATGCACACTTTCTTTCTGGCATTTCTCTAATCGACGTTTTTAATGATTCTTCAAGGGTTCATCCGCAGACAAATGTTTATAAAGAAAATATATTTTATGACGATTACAATTCTGCTTTTTTTGTTCGCCCCGACAATAGTTACGATTTATATCATAAGAGTAAGTTAGTAGTTGGCATAGAGAATTTCCCTTACCAAAGTGTTCTGAAACCGATTTTGGGAGATGTCATGATTGATCTAGGAGGTACAGTTGCCAAAAAAACGACTCAAGAAGATCGGGAAGTCTTTTTCACCAAAGACAGTATTGGCGTAGGAACCATGATTTGTTATGAAAGCGTATATGGTGAGTTTGCTACCGGATATGTGAGGAATAAGGCAGATTTTCTCGCTATAATTACAAATGATGCCTGGTGGGATAACACTCAAGGACACAAACAACATTTGCATTATGCAAAACTTAGGGCCATAGAAACCAGAAGAAGTATTGCCCGTAGTGCAAATACAGGAATATCAGCAATTATAGATCAAACAGGGAACATTATTGACCAATTAGGATACGAAAAACAAGGAACTCTAAAAGGAACTCTAAAGACAAATAACAAAATTACTTTCTATGTAAGAATGGGAGATTATATTGCCAGAATTGCTATTTTTCTTGCTGTCTTCATTTTCTTATTTTCGGTGACTCGGCGTAAGCAAAAAATGTAAACTCAAAAACTTTGTTTCCTTGTCGCGAAGAAACCTTGTACCTTTGCAACTTTATAAAAAGAGACTGTGAATTACGTATCTATAGAAAATGTTGCAAAGGCTTTTGGAGAACGAGTTCTTTTCAAAAATATATCCTTTGGGATCAATGAAGGACAAAAAATCGGTTTTGTAGCCAAAAATGGAACCGGAAAAACATCATTATTGGATATCATTGCCGGTGATGAAGAACCTGATGAGGGCCAAGTAGTATACCGTAAAAATCTAAAAGTTGCTTTTCTGCCTCAAGAACCTAATCTTGATCCAACCCTTACGATTGAGCAAACCATTTTTGCTTCAGACAATGAGACCCTTCAGGTCATTAATAATTATGAGAAAGCGCTACAAAACCCAGATGATTCGGAAGCATATCAACATGCATTTGAACAAATGGACGCCATAAATGGTTGGGATTTTGAAACACAGTACAAACAAATACTTTTTAAACTTAAATTAGAAGATCTAAGCAAAAAAGTAAGTGATTTATCAGGTGGTCAAAAGAAACGACTTGCACTAGCCAACATTTTATTAAGTAAACCTGATTTATTATATCTGGATGAACCTACAAATCATCTTGATCTGGAAATGATAGAGTGGCTCGAAGAATATTTTGCAAAAGAGAATTTTACTTTATTCATGGTTACTCATGATCGTTATTTTCTTGAAAATGTATGTAACGAAATTGTAGAACTAGAAGATGGAAAATTGTACAGCTATAAAGGTAATTACGCTTATTATCTTGATAATAAGGAAGCAAGGATATCCAACGAACAAACTGCAACGGGTAAAGCAAAACAACTTTATAAAAAGGAACTAGATTGGATGCGACGCCAGCCCAAGGCACGAACTACCAAATCTAAATCAAGAATTGATGACTTCTTTGAAATTAAAGAACGTGCTCATAAACGTCGTAATGATCACCAGGTACAGCTTGAGATTAATATGGAACGTATGGGAAGTAAAATTCTTGAGCTTCATAAAATATCCAAAAGTTTTGGAGATCTTATACTTTTAGACAAGTTTGAATATGTCTTTAAAAAGGGGGAACGCATAGGAATCATTGGAAAAAATGGAACCGGAAAGTCTACTTTTTTAAATATGATAACCGGTAATATCTCTCCAGATCATGGTAAAATTGTGATCGGCGAAACCATAAAATTTGGATATTACACGCAAAGTGGCATCTCTATTAAAGAAGGACAAAAAGTGATTGATGTAATCCGTGAATTTGGCGATTATATTCCGTTAAAAAAAGGAAGGCAAATTTCTGCTCAGCAATTACTAGAACGCTTCTTGTTTGATCGCAAAAAGCAATACGATTTTGTAGAAAAACTTAGTGGCGGGGAGCGAAAAAGACTTTATTTATGTACAGTACTTATACAGAACCCAAACTTTTTAATTCTAGATGAACCTACAAATGACCTCGATATAGTAACTCTGAATGTTCTGGAAAATTTCTTATTAGATTTTCCCGGCTGTTTATTAGTAGTATCTCATGACCGTTATTTTATGGACAAAATTGTGGATCATTTATTTGTATTTAGAGGTGAAGGAATTATTCAGGATTTCCCCGGTAATTATAGCGATTACAGAGTCTATGAAAGCAGCAAAACTCCTGAAATTCCTAAATCAGAGGATACCGAAATAACAACAAAGAAAACCTGGAAAAAAGATAATAAAATCGGGTTGTCTTATAACGAACAAAAAGAATTCAGCCGAATCGAAAGAGATTTAAAGAAACTAGAACTTCAAAAAAAAGAGATAGAAGGTTTGTTTGAAGAAGGTAATCTTGATGCCGACAAAATAAACGAAGAATCAAAAAAGCTTCAAAAGATTATTCAACAAATTGAAGAAAATGAAATGCGCTGGCTAGAACTATCTGAATTAATGGAAGAGTAGTTTACATATTTGATCAAAATCTATGTTTTTTAAGGCTCGCCAATATTTAAACTTTCTTTTTAAATCTACCAATCAACATGGTGTACACTCGCCATTTGTTTATAATTTGGTGACCCAATGCTTTTACGATAAAGAGAAACGAAAATCCGATTCTATTATAAAATATTTGTGCACAAAGACTCAAACAAAATTTAAGATTGGTAAGCTTTTAAATCGTATTCCGGTTTATTTTGAGTGTAAAAATATACTCGTTTTGAAGGAACCAAAAGACCTCATATCACAAATCCTGTCTGTGGATAATTTGGTTTCGATTGATCATTCAAAACAACCTGATAAAGTGTATGACTTTGTTTATCTTACTACAAGTCTGTTACACCAATACCTCGATACTAAGCCATTATGTAAAATGATTCATAATGATAGTATAATCCTTGTAGATTCGATATATAATTCAGAAACTGATATGCTGAACTGGGAAAAAATAAAAAAACACCCAAAAGTGACGGTAACTATCGACACTTTTTATTTAGGTTTTGTATTTATAAGAAACGAGCAAGCCAAAGAACATTTTACAATTAGATTGTAACAAGTTTTTATCTTAAGCGTCATATAATCTAAAATTGTATCTTAACACTTCGCAAAGGTTACATATGGAAAACGTTATTGAGATCCGAGGGATCGTTAGAAACTTTCAATTAGGTCAGGAAACTGTATACGTGCTTAAAGGAATCGATCTCGATATCCCTAGAGGTGAATATGTTGCTATTATGGGACCTTCTGGATCTGGTAAATCTACACTGATGAATCTTTTGGGCTGTCTTGATACTCCCACTTCCGGTACATACATTTTAAATGGAAACGATGTAAGTGAAATGACCGATAACGAATTGGCAGATATTAGGAATAAAGAAATTGGTTTTGTTTTTCAGACGTTTAACTTATTACCAAGAACTACTGCCCTAGATAACGTTGCATTGCCAATGGTCTATGCCGGGACTTCAAAAAAAGACAGAACTGCCCGTGCAGAAGAAGTGTTAACCGATGTTGGACTTGCAGATCGTATGGATCATAAACCTAATCAACTTTCTGGAGGGCAAAGACAACGTGTTGCTGTTGGGCGTGCATTGGTGAATAAACCTTCTATCATACTGGCAGATGAGCCTACCGGAAACCTAGATTCTAAAACCTCTATAGAAATCATGAATCTGTTTGATGAAATTCATAAAGCTGGCAACACTGTAATTGTTGTTACGCATGAAGAAGAAGTTGCTGCCCATGCCCACCGTGTTATTCGTCTACGAGATGGGATGATCGAAAGCGATATCAGAAATAAATAGTTCTACTTTTATATTTTAGGGTTGCAAGTTAATTTGTATTTTGGTGATTCATTTTAACCAGAATATATGCAACCTCTTCATATTCTGCTTTTAATAGCAGCGTATTTTGGAATTCTTCTTCTTATCTCCTACTTCACAGGTAAAAATGCAGGAAATGAAACCTTTTTTAAAGCTAACAGACAATCTCCCTGGTATGTTGTAGCATTTGGTATGATTGGCGCTTCTTTAAGCGGAGTCACATTTATCTCGGTACCAGGTTGGGTAGAAGCATCACAATTTAGTTATATGCAAGTAGTCCTAGGGTACCTGGTAGGTAATTTTGTTATCGCATATATCTTAATGCCGATCTATTATAAATTTGATGTTACTTCGATCTATCAATATCTCGAACAAAGATTTGGTACTGTGAGTTATAAAACAGGCGCTTTTTTCTTCTTTATCTCCAGAGTTTTAGGAGCATCCTTTAGACTTTATTTGGTTGCTATTGTTTTACAACATTATATATTTGATGAATGGAATGTACCTTTTGAAATCACGGTAATACTCTCTATTATTCTTATTTGGATATATACATTTCGAGGAGGTATAAAAACCATTGTATGGACAGATACTCTACAAACGTTATTCATGCTATTAGCAGTTGGAATAGCTATTTACTACATAAATGATAATATTGGATGGACACTTACAGAATTTATTTCTTCTGATGAATTAAAAGCATATAATAAGAATTTTTTCTTTGATAATTTCTTAGCTAAAAATCATTTTTTTAAATCATTTATTGGAGGGATGTTCATAGCTATTTGTATGACCGGTCTGGACCAGGATATGATGCAAAAGAATCTAACCTGCCGCAATTTAAAAGAAGCTCAGAAGAATATGGTTTCTTTTAGTCTCGTTCTGGTAGTAGTCAACTTTATTTTCCTTTTACTAGGGGCCTTATTATTTATTTATGCAAACAAATTCAATATAAATATCCCGTTGATGGATGGCGAAACAAAAACAGATTTATTGTTCCCAGAAATAGCTATAAAAGGAGGGTTAGGAGTCGTACTTGCTATATCATTCATTCTTGGATTAATTGCTGCGGCATATAGTAGTGCAGATAGTGCTTTGACTTCCCTTACCACTTCATTTTGTATTGATTTCTTAGGTATTGAAAAAAGACCTAAAGAAAATCAAATCAAAATTCGAAAAAATACACATATAGGGATGAGCATCTTATTGATATTTGTAATCATAATTTTTAAGCACGTTCTTACTGAAAATGTGATAAGCAATTTATTAACTGTTGCTACCTATACGTATGGCCCTTTGTTAGGCTTATTTGCCTTTGGGATTTTCACCAAATACAAAATATATGATAAATATACTTGGGTAGTAGCGCTATCCTCTGTATTAATTATAATAGCAGTTTCCAAGATTCCAGTTGAATTCTTAGGAGGGTATCAAATAGGATATGAACTACTGCCTTTAAATGGATTACTCACATTTCTTGGACTAATATTGATTCGTAGAAAGTAAAACCAAAGTGCAAGCCACTTCAACTTCAATTTTTGCCTTACTTAATAATTGATAAAACTCACGGTTTTCTGTGCCAGGATTAAAAATCACTCTTTGAGGACTAAGGTTAACAATGTATTCATAATACGTAGTTTGTCGCAGAGGATTAAGATATAAAGTAACTGTATGAATGTCATCAAAATACTGTAGTTCAGTAATGACTTTTACACCAGCTACCTCTCCCGATTTTTGTCCGATTGCAATGACATCGTGATCATGATCTATCAACTTGCGAATCGCAAAATTAGAATATCGATTAGTTTTTAATGATGCTCCAACTACTAATGTTTTTCTATTCATAATTATCTTGAGAATTATCTTTTCTAAACCTCTAAAATAAGGGTTCAAAAGTTAAAAAACCAAGTCAAAATGTTAAAAACAAAGGAAGTCTGTAACACAATTCGAAGTGCTACGTCTTACTTATAAAGATATGATTTTTCATAAATTTAGTTAGTTAGTTACTTGATAATAATCAAATTTTATTCATAGTTGATGGTTAGTGTTATGATTTGGTTATTATAGAAAACCGCCCTTTATCCAAGGGCGGTTTTTATTTTAAGTAATTTGTTAAAAGTAGTTTTTTCTGTAACAGAATTTAATAACGATCGTCTTATCCATATACACGATTAATCACCGTGATTATTAAAAATAATGCTGTGCATGTATTATGCAATACAAAGTACAGTGTATAACAACTTCAATCAAATAAACGTTCAGATGAAAACAAGTATTCAAAAAACAATTGCCCTGTTTTTTTTCTCATTATGGTGTCTTTTTTTAATCGCCCAACCCAATAACAAGACCGTCTTGGGAAGCGTAAAAGGTAAAGTTATGGACAAAACTCTCAACCAACCTATACCTTACGCTACAATTGTTATTAATGATGGAGCCAACAAAATTGTTAGTGGGGGAATCACTACTGAAAATGGGGACTTTTCAATTACTGATATCCCCAACGGAAACTATACATTGAAAGTACAATTTATAGGATACACCACGTATTCCCAATCCATAGAAATATCAAGAAAAAATAAGGATTTAGATGTGGGGACAGTAGCCTTAGAGGAAGCTGCTGAATCTTTGGATGATGTAACTATTGTTGCTGAAAGAACCACGATAGAGCAAAAAATAGATCGCAAGGTAATTAATGTTGGAAAAGATCTTACCACCACCGGTGGTACTGCTGTAGAAATCATGAACAATATTCCATCAGTCAATGTGGATCAAGATGGTAATATAGCGCTAAGGGGAAATGCAAATGTTCGTATTTTAGTTGATGGTAGACCCACTAATATAAGTGCTACCCAATTGTTAAGACAAATCCCTGCCACATCAATTAAAAAAATTGAATTAATCACTAATCCTTCTGCTAAACATATTCCGGAAGGAATGAGTGGAATCATTAATATTGTACTACATAAAAATAGCAATATCGGATTTAATGGAAACATAAATATAGGTGTTAACTTTGATGAAAATGCACGTTTCAATAATTCTATAGACCTAAATTACAGAACTGGAAAAATGAATTTTTACGGTAATTACGGAGCCAATATTACTAAAAATAGACAAGCGGGGTTTGTTTTAAGAGAAGATCAGAATTACATCACAGATTTTATATTTTTAGATAATAATAAATCTCATTTGTTTAAAGTAGGAGTAGATTATTTTATTAATGATCGCAATACTATTTCGGTATATACTAATCAAAATCTATTTGATGGCCTAACCAGTGGAACTACTGATATAAATTTTCTAAATAATGATCAAAACGACCTTACCCAAGACTTAGTTAGTGATAGTGATAACTTAGGCTCTACATACAATTTTGATTACAAACATGATTTTAAAAAAGAAGGCCACAATATTGAATTAGAAATTGATTATAATGTTTTTAATAGCAATAATGATGATGATTTCAATTTTATTGGAGGAGACGGCTCATTTACTGATTATAATGACCTTATTGATAATGAAAGAAAAAACACAACAATCAATCTTGATTATGTAAATCCCTTATCGGAAAAAGTCAAATTAGAATTAGGATATGAGGCTCGAATAAGAAGAACGAATAATGATTACGAATCTACCTTATTTCCCAATTCGATTTACAGTTATGACCGGGATATTCATGCATGGTATGCTACCTATGGAAAAAATTATGAGAAGTGGTCATATCAAATTGGAGCAAGATTAGAAAGTTACCAAGTAGAGGCTATATTTGACGGAGAAAAAATATTTGAAGATGATATCTTCACCATATATCCCTCGGCTTTTCTAACTTATAATCCAGGAGAAAAAAATACTTATCAATTAAGTTACAGCAGAAGAGTTGATAGACCAGGATTAAACCAAGTGAATCCTATAAGGGAATGGAGTACACCTAGAATTATTTCTATAGGTAATCCATCACTGGATCCTCAATTTACGAACTCTATTGAAGTAAACTATACACGACGATTAAAAGGAGGGTCTGTTACAGGTGGTGTGTTTTACAGACTTATTAATGATGAGATTAACCAAACCTTAATTGAAAATCCAGACGTCGAAGAAGGTCAAATACTAACCTTTGATAATTTTGATAATAATACAGCATACGGAGTAGAAGTTTCGAGTAATTATAAAGTTACCAAATGGTGGAGTTTCAATACCAGTTTTGATCTTTACGGACAAACACAAAAAGGAATTATAGAAGGTATTTCCAAAGAAGTGGATGCAGTTATTTATAGTTTTAGAATGAATAATAGTCTTAAAGCTACAAAAAATCTAACTTTTCAGGTGTTTGGATTTTATCGAGGTGATCAAAAAGGAGTGCAATTTAATACGAAGCCATTTTATTTTATCAATACTGGAGCAAGATATAATTTCTTAGAAGGTAAAGGAACTGCAAGTATAAACTTCAATGATATTTTTAACACTCAGCGATTTCGCTTTGATAGTGACAGCCCTTTCCCACAAAATGGAAGATTTCAGGGCGAAACACAGACAGTATATTTAGGACTCTCTTACCGCTTTGGAAGTGGAAAAAATAGAAAAGCATCAAGAAAACGCCGAGATAATAATGAAAAATCAGGCGGAGGCATACTTTAACTATATTTTTAATAAAAATAATGTTAATATAATGAATAAAATTTAATGATTTAGTTAAATTTACCATTAATTAAGCGCTAAACCCTTAAAGTTAAATAATTGTAAAAAAGTAACAATTTCTGTAACACATTGCAATTTATAGCGTTTAATATAATATAAGTTGTGGTTATGATTTATTTGAATTAGCCTTTAAAAAATAATAACCGAGTTATTACACAAAAAAATGCGAAGTTTTAAAACTTCGCATTTTTCGTTTTTTATTGTTTTTCTAAAACAAATCTACCATCTTATTATAGCACTACCCCAGGTAAAGCCACTACCAAAAGCTGCAAGAACGACTAAATCTCCTTCTTTTATCTTTCCTTTTTCCCAGGCTTCGGTAAGAGCAATAGGGATCGATGCTGCTGTTGTATTGCCGTATTTTTGTATATTATTATAAACCTGATCATCTGACAGCTTAAACTGTTTTTGTACAAACTGAGAAATTCTAAGATTTGCCTGATGCGGTATCAACATATCGATATCTCTTGCGGTAAGATGATTCGCTTGCAAACCTTCATTTATAACTTCAGAAAATCGGACTACAGCATTTTTAAAGACAAACTGTCCATTCATATAAGGATAATATGGTATATTTTCCTGAGGATTTTCTTCAATAATCTCTGGTACCCAATGCTCTGTGCTTGGTCCTTCCAAGGATAATTCTTTGGCATGTGCCCCTTCACTGTGTAAATGTGTAGATAAAATACCTCTACCTTCTTCTTCACTTCTAGTAACTACTGCTGCTCCTGCACCATCGCCAAAAATCACGGACACCCCTCTACCACGGGTGGTCATATCTAAACCTCCACTATGGTTTTCGCTACCTATAACTAAAACATTTTTGTACATTCCTGTTTTGATAAACTGATCTGCCACCGATAAAGCATAAATAAATCCGCTACATTGATTACGAACATCCAATGCCGGAATTGTTTTCATATTCATCATATGTTGAACTCGTACCCCTCCTCCAGGGAAATACATATCTGGACTTAGTGTTGCAAAAATAATAAGATCAATGTCATCAGTCGTTAGGCCAGCTCTTTCTAAAGCGATTTTTGCAGCTTTTACGCCCATAACAGAAGTGCTATTGCCATCTCCTTTTTTTATGTGACGTCTTTCTTTAATACCAGTACGTTCTTGAATCCAAGCGTCATTAGTATCCATTATTTTGGAAAGATCATCGTTTGTTACAACATTTTCAGGAACATAAGATCCTAATCCAGATATTTTTGAAGTATACATATTGTCAAATATTGAGTATTGTGAGAAATTTTTGCTTAATTAAAAACTGCCGCACAATATATGTATTCTTGACATCTTGATAAAAGAAACTGTAATTATATTGTATGCACGCATAGTAGTTAATGGTGTTGGAATTTTTAACAGTCCTCAAAGATTTACTTCTCCCTAAGTTAATAATAACACTACATTCAAACGAGCCTTGTTGTTACGCTATAAAATTATTGAAAATTAGAGGTACTCAAAAAATTAACTCTAAAGTGAAATTAGTAAGACCAATAATCTCTTTTGTTTTTTACACATATAATAATTTCTTGTTAAAAGCGAAAGGTGCGCCAACCACAGCGCACCTTTCTAACAACCTAACCAATAAATAAACAAACCAAGTCAGTCGGGTGACTAACTAAAGGTACTTTTCAAAATTGTTTACACGAACCGTTGCTTTCAAATCGTGTAACAAATTGTACAAGCCAAAAAATGTTCTGTTGATATATAAGAAGTGTTTACTACCTCTATTACCATTCATTTTTCTCAGCTCGGTATCCTTTGAATATTTTTCACTTAATTCTGTAATCCTACCCCAAAATTCTTCGCTTGCAAAATCAAAAACCGTTTCATTAAAAGGTTTTGTGAAAAGGCTTAACATTTCATGGAACAACTCCGAGAAGAATCTTTTTTCTTCGGGGGTATCGTCTTCTCGGAGTATTTCCAATTGAAACATCTTTTGGGCAAAAAAACGAGGGTCATCTATATTTTTCTTATCAGCTAATTCAAAATAAGGAGTGTAAAATTCTAAAGGCACTTTTTTTACACAACCAAAGTCTATAGCTATAAGATTATCATCCTTATCTACTAAAAAATTACCAGGATGTGGATCTGCATGTACTGCTTTTAATATATGCATCTGGTACATATAAAAATCCCATAGCGCCTGACCAATTTTATTAGCTTTATCCTGATGATTGTTTTGTTTGGCATATTCACTAAGGTGCACACCATCCATCCAATCCATCGTTATAATGCGTTCACTAGATAAATTCTCATAATATTTAGGAAACTTTAAGTTCGGAATCTTTGAACACGCTTCAGTTATTTCTTTGCTTTGTTGTACTTCGAGCACATAATCTGTCTCTTCGAGGAGTTTTCCCTCAAGTTCCTGAAAATATTTCTCAGAGTCTTTTCCTTTTAGATTAAACATTCTGATGGCGATGGGCTTCACCATCGCCAAGTCAGAACTTATACTGTTTGCAACTCCAGGATATTGAATTTTCACAGCAAGTTTTTTCCCATCTTTAACAGCTTTGTGTACCTGACCGATACTCGCCGCATTAACAGACTGAGTTGCAAACGTATCATATAAATCTTCTGGATATTTTCCATGATACTTTTTAAATGTTTTTCTAACCAATGGAGCCGACAATGGAGGTACACTAAATTGTGAAAGGGAAAATTTTTCTACATAAGCATTTGGTAGAATATTTTTCTCCATAGAAAGCATTTGAGCTACTTTTAATGCGCTTCCCTTCAGATTCTTTAATCCGTCATAAATGTCAGCCGCATTATCCTTATTTAACTGGTCTTTCGTTATATTAGGATTAACAGCTTTTTTACTATAATACTTCAGATAATTACCCCCAACCTTTACACCTGTCTTTACCAGCTCTGTAGTTCTTCCTAATTTGGTCGTTGGTATTTTATCTATTGTTTTCATCTAATCTATCTATCTTAAAGGTCTACTATGCAACTTAATCCTTGCACTAATTCCACATTACTTTTTCCTTCCACAAAAATTTTCCAAAATCGAGTACATTATTTAAAGGTGTATTATCAAACAGGTCAAAAATTGTATTCACTGATTTTTCTATTGCTATATCCGTTTTTTCAAAACCAGCTGACTCATCCCCTATCCAGAAGTTTAGTAAAAATAAGAACTGCAACCATGCCCCTTCAGAAAAGACAGAAACAGGATTTTTAGTAAGCTTGAACATCTTTTCGTCATTATCTTCTTCAATAAGATCAGCGGCAAAATTTTTGATGTGCAGGCGTAATCCTTTTAATTGACTCATATTTTTAAAGGGCACATCATTTTGTTTCAGCACGAATAATACATAACTACGATTTAAGGTCATCATTTCGAAAAGCGTGTAAAATAGAGTTAACATTTTTTCTCTACTACTAAAGTCTGTGTATTCTTTATTCTTTTGTATGGCATTTATAGTAGTTTCAAAGAATGTATTCCAAATACTTTTTTGAACGCTTTCTAAACTTCCAAAAAATTTATAAAAATCTTCTTCGCTTATCTTAATCTCCTTACAAAACTTATATACCGACTTAGGATAGCCATCATGTTCTAACACATAAGTCATAAATCCTGATATAATAGCCTTACGATCTGTTGTTTGTTTTTTATTTGATGAAGCCATGTTCGTAAAATTTACCGTAAAGATAATAATTGTTTAACTTTTAATGTAAATTGTTAAACAAAAAAATTTGTTAAAGTTGTTTCAAAAAAACTGAAAGTATATTTGAACTATATTTATAGACGTAATTGCCTATTAATACTTACATAAAGGCATAAAAAGAAATATTTCAATGCCAGTTTGTCAGATAGCTGGTAATGGTATTTTTTTTGAAAGCCTTTTCTACAATAAAGACAACATAAATTAAAACACAATAACAATGACAACAGGAAGTATTAATGTATCTGTAGAGAATATTTTTCCTTTAATTAAAAAATTCTTGTATTCTGATCATGAGATATTCTTACGTGAGTTGATATCGAATTCGACAGATGCGACCTTAAAACTAAAACATTTAACAAGTATAGGTGAAGCTAAGGTTGAATACGGTAATCCTTTTATTGAAGTTAAAATTGATAAAGACAATAAAAAACTTCATATCATAGATCAGGGAATCGGCATGACTGCCGATGAAGTAGAGAAATATATTAATGAAGTTGCTTTCTCTGGTGCAGAAGAATTTCTAGAAAAATATAAAGATAGTGCAAAAGACTCGGGTATTATAGGTCATTTTGGTCTTGGTTTTTACTCTGCTTTTATGGTCGCAGATAAAGTAGAAATCATTACCAAATCATATAAAGATGAGCCTGCTGCACATTGGACTTGTGATGGTTCGCCTACATACAGTCTCGAAGCACATGATAAAACCGAAAGAGGTACAGAAATTATTCTTCATATAAGCGAGGATGATGTAGAGTTTCTTGAAGAAAGTAGAATTAGAGAATTACTGGTAAAGTATAACAAGTTTATGCCTGTTCCTATAAAATTTGGAACCAGAACAGAAACATTACCAAAACCAGAGGGTGCAAAAGAAGATGATCCTGCTCCTACTCAAGAAGTAGATAATATAATTAATAATCCTAATCCTGCCTGGACAAAACAACCAGCAGATTTAAAAGACGAGGATTATAAAGGTTTCTACCGCGAGTTATATCCCATGCAATTTGAGGAGCCGTTGTTTAATATTCATCTTAATGTAGACTACCCATTTAACCTTACCGGGATCTTATACTTCCCAAAGTTAGGTCAGGATATGAATTTACAAAAAGATAGAATCCAATTATATCAAAATCAGGTATTTGTAACTGACAACGTCGAGGGAATTGTACCTGAATTCCTTACTATGTTGCGTGGCGTTATCGATTCGCCAGATATTCCATTAAATGTGTCGAGATCATACCTTCAGGCAGATAGTAATGTAAAGAAAATAGCAAGTTACATTACCCGTAAAGTTGCGGATAAATTGAACTCGATGTTCAAAAACAATAGAGAAGATTTTGAGCAAAAATGGAATGACATTAAGATTGTAATCGAATATGGAATGCTTTCTGAAGAAAAATTCTTTGAAAAAGCTGATAAGTTCGCGCTTTACCCCACAGTCGACAATACTTTCTTGACTTTTGAAGAGCTGCAGGAAAAAATCAAGGACAACCAAACCGATAAAGATGATAAGTTGGTGATCCTTTATGCTTCAAATAAAGATGAGCAGCACGCATATATAACCGCAGCAAAGGATAAAGGATACGAAGTATTATTATTAGACTCTCCTATCGTTTCGCATTTAATCCAAAAATTAGAAACTAGCAAAGAAAAAATTACTTTTGCCCGTGTAGATGCCGATCATGTGGATAATCTGATTAAAAAAGATGAGGAAACGATCTCAAAATTATCAGATGAAGAAAAAGAAAGCTTGAAGGCCGACCTAGAGAAAGTAATTCCAGCAGAAAAATATACAGTTCAATTAGAGGCAATGGATAGCAATGCCTCACCGTTTATGATTACACAACCAGAATTTATGCGTCGTATGAAAGAGATGCAACAAACTGGTGGCGGCGGTGGAATGTTTGGTATGGGTAATATGCCAGACATGTATAATCTTATTGTTAATACCAATCATGAATTAATCGGTCAAATTGCTAATACGAAAACTGCTAAGAAAAAGGAACGTTTGATCAAACAATCTTTGGATTTGGCAAGGCTTTCTCAAAATCTATTGAAGGGAGAAGAATTAACTGCTTTTATTAAACGTAGTTTTGATATGATAAAGTAGTAGTTAAATAATCCAAATTATATAAAACCGCTAGAATATTATTCTTAGCGGTTTTTTTATAACAATTTCTGACTTAAACCTTAAGACTTCAATTTTCGTAATAAATATTCTTTGTAATGAAGACTAGTATCAGAAACTTTGCACTTTCAATTTTGACTTATTCAAGTATATATTTATGGTCAAAATTCAGTTTCTGGATACATAAATATGGATAATCCCGAAGTTTGGCAATAGAAAATCTATTTTAACACAGTAGAAATTAACAAAAAGCCAGAGGAAATCATTCTAAAATTATAGTATCATGTAACATTGATAAAGATTCATTTTTACATTTAATCAAGACGTTTTTATACCCCTAGACAAAGTTCATAAACTAAACATTAACTCTTTATCCCATCAAAAAAAAGCTTCTTTCAAAGACCTCAAAAATTATACATTATTAATTCTATCCAAAAAAGTTATACTATTCTTCAAAAAAGGCACTACAACTTGGAAGCTAATCACCATCAATTATCAAGAACAGTTAAACTACTACAGAAGTTTGTGAATCAGAGGACAATATCAATATGCAGAACAAATAGTTACCTATATCGAATATCATCGGGACATGATCGAATTACTTAAGGAAAATAATTATGGAAAAGTTCTAAAAGAAAAAACTGTAGAATTTTAAAATATTTAAGGTTATTTAGAAAACTATCTGGTGATGAACTAAGAAATTATGAAGAAAGATCATAAAAAAAACCTCCTGAGACTTGAGTCTCAGGAGGTTTTATTAGAAATTAAATTTATCTTAGATATAGTTTTGATTTATAAATCCGAACTTCTATTTTATAATCAGAAACCAATTATAGATATAGGTATAGTTTTCTTTACAGAAAAATAATCTACGCTATGTCAAGAATCATCTTGTCAATTTTAATTAATTCTCTTTTTGTTGGATGTGGTTCATTAGCAAAAAAGAAACAAAAGAATAAAATTCTCTTTGTTGTTTCCAATCAACATACCAATGGTAATTCTGGACAAAATACTGCCAATCATTTTGCCGAAATTGTGTTGGCCTCTGATGTTTTTGAAAAAGCAGGCTACCATATAGATTTTGTGAGCCCTGAAGGTGGCACCATACCCATTGGATATCTAAAAACTTCGGATACGGTTCAGAAAAAGTATTTGAATGATTCAGATCTTATGGGTTTACTGAAAAAGACTCTTGAACCAGCAGATATTAATCCATCAGAGTATGTGGCAGTTTATTATAGTGGTGGTGCCGCAATGTTCGGTGTACCTGAGAATGGCGATATTCAAAATATTTCAAGAAAGATTGACGATAACAATAGCCTAGTATCGGCCATTTGCCACGATACAGCAGGTATTGAACATTTAAAAACGAGTGACGGCAAGTATATTTATGAAGATGAACGAGTCAATGGTTTTCCTAATAAATTTGAAAACAAAACGGCAGACTACTATAAAACATTTCCTTTTTCTATTAAAGAAGTGATTGAGAAAAATGGAGGGAATTTTATCGCTTCTGAGAAAAGCTGGGACGGTTTTTACCAACTAGACCCAAGGCTCATAAAAGGTCAAAACCCATCAGCTTCTGCATTGGTTGCAGAGCAGGTTCTCAAAGTATTAAGGATAAAGAAATAATATTTTAGTAATTATTCATGAGAAAAATAATCATCCTTTTACTGCAGTTTATAGTGACCATTGGGTGTAGCAATGCACAAGTGAGTCTAAATAAATATCAGACAACATTTGATAAACTACAGTTACAAAGCGATTTCAACCAATTAGTAAATGAATTGGAAACGCATCCAGCTGTTAATGAGTTCATATCAAAATCAGAATGGAATAATCTCATAAAACGGCAACGTGAGAAGATTCAAGATAGAATGATGATTACAGAGTTCAATAAAATTTGCGCACCTATAGTTACGAAGATAGGATGTGGGCACACCAACTTATATAATTTGGAATACAATGCAGATACCAAGAAGTATCTGGTGTATTTACCCTATAAAGTTGAAATTATTGGTGATGAGGTTTTTATCACAAAGAATCTAAGTTATAATAATCCAATAGACTTAGGGGCT
Source organism: uncultured Aquimarina sp. (assembly GCA_947500845.1). Classification (GTDB taxonomy): domain Bacteria; phylum Bacteroidota; class Bacteroidia; order Flavobacteriales; family Flavobacteriaceae; genus Aquimarina; species Aquimarina celericrescens. The sequence continues at coordinate 24,350 of CANMTP010000022.1, forward strand.
AAAATAATTAAGATAGACGGTATAAATATTACCGACCTTACCAACTTCATAATTTCCTGTGTCTCGGCTGACGGATATGATATGAATTATAAAAAACGAATGACTTCTAAGGGTTTTACGTATTATTTACACTCTCTTTTTGGAATAAAGAATGAATATCAAATTACCTATGAACTAAATGGTAAAATTTATGAAAAAACTATAGAGCTTAATAAACTGCTGCCGGCACAAAATGAAACAAATGGAATTGCTGATAATCCTGAGTTGATTTTCGACATAGATGAGAACTCAAAAACAGCAATTATAACTATAAAGTCGTTCTCTTTTTATAATAATGTAGTCTACTTTAAGTCTTTTATAGACGACTGTCTTATAAAGATTCAGAGAAAAAATCTAAATTATATCATAATTGATTTGAGAGGTAATCAAGGTGGCGACCCTTACTGTTCTTCATATTTATTGAGAGCTATCTCGAACAAGCCGATTGCATATTATAAAAATGATAAAAACTACCCAGAGCTTTTAAAACCTCAACCTTCTCTTGGTCATAATTTGAAAAGCAAACCATATATATTGATAGATGGATTTGGATTTTCTTCAACGGGACATTTTGGAGCTTTGGTCCAGCAACATAAGTTAGGCACTTTTGTTGGAGAAGAAATGGGCTCTACCTATAGTTGTAATGTGGCTCAAAAAAATGTAACGCTTCATAACACTAAATTATTTCTACAAGTGGCTCAAAAAATTGTAGCGGTAAGGGTAAATGCTCAAAATTTTGATAAACGAAATGGAATAGTACCAGATATACCAATCAAACGAACTCTCGCTACTGTATTATCGAATAAAGACGAGACTTTAGAATATTTACTTAAACAATTCACCGAAACGAAAAAATGAAAACATCAATCACAACATTATTACTATGCTTAAGTCTTTTTACAACTTTAGCTCAAGAATCAGATTATGCTCAAGTTGAAGAAACAGTTTCCTATTACCTGCATGGTGGAACAAATAATGACTTTGAAACGCTAAAAAAAGCCTTTTACGAAACAGCAACTATGAAATTTCTACGTAATGGTGAATACAAAGAAGTCAATGCTTTGGAATTCTTTAAGAAAGCTATAAAATCCGGACCAAAACAAAATCGAAAAACACGTATTGCTTATATCAATGTTACCGGTAATGTCGCAAGTGCAAAACTTGAAATAGATTACGAAACCTTTAGCTTTATCGATTATATGAATCTTATTAAGATTGATGGCGAATGGAAAGTCGTCAGTAAAATATTCTATAGGCAAAACAAGGCGAAATGAGATTGAACCTCTTTTCCCATTATTCATCCCTAACTCCTACTGAAATACGGCTACATAATTCAAAACAACTATATGCAAAAAACGACCGAATAACTAGACGTAACATTGAACCTTTTAAATTAAAAATTTTAGTCGAGATTATAGAAAAGCTGTAACAATTTCAAAATTATCTCATCAATTATGTATAAAATTATATAAATATGAACAAATACATTATTCTCATCATGTCTTTATCCTTATTAGGATTTAGCAACGCACAAAAACAAGAAACTCAACCCTTTTTAAAATACTATAAAACTATTGATTCGCTTATGCAGATCAGTTTTGAAAGAGGTATTTTTAATGGTAATGTATTAGTTACAAGAAATGATTCTATTGTGTATCAAAAATCATTTGGATACACAGACGGCTCAGGACAAACTGAACTCACAAAAAAATCTATTTTCAGTCCAGGTTCAATTGCAAAAGAATTTGTTGCTGTTTCTATTATGATGTTAATTGAGAAAGGTGATTTAAACTTAGATGACAAACTTTCTCAATTTGATTTAGGACTACCAGCATGGTCCAAAAAAGTTGCCGTCAAGCATCTTTTAAACTTTACTAGTGGGATTCCTCAAATTGATTATGATAATGTAAAAAATGATACCGATATTTTAGAGGATTTACAAATACTACCTAGTTTACTATTTGAACCGGGTACAGATTTTAATTATAATAACAATAGTATTTTTCTTCAAAAAAAAATTATCGAAAATGTTACAAAAAAAACATTTCAAAAGTTTGCAAAGGAGCATATTATTATGCCTTTACAAATGACAGATGTAGGGTTTGATCTCGATTATGATTATCCAAATAGGGTTAGATGTTTTGACGTACATAAGCAAAATGCTGCTGAAATTTTACCAAGTAAAGGTTGGTTATGGGTCTCAATCGATGATTTGAATAAATGGATTACCGCTTTGCACAACTACAAACTTATCTCTAGAGAATCCTTAAAATCGCTTCTAAAGAACCAATATTTTGAAAATCAAAGGACTATTCTTGGCTCATCTGATGATTTATTCACAACACACACTCATGGAGGTCAATTCTTTCAATTTGAAGCAGCTTTTATTAGTGAATTCAAAGATGACCTCAATATTCTTTTAATGTCTAACAATAAAAGTAAAGGCTTTGAAATAATTGAATCCGTGCATAATATAATGAAAGGAAAATCTTTTAGTTTGCCCAAAAAATCTATCTATAGACAAATCCGTAATAAATGCCATGAAAATGTTGATTTGGGCATTCAGTATTATTATTACTTAAAAAAAAGCAGTTTAGATAGCTACAGCTTTGAAAATCCTGACGAATTAAATGGACTTGGTTATGATTTACTAACATCAAAAAAGATAAATCAAAGTATAGCAATATTCAAGTTAGCTGTTTCTGAATTTCCTGATAATGCAAACTTGTATGACAGTTTAGGAGAAGGGTATTATACAAATAAACAATATGATTTAGCTTTATTAAATTATAAAAAGTCCTTGGTATTGAATCCTAAAAATACAAATGCCGAGAAGATGATAAATAAGATAAAAAAACACTTAAAGTAAATGTATTTAGTAAAAACTGAAGCAGAGTGGAAAGTCGTGAGTAACATATTTTGTAGAAAGCAGAACTAATGAAATTGAATTCAGCCCTTATATTGTTTTTAATAGTTGCATTAAGTAATTGCGCTCAAAAGGATGCCGAAAAAAACACTAATATATCCAAGTCACTTTCAGTTTCACTTTTGGATAAAGACCTAATGCATTGGATAGATCAAAAGGTTGATAGTGTTATGCTCGCTAATGATACACCAGCCATTTCACTTGGCATTGTAAAAGATGGGCAATTAGCTTTTGCCAATGGATATGGTACTATGTCACGAACTTCGGATGATGTAGTTAATGCACTTTCGTTGTACCAAATAGGTTCGGATACAAAAAAAATGACAGGCATTATCGTTAACAATTTGGTTGCCGAAAAGAAGATAGAGTTAAACAACTCAATTACTAATTACTTACCAGAAAAATTGGATAAAAAGGCAATTGAAAAATTGAAGCCCATCAAAGTCATTCATCTATTACACCATCAATCAGGTCTTCCAGGGAGAGCACCGAGCAATAAGAGGATTGATGGCGACCCAATGCTAATTCCATACACAGAAAATAATATGCTCAATGATTTAAATACTATTAGTCTAGAGTTTCAACCCGGTTCAGAATTTAGATATTCTAATTTTGGTTACGGGGTACTGGGCTACCTCTGCGAGCGCGTTTCTAACAAGCCTTATTGTGATTTGCTGCTGCAGTATGTTGCACATCCATATAGCATGACCAACACAACCACAGAACCCACGGCAGAACAATTGCAGCACTTAGTAACACCCTATAGAAAAGACGATAATTCCAAAGAAACTCAGCGATATATAATGGGAAAACTCACCCCTGCTGGTGGTGTTTATTCCAATATTACTGATATTTCCAAATTAATGACGCATCATATTAAGGCTTATCAGCACCAAAATAATGTTGACAATTCTATTGAAAACCCATTGATTCTAACAAGCGAATCTGACAAGCAAGGCCTAAATTATGGTTTTGGATTGGGAAAGAGTAAGTTTGACACTGGCACCCAATACGGACACGGTGGTGATATGGATGGCTTTGGGAGTACTTATCTCTTTTCGCCAGAGCACGATTTAGGTCTTATTATCCTTACCTCTAGTGGTGGCCGATGGATTGGCGAGTTAGAAAAGGAAATATTTTACAAATTAACTAACCAAACCTACACGCTACCTAAAAAATCTCTTATCGATTTTTTTTCTAAAGTAATGGAGGAGAAAGGATTTAACGATGCTAACAGTTGGTTAGATACTCATAAGGATTCCGAAGCATATTATTTGAGTGAAGAAGAGATGAATAATCTGGGCTATACTTTTTTACAGCAACAAGAAATTGACAAGGCTAAAGCGGTTTTCATACTTAATACAAAATTGTTTCCAGAATCAGCAAACGTTTATGACAGTTTAGGCGAGGCATATATGCTGAATGATGAAATTGATTTGGCCATTGAAAATTACAAAAAGTCCTTGGAATTGAACCCAGTTAATAATAATGCAATTGAAATTCTTAAAAAACTAAACCAATAAAAACAATTCTTGCGCTATTTATAATGCATCAATGAACATTATCCCTAAAATATTAAAAAACCTAAGGATACAATGAAACATAAAATAATTCAACTTTTAATGCTAGCATTAATCTTGACGCTTTCTGGCTGTAAAAACTACAAAACGATAGATGCCTATGTAAGTGAGATATCCCAAGAAGGAGAACTCAATGGCAATGTGCTAGTCGTAAATAAGGATACTGTCTTGTATGAAAAATCTTTTGGTATTGCCCATCCTGGAACTAAAGAACCCTTAACAGCATCACATCGTTTCAACATTGGTTCAATCTATAAGGAATTCCCTGGTATAGCGATTATGCAACTTTTTGAAAAAGGAAGTCTAAAACTTGATGATAAAGTTGGTAATTATTTGGAGGATTTACCTGTTTGGGCATCTTCAATAAGTATAAAGCAGTTATTTATGTACACTAGTGGTTTGCCAAAAGTACCTTGGGAAAATTATTTTAAGAACGATAGCCCGGTTACAGAAGAATTAGTGTTGAACGATTTAAAAAAGGGAGAGCTCGCCTTTGAACCAGGTTCGGACTATCTGTACTCTAACTATAACCCTTTGCTATTAACGCTAATTGTTGAGAAAATTACTGAGCAGTCCTTCGAAGACTATGTTCACGAATATATCTTCAAACCAGCAAAAATGACTGATAGCTATTTTGCTAAGCAGATACCTTATAAAGATGAAAAACTACCTGCCTTATCATTTAATGAGAACTACAAGCTAGATCCTTTTATTATTCACGAGCCAAAATTTTTAATGAGTTTTACGGCAAAAGATCTTTACCAATTTCTCTATCATCTACATAATTATAAATTGATATATAAAGCGTCTATAAAACTTCTCTCAGAAAGAGAAGGCTCACAATCGCCTTTGGGAGTTTTGGAATGGGACGACGATGTATTAGAAGTACATCATCATCACGGTGAAAGCGGAAACTATGAAGCTGTTATTAGATACTACCCTGAAGATAAATTATATATCATCATCTTAAAGAATCAAAAGTATGAAAATGTGATAGATATGGCAGATGAGATACACGATATACGAATCACTAATAAAAAATGAAATGAAATTTATAACTAAAATAGTCTTAGCACTTACAATGTTCAGTCAGGTGCAAGCGCAAACCTTACATGGCGACAAAGAAGACATTGAGGTAATTTTAAACAATACTAAAGCCTTTTCAGCATATGTTATGGCCTCAGATTATAAAGGAATTATTAATTCCTATACTAAGGATGCCAAAATATTTCCCAATAAAACATCGATACTCAAAGGTGAGGACATCCTTAAATATTGGACCTTACCGGAAGGCATAAGCATATTATATCATAAAATCACCCAAACCGAAATTACCGTCATAGAAGATACAGCCTATGACTATGGTTACTACGAAGGTAAAACCAAACACAAAGATGGGCGTATATCGTCTTGGAAAGGAAAGTATGTCATTGTTTGGAAGAAAATAGATGGCGACTGGAAAATGTATTTGGATATTTGGAATAGTGTTCAATGATTTAAAGCTATAATATTAAAATTAATAATAAATGTAGAAGATGAAAATAAGAATATTTCGGAATCTATTGATCATATTTCTTTTAAGTTGTAATACTTCAAAAGAAGAAAAAGAGATTTCAAAATCCATAAAACCGAACGATGATTACAATATTCAAGATGTTTTAATTAAAACGAGAGACGGAGCAAAGATTTCTGCAATTGTTTGTCAAAAAAAAGAAAACAACGAACCACGAGCTGTACTTTTACAAAGTACTATCTACGTGAGAGATAAAGGCCGTGACCTAAACACAATAAAGGAATCGGCAGATAGGGGTTATGTCGGAGTTATTGCCTACGCAAGGGGAAAACGTTTCAGTCCCAATGAAATTTGGCCTTATGAAAACGATGCCAATGACACGTATGATGTCATAGACTGGATTAGCAAGCAAGAATGGTGTAATGGGCGTATTGGTATGTTCGGTGGCAGTTATAATGGATTTACGCAATGGGCTTCATTGAAAAATCCGCATCCTGCCCTCAAAACTATTGTCCCCTATGTTGCAAACAGGCCTGGATTGGGTATGCCGATGGAGAACAATATCTTTATTAATCCGAATTACGAATGGGCATTTCTAGTCGGGAACAATAAATATTTGGATACTATCGCTGGCAATGATAGACAACGTTCTCGAAATCTGATGTTCAACTGGTGGGAAACAGGAGTGGCCTATAAGAAAATGGACAGTTTAGATGGTATTCCAAACAAATGGTTTCAGCGATGGATAAGCCATCCTTCATTTGATGAGTATTGGCAAAAGATGGCTCCCTATAAAGAGGACTTTACTAACATCGACATACCTGTACTCTCAATTGATGGGTATTATAACGATTCACAAAATTCGGGACTTCATTATCTAAGGGAGCATTATAAATACAATCCAAATACTGAACACTATTTAATTATCGGGCCATACAGCCATTTTGGAGCACAGCGAAATGGCGCAAAAGTAATAAACGGGTACAAAGTTGATGAAGATGCTTTGATAAATACAAATGAAATCGCCTATCAATGGTTTGATTATATTTTCAAAAAAGGCAAAAAACCCAAAGAGTTAAAAGACAAAATTAATTATCAAGTAATGGGAGCAAATGAATGGCGAAGTGCCCCATCAATTGAAGAGATGAGCAATGAAAATCTCAAGTTGTATTTAACGACTGAAACGGAGAATGATGTTTACACTTTAAGCGATAAAAAGCCTGTAAATCCTAAATTTTTATCTCAAACGGTGGATTTTGCCGATAGAGAAAATTGGAATAATGATTACTATCCAGACCCTATAATCAGAGAGGAAATAGATTTGAGCAATGGCTTTAATTTTATCAGTGAACCTTTTAAAGAACCGATTATAGTCAATGGTTCGTTTATAGGGGAATTAAAAGTGAGCATAAACAAGAAGGATTTTGATTATGGAGTTACACTTTATGAAGTAATGCCAGACGGCAACTATTTTCATTTGTCATACATTATCGTACGTGCAAGTTATGCCAAAGATGTAACCAAAAGAGAATTACTAAAACCAAATGAGATTGAAACAATTCCTTTTTCAAACACACATTTAGTTAGTAAAAAATTAAGTAAAGGAAGTCGCTTACTTGTTTATATAAATGTAAACAAAAATCCATTTTCTGAACTTAATTATGGCACAGGAAAAATAGTAAGTGTAGAAACAATTAGCGATGCAAATGAACCATTAAAAGTAAAATGGTATAATGATAGTTTTGTAGAAATACCAATTTGGAAATATAAATAAATCTTATGAAAGTCTTATTCAAATATGTATCGGTTCTTCTTATGATAGTCATCATAAGTTGCAATAACAAAAACAAAGATAAAAGTCAGGATAACAATAACAGTACCACAAAGAAAGATAATTTTTCTGCACAAATAGATAGTCTTATACGAACAACCAGCCCCAGAACGTTTAATGGTGTCATTCTTATAACTCAAAATGGTGAAACCAAATACACAAAGGTGCATGGTAATTCTAATTTTAAAAATAAAACGCCAATAACTATAAACGACAATTTCAGAATTCAATCGAACAGCAAACAAATCACTGCTGCACTAATCCTAAAAGAAGTCGAGAATGGTAAAATAGACTTAAAGAGTCCCATTAGAAAATACTTACCAAGCCTCAAACAAAATTGGGCAGATACTGTGACCGTCCATCACTTATTAAATATGTCGTCTGGAATAATTGCTGTAGACCAACCATTGATTTTTAAACCTGGAACAGATTACAAGTACAGCAACCCTGCTTATGGTTTATTAGGAAAAATACTTGAAAACATAACAGGTAAAAAATATGTTGAGATAGCCAACAATTTATTTGAGCAACTTGGAATGCACAATAGCTACTGCTATGAAATGGGAAAACCTAATGAGGGACTTATAAACGGATATAGGGTTTCAAATAATGAAGTTAATTATGTGGAATTTAACAATCCTGATAGAACCGAAGCAGGGTGGAAAGCCTTCATCCCGGCCGGGGGGATTATTTCAAATGTAAAAGACTTGAACAATTGGGATATAAAACTTCACAATGGTAAGATATTGAAGCCAGAAACCTATAAACTAATGACCAATTATAACATAACCGGACAACACGATGCCTTCGGGAACAAAAAAATTGGTTATGGCTATGGAGTTAGAATTGATGATAACACACCGGTAACGACAATAGGACACGCTGGAAGAGGATTAGGGTTTGCATCCATCAAGTTTTATGTTCCGGACAAGGATGTAAATGTTATCGTTTTAGAAAATGTGTACAACGAGGATGCGAGTATAGTTTATCATTTTGAGACAAAAATAAGGGAAATAGTATTGAACAGTAGTCTCTTAAAATAATAACTTATTATAGTCAAGACTTATCTCAAGGTGGCTTTTGTAATACTCTATGATTGCAAAAATGCTATTACAGCTGCTGATCTACTCAATGACAAGATTATTTTTTTATCAGTAAAATGAGCTTCCTTTATAGCGTATTTTAACGGATAGAGGTAGTGAATATTGCAGTAAACGAGAACACCACGAATATCAACTATATCTTATCATTGAAGACATAGATCATACCAGAGCCAAGGCAAAAAGCACACAAACCAATCGCATTTGTGAGCCATTTCATAAAACCCTACAACAGGAGTTCTTTTGGGTAGCTTTTCGAAAAAAAGTCTAGAATACTCTAGAAGGGCTACAAACCGATCTGGACCAGTAGATAGATTGGTATAATAGATAAAGAACCCATATCGAAAAATACTGCTATGGTAAAACACCTTTGCAAACTTTCAAAAATTCAATACTTTTAGCAAAAGAAAAGCTTATCGAATACAATAAGCTTAAAAGTGGTTTATATAGTGCCAGATAAATGTCAACTATCAGATCAGGTAGTGGATAGTACATTTAATCAGTTATTAACTATATTTGAAAAAAAGGGTTCAACTTTAATAAAAGTCAAACCCGTCAGTATTCATTTACACAAAATATTGGATAGTGTCTCTCCTGAAATAAAAATTTATCCTTTGATAAGTTTATTATCTTCCCTTTTTGCTAAATGTTTAGCGTAAAATCCCATCATTGCCTTGTACATAGCTACTGAGTTTTCTTCTTTACCAAAACCATGACCTTCATCATATCGTACCATGTACGGCACGTCGAATCCTTTTTCACGTAAAGCCTTTACGATCTGATCTGATTCGTCGATATTTACTCTTGGATCATTCGCGCCCTGCACTACAAATAATGGTTTTTTGATCTTATCTATCTGATAAACCGGTGACACTTCTGTCATTATTTCTTTCTCCTCTGCAATATCCTCATCATACCAAATTTCTTTAATGATTTTAAGATATGGTTTCCAATAAGGAGGAATTGTTTTCATAAAGGTAAAGATGTTCGAGACCCCGACATAATCTACTCCACAAGCATATAGATCAGGTGTTTTAGTTAAGCCTCTCAAAACGGCATATCCACCGTGACTTCCCCCATAAATAGCAACTCTATCTTTATCTATCCACCCCTGATCGATTACGTATTGCAATCCATCTTCTACATCATCCATTGCTTTTCTTCCTATTTGTTTAAATCCTGATTCAAGAAACTCTCTTCCGTATCCCCCTGATATTCTAAAATTAACCTGTAGTGTTGCATATCCTCTACTAGCAAATAATTGAGCTTCTGGATTGAATCCCCATGAGTCACGAATTCCTTGTGGCCCCCCGTGCGGATTTACAATCAAAGGTACTTTTTTTCCACTCAGTGCCTCTTTTGGCAACGTGATATATCCATGAATTGTAAGACCGTCACGGCTTTTAAAAGTAATGGCACGCATTTCTGCCATATCATTTTCCTTCAGTTGTGGCATTAGATTATATAAAAGTTTAAACTCTTCTGACTTGACATCGTAAGAATAGTAAACTCCATATAATTTATCGCTTTGCAAAAAGATCAAATATTTATCTTCTTCATCTGTTTTATCGGCAATTGAATATTGGTGATCAGGAAATTTGGCTACAATTTTTGTATGTAGCTTTTTATAATAATCGCTTACAGGTACAATAACATTTTTTTCGCCTTCATACGACCAATAGTCCAATTCATATCCCCTTTTTCTAGAAATTGAAAGATTAGAGACATCATATTTATCATTAGAAAACAATTTTTTAATGACTTTATCTGCCTTTAAATCATATAAGTAAATCTGAGACTTATCAGACTCCAAATTAGATACTACATAGGCATCATGAGGGTTTTCTGTCGAATAATCAAAATTTAATATAGAAAATGTATCTTTCCAGTTAAGCTTCTTAATAATCTGATAATTTTCATCTTCTTTTGCATAATAAAAATCGATACTGACCCCATCTCTTATTTTACCATATCCTCTCAAATTCCCATCCTTATCAAAAGTATATCCTGCTATTGGATTTTGAACATCTTCATTCTTAAATAATTGTTTGATTTCTCCGGACACTATGTTGATTTTATATGGTTCGAAAATTTGTTTATTATTTTTATTCATGGATATGATTATGTGATCCTCATCTTCTTTTAAACTTTCTAAGATGTTGACCTGCACACCCTCAAAAGGGGTTAATTCTTTTCGCTCTGTCCCGTCTATATTAACTGCAAATAAATGATAGTCTTCATTTCCTCCTTTATCCATTACATATACTAACCTGTCGTTATTCGCCCATCCGTAACCACGGATCAGTTCTTCTTTCTCTTCAATAACACGAGTCACCTTATCTGTTGCAATTTCTTTTACGTAGATGTGGTTTTTTTTGTTTTCATCTTTTTCTCGATATGACATAAACTTTCCGTTGGGGGAAAATCGAAACGTTCTCGCTTTAGGCCTCGCAAAATAATCCTCTACTGAATATTTATAGTCACCATTATCCAAATTTGATAATTTCACTAACTCTTCTTCAGAAGTAACCAACTCGGGGTTACCAGGTATTATTTTTTCAGATTTTTCCATTTGTAATGGTAATTCCATTTCTCCTTGATAAAAAGTGCCATTAAGCTTTTTTTCTTCTAATGCGGCCGTATATTTGATTCCAGCTTGCTTAAACTCCAATGTTAAATGATTGTTTTCTAAAATTACAGTATCCAAAGGAAGTCCTGTAGCCCCCTGAGAAGGACTATCCATAGTCGCAGCCAATACCCCTTCTGTTTTTTCAATATGAAAAACTAAAGGAATTTCGGTGCCTTGAACTGAAACTTTTCCTTTCCAAGTTCCGGTAACCTCCTGACCGTATGATTGATTAAATGACATAAAAAGGAGCATAATTAAAGTGCTCCATACCGGTAAAAATTTTGTTTTCATAATATTAGTTATGATTTGTTAAGATTAAATGTGCTTGTAATGTAAGTAACCAGACATACCCTTTTGTTACACTTTTGAAAAGAATTAACAAAACATTCTAATCTTCTCATCAATTATTTTAGTTAAGTAAAATTGTGATACTGTCTGATTTTGTACAGGTAGTAATTGCGCCGATTTGTTACAGTTTTCATAAATAATATGTTTCAGCGTTAGGTTTTACTAATTTTAACACTAATAACATGAACTAAACTTTGTACAATGAAACATTGCTGGATTTTCTTACTCACAATAATTTTTATAGGTTGTAATCAAACCAAAAAAGAAAACTCTTCAGATATAGAAAATGATAACGAAGTGATGCCGGTAGAGCCCAATGGCGGTATAGGAGACGGTGCTTTGTCAATAGTTGATCACTATATCGCAAGTATTGAAAAAGCTCATAAAAAAGAAGAATTCTTAAACCATAATGCAATTAGCTTTAGAATCAATTTGAGTTTTGGTGGAAAACAACGTCTGGATAGTAAAATCACCATGCTAACGAATTCTACTAAAATTAGAATAGATAAAAAAGATGGTTCTAAGTTAATTTATACGGGCGAAAAAGCATTTTTATGTCCTAAAGATGCCAACGAAAAAGGAGCTCGTTTTGATATGTTTACCTGGACTTATTTTTTTGGCATGCCCTATAAGTTAAGTGACCCGGGAACGCAATGGGAAATGGGAAGCAACAAACCACTTGATGGCATTGATCACCAAACTGCCAAGCTTACTTTTGAGGCAGGAACCGGTGATGCACCCGATGATTGGTATATCATTTATACAGATCCAAAAGAAAATACTTTAAATTCAGCTGCCTATATTGTAACCTACGGAAATGAAGGAAATACTTCAAAAGCTGAAGCTGATCCACACGCCATTTACTATAAAGATTTTAAGATCGTAGATGGAATTCCTTTTGCAACTCGCTGGGAGTTCTTCGGATGGACTGAAGAGAAAGGGTTAACTGATAAGCTTGGAGAAGCAACTATTACCGATATTACCTTTTTAGAAGAAGAAGGAACAATTTTTGAAACGCCTGATGATGCAAAGGAAATAACCCTTTAAGACGGTTAATGTAAAGAAGCTAAGTCACGTTGAACGGAGTCGAAATGTAGTGAAATTAAGACATTTAATTTCTCGACTCCGCTCTAAATGACAGTATAGAAGGTTTATTAGACCTCTTTACTATTTCTTAAACTAATTTCTGAAGAGATTAACTTTTGGCAATATCATTTAAATCTGCCGTAGATTTTCCAGAACTTCTGGAAGATCCGCAAGGTCCAACCAATTCCCATCCACTTGCTAATTTGCGCCATAGGTTTCCTTGATAAGTTACCAAATCACCAGCTTGATATGTTTGAGAACTTGACCACGGCGCTACACCATCACAAATGTCTCCACCGCCATTACCGGGATACATAATACTTATACCAGCAATATCGCCAGACGATAATCCATTTCTTTGCGCGTTATATGTAGAACCATTTTTTCGCACGATTGTTGGTTGTCCGTTGGCAGAAAAAGCATACGAACCGTATAACATAATCGAACCAAAGTCTAATGAACCAGTATATTCATCACCATCATATCCTTGCTGTACATAAGTCTGAAAGTTAAATTCCCTTCCGGATTGTATATTTTGGAAATTGATGGTAATATACTGATCTCTGTCTTTTCTGCTTTGCTCATGCCATAATCCCACAGCATGACCAATTTCATGAATAGTATTTCCCGTAGAACAGCCATTAGCAAGATTAATGTTTTGTCGTCCTCCCGTTCTACCAACAGAAGACGAACATCCGCTACCAGACCTAAAATAAATATAAGCAGACTGATTTGTTCTTCTAACAAATGTAAGATCAGTATTGGCCTCCCAGTGAGCGATGGCATCTGTTACCCTCCTTTGATTTGGTAAACTACTCTGTATATCGTAATACACCGTATTATTAGGCCAACGTCTGGTGGTACGCCCGGTACTCTTATTCGTTACTGAGGCTAAATCTTCTTTCGTGAAAATCATATCGCCTTCAAAAACGTATTTACCATCAATTTCTTCTACCTCCACAGATCGACCATAGAGATTAACAGTGACAAGTCTTCCTGATGTCTCAGGAAAAGCAATTTCTTGAGTAAAACCGTCTAAATAGGATTGTTCGTTGATTTGTTCTAATGAAGTGTCTGACGGTTCATTCTCGCACGACATGAACATTACACATGTCGCCAATGCCAAAGCACTAAGCACAGTGCTTTTAAAAGATGTTTTCATAATTAATATATTTAAGTTGAACTCTTCAAACTCTAAAAAAGACCGGCTTATTGTATTCAGTTTATTATATTTTTATTTTTTAGACCAAGATGTTAATAATTTTTCACCAAAAAATCTTATTCACAAAGAATACTTATAGCATATTACTTTTTGTTCTTTATTCTTTATTTATAATTTCAGAATAATATTAGCTAAATGGAACTTATTATTATCTCGATTTTTTTGTATCTTTAAGAAGCGCAAAATCATAATAAATAATTCTCATGACTCCGCTTTTCAAAAAATTACAACTTCCCCCTACCTTAGATGAAGTTCTAATACTTAATGAGCCTGATGGGTTTTGTAAAGAATTGGAATGCCTTAAAGATGTAATTGTAAAAGAATCTTTGATTCAGGTATCAGAGGTTGATTTTGCCATTGTTTTTGTGATGGAAAAAAAACAAATTGAAAATCGTATTGAAACCGTATATCCAAAATTGGTTGGAGATGCAATTTTGTGGTTTGCCTATCCTAAAAAAAGCTCTAAGAAATATACTACAGAAATTACCAGAGATCATGGCTGGGGTGTTCTTGGTGATTATAATTTAGAACCAGTAAGACAAGTTTCTATTGATGAAGATTGGACTGCGTTACGTTTTAGAAAAGTTAGTTTTATAAAAAAAATGACTCGAAGTAAAGATTTTGCACTTAGCAAAGCTGGTAAACAAAAAACTACCGGAGTTTAATGAGTTGGCACCTATACATTTTATCCTTGGTTTTTATTGTAGCCGGCATTTTTCATTTAATTCGCCCAAAGGCATTTATGCGTATAATGCCATTGTATATTCCCTATCATAAATTTCTTGTATACACGAGTGGCATCACCGAAATAGTTGCTGGTGTAGGAGTACTCTTTGTAGCTACCCGAACCATCTCACTTTGGGGAATGGTCATAATGCTAGTTCTGTTTTTTCCAGTGCACATACATATGCTCATAAACAAAAAGGCTAGTCTTAATTTTCCAAAATCAATTCTTGTCTTTAGACTACTTTTGCAATTTGGAATTATCTATTGGGTTTATCAATATATTTAACTTTACCAACATTTTTTTGAAATGAATTTAGATTTATTTGATTCACAAAATAAGCCTATCACTCTGGATATGGACGATGCCAATGTAATATATTTTCCTAGTTTTTTTAGTAGAGCTAAGTCAGATGAACTTTTTGAAATCTTACAGAAAACTATAGCATGGCGCCAGGACAATATTACCGTTTTCGGAAAAACATATTCCCAACCCCGTCTCACAGCCTTGTATGCAAATAATAATAATTCCTACAGTTACTCAAACATCACTATGTATCCCAATCCTTTTACAAAAAATCTGTTATTTATAAAGAAAAAAATTGAAGAGGAATGTAATGTAAATTTCACTTCATGCTTGCTTAATTTATATCGAGATGGACAAGACAGTAATGGTTGGCATGCCGATAATGAAAAAGAACTAGGTACTAATCCTGTTATTGCCTCTGTAAGTTTTGGCGAAGAACGCTGGTTTCATTTTAAGCATAAAATCAATAAAGATCTAAAACAGAAAATCTTGTTGCGGCATGGTAGTCTTCTTATTATGCAAGGAAAAACACAAGAATGTTGGTTGCATCAAATTCCTAAAACTAAAAGAGTTGTTAATCCAAGAATCAATCTTACATTTAGAGTGATTCGGTAAAGTAAAGGTCTAAAAAGTCGTTGTGCTAAGAAGTAAAAAGAATATATCAAATTTAAATTGCTGTCAAACAAATTACTTCCAAATCAAAAAGTTAGGTAGTGACTTTATACAATCCATTTCTAACAGCCTTGTTTCCTGGTGAAAAAAAGTGAATTACAGAAATTTTTTGTTTATTGGTAACATTACTTTAGTATCTAAATTATACGATCTGATAAGAATCCTTTGAGAATTTAGTCGATTTATAACTGTGGTTATCCTTTTGCAATAATACCATCGAAATCATAAAAAACACAAAGTGCATACTTGCACAATACCATTGCGAAGCATCTAACAAAAACAAAGTAAAAAAGCCAAATAATATGATGGCCACTTTTAAAATATTTCGCCTAGAAATATCTAACACCAGAAAAAATCCTATCGTAAATTTCTCGAAAGGAACAAGTGGTGCCAGAGCTTCAATAATGTTAGTGTCAAATACTGATACTGCATCAAAATAAACATTTAGTCTATCTAAAAAATCAGAATATTTAATTACATGATACATACTGGTTAATACCAAGAATATTCCAAAGAATACTCGTATGATATGATATAAATATATTTTAAATTTCATGTGAAGAATCTGAACCAATTTTTGCAATGCAAATTTAAACCAGTATCAAAATTACTTACTTGTATAATTCAACATATAACTTGTACGGAAAAACCATAACCACTTAAACATCAAAACAATCAAACAATTTTTCAAGAAGCCACTTGTGTAAAACATTTGTTAAATTATTTATTTAATTTTTGTAACTTTAAGTATTAAAAATTGCTTATGAACCGCTATACTTTGCACGAAACCTTTGTGGTAAATCAATATTCTGTGGATGAATGGGAGGCAGAACCACATAATCATAATTACTTTGAAATCATTTTTGTCGAAAGAGGAAGTGGTCATCATACCATCAATGGTGTTCGATTTCCTTATAGTGAAAATGATATTTTTTTGCTCGCACCTGAAGACACTCATCACTTCGAAATTGAAAAGCATTCTAAATTCACTTATTTTAAGTTTACAGAATTATTATTTTCTAGTAAAGTAAACTTACCCGATAGGAAATATTGGTTACAGCGAATCGAACAACTATTGCACCATCCCAATATTATACCAGGAGATGTGATTTCTCATGAAGAGGATAGGAATATCATTTGGGATATTCACAATGTAGTTCTTGACGAATTTAAAAACGAAAAAATATACTATCAGGAAATTATTTCAAATGCCATAAGTACGATCCTGAGTATTATAATGCGTAATATCTCTGAAAAATATAAATCTAATCAAAGTGAAATTTTAGTAGGTCATTCTAAAATAGATCAGATTCTAAGTCATATACGACAAAATGTGTACGACAATGACCTGACTAAAATAAATTTTTTGGCCAATAAGTTTAATATGTCACAAAGCTCTATTAGCACCTACTTTAAAAGAAAAACCGGTGAATCTATTCACCAATACGTAACCAAATACAAAATGAAACTGGTAGAATACCGGTTGCAACACACTGAATTTACTATTGCCGAAATTGCCTATCAGCTAGGATATACAGATGAAAGTCATCTTACCAAAACATTTAAAAAGCATTTTTTAATGTCGCCCAAGCAGTATAGAAAAGAATTGGCTCTCAATTAATCTTTTAACCAAAAATATCATTTAAAACTTTGGCCAATCGTATGCCTCCTTTTTGCAATTGTGAGCGCACGATCGGAAAGTTATAATACATATACTTGTATCGCAATTTCTCCCCAATGTTGGCAGAGTCATATACTTTCTTTGCTAGAGCCTGAGACTCGTGCACCCAATCCAAAAGACTTCCTTTTTCGATTTCTTTGATTTGAATCTTTGATAATTGTGCTCTGTTTAAAGATAACTCGGTATAACTCATCCCATAATAATCTATCATATCACTATCCCAAACCCGATGCAGGTTAGAGCCTTCTCTAAACCACTGCACCTGTATATCATTACCACCTTTATCTTCTCCTCTTCCTACATGCAAGGGTTGGTGAAGATCTCCAATAAAATGAACCAACATCCTAAGATAAAACTGTTTGTCTTCTATAGATGATTTTTCATCTTTAAGAACTTCTATACATTTATTAATTCCTTGAACCAGATCTCCATATTCACTAGGAGTCTGTTCTCCATATTTCCTTTCAAAAGAAAAGTTTACATAATGCCAGGGGCTATAACTGCTGTATTTTTCGTCGCTTTTAATTTCATCAGCAAAAGTTGAGACCATAGCTAAGCTTTGACCGTTAAGTAATATTGCTATATTTCTCTTAGCTTTGTTGGTTAGGTGTGCCTCTGCAATCTCACCGGTAGCTCTATGTCCCGTTTTTCCCCAATCATAGCTTGAAGCATAAGCTGTTGTAGACATGAATGTAATTGCAAGTACTATTATATTTCGGATATTCATTCGTTTAAACATTTTAATTAATTGAAATTAAATGAACTAAATAATTAAGAGCGAATGTAACCGCTTCGCTCACTTATTAAAAAATTTCAAACATTGTCTTTTTTCAAATAAGGTTTAAGATTATTAATGTTTGTTTCAGTACCATTTATTTTGCAGCAAAGATAAAAAAGGGTATGTTAGTGATTGGTTAAAAATTGAAAGAAAAATATTTTTGATGATGAAAAATTGAAAGAAGCTTTTTTATAACGCAATCCGGATTTACAAAAACCACTATAATTTTAGAAAATCAAAACATGATGTATTTTTTACCGTTAGGTAAGTATCGTAAAATAATTTACCCCATTATGAAGTTTAAACTTTCTTTATTTTTCATTGTAATGTCTACCTTCTGTTTTGGTCAGGAGAAAGAATTTAATTCTGCCATAGTTAAGGTCAATAAGTACACTGAAGGATCTTTAGTCACACCGTATTCAGATCAAGAAGTACCACTTCTTATTTTTGTTATGGATGCAGGAGCAATTAATAGAGACGGTAATGATCGAATGTCTAAAAACGATACCTTCAAAAAATTATCTTATGAGCTAGCCAAAAAGGGAATAGCATCTTACAGCTACGATAAGAGATTATTTAAAATGGATGGATTAGGAATCATGGAACATGAAATTTCTATTGATCATTTTATCGAAGATGCGAAATCAGTTATAAGCTATTTTAAAAAAAATAAAAATTATACCAAAATCATAATTTTGGGTCATGGGCAAGGTTCTTTGATAGGTATGCTAGCCGCAAAAAATAATGCAGATGGATTTATATCAATAGCAGGAAACGGGCAATCTATTGATCAGGTTATAGTAGAGCAAATTTCGAAACAAGCACCAGGTCTGGATAAAAGTGCTTCAATTGCCTTTAAACAATTAAGGGAAAACGGAAGAGCTACGAGTTATGAACCCGCATTAGAATCTATTTTTAGATATGATTTGCAACCTTTTATGAAATCATGGGTAAAGTATGATCCTTCTCAAGAGATTTCTAAGTTAGAAATGCCTATTCTAATATTGCATGGAGACAAAGATATCCAGGTAGAAGTAGCACAAGCAGAAAAACTAAAAGAATCTGCCCCACAAGCAGAATTGATGATAATTAATAATATGAACCATATCTTACGAGAAATAAAAGGAGGGCGACTAGAAAATCAAAAATCATACAATGAGTCCTGGCGAAAAATAATGCCAGAAGTTCTCTCGAGTATTGCTAACTTTGTAAATCAATAGTTAGATATTCTAAATATAGATAAACCCAAATCCTAAATCTTAGAATGCCACATCGCATTGTTTTTTCCGATATTGATGGAACCCTATTAAACTCTCAAAGAGAGCTGTCAGACTTTACCATTTCTGAGATAAAAAGAATAAAGGATAAGATCCCGGTAATACTGATATCTTCTAGAATGCCAAGCGCAATGACACATTTGCAAGAAGAATTACAAATTACAGATCAGCCGCTAATATGTTACAATGGTGGACTCATTCTCGTTAATAAAAAACCTATTCATTCTACTTTTATATCTTTAGATATTCTGGAAGCGCTTAATAACTTCAACAGGAATCAGAAGGTACACCTAAGCTTATATCAAAATGATGACTGGTATGTTCCTGAAATGGATTTTTGGGCTAACAGAGAAGCTCAAAATACCAAAGTAAATCCTGTCGTAAAATCAACACAACATGTCCTTAACGAATGGAAAAAACAAAATAAGGGTGCTCATAAAATTATGTGTATGGGAGAAGAAGGATATATAGATAACACTTATAAATTTCTGGTAGATACCTTTGGAGAAGAGTTACACTTGTATCGTTCTAAGCCCACATATATAGAGATTGCGCACAAAAGTATTTCAAAACTAACGGCCATAAAAACTTTATTGAATATACATTTTGACATTCCAATTACAGAAGCATTAGCTTTTGGGGATAATTATAACGATATTGAGATGATAAAAGCTGTAGGCATGGGAGTAGCAGTGGCAAATGCAAAATCAGAAACCAAAGAAGTGGCAAATATAGTGACTTTGTCAGGAAAAGAAAATGGAGTTGCAATGTATATCAAAAATAATATTAAATAATTGTGCTAAAAATATTAAAAACGATTACCAACTTTGCATTTGCTATATCATTATTTAATGTAATGGCAGGTTGCAAAACGTCACAATTTGCAGTCGCTGACAACATCTCTTCGATCATAGCATCAATAGATTTGGTTAATGTTGTAGATGACAAAGTCAAAGTAGACATACAAGTAAATACTATTGACGCCGATACCATTAGCTATTATATTCCAAAAATTGTTCCTGGTACCTATCAAAATAATAACTACGGAAAGTTCATTGAAGATTTTAAAGCTTTTGATAAAGCTGGCAATCAATTATATACTCAGAAATACGGAGATAATCGTTGGA
Organism: uncultured Aquimarina sp.; assembly: GCA_947500845.1. GTDB lineage: Bacteria > Bacteroidota > Bacteroidia > Flavobacteriales > Flavobacteriaceae > Aquimarina > Aquimarina celericrescens. The sequence goes on from CANMTP010000022.1 coordinate 45,189, forward strand.
AAATAAACAACGCAAAAGAACTTCACAAAATAAGCTATTTGGTAAACGACACCTTTGATGTCGAAGATACACATGAGATATTCTCTCCAACAGGTACAAATATTTCAAAAAACAAAAATTTCGTTTTAAATCTCTATGGCTTCATAGGTTATTTCGATAAGCTAAAGGAAATTAAATATAAGCTTTTTATAAAACATCCAAAGACATTGGAAGCAGCGTCTTCTAACGAAGAAATAATACCCGAGAAGCCTGTTAACAATCCAAATTATGATGTCGATTATTTTGCATATAAAAGATATGCCGATGTTGTAGATTCACCTATAATGTATTCTAATTCAAATCATGTAACCTTTACGGTTAATGATTTAGAAGTTTTATTTAGCGTCTACTCCCCAAATAATGTACATACGGCAGAGCGCCTCAAGCCACAAATGGAGCGTATGATCAGAGCGCAAAGTAATTTTATTGGTGATAATATAGAGACAACTAAAAAATATAGTATTCTACTGTATCTTTCGACTACAAAACCAAATGATGCAAAAGGTTTTGGAGCATTAGAGCACAGTTCTTCTACAGTAGCAGTATTGCCCGAATCACTTTCGGTTCAAAAACTTAATGATGCGCTTACAGATGTAGTTTCACATGAGTTTTTTCATATCATTACACCCATCAACATTCACTCTGAAGAAATTCATGATTTTGATTATAATAGTCCAAAAATGTCACAACATCTTTGGCTTTATGAAGGAACTCCCGAGTATTTTTCATTGTTGTTCCAAATTACTCAGGGATTGATCACAAAAGAGGAGTTTCTAGAACGAATTTTAGAAAAGATAGTAGCCTCCAAAAATTTCGACAACTCTATTTCTTTTGCTACTATGAGCAAGAATATTTTGATATCACCTTATCGTCAAAACTATCGTAATGTTTATGAGAAAGGAGCACTAATTTCTATGTGTATAGATATTATTATGAGAGAAAAAAGCGATGGGATTTATGGAGCACTTGATCTTATTAAAAATTTATCATTAAGATTTGGTCGAGACACTCCCTTTAAAGATAAAAACTTAATTAATATTATTGAAGAAGTTTCTTATCCCGAAGTTAGCACATTTCTAGGGAAGCATGTTATTGATAATCAACCTATCGATTATAGCTATTTTCTCAACAAAGTCGGAGTAACTTTTGGAACTAAAGATGTAACTTCCTCGTATTTTATTCATGAACAACAGCCTTTCGTAAAAGGATCAGAAACCTCGAATGAGATAGTTTTTGCGACAAACATTCCTTTTAACAGTTTTCTGAAAAAAATTGGTATACAAAGAGGAGACGTATTGCTCAGTATTAATAAAAAAACATACAATATTAAAAACATTTATGATCTATTTGGAGACTCTAACGAATGGAAAGTTGGTGATGAAATTACCTTTCACATTAAACGAGAAGGCAAGGAGATTACTTTAAACTCAAAAGTAATACAACCCACAGTACAAAAAATAATTTTGGAACAAAATCCTGAATCTCAAGAACGGCCAACAAAGTTGTTCAAAAAATGGATAAATGATTAAAATTTTCCATGTCTTCCTGTCAAGTCTTTTTTAGAATAATGTATTTTGCAATGCTCATTTTAAAATCAACGCGCTAGAATGGAAAACGTTCCTTTTTTTACAGATGACACCATAGTTTTTGGTATTTTAATGCTCTGTTTAGGTTTAGTATTTTATACGGCTTCAATTAACAAAGGATTTTGGAGATCTTTCTACAAATTTGTACCAGCCATATTACTTTGTTATCTCTTACCAGCCATATTTAATTCTTTAGGTATTATTTCTCCAGAGTGGAAAGAACTAAATGCTGATGGAGAATTGATTGAAAAATCATCTAACGTCTATTACATTGCCAGTAGATATCTTTTACCTGCATCATTGGTATTAATGACTTTAAGTATCGATCTAAAAGGTATTTTTAATCTTGGTCCTAAAGCACTAATCATGTTTATTACAGGGACATTAGGAATCGTTTTTGGTGGGCCTATTGCCATTTTACTAATTTCTATTGTTTCTCCAGAAACAGTAGGTGGTGTAGAATTTGATGCTGTATGGAGAGGACTATCTACACTTGCAGGAAGTTGGATTGGTGGAGGCGCTAATCAAGCGGCGATGCTCGAAATTTATCAATATAATCCAGATAAATACGGTGGAATGGTACTGGTAGATATAGTAGTTGCCAACTTATGGATGGCTATTTTGCTTATTGGCATAGGAAAAAGTAATAAAATTGATGCTTGGTTAAAAGCTGACAATAGTGCTATCGAATCTCTAAAGAAAAAAGTTTCAGAATATGCAGAAAGTATTACGCGAAATCCATCACTAACAGATTATATCATCATGCTTTCTATTGCATTTGTGGCTGTTGGAATAGCACATTGGGGAGCCGGGGGAATTTCAGGATTACTGTCAAATAATTTTGAAATATTTAATGATAAGAGCTCTGCCCTATCCTCATTTACTTCCAGATTTTTCTGGATGATCACTATAGCAACGGCTATTGGTATTTTATTGTCTTACACCAAAGTAAAGCAATATGAGGGTGCTGGTGCAAGTAAAATTGGAAGTATTTTTATTTACATCCTGGTGGCTACTATTGGCATGAAAATGGATCTAGGTATGGTTTTCGAAAATCCTGGGCTAATTGCCATAGGACTAGTCTGGATGACGATACATGCAGTATTATTGATTGGTGTTGCCAAAATTATAAAAGCACCTTACTTTTTTCTTGCTGTTGGTAGCCAGGCCAATGTTGGGGGCGTAGCATCTGCACCCGTAGTAGCTGCAGCTTTTCACCCTTCTCTAGCGACTGTTGGAGTACTATTGGCAGTATTAGGGTATGTGGTAGGTACATATGGCGCTATTTTATGTACTATTTTGATGCAAATCGCTTCTGGAAGTTAGTATTTCATTCTAATTTATAGCATATTTGTATCCCATTTTCAAAACTTACAAACCATACATGAGAAATTTTGTAATTATACTTTTAGTAACTATGTTCTTGGCCAATTGTTCCTCTCCTAAAAAGGAAGGGAACGTTACCATTAGCGGTAATATTAAAGGCTTAAAAAAAGGGACTTTGTATTTACAAAGAGTTAAAGATACTATGCTTGTTAATATAGACTCTGTTTTTATAGATGGAGATTCTGAGTTTTTGATGAAATCCAACGTGTCTGAACCGGAAATTCACTATTTATATCTTGATAAAAAAGATGGAGCCCAATATAACGATCGTATCGACTTTTTTGCTGAACCTGGAGAAATTACTATATCGACAACGTTAAAGGATTTTGAAAAAGATATAAAAATTACTGGTGGAAAGAACGAAATGAAGTATCAGGAATATAAAAAGATGCTCCAAAGATTTAATGAAAGAAACTTAAGGCTCATCAAAGAAGATTTTGAAGCTACTAAGCAAAAGGATGAGGAGAAGCTGATTGAAAATGATCAGGCCTACCAAAATCTCACAAAACAGAAATATCTGTACACTATCAATTTTGCGATCTACAATAGAAAATTAGAAGTAGCGCCTTATATTACGCTTAGCGAAGTGTTTGATGCTAATATTAAACTTCTGGATACAGTAGCTAAATCCCTAAGTCCTAAAGTAAAAAAATCAATGTATGGGAAACAACTTATTGAATATATCGACGATCGAAAAGCAAAAGAAGCGACTATCATAAAGCAAAATGATTCTATCAGTAGAAAGTGAAAAGATGAATTATTAAGATCCAGAACTTATTTCACAGCCAAAATCGGAATTAATTCTCTAAAATTCGAAATATAATAGTTTGCATATTCTGATCTCTTTTGACCAAATTTAGCAACCTGTATCGTGTTTAAGCCTAATTCGAATCCAGCTTTTAATTCTGAATGAGGGTTATCACCAACAATATAGACGAATTCTGACTTTATATTTTTTTCTAAAAAAATATTTTCGAAAATTCCTTTCTTGAAAATTCTTTTAGGATCTAATATATCGTCAATATAAATTTTACTAAATTCTTTTTCTAATCCTAACTGTAGAATTTTAGCATTTTGTAATTTGCTAAATCCGGTAGTCACAAGTACCTTTTCTTGTTTTAAATTTTTAACAACATCAAAATCTTTAAAAGGTTGGATATACAGGTTATATTCATTTTCATTTATTAAACGGGCAAATTCAGAATTTTGATGCCTATCAAATTTATAGGTATCAGCAACAACATCAAAAGGATATTTCCATAATTCAGGCATGATTTTTTTTGTCAGTTCCGAACCGAATTTATCAATTAGTGAACACTCGAATTTATCTAAAATTGGCCTCAATGGTTCTTTTCCAATAGATTTTGTTGCAAATAGCGTATCGTCTAAGTCAAAAATCAGAAGTTCATTCATTACCTTTCTTTAGCAATTTACAACTTCAAATATATGAATTAGAGCAACATGACCTTCTGTTATCTATTATTATCGGGGATTCGTGCCAGTTCAATATTCTGATTCTTTTATCTTTTTTGGTGCTTTTGAAATTCGATCTTCCTCTACTCTGACTACGGCCCATAAGAAAATCGCTCAAGACAGGCTTCTCGCCCCAATGTAATTCCAATATCATAAAAAACAAAAGCCCTGAAATCAAATTCAGAGCTTATCTTC
>CANMTP010000023.1 GCA_947500845.1 uncultured Aquimarina sp.
GACCATTGTCCAAAACTTGATTCGAAACTCTCACTAAATGGAAAAGAAGCAACATCACCTGTACAATCTCCACTTGGCGGTGGCGGTGGCGTGCCATCACAAGGATTGGTGAAAGAAACTGTTTGGTCTGTTTGACCATTAGATCCTCCATTGTTATTTTCGTCTGCATCTTGCCCGACTCCTCTTTCAGCAAATGCCTTCCAGATCAAACATCTATATTGTCCACCATACAGATCTTGATCTGCCTGAAGAATTCCATCCCGACCAGAAACAAAACCTGGGTTATTCGCAGTATTTTTAAGCCCTTCAATTACTAAGGCCATAGCAATATTATTCCCACCCGTTCCATTATAGAAATCGGGATCAAAACCTTCCTGATCAATTAACAACCAAGTCATATCCCAAAGGATTGTAGCAAAAGCATATCCCACACCGTGTGGTCTTGCTAATCCACCTATATCAGCATAATCAGTATTATTTATAGACCTGTTTGTAGAGTACCGCGTTGGTCTAATTCCGGTTCCATTAGTACCTTGTCCTAATACATAAGTACCTACTCCTCTGCCGTCGACGCCAGAATCTCCCGCTTTCATGGTAAGCATAAGGCCAAACCAATCTGACCATCCTTCACCCATTTGTTCTGAACCTCCTAAAGTATTAGAAGAAGGGCCCCCAACCAATCGTATAGAAATACCATGCCCGTACTCATGAGCAATAATAACATTATCTAAAGAACCATCTCTTCCCGGACTTGTACGATTCCATAAGAACATTTGCATTCTTGGATTACCACCGTCACCCGGTGTTGAAAAATTAGCATTATTGGTTCCACTACCGTCTTGTGCATCGGCATTTACAGAATCACTTCCTGCACCACCTTTACCGTAATTATTTTCTTGAAAGTTTCCACTTGCTTCATCAAAACCATATTGATACCACACATCGTGCATTATATTATTCCAATAGAATAAATTAGCGATTGAAGCATCTCTATAGTTACTAGGCGTCTGACTTAAATTAATTGGAAAATTAAAATCCAGGCTTGCTCCTCCATCAGGAGAAAAGCCTGTTCCGTTATTTCCATTACTATCATCTTGTGCCCATACGTTGTTACCGCGGGTTATGGTAAACTCTGCGCCTGCACTTCCATTGGTATCATGCCACCCAAATGGCGATGCCGTAGTATTTGCAGGATCACTTACGATAGAGCGATTTCCTTCATCTGGACTCCCAACAGGCATTGCATAAACATTATAAGAATCAGGAGCAAGTGCTGTAGCTTCTGCCTTAGTCATTGGCCCGACTATTTTACTATCAAAAAGTACAGACTCATGATTATGAGATTCATGACCTTCGGGTGCATCAAAATTACAGGAGATCACCCAATTGTTCTCTCTTAAAATTTTATTGCTAGCGGCATCTACATAAGTATTCCACCAGTTCTGAGCTCCTTTTTCATATAGACTTACATTCCAAGTTAAACGAAGCTCTTTGTTATGTAAAATATACACTTGTTTTGCTCTAATAGGTTGATCAGCTGTAATTCCAGAATTTTTATACTCGTAAACATCATTTCCACTGGATTTATTCACAGTGCGTGAAAGGCTCTTTGCTGGAGATAGATTATGAGCACTGATTACTGCACGAATAGCACTTTCTGGAGTTATAGAAGCTTTCGTTAAAGTGGCCTTGGCTTTAACTTCTTCTATAAATTGATTAATCTCATAAGTAACTTTATTATTCTGTACAGTTAACTTATACGTTCCATCTTCTATAGGTATTCCTTTAAAATACTGCTTCACATAAACGTGCTTTATTCCAGGTTTTAGGGAAGGAACTTCGTCGGTAATCCTCCATTCTGAATAGTCATTGAGAGTAGCGGCTGATTTCGAAGAAGTTGTTAGCGCATCGCTAAAGTGATTTCGGACAATAGTGTTCATGTCCTGAGCTAAAATGGTTTGCCCTGTCAACAATAACAGAAGAACAAACGAGTAGACTTTTTTCATACAAATAAGTTTTGAGTTTGTGTAACGTAAAATTAACGAAAATTAATAGTTTTCTATTAATCCTTGATAAATACATATTAAATTATCATAAATTAACATTTTAATTAAATTATTTCCATGTTAATAGTTAAATAGATAATTCCTACTAGTTTACATATGTTTAACTCTAGTAAACACTATAGCTATCAAATTATTTATGTTTCAAAAGCTAATTATCTAAAAATCAAAAAGAATACAAATACCTTTTTTACGTTACGGGAAAAGTGTCAAAAATTTTTATTACTTTTTTTTCAATTTTGGCTAAACCAGGTATAGAAAATGTTATTTTGACTAACAAATCAATTAAAATCCTAAACAAGATATTCTCAAATAATTCATAATGAAAACCGATTTCTTTATCTTAAAAATTAATGTTAAGTAGAGATCAGAATATTTTTACATTTAACCTTTGAACTAAACAAAAACGTTCGGTAGATAGTATATTTAACCTTTGATAAATCATTAACTATTAGTAAAATATGTATTCTTACTTGTAAGACACTAAAAGATTAACGATTTAAGAACACAGATAAATAAGGCATTAATAATCATTAAAAACATGAAATCTGTCATCAAGAATAACAAAAAAACTGATTAGAAAAATGGAACAACCCTAATCTATCAGAGAAGATTTTTTCCTATACTATCGTTTTTTGGAATTGTTAAAAAACTATTACTTTTTTAACATAAATCATCGATTCCTGTTTAAATTCTTTGCCATAATACAAAACTGCATTATATTACATTAACAAATGATATCAAATCACAAAACTATGAAAACGTTACAATTGATAGTACTTACTTTTTTATCAATAACTATATTTGGTTGTAAAGGAGATAAAAAGGAAGAAAAAGATCAGGAAAATAATACTCAAACTGTTGAGACTCCTTTGAAAAAAGAAGAAGCCGAGACAAAAACGTTAGAAATTACTCTAGAACCCAAAAGTGATAGCAAAGCCTCTGGCAACATAGTATTTACTGAATCTGCCGGTATGGTAACCATGGCGGCCAAGATGATAGGGTTGAGTGAAGGTGAACATGCAATACACATCCATGAAAAAGCTGATTGCTCCTCTCCAGATGGAAAATCTACTGGAGGTCACTGGAATCCAACTTTAGAACGACACGGAAAATGGGGTGATACAGAAGGGTATCACAAGGGAGATATAGGAAATTTTAACGTAGACGCCGAGGGAAATGGTAACTTGACCTTTGCCACCAATGAATGGTGTTTAGGTTGCGATGATGAAAAAAAGAACATCATTGGTAAAGCTATAATTGTGCATCAGGGCGTTGATGATTTTACAACTCAACCAACAGGAGCTGCAGGTGGTAGAATAAGCTGTGGTGCTATAATACGGTAACCAAATAATAACAGTATAAAACAAAAGGGGTTGTTTTTAACAACCCCTTTTGTTATTAAGTAGATATCAAGAGATTCAGAATTTTGACAAAAATAAAACTAACTTTGTAACAAACCTTTACAAATGAATCCTTCAACTTCTGGTTGGATAGAAAAGTTTTTAAGAGATCCCGATTATGACCAACAAGTATCTGGATGGTCAATGGATCAATTGTATTCTGATTTGAGGCGGGTAGGATTTATCTATGGTACGTCTATAAACACGATTATTTCTAATAAATCTGATATTGTTTATTCTGAAGAGGAAAAGACAAAAATCAATTTATTTACCGCACTTGCAATCACGTATTTTGATACTATTGAAAATGCTGGCAAAAAAGATTGCATCGATGCCTTAATCGAATTTTACAGTTTTCTTGATACTAAAAAGTCTTTTTTCTCCTTTCCCAAAGTACTTCCTTCAAATAAAAGTGAAAAATTAGAAACAATTATCAATACCCGTATACAGACCAATGAATCTATTTTTAGAAAAAACTTTAGCCACCTACTAACCAATGCCCTACTTTTTATAGATGTATTGGCTTTTGATTATTATTTGATCCATAATGAGAATCCATTCGAGTATGCAGCCAAACTTGAAGAAACCCTAACTAATACCGTCTTTTTGGCTCTTAATTCTAAAGAAGAGCAAGACGAATATGATCAACTATTGATCAAATTATTTGCATCCTCGGTAAGATATACCAATATTTCTTTGGAAGAAGAAGCAAGTTTCGATTATATAGAATTGGACTCATACACCGATGAACTTGAAAAAAGATATATCCTGGATCTCACTAGCATGGCTGTTTGGAACGACAAAAAACTAGACGTAGGAGAACAAACATTTATGTCTGCACTGGGTGCAGAATTACAAGTTCATAATACTGTGGTTCATGAATCTATACATTTGGTTAAAGCCTTTATAAATAATCACAAGGATCAAATATCTTACTTCAATTATTCTCACCCTGCTTTGCATTTCTATCAACAAACTTCACGAACGGTAAGTGTATTGATTCTAAGAAATAAAAAGCGCTTGATCAAAGAAATTTCTGAAAGTAAAGATTTGATGATATTATTAGGACAATCTACTGTTCGTGATTTATCCAAGGAAGAGAAGAAACAAGTAAAACAACAACTCTTAGACATTTGTAAAACGATTCCTTCACTCGCCATTTTTATTCTTCCTGGAGGAGGTCTGTTATTACCACTTTTGGTAAAATTCATACCTCAATTACTACCCTCTGCATTTAATGAGAATAAATAACGACTATATTTCGAGCTTTTCAAGTTCTTTATAGTTCTTTTTTAGCCTACGAGTCAAAATACCATAAATCAGCCTATAAAACAAGGCTATTAGACCTATAAAGACTAATGTCACCAATAATGTACTTAATACTATCATCCAGATAGGAGTTTCTACGCTAGCACTCTTTTGGAATTCATTGGTAAAAAATAACATATATATTGTCGTGGAAATCATTAGTATCCCAAAAAAACTAAGATTTATCCAAATATAATGTTTTACGGTTCTTCTGGTTTTGATAATATTTTCCATAAGCACCTTGGTTGAATCGGTTGCTTGGATTTTTTTATAATTCAAATAAAATCGAACAATGAAATAAATAAGGATAGTATAAGAAAGTATTGAACCTATTAAAGAAAATGTTCCCATTGATTCTTTTTGAACCTCTGCATGCAAACCTGTGAACCTAAAAATAATATCGAGAGAAGCCCATAATACAAATTCTAGTATACTTATAACAAAAATCCATTTTACTATAGAAGACGATTTCTTCAATATCATCTGGTAGATTTCTTTATAAGATAATCTGGGAAGCACTTCTTCCTGCTTCTTCCAGTCTTGTTTTAATAATTCTAATTCGTCCATGGGATTTAGGGATTTAATATTTTTTTCAATTTCGTCTTAACTCGGTTCATTTTCACTCTGGCATTAACTTCACTTATACCCATAGTTTCTGCTATTTCTTTGTATGATTTATCTTCGAGATATAAAAAAACCAAAGCCTTTTCTATATCATTAAGTTGCTTTACCGCTGCGTACATAAGCTTTAGTTGTTGCTCTACCTCATCGTCATACTCTTCTGCCTTTATCTTAAAGTCTATACTATCTAAATCAGTAGTTCTTAAACTTCTTTTAGATCTTCGATATAGGGTTATAGCCGTGTTTAATGCTACTCTATACATCCAGGTACTAAATTTTGCATCTCCTCTAAACTTTGGATATGCTTTCCAGAGCTGTATAGTGATCTCTTGAAACAAATCATTATGCGAATCAGGATCACTTGTATAAATTCTACAAACCTTATGCACAATATTTTGATTCTGCTCGAGGTTAGTTACAAAACTATGTTCTAATTCTTTATTCACTGCTGATGGTTACTTCTTATATGTAGGTAAGTAAACAATTCTGTTACAAACAAAATTAAAATTATGTCAATTTAGTCACAAAAAATGCATATTACCTAGGGTATATTTTTTTAACAATTTACCTTTGTATGACAATCAAATTGATCATGAAGTAAAATATCAATTTAAATTGATCGAAATGATTACTAGCGTCTTATCAACGATAAGTCCAATTGATAATTAAAAACAATAAATAGCATTAGATGAATATACCCTTCACTAATTTACCAAGACTAGTAATTATTGGTGGTGGTTTTGCGGGAGTTGCATTGGCGAGAAAAATGATCAAAGAGAATGTGCAATTAGTATTACTGGACCGGCATAATTATCATACCTTTCAACCTTTACTTTATCAGGTTTCAACAGCATCTTTAGAGCCAGATTCTATAGCCTACCCTTTACGAAAAATTATAAAGAGCGGAAAAAATTGTTTTTTCAGAATGGCAGAAGTAGCATCAATCGATACAAAAAATCAAAAGATAGATACCAATATTGGTAGTATTTCTTATGATTATTTGATAATTGCAACAGGAGCCAGAACCAATTTTTTTGGCAATACTACCATAGAAAATAATGCTATGCGTATGAAAAATTTGCCGCAGGCGTTAAATTTACGCAGTCTAATGCTCGAAAATCTCGAGCAAGCAGTAATCACTACAGATCCAGAAAAAAGAAAAGAATTATTGAGCTTTGTTCTTGCCGGTGCAGGTCCTACTGGTGTTGAATTGGCCGGTGGCATAGCAGAGTTAAAACTTAATGTTTTACCCAAGGATTATCCTGATATGGATTTTAGTGATATGCAAATTCATCTAATAGAAGGCTCTTCTCGCGTTCTTTCACCGATGAGTGAAAATGCTTCTGAAAAAGCTGCCGGATTCTTACAAGAACTAGGAGTTCACATCCATCTTGACACACAGGTAATAAACTATGAAGATAATTTGGTTACCACAGATACCGATCTTACCATTAAAACAGCAACATTCATTTGGTCTGCTGGGGTAACCGGAGCCCCTGTATCGGGAATAATGGCAGAATCACTGATTCCCAAGGCTAATCGTTATAAAGTAAATCACTACAATCAAATAGAGGGCTATGAGACTATTTTTGCTATCGGAGATATTTCAGTAATGAAAACAGAAGAATTTCCCAAAGGCCATCCCATGGTTGCACAACCCGCTATACAACAAGGAAAACACTTGGCAAAAAACCTAAAACGACACTTAAAAGGTAAAACTATGATTCCTTTCAGGTATTTTGATAAGGGTTCTATGGCGACTATCGGACGTAATAAAGCGGTAGTTGACATCGGAAAATTTAAATTTGGAGGCTTTTTTGCCTGGTTTATCTGGATGTTCATTCACCTGTGGTTCCTGGTAGGATTCAGAAATCGTTTTGTGACTTTCTTTAATTGGGTATATAATTATATTAACTATGATAAAGCTGCACGATTAATCGTACGGCCTTTTAAAAACGACAATGGTTCTGTAGAAAGGGTTTAATTGAAAAAACTTTGGTTCATTTATCTTCAAAAAATAATTTTGAAGGTAATGCTAAGAATTCTTCTCGAGAAATTTTGGTTCCTTCTATGGGAGGTTTTATGGATAAACTATCTGTAAAAAATGAAATTTTGTCAAACCGAAGTTGTTTCTTACCCTCCTTTAATTCTAATATTAAGCCAGGAAGCCCCCAATAGCCTCTAGGACCATACTCTACAGGAATCTCATTAGTATACCAAACCTCAACTGGAATGTCTGAGTTTCTTAAAATAGCTTTATTACAGGTGTAACGATAAATTTTTCTGCGCTCTTTGGTAATCTCCCAGTCAGGCTGCTTTAAATTTTCATTGATTAAAAATGATCTGCTTCGAAAATCAAAAATATACACTTTTAAAGAGCTTATTTTCTTTAGTAATTTATGGTCTGTATAAATAACTTCTGAGTCATAATAATTGATTAATCTCTTACTTATTGTACGTCCACTCTCTGTGGTAATCTGCTTCATAACTGTGTCATTATTTACCTTTTCTTGGGGGTAATATAATGACTGTTTTCCGTCAACTTTCAAAATAGTAGTATACTCATACTCTGGAATGTTAACTAAATCGAAATCTTATTTTTCGTTTTCGGCAATTACCTTTCTCAAAGAATCTACCCGTTTTCTGATATCCACATAAAGAGAATCCGGATCATTTTCTGGTAAAGCCGAATCGCCTAAAGTAACTGAAGTAATAAAACCCGATTGCTTTTTCTTTGTTTTTGCCGGGGTTCTTTGGTCTTTATAAAAGACCGTAAACTGCTGTGCATTTAAGCATAAGGTACTTAATGCAATAACTAGATATAGTAGTTCTCTCATTTTTGATTGATGAATTTAACTGTTAATGTACTTTATATTCTTTTAACTATAAAATTAGTTAAAAGAAATACAGTTGATCCTCCCCTTTTGACACTTCAGTCACATTGAATTTCAATTTTTTCACTAATCCTTCATTTTTGAACCATTAATTATAACTAATAAAAGAATGAAACCAACACTGACTCTTTTCTTTACTTTGCTTTTATCATCAATAGTTGCCCAAACAACTATAACAGGTACTGTAACCGATAACAAGGGAATTCCGATTACAGGAGCCAATATATATCTTGATGGTACTTATGATGGAAGTTCTTCTGATGAGAACGGAAGTTTTTCTTTCACTTCTTCAGAAAAAGGTACACAAACCTTAATCGTTTCATTCTTATCCTTCGAAACCCTTCAACTTTCTAAAGAAATAACCGAAATGAAAAACCTAAATATCGTTCTAAAAGAAGACGTGAATTCATTAGGTAGTGTCGTTCTTAATGCTGGTACTTTTTCCGCAGGTGATAACAGTAAAGCTTCTGTACTCACACCTCTTGATATCGTTACAACTGCAGGATCTGCAGGGGATTACATAGCTGCTTTACAAACATTACCGGGCACCTCTAATGTATCAGAAGATGGTAGGCTTTTTGTGCGAGGTGGAGATGCAAGTGAAACCAATGTTTATATAGATGGTTTACAAGTTTTCCAACCCTTTACCGCCACGACAAATAATATTCCAACCAGAGGACGGTTTTCTTCGTTTCTTTTCAAAGGAACTAATTTTTCTACAGGGGGCTACTCTGCAGAGTACGGAGATGCGCTATCAAGTGTATTATTGCTTAACACTATCGATGAGCCCGATCAGGAAAAAACAGAGCTGCAATTTATTAATGTAGGCTTAGGTGCCGGCAACACTCAAAAATGGAAAAATAATTCTCTAAGCGTCAATGCATTTTACGTAAATCTAAAACCATATCAAGGCATTATTGAACAGCGCGTAGATTGGATCAAACCCTATGAATCATTAGCTGGAGAAGCCGTATTTCGTCATAAATTCAATAATGGACTTCTAAAAATCTATGGTGGGCTTAATTATGCAGACTTCGAACTTATACAGGAAGATATTAATGTAGCCGAGGGCATCAATTTCGGTCTCACCAATCGAAATTTATATGTAAATGCATCATACAAAGGAAGTTTAGGAAATGACTGGAATATTACAACAGGGGCAAGTTTTGCAAATGATTATAATGATGTAAAAATTGTAAATACCGATGTAGATAATGATGAAAACAGCTTTCATTTTAAAGTAAAGCTACGAAAGAGATTTAGCAATAGATTTAAACTAAATATTGGAGCAGAACAATTTATGGTCAATTTTACTGAAAAAGCTGAAGATCCTGGTTTTGATACTTTTAGATCCTCGTATGACAATAATAGTACTGCCGTTTTTACCGAAGCCAATATCTTCTTTAGTAAAAAGTTAGCATTGCAAGTTGGAGCGCGAGGTGTTCATAACACATTAGTAGAATATACAAAAGTATCCCCAAGAGCGTCCTTTGCTTATAAAACCTCATCAAAATCTCAAATATCATTAGCTTATGGAGATTTTTATCAGGCTCCACAACAAGAGGTGCTAAAGTATAATTCAGTTCTTGAACCCGAAAAATCGTCTCATTACATTGTAAATTACTTATACCAAAACAACGGAAGAACATTTAGGGCAGAAGGATATTATAAACAATATAACGACCTTATAAAATTTGACACAGAAATACCACGGTTTGATAGCAGCTTTAGTAATAACGGAGATGGTTATGCTACTGGTATAGATCTGTTCTGGAGAGATAATAAATCTATTAAAAATCTGGACTATTGGGTAAGTTATTCCTATTTAGACACAAAAAGGGATTATAGAAATTATCCCAATAGAGCGACTCCTAATTTTGCTGCAACCCATAACCTTTCTCTTGTAACAAAATATTGGGTGAGTGACTGGAAATCTTTACTAAGCACAACATACAACTTTGGTTCGGGAAGACCTTACAATGACCCTAATGAAAGTGTTTTCCAAAATCAGAAGACACGTACATTTAATTCTCTTAACTTTAGTTGGGCATACCTTATAAGTCCACAAAAAATATTGTATTTCTCAGTTTCAAATGTACTGGATTTTGATAATGTATTCAATTATCAATATTCAAATACCCCAGATGTAAATGGAGAATTCTCGAGACGTGCAATACGGCCTACAGCAGATCAATTTTTTATTCTTGGATTCTTTTGGACCATAAGTGAAGATAAAACTGACAATCAATTAGATAATCTATAATCCTTAAAACTAACAATCATGAAAACTACATTTCTTACTTTACTTATTGCACTACTCATATTATCAACATCAAGTTTTGCTCAAACCAGCTACCGATCTATAGATATTATTATCGACAATATACAATCAAACGATGGAACCTTAAGAATTGGCTTGTATAAAAGTGAAGAAAGTTTTCTGAAAAAAACTTATAAATCGATCAACGTAAAAGCCCAAAAAGAAAGCGTAGAAGTTTTTTTTAAAGATGTTGAAGAAGGAGAATATGCAATCTCATTATATCATGACAAGGATGATAATCAAAAAATGAATACGTTTTTTAAAATCCCTACAGAACCTTACGGAGTGAGTAATAATGCAAAAGGACGATTTGGTCCACCAAAATGGGAAGATGCCAAATTTGAGGTTTCAGATAACAAGGTAACACAACGTATTACGCTGTAACCTATATTTACATTTCATCCTGTAAAAATCACAGTTGGGTCACAAATACTAGAATCACAAAGCTACCCTGGCGATCTTTGCCGCATCAATTTAAAACCAAATAATTATGAAAACTCTTTTAGTACTAGTAACTTTTTTGACAGGATTAGCTGTAAACTCACAATCAAGCTACCAAAAAGGAATGACAAAAGCTTTTGAAACTTGGGCAAATAAAAATCAGGATGAAGCTGTAAACCTTTTTGAACGTATTGCCAAAGCAGAAAAAGAAAATTGGATACCCTACTATCATGCTGCCAGAATTCTTGTAGTGACCTCATTTGGTTTAAAAGATGCCGCTATCATCGAATCTCGACTAAAAAAAGCACAGGATTTTCTTAATGAAGCAAAAACATTTTCTAAAGACAATGCAGAGATTTTTATTATGGAAGCTATACTGAACACGGCATACGTAGCATCCAATCCCTCTAAATATGGAATGACACATTCTGCAAAAGTTGAAGAACTGTATCAAAAAGCAAAAGTCTTAGAACCAGAAAACCCAAGAGCAGTTCTATACCATGCAGAATGGAAGATGGGTGGTGCCAAATACTGGGGTAAAGACCCTAAAGTCTTTTGTCCTGAAATAGAAAAAGCTATCTTGTACTTTGAAAAAGAATCTAGCCGTGATGAACCGTTTTATCCAAAATGGGGGATGAATCAGGTAGAGAGAGTTCAACAAAATTGTAACTAGAAGATTATATCAAAATGAGTAACCAAAATTTCATGAAAGGTGGTATTTTAAAAATAGTACGAATTAGTTTTATCATTGCCATAATCATTGAGTTATCTTTTCTTCTATTTAAGATAGGGAAACCAATTGTATGGCAAAAAGAACTTGAAAATCTATTCGTGCATTTTATGTTTGCTTTCCCCTTAACATTGGTTAATGGATATTTCTTTGATGTTTTGGAAAAATGGTATACCTGGGATAAACAACCACAAAAAAGATTGTGGTTTGGAGCTATTGGCTCCATAATTTTAACCATGATAACACTCGCAATAATTAGAGTGATTTTGGTAGTAGGCATTTATGGGAAACCTTTTGATGAGTATTTGCAAGATGAAAGGCTGAGTTTCTATCTCACCGGATTTATTATAACGATGATAGCATCGCTCTTTTTTCATGCCATTTACTTTTATAAAGAGCTGCAAAGACAAAAGATCACAGAACAGAAGATAATTGCTGGAACGGCCTCGGCAAAATTTACAGCGCTAAAAAATCAATTAGATCCCCATTTTTTGTTTAATAGCCTTAATGTATTGACTTCTTTGATCGAAGAAAACCCAAGGATGGCTCAAAAGTTTACTACTTCATTATCCAAGGTATACCGATATGTTTTAGAGCAGAAAGACAAAGAGCTAGTTACAGTAGATGAAGAGCTTAAATTTGCTAAAACGTATATGACGTTGATACAACTAAGGTTTGAAGACAGTATTGTATTTGATATTCCAGATCAAGCTTCTAATCCCGAAGCAAAAGTAGTACCACTATCTTTACAGATATTGCTGGAGAATACCGTAAAACACAATGTAGTAATGCCAGAAAAACCATTAAAAATCAAAATTTATGAAAAAGATGGATTTTTAATTGTAGAAAACAATCTTCAACCCAAAGAGGTAGTAAAACAAAGCAGCGGTGTTGGTCTTGGAAATGTGCAACAACGATATGCGCTACTAACCAAAAGAAAGTTTTCAGTATACAAAACAGAAGATGCCTTTATAGCAGAACTTCCTATATTAACTAAAAAAATAAAATATTCAGATATGGAATTATCACAAAATGTACTAACTATAGAAATGACCAAGAATCAAAAATATGAACGTGCCAAAGAACAAGTTAAAAGAATCAAGGAATTCTACGGAAATCTGGTTTCGTATTGTATAGTCATACCATTTTTAATATTTATTAATTATAAGACTACGGGTTTCGACTTGCCATGGGTAATTTTTCCAATCATTGGATGGGGAATCGGACTTACCTTTCATTATATGGAAGCATTTGACCATCACCTGATTTTTGGGAAGGATTGGGAAAAAAAGAAAATCAAAAAGTATGTAGAAGAATCAAAAAGCAGATATCATGAGTGATTATAAAAATAAAGTAGCTTACGAAAAAGCAAAAAAAAGAGTTGAAAACGAAAAAGGTTTTTATTCACATCTTACGGCTTACGTTATAATCAATATTGCATTGCTATTCATCAATGCAGATTTAGGAGAAGCAGATCTTAATGATTGGTTTCGTTGGAACCTATTACTTACTCCAATACTTTGGGGAATTGGACTAATAGTTCATGGAATATATGTCTTTGGTAAAATTCCATCTTTTAGCAAAGCCTGGGAAGAAAGAAAGATCAAAGAGCTAATGGATAAAGACGATTTTTCAGAATAAACTGCAATGGGGTAAAGATCCAAATAATCATTACAATATTAATTTTATAAAGCATAATATCATGAAAAATTTTGAAGAACAAAAAAAATACGAACGCGCCAGAGAACGTGTAACAGAATTAAAAAAGTTTTATAACAACTTGATATCGTATGTTTTGGTCATAGGATTTTTGGCCGGAATAAATTATTATCAAAATGAGTGGCACTACCCCTGGTTTTTATGGGCTGCCTTTGGTTGGGGAATTGGCTTGGCTTTCCACGCAGTCAAAGCATATAGAATCAACCCCATGTTCAATAAGGACTGGGAAGAACGAAAAATCAGAAAATATATGGAAGAAGAGCAAGATAAAGACAAACAACTTTGGGAGTAAACTTATTAATGATTTAATGAAAGAATGAAAGAATGAAAGAATGAATAGAGATATCATATCAACATAATCGTAAGTTGTAAAATATATGGAAAAAAGTGAATTTGTAGAAAAGTTTAAAAAAAGAACAAAAAGGTTATCGTTAGATATTATTTTGCTAATCGACACCCTTAAAAAAACTGAGGCGCCAAAAATAATCAGTTATCAAATAATTAAGAGTGCTACTTCTACAGCCGCAAATTACAGAGCTGCTTGTATAGCTAGGTCAAAAAAAGAATTCTATTCAAAAATATCTATAACTACAGAGGAAGCAGATGAAACTGTTTTTTGGTTAGAATTATTACAGGAGTCTGGTCTTGCATCGAATCATAATACCATTCCTCTATTAGAAGAAGCGAATGAAATTTTAAAAGTTTTGTCCAAAGCAAGAAAAAATACTTCATTTTAAGTTGTTTTCAAAAAATTAAAAGATTATTAACTACATAGTAAAGTTTTACTTAATCATTAAGTCATTCTTTCATTAAATCATTGACCCATGAACGTAATTATCATTGAAGACGAAA
This sequence comes from uncultured Aquimarina sp., assembly GCA_947500845.1. Lineage (GTDB taxonomy): Bacteria > Bacteroidota > Bacteroidia > Flavobacteriales > Flavobacteriaceae > Aquimarina > Aquimarina celericrescens. The sequence continues at coordinate 14,352 of CANMTP010000023.1, forward strand.
AACCAGCAGCCAGACGTCTTAATAGGATGCTTGGCGATCTCAATATAAATGTAAATATCATGCTACATTCTGTACAAGAATCCATAGAATGGTTTACTAATAATGAACATCCAGACCTGATTTTTCTTGATATTCAGTTAAGTGATGGTTTGTCATTCGAAATTTTTGATACCCTCACAATAAGAAGCTCGATTATATTTACAACTGCCTATGACGAATATGCACTTAAGGCATTTAAATTAAACAGCATAGATTACCTATTAAAACCAATAGATGACGACGAACTAGAAACTGCGGTTAATAAATACAACGAACAATTGCCTCAAAAGCAACAATTACAGGTGGATTTTGAAGACATCAAAAAACTACTGATTAATCCTATAGATCGTGTTTATAAAAAACGATTTACAGCAAAGGTAGGACAGCATCTTAAAATATTCTCAGTAGAAGATGTTGAGTGCTTTTATTCTGAAAATAAAGGAACATATCTGCACACTACAGATAATAGAAATTACCTAATTGACACAACTTTAGAGTCACTTGAAGAGGAACTCAACCCTCAACAATTCTTTAGGGTAAGCCGAAAGTTCTATGTAAATATTAATGCGATTAAAGACATTATTTCATATACCAATTCAAGACTACAGATAAAACTGAATCATTTTAATGAGCAAGAAATCATTGTAGCTCGTGAACGTGTAAAAGACTTCAAGTCATGGTTAGAATAAATCAATACTCCCACTGTCGTTTTTTATTCAACTCCTCTGCCGCTTCTAATTCTTCTTGAGGAATTACTTTAAGAAATGATGGATGTTGCTCGATAGCATACTCAAGTTTTTCTACAATATCATCGATAGAATCATTATCATAATCTATATCGAGAGCTGGCTTTATTACCATTGATTGCAGGATTCCTTTTTTCTTAATGACTACCCCTTTTTTATCAAAGGATCTTCTAAATCCATCGATAACGATAGGGATTACTATAGGCTTATAGTGCTTTATAATATGAGCAGTACCCTTTCGAATTGGTTTAAAAGGTTTAGTAGTACCTTGCGGAAATGTAATTACCCAACCATCTTCCAGAGCTCTCTTGATATTAGTGATATCACTCATTTTTACCTGTCTGTTGATATCCTGACCTTTTTCTCGCCAGGTACGTTCTACAGTAATTGCTCCCGCATAGGCCAAAACCCTGGCCAATAAACCAGCCTTCATGGTCTCTTTGGCTGCAACATAATATAGATTAAGCTTCGGTTTCCAAAGGTAACCGATATTCTTTATTGAATCTGTTCGACCACTCAAACTCGCATTGAACACATGAAACATCGCTACTACATCTGCAAAATAAGTTTGATGATTCGAGACAAAAAGCACCCCATTATCAGGAAGATTTTTAAAGATTTCACTTCCTTCTATTTGCAATTCATTAAAACCACGGTAGCGCCTATGTGTAATGGCTCCCATAATACGGATAAGCCAGGTTTTTAGAAATAATATATGACCAAATGGATTTCTTTTAAATAATCCCATACTTAAAAAAACAGTTGTATTTAGAAGGGCAAAGATACAAAATCATAACTCTATAGAGGTCCTTATAAACATTTTAAGCTCACTCAACATCATGGCTGTTGCACCCCAAACAACGTAACCATTTAATTCAAAGGAAGGTACCTCTATATTTTTTGCATACGAGGTAGACAACATTTGCGAGGTGACGTTGCGATCATTAAGTAATTCAGATACCGGAACTTCGATAACTTTAGCTACTTCTTCCTTTTGTAATACAAAATCGGGCTTATTTTCTGTATAGCCTAAAAAAGGATGTACCCAGAAATTAGAGGGTGGTATATATACCTTAGTCAAAGATTTTAATACGTTTACTGTATTTCTTATGACTCCCACCTCTTCTTGAGTTTCTCGTAAAGCAGCTTCAGTGTAACTTCGATCATAGGTTTCTACCTTTCCACCAGGAAGCGCAATCTGACCAGAGTGTACCCCTTCATATTCCGGACGCAAAATCAAAGCAATATGCGCATGTGCTTCTTTTGGATAAAAAAGCATCATTACTGCAGCATTTCTAGGATTTCTCTCCTCAATTTTAAATCTGTTAAACTCCTGTATTCTAATTTCTGGAGCCATAATAAAATGTGATGATTCTCCCGGTACTGACATTTTTTTTATTTTTGGGATTAAATCTTTAAAAGTTTCAAATGTCATTTACTCGATCTATTTTTTTCTTTTTCGTTTGCACAATTATTTTCTTTAATTGTGAAGATACACATTCTAAAAAAAATAAGCAGAATGCCATTAAAAAAACAAACACTATTTCTGAAAGTAATAAAATCGTTAGGAAGGATACATCAAAGTTGAAAAATAAAAAAACTCGCGATTCTGAAAAGGAAAATCCAAAAGAGGAACCCTTTAAACTTACCAATGATAATTTAAGGGAATTTATGATCGACTATGGAAAGAAAAATCCTGAAACTTTGGTTAGAATAAAAACAAAATTTGGGGACATAGATATACAATTGTATAAAGAAACACCCATTCATAGGGCAAACTTTATCTATTTAGTGAAACAAAAATATTTTGATGAAACATTCTTCTATCGTGTTGCCAAAGGATTTGTAATCCAGGGAGGAAATAGTGATCGACAACAAATGACCAAAAGACGTTTTGAATTAGGAGATTATACCATTCCGCAAGAACCTGTAAAGGGTTTAAAACATGTACGTGGTGCTGTTGCTTTATCCAAACAATGGGTTGATAATCCCTCAAATCGTTCTACTCCTTATGAGTTTTTCATCGTTGTTGCCAAAAAAGGAGCTAATCATTTAGACGGTGAGCATACTATCTTTGGTAAAGTGATTAGAGGGATGAATGTTGTTGATAAAATATCTAATGTTCCCGTTGATGGTAGTGAATGGCCACTAAAAAACATTTTTATAAAAGCAGAAGTACTAAAATAGGTTTGAGGTTTGAGGTTTGAGGTTTGAGGTTTGAGGTTTGAGGTTTGAGGTTTGAGGTTTGAGGTTTGAGGTTTGAGGTAAAATACTTACTTGATTGGGGTTATACATATAAAAAATCGTTAATTTCATAGTATTTCGGTAAGCCAAAAACATCTACGTAGCTATCTTTTTTAAGCCGTGGTAGTGAGAATATCTTTCGCGCACTATTTTATCGACCAACGGCACTCGTAAGATACGCTACGCAGGGTATTGATCCGCCCGTACACTTTTTTATCGATCAACGGCACTAGACCGATGCTCCGCACAGGGTATTAACCCTCCCGCGCATAGGTTTTATCGATCAGCGGTATGGGGTAACCCTTCCGCACAAGACAAAATCGTACCCGCGCACCAGGGAGAGCTGCCCGCGCTGTGCGGAGACCCGAACCCAGTGCGCGGACCAGTAATATCAAGCTTTGGCCTAGGAATTAGGTGTGAGGTTTCAGGTTTCAGGTGTTAAATTAGCTTGCATTGTGTCGAAATAGGCAGTGGATAGTGTGTGTAGTGTGTAGTGTGTAATGGGTACTTACATAAATACTCAATACTCAATACTTAAACCTGAAACTCCAAACCACTACAACTGCTGCGTATAATAATTATAATCTGCTATCACCCGATCTACAAAATGTAATGGTTTCTCTTGTGGAGTGACATCCATTATAGCACTCACTTTTTTTGAAAGTTGTAAAATCACATTGTGATCTGCGTCTCTTCTTGCTTCAGAATACAATGTTTTTATAGTACGCATTTCAGCATCACTAAAAACTGTTACCTGTGGATATATTGGTGAATAATCTTCAGGAATATCAACTAGAATAGTTTGGCTAAATTGCACTCTTTGTCGTTCACTAATTACCGTTGTTCCGGCAGCCATATCGCCTAGACGTTGCCCCCTTCCATTTAATAAAATTGCTACTACAGCAACACCACCAGAGGCTAAAGTAATATCGAGTAATCTAAGCAACCACCGTATCAAGTAATTTGAAAACGCAGGCCTTGATCCGTCTAAGCGTACTACCTTAATTTTTATTGCAGCTTTCCCGGGAGTTTTTCCATCCCAAAAGGTTTCCCACAATAAAAAGTACAAAAAAAGAGGCATCCCCAAGATTAGCCAAAATGCCCGTTGATCTCCCATATCAATATCAAGGGCACCAATAACAAAGAGTATAACAATAAAATATGCCATGAAAATCAACAAATCAATAAGATATGCTAATATGCGCTCACCGATACCGGCAACATTTTGTTGAATACTAACATTTTGAGCGGTTTCTATTTGAAAATTATCCATTAATTATGTTTCTTTGAGCCTCTTAATTTATGATACATGCGTGAGGCGGCTTTTGTGAAGCAAAATAAAGATAAATGGTTAAAATTTGAAAGTGTTCTGGTTAATAATGCTATAATCGCTCCAGATGAGCTTTCTGATTTATACATAGAAATTACTGATCATCTTAGTTATGCGCAAACTTTTTATCCTAACAGTCAAACACTTAGTTATCTTAATGGTCTAGCATCAAACGCTCATCAAAAAATATACAAAACCAAAAAGGAGAAAAAAAATAGATTTTATTCATTCTGGGTAAAAGAATTCCCACTTGAGTTCTATCAATACCAAAAACAATTGCTTATTACTTTTTTAGTTGCTGTCCTTTTTACCGCTATCGGAGTTTATTCTTCTGCTACAGACGGAGCTTTCGTCAGATCAATTCTCGGAGATCGTTATGTGAATATGACCTTAGAAAACATAGCAAATGACAATCCTATGGCTGTATATAAACAAATGGGAGAAACCAATATGTTTTTGGGTATTACTATCAATAATATACGAGTAGCATTGAATTGTTTTATACTGGGCGTACTATTTGGTATTGGGACCATTTACATGCTCATGCAAAACTTTATCATGTTAGGCTCTTTTCAGTATTTTTTCTATGATAAAGGATTGCTATGGGAAAGCGTCCGTACCATTTGGATTCACGGCACTATCGAGATTTCTGTAATCATTATTGCAGGCTGTGCTGGCCTGGTCGTTGGCAATTCAATTTTATTTCCAAAGACGTATACCCGACTCACATCGTTTGTTCGAGGAGTCAAAGCCGGATTAAAAATTGTCATAAGTACCATCCCATTCTTTATTATTGCAGGATTTTTAGAAGGTTTTGTGACCAGACATACAGAAATGCCAGATTGGTTAGCTATTTTTATCATATTTGGGTCATTAAGCCTCATCTTATTTTATTACGTAATTTACCCCAGACAACTTTATAACAAATCAAAAAATGAATACTAATAACAAGTATATAGAATTTAAAAAGAAACGAGAATTAGGTGATATCTTAACCGATACTTTTGCTTTTTTAAGGCAAGAAGGTAAATCTCTATTCTCTATATTAATGAAAACCTGCGGCATACCATTTGTTCTGCTCTTACTTGCATCTGCATACTACACCTATTCGTCTTCCAATCTTTTCGACCCGGTAAGCATCAGTAATGGAGAAATGTTTAACTCTGGCGGAATATTAATTTCATTATTCTTAATGCTGGCAGCGCTTCTTGCATTTTACGGTTTACTTTTCGGAAGCGTTTTACATTATATCAAAGCATATACAGACAATAAAGGCACCATAGATTATAATATAGTTATTCAAGGAGTAAGAAAGGATTTTGGTAGCATTCTAGGACTGGGAGCCCTTTCTGGAATTATCATATTTTTTGGTTTCATTCTTTGTTTTTTACCCGGTATTTATCTGTACGTACCTATGAGTTTGGTATTTGCAATACTGGTATTTCGCGAAGTAAGTGTTACAGATGCTATAAGTGAAAGTTTTCAGCTTATAAAAAATGAATGGTGGATAACCTTTGCCACTCTTTTTGTTTTGGGAATTATTATTTGGATTATAAGCATGATATTTTCTATCCCGGCATTAATCTATACATTTACCAAAACATTTACAGCGGCTTCAGAAGGAACGTATGCTAATCCAGCTGCCATGATCGACTGGGTGTTTATTGGTTTAAATACAATATCATCTGCTGCCCAATATTCATTATATGTGATTACGGCAATTGCTTCTGCTTTTATATATTTTAATCTAAATGAAAGAAAATATGCTACCGGAGCCCTGGAGCAAATTGACTCATTAGGGAACAATTCGTAATTATTTTGGTGATATCCCTAAAATGATAATTAACCAACTCCAGATCTACACTGACCATATCGAAGTGTTCCGGAAAAATAAACAGATAAAACACTGAATACATTGAAAATTCTTTATTGCTTATTATTCTCTATATCTTTCTCTGTATCTGCGAAGATTCAAGATAGCACCGTTACTTCAGAAAATAAAGAGGTGGTATATGATCTTGATTCTCAAAAAGAAGTAAAAGAATTTGATGAGCAGAAGCTGAAAGAATATCAAGAACAAGATGATTTTAATTATACCGAATATAAAGAAGTAGATAATTGGTGGACACGATTTAAAAAATGGGTAAATCAGCTATGGCTTAGATTTATTAAATGGATATTTGGAGCAGGTGAAGTTACCGGTTTTTGGGCCATAGTTTTAAAAATTCTACCTTATTTGGTGGTCATTGGCGTGCTCTTCTTGTTGGGATGGCTATTTATGAAAGTAAATCCATCTGATATGCTTCTGGAGAAACAAGTACCCGCGCAGGTCGAACTAACAGATGATGAAGATATCATTCAGAATCAGGATATCCAGCAGCTTATTAATCAGGCATTGCAAAACCATAACTACAGACTCGCTATAAGGTATTATTACTTATTTGTTCTGAAGAAATTATCTGATTTAGAATTTATCACCTGGGAATCCCAAAAAACGAATACAGATTATATTAAGGAACTGAATGATATTGCATTAAAAGATCAATTTACTGTAATCACCAAATTATATGATTATATCTGGTACGGAAACTTCGAGGTTAATGAAAAATCATACTTACAAGCAGAGAAAGAATTTAAATCGATAAGCAATCATATTCAACGTTAATATAATGAGCAAAACGGCCAAAATATTTATCATACTCATTATAGCAGCTATTGGTTTGCTCACGTATTTGGAAGCTAGTGAACCAGAGCCTGTCAATTGGTTTCCAAGCTATGCCAAGGCAGATAAAATCCCTTTGGGAACCTATGTATCTCACGATGTTATAAAAGAAACTTTAAAAGATGATCGTTTTAAGGACATCAATCAACCACCTTACGAGTTTCTTACAGATAATGATACTATTACCGGAACCTACTTCTTTGTAAACAGCTCGATAAATTTTGGAGAAGATGAACTTAACAAAATATTACGTTGGGTCGAAAAAGGTAACACCTTATTTATCTCTTCAAAATTAATAGAAAGTAAACTTTTAGATACACTTCATCTTGAAAGTGACAATCTCTTATCTTTAGATAATATCTCTACAAAACCTATGGTAGAACTTACCAATACTTCTCTCAAAGGCAAATCTCCTTTCTTATATGAACGAGACATCTCGAACCCATATTTTAGCGCTGTAGATACTATCAATACTATTGCACTAGGAGTTATGCAGTTATATAATGACACCTTAAAAATAAAAGAATCTAATATAAATTACATCAAACAAGCGTTTGGAGCAGGAGAAATTTTATTGCATACATTCCCTGAGGCCTTTGGAAATTACTTTATGCTAAAAAATAACAACTATACGTATACTCAAAATCTATTAGCATATATAAATCCATCGCAACAAATACTTTGGGACAATTATTATAAGACCGGGAAAACATTTTACACTTCTCCCCTCTTTCTTTTATTGAACAATCGATATTTAAAATGGGCCTATTATTTTGTGCTGATAGGTGTTTTATTATTCATTCTTTTTGAAGGAAAGCGAAAACAACGAAGCATCCCCATTATTACTCCGTTAAAAAATCAAACGCTGGCATTTACCAGAACTATTAGTGGTATGTATTTTGAAAAAGAAAAGCACAAAGAAATTGCTACCAAGCAAAATCTTTTGTTTCTGGATTACGTACGAAACACATTAAGAGTACCCACAGACCATCTTGATGAAAAAACACTAATCGATATTTCGGCAAGAAGCAATAATAATTTAGAAGACACCAAAAAACTGTTCAGATATTTTGATGAGCTGCATAAAAAACAAAAAATTAATAAAGAAGAATTAAGCAGGCTATACGAGTTGATAACATCATTCAAAAGCCACGTGTAATACAATATATTTTAAAAGAACTAGAGTATGGAAAACGAAGAAACGACAAATAATATAAATCAGGAACCAAGTAAGCAGACAGAGTCGGCAGATCAAAACCTGAGTTTTCAAAACAGAATTGATCTTAGTGAATTACAGGAAGCTGCCAAAAAACTGAAAACGCAATTAGCAAAAGTAATTGTGGGACAGCAAGATTTTATCGAGTTATTGATTGTATCCCTTTTGTCTAATGGTCATGTTTTGATAGAAGGAGTACCCGGAATTGCCAAAACAATTACTGCCAAATTGTTTGCAAAGACGCTAGATACCAGTTTTAATAGAATTCAATTCACTCCAGATCTTATGCCAAGTGATGTACTGGGAACCTCGGTTTTAAATATGAAAACTAGCGATTTTGAGTTTAAAAAGGGACCTATTTTCTCGAATATGGTGCTTATCGATGAAATTAACCGTGCTCCCGCCAAAACGCAAGCCGCTTTGTTTGAAGTGATGGAAGAAAGACAGGTAACCATTGATGGTATTCGATATCCTATGGAACCACCGTTTATGGTTTTGGCTACGCAAAACCCAATTGAGCAAGAAGGCACTTATGCACTACCTGAAGCTCAATTAGACAGGTTTTTGTTTAAAATCAAGGTAGAGTATCCTGCCCTAGAGGACGAAATCAACATTTTGAAAACGCATCACGAAAGAAAAACACAAAAACCTCTTGAAATGGTTAATGCTGTTCTAACTCCTCAAAAGCTGCAGGAATTTAAGGCAAAAACGCAAGAGATCATTGTAGAAGAAAAGATACTAAGCTATATCGCAGAGATTGTTACCAAGACCAGAAATCATCCTCATCTGTATTTGGGTGGGTCTCCTCGTGCATCGATTGCTGTAATGAATGCTTCAAAAGCATTTGCAGCCATAAGTGGAAGAGATTTTGTTACCCCAGAGGATATTAAAAAATCGCTGTTCCCGGTATTACGACACCGTATCATCCTTTCTCCAGAACGCGAGATGGAAGGGATGACCACAGAAAATGTTATTGAAATGATCCTGCAATCTGTAGAAATACCAAGATAAGTTTTGATTAAATTTTTAAAGTCATTATATCTAAATTCCCGGGTGTTTTATATACTCACCACCATAACGATATTATTTTTATTGTCGTATTGGTTTACTTATTTGTACCCAATAGCCTGGTTATTGGCATGGGCACTAATCATTACTTTTCTATTTGATATTGTCATTTTATACAATACCAAAAATGGGATTAATGCCAATAGAATACTACCGGATAAATTCTCAAATAGTGATTTTAATGCTGTCCCAGTACGAATAAAAAGTAACTACAGTTTTACTACTCATATCGAGATTATTGATGAAATCCCGGTACAGTTTCAGAAACGTGATTTTCTTAAAACCGGAAGCATCCCTCCAAAATCGGTACTAGATTTTGAATACTCATTACGACCTGTCAAAAGAGGAGAATACATCTTTGGAAATCTGTATATCTACACCATGACTCGTCTGGGTTTGGCTAAGCGCCGTTATAGTTTTGATAAATCTGCTATGGTAAAGGTATATCCTTCGTTTATACAGATGAAAAAATACGATTTTCTGGCTATTGATAACAAGTTAACCCAAATCGGACTTAAAAAGATACGACGTATTGGCCATACCATGGAGTTTGAGCAGATTAAAGACTATTTACTTGGTGATGACGTGCGCACCATTAACTGGAAAGCCACTGCTAAACATGGCAATTTGATGATTAATCAATTTCAAGACGAAAAATCACAGCCTATTTACTCTATAATTGATGCCAGCCGGGTAATGAAAATGCCTTTTAACGAGTTAAGCTTATTGGATTATGCGGTTAACAGTACGCTGGCGTTTTCAAATATTGCTCTTAAAAAACATGACAAAGTGGGCATGCTTACTTTTTCGAATACCGTAAATGACTTTTTACCCGACAGCGGAAAAAAAACGTACATCAATAACATTTCGGAAACCTTATACAATATAAAAACTCAATTTCTGGATGCCGATTTTGGTTTGTTGTATGCACATATAAAACGGCAAGTCACCCATCGTAGTCTACTACTTTTATATACCAATTTCGAACATATTTCATCGCTAAAGCGCCAATTACCTTTTTTACAAGCGCTTGCAAAAAAGCACCTTTTAGTCGTAATTTTCTTTGAAAATACAGAGCTGGATCATTTGATCAATCAAAAAGCCGAAGATCTTCAAACTATTTACGATCAAACTATTGCGCAACAATTCGCCTATGACAAAAAGGTAATGGTCAAAGAGCTGCAAAAACACGGTATACAAACTGTACTTACTGCTCCAAAAGATCTTACTCTAAATACAATCAATAAATACCTTGAGATTAAAGCAAGAGGGCTTTTATAGATGATAAATAGCAATTTCGATTAAAGGTATATGGATTTTTGAGGCATCTCGATATACATTTACAAACGTTTATAAATACTTACAAATGTTTTTAAGTGTTTTCATAATTGAAATATCTTTACTTTTACACATATACAATTGTTGTAAGCAATACGAATGAATCTCTACTACAAATATTTACCACCCGAAAGATTAACGTATCTCGACAATGAGTTATTGAGATATACCCAACCGATTGACCTAAACGACCCTTTTGAATGCTTACCAAAAAAGCCATCCGAAAAGGAATTTACGGATATTATAAAAAAGGTATCTGAACTATTACCGAAAATGGGAATTCCTTTAAACGAAAATGCCGAAATATTGGAACTTGAAAAAATGTATCGTGAGGCTTATCAAAATGTAAATAACGATATTGGAATTTTATCCTTAACTAAAAAATGGAATAACACTTTGATGTGGGCACATTACACTAATTCACACAAAGGTTTTTGCGTAGGATTTGACCCAAAAGATGAATATTTTCAGAACTTTTTAAGTAGCCACCAAAAAAAATCTAAGACAATTATGGAAGTCGTTTATTCAGATAAAAGAGTTGAAATACCAATGGAATTGAGTGAAAAGAAATTGAAATTTGAACCTTTTATTACAAAATCAACGGACTGGAAATACGAAGAAGAAGTTAGAGTAATTTCTACACTCAATATGTCTGACAAAAAAATTGACTGTAATCCTGTAAATATTCATTTATTTAAAGTGCCACACAAGTCAATTAAGGAAATAGTTGCTGGAGCAAATATGGACGAAAAAAATGAGGAATTAATAAAAGACTTTTGTACTAAAAATAAAATTGAATTCTATAAATCTAAAATATCGGATGAACAATTCAATATGCAAAGAGAATAAAAAAGTACTGCTTACAACACGGTGTATAAAACATAGCTAATAAGTGCTAAACCGAAAGGTTTGTGTATATTTAGAAAGTCCGCCAAATTTTTAATTTGGCTTTTAAAAAGAGAAAAATTAAAAACAAAATATAAAAATTCGGCTCTGTGTTAACCCGAAAAGTTAGTGTCTTTTTGCACGCTACGTTTCATACACAAGTCCGTTGTCTATAATACCAAAGAAACATTATTTATTGAAAAAATAATCTAGAAAGACAAAAATATTAGTTCTAAAAATCATTAATCTAATAGTGCTTATTTTATTTGCTAGTATTGGACTTAAGGTGCAGATCCATTTGAGGAAATGCAATCACTATATTATTGTTAGTAAAATTTTTATTGATTAATCTTCGAATGTCACTTTTCATTTTTCCAATTCTAAAAATGTTAGCACTGAAAAATAAAAGTTGAAAATCTAATGATGAGCTTCCAAAATTTAACAAACGAGCTTCGATCAATTTCTTATTGTGAATTTCGGGATGCTCAAAGGCACTTTTTTCTAAACTTTTAATCACAAAATCAACATCACTTCCATAAGCTACACCAACATTAATTTTAAAACGGGTTTGATGTGATTGATGACTCCAATTAATTACTTTACTGGTGGTAATCAAAGAATTTGGAATGATAATAGAAATATCATCCCTATTCATTGCTTTGGAAGTTCTTAAACCTATACTTTCAATTATAACTACATCATTATCAATTTCTAAAACATCTCCTACTTCTATAGAGCGTTCTGAAAGTAATATAATCCCAGATATTACATCGTTAAATGTTTGCTGTAATCCTAAACCAATACCCACTAATAATGCGGCCGAACCTGCTATTAATAAAGTAACTTTAATACCAATGGATTCTAAGACTAATGCAATTGCAATAATCCATACGATATATTTAATAATTTTTAATAAGGCATAGGTGCTTCCAGTATCTATTTTGCTAGATTTATTTTTACGGAAAAATGCTTTTTTAAGTACCCAAAGTATGAATTTAGTTACAACAATGATTACTAAAATACTAACCAATTGAGAAACTTTTAGTGTATAAGTCCGAAAAGTAAAGATTTCAGATTCTAAAATTTGATTTAATGTTTCCATTCTAATTTATAATTAACCGATCTATTTATCAGATTTAGTGCTTTGTTATAAGGTAGTTTAAATAAATTATCTTTATTACAATTTCTAACTATTTCTACAAAATTAACAAGAGACACCTGTAAAAGTACTATAGACAACACCGTGCATAATTAATTGCTTGAATACTGCCAACTTACGAGCATTCCTGCGGAATATTCTATCTGTAATTTATTTGCTAAATTAGTTGCTAAAACACGCAACGAAATCATACAAAAACACGGTACCGGCAAGCTGAAAAAAGTAACTTTTCTGAAAAACAATGAATAAAATAACGAATGGATAAAGTTAATTTACCAATTACTATAGCAGTAATTTCAATGTTCATTTCATTGTTTCTATCTTACTTTTTGGTCAAAGTAAAAACAGAACATAAATTAAGCAATCGTCTTTTTGCTCTGTTTTTACTTTTAACTACAATTGATATAGGCGGAATTTTATTTGACCTCTTATATCATAGTCCTTCAAATACGGGAATGTTTAGAAACTTAATGACTTTCTTACAACTTCCCACTTTTTATTTATATGTATTATCCGTCTGCTATTACGATTTTAAACTAAAACCAAAACATTTTATACATGTCGTTCCCTTTTTAATAGTAAACTTAGTATTACTACCTCGATTCTATTCAGTAAATCTATATTCAAAAATTAGTTTTCTTGAAAACAACAGTAATATGCTAGAAATACAGTTTATTCACATTTTCTTACATATTCAAATCTTTGTATATATCATTGCCGTTTTTTCAATATTGAGAAAGGCAAAAAAAATCTATCTTGAAAATTATGCAGGAGCAAGCATTGAATCACTAAATTGGTTATTGCAGTTAACAGTTGCAATATCAGTATTTTATTTTATTGCACTTTTAAAAAATATATTCAAATTTACTAATTATCCGAACGTCTCTGAATGGCTAAAAATTGGACTTTTCGTATTTGAACTTATCATTATTAGTTGGTATTTGTATAAAGCATTGAATAACCCAAAGCTCTTTAGAAATATCGATTCAAAACTAAAACTTATAAAGGATATTCATTCAAATAAAAAAAACACCGAGCCACCAACGGAAGAAATAAATTTTGAGTTATTGAAATTAAAAAAATATATGCATGAAAAAAAACCATTTCTCAATCCTTCTTTGACTATTCAAGATATTTCTAATGACATTGAAATACCTACTCGGGATTTATCTCTTTTAATAAATCATAAGTTAGGTCAACATTTTTTTGACTTTATTAACTCTTATCGGGTAGAAAATGCAATGGTCATTTTAAAAGATAATACCAAAAATAAGATGACAATTCTTGAAATTTTGTATGAAGTTGGTTTTAATTCAAAATCTTCCTTTAATACAGCTTTTAAAAAACATTGTGGTATCACACCTACCGAATATCGTAAATCATTATAATACGATGTTTTGAAAATAGTCGTACTTACTTAAAAAAGTCGAACGCATTTAATTGTAAAAATACGTTCGACTTTTTTTATTCGGTCGCGTAATGAATAATTCTTCCGCACATTCGTATCAAAATAAGTTTAATCTAAAAACGATACAATGAAAAACGCATTTAAAATTTTGACTTTACTATTAATAATTAGCAATTATTCATACGGGCAGAATATTTCTAAACGGATTGATTCAATTATAAAGAGTCACTACCACAATAATCAAGACATAGGAATAAGTGTTGGTTTTATTAAAAATAATGAAGAGTATTATACAGCATTTGGTAAGCTGAATAAAGAAAGTAAAACCGACATCAATAAAAATTCAGTCTTTGAAATCGCTTCTATCACAAAAATTTTAACTTCAAATTTAATAGCACAAGCGGTTATTGAGAATAAAATAAATTTAGATGATTACATTGACGACTACCTACCCAAAGAATATGTTTTACATAAAAGTCTTGAAAATAAAATAAAAATATCTGATTTAGCTTCGCATCAATCTGGATTACCCGACTTAGATTTTAGAAAACTTATAGAGTTAAATTCACAACAACCCGTAAGCAGTGTTACTAAAAAAACATTAACCGATATTATCAATAATTGTAGTGAACTAATGGATTATGGCCAATATCGTTATTCTACAATTGGTTACACCTTACTTGGGCAAATATTAGAAAAGGTTTATAGCATGACATACGATGGAATTATTAGAGAAAAAATAATACAGCCTTTACAAATGACAAATACATTAACTACAGAATTTAATACAAAAAATATAACGACTGGCTACAATCCTAATGGTGATATTCAAGAATTTTTCAAATGGAATATTACAGCATCGGCTGGGTTAGTAAAATCCAATGCTTCTGATATGATTACATTTTTAAAAGAATTATTGAGACAAGAAAGTGAGATTTCAAAAGCTGCAGCAATAACCGAGAAAATATACTACAAAGATGAAAGTAGAGAAATGGGATTAGGCACAAACATAATGACAGATGATAAAAATACCATTTATTTAAAATCGGGCGATTCTATGGGACAATCTTCGATTATTTGTTACAACAGAGTTGGAAATTGGGGAATCATTATACTTCTAAATCAAAGAAACTCGAAAATGAGACAAAATTTATTAAATGAAATTTATGAAACAGTATTGAAATAATCAAACATATTGAGATGGAATAAAGCCAGCCAGTAACACCTTATATAAACAATAAAGGCTTTGTTTATTGCCCCAAAGCTGTAACCTTTCTGCCAAGTTAAATAAACCGAAGAAAACAATCGGACACTTTCCCCTTTGCTGCACTTACAGAATCACGCTAGCAAATATTCAATTCAAAATGCGGTATTACTCTACGATGCTCCTAATTATTTGTATACTACTTTCTTGTAAAAAGGGAAAAAAGATAGCAATACTTCTGAAATTGTAGATGTTCCAACCTTAGAATGGAGAAAAATTATTTCTAAGGACAAAAGATCCAGAATTAAATTTCCCAATCAAGAAATTAAATATAATACATTAACTTAGATAGATGATTATGGAAAAGAGCAAGTTTGGACCGACACTGGAGATGGAAATCTATTCAACAAATCAATATATAAATTTCTGGATTCATTCGAATTCACAGAAGAGAACAAAAAACTTTTGTTAACAACGGTAGCCATTACACAACTCCTTAAAAAGTAACTATCGGACTCCACATCTTCGATGTAAGCAATGATTTATGTTGGTTATATTGTAATATGTTATGGACATAACGTGGTTCTAAACGTCCTATTATAGGCCTTAGAATTGATCTTAATCCTAAAATAAGCACCTACTTGACTTTGTACGGTATCTCTAGCAAATTTCAAGTATGTTTTTGATTGTAGGCTATTAGAGTGGCTACTTTACATACTTTAAAATGCTTAAACAATACCCTAATCAAATTAAATCAATGTTAGGTTTTCACTATCTTGTGCAACAGCCAAAAAGGCTATAAGTAATTGCTTGTTCTCGCCTACCCTGAAAATTCTGTTGAAATTTTCAGCATGGTGTGTCCTTGTAGAGTTAAGTACTAACCCATGCAACTGCTCATAGCTTAACATTATAGATAATTTTTAAGATGATTAAATCAAAAGTATTATTTGTAATCCTACTCTTAGTAGTTGGATTTATGGGGTGCAAACCATCAAAACCCATAGAAACTATTGACGTATCAGAACTGACCATAGCTGCGATACACCAGGCTTATCGAGAAGGAACTTATACTAGTAATCAATTGGTTACAGCTTATTTACAGAGGATTAAAAATATAGATAGCACTATAAACTCCATTACAACAATAAATCCAAAAGCGCTTGATATTGCTAACCAGCTGGATAAAGAATATCAGATAACAGGAATCCTGCGTCCATTACACGGAATTCCGATCATCGTAAAAGACAACATTAATACTGCCGGACTTCCAACTACAGCCGGGGCGCTGGCATTAAAAGACTATATTCCGGATGAGGATGCTTTGATAATAAAAAAGCTCGTTGAGGCCGGTGCAATACTCATTGCCAAATCAAATATGGCCGAATGGGCCTTTAGCCCAATGCATACTGAAAGTTCGACAGCAGGAACGACAAGAAACCCATATAATATTACTTATGTTCCTGCAGGCTCAAGTGGTGGAACAGCAGCTTCTGTTGCCGCCAATTTTGGTACAATTGGACTTGGAACTGATACCGGAAACTCTATAAGAGGGCCTTCCTCTCATTGTGCTTTGGTCGGTTTTCGAACTACATTGGGACTCGTAAGTAGAAGTGCTATTGTACCTCTTTATTTAAGAAACGATGTTGTTGGCCCCATGTGTAGAACGGTTGAAGATGCTACCAAAGTGTTGGAGGTTATGGTAGGATATGATCCCAAGGATCCAATTACCAAAAACTCACAAGGCAAAATACCTGCCAACTATAGTGAGTTTCTCTTAAATGACGGGCTTGTAGATGCTAGAATAGGTGTGCTCAGGGAGTTAAGTGATGATGATCCACATCCTGAAATTAAAGCTTTGTTTGAAAAGGCTCTTTATCATTTGGATTCACTAGGCGCCACAGTAATTGATCCTGTGGTAATTCCTGATTTTTCGATAGTAAGGCAAAACCAATGGTGTGCATCCTTCCGCGAAGATATCGAAGATTTTCTCGCCAACTATGTACAAAGTGATTCTTTGAAATCGATCGAGAGCATTATACGAGCAGGAACCAATTCTGATTTTGCCAGAGATAGACTTGAAAGGAATGCAGCCAACAATGGTAGATGGGAAAACCCTGAAATTCCATGCTTAAGTGCTTACAAGGATTCTAAGCGTATTGCATTTCGTGAGGCCATTGAAAATGTTATGGACTCTTTAAAGTTAGACGCCATTGTATATCCTTCTTGGAATCATCCACCTGCCAGGATTGATTTCTACCAGCAGGAATACAAAGGAGATAACAGTCAGATCATAAGCCCACACACTGGGCAGCCGGCTTTCACGGTTCCAATGGGTTATACCAATAAGACCTTACCAGCCGGATTACAGTTTTTGGGTAGGATGTACGATGAGCCAACGTTGATTCGATTGACTTACTCTTATGAACAAGGAACAAAACATAGAAGGGCACCTAACTTGCAATAAGTTCTCACAAAAGGCAACATTCATTAAAAATATAGCATTTGACATTTCATCCCCAAATTTCTACAATTGGGTAAAAAGCTTTATTAAAAGCGTAGGGTTTTATAGACATTTGAATCATCAAAAATCAAATAACTATAAAATTATACACGTATGAAAACTCTAGCATTATTAGTCGCCATGTTTATCTCCAACTTTTTTATCCAGGCACAAGAAGAAATCAAGGGTGTTACTATAACGGTAACCGTACCTAATGTAACCAGCTCTGAAGGTGAAATACTTTTTGGTTTATATAATGAAAATACGTTTATGAAAGCTGCTCCTTTAAAAGGCGAAAAAAGCAGTATTCAAGATGGAACTGCAACAATAAGCTTCAAAAATGTCCCGGAAGGAGTTTTTGCCATCTCATGTTTTCATGATAAAAATGGAAATAACAGAATGGATTTTGAGGAGAATGGTATGCCAAAAGAAAGCTACGGAGTATCAAATAACAACATGAGTTATGGGCCTCCAATGTGGAGTGATGCAAAATTTGAAGTAGGTTCTGAGGACTTAGAACTTGAAATTAGAATGTAAGAATAGGTAAAAATCCTAAATCAAAAAAAAAGAATTGTACTTTAACGGTACAGTTCTTTTCTTTTTCTAACTCTTTGATAGATAAAATGAATTTTTAGTAAATAATTAATAAGTATTATCGATAGCTTTCATATTTTTGTTGCCCTAAAAACAACAAATGACCATTACACAACTCAAATATGTTCTCGCGGTAGCAGAGCATAAAAACTTTACAAAGGCGGCAGAAAAAACATTTGTAACTCAGCCTACTTTAAGTATGCAAATTCAAAAACTAGAAGAAGAATTGGATATTCTTATTTTTGACCGTAGCAAAAAACCAATAGCCCTTACAGAAGTTGGTGCACAATTAGTGCAACAGGCCAGAAATATTGTAAACGAAAGCGAACGTATACAAGACATAGTAGACCAGCAAAAAGGATTTATTGGTGGCGAATTTAAACTTGGAGTAATCCCTACTGTAATGCCTACACTATTACCAATGTTCCTCAATAATTTTATTAAAAAATATCCAAAAGTTAAACTAAAAATAGAAGAGCTTAATACAGAGGCTATCATAGAACGTTTACAAGATGGTCATTTGGATGCTGCAATTGCTGCTACTCCTTTAGAAAATGAGAGTATCAAAGAGCGTGTTCTCTATTATGAGCCGTTTGTAGGATATATTCCTTCTGCGCATAGATTAAATCAAAAGAAAAAAATTGACATTACCGATCTAGATATTGATGATATGCTGCTACTAGAAGATGGTCATTGTTTTAGAGATGGAATTATTAATCTTTGTAAGACCAAAAAAAGCTATGATGAGGATCATTTCCAATTAGAAAGTGGAAGTTTTGAGACTCTAATCAAGTTAGCAAATGAGGGATTAGGAATGACACTTCTACCCTATTTACATACGCTAGATATAAAGGATAGTGAAAAAGGGAATATCCATTATTTCAATGAGCCATCGCCTGCACGAGAAGTAAGTCTGATTTTTAATAAGAGTGAATTAAAGATGCAAATTATTGAAGCTTTACATTCCACAATTGCTGGAGTTATAAAAGGTGCGATTGCATTTCAGAATGTTCAAATTATAAGTCCGCTTACAAAAATAAAAAGCGACTAAAAAGTCGCTTTTTTTACTATGTTTTTAAATAAATTAAACAAGGTTGTAATTCTGGTTGTTTAATTGTCAGTGATTGAATCCAAATTTTCAATTCTTCAATCTCGTGTGGAAGTAATCTGTTTAGTGCTTTAAGAACTTCCTTTGTAAAAAGATTAACATCAAAACTTACTTTTTTAAGTACCGTTTTGGTGTAATCAAACATTGCTCTTGCCATAAATTAATAGGGGTTTAGAATGTTAATTTTAACGAGTAATTTGTAGGAATAAGCTTACGTTTTTAAAAGTTGTTTATGCTAATATATGTAAATAAAACCAAAAATATAGTCCTTTGGCGCTTATTTAACACAGTTAAAAATTGTTATCGCCATCCAAAAAATCTCCTAAACCTCCTAAAATACTACCTTCTCCTTTACTTTTTCCACCTGCTCTTGGTGCCAGCGCCAAAACGCGATTTGCAAGTCGGCTAAAAGGTAGGGATTGTACATATACCACTCCAGGTCCAGTTAAGGTTGCAAAAAATAGTCCTTCGCCGCCAAAAATGGTATTTTTTATTCCACCAACAAACTCGATATCATAGTTAATCCCTTTTGAGAAACCTATAATACAGCCGGTATCGATCTTTAATTTCTCTCCCACTTGTAATTCTTTACGTGCAGTTGTTCCTCCTGCATGTACAAACGCCATACCATCACCCTCGAGTTTTTGCATTATAAATCCCTCTCCGCCAAATAACCCTCTTCCTAGCTTTCTTGAGAACTCAATCCCTATAGAGACTCCTTTTGCCGCACACAAAAAAGCATCTTTCTGACAAATAAATTTACCTCCATAATTAGTTAAATCTAAGGGAATGATTTTACCGGGATAAGGAGAGGCAAAACTAACCCGCTTCTTACCAGAAACCTGATTGTAAAAAGCCGTCATAAATAGGCTTTCTCCTGTTAAAAGCCTCTTACCTGCTCCAAAGATCTTTCCAAGAACTCCTTGATCCTTTGCCGAGCCATCACCAAAAATAGTATCCATCTTTATACCATCGTCCATCATCATAAAACTTCCTGCTTCTGCAATTACTCCCTCTTGAGGATCAAGTTCTATCTCAACGTATTGCATTTCTTCACCAATGATCTTGTAGTCGATTTCGTGTGCTGTCATAATAAGAATTATTTTGTATCATTTCCGTGTAGACGAAAATTTATTAATGTGTTTTATGAATGAATAGTCATAATATATGTAAATAATTTTTACAAAATGTTACATCTCATTATTTAGTGTAGTATTAATTTTTCACTTTAACAGTCCATTCAAAATTAAAGGTAGATACTTGCACTCCGTCACTATTGGTACCAATAGATTTCATCCATACCGTCTGTCCTTCTCCTGTTTCGATAGTTTTTTTTATGGCATCTTCAACCAAATGGCCATCATTGCAAATAAAAGTAATTCTACCAGTAGCTTTTTTGGTAAAAGTGGCATTATTATTTGCAACTAACATGGATATTTTTTTTCCACTGTTACGTATATAATCAGTTACCATCGCACCAGTAGTTAGTTCAGCTGCCATACCTTGTACGGCCCAAAACATAGAATTGAACGGGTTTTGATTGATCCACCGATGTTTTACGGTGACCGTGCAGCTTGTTCTATCAATTTTTATTACGCGTACTCCACAAATCCAAGCAGATGGTAATTTAAACAATAAGAAGGTATTAAGTTTCCTGGGAGTTATATTCATTTTTTAGCTTTTTAGTATCACAATATAGGCAAAACTAAAATTCATGTGAGCTACATGAAATCTTAAATATATGTTAAATTATGGTACTATGTTTTGCATAATACCTTTTTTTAACCATATATTTGTATAAGAAACTATTATATACTTTTAAAAATGTTAGATAACAACCACAAAAATATTGCGACATTTATGCACTTAGGAATATTTTCTCGATATATAATTCCTTTTGGCAATTACATTATTCCCGTATTATTATGGACAGTAAACAAAGACAAATCAGAATTTATAGACAGACATGGTAAAGAAGCCATTAACTTTCAGTTAAGTATTTTATTATATACTATTATTTTGGGGATGCTATCTATTCCGTTTTTTGTTTTTAACCTTTTTGGAGATGCTTCTTTTTACGATATCGTTCATTTTGATGATTTACATATTAATATTTCCGAACCTGGAGGTTTTAGAACGTTAATAGGTGCCTCTTTTATAGGAATAATTGCTTTGGTAGGTTTTTTTCTGGAAATAGTTTTTATCATATCTGCAGCAATAAAGGCTAATAAGGGAGAAGCATATAAATATCCTTTAACGATAAGATTTATAAAATAAATGAAGTTAACTGTTAACATAAAATATATTCTAATAACTGCTGTTGCTGTTGTGTCTTCATTCTTTTTTCATGAATTGGCACATTTAGTGGCAGGGGAACTCTTAGGATATCCTATGAAGATGACACTAAATTCAACATTTTTGGCAGAAGGAGAATATGCCAATCACTGGCACCAACAACTCGTAAGTGCAGCCGGACCAATTTTCACAATTGTCATTTCATTTGTATTTTTTTATATCATCAGAAAAACAAATAATACATATTTGTATCCATTTTTATTCTTTGGTTTCTATATGAGGTTTTTGGCTATGATAATTTCAATTATACATCCAAATGATGAAGCTCGTATTAGCGCCTGGTTGGGACTTGGATATTGGATTTTACCATTATTGGTATGTTTCACTTTGCTTTTTCTAATCGTCAAAACATCAAAAGAACAGAAGTACACTATAAAATTTAACTTAATCAATTATCTTTTAACATCGGTCTTTGTTGCTGGTGTCGTACTCACTGATCAATATATATTTAAATAATTCATCAATCATTAATCATCAATCAAAAAATGAACAGTTTAACTTTTAAAAATTAGTTTTATGAAGATCGAAAACACAAAAGCGCAAATGCGCAAAGGTGTTCTGGAATATTGCATACTTTCTATCCTAAAGGACGATGATGCCTATGTAGCAGAAATTTTGGAAACCCTAAAAGATGCAAAGATGCTTGTCGTAGAAGGTACCATTTACCCCTTACTCACCAGGTTAAAAAATGCTGGATTGCTTAGCTATCGCTGGGAAGAATCTACATCTGGACCACCACGTAAATACTATGGACTTACAGAAACAGGAAAATTGTTTCTAAAAGAATTAAATACCACTTGGGACGAATTAAGAAACGCTGTAAATGTGGTAACTAAACAAAAAAAGAAGTAAAATGAACAAGACAGTTAATATAAATTTAGCAGGTATATTTTTCCACATAGATGAAGATGCTTATCTAAAAATGCAACGTTATCTTGATGCTATCAAACGTTCCTTTACAGATTCTCAGGGAAGGGATGAAATTATTGCAGATATTGAAGCTCGTATAGCAGAATTGTTTAGTGAAAAAATAAAGGATGAAAGACAAGTTATCGGTGTCAAAGAAGTAGACGAAGTTATCGCTATCATGGGACAACCTGAAGACTATCGATTAGATGAGGAAATCTTTGAAGATGAGCCAAAAGCCACCTATCAAAAAACAAAATCATCCAGACAATTATTCAGAGATACAACAAACTCATACGTAGGGGGTGTAAGTTCTGGATTGGGACATTATCTAGGGATAGAACCCATCTGGATAAGATTAGCATGGATATTGTTCACTATTTTCTCCAGTGGTGCCTTTGTACTCATCTATATAGCCTTCTGGATTTTTGTGCCGGAAGCAAAAACCACTGCCGATTTTTTGGCAATGAAAGGTGAAGCTGTTAACATCAGTAACATCGAAAAAAAAATTAAAGAAGGTTTTGATGGTGTAGCAGATACCGTAAAAAATGTAGATTATCAAAAATATAGTAACAAAGTAAAAAGTAGCTCGACAACTTTTTTTGAAGCCTTAGGAGACGTGTTATTATTTCTCCTAAAGATCTTCGTGAAGTTTATTGGTGTCATCCTAATCATCGTAGCTGGTATTACTTTAATTAGTTTATTTATTGGATTGTTTACACTTGGTACATTTGGATTCATGGACATGCCTTGGGTAGAATATTTTGAAGTTGGTAGTCATCCAGAAGTTCCACTTTGGTTTATTTCATTATTATCCTTCTTTGCTGTAGGAATACCATTTTTCTTCCTATTCATTCTAGGGTTAAAAATTCTAATTAATAATCTAAAATCAATAGGAACACCTGCTAAACTTGGTTTGTTAGGCGTTTGGATAATGGCATTAATTGGTTTAACCGTTATAGGTTTAAGACAAGCTACATTAGAAGCGTATGATGCAGAAGTAATCACCGAAGAAAAAATGTTGCCTTTCTACAGTAGTGATACAGTAAATATAAAAATGCGAGGAAATACACGTTATGTGAAGTATCTTAATCATAGAAATGATTACAAAATCAAAAGAGACGAACAAGGAAACAGACTAATTGTAATTCAAGATGTGGAACTTTATCTCAAAACTTCAAAAAGAGATTCTGCTGTAAGTATTGTTATAGAAAAGAAAGCAGAAGGTAGATCGTATGAAGAAGCTTCAAAACGAGCTGAAGAATTAAAATATGCGTATGAAGTCGATGGAAAAACACTTTTATTAGACGGATATGCAATTACAGACTACACTAATAAATATAGAGATCAGGAGATCAATATAATACTCACCCTTCCTGAAGGAATTACACTATTCGCAGAGGATAATACATCTGGTTACAATAATTCCTGGAAATACGATGACTATGTTACTATAGATGGTAATGAGGGTGAGTATATTCAAGTAATAGATGGAAAGTTAGACTGTAAAAATTGCCCAGAAAAAGATAATAGTAATGAGTGGAAATATAACGAGTGGGAAGATGAAGATGATGTGAAAATTAATATCAACTCAGACAATAAGGACACTAATCTTAAAATTGACGAAGATGGCGTTCAACTAAAAAGTGAAGAAGTAGATATAAAAATAGACGAAAACGGTATAGAAATTAAAACCGAAAATTAAAAAATCAAATCAAAAACTCGAATAGTATAACACATTAAAACAAAACAATCATGACCACACTAGCAAAAATTTTAGTAACCCTTTGTTTATCTGCTGCCTGTTGCTCTTGCAATATTGCTTTTGACGGAATCAAAGGAGAAGGAGAAGTAGTTCGTAAAGAAAGAGTTATTAACGAAGACTTTGATACCATTAAGGCAAGTAGAGGATTAGATGTAATCTTGGTAAAAAACCAAGAAACGAAAGTAATTGTAGAAGCCAACAAGAATCTTCATGAACATATCGAGGTATATGTAAAAGAAAATACGTTATATGTGACAGCAGATAAAAATATATACTGGGCAGACGAAAAAAATGTGTTTGTTTCTTATGATAAATTAACTCAATTAAAAGTTAATAGTGGAGCAAGCATATCGGCTCAAGAACCAGTGGTACAAAAAGAACTTTCTCTGAGTGCGACCAGTGGAGCAGATATAAAATTAGATATAAAAGCAGAAACTGTAAATAGTTCTGTAACTAGTGGCGCTATGATCAACCTAACAGGAAAAGTGAATAATCACAAAGCAAGTGCAACGAGTGGAGCCGATATTAGAGCAAAAGATCTGCTTAGCCTTGTATCTGAAGCCAAAGCTACTAGCGGTGCATCCATAAAAATCCATGCAAAAAATGAGTTTATCGGTAAAGCAACCAGTGGTGCCGATGTGGTATACTATGGTCAACCAGAAAAAGTGTCTGAAGTAGATAACTCTGGCGGTAATGTAAGAAGACATTAAAATATAATCTTACCAATCATAAGATAACCAACCAAAACTGTCTGAAAAGCACTAACCAATCAATCATAACTTTTCAGACAGTATTTTTCATCAATTCAATCAATCAAAAAAACATAACATGATATCAAAAATCAATTTCAAAGGTATTGTCTTAACTTTTATATTCACTTTATTTTCTAGTCATTTAATAAACTCACAATCAAATACAGATAATCAAAACTTAGAAACTACCCTTTTAAAGCTAGACAGTGAATTTTGGGAGTCCTATAATACCTGCGATCTAGATAAATTCAGAACCTTCTTTATCGAGGATTTTGAATTTTATCATGATAAAGGAGGGCTAACCTCTGGTCTATCCCAAATGATGAAGTCGGTAGAAACCGGTTTGTGCGGTACTAATAATCCACGAGTGCGCAGAGAAGTAGTAGAAGGAAGTGTACATATATATCCCTTAAATAAGTACGGAGCAATCATAAATGGTAATCATAAATTTTTCGTTACTGAGAATGGAAAAAAAGAAGTACTTACTGAAATTGCAAAATTCACCCATGTTTGGCAGCATAAAAACAACGAATGGAAAATGACCCGTGTTTTGAGTTATGACCACCAACCTGCCCCACAAAATACTGATAAAAAAGAAATATCATTAGCCGATGATATTTTAATGCAGTATGTCGGTACGTATCAAGCTCCAGATACAGGAACGGTCACCGTTTCTAAAAAAAATAACCTACTAGAAATAAATGCTGAGAAGATGCAGGCTACGATTTATCCCCAGTCCGAAAGTTTGTTTTTTCACAAACAGAGCCCTCTTACTTTCGAGTTTATAAAAGATGTTAGTAATAAAGTCATCAAATTTATCGTAAGGGAGAACGGAAATATAGTCGAGGAAGCTAAAAAGGTAAAATAAAATACTTTGCTAATTGAATCGCTTTTTTTGTTTCTGTTAGACGTATTTAAAAGGTATTAAATCTTTTAACTCGCATTGTACAATATCAAAGACTTAAAGCTATAAAATCTTAAAAAATGATGATACAAAAAATTTTAAAAAATAAAATATCATTTGTGATACTGATAACCTCTCTTGTAGGATTACATATTTTATGGGAGTATTTTAATGGAGGTGTGACTACTCATCATATACTAGCAAGAGAAGATCTTCCTGGGATATCAAATTGGTGGGGATTATTGACAATACCATTGCTAAGTTGGCTTCTCATTTCTTTGATAAATAAGAAAATCAATGATAGAGATATTTCAAGAATTGCGAAAGGCTTTCTTACATCTTTATGTTTTGGAATCCTAATGTCAGTTTTATGGGAATTTGATTTAGAAAATATTCTACAATATGCTATTTGGACTCCTGTTTTAATCGCTCTCTTCACACGAG
This sequence comes from uncultured Aquimarina sp., assembly GCA_947500845.1. Lineage (GTDB taxonomy): Bacteria > Bacteroidota > Bacteroidia > Flavobacteriales > Flavobacteriaceae > Aquimarina > Aquimarina celericrescens. Next base: position 41,039 of record CANMTP010000023.1, read on the forward strand.
TTCATTTCCCAGAAATCTTTCTGGGATTCGTTCTGGGCATGACTTTTACTTTTGGAGGCGTATTGCCCATTGGTTTTGGATTATTTTTAATGACCATGTCTTTTTTAACTTGGATTATTTTTAGAAAAGCTATCCCAATGATATTTCAAAAAGTTTTTAAAAGTGATAAAAAATAAATTCGTTCACATTACCTAGATAATTGTAGCTAATCTATAGCATCTACCCCAAAAGTAGGATCTCTCTTATAGAGATTTTTATTTTCAATCATTGTAACTTCACTAAGGATAAATAGTCTTTTATATTTGTAAATAATTCATTTATCATACTTAAGTATCAAAAAATAAGTTATATAAAATAAACTTCACACAAATATGAGAATTTCAATGCTGTTTTTATGTTCGTTTATATGTTTAGGAAATATATACGGCCAAAAAGAAAAGGTTAAAGGCAATAAAATTGTGAGTACAGAAGAATTTAATCTGGAGGGCTTCCATACTATAGAAATCTATAATAACTTTGAGGTTTCTATAGATGAAAGTAGTGATAACCAAGTTAAAGTCGAGGCTGATAGTAATTTACAGGATCTTATTCAAATTTCTGTTCAAGATAGTGTTTTATTGATTACATCTGATAAAGATCTAAGGCGTGCAAAAGCATTACATCTTGACATTTTTTATGCTTCTGAGGTGAAGAGAATTATCATCTACGATAAAGTACAATTGAAGTCTTTATCTGCTATGAGTTCGGGCGAACTAAAAGTAGAGGTAAATGACAACGCAGATATTTTTCTAATCGCAGATATTGGAAAATTAGAGTGTATTGCTAATGGAAAATCTTCAGCCGAGTTTCATGTTACTGCAAAGGATGTTATCTATCAGGTTAATGATGGCTCAGAGATTAAAGGTATAGTTACTTCTGATAGTCTTAAAGTAGACCTATATCAAAAAGCATCTTCAAAACTTCAAGGAGAAGTAAAATCTATGTTGGTAAGAGCAGATAATGAAACCGATTTTTATGGTGAAAAATTAAGTGCAGCAAAGACCTCTGTTATTGCCGAAGGTTCTAGTGATTGTTATATTTTAACTAACGAAACAATAACGGTTGAAGCCAGGGATAAATCAGAAATTTTCTTGTTGGGTGAGCCCAAAATCAATATAGAAGTTTTTTTAAACGAAGCCAGTTTGTTCAAGAAAAATATAGATTACGTGCCTAGCAAGCTGAGATTGAATTAAAAAAATATCCGCATAAAAGCGGATATTTTTTATCTCCTTTAAATCTTATTTACCTAAGCAGAAACTTCTTCGCTAGTCTCTATAGTAGCTAGATAACGCTCTGCATCAAGTGCTGCCATACATCCTGTTCCTGCTGCAGTAATAGCTTGCCTATACTCTTTATCCTGTACATCTCCTGATGCGAATACTCCTGGAATGTTCGTTTTGGTAGACTTCCCTTCGGTAATAATATAACCTGTATCGTCCATATCTATCTGACCTTTGAAAATCTGGGTGTTTGGGGTATGACCGATAGCAATGAACAATCCAGTAATCTCTATCTCGGTTTTTTCTCCAGTCTGATTGTTCACCATTCTCAGTCCTTCAACAACCTGATCTCCCAATACCTCATCAACTTCGGTATTATACATTACTTTAATGTTTGGCGTATTTTCTACTCTATGTTGCATTGCTTTGGATGCTTTCATGTAGTCTTTACGCACTAACATAGTTACACTATTACAGATATTAGCTAAATAGGTTGCCTCCTCTGCAGCTGTATCCCCAGCCCCAACAATGGCAACATCCTGTCCTTTATAAAAGAATCCATCACAAACTGCACATGCAGAAACTCCGCCACCACGCAACTTTTGTTCGCTTGGCAATCCTAAATATTTTGCAGTAGCTCCCGTAGAAATGATAACTGTTTCAGCTTCAATTTCTTTCGAGTTATCGACAGTAACTTTATGGATACCTCCTACTTCTTTACTAAAATTAACTTCAGTAACCATTCCGATACGTACTTCGGTCCCAAAACGTTCTGCTTGTTGCTGTAATTGTACCATCATAGTCGGCCCATCAATCCCCTCTGGATATCCCGGAAAATTATCAACTTCGGTGGTGGTAGTTAATTGTCCGCCAGGTTCCATACCTGTATACATAACAGGTTTAAGATCAGCTCTGGCAGCATATATCGCCGCGGTATATCCCGCAGGTCCTGAGCCTATAATAAGACATTTAATTCTTTCTATTGTATCAGACATAATCGTTTCGTTTTTATCTGTTGTAAAAGTAGCAATTTGATCATAAATCTTACAGTAAAGTTATTAAGAATTGTTATTCGGCTATAGATATCGCAAATAAATACTGAAATGAAATATATCCCCATATGAATTTGAATTTTTATGATAAACCAAACTCGTTAAACATGAAAAACAGATACTTATATCTATATGTTCACCTTTTGTCTACCCCTAATTAAAAAATGCATACCAAGAGTATACTATACTTATTTTCAAAATGCTAATCCTCCATCTACATTTGTCCTGGGGAACAAAAACTAATTCAAAGTAAACGAGACGTATAAAATACTATAAACTTTATCACTATCTCTGATGGTGATGTTAGATCTCATATTACAGATTTTTTTAGGAGTAAAAGACCTCCACACAAAAAGTTACTGATTGATTTTGATACTAAAACCATTCCCTAGTTCTAGAATTTCAAGCCTTTAATGACATTTCAATAAATCACGAAATAAAAATGATATGAAAACGATAAATTTTAACCAAAAAACAAAAAGCTTGTTACTAAGTATTCGAAGCATGTTTAGTGCGGTTTTATATGCCCTATTCTTATTTATTTATGTAGTATCAGGAGAATCAAACTCAACTGAATATCTTTATTTAGAAGTATACAATGTTACCCTACTTTATATCATTATTAATATGCTGCTGTTTGCCAATGATATCTTATCCCCAAAAACAAAGTACGTTTTTTCAAAAAATTTTGTAGAAGTATTGTTGATTACATTACTCTCAACAATTTTAATCATTTCTTTATTTACTCTAAAAACTAGTATCAATGCCTATCCTTTGAGCAGTATACTTATTAAAAGTAATGCCATTATAGTAATTATGGTTTCTTTTTTTATACATAGAAATATAGTAATGAATCTAGGTATCCAGTAAATGATAAGAAATCTATGCTTCCAGAAGTAATAGTCCAAAAAATAGATGCTAAGAGAAAAAGCAATTATTAATGTACAGTTCAAATCAACTTTTTCAATCAAAAAGTTACATAAAATTTCTTATAAACATAAGGATGAAATGGCGAATATAAATGGGCTAATTATTAAATATTATTATGTAAACCCAGAAACCAAAATCATTGGTGGAACTTACTTCTTTGAAGATATATTTCAAGCAAGAGATTATCTTAATCACTTCTTTTTGAAAGGTATTGGTCTTCAATATGGTGTCATACCAGATACTTTGAAAGTAGAGATCAACGTTATTAGCTTCGAAGTAAAAGGAACAAATACAAAACAAGAAAGGAAGGGCAATAATTTGAGTTAGATATCCTATTTTTATTCCCAAAATAAATTTCATGACATTCTTTGATATTTTAGATATTTTGGGAACAACCGCTTTTGCAATATCAGGAGCTTTAAGTGCAATGAACCGAAGGTTAGATCTTTTCGGTATTTTTATTATTGCTTTCGTAACCTCTATCGGAGGAGGTACCGTTAGAGATGCTCTTATAGGAAGCACTCCGGTATCCTGGATGCAAAATCCCCTGGTCATGTATTTAATCGGAGCGGTAACTGCACTTTCGATCATATTTAGAAATAAACTGGATTATCTTAAGAAATCTCTTTTCCTGTTTGATACAATAGGATTAGGAATTTTTACCATTACTGGTGTAGAAACCGGAATCAGAGCTGGACTCGAACCGATCGTTTCGATAGCATTGGGAACCATGACAGGATGCTTTGGTGGTGTCATACGGGATATATTATGTAATGAGATTCCCGTAATTTTCAGAAAAGAAATTTATGCAACTGCCTCTATTGCTGGTGGGATTTGTTTTATGATATTATACATGTTTAACATTAATGAAAATTTAATATATACTTCTACCACATTATTTATTATTATTATAAGATTACTAGTAGTAAAATACAAAATTTCATTACCCCAGTTCATTGTTAATAAATAACGTGAGTTCGGGATAAGAAACTTTAATAATTTATTGTAGAAAAAGCAGAGAATTAGTATATTTAAGTATC
>CANMTP010000024.1 GCA_947500845.1 uncultured Aquimarina sp.
TGTGCGTTTCATACCTAAAAATACAAACACAACAAATCTTATCAAAAAAAGAAGCTGCCTTTTTAGACAGCCTCTTTGCTTTACACTTCTATAATACTTCGACAAGTTTAGTATAATATCTATAGTAACAGATTTACCTAAAATGGTAAATCATCATGTTCTTCTTCAGAGAAGTCTGTAGCCGGCTCAAAAGTATCTGCAGGTGGGGTAGGTGGAATAGAACCTGAAGCAGGAGCTGCAGCTTGTAAATTCTCTATTCTCCATCCCTGAATCGAATTAAAATACTTAGTTTCTCCTTGCGGATTTACCCATTCACGACCACGAAGATTTATACTAATCTTTACATCCTGACCAACCTGAAAATTATTTAGTAAATCACATTTGTCCTGAATAAACTCTACCATAATATGTTGCGGGTATTGCTCTTCTGTAGTTACTACGATCTCTCTCTTTCTAAAACCATTGCTGCCAAAGGTTTGCGTCTCACCTATCATTTTTACTTTACCTTGTACTTCCATCTCTACTATATTGTTATTTTGCTGATAAAATATTCCACGCTGTATCTATATCGTTTTGATCTAAATATTGCTTTACAAATTTATGAATTTCTATTTGGTTAGCATGCTCTATTTTAACCTTTATATCATCTCGGTTATTAACAAATGTATGTGCATCTTCCTTAGTTGGAATACCTTCTACATTCGCCAGCTTACCCAAATCGTTACCTGTAAAAACTTTACTATTCTTAATATCTTTGGGTAACGAATCTACTCCTATCCCTATTGCACTTAGTGGTTTAGGAACCTCAAACATACCTTTGTTGGCTCGAGTATACCAATTCCCTCCCATTCGCGCTACCTGATCTATTTTATGCTGATCAATTCTATCATTTTCATCAAGAATTTCTTCATTAATATGCATTAACAATACTTCGCAAATAATCAGGTTTCCAGCACCTCCTTCTTCACCCATTGCCACAATTTCATTTACCTTACATTCGAACTGTACAGGAGATTCACCAACTCGAAAAGCATTGATCTTTTCTGAAGGCACCATAGTAAGCCCGGATTTTACAAATTCATTGACTCTGCCAGGATATTCAGTGCTGGATAAAGACATTTGCTGAACAATAGGGTAGTTTACTATATTAATCACTACTTCTTTGGTACTTTTTGCATTTTCTAACGTATGCTTAATAGTATTGTCTCTCACTCTCCTGGCGGGAGAAAATATAAGAATGGGTGGATTTGCACTAAATACATTAAAAAAACTAAAAGGCGATAAATTAGGATTGCCATCTGCATCTATTGTACTGGCAAAAGCAATGGGTCTGGGCCCAACTGCACCTAACATAAGACCATGTAATTTTCCTGTAGAAACCGCTGAAGGATCGATTGTAATCATAATTTGTTTTATATTGAACAAAGATAATTAAACTTTGGTCGTTAAATTATTGTATAAACAAGTTTTGCATTCTATTTTGTAGACAATAAAATTGTTTAAAACCGTTATAATTAAGATTTAGTTAACATCTCTTTATGAACTTCTCTGATGAGCGTAATTTTTCAAGCTATTTTATAATCGTTGCTGTTGTTGTTATTACGGCTCTTGTTTTATGGAGTACTTCACTATTTTTACAACGACTTAAAGATGATGAACGCACCAAAATAGAAATATGGGCTCAATCTCAAAAAGCTCTGAACAGCGAACAATCTGATGATTATCTGGAATTGTCAATTTTAATTGGAGCAACAAATAGATCTATACCCATTATCATCACAGACTCTAACGGAGATTTTATAAGAGATTCTATTGGAAAACCTGACTCCAGTTATTTCCAAAATTTATCAGAAACCTTAATTAATAATGAAAAAAGGCTTAAATCATATCTAAGCAAACTGAAATCAGAAAATAAACCTATAGAATTAAATCTAAGAGGCACCGTTCAATATATATACTATGGACACTCTGATATACTAAACAAATTAAAATATTATCCCATTGCCATAGCATTAATTTTATTCTTACTAATAGGTGTAATTTATTTCTTTTTTACTACATCAAAAGCAAGTGAGCAAAATAAACTTTGGGCCGGTATGGCAAAAGAAACTGCTCATCAGATCGGGACCCCGTTATCCTCTTTGGTAGGATGGAACGAGATTCTAAAAGCAGAACATGTAAATCCTGAGTATATTACTGAAATAGAAAAAGATATTTCCAGGTTAAAGGTGATTACCGAGCGTTTTTCTAAAATTGGATCTATCCCCAATCTGGAGGAAGTTGATATAGTTGAAGAAACGAGAGACGCGTACACCTATCTGCAATCCAGAAGCTCAAAATTGATTAACTTTTCCCTTGATTTACCAGACAAACCTATTTATGTCTCCTTAAACTCTCAACTATTTAGTTGGACTATAGAAAACCTTGTTAAAAATGCTATTGATGCCATGCGTGGAAAGGGAGACCTTAAAATTGGCCTTACCGATGATGCAAAGCGCGTATTCATTTATATAAAGGACACCGGAAAGGGTTTGCCTAAAAGTAAGTTTACAAAAATTTTTGAACCCGGGTATACTTCTAAAAGTCGAGGATGGGGTCTCGGATTATCTTTAGCCAAAAGAATCATTGAAGAATATCACTTGGGGCGCATCAAAGTTCTACGTTCTGAAATAGATAAAGGGACTACTTTTCAGATCACACTTCGTAAATCAGGGATCAAAGTGTAACCCTTTGTACCTGTTTTAATGCAAAATGATATAACAATATTTTCTTCAGTGCGTTATAAGTCATTGAGACACTAAATTAAATCCCGTGAAAACAGAATACATTGTCCTTAAAGAAACAACCCTTACCAATAATTGTCCTGAATGTTATTCGAATGACGGAATGGTACTTTCGTTCAAACAAGAAAAACAAAAATCAAAACTTTTAGTGAGAACCAAAAAAAATGTAATTGAAAGTATTGAATGTAATAAATGCGAAAACGCTATTTATCAGGGACAGTGGACTATGGATATCGAACGAGTGTATAATTACCATAAAAAAACCATTACATCTAAACCCTCTTCTTTAAAATTTACCGGCTTATTTTATATATTACTTTTCATAGTTCTTGCAATAGTTGGTATTGGATATATATATGCTTATCACCCCAATCTTTTAGGTCTAACTTCTTAAATTAATATTTCTCCATTATTCGTCGTAGTTCTTTGGTGATTTTAAACGTTTTGTCAATATTAAAATCAAAACAAACGGCTACATCATGCCCTTCGGCGCAAAGAATACTCTCATCATTATAAAGCCTGTGATATAAACCAAAACTGGAGTTTTTTATAAACTCGACTTTAGTTTTGATAATAACGTTCCCCGGAAAAAATAAAGGATGCTTGAAATCACATTTGGTAGAAACCAACATCGGACCTTTTTTGGTCTCTTCATAAAGTTGAGACAACCCAGTTACCTCCCAAAACTGAACACGAGCACTTTGCATGTATTTCATGAAATTAACATTATTGACATGCATATACGTATCCATTTCACTCCAATCAATCCGAAGTGTCAAGGATAACTTAAAATTTGAATCCTGCATACCTTATAAATTCGATTGAATTTCGGAGGCTAATTCTTCAAAAGTAGCACTTGTCATAAAAATTTTGTGCTCAAATGTCATTTCCTTCATCTGATTCAAAGGTATTAGGTGAACATGTACATGAGGCACTTCAAGCCCAACAACGGCAACACCAATACGTTTACATGATACTGTTTTTTTTAGTGCTTTGGCTACTTTACGTGAGAAACTCATTAATCCTAGATACGTTTCCTCGTCAAGATCGAACAGTTTGTCTTCTTCCTTTTTAGGTATGCATAATGTGTGACCTTTTGCATTAGGGTGAATATCCAAAAAAGCATAGAAATTCTCATCTTCGGCAACTTTATAAGATGGAATTTCACCATTAATAATTTTAGTGAATAGGGTAGGCATTTATAAAATTTTAGTTGGATTATTAAGTCGAAATATACTCTATTTATTCATAAGAAAACTAGAAAAAAGCCTTTTTTGAATTCAAAAAAGGCTTTTTTCTTTACTCGCTGATTAAGATTTAAATGCTCCTTGGCTTGCTGCGAAATCAAAATTAATTTCCAACCCGTGCCTCTTGGGCTTGCCCCCGGGATAGCTTACTCGGTAAGATTATTCTATTCATTCTCTTGTAATTTCTACAACATCAAACTTCATGATCCCGTTTGGCACCTCTATTTCTGCTACTTCACCCACGCTCTTTCCTAAAAGTCCTTTGCCAATAGGTGAATCTACTGAAATTTTTCCCGATTTGAGATCTGCTTCACTTTGTGCCACCAACTTGTAAGTCATTTCTGCCCCATTGGTCTGGTTTTTAATCTTTACTGTTGAATGAATCAAAACTTTTGAAGTATCTAATTGAGATTCATCAATCAAACGTGCACCAGATAATGTCTCTTCTAATTTAGAAATTCTCATTTCTAGCAATCCCTGGGCTTCTTTTGCTGCATCATACTCAGCATTTTCACTTAAATCTCCTTTGTCTCTTGCTTCAGCAATTGCTTGAGATGCCTTTGGGCGTTCTATATCTTTAAGATGATTTAATTCGTCTCTTAATTTTTTTAGCCCCTCTGCAGTGTAATAAGATACTTTGCTCATAACTTCATCGTTTATATAAATACAAAAAATCCCATAGGTATGGGATTTGTTATTCAAAGATAACAAAAATTTTACTGAAGAATACAAATTTACGTAATTTGGCAAAACAATAATAGTGTTATGAAGAAGATCCTTTTTTTGATATGTCTCATGTTAATTTTATCATGTAGTGGCGATGATGGCGATAGAAATCCTTTTTTGCCTAATATCTCCATTAATTTTCAAATTAATCTTAATCTACCACAATATGTTAATCTTAGAGTACCCGGAGGTATTTTTGTAGATCGTACCGCTGGAAGAGGAATTAAAGGAGTCATCATTTACAATCAAAATGATCAACAATTTTTTGCTTATGAGTTAAGTGATCCAAATGTAGATCCAAATCTTGAATGCTCTACACTTTCAGGGACAGGAACACGATTTTCTTCAACTTGCGACGGAAAAGAGAATATTTATGATGTTGCTGCATTTGGCCAACAAATTAAAGGAGAAGGCGGGTTTCCTTTATTAGGTTATAGAGCTGTTAAAGAAGGAAACACCGTTTTCGTTTCTAACTAATTTTCTTTAGGATTTTATTGCCAGTTATTGGCCCAGTCCTTCCAAACAACGGCTAAACCTTTTCGCTGTAACATTTTTACTACCTCTTCAGTTGATCGTTCGTCTGATATTTCGAATTGCTTTAAGGACTGTGGTTCTATTACGTATCCTCCTGGATTTGTTTTTGACTCAGCACTTATTGATGTAATTCCGAGATTTACAGCATTTTCCCTAAAAACCCCACTCTCTCGGGTGGACATTGACAATTCTACATCTTCGTCGAGCAACCTAAACGCACAGATAAGTTGTACTAAATCTGAGTCTGTCATTTCTACTTTTGGTTCTAAACCACCACTATGAGGTCGCAATCTTGGAAAAGATATTGAATATTTAGTTTTCCAGTATGTTTTCTTCAAGTACTGTAAATGTAATGCTGTAAAAAAACTATCAGCTCTCCAGTCTTCTAATCCCAACAAAGCTCCCAAACCTATTTTATGAATTCCTACGCGACCTAATCGATCTGGAGTTTCTAATCGATAATAGAAATTCGACTTTTTACCTTTTGGATGATGTTTTTTGTATTCCTGCCTGTGATAAGTTTCTTGATACACTAATACAGCATACAACCCGTTATGTATCAAAAGTTCATAATCATCTTGATTCATTGGCTGCACCTCTATGGTAATGTTTGCAAATTTTGATTGTATAAGTTGTATTGCATTTTTAATGTAGTCCACTCCGACCATTCTATTAGCTTCTCCGGTAACCAAAAGAATATGATCAAAGCCTTTCGATTTTAAGAAATCAACCTCAATAAGAATCTCTTTATCTGTCAACGTCCTTCTGGGAATCTTATTTGTTATACTAAATCCGCAGTACGTGCAAATATTTTGGCACTCATTACTCAAATACATAGGTGTGTACATCTGTATTGTATTGCCAAAGCGTTGTTTAGTCATACGGCTACTCATCTGAGCCATATTTTCTAAATAGGGTTTTGCAGCTGGGGAAATTAAAGCTTTGAAATCCTCAAGATCTCTTTTGGTTTTGGACAAAGCATTAATAACATCGTTTTCAGTCTTGGAAAAAATACTAGAAAGTGTATTGTTCCAATCGTATTGTTCAAATATATTTTTGAAGGTATCCATTCTTCTATCTATTTTGAGTTTCCTCTCCTTGGGGAGAGGATTAAAGTGAGGAGATTTAATTTAACACCCTCATCCTAACCTTCTCCCTCGAGGGAGAAGGAACTTAATTCCATATTATATTTCTTCACCCAAAAACGATGTTAAGGGACTACTTGCCTCTGCATATTGCTGTATCGGTGCTAACTTTGCATTATACGCTATACGACCTGCCTCTACTGCCAATCTAAATGCTTTGGCCATATTGATCGGCTGCTGAGATACTGCAATAGCAGTGTTAACCAATACAGCATCTGCCCCTATCTCCATGGCAAAAGCTGCATGTGACGGACTCCCGATTCCTGCATCAATAATTACAGGTATATTGCTTTGATCAATAATGATTTCTAAAAACTCCAAAGTTTTTAATCCCTTATTGCTACCTATTGGCGCACCCAATGGCATTACACATTGTGCGCCAACTTCTTCTAAGCGTTTACACAAAACCGGATCGGCATGAATATAAGGCATGACGGTAAATCCAAGTTTCACGAGTTCCTCAGCTGCTTTTAAAGTTTCGATGGGATCGGGTAATAGGTATTTGGGATCTGGATGAATTTCTAGTTTTATCCAATTCGTCTCAAGCGCTTCACGAGCTAATTGCGCTGCAAAAACTGCCTCTTTTGCATTACGAACTCCTGAGGTATTGGGCAATAAATTAATTCTTGGATGATCTAAATGACTTACAATATCATCTTTTTCGCTGTTTACATCTACTCGTTTTAATGCAACAGTAATTAATTCACTTCCTGAAGCTAACAAAGCATCTCTCATAATTTGAGAAGAACTAAATTTTCCTGTCCCAGTAAATAACCGGGATGAGAACTCTTTATCTGCGATTTTAAGTTTATCCATTAGCTTGTGTAATAAGCGTTTTTATATTATTTATATTTTGATTTAACTCTTTTTGACCGGTTAAGATTTTTGAGACCGCAATTCCAGAAACTCCTGTTTTCATAAGATCCTCAATATCTTGTTCAATAATACCTCCTATTGCTATAATGGGCACTTTTACATTTTGGTTTTTAAGTTTATAAAGAATGTTTCTATAGCCCCGTAATCCTAATATTGGTTCAAGTTTCTTTTTGGTAGTAGTGTATTTAAAAGGTCCCAATCCTATATAATCTACCCCAGATTCGAGATGCTGCATGCAGTCTTCAATAGTGTTAGCCGTACCGCCAATAATAAAACTATCTCCCAAAATCTTTCTTGCTTCAGAGATACTGGTGTCCTTCAACCCTAAATGAACACCATCGGCCAGGGTTGCTTTTGCTATAGCCACACTATCATTAATAATCATGATCGCTTCATATTGATCGCAGATATTCCGGCATTCTAAAGCTGTATTTAAATAAGTAACGGTATCAACATCCTTGAGACGTAACTGTATCCACTTACCACCAGCTTTACAAACTTTTTGGATGTTCTGTATGTGATCCTGAGGAGTTTTTCCTTGTGATATATACTGTAGAGAAACTTCTTTTAGTCTGTCCCAAATAGGAAAGATAATTTTATTTTCTATATTTTCTGATTTTATCATTCTTTGATACTCTTACATGCTGTGATAACCCAATAATGATTTATTTGAACCTAAAAAGTTTTCGGTATATTTTTTTGCCCTGTAACATGATTTTAAAAGAGGAATTCCTAATGCCAAATTTGCAGTAATTGCCGAAGAAAGAACACAACCGCTACCATGTTTTTCATAAATGTTTTGTCTCTTGGGGTTAAGGGTGAAATGACTTCCGTTTTTCATAAACAATTCATCTTTGCCAATAACATCTGTTCTGTGTCCTCCTTTTAAAAGGATATTTGTTTTCTTCTTCATATAATCAATTGTTTCTTGCAAACTTTTGTCTACATACAGTTTTTCTATCTCCTGATAATTTGGTGTTAACAAATAGATTTTATCTAACACCTTATCCAGTTGGTGTACAGATTCTGGTTTTGGTGAAATTTCTTGAAAGCTGAAATGAGTACTTGACCTTATTATTGGGTCAAGAATAATCTTTATTTCTTTGTTCTTTTCAATTAAAATATCAATGATTTCATTTAGTATCTTCCAACGTTGTACAATGCCAATTTTTACATGGGTTATTTTAAACCGGTTACACAGGACTTCAATCTGTTTCTTTATCACATCAATATCGATCCAAAAACAAGCCTTAAAATCAATATCATTTTGAATTGTATTTGCAGTACAAACTGATAACCCATATACTTTTAGAGCCTCAAATGTTTTGACATCTGCTGTAATTCCCGCTCCGCCAGATGGATCAAAACCAGCAATAGTGAGAACATATGGATGATTTTTCATAATTACTATTTTGCGAATGAACTACTTCTTGATGGTTTTGAGTTTTTCATAAATAGTTTTAAAGCTTTTCAGTGAGTCTTTGGTATTCCAGATTCCTCCTAAAACTCCTACACCTTTAAATCCCAGATCAAAAGTTGCTTGTAATGTATTTTCATTAATTCCTCCCATCCCTATAACAAACTGATTTAGACCATTAACATCAAAGCTCTTTCCGAGATAACCTGCTTTGGAAATTGATTCGAAAACAGGGCTTAGCAAAACATAGTCAAAATCGACTGAACAATTTTTGATATCCTCGATAGAATGAAAAGAACTGCTTACTGTCAATCCTTTTTCTTTGTAATCATTCACATATATTTTTAAGGCCTTCTCTAGGCCTTCTCTTAATCGCTCCTGTATATGTATACCTCTACATTTAAATGAGTTACCTAGTTCATGATATTGATGTAATACAATACGATTATGATATACCGGGTTAATTTTTTGAATCAGCGCTTTATATCCTTCTAAGTCCAAAGTTGGTTTTCGGAAATGAAGTACTTCTAAATCGTTTTCAAAAAGTTTATTGATTTGATGAGCTTCGTTTTCTAATTCTCCCTCTGAGGTTAATACCAGTAACATATCAATTGTTTTAGAGATATACGTTGCTTCCTTGTTCTTTAAACTCCTCGGCCTTTTCCTGCATGCCTGTTTCTATAGCTCTTTGATCGTCCATTTCTTTTTTGGCTGCATAATCTCGAACTTCTTGCGAGATTTTCATTGAGCAAAATTTAGGTCCGCACATACTACAGAAATGGGCAATTTTTGCACCTTCTGCAGGCAATGTTTCATCATGATAAGCTCTGGCCAGTTCTGGATCAAGAGAAAGATTAAACTGGTCTTCCCAACGAAACTCAAAACGGGCTTTACTTAATGCATCATCTCTGTGCTGAGCTCCCGGATGCCCTTTTGCCAAATCTGCCGCATGAGCTGCTAGTTTATATGTAATTACTCCGGTTCGAACATCTTCTTTATTTGGCAAACCTAAATGCTCTTTTGGCGTTACATAGCATAACATAGCAGTACCATACCAGCCAATCATAGCTGCCCCGATTCCTGAAGTTATATGATCATAGCCCGGTGCAATATCGGTAGTTAGCGGTCCCAAAGTATAAAAAGGAGCTTCTCCACAGACTTCTATTTGTTTATCCATATTTTCTTTGATCATATGCATAGGTATGTGCCCAGGTCCCTCAATAAAAGTTTGCACATCATGCTTCCATGCTATTTTTGTGAGTTCTCCAAGCGTCTCTAACTCAGCAAACTGCGCTTCGTCATTAGCATCTGCAATACATCCAGGGCGTAATCCATCCCCAAGTGAAAAAGCAACATCATAAGCTTTCATGATTTCACAAATTTCTTCAAAATGTGTATATAAAAAACTCTCTTGATGATGTGCCAAACACCATTTGGCCATAATCGATCCTCCTCGAGAAACAATACCTGTAATTCTTTTGGCAGTCATAGGTACGTACGCTAATCGTACTCCTGCATGAATGGTAAAATAATCTACTCCTTGTTCTGCTTGCTCGATCAAAGTATCTTTAAAAATTTCCCAAGTCAGGTCTTCGGCTTTGCCTTTTACCTTTTCTAAAGCCTGATAAATTGGTACTGTTCCAATAGGCACTGGTGAGTTACGAATGATCCATTCTCGGGTTTCATGAATATTCTTGCCCGTAGATAAGTCCATAATATTATCGGCTCCCCAACGGCAAGCCCAAACTGCTTTTTCTACTTCTTCTTCAATACCGGATGTTGTAGCAGAATTACCAATATTGGCATTAATTTTTACCAGAAAGTTTCTACCAATAATCATCGGCTCACTTTCTGGATGATTTATATTGGAAGGGATTACTGCTCTTCCTTTGGCAACCTCATCTCTTACAAATTCTGGAGTAATAACTTCTGGGGTACTTGCTCCAAAATCTTGTCCTGGATGTTGTTCTGAAATACGTTTTGCCTGGTGTATTTTTTGATTTTCCCGAATGGCTACATATTCCATTTCAGGAGTAATAATGCCTTGTTTTGCATAATACATTTGCGAAACATTCTTGCTTTTTTTTGCCTTCTTTGGTTTTCGAATGTATTTGAATCGTATGGGATCCAAACTGGAATTCTCTAATCTCTCATTACAATATTTTGAAGAAAAATTATCTAACTCCTCAACATCTCCTCGATCCATTACCCACTGTTCCCGTATTCGCTTTATACCTTTATGTACATCAATTTTCTCCAAAGGATCTGTATATGGCCCGCTGGTATCATAAATAGTTACCGGTTGATTTGGTGTTTTTTTTCCTGTAAAACTATCAAGGGTATCATCTAAGGAAACCTCCCGCATAGCGACATTGATTTGTGGGTAGATATTTCCTTTAACATAGATTTTTTTTGAATTCGGAAATGGTTTGGTAGTAATCCTGTTTACTTGTGATACGGGACTTTTTTTCTTCATGGTATGAGTTTTAAGTTTTTTGAAAAGTTTTGTGCCGCTAACCTCCTTGAGTGGCTTTTATGATAGTAATATTATCAGAACTTTGTATCAAAGTCTGACCCCATTTTTCTTTGGTGATAATTTTGTTATTAACAGCAATAGCAATACCATTAGAAGATACATTTAACTGTTCCAGTAAGGTTGAAATGGAGCTACTTTTTGAAATAACTTGAGATTGATTGTTTATGTTTATGGTCATATTTTTTAAATTAATTCCATAAACTTTAGGTCGTATATACCTATTTTGAAGAAGAAAAATCACATAAACCGTTTGTGATCTTAACTTTTCCCTTCGCCGGCATTAACCGTATCAGGTTCAAAGGGTATTTCTCAGACCTGGACAGAAATCCAGGACACCCCTAAAGTCTATATATATAAAGGTAATAAAACTATGGCTTAAAATAATTTTAAGCCATGGTTTTAACTAAAATTTTAGCGTTGCTCCTACCAGAAAGTTGATTCCTGCTTGAGGATAAAAACCGGTAAAATATGTTGTTCTCACTCCTGTTGGACTTTGATTATCAGGAACGTCACCCAAAGCAAAAGAATAGCCATTTGACTCATATTCGAGATCAAATATATTATTAACTAATCCTGTAAACACAATGGATCTGAAAACAGAGACTTCTTTAATCTCATAAACAATGTTCAAATCGTTAACAAAGAAGCTATCTAGTTTTAGATCGTCATTATCCAAGTTACTAAGATGTTGTTCTCCCACATATTTTGAAAGAAATCCTAGTTGTAAACCTTTTGTTGGTTGGTAAATCAACATGTTACCCGCAACTATACTTGGAGAATATGAAATTTCTGTATCTCCAAGATTAGTAACAGCACCATCTACAGTGGCAACAAAATCTTTGTTTTTATTAGTACTAAGAGCAATATTAGGTTTAATTCTAAATGAATTTAACAGTTGGATATCAGCATCAATTTCTATCCCTAAACGATAACTTTCTCCGCTGGTTTCCCGAATTGGTGCTCCCACATCATCTAATGCACCAGTTAATACTAACTGATTTCTATATTGCATATAGTAAAGGTTTGTATTTACAACTGTTCTTTTATTGTTGTATCGCCATCCTAATTCAAAATCATTTAAGGTCTCGGCAGTGTTGATCCCATTCTCAAAATCATCTCTTCTTGGCTCCCTATTCGCTCTTGCATAAGAAGTATATAATTGATTTGAGGGATCAATCTGATAGGTAAGACCGGCTTTTGGATTAAAGAAATTAAAGTTTTCGTCAACTTCTAGTGGTTCTCCAGTCGAAGCATCGCCAGTAGTTTCATAATTTACAAATCGCCCTTGTAGATCTAAAAAAGTACTCCACTGATCATTAATCCTATAGGTAGCTTTTCCAAAAATCGTGAATTCATCTTTTTTTCCGTTTCCGAAGTAATAATTATCACGTATTTCAGACCCTCCAGCATTTTGAGCCCAAATGACTTCACCAAAGTGATCCCCATCATAATGACTATAATATGCCCCAAAATCAATATCTGCGCTGTTATTTTTATAATTTGCAGTAGCATTAACCACATAAAAGTCATTATCTAACCATCTACGACGTACTAGATCTGTTGTATTAATTGTTTCTCCTCCTATTACTATAGGCGTAAAATCATAATCAGCAAAAGCTTCGTCTTCTTTATACTGTTCAAAAAATCCTCGCCCATAGGTATAATTTAATCCCAGGTTTGTAGACCAATGATTATCATACCTTTGATTCCAATGCAATTGATAATGATCCTGTTTGTAATCATCAACTTCATTATCATAAAAACGAGTATTCCCCTCTTCATCGGTATATTGTCCTATGGGGTTAAAAGTTCTATCCCTTTCTAAAGTTTGTGCATCTATACCATCCCAGGATTGGTAAGTGATATTATGTCCTCCAAAAGTTATGGCTTTTATTAATGTATTGTCATCTACATAAGAGCCTTGTAAAAAGTAAGATTTTAAGTCTGCAAAAGCTCGATCTACGTATCCATCTGATACAATATTTGATAGACGGCCTGCAATCTCAATATTTTCATTAATTAATCCGGTACTAAACTTAACATTATGTCTTCGGGTGCCGAATGAGCCAAAAGAGTTTGAAATTTCTGCATTTGCAATTTCTGAGACAGCATCGGTAAGTAAGTTTAAACTTGCTCCAAAAGCACCAGAACCATTAGTCGAGGTACCTACTCCTCTTTGCAACTGTAAATCCTCGATTGAAGATGCAAAATCCGGTAAGTTCACCCAGAAAGTACCTTGACTCTCTGCATCGTTAAAAGGTATTCCGTTTAGAGTGACATTCACCCTTGACGCATCACTACCCCTAACTCTTATATACGTATATCCAATTCCTGTTCCGGCATCAGTGGTCGTTACCACTCCTGGTAAGTAATTCAAAAGAATAGGGATATCCTGACCAAGATTACGCTCTGCAAGTTCTTCTTTTGATATATTAGAATGAGTTATGGGTGAATCTGCATCAACACGTACAGATTTTACAAGAACTTCATCCAGCTTTTCAACAGTATTTGATAAAGAATCTTTTTGTTTTTCCTGAGCCCATATGTTTATACTCAGTGTCGAAAGTGTAAGATAAAATAACACATTTTTCATTCGTAAATGATTTTTTACGAATAAAAGGGGTAATTATTCTATTGTTAAAAATTTAATAACTGCTTGATGGCCTATTGATATGAGTTTGGTATCAGCTAGATAATCATCCTCCACACCATCTCGCACGTCGCAAAAAATACTTAGTATATTTGCTCTGCTGTCCCTTGGCAGCATTACCTGCCCAGGTTCATTGGGTATGATCTCAGCCTATTCGAGCTGTGAGTTATGAGTTATGAGTTAAAAAACTCAAAACTCTGGACTCAAAAACTGGAAAAAAGCACCCCTTTGAGATTTCGGGTCAAAAATACTATGTTTTGTTGATTTATTGTAACTTTATTTAATGGAATGTCAAATAAACAATGCTTTTTGATTTTTTTAGTTATTATAATAGGTAAAATAAGAAGATGAAGAATACGAAAAGATCGGTTACCTTTAAAATCATTGCGGGATATTTGCTTGCGGGGGTACTTGCTGTGACTGCTTTTTGGATAATTTATCGCCAAATAACCAACTATACACAAATTACAGAGATAAAAAGTGAAAACAACGAGAAGTTATTCTTGGTTGGAGAAGCGATTACAGGATTGTACGAAGCGGAAAGTCTAACAAGAAACATTATACAAACTTCTGATATCATAAAATTTGAAACGTACAAAGCAAAGATAGACACGATACTTAAGACAATTAACAAAGTCTCTGAAATATCAGATGACACCCTGCAAACCAAAAAAATTGACAGTATCAAAGATCTTATCGATAGTAAAAACAAAAACCTTGAAGAGCTTGTTAGAATTTATGAGCAACGAAAACAAAAAGGGCTATACGAGACTGCAATTGATGAACTAAAAAAGGTAAATAAAAGTTTTGGAGGATATGACAATTATGATGAAAGATTCAGAAAATATGATGCCCGTACCAAAAGAGCACTTATTGATATTCTTGAATACACAAAAAGGGACAATGCTAAACGACTAACCAACCAAACAGTTGATTCTCTGGCAACATCGGTAAAACAGGTTCTGGCAGAACTTGAAGAAAAGGATAGAAAATACAAACGTGAAATCTCGGCAAAGGAGGATAATCTTCTTAAGAATGATCAGATTATTACTAAACAATTAAGAGATTTACTTGCTGCTATTGAACGAAACGAAAGAAAGCAATATTTCGCCCGTCTGGATGCTTCTAATGAAGTGTTAGAAACAACTTCAAATATCATATTAATTATTGCTGCTATTAGTTTCTTGATTGCAATTATTTTCTTATTTCTAATTACCAAAGATATTTCTAAAAGTCAGAAATACCGTAACGAACTTGAAGCAGAAAAAACGTATACCGAATCTCTTTTAAAAACACGTGAATCCCTCATAAATACTGTTACACACGATCTTCGTTCTCCATTAAATACAGTAATTGGATATTCGGACTTACTAGAAAGAACAGGGTTAAATAATAAGCAAAAACATTATCTGGATCATTTAAAAAAATCGTCAGACTATATCCTTCATCTGGTAAACGACCTTCTTGATTTATCCAAACTTGAAGCTGGCAGAATGATAATTGAAGAGTTACCATTCTCTCCCAAGAAACTTATCGAAGACACTATATCAAGCGTAATTCCTATTAATGACAAGAAAAATTTAGATGTTTTTATTCGCTCTGATGATCAATTGAAAAAACAATTTCTAAGTGACCCTTTCAGAATCAAGCAAGTGCTAACCAATCTGGTAAATAACGCTTATAAATTTACTGACGAAGGTGCAATTACTGTTGAAAGTAAAATTATTGAAAATGGATTAGGTGAAAAACAATTAGTTGTTTCTGTAAAGGATACTGGAATTGGTATTACAAAAGAACAACAAAAATATATATTTGAAGAGTTTTCACAAGGGGATGAAAATACCGAAAAAAGATATGGAGGATTTGGTCTGGGTCTTGCCATTACCAAAAAAATAATTGAGTTACTCGATGGTACCATTAGTTTAGATAGTGAACCTAATAAAGGAAGTGAATTTACCTTTCAGATTCCCATAAAGCTTTCAAACTCACTAGCTCCTGAAGAAGAGCACGAGGTTCTTGAAATACAAAGTTTTTCGAATAAAAAAGTTCTGATTGTTGATGATGATCCCAGTCAGCTCGCATTAACCAGTGAAGTTGCTTCTTTGGCAGGACTATCGTATGATGTCTGTGAAAATGGTATTGAAGCTATTTCATTTTTACAAAACAATGAATATGATCTAGTCCTCACTGATATTCAAATGCCAAAAATGGATGGATTTGAACTACTAAAAACTATAAAAAATAATTCATCATATTCTAATTTACCGGTAATCGCATTATCAGGAAGAACGAGTACCTCTTTTACAGAGTATCAAGAAGCAGGATTTTCTGGAAGCTTAAGAAAACCCTATGCACCAGGAGAACTTATTGATCTTATCGCTGAAATTTTAAGTGTTGATTTGGTAGCATATCCAAGTACTACATCTGACGAAGATTCGAAAGAAGCATATTCTCTGGAAGACCTGATGCTTTTTGCACACGGTGATTCTGATTCCTTATATGCAATTTTGGATACATTTTATGAAAGTACAATTGAGAATGTGAAAGAGTTAAAATTGAAGGTTAAAGAGGAAGATATTAGCGGTATCAAAAAAATTGCGCATAAAATGCTTCCCATGTTTAAGCAAATAAAGGCAAAAGATGTTGTTCCTATTTTGATAAAATTAGAGCATCCCGATCAGTATGAGTTGCATAAAGAATCAATAGTGTATTTAACCAAGAGTGGAATCGAAAAAATAGAAGATTTAATAAGTAAACTTAAAGTCGAAAATTAAAGACTAATATCGTATTGTTTCAATTTGTTATATAAAGTTTTACGATCTATAGAAAGCATTCTGGCAGCTTTTGCCTTGTTTCCGTTTGCTTTCTCTAAAGCATCTAAAATAAGCTCCTGCTCGTTTTGATTTTTAAACAATCCGTATGTATGTTTTGTACTTTTAGATGCATTGGCAATATCTGTTGGTAAAATATCTAGTGTGATCATATCCTTTTGAGAAAGAAGAACAGAACGTTTTACTATATTTTTAAGCTCTCTAAGATTTCCTGGCCAGTCATATTTTTTAAAAGCTTCTAATACTTCATCTGTAAAACCAACTACGTTTTTATCCAATTCCATATTAGATTCTTCTAAGAAATGATTCGCAAATAGCATTAAGTCCTCTATTCTATCTTTAAGAGGAGGGACTTTTATTGTAAATTCATTCAATCGATGATACAAATCTTCTCTAAAATCACCTTCTTTAACTGCATTGCTTAAATCTTCATTGGTAGCCGCTATTACTCTGATATCGACCTCAATTTCTTTATTACTACCAACAGGCTTTATTTTTCTTTCCTGAAGGGCTCTTAATAACTGAACCTGCAATTCATAACCTAGATTTCCTATCTCATCAAGAAATAATGTACCTCCGTTTGCAGCCTCAAAATGTCCGACTTTATCATTTACAGCTCCCGTAAATGATCCTTTTATATGTCCAAAAAATTCACTGGAAGCAATTTCCTTTGGTATAGCTCCACAATCAACAGGTACAAAAGGTTTTTCTGATCTTTTACTTGACTTATGAATACTACTGGCAACATATTCCTTACCTGTTCCGCTATCTCCTACAATAAGTACAGACATACGTGTTGGTGCCACCAAAGCAACATATTCGTTCAATTTTTTTGAAGCGTCACTTACCCCTCTTACAAAAGAAGCATTTACATTTTTGGCAACCTTTGGAACTACTTTAACCTGATTTGAAACGTGAGTTGCATTGCTAGATACACTTAGGGCTTTTTCTATTGTTTGTAGAATGGTATCCGGATTAAAAGGTTTAGAAACATAGTCAAAAGCACCTTGTTTAATTGCGTTCACAGCCATATTAATCTCGGCATAACCAGTCATAATTATTACCTGAGTACTTGGATTACTCTTAAGAATTTCCTCTAATAATGTAATTCCATCCCTGTCTGGAAGCCTTACGTCTGCCAAGACCACATCGAAAACATCTTGCTTAATTTTTGGAACAGCCTCATTGCCGGAGAATGCAGTAACCACCTCATAATCTTTTTTTTGTAAAAAGGTTTTGAGCATCGTACAAAAAGCTACGTCATCTTCTACAATAAGTATTTTGGACATGTCTAAGAATTTGTTGAATAAAAATTAATGATATAAAATTACAATTTAAAAAACTTAGTATGAACAAAAACATAAAAAAAGAGACCCTTGGGAGTGAGTCTCTTTTTTAGCACTAAACAACTTTATATCGTCCTTGGTTGCAAAACGATATCCTTTTTCTACCCCTAGATTTAAGATTTATTGTCGTTTGGCTTTATCCATTTGCCATTAGCGCTTGCAAATACAATTTTTGTATTATCGTTATTATCTTTCAAAACAATTTTATAGGTATTGTCTTTAGACATATATGCTTCTACGATTTTGAACCTGTGATAATCTTTTGCCGCAGTTTCCTGAATTGAAAGCGGTAACTCTACAACATTAATCTCAGTATATTCTTGTAGCTCATGCTCATAATCAAAAAATTCGTTGCCATCGTTCATGGCCAATTCGTCTTGAGCTAGTGCACCCTGTGCAGAAAAGATACTTACTACTATTACTACTATCATTGGTAACTTTTTCATTGGGTTATTGCGTTATATCAACAATAATTAATTAGTAATAATTGTTCCAAAAGATGAGATCGATCAGATAAACATGTATTTATTTGATTATCAGTTATTTATTTTTAAATGAATGGTTGTATCAAATCATTAGAAATCGTGGAATACACACAAAAGTGTAGAAAAATTACACACTTCTATGGGAAGATAAATTTACATAGGAGGCTTTTTTCGATTACTTTTCTTTTGGGCCAGTTTTTTTTTGTTTTCTAAGCGTTTAGCGATAGAAGTTTTTGAAGGTTTTGTAGCGATTCGTTTTTTAGGAATATGAAGATTTGTCTTCAATATATCCAGCAACCTTTGTATGACCAGCTCTTTATTTTTATGCTGGCTCCTACTATCCCCGCACTGTATGACCAAAATACCTGATTTTGTTAAGCGCGAAGATAATTTTTGAGTAAGAAGCAGTTTTTCATCGTTTGTAAGTCCCTCTGAAGTAGTAATATCGAAACTAAGCTCAACTTTTGAAGAAACTTTATTAACGTGCTGTCCACCCGCGCCAGAACTTCGTACAGCTTTAAATTTTAACTCACTTATAATTTTTGAAGTATTCACGAAAAAAGAGTTACCTGATGCGCAGATTTCAACAAATCATTTACTGTTTTTACCGGGTTAAATGTAGTAATAGGTACTTCAACAAATACACTTATCCAATTTGCCATGGCTCCATTCCATAGACCGGGAAGTTCTAATGCTTTTAGTATCTCGCCATTCATACTCTTTTTGGTAATAAAGCCAGCGTCTGGATCTACAAAATCTAATAAATTGAACTTATTCCCTTTATAATCCCGAACTCCACAAACCAAATCAACCGGATTAAAATGTGTAGAATTTGCTAAAATATTCTTTTGTCTGCTATCTGCTTTATTGATTTGTGGAGACTCTATAATTTGTAATATTAACCTTCCATTTTCTCGTTTTATCCAAAACGGCCCTCCTCCTGGTTCTCCTTCATTAATCACCATTCCACAAACACGTATCGGACGATTTAAAGACTCTCTTAAGAACTCTACTTTATATTTCTCTGAAAACTTATCAAAATCCAATGGTAATCTAACATTAAGCTGCTGTACCAAAAATTTTTTGATGTCCTTTAGTTCTGCTTCGGCAGGGTTTTTTTGATCAATAGCGTTCAAAATCCTAAACACTTCATCCTGAATCTCAAGTAACTTACCAGCCAACACTTTCTTATAACCTGTGACCTCATTTTGATATTTACGAACTACAACGTTATCAATATTTTTAATATAAATTATATCTCCGTTAAGATCATTCAAATTTTCAATCAGTGCCCCATGTCCTCCTGGTCTAAATAATAAAGAACCATCTTCTTTTCTAAAAGGTTCATTATCTTCTGTAACCGCAATGGTATCTGTTTCCGGTTTTTGAAAAGAGTATGTAATATTAAAATTAGTATTCGTTTTTTCTTCTACTTTTTTCCTGATTCTATCAAACTCCTCCTTAAAGCCATTGAGATGATCTTTAGAAATTGTAAAATGTAACTTAGATTCACCTTTATGATTTTTATTATATCCTGCAGCTTCATACAGATGTTCTTCAAATGATGTTGCTATACTATCTGTATATTTATGAAAAGGAAGCAATCCTTTCGGAAAATCTCCATAATTCAATCCCTTTTCTTTGAGCATCGTTTCGACAAAAATATAAAGTTGTCTTCCCTCAGATAAAGATTCAAATTTTGGATAGGAAACCTTTATCTCTTGCATAACAATATCATAGAAAGGAAATTTTTCTAAACCTATTAAAAATAGACGTATTGCATTTGCTTTTTCATGATTGGTATAAGAATTTAAGCTCTCTTTCTTAAAATCATAATTATCTAAAAACTTAAATAAATCTTTAAACATTCGAGTAGCAGCACCAGAAGCAGGAACAAACTTTATGGTTTCAAGGTTTGATATTCGAGAATCGTATAGTTTGGTTAATTCAGATTGATAGTGTTCTGTGAATTTAAGAATCCCATTATTCAATGTTGCTGCACTTCTTAAGGGTACAAAGGGAATTCCGTTTTTAAAGATTTCTATTTGTGAAAGTACTTTGTCAACGGTTAATCCTTTCGATTTGATTAGCCTAATGTCCTTATCTGTTATATTCACCTTTTTGCTCTATTAATTCGTCTATAGTTTGTATTGCTTTTTCTAATCTAGAGACTTTGTCTCCCTTTAAAACAATATACGGAAGATTATATTGATCGAGAGACGCTTTGAATGTCAAAAACATTTCTTCTCTTTGGTGGGGTTTATCTCTTAAATCATCAGCTATCCAAGGAGTGTCAATATAAGTTAAAAGATATAAATCGTAAACATTTTCTTGTGAAATTTTATTCAAAATTTTTGGCACTCTGCCTTCAAAATATACTTTAGCGTACACTTTAAGTTCCAAAAGATTGGTATCACAAATTAATAGTTTATTTGTTTTTTTAGAGTATTCGTTTTCTAACTTTATTTGGCCCTCTGCTATTGGCAATAAGTCTTCATATGAACAAACCTCACTATGCTTGTCCCATTTCTCTTGAAGATATTCTCTCATATACTCTGGAACCCACTCGCACTGGTAATGCTCTGCTAACTGCTTAGATAACGTTGTCTTACCTGAAGATTCAGGACCAAAAAGTACAATTTTTATACAGTTACCAGGTTGTTGTCTAAGTTTTTCTTCCATGCCAGATATCCAAAAAATGCCATAATTGTAAAAATTATGTACTGAAAACTAGTAAATGTAAATCCTTTGTAAAAATACAATGGTACAGAAATAATATCACCGATTATCCAAAAAATCCAGTTTTCGATTTTCCTTCTTGCCATTAACCACATTCCGACAAAAAATATAGCGGTAGTTAGTGTATCAATATATGCGGTCCAATCATTCCATTTATCAAAAGTAATATAAACTACATAGACGAAAATTAAGGTAGCGACAAAGATCAAAACCTCCACTATTTTTTCCATTGCCGTTGTTCTTGAGATCGGTGTAACGTGAGTATCGTCAATCTTGCGAGTCCATACATACCAACCATAAATACTCATTATAAAGTAATATGCGTTAATCATCATATCACCAAGTAAAGACCATTTAAGAAGTAAATACACATAAATTATCGTGCTAATCATACCCGCTGGATACACCCATATTTTGTTAAACCACGCAAATAATACACTGGCAATACCAAAAACAACAGCAATAATTTCTAACGAGATATCGAGTGTAGAATATTCAGCATATTGTCCAAATAGGTATTCAAAAATTTGGCTCATAATCACTTCTATTAGTTTTTACCATTTTCATATATACCAAAACGTGATCCATATCGCCAAAAGCAGATTTTATTTCTTTGGTTATAAAAGCCATCACTGAGTCATATTCCCCATAAATTTGAGTACTCAATGGATTTTCTAAGACTGTAAATTCTGATTCCCGTAATCGCTTTATGAACTGAATAATATGTTCTTCATAATCATCTTGAAGTGGGGTAAGTGTGAGCTCTATAGATACTTGCATTTAGTAAAGTAAGATTAATTATTGATCTTACGAAGGTAGATATTGTTACACTTTTAAAAGTGTTTTATACAATAAAAAATTATTAAACTTGAGAAGCTGGCAGGGCATATACGCAAGTATACCCATCGAATTCTATAAAAGCTAAATCATAATGACTGATTACATTTTTATAATTAATTGCACCAAAAACAAAAGGATAATCCATCATAAACGAAGAAATATAAATATGCTCTTGAAAGCTTAGCCCCGGTGTTGCATACATTTTGTATAATGATTCTTTTGCCCCCCAGATAATAGTTAGAGCTCGAACTCTATCTATACTATTCTCTTCTACATATTCATTCTCAGAAGTCTTTACAAATTTATGAGCGATACTCTGAATTTTTTCACGTTGTTTTTCGATATCAATCCCCACTTCTTTATCGCTAATGATAATTCCTGCAAACTCAAAAGAATGAGTGATCGAAATTTTTTTTCCATCATTAAGATGAGGTTTTCCATATTCGTCATAATACAAATCGTGATCCACATATCCCATAACTGCTAATAAATGTCGTACACTCATAAAACCCCTGCGGTGAATCTCAGATTTCATATGATCTACTCGATCCTGACAATGTTGGGTCAATTCTATTCCTTCACAAAGTGACTCATATGTTTCTTCAATCTTCCAAATCAACACATTAGTACTTTCATCTACTGTTATAGTTTTGTAAAGAGGCATTTAAATTCTTAAAGTTATTATGTACCTTTGCAAACTGAAAAATGAAGGATTGTAGCCTTCTTTTCAAAAAACGAAAATAGAATAATTTAGTGCTAAATACTAAAATGCACTTCATAAACATAAATAAAACTACTATGAGTACCAAAACAGTACCCTATGTTCCTTACAAAGTGAAAGATATTTCATTAGCTGCCTGGGGAAGAAAAGAAATTGAATTAGCAGAAGCAGAAATGCCAGGATTGATGTCTCTTCGTGAAGAGTATAAAGATGAGCAACCTCTTAAAGGTGCTCGTATTGCTGGTTGTCTTCATATGACCATCCAAACTGCTGTGCTTATCGAAACACTTCAAGCGCTAGGTGCCGAAGTAACCTGGAGTTCTTGTAACATTTTCTCTACCCAAGATCAAGCTGCTGCTGCAATTGCCGAGGCAGGAATACCTGTGTATGCCTGGAAAGGTATGAATGAAGAAGAATTTGACTGGTGTATCGAGCAGACCTTATTTTTTGGTGAAGACAGAGAACCATTAAATATGATCCTTGATGATGGTGGAGATCTTACCAATATGGTACTAGACAGATATCCAGAGTTGGTAGATGGGATCAAGGGATTATCTGAGGAAACTACTACAGGAGTACACCGTTTATACGAAAGAATGAAGAACGGAACGCTTCCTATGCCTGCTATAAATGTAAATGACTCTGTAACCAAGTCTAAATTTGACAACAAGTATGGTTGTCGCGAGAGTGCTGTAGACGCTATTCGTAGAGCCACAGATACTATGCTTGCTGGTAAACGTGTTGTGGTTTGTGGATATGGTGATGTAGGTAAAGGTACCGCTGCATCTTTTAGAGGAGCAGGATCAATCGTTACAGTGACAGAAATTGACCCAATTTGTGCTTTACAGGCAGCTATGGATGGTTTTGAGGTAAAAAAACTAGAAACAGTAATCGAAAATGCTGATATCGTAATCACTACTACCGGTAATAAAGATATTGTACAAGCACGGCATTTTAAAGCTTTAAAAGACAAAGCTATCGTATGTAATATAGGTCACTTTGACAATGAAATTGATATGGCTTGGCTAAATAATAATTATGGAAATACCAGAGATGAAATCAAACCGCAGGTAGACAAATATACTATTGATGGTAAAGATATTATTATTCTTGCCGAAGGACGTTTGGTAAACCTTGGTTGTGCTACGGGACACCCTAGTTTTGTGATGAGTAATTCATTTACCAACCAAACACTGGCACAAATTGAACTTTGGAACAATTCTGAAAATTACAAGAATGAAGTATATATGCTACCTAAGCATCTTGACGAAAAAGTTGCAAAATTACACCTGGCACGTCTTGGAGTCGAACTAGAAACCCTAAGACCAGAACAAGCAGAGTATATTGGTGTAACGGTTGAAGGGCCTTACAAACCAGAGTACTACAGATATTAGAAGTTCAAAACTCTTTTAGAATATATAGTTAAACCCTCACTCAAAAGTGAGGGTTTTTGTTTTTATACCTTTACTTTTTCTTCCTAAAAATATAGCTCATCCAAACGGGATCATTTTCCTCAGAAACTATTGATTGTCTGTCTACAAATTCCCAATTTGAAGTATTCATAAAATTTAGTAGATCAGAGGTATTCTCTAATTTTTCTAGTTGTTTTATTGTGATTTGTTTTCCTTCTAGGGATTGTTGTTCTTCCACTTTTATTCTTTTAACTTTTCCGCTGTTATTAGCTTTCTGAATTACAATAACCTCGAGGTAATCGTATTTGGGTATTTCCTGTGCGGTAACTTGAAAAGAAACAAATACGAGGAAAAGAGTACACCACAAGGTATTAATCAATGAAGTTTTCATATAATATGTTCTTATTTTAAAGCTAAAGATAATGAAGGTTAAACAAAAACCCCCTTTAGTTTCCTAAAGAGGGTCAATTATTTTATTACAATCAAAGAATGTCTTAGGCTTCAAATGGTTCTATAGAAACATAAGATTTATTATCCTTTTTCTTAGTAAACTTTACAATACCATCCACTTTGGCGTGAAGGGTATGATCTTTACCAGCATAAACGTTTTCACCTGGTTTATGGGCTGTACCTCTTTGTCTTACAATGATGTTACCAGCCACGGCAGCTTGTCCACCAAATATCTTTACACCTAAGCGTTTCGATTCTGATTCTCTACCGTTTTTCGAACTACCAACTCCTTTTTTATGAGCCATTTCCTTTAGGTTTTATTATTAATAATAACAGTATTACCTGCCGTCTATTTATTTTCCTTGCAAAGCTTCAATTAACTCTGCTTTCTTCATAGAAGAAATTCCAGATATTCCTTTAGCTTTTGCCATTTCCTTTAATTCAGCTACTGTTTTAGCGCTTAAATCTTCAGTGCTTGCTTTTGGAGCAACCTCTTTCTTTGGAGCTGCAACCTTAGGCTTGGTTTCTGCTTTTGGAGCAGTTGTTTTGGCTTTTACTTGCGTTTCGGCCTTGGCTTTTGGCTCAGCTTTTTTAGTTTCTTTTTTAGGAGCTGCTTTCTTAGCTCCAGAAGTTACAATACTTTCAATTACAATTTCTGTAAGAGCCTGACGGTGACCATTTTTTACACGGTATCCTTTACGTCTCTTTTTCTTGAAAACAATAACTTTATCACCCTTTAGGTGTCTCGTGATTTTTGCTCCTACTTGAGCTCCATCTATAGCTGGGGCGCCTAAAGTAACTTTATCTCCGTCTGCTGCAAGAAGAACTTTGTCAAAAGAAACTTTATCTCCTTCTTCTCCAGCTAAACGATGTACAAATACTTTTTGGTCTTTCGCAACTTTGAATTGCTGCCCTGCTATCTCTACAATTGCGTACATAGCGTAACGTTTAATTAATTTATTTTAAAATAAAGAACATGGCCTATTTTTTCAATAGGCGGGTGCAAATATACTGCTAATTAATTAAATGACAAATCTTTTTACACCTCTACAGGGGGAGAATTATGTTTTTTTTTTTGATTCCAGCTTTCTTTAAATAGTTGCATGAAAGATAAGGTGAGGACAAAAGTAGTAGCAAATCCCATTATAGCCGCAATAAACACTACAATACCTACTCCCACATGATAATGAGAGCTCCAATTTGCCAACATATTGGGTAAGAAGTTTGTATTAATATGCGTGACATATATGGCAAAGAAAATGGTAAAAATAATAGTAGCATTAAATCCTGTAAATAAACCAGCCATAAACCCTTTTTGATAATCAAAGTCACCTCCTTTTTCTTTCTTATATTTTTTCATGGCTGCATATAATCCAAAAGCAACAATAATACCATTACCTAAGCTGAAAATAGGATTAGTTTGCACTCCTACAAGTGAAAGAAGTAAAAAGTATACAATGAGTCCTATGGCAATAAACACTCCGTATTTAACGGGTAGAGTAGATCTTTTCATAATTTCATGTTTGTTTTTCTTTAAAAATAAGAAAATTAAGAGTTTTTTAACCTTAAAACCTTGTTAATTTAACATTTCTGAAGTCCTCAGAAATTACCTGTTTTTGTTAGTGAGATATACTCCAAATATAATAACAACTGAAGCTAATAGTTGGTATAGCGAAAATTTCTCTCCATCCCACAACCCCCAAAATAAGGCAATAATCGGCATTATATAGGTAACAGAACTTGCAAATACGGGGGTGCTTATCTGAATCAGTTTATTAAACATTATTTTGGCAATCCCTGTTCCTAAAACAGCCAATAATGCCATATATGCAATACTGGTTTGCACATCCAGATCAGTAAATAAACTTGTAGTAAAAAAGTCTGAAGCGAACAATACAATTAATGCCGGAATTATGAGAACAACAAAATTACCATTAGCAATGGCCATTGGCGAAACATGTTGTAGATTACGCTTAATGATATTTACGTTAATTCCGTAACCAAATGTGGCAATAATAACAAGAAAGGCATAGCCATAATTTTGATCGGGATTAATAATTGAGCCTTCCCAGATAAGCCCTATGCTCCCAACCAAACCTATAATAACACCAATAAGCTGGTTCTTGTTAAAACGAATTGCAAACAATAAAATTCCTAAGACAAATGTGATCAAAGGTGTAAGGGAATTAAGAATAGAAGTAATCCCACTATCGATTTCGGTTTCTGCAAAAGCAAACAAGAAAGCAGGTATAAAAGTCCCAACAAAAGCAGAAATAGCTACCCATTTCCATTCATTCCCTTGAATGGTCTTAATACTTTTTATACCAATGGAAAACAAAAAAATTGCAGCAAATACGGTTCTTAGTGCTCCCAATTGTAATGGTGAAAGGCCGATAAGTGATTTTTTGATAAGAATAAATGAACTACCCCAAATAAGAGATAGTACAATTAAGTACATCCATTTAAGTTTTATATTTTGCATTTCCCTTTACGTAAGTTGCGAAAATTAGAAAATTTTCAATGCATTCAACTGTTTTTGGAATAAAATTAACCAAAATTTGTGCTTACTCTTTCCATCTTAATGACTCCATTAGATGTCGCATATCATTACGTAGATAATCGGCAGCCGGAAGAATGGAGTCATAGTTAGGCTTTACTTTAAAATAAATAGAACCCACTACGAAATGCCGAACACTATCGGTAAGGTAAAACTGAGACTGAGATGCGGCATCCCCTGACACCTCATAAAACATCCCATATACTTTATTTTCTGGATCAACAAAAGGTTCCTGTAAAATTCCGTCTGCCTTAATCACATGCTCTTGTGTAAGATTTTGAGCATCCCTTAATAATGAATCCAGGTTGTTTCGAACTTGATAATACGAAATATACATGGTGGCCTTTAGCTTTTTATACTCAAGGTTATACCAGCATTTTCTATTTCTTTGTGCTCTTCGCAGTTCTGAAAAGTCATTCTTCTCAAATGAATACGGACAGTCAGATACCACTTCTTTATATTTTGGAGATGGATAGCTTAAACGCAACATGCCCTTTGGTTTTGGTAAAATTTCTCCTCCACAAGAGAATAGGAGCAACGATGCTATTACTATACCAAAAAGTTTATACGTTTTCTTCTTCATTAATCGTAAGTTTCACTTGCTTTATTCGTTTGTTGTCCAAAGCTTCTATTTTAAACACATAATTATTCAATGCTATTTTCTCTCCTGGTCTCGGAAAACTTCCCGAAATTTCTAATAAAAGACCTGCAATAGTTTCAGAATCTCCTTTTCTACTTTCAAAAATGCTATTATCTTCGAGCTTTAAGACTTTATAAAAATCTTTTAACGTTGTTCTCCCCTCAAAAACGTAGTTATTGTCATCAAGTTTGGAAAATATAAGATCTTCATCATCAAATTCATCACTAATATCCCCTACAATTTCTTCAATAATATCTTCAAGAGAAATCAGCCCACTTGTACCTCCATACTCATCAACAACGATAGCCAAATGATTCTTCTTAACTTTAAAATCGTTAAGTAAATCATCGAGCTTTTTATTTTCTGGAACAAAGTATGGATCTCTTAATAAAGTAGTCCAAGCATAATCAGTCTTATTAACATGGGGTAATAGATCTTTTACATATAAAATACCTATTACCTTATCAATATTTTCTTCGAATACGGGGATACGGGAATATCCATTTTCTACAACTTGCGGCATGATTTCTTTGTATGTAGAGGCATTATTAAGGGCAAAAATATCCATACGAGGCTTCATTACCTGTTTCGTATCAGTATTCCCAAAAGATACAATACCCTCGAGTATTTTCTTTTCTTCTACTGTAGTATCATGATCTGACGTAAGCTCTAAGGCCTGAGACAATTGATCAACGCTTAAATTGGATTTTTGTTTTCCCAGACGATTATGTATACCGACTGTGATCCTGCGCATTGGCAAACTTACTGGTGATAAAATCCAGTCTAAAACTCCAAGAGGTTTTGCCATAAAATTAGAAAACTTTACTCTATTTCTACTTGCGTAGATTTTAGGAAGAATTTCTCCAAATAACAAAATCAAAAAAGTAGCCACACCCACTTCAACTACAAACCTCACATTGATCCAACCAAACCAGGTATAATCCAGGTTGTTAAAATATATTTCGCCAATAGAGTCAAATAGAAGAACTATTGCAATATTGATAAAGTTATTCGCCACCAATATGGTTGCCAAAAGCTTTTTAGGACTGCTTAGTAGTTTGGATATGATTCTAATATTCTTAGAACTATTTTCCTCCTCTTTTAAATCTGTGGACGTTAAAGAAAACAAAGCGACTTCGCTTCCTGATATCAATGCAGAAAAAAAGAGTAAAACCAACAATAAAGCCAGATTAAAGGTTTGCATCAAATCAAAAACGAATAATGAAATAAATAACGGTTCAGGATCAGGGTCCAAATTATCTTTGTTTAGTTAAACATATCAGAACGGAAGATCATCCTCTTCTGTTACTGATGTATTAGATGAACTTACCTGCGGATTAGCTGCAGGAGGATTCGTTTGTGGCGTATTCTGAGGTGTAGTCCCAGATGGTTGGTTCTCATTTTTAGGTGTTAGAAAAGTAAAATCTGTACACTGTATTTCAGTACTATACCTATCTTTACCCTGCTCGTCTTGCCATTTTCTAGTCTTAAGACGACCTTCTATATAAATTTTATCTCCTTTCTTTAGGTATTTTTCACAAATTTCGGCAGCCTTATTTCTAACAACAATATTGTGCCACTCGGTGGTTGTTACTCTCTCGTTTGTGGATTTGTTCACATAAGAATCATTAGTCGCAAGCGGAAATCTACCTATGCAATTTCCTCCTTCAAAATAATGCATTTTTACCTCATCTCCCGTATGCCCTATAAGCATTACCTTATTTAATGTTCCAGACATTGTTTGTTTACAGTTTGTTGTTCAAATTTTAGAATTGCAAAGAAATAATAAACCTTTATAAATAACGCTACTTATGCGCTTCTTATTTTCATATGCTTCTAAAACAGTGTTGTTACATAGTAAATGTAATAAAAAATTGATAAACCATTAACCGAAATAATTATGTTAACTATTATTAAGAGGATCATTAAAGTTATCACTAACAAAGTTGAGGAATCTTCATTTGATTAGCTAGCCATTCAGGCTGATTATATATAGTGGGTTGGCTTCAATTTCTCACTGAAAAAAAGAATCTATAAACTTACCTAGCAGAATGGGAACCGGATAATTGTGTATGTCTTTATAATTTACAATTTTCTGATGCCCTTCTAATTTTGGGATGACACTCAATTTTATAATGTAGAATTTTGTGTATAAATGCTGGTGAGACAATTTATGTACGATAGGCTCTTCTTTAAAAGAGGTAATGTCATATTTTGCATCATTTACCATTTTTTTAAATATACTATCAGACTGAATACTCTCAAGATTATTTTGATTATTTTCGACTAAGGGAAATTCGTACAACCCTTGCCATATCCCATTGCCTGTTCGCTGCTGTATAATAGTTTGCTTCTCATTAATAATGTATACCAAATAATTAAAGTACCTTTTTTTGACTTTTAGTTTTTTTAGTTTGACCGGTAATTCTTCAATCTTTCCTTTTTTTAACCCTTCGCAACTATCATTAAGAGGGCATACAATACAATAGGGATTCTTGGGCTTGCATTGCAATGCCCCAAATTCCATAATCGCTTGATTATAATCCGCAGGATCTTCGTGATCCATCAATTCGATAGCAAGTTTTTTATATTCCTTTATTCCCTGGGTACTATTAATAGGAGTTTCAATTCCAAAATATCTGGATAATACCCTGTATACATTTCCATCAACAACCGGGACAGCCTCCTTGTAACAAATCGAAGCAATAGCACTTGCCGTATAATCTCCAACCCCTTTTAATTCTAATAGATCCTTATATGTCTTGGGAAACACTCCTTTTAATTCGTTAGCCACATATTTTGCCGTTGTATGTAAATTTCTTGCCCGCGAATAGTACCCCAAACCCTGCCATAATTTTAATACTTCTTCTTCCTTTGCATTAGCCAAGTCAAAAACAGTAGGAAAGGTCTTAGTAAAAGACAAATAATAAGGTAGTCCTTGCGCAACTCTTGTCTGTTGAAGTATTATTTCGCTCAACCAAATACGATATGGATCGGTAGTTTCTCTCCATGGCATTGATCTTTTGTTTTGT
Source organism: uncultured Aquimarina sp. (assembly GCA_947500845.1). Taxonomy (GTDB): domain Bacteria; phylum Bacteroidota; class Bacteroidia; order Flavobacteriales; family Flavobacteriaceae; genus Aquimarina; species Aquimarina celericrescens. Next base: position 30,968 of record CANMTP010000024.1, read on the forward strand.
AAGTACCACGTTATGAGTTTTTTAGAAAATTTCATCACAAAATTGTTAGTTTTGTAAAATTAAACGATTAAAGATGATAATTTCATCTTAAGTATTGATATTTTGGAATTTAAATTCTTATATTTGCCCCCTTGAAAATTTAAAAACCCCTAAATAGGAATATAATGACTAAAGCAGATATCGTAGCAAAAATTTCAGAGAAGCTAGGAATAGAAAAAGGAGATGTTCAAGCCACTGTTGAAACATTTATGGAAGAAGTAAAGAGTTCTTTAGAGAGCGGAGATAACGTTTATCTTAGAGGATTTGGAAGCTTTATCATCAAAACAAGAGCAGAAAAAACGGGACGTAATATTTCAAAAAATACTACCATCAAAATTCCTGCACACAATATACCAGCATTTAAACCTGCTAAAGTATTTGTAGAAGGTGTAAAAACAAACGTAGAAGTTAAATAATAATAAATAAACAGTACACTATGCCAAGTGGTAAAAAACGAAAAAGACACAAGGTAGCTACGCACAAGCGTAAAAAAAGAAGAAGAGCCAACCGTCATAAGAAAAAGTAGTTTTCTAACTACTTTTTCTGTTTAAAAGTAATGTTCTTTGAAATCGAAATAAAACAAAAATCTACTACCGATGCATTTGTTTTATTTCAACGGAATTATCAAAAATTCCTGTGAAAATAATAGCAACAGAGCTTAGTTTTTGTTCTATGAATTCATAATGTAAGAGATTTTTGTCTTTTTTATCTGACAAAAACTTTCTGAATCATGAAAAAATTGTTTAATCCGTCTCGATTATTATCGAGATTAAAATCTAAATACGAGTGAACAAAGAATTGATCATCAGATCTGGTTCCTCTACAGATTTTGCCTTATTAAAGGATGGAAAACTTATTGAATTACATAAGGAAGAAGACGACAGTAATTTTTCGGTAGGTGATATTTTTATTGCCAAAATCAGAAAATCTGTCCCTGGTCTTAACGCCGCATTTGTAAATGTTGGCTATGAAAAAGATGCATTTTTGCATTATCATGACCTTGGTCCTCAAGTATCTTCTTTACTTAAATTCATCAAACGTGTAAGCACAGGTAAATTAAAAAATTATTCTCTAAAGGATTTTCCTTTAGAAGATGATATTGATAAACACGGTACTATAACCAATGTGTTAAAATCAAATCAATCACTATTAGTACAGATAGTAAAGGAACCTATATCAACCAAAGGCCCTCGAATAAGCTCTGAGCTTTCGATTGCAGGAAGATATATAGTTTTAGTTCCTTTTTCTAACCGAATTTCTATTTCTCAAAAAATAGAATCCTCTGAAGAAAAAGAACGATTAAAAAGACTCGTTAAGAGTATAAGACCTAAAGGTTTCGGAGTTATTGTTCGTACAGTAGCAGAAGGCAAAAAAGTAGCAGAACTAGACAAAGATTTGCAAAATCTGGTGGATCGCTGGAAAGCTATGTGTAAAAAATTATACAAAGCTCACCATCCATCAAAAGTATTAGGTGAAATGAACAGAGCATCTTCAATATTAAGAGATGTTTTTAATGACACCTTTACATCTATTGTTGTAGATGATGAAGATCTTTACAACAGAATCAAAGAGTATCTGCAAGAAATTGCGCCAAAAAAGGAGTCAATTGTAAAGCTTCATAATGCCAAGGTACCTATTTTTGAAAAACATGGTATCGAACGGCAAATCAAAACAAGTTTTGGTAAGACGGTATCGATGAGTAAGGGAGCATATTTGGTCATCGAACATACAGAAGCAATGCATGTTATCGATGTAAATAGCGGTAACCGTTCTAATAAAGCCAAAAATCAAGAAGATACCGCACTAGAGGTAAATCTTATTAGCGCGGCTGAAGTTGCTCGACAACTTCGTCTTAGAGACATGGGAGGTATTATCGTAGTCGATTTTATAGATATGAATAATGCCGATAACCGTAGAACTCTTTTCAATCATTTGCGAGAAGAGATGAAAGACGATAGAGCGAAGCATAAAATTTTACCGCCAAGTAAATTTGGCTTGATTCAAATCACGCGACAGCGTGTGCGACCAGAAATGAATATCAAAACCCGTGAGGATGATCCTAACGGAATGAATGGCGAAGTTGAGGCGCCTATTGTTTTGGTAGAAAAAATAAAGGTCGAATTAGAAAAATTAATTAAAAAAGAGCATAAAAAGATCACATTAAGTGCACATCCTTTTATTGCCGCTTTTTTAACAAAAGGATTTCCATCGACCCGATCAAAATGGTTTTTTGACCATAAACGATGGGTTAAGATTGTACCTAGAGACGCTTACACGTATTTAGAATATCATTTTCACGATAAAAATGGTGAATTGATAAAGTAAAAATAAAAACCCGACTAATTAAATTAGTCGGGTTTTTTATTTTTAAGATTTTTTTTTTTAATTATCTCTTTTTGCCAGTAGTAATTCTATTTCAGTATCATGCTCAACTTGTTTCTGCATCCCGTGCAAATATTGGTATTCGATATTTTGTAGGATGAGACCCTTAAACGAGTTGAGGGTGACGAATAATGCATAAAAAATTAGCAAAAACTACTACAATCTCCACACTTTTTACACAGTGGCCCGTGCATTCATAGCATCAAACCTATTTTTTATTAATTATTGATTATCAAATACTTATATTATATTTTTTGACTCGTATTTTATAAAAACCGATATGCTGAGCTTGTTTTTTGCCTCTATAACCCCCTACATTTGATCTCATCGAAGGTTACAGCGTACCCCACTTGCAAACTGCAAATTATTTGTTTGTATTGTGATCTAACCAACAAACGGAAACTAATAAAAGCAAGGGAATTTATTATGAATGTAATGATTAAACAAATCGAACTTATAGAGCGTATCGATCAATTAATACGAATGCAAGCCACCGGAAATCCTGTCGAGCTGGCCGATCGATTGGGCATCTCAAAAACCAAATTGTATCGAACCATTAATACCATGCGTGAACTTAATGCCCCATTAGTTTATGACATGACATTGCAGAGTTTTATCTATGAAAAATCTGTGGGTTTTAGCTTTGGGTTTTATCATAAAAACGGTGATCCTGATATGTTGAATCCATTTGTAGGATGATTGTAGGTTTGTGGGGTAAGGGTACCCTTCGACAGGCTAAGGGCACGGTTTCTAATAGCTAATCCCTACTCTCTAACTGCTTAATAAAATACGAAGGATAGATCCCTGTGTTTTTATAAAAGGTTTTGGCAAAGGCCTCAGCCGTATTAAAACCGATCTCTTGTGCGATGGCTTTCACCGTATATTTCCTGAATTTGGTATCAGTTTGTAGGCGCGCTACTGCATAATCAATACGTGTTCCAAGATCAAATCCTAATATTTTCTAGTTTATTTTTAAGCGGCAAACTGCTGTATTTCAACGTATGGCGTACCACTTTTAGTTACGGAAAAAGCCCTTGCTAAAATCTTATTTCTTACGTTGTTCAACGCCACCATTTTTGGCTTGCCTTCCTTTAGTTTTCTTTTATAGTAAAACTTAAACTCACTATCGCTTTGTGTGGCACTCACGCTGGCTAAAGTTAATAGTGTTTTCATCTTTCTATAGCTTATATGATGTACTCTGTTCCTTAGTTTAATACTTGTGCTGGATTGATAGGCAAACGGCGCGACACCACAGTAGCTTGAAAACTGACACCAGCCCGAAAACTTTTTAAAGTTGTTGGTATGGTAAATCAACTGGCACGATAATATCTGTCCTACACTTTTTATGCTGTTGAGTAATTCAAAATTGCATTAATATGAATATATACCTCAACAAAAAAGCCCTAGTACAATTACCAAGATCTTTTTATCAAACTCACTAAAAATCTTATTCGGGTTGATATCCAGGATGGCCTGTTTGCCAAAAAGCAAAGGCTAACGTATTCGCATATTGTTCATATTGCTTAAATTTACCACTATTCATGCCCCCGTGTCCAGATTCAAAATCAACAGCAAATAATATTGGATTATGTGAGCTGTTAGAAGCCTGTAGTCGTGCTGCAAATTTGGCAGGGTCCCAAACCACTACCCTTCCATCTTTCATTCCGGCCGCGATTAAGGTCGCAGGATATTTTATGCCTTCTTTAATATGATGATAAGAATCCATTTCTAATAAGGCTTCAAATTCTTCCTTTATCTTTACGGTTCCAAATTCTTTAACACTATTCGGACCATTAGGTTGAATCTCAGAACGCACCAAATTCATAGAGGGTGAGTATAGAATTGCTGCTGCGTACAAATCAGGACGTTCGGTTATAGCTCGACCTGCCATAATACCCCCTGCACTGGTACCCCATATCGCCGATTTTTCAGTCTTAGTATAACCTTCTCTGATCATATATTCAGTACACGCAATCATATCCTTCCAAGTATTTATTTTAGTAGTTTTAAAACCGGCCATATGCCAAGTTTCTCCCTTTTCCCCTCCACCACGAACATGAGCAATAGCCAAAATACCTCCTTCCATTACCCAAGTAAGAAAGCTCGAATCAAAAAATGGATTTAAAGACGCTCCGTAAGAACCATAACCAAAAAAAAGCGTTGGCGTTTCTCCATCCTTTCTGATTCCTTTTTGATGAATAATAGAAAGTGGAATCATTTCTCCGTCATGAGAAGGAACTTCAATTTCATGTACTTCTATATTTTGGAAAGCTGGATATTGAACAACTGGATTTAAATCAACCTGAGTATACTTTTTGGTTTCAAAATTATATAAATATGATGTTGGGCTTTTAAGCCATCCAGAACATCTTATTTTCAAATAATCGTAATTTGATCCTTTCGAGGTTAGTTTTACACTTCCCGAGGGAATAGGTAAATTTAATTCTACTTCCTTACCATCCTTTAAATGATACAATCTTGCTTCTACACCGTTTTTTTCTCTTACAAAAAAGATTCCATTCTTAGTTATTTCCAAATCGGTTATGACAGTATCTTCTTTTTCTTTAACTAAGGTTATAGATGTTTCAAAATTAAGATTATCTCTTGAGGTTTTACATATTTTATAATTTGACGCATTTTTTGCTGTTAAAAAGAATAAATCGTTAGAATCTAAAACTATTTTTTCAATCATTTGAGATTCCGTATACAAGAGTTTCCATTTGATTTCATTAGAAAGTAAATCTTCCTTAGGCTTATAATACATATCCTTGAATGGTGATACTCCGCTTACTTCTCCAAATACGTAAGGATTAGAATCTGAGTAAATGTGCACAATAGGAAAATCTTCAGGTTTTAATTCTACTTCAGGATTATTAGATATTGAAAAGACCTCATGCTTTTCTTTGGGGTCACTACCTAATTGGTAAAATACTGATTTTGTATTTAGACCATATTTAGGGTCTTTTGGATCAGTTACAGGGAAAAATTGATAAACAAAACCAGAGTCGTCAGGTATCCATTGAATACCTCCAAAGTTAGGATTACAATTTTTTACCATCTCTGGAAGTACTTTTTTGGTATTTACATCAACAACAATAACTTTCGAGATTTCATCACCTCGTTTTGATAAAGAGATCGCTATTTTATCTCCTTTCCAACTTGGTTTTATGTAATTAATAATGAGATTAATGTTTGATTTTATATCAAAAAGCAATGGATCAAATAATAAAACCTCATTTGAATTTAATGAAGATCGATAATACAATTTTGCCGTATCTTCTGCTTCTAAAGTTTTTAAATAAAAATATTTTCCATCGGCAGTGTTCTCAATAGAATTGATGAAATATGGTTTTTCCCGATCATAGGTCTTTTGTAAATCTATTAGTTTTTGCCGTCCAGGTATTCGCTTGAGAATTTTGAAAGCATGATTTCCTTGCATTTTTAGCCAATGAATCACTGTAGAGTCTTCTAAATTTTCGAGATTCCTGTAGGGATCTTTTATTTCTTTACCATGATATTGGTCAATTGCAAGAACACTCTTGGCTAATGGAGGTTTTTCATACTGGTTATGATTTGAGCAAGAAATCATAACCAGTATGAAAAAGATATTTTTTATCATTTAAATGTCAATAAAGTTATTTAGAAAAGTTTTTCATCTAATGAGCTTCCTCAAGATTAATATTTATACGACCACAAAGAATTGGATTGCCGTTTAGACTTCTTCCTCCATCATCTCCTCCACCTTGAAGATTTGATAATTGTGCTTTTGATAATCTAGCTACTTTTATTCTTTTTAATTCAAGCTTTTTCATGTTTACTTTAAATTTTTGTGTGATTACTAAAATTTTTATGAAACGAATATAGAATGAAAAATAAAAAAATCAAGGGTTCTGATAAGGCTGAATGTCTGAATTCCTGAATTCAGAGTGTGAATTCAGGAATTCATACTTTCTAAACATTGATTTATAAAGGATTATTAGATTTTTTTTGTTTTTCAAATTGTTTAATAAAGTAGGAAGGATATATTCCTGTTTTTTTATAAAATGATTTTGAAAATGCTTCCGTGGTATTAAAACCTGCTTCACTTGCTAGAGCTTTTATAGTATACATTCTAAACTTATTATCATTTTTTAATTTTTCAATAATAAATTCTATGCGCAAATCATTAATATACTGTATGAAGCTCTTTTTTTTATAGGTATTAATTACTTTAGACAAATATTTAGAATTAGTCCCAAAACTACTTGCCAGTCCACTAGTTGTAATATTAATTTTAAGAAAACCCTGTTTGCTTTCAAAATTCTCCAAACTGTCTAATATATTATTTACAATATCATCAGAAATTCCTGTAGATTTAGAAGTGTTTAGGGTTTTAATTTTTTCGATCTCTTTCGCTTTCTGAATATCTTCTTTTTCGTTAAACATCATCAATTCTTCAAAACGTCGTTGATATCGTTTTTGCTTTTTGTAGGACAATATCAAAAATATCAATATAACACAAACTAATGCCGAAAGAATAATGACGCCTATAAAAGAATTATTTTGTTTTGCTTCAAGATTCTCAATTAACTTTTCTTTTTCAGATAATAATTCAGGCGTATCATAATCTTTGTTCAGTTTGTTACTTAAATATTTGTAATTATTATCTAAGATACTATCCATATATAACAATCGATTAATGTAAAATAATTGTTGATTTTTATCTTTAATTGATTTGTAATAATTGATTAAACTCAAATACGTTGTTCTGGACTCAGGAATAATATAATTTGTTTCTTTAAGTAAAGAATCTATTTTTTTATAATAATAAACTGCTTTTTTCCTATTAGAAATTCCCTCATATGATTTTGCTAAATATAAATATGCATTAATTGCGTTATAATCTTCGAAAAGATAGGATAGCCTTTGTTTATCAGGTATTGATTTTTCAATCTTATCAATAGCAACCTTATATTCCTTTTCATAATATTTTAGTATTCCTTCATTTAGTTTAAATAAATCTTCGCCAAGTTCATTCTTCGCCAAGTTCATCCCTAAATTATTTAAAACGAAAGCCGAATCTATTTGATTATTTAAGCGATAAACATTTACCAAATCAGATAAAGTTAAGAAAAAAGCAGATGGATCATTTTCATTATTTTTGAGTTTTCCTTTTTCGTAAACTAAGCATTTTTGTAAAATAGTTTTGGCCTCTTCGTATTTACCTAACTTTATTTTCACCAGCGCAATATTATGATTGGATATCACTTCTAAATTCTTATTACCTATTTGCTTAGCAAATTCAACGGCATATAAAAAATTATCTAAGGCTTTTTTGAAATTTCCAACATTTTCAAACGCAGCTCCTTTACTAATATAAAATAATAAAGGATATCTTTTATGATTGCTTCCCTCACATTCAGCTATTGCGCTATCCAAATACTTTATCTGTTTATTAAGATCTGTCTTTACGTTAAATGTATACCCCATAAAACTGTAACCCAAACCTATCTTGATCGGATCTCTGTCATTTTTACCTTTTTGCAAATAAGTCTTAGCATAAACCTTAGCAAGATGATTATCAGTTCTCAAAACCTCATAATACTTCTTACTTAAGATTTCGTAATCCACTTTAGCTAGGGAATCAGGAATTACAAAATCTTTGGTATTTTGAGCAGTACTACCTATAGTATTTAAGAAAATAATCAAGATAATGACTTGTATGATTCTATTCATATGATTCGGTCTCTCACGATTTTATTTCATAATTAGTACTACTAAATATTCTAATATAGTAAAGTAATGCTTCAATTATAAACTTTTTATTTCAATTTTAATTGCTAATTTGATCTTACATCATTAACCTTCTGAATCTATATTAACGTTTATTTTATTATTATCCAATCTTTATCTCATAGTCTATGTATTATTCATAACTATACTCACTAAAGTATAACAATACCTTAACGCTTGCATATATTCCAAAGTATATGCGAAAAATATAGGCAGATATAAGAATTTTCTGTTGTATAATTTCCAACAGAATAAGAGAAATGGGGATTAAAATACTGTAAGTACAGATGAGAAATCGAACGAATTTATCTGTAATACAAGGTTACAAATATACTATTTTCTGTTTTTATGTTATTTTATAAAAAAAAACTTATAAAAATTTGATTTTCAGATGTATACAATAAAATTTCCGAAGTCTGGATTCTAAGAATACCGGGTTTGTATTCAGGAATCCCGACTTACTTGGCTTGTTTTCAGGCTTTTTTCGCCCCTATATTTGCTCCAGTCAAAACAACAAAAAAGAACAATAATTTTTAACTCGATAACAAGAACAAAATGATTGCAGTATTAACAAAAGGTATTTTAGAAATCACAACCCTATTGGTTGATCTGTTAACGACAATTATGCTCGCTTTTTAAAAATCACAAAAAAGAATATTAACCTAGAAAACACAAATCCTTTGAAATCACTCTTAAAAATAGCGCCAATTATATTCCTGTTTCTGGGATGCGGAGGGTCAAAGCTCCAAAAAGTACTTAGTTCAGGATCCATAGTAAACCCGTTTTTTACAGTAACCGTACCTTTTGAATACCGACAAGGGCTTATGGTAATCAAAGCATCTGTAGCGGGTAAAGAAGGTGACTTTATACTAGACACCGGTGCTTCTAATGTGTTTTCTAAAGAGTTACAACAAGAGTTAGCGTTACAGCCTTTGGATTCTGAAATGGTATACGGCGTTCACGGCGCTGGTCAGGAACTCGAATATGCATCGGTAGGCAGTATCAAAATCGGTGATATAGATTTTGTAAATACGATAACTGCCATTCATGATCTTAATGCAATCCCAGAAATCGCTTGTATAAATGTGGATGGCATTATTGGTGCCAACCTAATGCGCAAAGCTATATGGGATATTGATTTCAAAAATCAAAAAATTACCATTACCAGTACAGAGGATACTTTGGATATTCCTGTAAATCATAAAGCTATTAATTTCTTTGTAGGGTATCAAGGCACTCCATCAATAAGTGCAAAAGTAAACGGGATAACTGCCTTAAATAATCGTATCGATACTGGATATACAGGGGCTTTAAGTTTATCTCGAGTAGAGCTTCAAAAATTGATCAATAAGAATAGAATATCACAATACATAAAAGGTACTGGTAGTACTTCTGTGGGAGTATATGGATCAGGAAAACCTGAACCTTTTTACCACGGAATTATCGACAATCTATCCTATGGAGATCTAGAGTTACATAATACGGTGGTTTCTTTCACTGGATTGGATCAAAAGCTTCTGGGATTAAAATTCTTAAAGAATTATCGTGTCATTTTAAACTGGAATATCAGAAAGGCAAAGTTTATCCCAACAACACCTTATAATAATACTGAGGTAAGTACCTATGGTTTTGGGCCATCTTTCAAAGAAAACAAATTGTATGTAAAATCAATAATAGATGGATCTAGCGCAAATGAAAATGGGTTGAAGATAGGAGATCAAATTCTTGTTATTAATGAAGTAGATTTCAGTACAGTTACACAAAACCAGTGGTGCACATCACTGCAAAATGGATTGGTTGATAATGCTGCAAAAACTATAAATATGACCATACAACGAGATAGTGTAATCACCAAGTTAACCTTAAATAAAACTGTAGTATTACAATAACAAAGAGAAAAAAAGAAGTAGATAAAATTAATACGTCATGAATTCAAAACCACATACTTTACTAGATAGATATGTACTTAGAACTCCGATTTTATCGAGTGAGGTATTAGATGATATCTCTTCAGAAAAAATAAAAGAGCTGTGCAAAGACCCCATAGTTTCTGAAGCTATTTTCCTGGCTTCACCAGAGCTGCATACAGAGATGCAAAAATATCTTACCGATAAAGATTACGACAACCCAAGATTAGAGTCGTCGCTTCTAAAATACATTACTCGTATGGGTTATCGGTGCACGCCATTTGGATTATTTGCGGGGATTTCGGTTGGAAGGTTAAATGGAGAAACAAATATTGAGCTAAATGACATTACACAGTTTACTAGAACTACCAGATTAGATATGAACTATCTGTGTTCTTTGGTTCAGGAGCTGGAAAGTATACCACAACTTCGTAACAACTTGACATACTATCCTAACAATAGTCTTTATAAAATTGGTAGTAAATACAGATATATAGAATACGGTTATAAAAATGCTACAAGACACCATTACATGATTGCCATCGATGCTTCGTTGTATATTGGAAAAGTTTTGAAACTTGCAGAAAAAGGAGCCAAAATTGCAGAACTGGCACAAGCTATTGTTTCTCCAGAAATTAGCAGCACCGATGCCGAGAATTTTATACATAATCTAATCGATAACCAAATCTTACTAAGTTCTATATCTCCTACAGTTTCTGGAGGTGATTATCTAGACCACATCTATAAAAACACAGGAGTAAGTTGGTTGAAAGAAGTCAAAGAGCTAATCCATGTCTTGGATCAGAAAGTATCTCATAAGAATTTAAAACCCTATCAAGATATTATTGAATTTCTGAAACAATTTGAGATTCCATTCAATAAGAAGTTTTTATTTCAAACTGACTTGGTCACGATTACAAAATCAAATGAACTCGATAGTGGTATTACAAAAGATATTCAAATGGGATTACGTGCTCTTAATAAACTTTCCAGACCGCCTAAAAAACATAAATTAGAGCAATTTAAAAAGGCATTTTACGAACGATATGAAGATGAAGAAATTCCATTATCTATAGCACTAGATGTTGAAGCTGGTATTGGTTATGATCAAAATCACAAAGGTTCTTTTGATGTATGTCCGTTGGTAGATGATTTACGCCTTTCAGAAACCACTGCACAAGATCCAGACGTAACCACATCTTATAAATATACTCTAGGTAAAGTAGATACGTTAATCAATCAAAAATTTGCAGAAGCAAAATTAAAGAGTGCTCACGAAGTTGTTTTTACCGACAACGATCTAAAGGACCTGAAAGACAACTGGGATGATTTGCCTACCACATTTCCGGTAATGTGTAATCTTTTTGAAAGAAATGAAGGCCCTTTGATCTCTATAGTAGATACAGGAGGTCCATCGGCAAGTTATCTTCTAGGAAGATTTAGCCACACTAATTCAGAAATCAAAGAGATTATTGAAGAGATCGTAGAAAAAGAAAAGAAAGATGATCGAATATTGGCAGAAATTGTACACCTCCCAGAATCGAGAACCGGAAATATCTTGTACAGAAACAATGTTAGAAAACATGAAATTGCATATTTGGCACAAAGCAATCTACCCCTAGATCATCAAATATATATTTCAGATCTGTACATCTCTGTACAAAATGACACCCTTGTATTGAGATCCAAAAAGCTAAACCGACGTATCGAACCAAAAATGGCAAACGCACACAATTATGAAGATACTCCTTTACCTATATATCAGTTCTTGGGAGATATGCAAACTCAAAATCAGCGTAGCACAGTAAATTTTGATTGGGGCGATAGTTTATTCGAAGAAACCTTTTACCCTCGCGTACGGTACAAAAATGTCATCTTATCTGCAGCACGATGGAGGCTAAGTGGTCAAGTGTTAAAGCAGCTAAACAATAAAGAAAGTATTACCAAATGGCAGGAAAAATATAAAATTCCTTCTGTTTTTCTAGTAACCGATTATGACAATGAATTGTTGATAAATCTAGAAAATGATATAAGCCGAGATATGTTCTTATCTGAAATAAAAAATAAACCGGGAGTTTTATTAAAAGAAAATTTATACAACGAATTTGATTCGATTGTAAAAAAAGGAAAGCATTCGTATAACAATGAATTTATATTCTCTCTTCACAAATAAGAAATCATGTTAGAAAAAACAAAAGACATACAACGAAAATTTATAATTGGAAGCGAATGGCTCTCGTACAAAATATATATGGGTACTCAAACGACAGATACCTTTATCAAAAGCCAATTACCAAATATAATAGGTGATTTACAAGAAAGAGAAATAATCGAAAGTTGGTTTTTTATAAGATACGCAGACCCCGATTTCCACCTGCGATTAAGATTCCGGTTAAAAGATACTAATCAAATAGGAACTATAGCCAAAGTTTTGTACAACGTACTGGAGCCCATGTTAGAAGAGCGGTTGATTCATAAAATACAAGTGGACACCTACTCCAGAGAGATAGAGCGATACGGGTATTATACCATGGAGGTTTCAGAAGAACTATTTAATATAAACAGCGAAATGATGATAACACTGCTAAATGCAATGAATGATGATGAGAACAAAAGATGGTTATGGGGCATGAAGGCTATTGACACACTGCTCAACGAATTTGACTACAATCTGGAACAAAAACGCGATTTACTTCTAGGGCTTAAGACAGATTTTGGAAATGAGTTTGGAATAAATAAAAATATGAGAAAGCAACTGAGTATGAAGTTTAGAAATTACAGAAAATTTATAGAAGAAATACTACAACCTGATTCTCAACATGACGTAGATCTATTGTTAAAAGATTATGCTTTGAGTTATCATGGTATAGCAAAAAAAATAATCCAAAAATTACGCAAAGAAAGTCTCCAGAAAGATACGGATTATTTGATGTACAGTTATTTACATATGCATTGCAATCGACTGTTTCCATCCAAACAACGAATGAATGAATGGGTGTCATACGATCTATTATACCAATATTATTATAGTCAACTAGCCAGAAGAAAAAAGGAAAATAAATCTATGAAAATAGCCGTATAAAAAATAACTAAAAGCAGATTTAATAAAACAGAACGAGACTATCCCTCCTAAAGGGGGAAGCAAAAATCGGTGGGATAGTTCTCAAAATAAAATCAAGAAAAAAATAATTTATAACAAATACAGTATGTTGGATTTAAACAAAAAAACAGTAGCAAACTTAAGCAATCAGGAATTACAAAAGGTAACAGGGGGACTTTGTATTAAGAGTACAAAAAGACAATGTACCTGGAAAATTGAAATTGGAAAAGGTAATACAGATATCGATGCCTCACGCAACGATGGTATGGTTGCATAGTAGATAAAAAATCAATTTGTAAGGAGATTGCCGAAAATCCTTAATAGAGTAGGCACTTTAATTTAAAAAACTATTTATCATGTTAGATTTAAACAAAAAAACAGTAGCACACTTAAGCAGCCAGGAAATGCAAAACGTAAACGGAGGGCTTTGTATTAAAAGCACCAAAAGATCATGTACCTGGAAATTAGAACTTAAGTTAGATGGTTTAGAGCCTGTTTTAAATGTAGGTGCTACACCTAGATAATTTTAGTAATTCATTAAAAGAAATTGACCAATCAAAAAAGTCGAAAATCAATCTTATAATATATTCTGAATTATGTTAGACCTAAACAAAAGAACAGTAGCGAACTTAAGCAACCAGGAAATGCTTAAAGTAAGTGGAGGACTTTGTATCAAAAGTACCAAAAGACAATGCACTTGGAAAATCGAAATAGGCGGTGGAAACGACGACGATGATGTTTTTCCTCCACCAATGTTCTAAAGCAAAAAATAGATGGAATGAATCCAGTTTAACATTCCATGAAAAAATCAATTTGTAAAGGAGGTAGCCGAAAATCCTTAATCAGAGTAGGCATTAATTTTCAAAACTATTTATCATGTTAGATTTAAACAAAAAAACAGTAGCAAACTTAAGCAACCAGGAAATGCAAAACGTTAACGGAGGGCTTTGTGTTAAAAGTACTAAAAAAGAATGTACCTGGAAACTTGATATCAAAATCACGCTTGAAGTGTAAGTATTTGATAAGCAAAATATGGAATGAATCCAGTTTAACATTCCATGAAAAAATCAATTTGTAAAGGAGGTAGCCGAAAATCCTTAATCAGAGTAGGCATTAATTTTCAAAACTATTTATCATG
>CANMTP010000025.1 GCA_947500845.1 uncultured Aquimarina sp.
TCAATCCGTCCGTAAAACGAGTTTTTAAAAGTGGGATTTGATAAAAAAATTAGTACCGCTAAATGTTTGTAAATTTTTTTCGATTTCGTTAACTTGTGATATCATATATGCATATAAGGCACCTCTAAAAGCTCTGTTACTTTATAAATAGCAGAAGAAGCCTTCAATGAAAAAGATATTATTATTACAGCTGAGTGATGGTTAATAGTAGAGGTGTCGAATTTGTCAATACCAATTCAAAATTCTGAGTAATTTAAAACGAACCCACGACTAAACAGTGATTATAAAATCAAAAACCTAACCAAGCAAATTGTTTCTACGTTATTTACCTGAAGCGTTATCAATCAAGAAAACTTAAGCCATGCGACGAATAGAATATTTACCTTTCTAGAAACCACTTCCGGCCGGATTGAATCATCTATTTTTAAGATATTGTAGCCTTCCACGATAATGAGACAGTGTATTAAATGTGAAACTTAAATAATACGACCATGATCCGTCACAATTTTCTTCTCGCCATTAGAAATTTCTATAAATACAAAGGTTCTTTTTTTATCAATTTGATTGGTTTATCCACTGGCATAACCTGTACACTTTTGATTTACCTGTGGGTAACTGATGAGCTCAGCTTTGACAAATTTCATGAAAAGGATGCCCAGCTCTATCAGGTAATGCAAAATATTCCTTTGCCAGCTGATACGTTAACAGAAGATGCCACTCCGGCAATTCTTGCCAGTGCCTTGAAAGATGAATTTCCAGAGGTGGAAGCTGCTGCAAACGTCATTGTACCTGATTGGTTTGATAATGATAAAGGAATCGTATCGTTTGGTGAAAAGCATCTTCAAGCAAGAGGTCAGTTTGCTCAATCTGATTATCTTAGCATGTTCTCATGGAAGCTGCTTCACGGCAGTCCAAAGCAAGTTTTAGCAGATAGAAATAATGTTATTATATCTGATGAGATGGCAATCAATCTATTTGGGGATGTAGATAAGGCAGTTGGGGAGACACTGGAGTGGAATCAGGAAGAGACAGAAGGAATCTATCAGGTTTCAGGTATTTTTGAAAAAAATCCGTCCAATTCTACTGCACAGTTTGACTTACTTTTTAATTATGAAGTCATTTTTGAGAGAAAAAAAGAAAACTTTAACAGTTGGGGGAATAGCAATCCACACACGTACATCATTTTAGCCAAACACACAGACTTATCGCAGTTCAACAGGAAAATCAAAAACTTTATACGGAACAAATATTTAGCCGCTGAAGGTTCAAAATGGTTGGATAATATCGGCACGTTGTTCGCCCGTCCCTACTCAGACAGATATCTTTATAATACCTATTCGAATGGTCAGCAAAGTGGTGGTAGAATTAGTTATGTCAATCTATTTTCTGTTATTGCCATCTTCTTATTGGGTATTGCCTGCATCAATTTCATGAATCTGTCGACTGCCAGGGCTTCTAGAAGGTTAAAGGAAATAGGTATAAAAAAGGCCGTTGGGGCTGATCGCATCACACTAATTTTTCAATTTCTAAGTGAATCTTTTCTAGTCACTTTTCTCTCACTAATCGTTGCTTTGGTTATGGTCATGCTACTATTACCACAATTCAATATTTTGACCGGCAAAGAACTAAGTCTTGATTTAACACCTCACCTTTTCTGGTCGGTGCTTATAATCGGAGGAACTGTCAGTTTATTATCAGGTAGTTATCCTGCCTTATATCTATCGCGTTTTAAACCCATAGTTGTATTAAAAGGCGGTCATGTTAATCGACAGTCTACTTCATTTATTTCGGAACTTGTCACCCGTAAGGGATTAGTTGTTTTTCAATTTACAATCTCCATTATTCTTATAGTTTCTGTAGTGGTAATCTACAAGCAGATTGATCTGATACAAACTAAAAATCTAGGCTACAATGACGAAAATATTATTTCCTTTAAAAGCTCTGGGCGTTTGCTAAACCAAACGGAAACGTTTATAAAAGAAGTTAAAAAAATTTCTGGGGTAACCGAAGCTACTTCATTCGGACATGATTTAGTCGGAAATCATGGAGCTACGACAGGAGTAGAGTGGCCGAACAAACAGGTAGGCGGAGAGATTGAATTCAATAACCTTGAGGTAGGTTATAACTGGCTGGAGCTGTTGGAAATTGAACTGGCCGAGGGTCGTACATTCTCAGAAGATTATACTACAGATAACAGGAATATTATTTTTAATGAAGCTGCTATTACAGCTATGGGTCTTGAAAATCCTGTGGGCCAGGTCATAAAACTATGGGGCCAAGAAAGAAGAATTATTGGTGTAGTAAAAAACTTCAATTTTGAATCACTTTATGAGAAGGTACAACCTTGTTTTATTAAACTCGATCCGAATCTAACTAACATCCTGATTAAGATTGAAGGCGAAAAAACAAGGGGGACATTAGCGCAGATTGAGTCATTTTACAAGGAATTTAATGAAGGTTTACCATTTGATTATAAGTTCATGGATGATGATTATCAAAAGCTCTATGCTTCTGAGCAAAGGGTAGCTACCCTTTCTAATTACTTTGCTGGAATCGCGTTAGTCATCTCTTGCCTAGGTTTGTTCGCATTGGCTGCATTTACTACCGAGCGCAGGCAAAAAGAAATTGGCATACGTAAAGTATTGGGTTCTTCTGCCGTGAATATTGTACAAATCCTTTCTGTAGACTTCACCAAAATGGTATTGATTGCTATCCTCATTGGATTGCCAATCAGTTACTTTATGGCAGAAGAATGGTTGGCCTCTTTTGCTTTTAGAATTAACTTGTCCTGGTGGTGGTTTGTCCTCTCTGGTATTTCAGCGCTAGCTATTGCATGGCTCACGGTGGGCATTCAAACACTTAAAGCAGCTAATTTGAATCCAGTGGAATGTTTGAAACATGAGTAAATTATCCGAAACAGGATTTGCAGTATTAACGAATAATCAAGGTAAAAGATAAACAGCTGGCTCTACTCTACCCCTAAATACTCTTATATTAATCAAACTTTTGCAATTACTGAAGCATCCGTAATGAGCCAAAAACATTCGGCTACTTCGGATAAATATTTTAATCCATCTGTAAATCGTGTTCGTATTAGCGGTATTTGGTAAAACATTTCTGTTCCCGTAAAATATTGCAACCGCTCTTTTATTTCTTTAACTTGTGTGTTCATTATTTGAAATTTTTAAGATTTGAATAATGAAAAAAGAGGGCGCATCTTTCGACGGTTACGCCCTCTCTAATCTTTAGGTTTACTTATCGTTCTTACTTCCAAGTAAGAGGATTTCATCTGCTACGACTTCCGTGACATAGCGTTGGTTTCCGTCGTCGGTGGTGTAGGTTCTTGTTTTCAGCTTGCCGAAAATCCCGACTTCTTTGCCCTTGCCTACATAGTTCTCTACGATTTCCGCAGTTTTGCCCCAAGCCACTACCGTATGCCAATCGGTGTCGGTCTGCTTTTCGCCTTTGCTGTCTTTGTAGTTTACATTTGTGGCTAGTGAAAAACGGGCTACTTTTTTCCGCTTTCAAGGTTCGTAATGGTTGGTTCTTGACCAACATTTCCAATTAACTGTACGTGATTTTTAATAGTACTCATAATAAAATATTTAAGTGATTTATATTTCCCCTATTGATTTAAAACAGATTAAATTTTAAGGGGTGTTTGTTCTTTTCTTTCGTGCACCGCACAATGGATAGAGTGGGTTTTGTCAAGACTTTTAGGGTGAAATCAGGTGTGTTTGCGACGTAGTAAATTCCTCGGAATTTCAAGGAAGTAGAAACCTTATTTTTCAATAAAACTTTGTACAGTCTTGACAAGTTCCATAAGGGCATTAGCAATTCTTTTAAATCCGGTTACGATTTGAGCGCACCGACAGTTAAGCGAGATGAGTGGCTGGGTTTGAATTAGAATTGGTTATGCACTGCCTGTTTTTCGACGCCCCGAAAAACAACAAAGGCTTTATCCTTTATAAACCCCTCAAAATGTGTAAGACAGCGGTTTGGTTTTTAGGGATTTTCGAGTGAGGGCTCAAGAAGACCGTGCCGAAAACCCCGTCAAGAAAACCGAAGTGATGGCTTTCCGATGAAAAGCGGACTCTATTCACAATTTTAGCTAGGGAATGAAGCCCTTGGACTGCTTTTAGGACAGGCTTTTAACGAAATAAAGGGGAATTTGCTAAGTAGGTTGTTGGTAGAGTTTTAGCCATTTATCAATAGACTACTTGTCCTAAAGAATATTTATTATTCAGTAAATATTGGGTTTAAATCAATAACATTGAAATGCGGTGTTGATTTAAAAAATTGTTCGAGAACATCTGTATGAGAGCTTCCGAATAAGACGAAAATTGTCTTATCTTCTTTGGCAAGATGATTCAATATTCGACTGAATATCTTTAGATTTCGCTCATACCAAACACCTGTAAATTCTGCTCCCGTAAAATTATTTTCAGCCTGATAGGACATTGCATAATGCAAATAGTCGTATAGCCGGTATTTCTTGTGAAATTCATTGTTTAGTTTTAAATAATATTCAAGCAAAGTTTGGTTGGGCAAGTCAAGTTTTTGGCTTTTATCTTTAAAAGGATACTTTGAATACTTGAAAAATGGTGATTCTTCTTTCTCAGCGTATTTGATTTCAAATTGTTTTACTTTATCGTATGGAAGAGATTGTTTGACATCAACACAAAACACCTCGTTTAGGTCTAATTTCTTGGCAAGTCTAAAGCCTATTTGAATTTCTTCTGGCCTAAGTACTGTTGTATCTTTTAATTTTTCATTTTGATATAATTTATAAAGGCTATCATATTTACTTTGATATCTTTCTTGACGTTCGATAAACACTTTATCAAAATTGAGTTTTGCAAGCTGGGTGGTTAACTTTTCAAGTTCATTTTGTCTTTTATCGCTAAATAAGTCTTGAAATTCAGTTTTGCTTGCGTCGGTAGTTGTCCCGTAATGAAAAGTACCTAGCAACACTACATTTATCGTATCTATCATTTTTTCTTGCGAGTAACTTTGCAAGCAAAAGAACAGGCAAAATATTGGCATCAATGTAAAGATTCTCATTTTTGTTGATTCAAGGTCAAATTGTTACATCTGTAACAAATATAATATTATTTCATTGTCTCACAGAGACAAAGTTGTCATTATGGTAAAACGCAAAGCGGACTTAATTCACGATTTTGGCTCGGGAATGTAGTGTTCCTTCCCAGAGCATCGGGAAGGGTTAACGGAATGGAAAGCTGGAATTGGGGATTGTGTCCAAGACTTTTGTAGTGAAGCTCTTTTCCCGGAATGTAGAGCAACGGAATGTAGGGGAATGTGCTGAGTGGGTAATGTTTCGTAAACCGTGTCAACATTTTGTAATTACCATCATTAAAACCAGAGGGGTTATTATTTTCTAATTTCGTAAGATAGTTCCACCATCCCGTCCTTAAAGGCCATAACATCTTTCAAGTGTAACTCGTATTGTTTTCCGATGTAATCGAAAAATAGAAGTCCATCTCCGAGGATTATTGGCATAATGGTTAAAACAATTTCATCCGCAAGTCCCATCCTCATGAATTCCTTAGTAAGTTTTGAACCTCCGACCATCCAAATATTCTGATAATTCGGTTTTAGTCGGTTGTTTACAATTTCTTTAAGTTCACCTGAACAGAACTCTACGTTTTCCTTACTGGTCTCAAGTTTTTTCGAGGTCAAAACAAAAACGGGTTTGTTTCCATAAGGCCAACCAAGTTCAAGAGCGTGTTCATAGGTTTTTGAACCCATTATATAACAGTCTATGGATTCCAGAAATTCTTCGATATATTCATCAGTTAATGTAATTCCTTTTTCATAATTATCATTTGAACGCATCCAAGATACAGTTCCGTCCTTTTTGGCAATAAATCCATCAAGGCTGGAAACCATATGTATCGTGACTTTTGAATTATCAGTTCTCATTTTTTTTCAAATGTTTACTAACGAAAGGGCTACTCGCAGTGCGACCCTGGATTTGTATTTGTTGTAACTGCAAGTTACATAAAAATGCAAATACAGATTGGGTCGTGCCATCCCGAAGCGTCGGGAGCGTTTAGCCGGTGATATGTTGAGTTGCCTTGGGCTCGAGCGCCGTTGACGGCTAAGATGCGCATGACTCCCGCTGATGAAGCAATTTGGTGTAGCCCTTTCGATGATGTCGACTTGCAAAAGGGTGGGAGTTCGACGTTAGGAGAACGGAGCCATTTTGTTTGGCGCCGACGCCGAATTCGACATCATCGGTCTAGTGTATGATTTCGTTGCGTGTTTAAGCACTAAAGTTAGTAAATAATCACAGATAGAAAATTCAGCAGAATTTTCGGAAGTAAGCCTTTACTAGCAATGAATTATACACATCTTTGTTAGCAAGCGTATTTTATTCAGTTCTTTGAGTTCGTTTCTATTAATTTCAAGGCAAATTCCAATTGTATATCTTTCAGGGCTAAGAGGTCCTGCATTGATGGTCGTATTTCATAATCAGGAATTGTTCCTCTACCTATATTTTTTGATTCTCTACTGTTCATAACATAATTGACTAAAGGAATATTTACCTCAATTTTCGAATTCGGTAATTCTAAAGTAGCAAAGTCTCCGCCGTTTCCACCGTAGTAATCTCCTCCAGATTCTTCTCCAATGAATGTAGCTAAATTATTAATATGCATTGCGGATGTGAATTCTGCTGTCGTGGATGCACTTCTTCCATTCATTAAAATATATGTCTCTCCTTTGAAGTTTGGACTGTTGGGTTGTTGAATCAATAAACCCTCGTTTACCTCTGGTTTAGTGGAAAATCTCCCGTTAGGCATTTTATCTACTAATTTTTGATTGTATTTATACCACTCTATATTCTTGTTAGTATGCTTAAATAAAAAGGTTGTATCTGAAATTCCTGACGACGTGTACAGTGAATCGAAATAAATGGTTGGTTTATCTATGAAATAATTGAACAAATATCGCCCTAAAATATCTGAGCCACCTCCATTATCTCTTGCATCAATGATTAGGTGTTCAATTTTTTCTTTATCAAATTTCTTGAAAGCATCAGAAACGATTTCTGTGAATTTATGAGAGTCAAAATTACCAATTTTAAGAAGTGCTACTTTGTTAGATATTATTTCTTGGCGTATTGGATTTTTGTTGTTGTTTTTGTCATAGTCTATATAATAGCGCATATATGAGCTGATTTTGGAATTCTTTGACTTTCTATATTTTTTATGATTTTTAGTCCATTCCTTAAATGTTACAGCCTTTAGGTTTTTCTCAAAGATTTTCCCATCCGAACTCTCTAGTTTAACAATAAAGTTTTCTGGTCTGTTAATTAAAAGATGATACCAAAATTGGAATTCTACTCCAGTTTCCAACCGACTATGTTTATTGGTCAATATATTGCCATCGGTAGAAAAGTAAGAAATTAAGGAATTATAAATCTCTTCTATTGTTTGACCATTAATACTAATTATTCTTGTTCCAGGAAGTAGATTAGCGTCAAAAGATAAATCTGCGCCTACAAAAGCATTTAAAGGTTCAAATTCCCAACTTATCCATAAGGGAAAGAATTTACCTTTATTATTAATACTATTTAAAACTTCTGATTCAGGAACTGCTAAAGTGTGCTGACATTTTATTTTGGAAATGATGGAACTTATTTTTCTATAAAATTCGCCATAATTTGTAATGTTACTATTTTCATTTTTAATCTCATTAATGGATTCATTAAACTCTTCTTTATCCATATATTGAAATAAGCTAGGATGTAATTTCTCTAAACCCGTTCTTAGAACTTCGATATCCTCTGACAATTCTTGCGAAGTAAATGTTTTATCAAAAATTGAATTAGTATCTGATTGCCCTCGTATTTCAATATTTACAAGAAATAGAATAATTAGAATATATAGTTTTGTTTTCATAATTCAACTCCCAATTCGTTCGCTATATGTTTGCTAACGTGTTATATCTGTAACAAATATAATGATATCCCATTGGCTAACAGGGATTAACATAACTGTTTAATTATAGAACAAAGCAGACTTAATTCACTATTTTGGCTCGGGAATGTAGTGTTACTTCTCAGTCCCGAGGCTTCGGGGCGAGAAGGGTTAGCGAAATGTAAGGTCAAAATTGGGGATTGTGTCCAAGATATTTGTAGCGAAGCTCTTTTCCTAGAACGTAGAGTAACGGGATGTAGGGGAATGTGCTGAGTGGATTCTAAAGCAAATCAGCTATGAGCTATATATACCTTTCTTGCTAGTGGCTTTTTTATTAATGAATTCCCATTTTGTAATAATCAGACAAGACTTTTTCTATTTCATAAATTAATGAATAGCCATTGTCCCCATTTGTCATTATTATAATAGCATCTCCTTTGTTTACAAATGCAGTATAATTTGATTTGAACCCGGCGTTACTTCCACCGTGTTTAAATATCAAATTGTCCTTTGAGCCTATCATTATTGGACCAAGTCCCCAATAGTCATCTGGTGAATCGATTAACGCTGGTGGTATTTCTTCATTGACGAGAAGGCTATAGGGGTTTGAAAACATCTCCTCAATAATTTCCCTTGATAATATTCCATCTTCTTTTTCACTGTTATAAATTTTTTGTAACTCAATACAGTATTTCGCCAAATCTGATGGAATAGTCCAAAGCCCTGCTGCCGCTTTTGATGGGAATACTTGCCATTTTCCCTCAATCATTGAACCGTCAACTCCATAACCTGTTGATACGTTCGAAAGATACTTAGAAGGTAAAGGTTGCTTAAAAGTGGTCATCTTCATATCCCAAGGTTCGAAAAATTCTCGATGCATATACTCCTCTATAGATTTTCCAGTTACATCTTCAATTACTTTTTGTGCGATTATGTAACCTCCACCAGAATAACTAAAAGTTGTGTTTGGCTCATTGCCTGCGACAATTCGCTCAAAATTTCCTTTTCCGCTAATCTGCTCCTCTGTAGTTGGCAATTTCTTGTTATGTGCATACCCTTCGATTCCGCTAACATTTAGACCTGCCGTGTGCGATAAGATAGCCCTTAATGTTACTTTAGTATTTTTTGTAAACTCATTTTCAGGTATTTTATAACCTTTAAGGTATGAATTTACATTCTCGTCCAAATCAATAAGACCCTGGTCAGCAAGCTTTAAGATTCCCAAAGCGGCAATTGGTTTGCTAATTGAACCTGCTTGAAACAATGTCAGCGTATCGACTTTTTTGTTGTTTTCTGTATCACAAATTCCATAAGCTTGGTTCCAAACTAACTTTCCATTTTTGACAACCGAGATGTTGATGCCTGGAATTTTGTAAAATTCCATTCGTTCATATAATTTATAGTCTCCGAATTTATCGGATATCGGGTTTGATTTAATATAGTTTGCGTCACTTAAGTGGGATAACTCAGGGGTTTTTTTTGAATTATTGCAGGAAGTAATTCCTATCAGGAAAAGTGATAATAGTAAAAAGGTTTGTTTCATAAAGTAATTGTTGCTAAATCAGTTGGACGGTCTAAATTGTATTTTGTTACAGGTTTAATTGACAATTGTACTTTAATTAGAGATTGTGCCCAAGACCTGTAGTAGTTAAGCGCTTATACCGGATTATAGCTTTTCGCGAAATGAAGGGGAATGTGCTGAGTGGGCTTCTATTTTTTATTATGTCAAAACCCGTAAAGCCCTTAATAGCTTTATAGTATTCCAGCATATTGGTTGTCTGACGCTATTTTTCAGTGTCATATAAATAATCCGCAGCTGCTTCGCTCATTGCTTTATAATCGTGTCCAACATTTGGAATGATTTTTAATTTCCAATTGAATTCAGCGTTTAATTTCGAAGCAATTTTCCTTGATTCATTATAAAAATAGGTTCCTCTTTCCAGTCGATGCAAACCTTGCTGGTCAACTTCGGGTGAATGTCTTAAATCACCACGCGTCTCATTTGCATCATCCTTTTCTCCTAAGAATAAGACAAGGTTCTTACTAAAATCTATGTCCTTTTCCGATTTATTGCTGTCTTTAAGTCCAGTTGGAAAACTTTCGATATCCGTGGGCAAAGTATACCAGCCAGAATTTGATGCTAAAATTCTATTTGCTTTATTATCAGGTTTGAAAATTGCAAGTCGGTGTAATATCTGTCCGCCAGCTGAATGGCCAAACAAATCATAAGTATCTGTTTGCAGGTTGAGTTCTTCTTTTGATAAGTTGAAAATCCGGTCAAAATCCTTATAAATCCATTCGTTGGGACTCTCACTTATTTTAAAGCTCGTCATAGCAGTTCTTTCTTTATTTATTTTTACATCTGAAATCATTCCTGCTAAATTATAACTCCAAAATTCGGGATAGTTTTTTTCTGAATATTCAGGGGAAAGTACTAAGACATTATATTTGTCAGCTTTCTCAATCCAAGCATCTCGGTAATCATTTCCGTTTCTTCCTGCTCCAGGTATTACAATTACCATAGGTGAATCAGCTTTAAGATTCTGTGGTTTGTATGTGTGAACGATGATTGTTTTTTCTTTCTGGAAACCTCCTTCAATTAAAAATTCTCCACTGCCGTTCTGAATGTTTATTTCATTAATAGTTAATTCTTTTTCTGGAATTATTTCACTTTTTTTAATGAGGTCCATTTTGCAATGAGGGCAAATGCCAGGTTTGTTGAAAGTAAGTTCGTCGCAGGATAAATCGCAAGGTTTACACACATATTCTCCTGTTTTATTTTGACAGGAAAAAAATAGTAGTGCAATAAGAATGGCTGAAAAAATTGGTTTCATAAATAATTGATTTGATTGATGGTCGTTCAAGCTATGAACAACTCCATAAATATAGCATTATCCTCATAACTTGCTGAAGGATAAAATATCCCATTCAAAATTCTCTATTTCGCAGTTTGGGAAAAGCGGACTTAATTCACAATTTTGGCTCGGGAATGTAGTGTTCATTCCCAGAGCAGCGGGAAGGGTTAACGGAATAGAAAGCTAAAATTGGGGATTGTGTCCAAGACCTTTGTAGTGAAGCTCTATTCCTGGAATGTAGTGGAATGGCTGAACAGATTAGTTAGTTTTACCAATTAATTAGCCGTTGGCTTTCATCATATTTTCAAACCCTTTACCTGTTAAACATTTCCCAATTAAAATTATATTGGAACATTCATTCTAAAATAGTTTACATTTGTATTGGAACAAACGTTCTAATATTAATTTAAACGATACATTTATGAATGATTTAAAAGGAAAGATTGCCGTCGTAACGGGTGGTAATAGCGGAATAGGTTACGCAACTGCCAAGCGGTTCAAAGAAAGTGGTGCCACCGTGGCCATTTCGGGCCGCTCGAAGGAACGGGTCGAGAAAGCTTCCCAAGAACTGGGGACAAAAGGATATGTGGCAGATGTGTCCGACCTTCAGGCAATTGACAATTTAGTATTGTCGGTCAAAGAAAATCTGGGAAAGGTAGATATCCTCTTCGTTAACGCGGGCATCTTCAAGCCTACACCTGTTGGCGAGATAACCGAGGAACTGTTCGACCATCAGATGGGCATCAATTTTAAAGGGGCGGTCTTTACCATAGAAAAGTTTTTGCCGATTCTTAACGATGGGGCTTCCATTATCAACCTATCATCGGTCAATGCCTATACCGGTATGCCCAACACGGCGGTATATGCCGCTTCCAAGGCGGCGATGAATTCATATACCCGTACAGCATCTACGGAACTAGCGCCTCGTAAGATTCGGGTAAACTCGGTAAACCCCGGGCCTGTCAACACCCCGATTTTTGGAAAGACGGGAATGGACGAAGAACAAATCAGCGGTTTCGCGGAAGCGTTCCAGAACCGCATACCGCTCAAGCGGTTCGGTACACCAGAGGACATCGCCAAGCTGGTCACATTCTTGGCCTCGGACGATGCGTCTTTCATCACGGGTGCGGAATACAATATAGATGGTGGGGTCATTATAAATCCGCTCTTATCGTGATTGCTATGGACGATACGGTAAAATTGGTTTCCCGAATTTCATTGGCGCTTATCTTCCTTTCCGCACTGATAGGAAAATTGACAGGATTCGAAGGCACTATCTCCTATATGAAAGCGAACGGTATGACGTTTTTTACCGAACTGTGGCTCATAGATGCCATTCTTTTGCTTGGTTTTGGGTCGTTTTCGCTTTTGTCAGGAATTCTACTGAAATGGGGAATAGGTGCCCTGTTGCTCTTTCTGGTAACTGCGACCCTAATATTCCATTTCGATTTGTCGGACAAATCACAAATCATCCAAGTATTCAAAAACTTGGCAATTGCCGGTGGATTGCTGATGGTCACGGTCACGGCACCCGGAAAATATACATTCAACAATTATTTTAAAAACAAAAAAAATGAAAACAATACATTTATTTAGAACCTTTTTTCTGATTTCAATATTGACCCTATCGTCCTGTTCCAGTTCGAAATCACAGCCCCTGGAAAACAGCGTTAGCATAACCGAAAACCCCGATTATCTAACGGCCATCAATATCGTTACGCCCAAAGCGGGCGAACAGCAGAAGATTGTCGACCTGCTCGATAAGGGTATGAAAGATTATATGAGCAAGGTGCCGGGATTCATTAATGCAACGGTTCATAAGAGCCAGGACAATGCCTATGTGGCCGTCTATGCGCAATGGAAGGACCAGGACGCCCTTAACGCTGCCGTAGCGCACATCCAAGCAGGCAATGCGCCACCGATGATGCAGGTCTTTACCGAAGCAAGTCCCGACTTTCATCCCTATCAGGTCATTGCCAGTATTCCGGCCGCAGGAAGCAACGACGAAATGAGCATTCGCGAAAACGTGAACTATCTCACCGCCATCAATATCGTTACGCCCAAAAGCGGGGAACAGGATAAAATCGTCGGTCTTTTAAGGGAAGGAATGCTGAACTCGATGCGGAATGTAGCCGGTTTTCGCAATGCCACCATCCATAAAAGTTTGGACAACGAATACGTTGCGGTCTATGCCCAATGGGACAGTCAGGATACCTTGGACAAGGCCGTGGAATTCATTCAGGCAGGCAATGCCCCGGCGATGCTCGATGTCTTTACCAACGCACAGGCGGATTTCCATCCCTATGAAATCATCTCTGTCACGAAAGCACAATAAACTTAAATATAAAGAAGCACTTGGCTTTTCAAGTCCGGTGCTTCTTCTTATTATCGAAATTCTATAGGCATTGAAAACTTTTGGATGAGACGTAAAAAAAGAATAATAAAATTACTTCGATACTATCGATAAATAATGCATATTGTGGTGACCTATATAATTTGTAATGTATGCCAAGACCAAAAACATTCGATGAGACGGAAGTTCTGGACAAGGCCGTAGCGCTCTTCTGGAAACAAGGATATCATTCCACCTCGATGCAGCACCTGGTTGATGCCCTGGGTATCAATAGGGCAAGCCTTTACAATACCTATGGCGATAAACGAAGCCTGTTCGATAAGGCCCTTGAACGTTACCGGATATCCAACCAAAAAGGAATGGAAGAATTTTTGGCCGGTCGGACCTCTGTAAAACAAGGCTTAAAGGAACTGTTTGAAGTTGCTATCGGAAAAAGTGATGGGCCCAGTACGGAAAAAGGTTGCTTTGTCGTCAATACAACCACGGAACTTCTTCCGGGCGACCCTGAAATCCTAAAGGCACTTTCGGAAAACAAGACAGCAATAGAACGGATTTTCGAGAACTATTTATCAAAAGGCGTTCAAAACGGTGAAATCAGTAAAACATTGGATACAAAAGCCTTCGCTTCTTTACTTTTTACCCAATACAATGGAATCAAAGTACTCTCAAAAATCAGTCGAAACAGACAGGAACTTTCCGATTCCGTTTCGTTGATGCTCGGGATTTTGGATGGCTGATATGTCCTGATATTTTTTAATTCTGATTATAGCTAAGTGAACCCTTCATATATCGAGTGTTCTTTCCCTTCCTTTAATACATTTTAATTGACCTTTCCATTTACCTAAAGCGGACTTGATTCTCAATTTTAGCACGGGAATGTATCGTTCCTTGCCAGTCCCCGGGATTCGGGAAGGGAAGAGTTAACGAAATGGAAAGCTAAAATTGGGAATTGTGTCCAAGACTTTGTAGTGAAGCTCTTTTTCCGGAATGCAGCTTTTCGCGAAATGAAGGGAAATGCGCTGAACGGGTTATGAATTGGAACTTCTTTCTGATATAGGATTTGAAACGACTTATTTTACATTTATTATTTGAGAAGTAAGGGATTTCCAAGCATCAAACCTGCCGTTAAATACAAACTTTTATATGAGTTCAAAGCCTTGAATGCATTAGTGATATTTGTATTGCCATATACAGCGTTAGCGGTTCCCCCTTATTATTTATATGTTTTTTATCTTTTGATTTAGTCCGCTTAAGTGTGTAAGATTTGTAACTCTTTCGCAATTTTTACGTTCTGGGGTTAAACTGTATGAACTGCAAATATGCCATAAAAAAACTGGCCCATATTTTACAAGGAAATGGACTTTTTAGGAAATTTTACTTTTTCTTCTTTCTTTAATTATTAAGTCTGTATTGTTTTACCATAATTGAAATTAAAATCACAGTTTAAATAAAACAGAGTAAATGAGAAGAGAAATGTGCACAACGCCTTATGCCGAAGCCTTTTGATGGGTGTATTTCACAAGTTTACCTTTGTAGTAATAGTGATTAAATTTTTACTGGAAAATGCTCAAATCAACAAGGTTATCAATTTTCGACAGAACTCAATCTTGAAAAATATAGATTTCTGAAATCTGATGGACTAACATCATTGAATTTTTGAAACGCCTTGTTCAAGTGTTTTTCATCAACAAAATTAAGTTCTCGCGCTATTTCGGTTATATTCAAATCTGTAAATTTCAATTTGGTTTCCGCGAGCTTTATACGATATCTCTGGATATATTGATTTAGGCTCGTACCCGTAAACTTTTTGAAATATTCACTTATGTAGTTTGAAGATATGTTGAATCTTTCTGAAATCTGCTTCCTTCTCAAGCGTTCGGGTTCGTATATATGAAGTTGTATGTAATCTATGATTTCAGTAATCTTAGAATTATTTGAAACATAATTGATTGTGGTTTCATTTTGGTGAATATTTCGAGCGATCACATTAAGTAAAGTGAATATTAAACCTCTGATAATTTTGGAAGCGAATTTACCACCCAGCTTGAACTCGTAAATAATATCGTTCATCAAGCGATTCACAAAATCCCTTTCGACATCGCATTTGATTATTTGCTCTGGATTGTCCTGCATCTTGTAAAAGATATATTCCAGTTGTTTAAACCATTGACCATAGTCCGTGTTTGCCCTGCTCCCTTTAAAATATATTTTAGAAAAGCGTATGCTAGTAAACCTAGAGTCCGTAGTAACATCAAAACTATGTTTATCCTTCGGGGTGATGAAGAAAATATCCTGCGCTTTATATGCAATCCTATTCTGATTCAAATATTGAATTCCTGTACCATTCTCTATAAACAGAAGTTCAAAAAATGTATGCCCGTGTAAATCCTTATGCTGCGGATCTGCTGTACATTGATGAATCTGGAACGGCTCTTCTAAAATTGCTACTGACATACTTTTTCCAACAAATATACACCATTTACCTTGTTTTATACCCCTTTCATTACATTAATGAAGGTATTTTTGCCTTAACAATAACAAAAACATATAAAATGAAATTAAAGGATAAAGTTACTCTTATCACAGGTGCTAGTTCTGGAATAGGAAAAGCTACGGCTATTGAAGCTGCAAGACAAGGCGCAATCGTGGTGATTGCAAGTAGAAGAGAAAAAGAAAATAAAGAAACGATTGCGGAAATTGAAAAGGAAGGCGGGATTGGGCACTACCATATCGTAGATTTATCCATTGAAGATGAAATTGAGGGATTGATTGCCAGTATCGTAGCCCGCTTTGGAAGGTTAGACTGTGCTTACAACAATGCAGGCACCATAGGTGCCTGGAAACCTTTGATAGAACAAAATGGCGAAGATTTCCAGAGCACTTTTGATATCAATAGCAAGGCCGTTTTTCTCTGTATAAAATATCAGGCCTTAGCGATGATGAAATCAGGTGGTGGCTCAATTGTCAACTGTTCAAGCTGGTTATCCAGAGGTGCTTTGATAGGGTCTTCGGTGTATTCTTCTTCGAAAGCCTCGGTAGATGGTCTAATGAGAGCCGCCGCACTCGAACTATCGCAAAATTCTATTAGAGTAAATAACGTAGCTCCGGGTGGAATCGCAACCGAAATGACAGTTGAAGCGCTGGGCGAGGAAGGTACAAAAGAATTCGGCAGTACACATCCTATTGGAAGAATTGGTCAACCGAATGAAGTTTCAAAATTGGTTACTTGGTTGCTCTCTGATGAGGCATCATTCATTACTGGGGAATCTATACTCGTAGACGGTGGCTATACCATTCCTGGACAACGATAAAATTATGGATATTAAAAATTTAAAAGTGCTAATTACCGGTGGTAGTTCCGGTATAGGTTTGGCCACAGCAAGGCTATTAAAGGAAAATGGCGCAGAAGTATTTATCTGTGCTAGAACGACAGGAAAGCTTGAAAAGGTAAAAGAAGAACTTGATGTAGAAGGGATGACCGCAGACGTATCCAATCCATCAGAAGTGAAAAATCTGTTTCATACTGCAATCAAAAAATTAGATGGGTTAAATACGGTAATCAACAATGCAGGTGTCGGGTATTTGTCCGAGCTAACTGAAATAAATGTTGAAGAATTTGAAAAAATCTTTCAGATAAACGTGAAGGGTGCAATGCTAGTTGCTCAGCAAGCAGCAAGGTTTTTTAAAAAGCAACGAATAGGAAATATTATAAATGTTGGCTCAACGGCAGCTCGTAATGGTTTTGCTAGGGGCTCCGCTTATTCAGGAAGCAAATTTGCACTAGCAGGGATGACGGAATGCTGGCGGGCTGAACTTAGACCTTATAACACAAGGGTAATGTTAATCAATCCAAGTGAAGTGGTAACTGACTTTACAGTAAAAATTGGTCTTCCTCAAAAAAATCACGAAAATAAACTTAAACCAAAAGAAATAGCCTTTACCATCCTATCAATGCTAAAATTAGATAATATCGGTTTTATCCCTGAAGTAACAGTATGGGCAACAAATCCTTAAAATCTATTATTATGAAATACAGAGTACAAATTATTGCTTTATTAAGCATTTTCAATATTGGTTTGGTTAGTGGCCAATCTAGTTTGGCAAATCCAGAAAGTATAGTTCCTTACAATGGAAATTATTTGGTTAGTAACATTGGGCAGAAGCTGGATGCAGAGTTGGGTGGTCACTTATACGTTATCCTGAAAGAATCTGATTGCGGAATCATCGAAGAATCGCATTATAGCTATAATACTACTAATTTATTCCATTATGGATTTATTGATTCATTCTTAGGCGGTATGTACGATGGTGGCTACACTTACGAAAATCTTTTGAATCAGGGTAGTTTTGGTTTAGGTGCACCAGATAAATTAGACGGTGAAGTAACAATATTGGACGGAATCGCTTATCAAACCAGAGTATCAGGAAATACAAGTATTCCCGAAAATTCAGAAAAGACGCCCTATGCCTTTGTAACTAATTTTTCTAAAGATTCTGAATTCATATTAGAGGAAGTCAATTCAAAAGAATTATTAGAAAAAAAACTCGATGAGCGTTTACTTAACATCAATGGTATGTATGCCATCAAAATAGAAGGTGTGTTTAAAAAAATGAAAACTAGAGCGTTTCCGCCAGTCATGACAAAACCTTACCCTGAGTTAGGATCAATGTTTGATAAGCAAGTGTTTTTTAATTATAGAAATATCGAAGGTACGCTGGTAGGTTTTCGCTTACCTCAATTTATAAAGGGTGTAAATATTCCGGGGTATCATTTTCATTTTATATCTAAAGATAAGAGTAAGGGCGGTCATTTAATAGAGGTCGAAATTGGTGACGTCAAGATTGAGATTGATATGATAGATAGTTATTCTGTTAAAGTTCCCGATCAAGATGAATTTAAAAAATTTGATTTCAATAAGGATAGAAGCCCAGATGTAAGAAAAGCCGAAAGTGGAAAGAATAAATAGATTACGTAAGTCAAAAGATAAATCGAAAATTCAAGTATTCTTAAAGTATCAAAATTAATAGAACTGTTAATCCCATTCAATGCATTAGTAAATCTATTACACTCGCCAGCTACGGTAAAATCAATCGCTACGCTCTATTTCCTTCGTTCAATATAGCCAATGTTATGCCGCACTCACGAAACACTTGATTTTATTGTATCTGACAATCTCATCACGAAATTTTAATGTATACAATGGGTTAATTTAAATTTTAATCCTAGATTTTGAATAAAAAATAGCCAGTGTAGGCTTCTCTTTTTTTATGTATTTCTTTGTACTACTGGAATCAATCCAAAAATAACTGGGCTTAAAGACCGTTGCTAAACTTTTTTATGCAGATTATAATCAAATTCTTAATGCTGGTCGAGTTTGGACTCAAGAAGACCGCACCGAAAATTCTGTTAAGAAAACCAAAGTGATGGCTTTCCGATGAAAAGCGGACTTAATTCACGATTTTGGCTTGGGAATGTAGTGTTCCTTCCCAGCGTAGCGGGAAGGGTTAACGGAATGGAAAGCTAAAATTGGGAATTGTGTCCAAGACCTGTGTAGTGAAGCTCTTTTTCCGGAATGCAGCCTTTAGCGGAATGTAGGGAAATGTGTTATGCGTGTAGCGGGTTTTTTAGTCCGATGAACAGCGATTTCTGTGCTTTACTAAAATATGCTATAGTCATTTAATCTTTAGTGATTATTTATCTACCAGTAGTTACAGTACTAAGTGCCTTAAACCTAATGATCAAATATGGTGGTTTACTTTGATTTGAGCCGCCATTGAGTAATGTCGACCGGTTCAATTGATTTACAACGCCATAAATGTATCCCTCTGGGCCCGTTGAAAGACTGTCGGGCCATATCAACTTATCATCAGAAAAAAACACTTCATATCTTCCATCAGGATAGGTAACACCAATCCCTTTTTTATTAAGGTCGGTAACATAAACATTGCTTTCATCATCGATGGTTATACCATCACTTACAGCTTTTTCACCATAAACTTCCACCAGTTTTGCAAGTTCAATATCTTCTAAAGTATCATCAATCAAATAATTGGTCTGAATTCTATAAAGCATCGTACCATTCATTGCGCCAAAGTACACCCATCGGTTTTTTGGGTCTATCGTTATAGGGTTAAGTCCATTTAGGATATTTCGATTGTTTTTACTTATAGATAGGTTGTCTTCAATTTTGATTATGGCATCTTCACTTGGTAAAGTACTGCTATGACCTTCTAAAACCCTTCTTGACATCCCTGTTTTAATATCAACAACTATAATTGCCGGTCCTTTGTCGCCCTGCATATCGGCCAGATAAATGGCATTGTTTTTCAAGTCTATCGCCAAATCGTTTACAAAGGATTTTTCACCAACCACGGGATGTGAAAGTGCTATCACTTTATGTATTTCTAAAGAATTTATATCCCAGGCAATAATCTTTGGCGAGTATGTACCATTATCAATGGTCCACAAGATATCGTTCTTGTCAATCTGTATACCTAATGGGGAATTTGTTCCCAATCCATTTTTATTCGGTTTCTTGTTCCATTTCAAATTAGGAAATGGCTTTAATGTACCCGTAGAGTCCAGTTCCACTATTTTAATTTTAGGATTGAACGCCTGGTGCATCGTTAAAAAAATTCTTCCCGACTTTGATACTGCAATATTACCTGGACCATTTTCCAAACTTGCAACGGTTTCAAACATATCGTTCTCTTGGGCTTTTATGTTTACATTGATAAAAAGAAGGAATATGTAAATAATAAATCTGGATTTCATAATAGATTTCAAAACGGATTATTGATAAATAATGTAGTTTCCTTAACCAACACTCTCTCGTCCTGTTCGAGGGAATTTCTTACCGCTTTGGCAACATCCTGGGGCAAGAGTTCGTTCTTTGAGTTGCTTGCTACAGTTCTATCGGAAGAAAAGAAGGCAGTAGTGGTCCCGCCAGTTTTTAATGGTAATTACCCTAATATTATGTTGCCTTAACTCCTCAAACCAAGATAGGCTCATTCCCCTAAGTGCAAATTTAGAGCCCGAATACACCGTGCCACCTCTAGAACCTTTAAGGGCAGATGTTGATGCAATGTTAACGATGTTTCCCTTGCCTTGCTGTTTAAAAAGTTTAACTGCATTCTTGGTCATTATGGCCGTACCAAATACATTGACCTCGTATATTCGACGCATTTCTTCTCGGGTTACATCTTCAATCTTTTGAAAAGTGCCTATACCTGCATTATTGACCAAGACATCCAACCCGCCCCATTTTTCCTTTATAACTCTAAAGCAGTTTTCGATGTCTGAATCGTTTGAGATATTTGTGGGAATAGCCAAAAGGTCATTTGCTTGAGCAACTTGTTTCAATTTTTCTTGGTCTATTCCTGTGATTGCGACCTTAGCACCTGTCTGTGACAGCAGTTCAGCAATTGCTTTTCCAATTCCTGAGCTTCCACCCGTAATCAAGACCTTTGAATCTTTTAATATCATTTTTTTCCTGTTTAAAGTTGTTTTAAGTATTCTTCCGTGGAAAGTATTTCGTGTGCAAAACGTGGATAATTGATAGTTAGTGAAGCTTCCATCTCGTCCCACGTGTATGCGCCAATAGCATCTGAAATCATCGTGACGTGATAGCCCATTTCTACAGCATATCTCGCTGTGGCCTCAACGCAGGTGTTTGCCAGCATCCCTGTTATGGCCACTTTTTCGATGCCGTTTATTCTCAATAAAAAATCTAAATCGGTATTGGCAAAGCCACTAACGGTCATATGCTCTTTTGAAACGATGTCTAAGGGCTGGGGTTGCAAATCCTTATGATATTGACCTCCCCAAGTTCCTTTCTCAAATACCATAGATTGCATAATACCTTTATGGGACGGATTTAGGTACTTCCAGTCCCTGTAACTATTCTCAGTTGGTCGATGGTGGGGCGCATAAGCAACTTTTATGCCCTTGACCCTTGCAGTGGAAGAGAGTTTGACAAGATTTTCGACAACCTTGTTTTTCTTTAAAATCTCTTTGGTTTTTTCATACCGCTTTCCTCCTTCTGCGATGAAATCGTTAAATGGGTCTACTATAACCAATGCCATTATGTTCACATTCTCTTTCGTTGTTTCGGTTTTATTTGCAGTAAGTTTCGTCGTTATCGTTCCCAAACCCATTGTAACTATGCTTGCCTTTTCCAAAAAGTTTCGTCTTTTCATAAATTTCCGTTTAAAAATTGGATGATATCTCCAGCCACACGTACCGGGTACTGCTGATGGAATCCGTGCCCGGCATTTGGATAAATGGCCAAATTTGAAGCATACTTTTTGGCAAGGTTTACCTGGTGGCTAAAATCATAAGAACTATCGCTATCGCCATCTATTACCAACACTTTAGATGCTTGTAGCTTATGAGAAAGCGTGAGTTTTTGAGCAGTAAGAAATTGTTCAATAGCTACTCCTTGCGCGTTATATGCTTCGGTTGCCACGGGCTTTATACCTAATTTTTGGGTGATTGAATCAATGCGTTTCCAAGATGCCAAGGCCGCATTATGTCCTTGCTCTGAATCTGTGAACAGCAATAATTTATTTTCCCTGAAGCCCCAACTTTCTCCACCAGCGGCGGATAGTACGACTGAGTCCGGCGGTAATTCCGTATTTAAACTTCCTTCATAGGTGGTGGCCATTAAAATTATTTTTTCGAATAGTTGTGGTTCTATGTCCATCATTTTTTGGGCTACAAAGCCACCCATAGACCAACCCAACAAATGCACTTTCGTATATTTCAGGGATTTCAAAAAGTCAATGGCAGTAGTGGCCATTTCATCAATGGAAATAGGTACGGTTCCCGAGGATGCACCTATTCCGCTATTATCAAATATGATTACCTGATTGTGTGCAGTTAACCCTCTTAGAAAAAGTGGGTCCCAATCTACCATTGAGCCACGGTAACGTTGTAGTAGAAGTATTGGAACTTCGGATTTTTTTCCAAGAACCCTGTATGAAATCGTATCTTCTCCAACTACAACTTTCTCAATATAATCTAGACGGTCCAAATTGAGAATATTTGCTTGTTCCTCTTTTACAGGATTTTTTTCCATAGTTTTGTCTTTATCATCCGAATGGCCAATACAACCGATTAAAAGAAGTACCAAGACATAGATTGGACTTATGGAATATGATTTGGGATGTATGGGATTCAGAGACATTCGTTTAATTATATATTGGATTGGAAAACCGGACCAAATATCATTGTTATCAGTACGTGCTCGATTGTGACCTTATTTGGTTCAGAATATTCTTGTTCTGTATCAAAAGGGCTGAAACCATTATCAATCAGAAATCGTTTCCAAAATCTTTGTAATTGCTCATTTTGGGGAACGGATGTATATCCATTTTCAATAGCTGCCCTTAGCAGTAACTTGAATTCTTTTGAAGTACACAGGTTTTGAATAACTACTGGTTTTCCACCGATTTTGCTTTCTATGACCACTTTAATACAGTGTGAAATCATTTGGTGGTAAAAATCACTTTTATTGCCAAAAGAGTTATAAAGGCTCGAACGATTTAGGGAAAGTCTTTGCACAAGGGCCTCAACGGAAGTGCCGTTGAAGCCATTTTCAATAAACAAATCGATTCCTTTACTGTAAATTAGGTTTTTGTCAAAATTGATTTCCCTTGGCATTGTTATAGTTTAAAATTCATTATTAAAAAAGTCATTGAATTTGACTTCATATTAATCACTTGTTTGCCCTTGCTTTTTTGATTTTGATTTCATCACCTGGTAGGCCTATAGGGAATAGGACATTGGGGTGTTCCAAACCCAATCCCTCTATTACCAGCTCACCTGTATTTACATCCTTATTAACGCCTAACAGATGTTCTTTATCCGGCACGATAATCATCACGTGCGGCCCCATATAATACCAATCCCTGCCTTCTGGCACGTCTGTGATGAACGGACTTTGCTGGTCTGCCGCAGAGCCACCGCGAAGCATATATGAAAATCCGACCCTGTCGATTTTTGGTGTCTTGCCCATAGCATTGGCCATCATCCATTCGTTAAAGACCTCGTCGTGGCACATCGGGTCGTTTGAGGGTGTAGCGGCACGGTCACAATAACATATCCATTTGTCCGTACCCTTTTTCAGCGTTCTGAAGCCCTCATTCGAATCAGTTGGCCAATCGAGCACGGTAGCGTCTTCCCTTAAAAAGTAGGGAAGGGCGCTCAACGCATTTTCTATTTTCCATTTGTCCGGTTTCTGCCTTGGGTCGTCCTCCCAGCTTGATTGGTCTTGGGAAAATGCGTTGAATTGTACCAACAGGATTGCTGACAAAACATAAAGCGTGTACATAGATTTTATTTTTTTCATTGTATAATTTTTAAAGATGCTTATAAGGTGCTCATTCCACCATCCACGATAATCTCTGAACCCAACATAAATGTGGAATCGCTACTAGCCAGGAATAGAACTGCCTTTGCGATTTCTTCGGCGTTGCCGAACCTATTTAATGGAATTTGTTTCTGAATTTGGCCGGCCATCTCATTGAGCTGTTCTTCTTCAAGTCCTAATTTGCCGTAAATAGGGGTCTGAATTGGCCCTGGACTGATGGCATTTACACGTATGCCTCTGTCAATAAGCTCACCCGAAAGGGTTCTTGCAAGACTGATGACCGCAGCTTTCGATGCCGCATAAACACTTGAATTGGGCATTCCAATATGGGCGTTAATGGAAGCATTGAGAATTACCGAACTGCCTTTACCAAGAACAGGAAGTAAGTGCTTGATGGTAAAAAATAGACCCTTGACATTAATGTTGAACTGCTCATCAAAAAATTGCTCATCTATAAATTCTATGGGGGCAAATTTGGCAATGCCGGCATTCAAGAACAATGAATCGAGTTTAATGCCATTGCTTTCAAGATAGTTGCCAAGTTTGATACTGTCTTCTATATCAGAGGCATCGGCGACTTGAAATTTTGCGTCCGGCCCCAATTCACTCACTGCATCTATTAGTTTTTGTTCGTTTCTACCGGTTATAATGACTTTAGCACCTTTGCCAATGGCAAGTTTTGCTGTTTCAAACCCGATTCCACTGTTTCCTCCGGTGATTAAAATGTTTTTTCCTTTTAGATTGCTCATAATTTAAAATTTTAGTTATTACTTAAGTTTTATTTGTAACGATTGTTACAAATATGGTTAAAAAAAAATGTTTACACTTTTTGTTGCCTTTTCAGGGCCTTTATGGCAAATTTCACCATATCATTCAATTGCTCATAATTATCTGATGTCATAGCTGTAGCCCGCAGTCCTATCATTGTACTGTAAAGAAAAGTTGAAAGGGATGATGGTCCAAAAGCTGAGGTGATTGTGCCATTCTTTTGCCCTTTTTGCACCAAGCTATTGAAAATTTTTAAGGTTTTGTCCTGGTCGTTCTTTATCCAAATGTTCAAAGCCCCATCCACATTGGACATTTCTGTCCGGGTATTCACAATGAAACAACCTTTTTTGTCCTTATCACTTTTTGCTACATCAAGGTTCCATAATAAAATGGACTCAATGGCTTCTAAAGGATTGGAAATGCTTGCTATTTTGTCTTGAAAGTGGCTCTTCATTTCTTTTTGGTATCTACTTAATACGGCCAAGAAGATTTCTCTTTTAGAACCAAAGGAATTATAAATACTTGAACGTCCCAATCCGGATATCTCAACGATATCTTGCATTGAGGTATCGTGATATCCTTTCTTCCAGAACAGTTGCATTATTATATCCAAAACTACTTCCTTGTCAAACAATTCTACTTTGGGCATTCTTAAAAATTTATCCAAAAATACTTATTTGTAATGAGCGTTACAAATAAAATAACAAGACTTTAACTAAAATTTCAAGAACTTCAATTAGAATAAGTACCATTGAATTCAAAATTACCATTTAGCTCAATTTGACTTGGTTGTTTTTCCAAGCGGTATAAAGTATACCCACCACCTTAGCGGTTCGGGCTAGCACAATAATGTAAGCAGATAACAACAGGTCGATCCTAGGGCTATTTAATAATGTTTTTCCCCGGAATATAGCTTTTCGCGAAATGCAGGGAAATGAGCTGAACAGAATAGATGCAGTATTTCCGTAAATTTGTAAAAATACCTAACAGATATTTGAAACACTTTTCAACCTTAAAAGAATATTGCAGCGGCATCAACATCCCACCACCCAAATGGGACAACTTCGACCTACGCAGTTTTGAGGACAATATGAAAAGTGTGCATCACCAGATGTCGCCGTTCAAGCACGAGTTCTATGCCATAGCCATCAAGGTAGATGGTGGCGGGTTTGCTTCCACCGGAAATTATTCCACGAAGGATTTAAAGACCACAGTGTTCTTCAATTCACCGTATCAAATCATCTCGTGGGACATTGCGCCGGATTGGCAAGGCTACTATGTTATCTTTGGCGAGGACTTCTTCAAACGTTCCCATCCCGACAAAAGAATCACGGAAGCCTTTCCGTTTTTGCTGAATGACAATACGGTGCCGATGGAAGTGACGGCACAGGAAGCCGAACTCTTTGCCAAACTGTTTTCAGATATACAATTTGAATTTCAATTGGGTACATCATCCAGCAAGGTCATCATTGCGCATTATTTGCACATCCTCTTACATAAAATATCGAGGCTTTATTCAAGAAACATATCGAAAGTCTCGGTATCCCAAGACCAGCGCAAACAGGACTTGGACATCGTAAGCCGGTTCAAGACCTTGATGGAAATTGCCTTTCAGCCAGGGCATTCCTACGAAGACCTTAATCCGCACCAAGTACAATACTATGCGGATAAATTATATCTGAATCCCAACCACTTCAATGCCATCGTAAAGCGCATTACGGACAAATCGGCTTCCGAGCACATCTACAACCATATCCTTTCGCTCGCGAAATCCAGATTGCGGAATTCTTCGGATTCCATAAAGGAAATAGCCTTTTCGCTCTACTATTCCTACCCGAACCACTTTGCCAATTTCTTTAAAGGGCAGACTGGAAAAACGCCTTCACAGTTCAGAAAATCGACTAATTAGACATCCGTTTTAGGGTGCTATGTAAATTCTGTACGTCTTGCGATGATATCCGTACGTATGTTGGACTATTCTGCCTGTAGATTTGTAGTATCAAATTAAAAATCAGATAACTATGAAGAATATAATGATAACAGTAGCTGTTCTTTTAAGCTTAACAGCCTGTATAAACGGAAATGAAAAACAAAGTAAAACTTCTAAAAATGATACTGCGATGATGACAACAGAAACAAAGACAGAACAGGACCAAAAACAAATTCAAGAACTACTCACTTCATTTTTCAGTGAAGTGGACAACCGAAATTGGAACGAGGTAGCATCAAAGATGACCGATTCGGTTTATACCGACTATACGGCTCTAGGCGGTGATGCCAGTTTTAAGTCACCAGATGAAATACTTACCGGATGGAAGGCAATGCTTCCCGGTTTTGAACGCACCATTCACCAAACCCATAACGAAGCCATTTGGGTAGCCGGTAATCGTGCCACGGCGACTTTGGATGCCATCGCCACACATTACCTGAACAATGACGAATGGACGGTGTTCGTAGGCTACGATACCGAATTTATCAAAGAAAACGATACGTGGAAATTGGCACGAATCGATTTGAGCCTGTATGACCAGTCTGGTAATGGTGACCTTCCGGCACAAGCAATGAATAATGTAAAAAATGGAAATGT
The DNA here is from genome assembly GCA_947500845.1 of uncultured Aquimarina sp. GTDB lineage: Bacteria > Bacteroidota > Bacteroidia > Flavobacteriales > Flavobacteriaceae > Aquimarina > Aquimarina celericrescens. The sequence continues at coordinate 26,880 of CANMTP010000025.1, forward strand.
GCCCGCTTTCGCGAAAGCGGATAACAATACCATAGCCGTAGTCGAGGATTTTTTCGATGCGCTAGAAGCTCGAAAACTTCAAAATGTTTTGGCAACACTCAATGATGGCGTAGTTCAGGAAATGCCATTGTCGCCCAATAATTTCCCGAAATCACTGAATGGTATCGACGCGATGCGAAACCAGTACACTGGTGTGATGGACTATACCCAATCCTACGAACGGGAATACTTTGGATCTAATGACCCGAATACCGTTTTGGTGAAATACAATGGAACGGTGACTACCGGCGAAGGCAAGCCGTACAACAATTCATATGTGGGTCTGTTCACCATTGAAAATGGCAAGATTTCGAGATTCATCGAGTACTTTAACCCGAATATTTTGTTGAACAGCTGGCCGGGACTACAACCCGAAACCTATTCGGTACATAAGGCCGGTGCCAGAACCGATAGCGGGGTAACACAGTAAGAGATAACCTTTAGTAGTCAAGGGGTTCTGTTGAAAGGACATTTATTCCTGCCAGCCAACTTCGATGCCTCACAAAAATATCCTGCAGCCGTGGTTACGGGAAGCTGGACCAGTGTAAAAGAACAGATGCCCGACGAATACGCCAGTGTTATGGCCAAAGATGGCTTTATCACGCTTACTTTCGACTTTACCGGATTTGGTGAGAGCGAAGGACAGCCCAGACAAGTCGAGGATTATAAGCTGAAAATTGAGGACATCAAAGCCGCGGTAACTTTCCTGACCAACCACAAAAATGTGGATACCAATGAAATCTCTGGGTTGGGCGTATGCGCCAGTTCGGGATATATGGCACACGCCACTGCTCAGGACGAGCGCATCAAGAAACTAGTTTTGGTTGCCCCTTGGTTGCACAATCCGGAAATCGCCAGAAGCATCTACGATATGCGCCCGGGTGGAACCGACGGTCTGTTACAAGCTGCCAAGGAAGCCAAAAAGAGATATGCCGAAACAGGTGAGATGGAATATGTATTGGCTGCAAGTGAACTAGACCCACTAAGTGCGATGTACGTGCCTCACGGTGCTTTCGATTATTACTTAAGCCCAGCAAAAGCAGCAGGTAAAGTCTACGACAACCGTTTTGCGGTAAGCTCTTGGGAACCTTGGTTGACCTTCGACGGTATTTCCGCTGGAAAAGAGATTAGTCAGCCGGTCTTTATCGTCCATAGCGAGAGTGGTGCCGTACCACAGGGTGCTAAGGACTTTTATGGTCATTTAAAGGGCGAGAAAGACATCGTTTGGCTGAACGATTACAACCAACAGCAACTTTATTTTGAAGAGGAAGCGGTAAATGCAGCAATGAACGAGGTAGTGAACTATTTAAAATAATCAAATAATAATGAGGGTATCTTTTTTTTAGATACCCTCTTTTAAAACTTATACGATGAAACGAAGAGAAATGATAAAAAACGGTGGATTGGCTTTGGCAGGCTTGGGAACAATGTCAGCGTTAGAAGCTATGAATCCATCAGCAAATAAAAATAGTGAATTGTTCAAACGCTTTGAAGACAGTGTCGTTGTAGTTACAGGTGCAACTTCTGGTATCGGTAAGGAAACCGCAAAGGCCTTTGCAAGAGAAGGTGCCAAAGTAGCTTTCTTGGGCAGGCGTGAAAACCTCGGAAAGCAGGTAGAGGCCGAAATCAGGGCTGAAGGTGGCGAAGCGACCTATTTCAAAACGGATATCCGAGAGAAATCACAGGTAAAACGCTTTTTTGAGCAGACCAAGGAAAAGTATGGCAACATCCACATCGCATTTAACAATGCGGGCATCGTTTTCGGTCTCGATGATTTAAAGGGAAACAAACCCATTGCCGATATTGATGTGGCCTCCTTTGACGATGTTTGGAAAACGAATACCCGAGGCACTTTTCTGAGTATGAAAAATGAAATTCCCCAGATGCTTCAAAATGAAGTTTGGGGGCGCTATGGACTCAAAGGCGTTATCATCAACAATTCCAGCGTTTCCGCTCACGGTGGATTTGCGGGCATCGCACCCTACTCGGTGAGCAAGCACGGGGTTAGCGGACTCACCAAAGGTGGTGCTTTGGATTATGGAAAAAATGGCATTCGTATCGTGGCAATCTCACCAGGTGGTGTTGACACGCCAATGCGCAGGGCTGCGATTGAAGCTCAAGGTGCTGACCCACAAGAAGCCCAAGCACCCAATATCCAACATAGAACCAACACGGTAGAGGAAATGGCGGACATTGTTCTTTTCTTGGCCTCTGCCGATGCCCCTTCGGCCATTCAAGGCATCGATTTGGATGTGACTATGGGAATGTTGACAGGACCTTTTGCGCCACCAAAGCCCCAATAAAATAATCACCAAATGATGGCTTCGTCATCATCATCATTCTTAACTTTGCAGCTATGAAAACGAAGAAAATAGCATTGGTCACGGGTGCCAATCGAGGAATAGGTTTTGCCGTGGCAAAAGAATTATTGAAAAAAGATGTTACGGTCATCGCTACCAGCCAAACCGAAAGTGATGGCAAAGAAGCCTTAGAAAAACTATCTAAGTATGGGAATGCGTTGTATCATCAACTGGATGTCACTGACAAGGAAAGTATCAATGCTTGTTACGCTTTCGCGAAATCGAGTTTGCGAGATTCACGACCAAAGGGAGAGCGAAGCGGTAAAGCTGAATTTGGCAAACTCGATATCCTAATCAACAATGCGGGTATCAATTACGACACCCATCAAAACATTGAAAATGCCGACCTTGATGAAGTCCTAACCACTCTTAAAACGAATACCTTGGCACCCTTGCAAATGATTCAGACCTTTCTTCCATTGCTTCGGAATAGTCAGGCAGCCAGAATCGTCAATGTTTCGAGTGGCTCGGGCGCATTGAGTAGTCAAGATGGAACGACACCAGGGTATAGTTTGTCCAAATTGGGATTAAACGGTACAACCTTGGCCTTTGCCAATCAACTTAAAAGTGATGGTATCTTGGTCAATTCTGTCTGCCCAGGTTGGGTACGTACCGATATGGGTGGTAGCAACGCCAGCAGAAGCCCCGAAAAAGGTGCGGAAACCATTGTTTGGGCTGCGCTTTTGGAAGATAATTCTATGACCGGAAAGTTTTTTAGAGACAAAAGAGTGATTGAATGGTAAAAATCCTGTCAAGAAAATTGAAGAGATGGCTTTCCGATGAAAAGGTGGATTTAATTCAAAATTTTAGCTAGGTAATCTAGTATTCCTTCCCAGAGTATCAGAAAGGGTTAATGGGATGAAAAGCCAAAATTTGGGATTGTGTCCAAAAATAGTGTAGGGAAGCTCATTTCCCAGAATGTAGTCTCTCGCGGAATGTGGGGGAATGGGCTAAGTGAATCGTTGTTGAAATTATTCTAATGTTTTAAAACGAATTTCTTGGTCGTTATTCTTGCTTCCTTCGGATTTTGGTGCCAATCCAATAAGATAAAATATGTATTTCTTATCTTTTTCCAAATTGACCTCTAAAATGGCCGATTTGTTATCATCAGAATACCTTAGACCTATAATCTTTGGAAATGTAGCCATATCTTCTCCGGGTCTTATGAATTGTGACCCTCTAAACGGTCTATCAAAATTAATGGTTATTTGCTTTAAAGCAGCATCCACCGTTTGATTCCCATTTTCAAATTCACCTATCGACACAAAACGTGATTTCTTATCTTCATTTAATTCAATATAAAGATTCCGCTTATCCGCGAACGTTTTGTAAGCCCTAGCTAACTCGGGCATAAAACTCTTTAAGGTAGGATATTTTCCGCGTTGGCTATCATATAGTTCTAACTTTTTGACCAAATCCTCAATCCAGATGAAACCACGGTTCAGCTGTTCCATAATTTCAAGCTGTATTTTTTCATCCTCGAAATTATGGTCTTTCATATACTTTATAACCGCTGCGCGTACCAAGGCCTCGTTGAGTACTGTTTTCCAATGATTATAGCCTCCATTTTTCATTTTCTGTTTTACAGCTTCATAAAGCTTCTCGCCATTTTCCTTGAACGGTGCTGGGTTCTCGTCAAGAAGATAGTTAACGAAAGAGTGGTTGAACTCGTGTACAACCGTAGGAAAATAATCGTCAATTGGAAAAACCGCCATTCCTGAATCATCTGTTTTCCATGTGCCCATTATTGCGTTGACTTGTTTTTTTCCATTCCCAAAGTTCACAGGGCAGCCATAATTGCTGCCACCTATTCCTAAGCCAATGATTAGCTTAAATTCTTCATTTGCAGATGTTCCATAAAAATCAGCGTACCATTGTGTATCGAGCTTTTCGAAAATCGAAAGGAATTTATTCTCGGCTTCTGCGAACAATTGTTTGTTACTCTCAAGAAACTCTTCTGAATTAGTTTCATCGTAGAATTTCTTTAGTAATTCAACAAATTCATAGGCATTTTCCTTTCCCCATCTACCACCTGGGACTTTTTCTGTAAATGGGATTACTGGATTAAAATCATCATCCAAGTGTACAGCCAAAAAGGGAACGGCGTCATATCCCAATGCTTTTTCAACCCTTAATTTTTTAAGAAAGGAAATAAGCTCGTGCGACTTGTGCTTCCCATAGTGGGATTCAATTTTATCAACATAAACCTTGAAAATATCTGGTTGATACTCGTTGAAATCAGCCAATCGACAGGCAATACTGATGATTTCAATACGCTTGTCCACCTTCGGTTTCTCAATCATATTGGATTCTTGCCCACGGCATATGATGGTCAAATTACAAATCAGTATTACCAAAACTTTTTTCATAACGTGTTGGTTTTAGGTTGCTTTATTTTATTGAATAAAAGCAGTGCAAGTGGCAATAGGGCAACGAATGTTCCTGCGATAATGCTTTCAGAATCAGGCTGTAATTGCAACATCATACAGATGAATGAAAATCCGATAGCCACTATCAAAAAAGTACTAATGGGCACTGTTGATTCTACCTTTTTCTTCTTTGAATGTTGTACTGTTTTCACTTCGCTTAGTATTGAAGTTTTGACGTTTTCCGGCATTTGTTCAATATCATTCAGAAGTAAGTTTTTATATATGTCAATTTCAGTTTCTTTTTTCATTGCGCTGTGCTTTTAGTTTTTCGCGAGAACGATGTAATATAATTTTGATGTTCGCTTTGCTCAGTGAGGTTATTTTTTGAATATCCTTGATGCTCTTTTCCTTTAGGTAGAATAATGCGGTTACCAGATATTCGCGTTCGTTTAGTGCCTTCATCAGCTCGTTTACCTTTTCTTCTGCAACCCTGCTGTCTTCTTGTTCGTAATCTCTTTCAACAAATACAGGCTCATAGATTTCCTTATCAAATTTCTTTAGCGTTCGTAATGATTCCCGATAGATGATTTTATACAACCAGGTAGAAAATTGGGCTTCGCTTCTAAAGCTTCTTATTCCCTTGAAGACCTGAATAAAGGCATTCTGCACCGCATCCTGTGCATCTTCCTTGTTCTTGGTATACTTGAGTGCTACGGTGTAGGCAAAATCTTTATGGTTTTCGATTAACCGACTGAGTGCGTTCTCGTCCCCGTTTTTGGCTTTATGTAGAAGGTCTTTTGAGTTGGACTTCATCAATCATTCTTCACTATTTTGTAAAAAACTAATGAGCCGATACCAAAGCTTAAAAACAGCATCGACAAATAGCTTACCAAGATATTCAGTGTCGTGTACTGCTCTAAAAGATGCCCAAGAAATAGTCCAAGCGCCAACGCTATAGCTATTATACCGCGTGCCAAACTGTTAAGGCGCATTTGTTCTAATGCATCTTGAAATACAATATTTTCACCTCTTTTTATGAGTTCTAGTTTTTCCTTGTGCTGATTTTTTAGATAGTATGCCAAGACTACTGCGCAAGCAATAACCGCGACCATAAAGGGTATTTGCCAAAAGTTCATTTGCTTATGTTTTACTATTTAGAGGAAGGAAAATAGTAAAAGGTTACAAAATTAGAAGGAAAATATTGAAGTGTTGAATTTTTTTATTTTTTTGGAATGTGAAGCGGACTTCATCACAATTTTAGCTCAGGAATGTAGACCTTCGACTACGTTCGGGAAAAGTTAACATTACCAGCCCAATCGGAAAGTTTTAACAGAATGGGAAGCTAAAATTGGGTATTGTGTTCAAGACCTTTTTAATGAAGCTCCTTTACCGTAATGTAGCCTCTCGCGGAATATAGGGGAATGTGCTTGTTAAGTTATAAAATAGAGTTATTCTCGTTTAGTAAAATTTAAAGCGAACTTGACTTTGAGATTGTTGGTTGTAATGTAGTTTGAGCATTTCCCGCCTTTTTTAGGGATAAAGCAGAAAGCCTACCCTTCTATCTATAAATAAAAGGTTTTATTCTCGTTTATTCTTGTCGTTTCCTTCATTATCATCCCTTAAGAAATATTTCTTGGATACACTTCTGCTGGCACAACCTCTGGGGTAGGCATAAATGTAGGGTCAAACTTCGTTACCGAAGTTATGGATGAAGTATGTGCATCAATGAGCAAGGTGTAAACAATAGACCTTCTATGTAATCCTTCGTCCTCTTCGTATTCATACTTTTTTCCTTTTAATGTATATAATGTCAGTTCATATTTTATAGGTGATATGATAATACTGAAACCATAACGTTGATGCGCTTCTTTTAGCCCTAGTGAAGTCAAGAATTCAATTTCTGTATAGGTGTTTTGTTCAAACGCAGTGCTCAGCGAAGATATAATGAGAGAATCCTTATCCTTCAAAGGACGCTCCAAAGGCTCCCAAAAACCACCAAAAAGTTCCAAAGTATAGTCTTCCAAAGGCTTCTTGACACCCACCGTGAACTCCATAGTTCTTCCATCATCGCTATAAATAACCGTAGGGTCTTGCCAAACGGTAGTGACTTCCATTTCAGGATGGTAACGAAGATTACTCGTATCGTTGTAAATTATGGGGTTAATATAAAATGTGACTATATTACGGTTATAGTATTTTAGTTTAGAATCGTTAATAGGCTTTTTTAAAGCTATCCCCATTACTAAGTCAATGGGATATTGAGTTTCTTTAGTGATTTTCTTGGCGACCTCATTGATGAACTTTTGCTCCATTGGCGTGAAACCATGAAGAGCCTCTTTTAAGCCTCTTTCTGGTATCATTTGTTTTTCCATATTTTTATTTTCTAAAAATTCTTTACAACTTATGTGTCTGTTGCACAAGTTTTGCTAAAGGTAGTAAAATGCGTTATCTTTAATTATGCAAGGCAAAAAGACATGCCAAGAGAAGCTTTTTAATAATTTTCATTTGAGTGACCGAGTTCCTGCGACAAATTTTTACCGGCGGTTGAAAGACGTATTGCATTTGGACTTTTTTTATAAGGATACCAAGCAGTATTATGGAGATAGTGGTCAAAAGAGCATTGACCCTTTGGTTTTCTTCAAATTGTGTTTAGTAGGTTATTTAGAAAACATTATCAGTGATCGCAAGCTTATTGCGCACGCTAGTATGCGACTTGATATTCTATATTTTCTAGGCTATGATATCGATGAGGAGCTACCCTGGCACAGTACCATCAGCAGAACCAGACAGTTATTTCCAGAGGAAGTGTTTGAAAAGGTCTTTACTCACGTTTTTGAGATGTATGTTGATCAGGGTATGGTAAAGGGCAGTACACAGGCGATCGATAGTGCACCAGTAAAAGCCAATGCCAGTATGGATAGTTTGGAGTTAAAAGTCCCTGCGCAGGAACTAACAGCTCATCTTTCAGATATTCGTCATATCAGTAATAGAGACAAAGATACTTATCGTAAAGCTAAAGACAATAAAGCCAACAAAGAGCAACGACAGATAACTGCCAGCGATAAGGAACTCAAAGAGATTAAAAGTCGTAATAAAAACTGGAGTGAGAACCAGAATCAGCGACCGGGCGCGGGCAACAAGGGAAGTCGCTATACAAGTAATAAGACCCACTACTCACCAACCGATCCAGATGCAAGAATAAGTATAAAGCCAGGTAAGGCCAGAAAGCTCAACTATCACAGTCAGCTCAGTGTAGATAAGTCACATCATGTCATTACGGATATAAAAGCATACCACGCCGATGGTAAGGACAATCAAGACTTGCCCGATATCGTAGATAGACTATCAAAGCGCTTATGGCGATCAGGGTTCAGGCTTGAAAATATACTGGCAGATACGGGCTACTCTAGAGCAGAGTACGAGCGTAACAAACAACGACTGAAGACAGAAAAAGGCAGGCGCATGAAAGTTAGGCGTCAGGCGACTGTAGAGCCTGTATTTGCGACACTTACCCAGTTTATGGGGCTACGTAAGATCAATACGATAGGGATAAGACAAGCGAACAAAGTGATGCATCTTTCCGCCGTGGCCTATAACCTTAAAAAGTATCTAAAATTCACTAAAAAACTAGTTCAAAGTGGTGCAGGAGGAGTCAGGATCGCTAAAATCATAAAAAATAGTCTGGTAGACCTACCAAGACTCAAAATAGGAGCTCCAAATCTTCAACCAACATTACTAACCTGAAATAAAAAACGCCCTTAGAAGAGCGTACTTAGGACCAGTTTTTTGAAAATCATTGGGTTGTGCAACGGTTACTTATGATATGATTCAATTCTTTTCCAAAACCATTCTGCTCCCACAAAACCCTGTCCTCTTTAATTTTTAAGGGGTTCTGGTTTGCGGCAATATAGGTTTTTATTGATTTAACCAGTGGGTCTTCATTTCCAATAATTTTTAAAACTGATTTTCTTCCAGAAGTCGTATAATTACCCTTATAATCGTAACTAAAAAAGAGTACCTCGTCGTCTTCTTTTACCTTGGCATCAAAAGAATAGTTTAATTTAATATACTTTTAAGTGTTATACTGCTGTTTTCTAGCTTTTTTGAGAACAGTACCTGCTCAATTTCTATGATTGATTCTTGCATATGAAGTAATGGGTTGGAAGTGCCAGGTGGTTTGTTTAGACTTTTTATTTTCCCTACTAAAACCAAAGCATAAGGGTCGCCACAGTTACCCATAAATGGTCCTGATTGCTCCCACCAAACTAGCATACCTAATTTTTAAAGTATCCCCGACAAAAATGTATTCGGTGGTAAGGGCTGATTGCTCCTTGGCTGTACTTGAGAGACACCCAACACTTAAATAAAGCAATGTATTGAAAAACAAGAACACAAGGTAATGTCTTATTTTGCGAATAGTTTGCTTTACGATTTTCATGAGAATAAGATTTGGTCGACTCTAGACAAAGATAATTTAAATCTAACATTACAATAGAATGGGTGACAGAAAGTGGGGAACCAGCTCTATATGAGGTTTGAAATTTCATATTTGAAAGCAGAAATTGAGGGTTATGTTCAAAAACGTGTTGTGAATCTCATTTCTGGAAATATAAACCTTCAATTATATTAGTAATCAAATTAGTAACTAAAGTTTAAACTTCAGAAGCGTTTTGCATATACTTTTTTGGTGTTACTCCGCACCATTTTTTAAAAGCTCTGGAAAAGGCTATGGATTCAGAATATCCCAATAAATATCCAATATCTTTTATCAAATAACTTTTGTGTTGCAACAGTAATATAGAAATGTCTTTTTTTAAGTGGTTAACAACATTTCGAAACGTAGTATTTTCCTTGAGTAATTTTCGTTGAAGACTTCTCGAGGACAATCCAAAAATTTGTGCAACAGCATCCATTGAAGGTAATTCTGGTGTTGCCATCTGTAACAGTGCCATCCTCACTTTATCTGATAAAGAGTTATCTTTTTTTATCTTGGCTATTAGTTGTAAATATTGTGGCAACAAGTATTCAAAGTGTTCTGAGCTTCGATTTCTTAAAGGTTCCTTCATTTTAATATTGGTAACGGATAGCGTATAACTATCTCCATAGATAAAGGATATCGGGTGCTTTTTGCTACAATGAGGTGATGTCATCTGTAATTTGATAGTATTAGAGCACATTAATGTGATTTCTCTGGAAAGGATAACAAGATAACATTCTAATATAATTCTGTTAAAGTGGTTCGAATTATTTGCAATAGCTAATTCTATCAAAACCGCATCATTACTTTTTAAGGTAACTTTCAGCGCAACATCGGGAAAGGTATTACCCATAAAATTCTTCAGATAATAAATCGCTTCTTCTATAGTATTACATTGTAAAGAAATTTGATGTACCATTCCTAAAGAAATCAATTTACAGAACTCTCCAATCTTAATACCTAACAAATCGTCTGTAAGCTTTGTACTCAGATTTTTGAGTACAGTATAAAAGGTTTCTAAGCCAACTACATTTTCTTTGCGTTTCGACTCTGTATAAAGTGACGTATTTTGAAAAATTTCTTCTTCGCGAAGCCCTCTTAAGCTACCGTAGTAAATAAAAGGTTCCAAATGCAATCTTAAAATATTCATGTTGTCGTAAAATATCTGTTTTCTGCTAAATTACAACTATATATTTGTTTGAAAATCAAAAATAATCATAACATGAAAATATTAAAAACGGCACTGCTTGTAAACGCCTTTAGCTCAATCGCAATGGGAATACCGCTGCTTTTCTTTTCTGGACCTACTGCTCAATCATTTGCTGTCAACAACGCAACAGTTTTCATAATTCTTGGAATAGTTTTACTATTATTCGGAACATTAGTTCTCTTATTGCGTACTAGACCTTTACCGAATATAAAAATAGTTAAGGCAATAATAGCTGCTGATATTCTATGGTTTATAGGAAGTCTTTTCATTATTTTATTACAATTGTTCAATCTCTCCTCATTAGGTAACACACTTGTTGGTGCGGCCGCAGTATGGGTACTTGTTATGGCATTTTTTCAAAATAAGGGTATTCAGGAAGTAGATAAAGCACCTTATAAATCTATATAACCAATTCAATAACTAAAAAAATAATGATGATAAAAGCTAATGAGAATTTTGGCGGAACATTTCCTTTTAAACCAAATTATTGCGAAGCGTCCGGTTTTAAAATGCACTATGTAGATGAAGGGAAAGGGGAAGTTATTCTATGTATTCACGGAGAACCGACTTGGGGATATTTGTATAGACTTATGATACCTTTACTTTCTAAAAGCCATAGAGTCATCGTACCGGATAATATGGGATTCGGAAAAAGCGAAACACCTCAACATAAGACATATAATTTTCAAGAACACGTAGATAATTTGGTAGACCTTGTAGAATATCTGGGGTTGAATAATATTACACTTGTAGTGCACGATTGGGGTGGTCCTATGGGCGCTGGACTTTTTAAGAGTAACCCTAATCTAATTAAGCGTATTGTAATAATGAATACACTTTTTCCATTGGGTACCGATATTGAAAACCAATTGTTAGCAAAAAGTATAGCTATATCTCCTTGGTTTCAATTGATGGGCAAGCTACATCAAGAAGGAACTATTGAGACTGTACTCGAAAATCTTTTTATGCATTTCAACATAGGTATGCTCAAAAATTTTACAGGTTTCGAGAAATCCGAAAATATAACTGATGATTGGCTGCAAGCCTACAGTGCTCCATTCAGCTCTAAGGAAGAATGCATTGCTGCGGTCAGGTTACCTAAAAGCATTGTCGACGGTCAGAGTGAATTATGGCAGCCATTTACTCCAGTTGAAATAAAAGCTGCCAGGAACACACCAGCGATAATGATTGAGGGTATGAAGGATAAGGGGCTTGCTCCCGAGTATTATATACCTATGTTTAAGCAAGGATTTCCTGATGGAAAGGTACATGAGTTACCTAATGCCGGTCATTATCTTCAAGAAGATGATCCACAGACAATTGCCTCTCTAATAGAACAATTTATCACACAAACATAATTAAATGACCTAAAATTGTCTAACGTAAGATATAGCCTTTTAGGAATGTGCTGAGCAGGTTATAAATTCTTTGATATCAAAGTGTGAAAAATAGCAATCAACCTTATTTAATATCAAACCATGCAAATCCCAATGTAGTTAAAGAAAAAACCAAAATGTTGTACCTATGTTGTACCTGAGCATAAAAAAAGCCGAGATTTTCATCTCAGCTTTTTCGTACCGAAGGTGGGACTCGAACCCACACGCCTTATCAGCAAAGGATTTTGAATCCTTCGTGTCTACCAATTCCACCACTTCGGCTTACCATTCTACGCTTTTTCAAATTTGGATTTTGAATCCAGCGCGTCTACCAATTCCGCCACTTGAGCATTAATCCTTGAACTGGACGGCAAAATTAAAAAATTATTTATTCCCAACCAGCAAATAAGTAATAAAATAAGCCCAAGAGTTGAAATAAATTTTTAAATTTGCACCTTGTTTTTAAAAAATAAGTTTCAACTCATTATTAAACAATAGTTTACCCTATGCCAACCCCAGTTACAGAAGCAAAATTTTTTACATGCAACCAAAGTACTGAACTTGCAGAAAAAATAGTGGCTGCATATGGTGCAAAATTGGGTAACGTAATTACATCTACATATAGTGATGGTGAGTTTCAACCCTCTTTTGAAGAATCAGTACGAGGTTCTAGAGTTTTCATCATAGGATCAACACATCCAGGTTCTGACCATCTTATGGAGATGTTATTAATGCTGGATGCAGCAAAAAGAGCTTCAGCAAGGCATATAACGGCTGTAATACCCTATTATGGGTGGGCACGCCAGGATAGAAAAGATAAACCCAGAGTTCCTATCGCAGCAAAATTAATTGCCAAAATGTTAGAGACCGCCGGGGCGACAAGAATCATAACTATGGATCTGCATGCAGATCAAATACAAGGATTTTTTGAGAAACCAGTAGATCATTTATTTGCTTCTACGATTTTCTTACCCTATTTGCAATCTTTAAATTTGCAAGATCTTACTATCGCTTCTCCAGATATGGGAGGTTCTAAAAGAGCGTATGCCTATTCTAAAGCATTAAAAAGTGATGTAGTGATTTGTTATAAGCAACGCGCCAAGGCCAATGTTATATCACATATGGAGTTGATCGGTGACGTTACCGGAAAAAATGTGGTCTTAGTAGATGATATGGTAGACACAGCCGGTACATTAACCAAGGCTGCAGACTTAATGATAGAACGAGGAGCAAAAAGTGTACGTGCAATTTGTACACATCCCATTCTTTCAGGAGGTGCTTATGATAAGTTAGCAGCTTCAAAATTAGAAGAATTGATTGTAACCGATTCAATTCCTCTAAAACAAAAAAGTAATAAAATTAGAGTGGTAAGCTGTGCAGATTTATTTGCCGATGTAATGCACCGGGTGCATCATAACGAGTCTATTAGCTCTAAATTTATAATGTAAATTAGTAATTAATAAATTTTAAAATGAAATCATTAACAATCAACGCATCTCAAAGAGAAAGCGTGGGCAAGAAAGCAACAAAAGCCCTACGTAATGCTGGACAGGTACCTTGTGTTATTTATGGTGGAGACACTATTGTACACTTTGCAGCTCCAGAAATTGCTTTTAAAAACTTAGTGTACACTCCAGACGTTCATACCGTGGTTATAGCGTTAGATAATGGTACAAAAATAAATGCAATCTTGCAGGATATTCAATTTCACCCTGTGACCGATAAAATTTTGCATATCGATTTTGTCGAGATTTTTGACAACAAACCTATTACTGTCGAACTTCCTTTTAGAACTGTAGGAAATTCTAAAGGTGTTCGTAATGGTGGTGTGTTACGTTTCAACTTAAGGCGTATTAAAGTAAAAGGTCTTGCCTCAAAATTACCCGATGTAATTGAAGGAGACATTACAAAACTTAAAATTGGAAACAAATTATATGTTACTGATGTAGCCAGTGATGATTTTACTATCCTACATCCAGACAATACTGTAATTTGTATGGTGAAAACATCTCGTACTGCTGTCGATGTCGACGATGACGAAGATGAAGAAGAAACTGCAGCAACTGCCGAAGGAGGAGAAGCACCAGTAACTGAGGCTCCTGCTGCCGAAGCATAGTTTTGCGACTAAAGAACATTACAAAAGCACTTTGATGAAAAATCAAAGTGCTTTTTTTATTTTTATATTATTTTTGAGGGCGTCACCTCCGTTACACTGCGGTTGGGCTTTCGCTGTATCTTTTTTATAATCGTACCCTTCGAGAACCTCAGGGTACGATTATGAAAAAATACCGCTACTGTCACGCAAAACACAAATAGTATGCTTTCTGGTATCAGAAAATTATTTCAAAAAGTAGAAAAAGAAACTCAAGAAGAGCTCATGAAAAAATTTCTTGTTGTCGGCCTGGGCAACATAGGTCCCAAATATCATAATACACGACATAATATTGGTTTCAAAATCCTGGATGCTTTGGCCAAAGAAGAAGACCTAACTTTTGAAACTCAAAAACTGGGAGACCTCACTTCATTTAAGCATAAAGGAAGGACTATAATTCTTCTTAAACCGAACACGTATATGAATCTAAGCGGCAAAGCAGTTCGATATTGGTTAGAAAAAGAAAAAGTTCCGTTAGAAAATTTATTGGTGGTTACAGATGATATTAATCTTCCTTTTGGCACTATACGATTAAAAGCAAAAGGTAGTGCCGGCGGGCATAACGGTCTTAAAGATATAGAAACCCAGTTAAACACTTCAAAGTATTGTAGATTTAGATTTGGTGTTGGTGCAGAATTTAGTAAAGGTCGACAAGTAGATTATGTATTGGGCGAATGGAATAATGACGAAGAATCTGCCATGCCCGAAAGATTACAAAAAGGGATTGACTTAATTAAATCCTTTACTACAGCCGGACTTGCAAATACCATGAACATCTTTAACGGAAAATAAAGAAATGTATCCCAACATTTCCGTAATTTTATAATTCAAAATTTTTTATTTCTTGAAACTATACAATAGTGCTGATACATATGACAACAAAATACCATCAGTAGTGACCATAGGTACTTTTGATGGTGTGCATATTGGCCACAAAAAAATAATTGAACGCTTGTTAGAAAGTGCTTCAAATAATGGTTTAGAATCTGTCATTCTAACCTTTTTCCCACATCCAAGAATGGTACTACAACAAGATTCTGGTATTAAACTTATTAATACTATTGAAGAGCGTATTCAGATCTTAGAGAAAACTGGTTTAGACAATCTGGTTATCCATCCTTTTACCAAAGAATTTTCCCGTCTTAGTGCCGGAGAATATGTTCAACAAATGCTGGTTGATAGTCTTAATGTAAGACATGTGATCATAGGATATGATCATAGATTTGGGCGCAATCGTAACTCAAATATAACGGACCTGGCTTCTTATGGAATTCAAAATAATTTCACCGTAGAAGAAATTTCTAAACAAGATATTGACGATGTAGCGATAAGTTCAACAAAAATTCGAGAAGCGCTATTGAACGGTGACGTTACCAAAGCTAATACATATTTAGGCTACAATTTTATGCTTACCGGACGAGTTGTGAGAGGAAAAGAATTAGGGCGCAAATTACAATACCCAACAGCAAACCTTCATATCAAAGAAGACTATAAACTTATTCCTAAAAATGGTGTTTATATCGTTAAATCTAATATCGATGGCGTGATTCATTTTGGAATGATGAATATTGGTAACAATCCAACCGTTAATGGCACTGAACAAACTATAGAAACCCATTTTTTTGATATCTCATTTAATCTTTATGACAGAAAAATTCAAATCGAACTACTTAAACGCATCAGAGATGAGAAAAAATTTGACTCTGTTGATCAATTGCAAGAGGCTATGCAACAAGATGAAGAATTCTCTCGTGACTATATAAATTCTATGGTATGATCAATCGTTGGTTGTTTACTCAAATAGACAACAGTGCTCTAATTATATTTAGAGTCTTTTTTGGATTTTTAATTGCTGCAGAGGCAATTGGAGCCATTTTTACCGGCTGGGTAAAAAGAACACTTATCGAGCCAGAGTTTACCTTTAACTTTATTGGACTCGATTTTTTACAGCCATTACCCGGTAATGGGATGTATTTCTATTTTGCCATGATGGGTATTTTTGGTTTGTTGGTTATGATTGGGTATAAATATCGCTTAAGTATGACCGCATACACCATTATGTGGGCAGGTGTTTATTTTATGCAAAAATCGTCATACAATAATCACTATTACTTATTACTATTATTATTAATTATAATGATCATTTTACCGGCAGGAAATTACTTTTCTGTAGATGTAAAAAAGAATCCATCTTTAAAAAAAATTGCAATGCCTCGTTGGGTGGTACTATTGATCATCATACAACTCTGGATTGTATACACCTACGCTGCGGTCGCCAAACTTTATCCTGACTGGTTGGATTTTACGGTAGCAAAAAATCTAATGGCAGGTCGTGCGTATTATCCTATAGTAGGGCCTTTATTACAAAATCATTGGGCCCATGTAAGTGTCACCTATTTTGGTATTTTATTTGATCTTTTGGTCATCCCATTATTGTTATGGAAAAGAACCAGATTCTTCATTTTTTGTCTGGGTATCTTTTTCCACCTATTCAACTCTATTGTATTCCAAATCGGAATATTCCCTTACTTATCGCTAGCCTTTAGTGTGTTTTTCTTTTCTAGAGAAAAAATACATCGTATTTTCATGAAAAAGAAGGAGTTCTATACTGCTAACGAAATTATAGTCCCCTCGTATAAACGCTTTTTAATTCCGATAGCTATCATTTGGTTTATAATTCAGATCGCACTGCCTTTACGCCATTGGTTTATCCCTGGAGATGTTTTATGGACCGAAGAAGGTCATCGATTAAGCTGGCGCATGATGTTACGAGGACGTTCTGGCATCACAAACTTCTATATAGTCGATAAAAATGATGTTGAATCAAAGCGAGAACTCATCAAGAAAAACGACTATTTAACCAAAAAGCAAATTCGCTCGGTAAATACCAAACCCGACTTTATGTGGCAGTTTGCTCAGCATTTAAAGAAAAAATATGCTGCTGAAGGAAAAGAAATTGAGGTCTATGTAAAAAGTAGTGTTTCAGTTAATGGTAAAAAACGAAAAGTTTTTATCGATCCAGAAGTGGATCTTGCCAATGTATCATGGAATTATTTTACCACCAATCCGTGGGTATTGAAATATGAGAAGTAATAATCTGTTGTTCTAAACAAGATTTCTTTTAGTATACACTTCTAGAAATCAAATGATAAGTAGACTTCCTTCTGTTTTTAATAAACACCAGAAGGAAGTCTAGATTTTTACAAATTAACACTAGTAACAATCACCATCAATATCGTCCCATGGGCAAACACATCCACACCTCTCAGTCCATTCGCAATGCCTTTTGCAGCCTGATCCATATCCGCCTTTAATTTGTGTTTGCTGTTGTTTGCTAAGGAGCATCCCTAAATTCGAAATTTGTTCTAACATAAAAATAGTTTATAAGAGTTGATAATCCCTGAACAATTAAAGACACTCAAGGCTCATGTCTGTTACCAATTTGATTATTAGCATTTTAAAAGTAAAATTCAATATGTATTCATGTTACTAAAAAAAAGTTAATTTAATAATGTAACGTGAGTTCGGTTTAAGGCTTACCCAATTCTTTGTAGGTTATCTATATTGATATTTGGTTTAGTTGGGTAAAAG
>CANMTP010000026.1 GCA_947500845.1 uncultured Aquimarina sp.
AACGTGTCGTTTACTGAAGATGGAACGAACCTGATCATTACCGATTCTGATGGAAATACAGTGGATGTGCCTTTGGCAGATATCGCGGCGGAAACAGATACGAATACTACTAACGTCTCTCTTGTGGTTACCGATTCAGACAGTGATGGTGCTGGCGATACTCTTACTTTAACTGATAGTGATGGCAGCACATTAACTGCGGACATCTCAATCGCTAATACAGATGATCAATTTGATGTTGAAGTACCTATTTTCCCAACAGAAGATACCAACGCAGATACAGTAATAGATGAAACAGATGCTGTTACCCAGGATTTAGATGGAGATGGAACCCCAGAGACAGATGTTGGAACTGCGTTAAATTCTATTGAGCGCATTACCTCGAAAGCGGCGAGAATATTTTATCCTCCTTCAATAGAAATTGATGCTTCCACTACAGGAAATGATAGAACAGTAGATCTTTATCAAGAATATATTGATCAGTTTGGTTCGCCAACTGCGGCAAGTAATGGAGCGCCAGCAGCGCTACCTACCTATGCCAGAGATGAATTATACTATTATGTGACTTTTGCAGATCCTGCCGTATTCGGACCTCCCGCAAATATTACTATTGGTGGTACCGGTGATGGAGCGAACGAAGGTGTCATGACCTATGATATTATAGCCACACCGGCAGATTTCAACACACTGATTAATGTAGTATTTATGGTAAAATAATCAAATGAGAATGAAAGGAAACTTCAACATACCGTATTACTTGTTAATTGTTTGTTTGTTTTTAATCTCAAACAAAGGTATAGCACAAGATATATTTAGAGATACGTTTGGTAGTTCTGATTATGGAAGAAATGATGGTAATGGTGCATTATGGTTTTCTGATTGGGACGAAATAGGAGACGGAGATGATCCCGCAAACGGTAGAATTCTTATTAATACCGGACAAGTACCATTTAATTTCTTTCAGCTTCTGTTTATAAATCTTGATGCCGTATATATTGAAAGGCGATTAGATCTTTCTTCGTACGGATATTCTATATTGACTTTTGATTATGAAGAGCTACTGGGCAATGAGATTTTTGATGTACAATTACGTAATAATCTGGGTATATATCAAACTATTTTAACCATAGATAATACCTTTAACGAAGGTAGTTTTAAATATTTACTGGCTAATAATGAGCGATCTGCCGATTCTAGAATTCGATTTAGGGATGTAAGTGGAGATCAAATTTGGGCTAATAATGAGGGAATTTTTATTGATAACGTAACCTTTACCGCCGGGAGTTCTGCTGTATACATCACCGATATTACAGTTAATGAAAATGCCGGAACTTTTACTTTTACAGCCCTTTTTACGGGTAATGTGACTACTCCTTTCTCGGTAAATTATGCAACAGTTGATGGTACGGCCTACGCAGATTCAGACTTTATAGCTGATGCTGGAACATTAAATTTTACGGGTATTCCAGGTCAACAAATTACACGCACGATTACACTTGTGGATAATAATTTTGTAGAGGATGATGAAACTTTTACTATTGCCCTAAGTGGTTCTACTAATGGCGCCATTGATTTATTTAACAGTACAGTTACCATTATAGATGATGCAGACGCAACTGCAGTTCCTAATGAACCAACCCTTAATCTTTTTGATGAATTTGACGGCAACTTTGACTATGCTACCACAGGAGGTTCTTTGAGAACGGAACCTAATTCTGGGAATCAATGTGCTATTACTTCGTCAGACTCTGCAGATCTTACCTCGGCAATACCCGCTGGTTCTACCATAGAAAAAGCATTTTTATATTGGGCACATTCTGGTACTTCTGCAGACGATGTTGTTACATTTGAAGGACAGCAAGTTGCTGCCGATATAGTTCAAACAGCATTTAATGGATTGATTTATGGTATGGTAAGTGACGTTACAACCTTAATAAACGGTTTGCCCGATCCATCAGGAAACACCTATGATTTTAGTGGGCTTACTATAGATAACACTAACAATAGTGTTGCGTATTGCAGTAACGAATTAGTATTTGGGGGATGGTCTTTATTTATTTTTTATACGAATCCTTCTCTGCCGTCTTCAACAATTAATCTATATAGTGGTTTTAGCAATCTACAAAATACGAATCCGCCACAGAGTTTTGTTTTGGATAATTTCTTTGCCAATGGCTCCGCAGGATCCAAAACTACAGTATTATCCTGGGAAGGAGATATACCCTTGGCCAATGCAGAATTACTTACCGTTACTCCCAATTCAACAGGAGTTCCGTTTACCTTGAGTGGTGATGGTAATAATGACGGTCTAACCACAAACAATCCATTCAATTCTACCGTGTTTGATGGGACTACAGGAGTAAACAGAACTACAGAATATGGTTTAGATTTAGATACTTATGATATTTCAATGATCATACCTGTTGGCGAAACTCAGATAACCACCGATGTTGATGTAGGGACAGATAGAGTATTTTTAAATGCGGTTATTTTAAAAGTTCCTAGCAATTTAATTAAAGGAACCGTTTTTGAAGATGTTAATTATCCGGGTGGGCCAGGTCGCAATCGTGCTGCTTCATCGGGAATTCCTATTGAAAATGCAACAGTAGAGCTATACCGTGAAGCTCCTGCAGGTACATTTACTCTTGTTGAATCAACAACAACAGATAGTAACGGTGAATATATTTTTGGAGGCATGATCAATGGTGATTACGCCGTGAGAGTGGTTAATAGTACCGTAAGATCTACTCGAAATGGTGCTAGCTGTACCTCATGCTATGGTGTACAAACATTCCGGACTTTTCGATCTCCAACTTCAAATGTCGAAGTAGATGATGAAGTAGGCGGTACCAACCCTGCAGCTCAAGATGCTGCTGCCGGTACAGCAACTGGTGCACAAAGTATATCCCTTGTAAATATTGACAATGAAGGTGTAACCAACCTGGACTTTGGTTTTAATTTTAATACTATCGTTAATACAAATGCCACCGGACAAGGATCATTAGAACAATTTATAACCAATTCAAACAACCTTAATGAAACTGGTTTGGACATCGAGGCGCATCCCAATGACGGATCAATTAATCCAGCTGCGGGCGAGGACACTTCTATTTTCATGATTCCTCCTACTGGAGATCCATTGGGCAGAACACCAGATGCAGGATATATTGTAGCCGATGGATATTTTGATATTTTTATTAATTCTGGAAGTTTACCTGCAATTAGCGATAATAATACAGTAGTCGATGGGCGAACACAAACTGCATATTCTACCGACACAAACACGGGTACTATTGGTGCAGGCGGTACAGCTGTAGGCACAAATAATACTTTATTACCCAATTATAATCTACCAGAAATTCAAGTTCGAAAAAATACAGGTTCTGGTTTTGGTTTTGAAATTAACGCAGATAATGTTGTTATAAGAAATGTGGCAATTTTTGGTAATAACGCAAATTTTGATGGAATTCGTATTACTTCTGGAAGCAATGTTCTGATTACAGAAAATTTGATAGGTACAGATGCATTGGGTAATCAAGTTGGAACTGATAGACATGGTATACGCGTTGGTGGTGGCGAAAGTATTATCGATGGGAATTATATTGCAGGATTCGGAAGAAATGGTGTTCGATTTAATACGGGGACTGTATCTTCTATACTTCGAAATAATCATCTTAATAGCAATGGCGTTGTAAACTGTTTCGCAAATATTATTGCTAGACAGGGAGCAACGGGAATAATCATAGAAAACAATTTGATAGAAAATGGCGGTAATTATGGTATAGATAATGTAAATAGTGTTGCGATGATTATTGATCAAAATACTATTCGTAATACAGGAGCGCTTTCTATAGGCTGTGCGAGCCAAATAGGAATAAGAACTCAGCAACCAAATACGACGATAACCGGAAATGTTATTAACAATAATGGTCGAGTTGGTATATTTATTAGTAGTGGAACGGGTAATTTAATATCTCAAAATTCGATTTTTGCTAATGGCCTTACTGAAGCAAGTCTGGGTATCGATATAGGTAACGATGGTGTAACTATTAATGATAACGGCGATGGCGATGGCGGACCCAATAATAGATTAAACTTCCCAATCTTTGATTCTGCCGTAGTATCTGGTAATAATCTGATAGTCACCGGTTGGGTGGGTGCTGGTGCAACGGTCGAGCTGTTCTTATCAGATATTGATACAGGAGATGCGGTAGTAGGCGATAATGCCATAGATGGACCTTCTGGAACGATAACTCAAGATTATGGCGAAGGAAAAGTCTTTTTAGGATCTGCTATAGAAGGAGGTCTAGATGATAATGATGGTAATATCACAGCATATCCGGCAGATGTAGACGGAAATGAAGACACAACCAATAGATTCAGCTTTATTATTCCTTTAGGATCAGCAATACCCGTAAATAGTATCATTACAGCAACTGCTACAGTAAGTAATTCCACTTCAGAATTTGGAACAACATATGTAGTTAAAAGAGCAGCGGTAATCACTAATCGAAGAATAACTTATAGAGTTAAAGCAAATTAATTTTAGTAACCATAATCATAAAATCAAATAATGAATTATAAAACAAATATTACGGTAAGTCTATAATTGTAGAACTATTGATATATTTGTAATACGTTATAAATAAGGTAAGCACGTTTATACAAAAAAGCAGTTAATCGAGTTAAAAATGCAATTCACCGATACTTTAATGCTTTTTATCGTCAAAAAATAATATACACTTTAAATTATCCGTATATTTACCATATATTTTTTACGGCTAAACCGTAATGCCTTAGATACCCCAATATAGGAATGAACAGAATAATTTATTTCATAATATGTATGCTTTCCCAAATTGTTGTAGGTCAACAAGCCTTTCGCAATATTGGGAATATACAAATTCACGACAATGGTGAAATTGGTTTTCATACCGATCTCATTAACGATGGCACATTTGATCAAAACCTTGGTTTTGCAGGTTTTTACAGCCCTGATGACAGATTGACTATTTCTGGAGATAACCGACCGGTTTTTTATAATATGGAGATTGATGTATTTGATGATCTTTATCTTGAAGTTGCCACCGGAGTACAAAACTTTCAGGAATTTACCAATGGAAGAGTGCAAACCCCAAGAAATCGCGGTGATATTACCACCTCAATGGATTACCTTAATGATGCTCCCTATAATGGCGAAAATGACAACCGCTTTGTGGATGGTTATGCATCATTAACAGGAGATTTAGATTTTACATTTCCCATTGGCGATGATTTTAGGTTAAGGCCCATG
Source organism: uncultured Aquimarina sp. (assembly GCA_947500845.1). Classification (GTDB taxonomy): domain Bacteria; phylum Bacteroidota; class Bacteroidia; order Flavobacteriales; family Flavobacteriaceae; genus Aquimarina; species Aquimarina celericrescens. Next base: position 5,294 of record CANMTP010000026.1, read on the forward strand.
CGTGTTACAGATGGTGCTTCTGTAAATACTAGTAGAGGTGCTTATTTCTTTGAAGATCCAAATTTCCCAAACTTTTTCGCAGAACGCTTTGATACCACAAACCTCGCTTCTAATGTATTAGCGGTGAGTATATTTGAGTATTGGGATCTTGATGGAGACACTCAAACCCAAGTAACACTTACCTGGGACGATAATAGTAATATCCCTACATTGGTAGACGATCTGGAAAACCTGAGAGTGGTAGGATGGAACGAAACTACTCAAGAATGGGAAAGTCTGGGTAATTCAGCATTCTCTGGTGATGTTAGCAATGGTGAAATTACTTCAGAATTTTTTATTCCCGATAATTATACGGTTCTTACTTTCGGAACTTCAGAATTACTATTAGACGGGGACCTTCAGGTATTTACAGCAGTTTCTCCAAATGGAGACGGAAATAATGACTTTTTCAGAATACAAGGATTAGCTAATTTCCCAAATAACGAACTATCGATTTTTAATAGATGGGGAGTTTTAGTATATCAAAGGGAACGATATCACGAGGCACAGGATGATAACGGCTCTGACGCTTTTATAGGTATTTCAGAAGGTAGAACAACCATTGCAGAAGGAGAAGAACTTCCTGTGGGGACGTATTATTATGTTTTGAAAATAGACGGTCAAAAAGATCGGGCTGGATATTTGTATATTAATCGATAGTTTTCTGTCAAACGCTATTTTATTACCTCACCGACGGATATGTAAAAACTTCTGAAAGTTTATTGGGTAAAACGATCAGAAGTCATACATCTCATTAATTCAAATTACAATAACTCGATTTGATTTGTAATTCAAATTTATTTTCTATTTATCTTAGAATCCTCCTCCACAATTCATAGGGGTCGTACCATCATCACATAATTCATGGCAATATCTCACATACCAACCGTTTTCAACCGGACAATATCCCTCTCTACCGAATGGGCCATCATCCCCTCCTCCTATTTTACTTCTTTGAGCTCTATCTAATTGCTTTACTCCTGATTGTTTTAAAATGTTGTTTAACATGATTCAAATAATTTAAAGGTTAATAATATTTTTTTAATGATATGCGAAATACGAATATTTCGCATTTGATTTAGAATCCTCCTCCACAATTCATAGGGGTCGTACCATCATCACATAATTCATGGCAATATCTCACATACCAACCGTTTTCAACCGGACAATATCCCTCTCTACCGAATGGGCCATCATCCCCTCCTCCTATTTTACTTCTTTGAGCTCTATCTAATTGCTTTACTCCTGATTGTTTTAAAATGTTGTTTAACATGATTCAAATAATTTAAAGGTTAATAATTTTTTTTATCGATATGCGAAAAATGAATATTTCGCATTTGATTTAGAACCCTCCTCCACAATTCATAGGGGTCGTACCATCATCACATAATTCATGGCAATACCTCACATACCAACCGTTTTCAACCGGACAATATCCCTCTCTACCAAATGGACCATCATCCCCTCCTCCTATTTTACTTCTTTGAGCTCTATCTAATTGCTTTACTCCTGATTGTTTTAAAATGTTGTTTAACATGATTCAAATAATTTAAAGGTTATTACTAATTCATTTCACTTGATCCTTTAAAGACATTTCAAGTATGGTCTAAAGTATTCTTGCAAGAATTATTTTTACATGGGCATATTCAAAAACCCAATGTTTGATAATCTATTACTTTTAATATCTCTTTGTTTAGAAATACTAAATCCAATAAAATGAATTGTGTAAAGTGAAGTGAATATTTAAAATGTAAATATTTTGAAAGCCCCAGAATAATTTTCATCACATTGTGTTATAGATTAAATTATTCTTTTATATAATGTTAAATAATTTTCAAATTATTAAAACATTATGACACAAATATAAAGGATTGCTATTTATGGGGTTTGAAGTTAAACACCAATTACATTATGGTTAAACCGTAAATAGTACCTCGATGAAATGCAATAATATCGGATAAACTCCATTATTACTGATAATACTATTAATTTTTTAATTTAATCGAAATCTCATTATTTTAACATTTTTTAACTTTTTTATTCATTTTTTAACTAAAAAGTTACGGAAACCCATAAATAAAACAGAGAATTGTAGAGAAGAATTTCATTTTCCTCAATAAAAAAATTGCATAATTATGATATAAAATTTTCATTTTATCCACATCTGACTATTTCAAAATACAAGTGTTCAATTTTGTGATAAGAAAACCATCAAAAAAATAATCAGAGATGAAACAATAATATGAAATCAAATACGAGAAAAATGTACCTTTACGAATTAAAAATTGCGTCGCTCACATGATGCTTTTTTGCAAAAATTAATATACATTTATCTCAACAATAGAAAATTCTAAAAAAAAGAAAAAACTATACTAATGAAAGAAAAATCAGGAAAAATACAGGATGTTATCGATAAAAAGTTTTTAGAAGAGCGTAGTGTATTTCTATGGGGGCAAGTAGATGACAAATCAGCAAAACATGTGATCGATAGATTGATGTACCTAGATATGATAAGCGATAAAGAAATTAAACTATATATTAATAGTCCGGGAGGGTATGTTACCTCTGGATTTGCAATGTACGATACTATCGCAAGTCTAAAGAGTCCCGTGTCTACCATTTGCACAGGATTGGCCGCTTCTATGGGATCTATCCTGCTAAGTGTTGGTAAAAAGGGACGCAGGTTTATCCAGCCTCATGCCAAGGTAATGATTCATCAGCCAAGTGGTGGTGCAAGGGGTCAGGCTTCAAATATTGAAATTCAGGCTGCAGAAATTTTAAAAACTAAAGAATTAAGTGCTCAAATCCTGGCAGATAATTGTGGTCAGGATGTAGAAAAAGTACTAAAAGATTTTAATCGAGATTACTGGATGGATGCACAAGAGTCTTTAGAATATGGTATCGTAGATGGTATTTTAGAATAATAAATGCACACCCTAGAGAATTTGATGTTAAGGAAAGATTTCATAAAAATCAATTTGTTAGGTCTAATAGGACTATCAGTACAATCCTTCTCCCCGTTTCAGTTTGAATTTTCTAAGGATGATCTAATGGGCAAGAGCAATCCCTCGCTTTTTGGAGAAGGATATAAATTGAGAAAAGAAGCCCACGAAGCATTTTTAAAAATGAAGACTGAAGCCGCCAAGAGTGGCTTTGAAATAAAAGTAGTTTCGAGTTATCGCAATTATGCACATCAAAATCGCATTTGGGAACGGAAATATAAAAAGTTCACTCAAGAGGGATTACCTCCTAACGAAGCTATTAAAAAAATCATAGAGTATTCTACAATTCCAGGAACCTCAAGACATCATTGGGGGACCGATATCGATATAGTTAATGGTAATGCCCAACAACCCAAAGGATTACTTCTCGAGGAAAATTTTGAAGGTGATGGGCCCTTCTGTAAATTTAAAGAATGGCTGGACATACATGCCAATTCCTTTGACTTTCATTTGGTGTACACAGACAAGAAAGATCGTAAAGGATTTAAATATGAGCCTTGGCATTACTCTTATGCCCCACTTTCTATTCCTATGCTACATGCATACATGAAATTAGATATCAAAACAGCACTACAAAATGCCAGACTATTAGGATCAGAGTTTTTCTCTGAAAAATTCATCGAAAAGTACCTTTCACAGAATATTTTAGACATTAATCGATATTTACTTTGATTTTTTCATAATTTTGTCTTAATTTTATTACATACAAAAGCCCCGTTATATGAAAAAATCATTACTATTTTTTTTACAAATTGCGTTGTTATTAACCGTATTAACCTCATGCAGTTCAGATAACGATGCCGATATACCTTCAGAAAATTCTGAGTCTTCTGTAGAAGAAACAATACTTAGTCTAGTAAATGAGCATAGAAGAAGTTTATCCCTTGAAATTTTAAAAGAAAATGCAACCGCAAAACAATTAGCCGTTAACCATGCTCAATTTATGGCTAATCAGGAAGAACTTAGTATTGACGGGAACGCTGAAAGAAAAGCGCAACTACAAAATACAGAAAGTGCCACCGCGGTTATAGAGTTAAATTCAAGATTTTACAGCCCTGAGGAACTCGTTCAAAATTGGTTAACCCAAGGTTCTCAAACCAAGAATACTCTTGAAAGCAATTATTCTGACGTTGGAATCGCAGCCGTAAAAGATAAGAATGGAAATAACTATTATACATTAATCATGTTTCGTGCACGCTAACTCATACAGTTGGCATGCAAATAAAAAAACTTTAGTATAATAGAGGGTTCCCTACAATACTAAAGCTTAAAAAATTAAGTTAATTAAAGAAAGTAAATTGAAATGAACATAATATTTCATCGCTCACTATTGATTTTAGTATTATCGCTAGTGATGTTCTCTTGCTCTGAAGATGATGGCTCTATTGATACTCCTAATGAAATTTCTGTAGTAGATGAAATTTTGAGCTTAGTGAATCAACACAGACGAGATCAAGGTTTATCTATTTTGGAAAAAAATAACACCGCAGAGCAGCTGGCCATTGATCATTCAAAATATATGATTTCTCAGGGTCGTATCAGTCATGATAATCGAGACGCAAAGTTTCAAACATTACAAGAAAAGGAAAATGCCAGAAGTTTTGGAGAAAATGTTGCGTCGGGTCAAAATTCTGCACAATCTGTAATGACGGGTTGGTTAAATAGTAGTGGCCACAGAGCCAATATAGAAGGGAACTATACACATATTGGCATTGCTGCTGTAAAAGATGAAAACGGACGATATTATTATACTCAGATTTTTTATCGCTAAACTATGCAAACTCAACTATGCTAGTTAGCACTAATCCTATTTTTTTACTATAGAATAGTAAAATGGAAACCTCTAGTAGTTGCTTGCTAAAAAGTGTTTTATACATTTTATTAGTAAGCAACTTTTTTATTTAGTAACTTTAAATATTAACTATTTTCAAATTCTAATGAGACGTGGCGGTTTAAAAATCCGAATATTTATAGGTCTTGCAATTGTAGCTTTCGCTTTCTTTAAAAAATGCAATAATGAAACCTTGAATCCTTATACTCAAAGAGTACAAAATATTAATATGACCAGTGATCAGGAAATCGCAATCGGTTTGCAAAGTGCCCCTGAGATGGCTCAACAACACGGAGGCCTACATCCTGATCAAAAACTGCAAAGTTATATCGATAGGGTAGGTAGTAAATTGGTCAATTCGAGTATGGCAAAACAAACGCCATACAAATACGAATTTCATCTTTTGGCTGATGCGAGAACCATTAATGCCTTTGCTTTACCAGGGGGGCAGATTTTTATCACTTATGCCCTACTTTCTAAGCTTGAAAATGAAGATCAGGTCGCCGGTGTGCTTGGTCATGAAATTGGGCATGTGCTTGGAAGACATTCTGCAGAAAGAATTGCCGAACATGAATTCTGGAAAACGATCTCTACAGGAGCATCTGTGGGTGCTGATTCCGGAGGCATTGTAAATAGTATTGGAAAAAACATACTACTGGGAAATGGCAGAGATGATGAATTAGAAAGCGATAAACTTGGAGTCTTGTTTATGATCAATTCTGGATACAATCCCGAAGAAATGATTGGTGTCATGAACATATTAAAGGCCGCAGCCGGACCAGATCGAATTCCTGAATTTCAGAGTACTCATCCAGATCCCGATAACCGTATAGAAAAAATAAGAGAAGCTATAAAAGAATTTAGTAAATGAACTAAATAAGTAAAAGCTATTCAAAAAATGTTTTAACAACATTTTCAAATAGCTCTTAGTTCTCACAAAAATTTCAATGCTTAAGACAACTCCTCCAGAACTGCTATAGCATCTTTTGCGTTTGATAATTTTGCAAATTTCATAGCATTATGACCTTTACTGTCTTTGGTACTAATTTTTGCTCCTTTCTGAACGAGTACCTTAATAATATCTGCCCTGTTGTAGCGGGCGGCATACATAAGTGGAGTCATCCCTTCGGATTTCTCGTTTACATCACTTCCCAGTTCGATCATTTTTTTGACTGTGTCCAAATCCCCTTTTACTATAGCCATGCAAAATGGACTTACTTTAGCTTTCAAGATCTTTTGCTCATCATTATGACTATTGGTAGTCATTTCTACTCCTGTTGCAAAACTTGCAGAAGCAATAAACATAACCGCTAATACGGTCAAAATTGATTTTTTCATAATAAAATTGATTTTTGAGTTATTGATTGACTTATATATACAAGACTTCGATACTTATAAATTTGTTACAGATATATTTTTAAATAACAGAACTTTAACCTAACTACAACAAAATATTATGATTGCCGGTAAAAACGAAAATTCGATTACTACGGCTGTAGTAATCGAATTTCAAGAGGAGAACGAACAAATCAATCAATCAAACAAAATCTTTACTGTTACTATATCATATCCACCAAAAGTAAAGTCTAAAAAACTGTATTGATAACGAGTGGCTATTCTCATAAATTAAAAAATGATAGTTTTACTATTGATTAATGATATATATACACGCAAATATACTATTAATAGTTTCATTTTATCACATTAGACCATTAAATAACATGTTTTTAACTTTTTAGTGGATAGCATATTTTGATAAGAATTACAACATTATCAATCAAAAGAAAACCGCTATTCATTATTATTTAGATGAAATAACGGTTTTACTTTGTCTTTCTTGAGCTAATGTAAGAAGAAAAAATTCCTTTTTATTAAAGGCTCAATAACAATTCTTCAGCTTCATGTGCTCCTGATAATTCTGCGTATTTAACTGCTTTGAAGCCTTTACTATCTTTAGTTGCAAGTTTTGCTCCGTTTGCGACCAAAAGTTTAATGATCTCAACTCTATTATAACGAGCTGCATACATGAGTGGAGTCATCCCTTCTGAAAATTGATTAACTTCTGTACCTAGTTCAATCATTTTTTTTGCCATCTCGTAGTCACCTTTTGCGATCGAAAGGCAAAAAGGAGAAACGTTAACAGCTTCTGTTTTTGCTACTTTGTAAGCATCAAGATCTTTTACTGGATCATTTGCAAATACAACGCTCACTACCATACTTAGCATTAAAATTGATAATCTTTTCATTTTTTACTTTTTTAAGTTCATTATAGATTTGTGTTTCGCCAAATTTGACAGTGCAAATGAATTACATTATTCTGATAAATATTGATTATTCTTTAAGAATAACTCATTTTTAACCTTCTAGACACAGATTAGTTAAGAATTTCATAAAAACTAGCTTACTCATAACTTTATTAAAAAGTTTAAATAACCTAGTAATAACTCTAGCTTTTTGTATGCTTATCGACGAAGTTGTAACTTTGCTTCTTGTACCTTTTTAAAAGGAACAAATTTAAATAACAACCAACCAAAAATTTAAATTCTGAGCTCGCTATGAACAAGAAAGTAATCTTGATGATTTTAGATGGATGGGGTACCTCTCCTGATCCAAAAGTATCAGCAATTGATCATGCAGAAACACCCTTCATTGACAATTTGTACAAAAAATATCCTTATGCTTCTTTGCGTACAGATGGACTTCATGTAGGACTGCCGGATGGACAAATGGGAAATAGCGAAGTCGGGCATATGAATTTGGGTGCGGGTAGAATCGTGTATCAAGATTTGGCTAAAATCAATTTAGCCGTAGAAAAAAACACTTTGAAAGATGAACCTGCGCTTATAGATGCTTTTCAATACGCCAAAACTAATAACAAGAATATTCATCTCTTGGGGTTGGTAAGCGATGGTGGTGTGCATTCACATATAAATCACATCAAAGGTTTACTTGATGCGGCAAACTCTTATGATCTAAAGAATGTCTTTCTTCATGCTTTTACAGATGGTCGAGACGTAGATCCAAAATCAGGTAAAGGGCATTTAAAAGATATTCAAGATCACATGTCTCAAACTACAGGAAAGTTAGCTTCTATTATTGGAAGATATTATGCAATGGATAGAGATAAACGATGGGAACGGGTTAAATTGGCTTATGATCTTCTGGTAAATGGTATTGGAGAATCTTCAGATGATGCTCTAGAAAGTATTCAATTGAGCTACGACAATGGTATTACTGATGAATTTATAAAACCTATTCTAGTTCAGGAAAACAACACTCCGATGGCAACTATAAAAGATGATGATGTTGTCATCTTCTTTAATTTCAGAACTGATCGTGGTAGAGAACTAACCGAAATGCTTTCTCAAAAAGATATGCATGAGTACAATACCCATAAGTTGCCTCTATATTATGTTACCATGACTAATTATGATGATACATTTAAAGATATCAAAGTAGTTTATGACAAGGAAAATATTACGGAAACTCTTGGCGAAGTACTCTCCAGTGCTGGTAAAAAGCAAATTCGAATTGCCGAAACCGAAAAATATCCTCATGTCACCTTCTTTTTTTCCGGCGGAAGAGAAGAACCTTTTGAAGGAGAAACCAGAATTCTAAGAAATTCTCCAAAGGTTGCTACGTATGATCTAAAACCAGAGATGAGTGCATATGAGCTTAGAGACGCTTTGATTCCCGAATTGGAAAAAGGCGAGGTCGATTTTGTGTGTTTAAACTTTGCCAATGGTGATATGGTAGGGCATACAGGAGTAATGGAAGCGGCTATCAAAGCTTGTGAAGCTGTAGATGCTTGCGTAAAAGATGTAGTTAATACAGGTCTCGAAAATGATTATACTACCTTATTGATTGCCGATCATGGTAATTGCGAAACTATGATCAATCCCGATGGCACTCCCCATACAGCACATACTACCAATCCAGTTCCTTTTATTTTGATAGACAACGATCAAATTGAGGTAAAAGATGGAGTTTTAGGAGATATGGCACCAACTATTTTAGAGCTAATGGGAGTTACTCAACCAGAAGCTATGACTCAAAAGTCCTTAGTAAAGTGAACAAAAACACTGATTCTTTTTTGTTAAACTACATTTAAAGTATTGCAGTTGGTCTTACCTTTCTAGTATATTAGTTGTACTCAATCAAAAAAAATGAAGAAAATATATATAATCTTTATTGCCTTATCTTTAAACGCATGTATAAGCGCGTCAATTTCAGTAAATAATTCACCAGCTGTAGAAAAGAGTCCCAACGAAGTGTCAGAACAAGATAAAAATACAGCTTCCTCACAATCAAAACCTGAAATTTTGGTAGGTAAACAAGATAGAAAAGCTCTGGAACAAGAACCATACGACACCTGGTTCAACAAACATTATGAAAACTATACAGTAGATACCGAAACTGTAACCAAAATATCACCTTATCTTAAGGATGTTTCTATTAAAGCTTTTATGGGTACCTGGTGTGGAGACAGTAAAAGGGAAACCCCGACGTTTTATAAAATATTAGATGCTGTCGAATTTGATTATGAAAACTTAGAACTTATAACAGTCACCAGAGCAAAAAATACTCCTGATGGTCTTGAAAAAGGATTAGATATTGTACGTGTGCCCACCTTTATCTTTTACAAAGATGGAAAGGAAATAGGTCGTTATGTAGAATTTGCACAAGAAACTCTAGAAAAAGATATATTTGCCATCGTATCTGGCCAGCCATATAAACATTCCTACGAGGATTAAATTATATATCCTATATTCTTCGTAAATTTGCCCTCCGTTACTATGGAACTATAAGCTTATGATTATCACCAAAACACGTGAAGAAATAGAATTGATGCGAGAAAGCGCGTTGGTTGTTTCAAAAACATTAGGGATGTTGGCTTCTGAAGTTAAACCTGGTGTAACCACTTTACATTTAGATAAGCTCGCAGAAGAATTCATTAGGGATCATGGTGCAATTCCAGGGTTTTTGGGATTATACGACTTTCCCAACACACTCTGCATGAGTCCAAATGCTCAAGTAGTTCATGGGATTCCTAACAACACTCCTCTTGAGGAAGGTGATATCATATCTATTGACTGTGGCGCCATTAAAAACGATTTTTATGGAGATCATGCTTATACTTTTCCTGTAGGAGAAGTATCGGAAGAGATAGAACGGCTACTTCGTATTACTAAAGAGTCTTTATATGTTGGTATAGCAGAGTTTAAAATTGGAAACCGTGTGGGCGATGTGGGATATGCCATCCAGAAATTTACAGAAGAAGCAGGTTATGGAGTGGTTAGAGAACTAGTAGGCCATGGTCTAGGTCGAAAGATGCATGAAGATCCCGAAATGCCTAATTATGGTAGACGCGGAAGAGGAAAAAAATTCATTGAAGGCATGGTCGTTGCTATAGAACCCATGATTAATATGGGAACACATCGTATCAAGCAATTAAGAGATGGTTGGACTATTCTTACTGCAGATGGTAAACCGAGTGCTCATTTCGAGCATGATGTAGCAATTATTGATGGTAAACCCGAGATTCTTTCAACTTTTAAGTATATCTACCAAGCTTTAGGCATTGAGTCTGATGAAGAGGATGCATTTAGACAAGAGATACTAACAGTTTAGCGTTCTCTAAAAAAGTTACATAAAGTTTCGCTAAGGAATCACAAAGCCATACAAAGTATGACCGAAGATGAAATATCTAGAATCGTTATTGGATGTGCGATAGAGGTTCACAATAATCTTGGTCCTGGCCTTCTTGAATCGGCTTACCAAGAATGTCTATGCTATGAGTTGAAAAATAAAGGTCTAGAAATTCAAAAGGAGAAAGCTTTACCTGTTATATATAAGGACATAAAACTTGATCAAGGATATTGTATTGATATTTTAATTGAAAATAAGGTTGTGATTGAACTAAAGACTGTAGAATATTTTACCGATGTTCATTCTGCACAAATTCTTACCTATCTAAAACTTGGAGAATATAAACTTGGCCTTCTTATTAATTTTCATGTAAGTTTACTTAAAAATGGAATCAAACGCTTTATTATGTAAATTTTCGTGAAACTTTGTGCCTTCTTTGAGACCTTTGCGTAATTAATTATGAAAAAACTCTTTAAACGTATACTCAATACCATACCCAGACCTCTATTGATCAGATTGAGTTACTTGGTTAGGCCTATTATTTCATTAGTTTTAAGAGGAAATACCTACACAGATCCAATTGATGGCAAAAGCTTTTCAAAGTTCTTACCTTATGGATATGAAAACCAAAGGGATAATGTGCTTTCTCCATCTACATTATCGTTAGAGAGACACAGATTACTCTGGTTATATCTTAAGAATGAAACCAATTTTTTTTCTGCTCCTGCAAAAGTATTGCATTTTGCTCCCGAACAGGCTTTTTATAAAAGATTCAGGAAACTTAAACATCTTGATTATACAACCACCGATCTCAATTCTCCTCTGGCAGATGTAAAAGCAGATATTTGTAATCTACCTTTTAATAATAATGCTTACGATATCATTTTCTGTAATCATGTTTTAGAACATATTCCTGATGACACCAAGGCTATGCAAGAAATATTTAGGGTTCTAAAACCGGGTGGTATGGCAATATTACAAATTCCGCAGGATTTAAATAGAGAAACTACGTTTGAAGATAACAGCATTACCGACGCAAAAGAACGTGCAAAAATATTTGGACAATATGATCATGTTAGAGTATATGGAAGGGATTATTTCGAAAAATTAAGAACCATTGGTTTTACGGTTGAGGAAGTAGATTACACTAATCAATTGACCAAAGAAGAAGTCATAAAATATTGTCTAGCAGTGGGAGAAATACTTCCGGTTTGTTATAAAGCATAAACACTCTTCAATAATTTGAAGAACCTAAATTATGCTATAATCATTTTTTTACTTATTAGATTATCTCCTGAAATTAATTTGCAAAATAAGTCACCTTTCCCTAAAATACTTTATCGCATCCGCTTTATTAGTTACATGAAGTTTTTCATAGATATTACGCACGTGATACTTAATTGTATTTACACTGAGGTGAATAGCTTCAGCAATACTGGCATAACTTTTTCCTTCAGACAGTAGTGACAATACATCGTTTTCACGTTCTGTTAATTCTTTAATCTTTTTCTCTTTGAACGAGTCTACAACCATTCGTGCTATCGCAATACTCATAGGAGCTCCTCCATCTCTAGCTTGATATAAAGCATTAAGAAGCTGATCTTCACCTGAAGTTTTAGTTAAATACCCTACGGCACCATTACATAATGCCTGAAATACAAATTTAGAATTTTCATGTACTGTCACTACAATAATGGAAACCTTGTTTAAAAGTTCCTTGATTCTCTTGACACCTTCTATCCCATCAATACCCGGTAGCGTGATATCTATTAATACATAATCAGGAGCTTTTTGTTCAATCTCCATAAGAGCATCTTCACAATTAGTATATGTCCCAACTACCTCAAAATCATCACTGTTGCCTACAATTTCCTCATAAGATCGTAAAACGATCTCATAATCTTCAATAATTACAACTTTTTGTTTAGACATAACTTTTACAATAAAAGATAAATATCGAAAATTATTAGTATACCTACTCACCCTAATTGGGTGGTTTTTATGATATTTTTCCTGCAAATGAAATGTTGGTACCTGAATTATCACTTATTATCAATTCACCTTTTAATTTTTCAGCTCGTTTTTGGATATTGTATAAGCCATTTTTTCTTTTTACTGCACTTGGATCAAATCCTAAACCATTATCACTACATGTTATTAGTATGCGATTCTTTTTTAAGATAAACATAAGTGTTACCTCAGAAGCTTCAGAATGCTTTAGAGCATTCGTTAAAATTTCTTTGAACATAAATAGCAATTGACGACTCCAGTAATATGGAAGTATTAAATTTACTTGATCAAGATCCTTTTCAATTTTAAAAACAATCTTAGTATTAGCAAAAAGTTCTTCACCAAAATCACTTAAGTAAACGATGAGCCCTTCCAATCTATCACTTTTTGAATCGATTGACCAAATAAAGTCTTTAATTCCAAAATATAAGTCCTTGGCATCCTTTTGTACTTGTAATATCATATTAAAATATTTAGTACGCTTTTCTTGCTCTCTATTCATCATTAAATCTGAAAGTATGGAAATACCAGCTAATTTATTTCCTAATTCATCATGAAAATCCTGGGCTACATTTTCACGAACTGTACTTAATTCTTTTTCTAAAGTATTCGCTTGTTCAATAGCCTTCTCGAGTTTTCGATTTCGCTCTGTAACTCTTTGCAAACGAATATAAATAAGAGAAGTAATTAATAACAAAACAGTAATCGATGATATAATAACAAATGCCGTTCTTTCGTACCACACAGGAATGATTTTAAATGGGTATTTTTGTGAATAATACCAATTGCTTAAGCGATTTCTAACTCTGAATTGAAGTTGGTAATCACTAACTCCATAATTGGAAATATCTAAGATACTGCCATTTAATTTTTTCCATGGGGTGCCAGCTTTAGTTTTATATTGTGTTATTGTTTCTTTTCCTGAATAATCAATAACATCCAACTCAAACCTATCTTGAAATTGTTGAATAATAAATTTAGGTGGAGTTAATGATTTAAAAGCCTGACTATTATCAAAAGCAACAGCCCCTTTGTTGCCTGCTATCCAGACCTGACAATTTTCATCCTCAACAATTCTTGATACAAAAGATGAGCGAAGCCCATCCCTTTTATTAAAATTATAAAACATCTCTTTTTCAAGAATAGAAAAACCTTTTTGTGTGGCAATCCATAATACACCTCTATGATCTAGCATAATATCATTGATTTTATCACTAGCTAGCCCATCTTCTTCACTATAATAAGTTATACGTTTTCCATTTTCGATATATACTAACTTCTCAGACATTACACTCCAAATCTTAGTATCTGATTGTTTTATAATTTTCTTAGCATAAGATCTTGAACCCTTCTTCTCTGAAGAAATAGTTCTCATATATTGCTGTGATGGCAAATCATAAATCATAATCCCGAAATCTGTAGCTACCCATATCTCATCTTTCACTTTTTCGACATCGTTAATTGTAGCTTTTTTTTTGATATTTTGAACATTAATATTTTGAGATATTCCTGAACTATCAACATAACTAAAAGACACTTCATTGAAAGAGATAGCATGAGTATGATCATCTGCTTTTTCTTTGAACTCTTTTAAGTCCAACCTACAAAAGCCATTTCCTAAAAATGAAAAATTTTCATCTGCTTTATACTTGTAAAGAATGGATATTTTTTCCTGTGCTTCTTTTACACGGTAAAATCTAACTGCATTACCTGAGATAAATTTAATTTGTGTTTTTTTTGTATTATAATCGAATCCATATATATTATTTAAAGTAAGAAAAAACACTTTGCCATCATTACCAATAATTATGTCGATGATATGGTTATTACTTTTGATCACGTATGATATATTATTGTAATCCTTTGCTAATTTATAGAGCCCGTCTGCTTTTGAAGTTATCCATATATTTTCATCACTATCTACAAATACATCACTCACTAATATTCCGGATCCCAATTTGTATTTCTCAGACAATTCTGTCCATGAGTTATTTTCTTTATCATAAAGGTAAATTATATCGTCTCCAGACAAACGATCTTTGACCCCAAAGACTTCACAATAACTCGTCTTTGCATATTTGTGTATTATACCATCATTAAAAGCATATTTCTTTCTGCTGATGATACCATTCTTATTATATACAAAAAATGAATCTATTTCAGTTGCATAAAACAGATTGTTACCATAAGAACCCATTTCTTCTATATATTTATCCTTTAGAAATGGAAAAACAGGTATTATCTTTTCTTTAGATATATATTGATAAACCCCTTGCAATTTGACAGATTTTTCAGAGGATTCTATTCCACCAAAAAAATAAAGAGTATCGTTAATCAGTTTCGTTGTATTTATTACTACTGTATCTTCTTTCTTAATATTTTCTTTTAGAAAAAGAATTTTTTCTTCATTTCTTATAACTCTTAATACGTGTTTTTTGAATTTAAAATTTTTCTGCCATTCGTATAAAATTGAAATGTGACGAAATGAAGTAATTACATCTTTACCCAAGGGATAGACTGATTGTATTTTATTAAAATCTGATTTATCCTTAATGATATCTGGAACGATGATGGAATCTCCTTTCATGAAATGTAATCCTCCTTTCCAAGATGCAATAGCTAATTGATCATCACCGTAATTATTGATAGCAATAATAAAATTAGAAGCAAAACCATCTGTACGATCAAACACCTTAAAAGTATTGCCATTGAACTTAGCCAGACCACCATCTGTTCCGATCCATAGATAATCCTGACTATCCTGATACACTTTAAATGTAAAATCATGAGGTAGTCCGTCTTCCACATTATAGTGAGTAAATTGAATTTGTCCATGCATCAATAAAGTTAGATTACACATGTAGCACAGAACCCATATCCTAATTTTTGTATCTCCAAAAAATGATATCATAATTATATTACTATTGTAACGAAGATAATATGTAAAAATGATACTACTAATAAAGGATTTATTAAAACCAAAATACTACCCATTTTGGGTGGGAAAACTACTTATCTAATTAGTTACTTTGCACCAAACCAAATCTAAAATAAATTTATCATGTCATTGCGATACATAGTTTATGCATTACTTTTTTTTTCATTTGGATGCAGTAACGATGATAATCTTTCTGAGATCACGGATCCAGATTTTGATGATTTTCAAATTGTTAAATCATTATCCTTACAAAATGAAGAATATTCTGTATTTTCTGGTCTGATTCTTAGTTTTAATTATCCTATTGAAAAAGAGATCAGTATTGGCAAAAACAATGTGAAGTACAGAGCAGTATTCGATCGAATAGAGTCACAAGATATAAATTTCACAAAGGCAACTTTTGAATGGAATAATGATCAAACCGAAGTACTAATAACACCTGAATTTAATTTAGCCCCCAATACTACGATCTATTTCAATGCAGTAGTTCACTGGGAACGTTTAATAGAAAGAGAATGGAAAAAGGTATCTACTAATGAGGTTTTTATTGAAAAATTATCTGTTGAGCATCTACCACTTATTATAGAAAAAGGAAATATCTCTGAAAATTCGACAGTCAGTATTTTTACCATTCCTACTTTTTCGACTAAAATATCATTAGACACGGAAATCCATGGTTTTAAACCTTTTATTGATAACGCTGAAATTCTAGTAGATAATGAAGTATTTCCTGTAACTTTTAAAATAAAGGATGATCGAAAAACCATAGAAGTGATCCCTGAAGAAGCTTTCCTCACAGAAAGTAATCAATTACAAATAAAAATAAAAACCAGTTGGAAAAAAGAAATTAATGGAGAGCTTTACCATGTTACAGATTATTCTAACAAATTAACTACCAAAATAAATTTCAAGTCTAGGTTTTATGATATTAATACAAATTTCTCTCCTAGAAATAGTGATAATAAAGTGAGTATATACCATACTCCTCGTATTGAGTTCGACTATGGGATGAATCAATCTCTTACAATCAATTCCAAAATCAGACCGGCATATACTTTATTACAGCTTAAAGATAGTAATAGTAATGTATTAAGTACGAACCTAGTCTGGGATCAAGATAACAAAACAGTAGAATTCAACACAGCAGATAATCTTCCCGAAAATGAAACTTTAACTATAATAGCCAATTTACAATGGGAGATATTCGAAGAAAACGAATGGAAACCTTTAGAGCCGAACTACACAAAAAGTCATACAATAACATTTCATACAAATACGGCCTTAGAATCAGAACTCATTGATATTTCAAAATTTATTCATAGCTATCCGATACCTTATCAAATTAATTTTTTAAAGAGTGAAACTAATCAAGGCTATATTTTTTTAGATAACTTAAGTCAGGATGTTAACGAGCTGTTACAAAATTTTGATAGCAGTAATGCAACAGTGATTTTTTCTAATAAATCCGGATATAACATATCTGTACCCGTATTGTATACCGAATCAGATAAGAATTTTACTTTTAGTATTCCTGATGCTCTACCAAATGATAGTATAATAACTATGGAATTACAACTTTTTGATGGTCATAAGGATATTGTTTTAACTAGATTTTTTTTCGGCACCAGTCACTATAACACTTTATCTGAAAAGATTGGGTCATTAACCCGTATATCAGGATGGAGCAGACCTCTACGCGACCGTGTACATGAACTAGGACAAACATATATTGAAGCCAAAGAGGTATTTGACAAGGTAGAGATTCAAGAACTGATTACAATAGAAGCTGTCCTAGAAAATGATCCTTATTACAACGATATTATCTACCCATTAATCTATGATGGTTTAAAAAGAGGTGAGCTCAACTTATCCTGGCGTGGTAATTCTATATATGATATTATTCCAATAAACGCTATGAATATAAGGCAATATCCTAATGATAAAGAGTTAGAATATATTGATTATCTCGCTGATAGAAGACCTTATATAATAGACATAGGAGCATTTATATATAATCTTCCAGACATTTACGAAAAGGATTTCACGGATCTTAAAAATCAAATTAAAAATATAGCAGTTTCTCAAAGAAGTGATTGGATGAATACATTATTAAATTCGCAGTTTCCCCCGATACCAAAAGGAGATTATGATTTTGTTATTAAGTATACATTGCCAGGAACGAATCAAATAACATCTGAAGTTTCACTATTTGTACAAAAGCCATTATAAATCGTTTGCCAATCCATGAGTTATTTCAAATATGAAAAAAATAGTGTTTTTAGTAGTATGTTTTTCAACAATTAATTGCTCAACAACGACATCAACAAAAAGTCCGGAAAAGCGGTTGATTGGTGCATGGCTACAAGATTTTTCTCTTTCGGAAGAATACATCCTAAGGCATGAATATTCATCTAGTTATCTAAGTGCGAGAAAATTGTTATCTCAAGTTATAAAGGCAAAAGTTTATGAATTCAAGGATGACAAAACTGTAATAGAAACAATTTACTCTTTTACTTCAAAATCTGTGAGATCAGGAACCTGGGAAATAGACTTAGGCGGTATTCTATCAATGAAGCGATGGAATGACTGGAAAGTAACTACATTTTTGGATGGCAAAAAACTAAACTCACAAAAAACAGCAACTGATACCATAGTTAAATATTTGATTATAAAAAATAAAGATCGATTACTTCAACTTAAAGAAATAGAAGGGAGAACCATACATCCTATCCCTAATTTTTACAGGAAAATGGATTAGTTTATAAAGGCTATTAAGAATATAAATGTATCATGAAGACTATTGTAGAAGAATTAAAGTATTGCGAAAGACAACAGTATTCAAAAACTTACGCGGTAAAACTACTTTTATCAAAATCTTTTTCCAAAAAAGAAATCCAACAACATATTAATGGTTTTTTCTTTCCAAGAAAAAGTAAATCAAATCCTTATGGCTTTGCTTTTATTGCTCTATCCGGGTTGCTTTTATACTCCCTAAAAGGATATTACGGATTTTTTGACATATCTGATGGCTTTGATGATTTTGTACCTTTAGTTCATTTAATAATTAAACCAGGGTTGTCTATTGGACTACTAATCCAAGGGATTTTATTGTTAGTAAATCGGGGAAGTTACGATTTATCTATAAAAATTTTCTTGTCTATCCTGGCGGTTTTGGTTATTCTAGTTTCAAGTAGAACCTATATTGGCTTATCAACTTCTATAGCTGTATTAGTCGTCCTAATTATAACGAGAACATATAAACAAGAAGAAGAAAAGAGTTCACTCTCTGAATTAGATTATATAATCACTAAATTAGGGCTAGGTGAAGCCCCAAAAATTATTGAACTATGGCTTTCTTCAAAACCTTGGAAGGGATCTACAATCGGATTATGGTATATTTTATTATTCTTCCTGTATTTATCCACCTCTTTTATGCTACAAACAGATACAATTCAGAATTTCTATGAGTCCACAGCCGAAAAATTAAATTTGGAGATAATTACTGTATACTTAAGATTTGTTATTTGGATAATGACTTTTGTTTTCGGGATACTTTGGTTTATCAACAAAAACATTATGAGATTTGCTTTAAAAGTATTTGCAGTTTTAACGTGCACGCTATTAACAATTACCTTTTTCTTACCTGAAGAAAATACTGCGCAGATAATTGCAGTGTCTATACACTTACTTACAACCCTAGCCTATATTTTCAAGCAAAGATTGTGATTAGTTCAATAAAAACGCAAAAAGATAAAAATTGACAATATGGAGTTAAAAGAACGTTTAAAAGTTTGCACGATGTGTACAAACGGAAAGTTTGATACTACTAAGGGAATTATCTGCTCTCTTACAAATGAAAAACCTGATTTTGAAGAAAGGTGCAAAGATTTTGTTATTGATCCTAGAGAAGCTCAGAAAATTGCTGTAAAAAAACAGTATTCGGTTGAGGAAGATACATCTAATCGATCAATAATATGGGTTATTATTGCTATGATACTTCTCGCAATTAAGCTAATAAGATATCTATACCACTAGCTATTGCTCTGTTGGAAATCCATTGATAGTTAACGTTTGTAGATTTTTAGTGTTATTTTCGTATATAAAATAGACTTGCAGTTCGGGATGACGTTTTAAGAAATCTATGGATTTTTGAAGCCCCATCGACATTAATGCTGTGGCGTATGCATCGGCCTCCATACAACTATCTGCGAGTATAGAAACACTCAATACATTAGATTTATGAGGATAACCGGTTTTAGTATCGATAATGTGTGCATACCGATTACCATTTTCATCAAGTTTATATTTTCGGTAACTTCCTGAAGTTGCCATAGCCTCATTTTGTAACACAATTACCTTACTGTAAGATTGTGTATCATCAAAGTTAGGGTCTTCTACACCGATTCTCCACGGCTTTTGTTTCACTATATTGCTCCCTTTTCCTCGAATCTCACCCCCTATTTCAACCAAATAATTCTCAAAGCCTTTCTCGTCGAGAAACTCAGCAAATACATCCACCGCATACCCTTTTGCCAGGGCATTAAAATCTATAAAGGTATTGGCATGAGTTTTTAAAATCCTTTCTCCCCTCAAAATAACCTTATCCATACCTACTGACACTAATAAACTGTCTATTTTAAGACTGTCTAATGATGTTACTCTACCTTCTGGACCAAAATCCCAAGCATTCACTAAAATACCAATGGTAGGATCAAATGCGCCTTCAGTTTCTTTATAAATTCTTTTTGACGCAGTAAATACTTTTTTAAAATGATCGTCTACGACTATAGTCGTATCTCCCTGATTAATCCGTGAAATATCAGAATCTTCAATATAAGTAGACATCGAAGTATTAATTACATCAATAATACTATCATAAGATTGAGAAAGGTCTATTTTTTCCTTACTAATGCATTGAACTGAAAAGCTGGTTCCAAATGCTTCCCCTCGAGTATAATTAAGCTTAGATGGAGGTTGGTCTTCGCAAGAAATTAAACACCCAAATAGGAATACAACGATTACATTACGAATCATACTGTTTAGTTAAGGTGAGTTTCAATAGTTTGCAACCCTGCATATTCTAATATATAATCTTGATTCAGAATAACTGGTTTATTAGGATTTTCTGCATTTTGTAGGCCAACTCCGGCATAAAAAACCCTAGCTTCTTGTTCTCTTGCATGCTTTTTGAAAGATTCCATCCAAATCATATCATAATTGTGAGGATTATCGGGATAAGAAATAGCTCTAACCAAAACAAAATAGCGTTGATTGGATTTATCAATACATACAAACTGAGGATGTTTTCCTAATTTACTATTCACAGCGATGAATTCGAAACCCTTTTTCTCTAATTCTTCTCCTACGATATTCATCGCAAGATTATGCAACTCTTGTTTGTTTAATATCCTATCCATAGCGCTGCAAAGATACAATCTATCTAGTAAAATTAAGATTATTTAAAATGTATAAATATCGCTTTATCAAAATAATAACTTGGTGTATATACAGGCTCATTTTTGTTAAAACGATACCAAGGAGAAATAGATGCATTTTCGAAATTTTTGAGCAAACAAACGCTTTGGGCCGGAGTATTACCCTGTGCAAGAAGATATAATTTATCTCCTTGCGCATTAATAGCTTCGTCAACGATAATTTCTATATGACCCGGTGAACCTGGTTTAACCAACATATCTCCAATTTTTATTTCATTAAGAGACACCTTCTGAAGCTCGCTATACATTGATAATGTCCCAGCATAGGTATAAATTAGATTAAGATATCTATAAAAATTGGATTTTGAATAATCGGGAGAAGCTGTCTTATGAAAAGTAACAAGACTACCTTTTATCTTAGGTCGATATCCTTTGGCATATTTTTGCCATGAGCAATAATGACCTGAGGTAAAATTAAATCCAATTTCGCCTTTTCTATTGTGTTTCCATAAATACTCAGAACGCATTCTCATTAACGCATCCGCACATTGCTGCAATCCATTCGATGGGACTGGAACTTCAAGAATCGCATCATGCCAATTCTGGGCAAAGTATTCGCTATCGTCATAATTAATAATCTTACTGCCATGAGGTTTTATTCTATAATTACGGAGATATTCTTCAAAAGATCCATTTTCATATACCACTCTTTTATAGCCATCTGGAAGCAGAACTCGCGTAGAGATAGAATTTCCTGATGTATTAATATAATCGGGTTTAATAATTACAGTCGATACTACTCCTTTGATATAATTACCAGCCATTTTACCTCTAGCACTATTTTTTAAGATCAGCAGTAATGCGACAGCTATCACCAGAGAAAGAATATATTTTTTCATTGTACTATAATTGCTATTCAAAAATAAAAAAACCGATATAAGTATATTTATATCGGTTTTTAGTTTATTTAAAAAACTTTGTTTTATCCTCCAAAATCATCGAATCTAATATTCTCATCTGGGATACCAAAATCCTCACCCATTTTTTGAACAGCTTTGTTCATTAATGGCGGACCACAGAAATATAATTCTATATCCTCAGGCGATTCGTGATGATTCAAATAATTATCGATCACACAATTATGCACAAATCCAACAAATCCATCTCCTTCATCATCAAGATCTTTCTTTACTTTCCAATTATCTTCTTCTAATGGCTCAGAAAGTGCTAAATAGAACTTAAAGTTATCAAATTTCTTCTCTAAGTCATAAAAATGGTCCAGATAGAATAATTCTCTCTTAGAACGACCACCGTACCAATAGGTAACCTTACGTCCCGTCTCTAATGTTTTGAATAGGTGATATAAATGAGAACGCATTGGAGCCATACCAGCTCCTCCTCCTACGTATAACATTTCAGCCTGAGATTCATTGATGAAAAACTCACCATAAGGTCCCGAAATTGTCACTTTATCACCTGGCTTTTGAGCAAATATATATGATGAAGCAACACCAGGATTTACATCCATCCATCCGTTTTTGGCTCTATCCCATGGTGGAGTCGCAATACGAACGTTTAGCATAATATCCCTTCCTTCTGCAGGATAAGAAGCCATCGAATAAGCACGCTCTACGGTCTCGGTATTTTTCATAACCAGCGGCCATAAACCAAACTTATCCCATTCTTTCTGAAACTTATCAGGAGTATCGTGTTCTTCTGGATGTGCAGTGATATCAATATCAGAATATTTGATTTCGCAAGGTGGTATTTCAATCTGAATATACCCTCCAGCCTTATATCCCATGTCTTCAGGGATGCGAACCACAAATTCTTTAATAAACGAAGCTACATTATAATTACGAACTACCTCTGCTTCCCATTTTTTAATACCAAAAACTTCTTCTGGTATCTCGATATTCATGTCTTGCTTAACCTTAACTTGGCAAGCCAAACGTGCTCCATGCTGTAATTCTTTACGCGAAAAGTGAGGCGTTTCAGTAGGTAATGCTTCTCCTCCACCAGATAATACATGGCATTCGCATTGTATACAAGTTCCACCTCCTCCACATGCAGATGGCAAGAATATTTTTTGACTACCTAAAGTAGATAGTAACGTCCCACCTGAAGCAACTTCAATTTCTTTTTCCCCGTTAATCGTTATTTTTACGGGTCCGGAGGGTAATAGTTTATCTTTTGCAAATAATAAAATTCCCACTAAAATAAGAATCAGAACCAAGAACGAGATAATCGTTATTGCTATAGTTCCACCAGTAGATGCTAAAAATATCATATTATTTAAGTGTTATAACGTTAGTATTTTCGGCTACTTCTTTTGTAGTCTTTTCTTTTTCAACTTGAGCAGCTTTCGTCTCCTCTTTGTCCTCTTCGTCTCCTCCGGTTAACATTCCCCCAAAACTCATAAATCCTATAGCCATAAGACCTGTAAGAATGAAAGTAATACCTAGTCCTCTAAGTGGTGCAGGTACATTTGAATATCTGATTTTTTCTCGAATAGCAGCGATTGCTAAGATTGCCAAAAACCAACCTATACCTGATCCTACACCATATACTGCAGCTTGAGAAATATTAGCAAACTCTTTTTGTTGCATAAATAGTGACCCTCCTAAAATAGCACAGTTTACTGCAATTAGTGGTAAAAATATCCCTAATGAATTATATAAAGCAGGAGAAAATTTTTCTACTACAATTTCTACTAATTGAACCATTGTTGCAATAGTTGCAATAAATAAAATGAAAGTAAGAAAACTTAAATCATAATCTGCATATTCTGGACCAAGCCAAGCTAGAGCACCATCCTGCAGTAAATACTTATCAAGTAAAAAATTAAGAGGTACTGTTATGGCCAGAACAAAAATTACTGCAGCTCCCAAACCTACTGCCGTAGATACTTTTTTAGATACTGCAAGATATGAACACATCCCTAAGAAGAATGCGAATACCATATTTTCGATAAAAATCGATTTTAAAAACAACTCTAAATATTCCATACTTCTTTAATTTTAATGATCTTCGATTAATGCTTTATTTCTACTTCTTTGTACCCAGATAATAATTCCAACAGTAATTAAGGCCATCGGGGCTAGCACCATAAAACCATTATTTTCATAGCCTAAAGCATATAAGCCTGTTTTCTCAACCGGATCTCCTAATACCTTGATTCCGAAAAGTGTACCTGAACCAAATAATTCTCTAAAAAAAGCAACGATAATTAATAACAAACCGTATCCAGCTGCATTTCCTATGCCATCTAAGAACGATTTCCATACGCCATTACCAAGAGCAAAGGCTTCAAAGCGCCCCATGATAATACAGTTGGTAATTATCAAACCAATAAATACCGAGAGTTCCTTACTTAATGTATATGCGAAAGCTTTGAGCACCTGATCTACTATAATCACCAATGCCGCTACAACCACCAGTTGAACGATGATTCTAATTTTAGAAGGCATAATGTTTCGCATTAACGAGATGACTACGTTTCCAACACCCATAACAAAAATCACAGAAATTGACATAACGATAGAAGGTTTCAATTGGGCCGTAATTGCCAATGCAGAACAAATCCCTAATACTTGTATCGTGATAGGATTATTATCGGCAAGAGGATCGGTTAATAATTTCTTATTTTTTTTTGAAAATAGAGGCTCCCTTGGCTCTTTAACTTTAACTTCAACTTTTTCTTCTGTTACTTCAGCCATCTGTTATTTTTTTAACGTTTCAAAATAAGGTTGATACATTTTTATCCCTTTTTTAACCATAGCGGTTACACCATCACCTGTTATGGTAGCTCCTGCTAATGCATCTACAGCATTGTCATCTTTTCTTTGATTTTTAGGATCTGCATTACCTTTTTTTACTGTGATGCCTTTATAATCTCCAGCAGCATTCAAAATACGCTCACCAATAAAATCATCTCTAAAATAAGCTTCTGTAATATTAGCTCCCAAGCCAGCTGTTTCTGTAGCGTGATCAAAAAAAGCACCTTTAACAACACTATATCCTTCATCTAAAGCAACATATCCCCAAATAGGTCCCCAAAGACCAGTGCCTCTTAATGGAATAATGTAGTATGTTTCTCCTTCGCGCTCACCAATAAAAAGTGGATTCTTTCTTTCGTAAGAAGAATCTCGCTTAACTTTATCATTTTCTTTTTTGACTTCTATATCAAAAGCCTCTTTAGTTTTTTGAGCCTCACCATTTACAACAATATATTGCTTATCTCCAACATATTTATCAAATAATTCCTGTGCTTTCTCTGCAGGAACAAATTCGTTTGGATCTTCTGCATCTGTAACACCCATCGCGAATAAAATATTCTGCTGTTTTTCTGTTCTTTTATTAGCATCTATCTTACCTTTCAACGAAGAAGCTGTAAACGCTAATAACGAACCAACCACTGCCACCATCGCGATGGCAAATATGATTGTGTAAGAATTTTTATCTGTATTAAACGCCATAATTAAGCAGTTTTAAGTTTTAAACGTTTCATTCTTTTCTTTACATTACCTTGAACCACATAGTGATCGATAGTTGGAGCAAATACGTTCATTAAAAGTATTGCTAAAAATACTCCTTCAGGATATGCCGGGTTAAACACACGAATTAAAATTGATATAAATCCGATCAAAAATCCATAAATCCATTTTCCTTTATTGGTTTGAGATCCTGAAACCGGATCTGTGGCCATAAATACAACTCCAAAAGCAATACTTCCAATAATTAAATGTTGCCAAAAAGGAGTGCTCATTAATCCATAAAATTTGCTAGATTCTGTGATCCATCCTGCATCAACAATACCATTAAATAATAGTCCCATAATAGCGGCTCCAACGAATCCACTAAGAATAATTCTCCAGCTGGCTACCTTGGTGAATATCAAAAATCCGGCTCCTATTAAAATTAGAAGCTTTGAAGTTTCCCCAACAGAACCAGGAATAAACCCATAAAACGCTTCGGATATTGAATAAGCAATCTCATTCCCTTTGGTTCCTGCAGCAGTAAGAATTTCCTTTCCTTGTGCTAAACCGCCTAAAATAGTTTCTCCAGAAATAGCATCTGGCGTATCTGCGCGCTCAACCGCTCCATGCACCCAAACTTTATCTCCCGACATCCATGTTGGATAAGCAAAAAATAAAAATGCTCTAATGGTAAGTGCCGGATTGAGAATATTCATTCCAGTACCACCAAAAACTTCTTTTCCTATAATCACACCAAAAATTACTGCGATCGCCAACATCCAAAGAGGAATATCTACAGGAACTATAAGCGGAACCAACATTCCGGTTACCAAATATCCTTCTTCTACCTCATGACCCTTAATCACTGCAAAGACAAATTCGACTGCAAGTCCTACTCCATATGAAACAACAACCAGAGGAAGCACGGTCCATGCTCCAATCACAAAATTGTCCCAGTTAATGAAGTCTCTGAATAAAGAAAAACTTTCCGGAAAACCATTTATAGCAGCATAATGCTGATATCCAGCATTAAATATTCCAAAAAGTAAACAAGGAATAAGTGAAATGATCACAGTATTCATTGTACGTTTCAAATCATCTGCTGCTCGAACATGGGCACCAGAATATGTAGTCTCATTGGGCAAATATAAAAATGTATGAAGTGCATTAAATGCAGGGGCCATTTTCTTACCCTTATATTTAAGTTTCAGTTTATGTAATTTTTCTTTCAATCCCATAGCATTAACCTATTTCTTTTAACATTACGTCTAGACCATCTCTAATTATCTGTTGATGTGGCTGTTTAGAAACGCATACAAATTCTGTAAGCGCAAAATCTTCCGGAGCAACCTCGTACATTCCTAATTGTTCCATAGCATCCAGATCATTTACCATGCATGCTTTCAAAAGTTGCAATGGATAAATATCAAGCGGAAATACCTCTTCATAATTTCCAGTCACTACAAAAGCTCGATGTTCGCCGTTTGTATTGGTATCTAATTCGTACTTCTTATTGGGCATTAACCACGAAAATGTTAATGCTCTTGAAGTCGATATTTTATTAAATACTGGTTTATTCCATCCAAAAAACTCATAATCATCTCCTTCTGGAATAACTGTAATACAGTTATGATAATATCCTAAATGACCATCTGGCTTTACATTTTCACCGGTAAGCACATCGCCACTAATCACTCTAATATTTCCTTCATCATGCACTCCAGAATCATATACTACAGATGAAACTTCGGCACCTATTTTGGTCCTGTAATATTTTGGATTTTTTACTGAAGAACCAGCCAAAGCAATAGTTCGTTCTGCATTAAATCTACCAGTCAATAACAACTCCCCGATTACTAAAAGATCCTGAGGATTTACTACCCAAACAATTTCTCCTTTATTAATAGGATCAATTTTTGCGATCTGTACACTAACATTCCCCGCGGGATGCGGACCGTGTACTTTATGTAATGAGATATTATTAAGGCTGGCCAAAGGAGAATTGCTTTTCTTCCCTACTGACACATGCACTTGACCATTAGTCAATTTGCTCAACGCATCGATTGCTGTTTGCAGTTCTTTTTCCTTGCCCTCGAGAATATAATCACAATCAGCAGCAAGAGGTGCTGTTGCATATCCAGATATGAAAATAGCTTTTGGGGTCACCTCGGGATTTGCAATCACATCGTAAGGGCGTTGTTTAATAAAAGGCCAGCAACCTGAAGATAACAAGTGCGTTTTTACCTCATCACCATTCATAGCGTTTACATCCTTTACTCCAAAGTCTGCATATTGCTGTTCTTTATCTGCAAGAATTTTGAAAGCTAAAATCTTTCTTTTGGCACCACGCACAATTTCCACAACCTCTCCGCTGACCGGAGAAGGAAAAAGCATTTTTTCATTGGATTTTGAATGGAAAAGTGGTTCGCCGGCTTTAACTTCTGTCCCTTGTTTTGCAACAACCTTGGGGATAATACCGTGAAAATCGTCAGGCTTAATTGCGAAAACATTACTTCTTGTTGCATCTACAGTAACTTTCTCTGCTTCGCCAACAAGCTTAATGTCTAAGCCTTTTCTGATACGAATGTCTTTTGACATATTTGTAGTCTATGTTAATTAACTAAAAAAATCTCGCAAATTTACTAATTAAAACACGTAAGTGAAAGCCGGTTCAGTCATAAAGTTTTATTAATAATGATTCTAAATAATGAATTTTATCCATTAAAAATACTCTCTTATTCTTTAGGCATACATTTTGTTTATATTTACACCTATGATTATTGAAATAATGCCATGTAGGCTTAAACAATTCTTATTATTTTTTGCGGTTGCATCAGGCATCCCTAATACTTTTTTCGCTCAGTCTGTAGAAAGCATTTTTGATGCAGATCATATTAAAACGATTCAATTCTATGGCGATTCAGAATTTACAAACATCCCCATTATTGAATTAGGAAAACCTATAAAAATAACTTTTGACGATATTAATGGAGATGAAGCGGATTATTATTATCGTATTACTCATCATAATTTTGACTGGACACCTTCTGTACTTTTCAAGAATGAGTATCTAGATGGTTTTGATGAAATCAGAATAGTAAATTGGGAGAATTCCTTTAACACATTACAATTATACAGCCATTATACACTAACTATTCCTAATGAAGACACAAGAAGACTTAAAGTTAGTGGAAACTATATTATAGAAATCTATAATGACGATGACCAAGTGGTTTTTTCCAGAAAATTTATTGTTTATGAAAACAGAACAACAGTAAAAGTATATATCAAAAGATCCAGGGATCTTAACTTTATAAATACAAAACAGTCTGTGCAGTTTGAAATAAATTCACCTAATGAAATATTGAGAGACCCAAAACGTACAGTAAAAACACTAGTAATGCAAAATAATAATATTGGTCAGGGCATTACTAATTTGATACCACAGTTTACCATTGCCAATCAACTTGTTTACAAATACGATCAGGAATCTAGTTTTTGGGGAGGAAACGAATTTCTTTTTTTTGACAATAAAGATATTAGAGCTTCTAACGCTGGCATCGGCCGCATTGATTTACAAGACATATATCATAATTACTTACATCGCAATGTAGTAAGAGCAAATAGAAGATATACGTATAATCCAGACATTAACGGGAACTTTGTCATTCGTAATCTTAATGCAGATAACAACAATGTTGAAGCAGATTATGCCTGGATACATTTTTCATTAGAATGTTACGAACCATTAGACGGTGGTACTATTCATCTTTTTGGAAATTTCAATAATTACGTGCTAGATGAATCGACAAAGCTGCTGTATGATAAAGAAAGTGGATTGTACTACACCAAAAAATTATTTAAACAAGGATTCTATAATTACAGATATGTTCGTTTAAAACCTGATGGGACTATAGATCCAGGGTTTATTAGTGGTAATTTTGATGAAACCGAAAACGAATACACAGTAATCCCTTACTATCGCGCTCCCGGAGCCCGTTATGATCGAGCCATCGGAAAAGGAATTGGAAACTCGGCAAACATAACCAACTAGAATAAGCACACATTCTTTTGGGATTTTAATAAACTACTTTTATTTTAGAACCCATACTTGATTAAACCAATATACATGAAAGAAAAGGGGAGATTTCTTAAAAAGTACAGAGGGAATGAATGTCTCAATTGTGGAGTTCCATTGGATATCATTGATCGGTATTGTCATAATTGCGGACAAATTAATACGACCAAAAAATTATCATTCAAAGATTTTTTTAGTGAATTCTTTGCTAGCATATTTTCTTACGATTCAAGATTAAGACATACCGTAGTTGCACTATTATTTAGTCCCGGAAAAATATCTAAAGAGTATGTTGAAGGAAAGCGTATTAAATACGCAAACCCGTTTAGATTTTACCTTAGCGTTTCTATCATTTTCTTCATTATCAATGGTTTGTTTATTGATTTTGATGGATTCAGTGTTGGCATAGAAGATAATGTAACTAAGGGAAAGGAGGTAATAGATGAAATAAAAAAAGACGTTGCTACAGATTCATTACGATATAAAATTAATGCAGAAATAAAGAAAAACGAAGATCTTTCGCTTTCAGATAAGAAAATACTTGATGAGCAATTATCGAACATAGAAAACACCGCTCCTTTTATTACTAAAAAACAAGAACCTGAAGAAGTAATTTATTATACACAATCCCAAATTGACACTATGAATCTCTTTAATCAGGGCATAAAGCTTTGGTCGATGTATGGTGATCATTACGAAAAAACGGGTCAAAAATCTGCATATCGCGCATTAACCGAGTTAAACCACCAAAAAAGTCAATTTAACCGATATATTTACCAAAGAGCTATTAAAACCAATAATATTAATAAAAATTATGGAAGAGAATTATTAGAATTCATTTTCAACAAATTACCTTTTATTATATTCTTCTTTCTTCCATTCTTTGCACTAGCAATTTGGTTATTGTATGTAAGGAGATCTTGTACTTATATGGAACACCTGGTATTCACATTTCACACTCAAACCATGTTTTTCATTTTAGTAGGAATTGCAATTTTGATTGATCAGATTACCAAAACCGGATCTGCCACTGGTATTGCAATGCTCGTATTCTTATTTTATCTATATAAAGCCATGCGTAAGTTTTACAATCAAAGAAGAGGTAAAACTATTGTTAAATTTCTGTTAGTGAATGTTTTATTTTTTATCTTAGCGGCAATAGGATCTGGTATTACCATAGCCGGATCAATTTTTATTTTTTAAATGGTTCAACAAGTAACAAGAGGCATTAAGATTTCGGTGGACACCACCTTTGAAGGTACGTTCTATAAGAACTATAAGATTCATTTTGCCTTTGGTTACAAGATTACTATTGAAAATCAAAGTAAAGACTCTGTACAACTCACCTCTCGTTTTTGGGAAATCAAAGACGCATTAAACAATACTGAAATAGTAGAAGGTGAAGGTGTAATAGGGAAAAAACCAGTTCTTAAACCAGGAGAATCACATACATATACCAGTGGTTGTTTACTTAGTTCACCATTTGGTTCTATGAAAGGGCATTACAATATGGTCAATTTTACTTCTACCAGAAAATTTAAAGTAATGATTCCCGGATTTAAGTTAAGTACTCCTTTTGCTCTCAACTAAGCAATTCTTTTTATCAAATCAAATCTTACTCTCTTACCTTTTTGTTCCACATGACAATATTTACAATTGGAGTCATACACAAACCGATACTCTTCAGATATGTTAAATGAAATATTCTTTACTTCAAAAAGACCCTTAAAATCCAGTTTCCCGTATTCGGTATATCGTGTTACTTCGAATATATTCTTCTCACTAGTACTATCCAAAATAAAATATGCACTACTTCCTATCCCCGAAAGAAAGTGTGCATTTTTCATGAAACCATTAGGACTCACTACATGATTATATGGGGTTTTTGGAATATTTTTATCGAAATAATTGATAAGGTTTTCTTTCAGAACTGAACCTGGATAGATATTTAATTTTCCATTTTCTACTTGATAAATTGGATTCCCCAAAGAGGCCTTTTCTACATTTCCCAGGGGGCTAGGCGTAAACAATTTGTTACGTAATAACGGTTTCCTAATTTTTGTGTGATCAGTACCCGCCAAAATAGTATCAGTTACAATACGCGAACAATTACTACCCTGCTTTCCGAAAGCTTTATATGGAATACTCCCTTTTTCCTGAACAGCTACAACGAAACTCTTAGCTTTTTGGTAATATATATAATCACAAACCGAAGCGACTAAGCGACCACTACCGTGGGTTTTATCTGGATTTGCTTCGAGCCACAGTAAAAACTCCTCTATGTTAGTCAATTCCTTATCCTTGGTCAGGTCAGCCTGAAAAGGTATTTCTAATTCTACATCAGTGACAGCGCTTCTTACACGGCCATACCCTTGCGGCGTAATATATCTTCCAAAATCATAATACTCTGCATTACCAGTTTCATTTTCTATAAGAACAAATGCAGCATGCCCTGCCTTGATATAATTTTGTTTCCCCAGACCAAGCGCCAAAAGTACTTTGGTCGATGATTCATCAGAATGTTTTACAAAGGTATCCGGAAACGCGAGTGAAATTATTTTGCCCGTATAGCTCACTCATTCAAAATTTTTGTTAATCAATCCCCTGTCTAATTAAACTGTAATCGCATCAAAAACGACAGTATTCACTTCTTTGTTTTGCAGATTTTCATATCGCATACTTAGCGCATCGTCATTCTTAACTATCTGGGTAATGCTTATAGTTTTTAAAAAACCTCGATCTATCTGCAAATCCATATCTTTATCTCCTACCCCTGCATTTTCATGAAAATCTATAATTGTATTAGAAGAAAGAATGTTTTCATTCTCAAATGTTTCGAACCATTTTTCACGCATACTTTTCATTTCACTCGTATACAATGTAGAAGACGACCAAATATGTGTTTCTTTTTCTAAGGCACGAAGGTGTTTTTGTTGTCCATCCCAGACAAATTCAAAAAATAAAAGATCAGACTGCCAATTCGCAGCAACAATCGTAAATGGTTCTATGCCTTTACAATTATAATCGTTAATAGCTTTTTCTACATCATTGGCTTCTAATAAATCTTTGACCACGACTCCTCTACTTTGTCTATACGCTGAAAGTCTTTCATGAATTTCAAAACCACCATTGAGCAAGCAAACCATAGTATTCTTATCGCTTACTCCAATCCATGTTCCACCAGCAACTGTATCTTTAGGAAATAACATTCTAGTTTTATTAACCTGATAGAATTCAGGCTGCAATGTTTTTCGATTTATTATCTCATCACGATTAGAGGTAAGAATAAAATCATTTTCTTGAATTGGGATTAACGTAACTGTACACATAAATTCTGGGTCGGCTAAATTCATCACAACTTACAAAAAAAATATATATCTGTGCAATGTTTATAAAAGGTTAAAATGGATAATACCCTATATAATTTTCTATCTTTGCTATCCTGAGTAACTAACACATCTTACTAATTTATAATAACACAATATATTATGGGAAAAGGTTTTTTTCAAGTTCCTACAGCTATAAACGAGCCAGTAAAGTCGTATGCACCAGGAACACCTGAAAGAGAAGAAGTTCTAACAACCTACAGAAAAATGTACAATACCAACGTAGATGTACCTTTATATATTAACGGGGAAGAAATAAGAACTGGAGATACAAATACAATGTCTCCTCCTCATGATCACAAACATGTTTTAGGGACCTATCATAAGGCCGAAAAAAAACATGTTCAAAAAGCAATAGATACTGCTCTTGAGGCACGTAAAAAATGGGCAGATCTGGCATGGGAACAACGCGCTGCGGTTTTTTTAAGAGCTGCAGAATTAATTGCAGGTCCATACAGAGCAAAAATAAACGCAGCTACAATGTTAGCACAATCTAAGAATATTTTTCAGGCAGAAATTGATGCGGCCTGTGAGTTTATAGACTTTTTACGTTTCAATGTAGAATTCATGACTCAAATTTATGAGGATCAACCTGATTCTACTTCAGATGCATGGAATAGATTAGAATATCGACCTCTTGAAGGTTTTGTATATGCTATTACTCCTTTCAATTTCACAGCGATATCAGGAAATTTACCAGCTAGTGCTGCTTTAATGGGAAATACTGTGGTTTGGAAACCAAGTGATAGTCAGATTTATTCTGCAAAAGTTATCGTTGATATTTTTAAGGAGGCAGGTGTTCCAGATGGAGTAATCAATGTGGTTTACGGTGATCCTGTAATGATCACAGACACCGTATTAGCAAGTCCCGATTTTGCGGGAATTCATTTTACAGGAAGTACACATGTATTTAAGGATATCTGGGCCAAGATTGGCACAAATATCCACAATTATAAGACCTACCCTAGAATTGTAGGTGAAACTGGTGGAAAAGACTTTATTGTCGCTCACCCAAGTGCCAATGCAAAACAAGTAGCAACAGGTATCTCTAGAGGTGCTTTTGAATTTCAAGGTCAAAAATGTAGCGCAGCATCCAGAGCCTACATCCCAAAAAGTCTATGGGCAGATGTTGAGAAATACGTGAAAGAAGATATTAAATCTTTTAAAATGGGATCTCCGGAAGATATGAGTAACTTTATTACAGCTGTTATCCACGAGGGTTCTTTTGATAAGCTTGCAAAATATATCGACCAGGCAAAGAGTGACAAAGATGCAGAAATTATAGCCGGTGGCAATTATGATAAATCAAAAGGATACTTTATTGAACCTACAGTAATTGTAGCCAAAGATCCAAAATATACCACTATGTGTACAGAACTTTTTGGTCCTGTTATCACTATTTTTGTTTACGAGGATAATAAATGGTCTGAAACACTAGAATTAGTTGATCAAACCAGTGAATATGCGCTTACCGGAGCAATTTTCTCTACTGATCGTTACGCAGCTGCCGAGGCTACAAAAGCACTACAAAATAGTGCCGGAAACTTTTACATCAATGACAAACCAACAGGAGCAGTTGTAGGGCAACAACCCTTTGGTGGTGCCAGGGCATCTGGAACCAATGATAAAGCCGGATCATACCTTAACCTATTGCGTTGGGTATCCCCTCGCACAATCAAAGAAACATTTGTTTCTCCGTCTGATTATAGATATCCTTTCTTGGGAGAATAATTAATAATGAAATTAATAATACATAAACCGTATATCATTTTCTGGGTTTTGATTCCCTTAATGATGATATACGGTTTCTTTCAAGGAGATGAAACTCTTGATATTAATATCCATGATACCTACTATGTAATCATCAAACTACAAATATGGTATTTCTTGTCCCATATATTCGCCATTTTTGGCATCTTGTATTGGCTACTTATTTTTTTTAATAGGAAAATTATAAGAAGACTTACTTCAATACATGTTTTCACTACTATTATAGGAATATTGCTACTCACTATTATTTCTCCTTTGTTTGCTAAAGAAGCATTTCAAATTGTGGATAACAGAGAAGAAAATATTTTAATCACAGAATCAATAGTTCTTTTTATTATTATAATTGCTCAGGTATTGTTTCTAATAAATTTAAGTATTGGTTTGTATAAAAAAAATGAAGTTTTTCAAAAATGATTATCCGAACCGCTAAAATAGAGGACTTACCTACTCTTCTTGATTTTGAACAAAAAATCATTGAAGCAGAACGCCCTATGGACCCCACATTGATACAAGACAAAAAAATAAGCTATTATAGTATTTCAGACTATATCCAATCAGACCATACTGAGGTTGTCGTTGCAGAAATTAATGGCGAAATTGCAGGTAGTGGCTATGGCCAAGTTAGAGATCGCCTAGATTATTTTAAACAAAAACAATTAGGCTACATTGGCTTTATGTATGTAAAAGAAGAACATCGTGGGAAAGGCGTAAGCCAAGCTATAATTAAATATCTGTGTAATTGGTTTAAATCCAGAGACCTTGAAGAAATTCGTCTCACAGTTTATGAAAAAAACCCCAGGGCAATTCGAGCTTATGAAAAAGCCGGTTTTGAAAAACATCTTATTGAAATGCGATTTAATTTAACGTGAGTTCGGGATAAGAAACTTTAATAATTTATTGTAGAAAAAGCAGAGAATTAGTATATTTAAGTA
>CANMTP010000027.1 GCA_947500845.1 uncultured Aquimarina sp.
TCAATCCGTCCGTAAAACGAGTTTTTAAAAGTGGGATTTGATAAAAAAATTAGTACCGCTAAATGTTTGTAAATTTTCCTTTATTTCTTTAACTTGTGCTTTCATTGTTTGAAATTTTTAAGATTTGAATAATGAAAAAAGAGGGCGCATCTTTCGACGGTTACGCACTCTTTAATCTTTAACTATTACTTATCTTCTTTGCTTCCAAGTAATAGGATTTCATCTGCTACGACTTCCGTGACATAGCGTTGATTGCCATCGTCTGTGGTATAGGTTCTTGTTTTCAGTTTCCCTACAATTCCAACTTCTTTTCCTTTGCCTACGTAATTCTCTACGATTTCGGCAGTCTTGCCCCAGGCAACTACCGTATGCCAGTTGGTGTCTGTTTGTTTTTCACCTTTGGCATCTTTGTAATACTCATTTGTGGCGATTGAAAAACGGGCTACTTTCTTTCCGCTTTCAAGGTTTGTAATGGTTGGTTCTTGTCCAACGTTTCCAATTAACTGTACGTGATTCTTAATACTACTCATAATAAAATATTTAAGTGATTTATATTTCCCCTATTGATTTAAAACAGATTAAATTTTAAGGGGTGTTTGTTCTTTTCTTCTGTGCACCGCACAATGGATAGAGTGGGTTTCGTCAAGACTTTTAGGGAATAAATCAGGTGTGTTTGCGACGTAGTAAAATGCTCGCATTTTCAAGGAAGTAGAAACCTTATTTTTCAATAAAACTCGTACAGTCTTGACAAGTTCCATAAGGACATTAGCAACTCTCTTAAACGCAGTTGCGTTTGAGCGTACCGACAGTTAAGCGAAATAGGTAGCTGTGGTTAAGTTAGAATTGGTTATGTCGTGCCTGTTTTTCGACGACCCGAAAAACAACAAAGGCTTTATCTATTATAAACCCCTTAAAATGTGTAAGGCAGCAGTTCAGTTTTTAAGAATTTTCGAGTAAGCACTCAAGAAGGGCTTACCGCAAATTCTGCTAAAAAAACCGAAGTGATGGCTTTCCTATGAAAGGCGAACTTAATTCACAATTTTAGCTGGGAATAAAGTGTTCCTTCCCAGAGTATCGGGAAGGGGTAACGGAATGGAAAGTTAAAATTGGGGATTGTGTTCAAGATTTATGTAAGGAAGCTCTTTTTCCGAAATGCAGCTTTTCGCGGAATGTAGGGGAATGTGCTGAGTGTGCCGAAAAATACAAGCCTTCAAAAAGGGCAAGGCTTTGTTTTTGGATTAGTTTACGGTTTCGCATAATAATTCTTAAAACAAATTATTATGGATTGTTCAAATTTAGTTTCTTTAATAGTTCCAGTTTGGCAGTCAATGGACACGGTTGTAAGAATTCCATTTATTGTTCTGCCTTCAATCAATATTTTGTAAATCGCGTTAGGCAATTTTTTCTACAACCTTTAAACAATAGATAAGATAAATACTGTACTTACCGATTTTCTAGTCTATAAAGTCCAATCAAAAAGATTAACTAATTTTGATATAGTGCTACCGCCTTATCAACGATGGCTAATCTAGTATTACCGCTATTATATCTGTCATAAGCGGCTTTTGTTTTAAAGACTACCGCCAAGTCAATATTTGGTACGATGACAATACCCTGACCCATAGCCCCCATAGCGGCGTAGGCACCTTTCATACGAGGATCTTTTACATTTTCGTACAACCACCACATATAACTATAGCCCATACTAACGTGAGAGCCTCTAAAGGTAGGAACGTTCTTATTTATTTCTTTATGGGTAGTTCTTTGCTGAATCATTTCATTAAACCAAGCTTTAGAAATTACTTGTTTGCCATTCCACTTTCCCTCGTTTAACATAAGTTGTCCCACTCTTGCCATATCCCGAGTGGAAAACCAAATAGGGTAGGCTAAATATTTTGATAAGGCAGGATCACCATCCTTTTGTTGTAGGCTTCTGTCCCAATCTTGCATTTCTAGAGGTTTAGCCAATTGTCGAGTTATCTCATCATAAATATTCCTTTTTGTTTTTTGCTCAAACACATAGCCGGCCACGTTAAAGTCCCAATTACTGTATAACCAGTATTCCCCTGGTACAACAGAGCCTCTTGCTGGCGAGTATTCATACATACCTCCGGGATAACTTGCTGGATGAAAGACACCAGACCTTGCAGAAATCAGATGTCGGACTTTAGCCGTTTTCTCAATGGGTAAGATACCCTCAACGTCATCAATACCTAATTCGCCAATAGTTTCATCCAGGTCAATTTTACCATTATCTACATATTTACCATAAAGTATCGCAAGTACGCTTTTCCTACAGGAAGCGATATAACTATTCTCTTCAATATCGCCATATTCAAATAAAACTTTCCCATTATGGATAAGCATCAATCCTGTTACCTTAGTGCTATCAATGATAAAGTTTTCGTAGTCTTTTAGCGCAGCCAGATCCCAGCTCTTTGTTTTAGATACATCTATTTTTTCCCATTGTTTACCAGGATTGCTTTGGGCTAAAGCCAGATTGACAGTCAGTATACAAAGTATAATCGTTGTTATTAAATTTCTCATCTTATTGTTTAAAATCTGATTTACTGAATATTGAAGAATTGTTTTAAGGATTGATTAAGTTCATCCCCTTTTTTACAGTTTACAAAAAACACATATCCCCATTTAGATTTTTTACTAAAGGCCGTTTGTGATTGAAAGTCAGTATGTGTTCCTCCGTGATTGTAAAGTGTGTCATTTTTTAAGGGTGTTATGGCAAACCCAAGACTCCAGTGTGTGTTACCATCTTCCTTATAGCGATTACTACTTCTCTCTACCACCGTACGTGGTTTAAGCATTTCTTTGTACGTTTCTGGTAAGAGCCCTTTTCCACTCATCATAGCAATCAAAAATTTTGCATAGTTCTCTGCATTGGTATGTAATCCACCAGAAGGGCTAAACTTATAAGAATTTTGATAGGGAAGCCCTGAACCCCAATTTCGGTTGTTTACTTTACCATCAATATGTCCATATACTTTGTGTTCGTACAAATATTCATCCCAGGTGTAATACATATGTTCAATGCCCAATGGTTTTTGAACAAGTTCTTCGAATAAGTTGTCTAACTCGCTCATTTTATGTTCTGTATTGCTGGCAATAACACGTGCTAAATAGTCATAGCCTTCACCAGAGTAGGTAAAGCCCTGCCCAGGGTCTTGTAACATATAAAAATCACCACGTTTGATATCCAATGAATCTGGACGTTTATCGTGCCAGCGCCAGTTGGGGAAACCAGTGGAATGACTAAGTACCCTGTAAGCATCTACGTTCTTGTACCGCTGGTCTATCTCCATTGAAGGTTGTGGAAGATAAAAGTGTAATGGTCTAGACATCTCGATGGCACCTCGTTCTGATAGTTTCATTACGAGATATGCGAATACTGGTTTAGAAAGTGAGGCTGCCTCGAACATAGAATTCTCGTCAACTCTGTCTCCAGTCAATGTGTTTGAGAACCCAAGGTTTTCATTGTAAACAACTTGACCATCATTGATAATAGCTATTGAAATACCAGGTATTTGAAGAGAATCCATTTGCTTTTCTAAAAAAGCTGTGAAATCAGCCTTGGTAATACTTGAATTAGATAGAGATTTGATTGTTTTTTGAGTTGTTTTATTTTTTTCATTACAACTTATGAAGAAGATGAATAATGAAAATAAAAATGTTATGTATTTGTTCATTGGTTTAAATTTTCGTCTTTCTGTTAAAGATTGAAATATTTCTAAGTTGTTACAGTTTGAGGTAAAAGTTTTGCGCAACTTATTAAATCAGAAATACACACAAGGTTATTCTATTATTTTGTCGTGATAACGGTAGCTCCTTCTATATCCTATAGCGGACTCATTCACAATTTTGGCTTAGGAATCTAGCCCTTCGACTTCACTCTCGACAAGTGAACTTTCCCAGCCTAAGCGGGAAGGATTAACGGAATGAAGGAAGCAAAATAACAGATGTGTCCAAAACTTTATAGCGAAGCTCTTTTCCTGAAGTGAAGCTTTTCGTAGAATGTAGGGGAATGTGCTAAGTGGGATAGCAATCTAATAATGTAAATGAATTGAAGTATTTTATTGTTG
This sequence comes from uncultured Aquimarina sp., assembly GCA_947500845.1. Lineage (GTDB taxonomy): Bacteria > Bacteroidota > Bacteroidia > Flavobacteriales > Flavobacteriaceae > Aquimarina > Aquimarina celericrescens. The sequence continues at coordinate 4,095 of CANMTP010000027.1, forward strand.
CAGTTGTTCTTAGTTTTTCAAATAATCAATCAGTTTAGATCTATAATTAGGAGGTGAAATACTGAAAAATAGCTTACTGAAGTATCATTTAGTCATCGCAAATAATAATTTGCCCACTATGAAGATGACGAATTTGCTTATTGTCTTCAGGATATAAGGAAATGTTATGAAAAGTAACTGGTATACTACGTGAATACGACATATCAGGACCATTTGTCAGATGAAAGTGTAAATGAGGTTCGGTGCTATTGCCACTATGACCTAATTCAGCTATCTTTTGTCCCCGTGTTACCGTGTCGCCCAACTTGACTTCTACGCTTCCTGTTTTTAAGTGTACATAATAAGAATATTCACCGCCTTTGTGCTCTATGATGATGTGATTTCCCAAAACTTTGTCAAATCCTTTTGATAGCAGACTTTGTTGATGTTTAATCAATCGCATAAAGTATGCTTCTTCAGTTTCATCGGGTTGTTTTAGGCTTTTGTCTGATTCTACTGCGCCATCACTTACCGACACGACTTTTCCTGCACCAATAGAATAAATAGATTCACCATAGGAATAATAATCAGAAAGCTTGCTACCGTCACCAGTGTATGATTTTCCGCTGGCCCCTAGTTTTACAAAATCAAAAGCAAATTCCTGTATACTAGCCCACCTATGATGCCCAATTAATGAAGGCGCTGCAGCAGCCACCCAAGTACCTCTTAAAGGGAAAAAGTATTCATTCTCTGATTTGTGATTAACAACGGCTAATGCGTTTTCAGTAGTTATAGCATTATCTCTTGTATCATATGCTTTAATCTTGACTTTTATGGAATCTGGTAGGTTTTGAAAAAGTAATGTGCGATGAGATACAATGAGTGCTTCATTGTTAGATAAAGTAGTAGTGCTTGCAATATCAATTCCGTCTAAATATTTACTTGTTTGGAATTGAAAATCATAAAGCGTCAAAACGCCTTGGTTTTGATACTGATGGTATTTTTTCGCGGAAGCGGAAAGGAATTCATTGGGAACAATCACCCTCTGCACTTCAACACCATCTTTAATTGCCATTATGGAAACGTCTCTTATGGTTAGACTGTCCATTTGATTATTGACAATGGCGAAGTTTTGTATCACCGCAGTATAAAGCTCGCCCGACGTTCCCGTGCCTTTCGTTTCATAGACATAAACATCATCTTTTGGTTGAAGCCTAATCTCAATTGGTTCTTGGGAATATGCTGAAGTAAAAGCGAGTGCAAGAACACTAACAAAATAACGCAAGCTGAAAATTGAATTTTCAATTCCTATTTGAGGCCTAGTACGTAATACTCGAAGATTGAATAGTTTCATTTTTGAATAGAGTTTAGCTATCTCTTAATGACGATTAAATCTTCTTTTTGTTACAGAAATTTGTGACTTTAGGTGATTGGGTCTAATAAGGCCAGGTTAGCGCAATGGAAAGCTAAAATTGGGGATTGTGTCCAAGATTATTGTAGTGAAGCTCTTTTCCTGAAATGTAGAGCAACGGAATGAAGGGGAATGTGCTGAGTGGATTATGACATTCTAATTTTTAAATGGTAAAGAAACCTTATAACTATTTACAGATAAGAGATAGTTCAAACCTAAAAGCAATAGTAAAGACCATACAAACGGAATTGCAACACCATCTGTAGACACATAGAACTGTGATATTTTGTAAACTAAAAAACCAGATACCAGTGTTACTACTAAAAACCCCATAATTATACGACGAAGAGACCAAAAGTTAACTGGTTCTTCGTACACTGCTTTTCTTTGAATTTTAGACATTAACTTATCGGTAAAGTCGGAAGTCGTATTTATTTCACTCTTCTTTAATAATTTCTTGATGTCGCTCTCGTTCATAACAAAGTATTTATTTCATTACCAAGCAACTGCTTAAGTTGTTGCTTTAAATTTTTTCGACCACGATGTAAATCTACTCGAATTTTTGAATCATTGAATTTAGTAATTTTCTCAATCTCTTTGAGACTCATTTCACATAAGTAAAATAGTCGCAATACCAATGCCTCATCTATCTTCAATCGCTTCATTGCTTTATGGATATATAACTTCTGGTCTTTTAATGTCAGATTATTGGTGCTTTCCTCAATTGACGAAATGTTATCAAAAGAATCTTCATTTTCTTCAAGTGGAATACTGATTTTTTTCTTTTTTAATTCCGTATAACACGAGTTGACCACGATTTTATAAAGCCAAGTTGAAAATTTTGATTTGAATTTGAACTTGCCAATGTTTTTATACACCTTCATAAAAACATCTTGAATAATATCTTCTGCCAAGGTTTCATTCTTTACAATAGAGACAGCTAATGATAATGACTTGTCCTTATACAAATTCACTAAAGTACGGAAGGCGATTGAATCGCCATTCCCTACCTTAATTATAAGCTCCGTATCAATATCCTCTATCTTATCGCCCAAACTTCTCGTCCAAAAGATGTGCGACAATTAGCCCAAAGCCGCCGAAAAGCACTATCGTTCCCCAAATGAGTAAGTCTGCGGTATCCTCACTAAGTTCCCATAAGGTAAATATCGAGGAAACCATTAATCCAAGACCAAGACCGATTAAAATACCGCCAATATGCATCAGCCTACTCTTTGTAAGGGTTTTAGGGGCTTGCAACCCATTATCTGCCATCGCTTTTCGTATCAAATACGTATAGCGAGCGATTATAAAAATTACTGTGGTTATTAGGGCAAAGAATGCTATCCCAAAAATGACCTCTTGTGTTGTTGTATTCATAGTTCTAGTTTTTTAAAAGACAGGTCCAATTACTGTACTTAAACCTTCGATAAAAGGTATCGCTTTATTGCTATTGGTAAAGAAAACAATTCCAAATTTCTTTTCTGGATGTATCATCATATACGATTGAAAGTCGTGATTGTTCCCTGTATGCATATGCATCATTCCATTTTCGGTAGATTTTTGCGCCATTCCCAATCCCCAGCCCGTTTGCCCTGTTTCCAATTTTAATTCATTATCGTTTTTGAAATGGGTATGCTCGGTTAACATTTCAGTAAAGGCATCATCTTTCAAGCCTTTTCTTTGAAGTAATGCAATTAAAAACTGCGCATATTCTTTTGCTTCACTATGTAAACTGGAATATGCGTTAAAAGATTTTCCACTCCAACCACCGTAAGACGGGTTATTTTGTGTGGGCTTTCCATGGTCATCGTGACCAAATGCTTTGTGTTTGTCCAAATATTCATCCCAAACAAAAGTAGTATGGGTCATATCTAAAGGCTGAGTCACCTCTTTTTGAAAAAGCTTATTTAGTTCGCTTTTAAAACCCACTCCATTAGACATCCCAATAATGGCAGCTAGATACTGAAAAGCTTCTCCAGAGTACATAAAATCGGTACCTGGCATAAAAGCGAGTTCAATTTCTTTACCGTTTGCGTGATTTGGAAATCCTGTCTGATGAGATAACACCATACGCGCCGTAATTAATTTGTATGCTTCTTTTGAGGTTTCAGCTATTCCCGGATGTGGTAAATACTCATATAGCGGTTTGTCTAGGTCAAGTTTTCCATTTTCGACCATTTTCATCACGAAGTATGCAAAAATAGGCTTACTTAGAGAAGCTCCTTCAAAAATAGTCTGCTTATCAACAGCCTCTTTAGTTTCACTATTTATAAATCCAAAGGTATTGTGATAAGCTATTTCAGAATTATTTATTATTGCGATGGATAGTCCTGGCATTTTAACAGCAGCTAAAATACTGTCGATTTTCTTGTTAAGTACTGACGTAGCGATTGTACTTCCATCTAAACCGCTAACCATATCTCGGCTATCTTGCGCACAGCTACTTAAAGCCATAAAGATGCATATTCCGAGTGAGATTGATTTTTTGAATGTGTATTTTAATAGGTTCATTTTATCTTTTTTATTAATATGAAAAATTTATTTGCTGAACACTCACATTACTTGGACAAGACGATATTAAAAAATGTTACAGGATAGTTTGTTTTTATATATATGCTTTCTCCGAATATAATAGACCGTACTGATTTATTGTAAACTGTATTGAACTAATTGTTTCTTAATAAATAGCAGCTATTATAAAGATTTCAGCAAGAGAATACAATAATTGCACACAGAGTACTGATAAGGGTTAACGGAATGGAAAGCTGAAATTTGAGATTGTGTCCAAGACTTTTGTGGGGAAGCTCTTTTCCCGTAATGAAGCTTTTCGTGGAATGTAGGGGAATGGGCTGAGTGGATTATGAAACTAAAAAAGATTAGAATTATGTCGATACGCAAAAAGGTATAAAGGCTTCTGTGGTGCAGAAATCGATAAGAAAAGGCTTCATATCCATCTACCATTTTTTTAGAATTATTCTCCAAATACCCTATATTTAGGGCAAATGACAGAAAGGTGACATCTAAATGTCGTTATAAAAGCATCGGGTTACCTGTAGCTTTGTACCAACAAAAAACATAAACCGATGGAAAATCAATCAATAGGTAAAAACCTTACTTATCAAAGAAAACTGAAAGGCTATTCTCAAGAAGAACTTTCAGAAAAAACAGAAGTAACCATACGTACCATTCAGCGTATTGAAAAGGGGGATGTCAATCCGCATCTTCAAACTATTAAACTACTCGCAGCTGCCTTAGGAATAAATGTAGACGACCTGCTTATACTGGAAAATCCAAAAGAGGAAAGCTTACAGAAAAAATGGTTGCTTTTAATGCACGGTACACCTTTACTAGGATTTGTAATACCATTTTGCAATGTGTTATTTCCATTATTTCTTTGGATTCATAAGAGAGAAGACAATACAATTTATGACAAACACGGTGTTCGTATTATAAATTTTCATATCACAGTTTTAATACTCTACATCATTTCGCTTGTAGCTTTAATGACCATTGAAGGGTGGGGTTTTATACTTTTTATGTCTGTAATTCCGCTGTGTGTTTTAATTGTTATCGCAAATATTATTTATGCTGTTAAGTCGCACAAATGCTATTACCCCTTGGCGATACCTTTTTTAAAATACAAAAAACAGAGTAGAGTCAAAGCTGCAATATTGCTTCCAATCCTCTTTGCACTTTTGAGTTGTCAAACTTCAACAACAGAGATTATTGAACGATTGGATGGTACCACGATTTCTAAGGATTCCCTAACCGACAAAATAGACCAATTGATGGTAGATGCGGATGTTCACGGAATGGCAGTAACCGTATTTAATAAAAATGAACCCGTGTACAAAAATGCCTTCGGTTATAAAGACTTCCCCAATACACTTCCGCTTACCGATTCTACAAATATCTATGGTGCATCTTACAGCAAAGCAGTATTTAGTGTTCTCGTAATGAACTTGGTCGAAGAAGGTGTTATTGATTTGGATACACCACTTGAATCCTATTTACCTAAAAAAATCTATGAGTATGAACCTCAAACACGATGGCACGATGATTTTTCTGACCTGAAAGTTGATAGCCTTTATCATAAAATCACAGCGCGAATGTGCCTTGCACATACTACCGGTTTTGCCAACTCTAGAGGTATGGAAAAAGACCACAAATTGAGGACTCACGGTGAGCCAGGCTTAAAATATAAGTATAGTGGTGAAGGTTTTATATATCTTCAAGTGATACTGGAAAAATTGACAGGCAAAGGATTAGAAGAACTGGCACAAGAACGCATTTTTGAACCTTTGGGGATGACGAACTCTTCGTATGAATGGAAATCTCGTTTTGAAAGTGATTTCGCCTATGGTCATAGAACTGATGGTGAAAAACACGAAAAAGATAAAGACAATGAACCTCGTGGTGGAAGTACCTTAGAAACTACAGCTTCCGATTATACCAAATTTTTGACCGCTGTACTTAATGGAAAACTTATTAGTGAGGCGTCTTACAATGAAATATTCAGTCCTCAAGTTCGAATACGTTCTAAGACCCAATTTAATCCTGGGGCATCTATTGAAACAGATAAATATGAAAGTATCAACCTAAGTTATGGATTAGGCTGGGGTTACTTTGAGACACCTTATGGTAAAGGGGTCTTCAAGGAAGGACACGGAAATGGATTTCAGCACTATTCCATTTTGTTCCCAGAAACAGGAAAAGGAATTATGCTAATGGTCAATAGCGATAACGGGGAAAGTATTTTCAAAGAACTACTTGAAGTAGCTCTTAAGGATATCTATACTCCTTGGGAATGGGAAAATTATATTCCTTATCAACAGAGGACAAATCAGTAATTTCTTTTCAACCGAAGAACGGTCAAGCGGACTCGATTCACAATTTTGGCTAGGGAATGTGGTGTTCCTTCCCAGTCCCGATAGCTATCGGGACGGAAAGGGTTAACGGAATGGAAAGCTGAAATTGGGGATTGGGTTCAAGACTTTTTTAATGAAGCTCTTTTTCCGAAATGTAGCTTTTCGCGAAATGTAGGGAAATGTGCTGAGGGGATTTTAAATACATACTCATTTACTCATATCAGTTATTGTACATAGTTCTTTTTATTTGAGTTCTAAATCTGACTTTTCGTATTTTACAAATCCGTTTTTTGTTGGTAACTGTTTTTTTAAAAGCCAATATTTTCTAACGTTTTTTAAACTTTGTTTGGGATTATCTTCCATAAAATCACGCGTATATTGGTTAAACATATTGTTGTCAGCTATTTCACGTTTAAATTCTGGATTTTCCTTTCGTTTTTCGAGTTGGTAATACTTTTGGATTGCATTTTCCAATGTTTTTCCTTCATTAGCTTTTACCCAAACCATAAAGTCACTATTGCAGGAAAAACTATTTACGATTTGACTTTTCATAAATCTTCTGAAGTTAGGTCCAAAAGATACATTGTCCGTAATTTTTGTTTTTAAAGTCAATTCTGATTTCGCCCAGTTGAATTTAGACTTAGTTTTTACCTTGTTTGGCTTTGGTTTGATTTTACCATTATTATCCAAGGCAAACATAATTCTATCTCGAAGTTCAAATTTTCGACCATTCGATGGTAAGTGCGACTTTTTGCAGATTACAACCATTTCCTCTTTCAGCCAATACCATCTATTAAATTCAGTTCCGGATTTAATGTTTTCAAAATCAGGTCTTTTCATTTTAATTTCAAATGTTTTTTTAATTATTCCTAACTCGTAATTTGCTCAATAAAGATAATTTTATTCCCATTATTTTAATGGATGTAATTAACTTTTTCAACATATTAATTTAATATTGCTCACTTGATTAACGTTTTTGGCTCAGGAATGTAGTGTTCCTTTTCGTCCCGATAGTTATCGGGACGAAAAGGGTTAACGGAATGGAAAATTAAATTGGGGATTGTGTCCAAGACTTGTTTAGTGAAGTACTTTCTTCCAAAATGAAGCTTTTCGCAGAATGTAGGGGAATGGGCCGAATGAATATTTAGTAAAGAAATAGTATTATTTTAATATATAGAAATTAAGACCAAATTGCTAAAAACCAGTATTATTCATCAGTAGAATTTCTTTGTATAAATCGATTCCCTACTATTATAGATGTAACGACTTCTTTAACATTTCTACTACAAGAGATTTTAAAAGGTCCAATATGAAGTAGGTTTCCTTCTATTTTTTCAACTTTACTTAGGTTTGCTAAAAAAGAGCGGTGTACCCGGTAAAACTGATTTGAGGGCAAGAATGATTCTAATTGTTTTAAAGAAAAAAGCGACATATACCGCTCTTTTTCTGTGTAAATAAAAACATAGTCTTTAGCAGTTTCAGCATATAAAATATCTGAAATTATGACTCTGGTAATGACTCCATCACATTTTATAAAAATAGATTCTTCGTTGCTATCTTTATCGTTTTGAGTCAAAACTTTATGTATTGATTTGAGAAAACGGTTATAATCTATGGGTTTTAATAAATAGTCGACAGCATCTAATTGAAACCCTTCAAAGGCATACTCTCTGTATGCTGTAGTAAAAATTACTTTTGGCGGATTGTTAAGAGATTTTAGCAGTTCTATGCCCGTCATTCCAGGCATCTGAATATCCAATAACATTAAATCTACCTTGTTCTGTTCTAAAAAGGTAAGTGCCTCTTTTGAAGAATTGAATGCACCGACTAGCTCAAGAAAAGGTGTTTGCTTAATATATTTTTCTAGACCTTCTAGAGCCAAGGGTTCATCATCTACGACAATACAACTAATCATCTAAGGTTATTTTTAAAATTACTTTGAACCGAGCTTTTTCCTTTTTCAGTTCTAACTCGTGTTTTTCTGGATAAATAAGGGATAGGCGTCGCTTTACATTAGCCAATCCAATACCAGATGAATCATTCTTACTTTTGTTGGCAATACTGTTTTCTGTCTCTAAAATTAAATGATTTTCAGAATTTAAACTCAATTTAATATTGATTTGATAGGGTTCGTTATCTAAACTATGCTTAAAAGCATTCTCTATAAGAGACAACAAAATCATTGGTGAGATTTTAAGCCCTCCTTTATATTCCATAATATCAGTTTCAATAGTTGCCAAGTTATTATGACGTATAGACTCAATTCCGATATAATTTTTGAGGTGTTCAATTTCCTTTTCTAATGGTATTAAGTCTTGCGAAACTTCATATATCTGATGACTAAGCATATCTGAGAAGCGCAATAACATTTCTTTTCCTTTATCCAAATCTTTATCTAGCATCATATAAATACTGTTTAAACTATTAAACAAAAAATGCGGATTCATCTGCTCTTTTAAAGACTTTAGTTCTATTTCCAGCTTTTTTTTCTGAATTTCTTCTAATATTTTTTCCTTGTAATAGCGTTCCCTCAACAAAAATATAGACATAGAAAACCCTACTAATACCAGAATTTCAGTAAGCAAAGCAAGCATACCTTGGGTGGACATAAAGAAATCGCCCATACTTTTATTTGTGATAAAATAAGTAAAGTAAGCATAGTGGTTTAAAGCGTAGGTAAATGTTGTTAGAAGAATACTTACCAGCAAGAAGCCTAAATAGAGGTGGTACTTCTTTTTAAACAGAAATTTTGGAAGTAATACGTAAACATTTATGTACGCTATGGCTAGTAGGGACGGTATCGTAATAGCATTCCTCAAAAGAACCGCAGTATAGTCATTAAAATAAACATAGTCTTGCGCACTCCAAAGCAGTAGATATAGAATCCAAAAAATAATATGATAAACAACTTCTTTTTTCATTACAACAAATACGCTAATTAATATTTATGACCATACCTAAAAAGAATGACCAATCACTTGCCGGATTAACCGCTATACGAGATGCCCCATCATCTGAATATCGGTAGCTGAAAACCTGTTGAAAACTCAAAGGGTTTCTCAGGGACGCATAGAAAACCGTAAGGTCTCCAAATATATCGCTTAAAAGACTTCCATTAAAATTGATGTTATGAAACTCTGGTGTCCTATCTCCTAAAAACGTTGAGTTATTTGGATTTAAATAGGGACGACCCGAGCTATAGGTATACGAGGCACCTAATGTTGTTCGTTCTCCAATTTTGTAATTAGCTATAAAGTTACCCGTATGTGTTGCCACAAATGTTGGTGTAGCCTCAGTAGGAAAATCTCTAAACAGTCTCTTGGAATCTAAAAACGAATACGAAATCCAGTAGGATAAATTTGGTATTGTTTTTTCATCTTTCCAGAACACATCAATACCTCTGGCAAAACCAAAGCCTGTATTTTCAAAAGTACCTTCAGGAATTTCCCTAATTAAGGATGTATAATCTTTAAGATAGCCTTCAATTCTAAAAGTATATCCTTCGGACTTTAATTGATAATTTAATATCAGATGTTGCGAACCTTCAAAATTAAGATTTTCCGCTTGCTCTCTCAATATTTCTGATTCTGGCACTTGTCTAAAGTCACCATAGGCTAAAGAGACAGAAGATGATTTACTGATTTTTTTAGACAAGGAAATCCTTGGCACTACATTCCAAGCGTCCAAGATAGAACTGTATTCTCCTCGTAAACCTATCCTACCATTAATCGTTTTGCTTAGTCGTAAATCCGACTCTACATACAGAGCTGAAATTACATTCTGTACGTTTGAAGAAAGGTCATTAAAAGAGTACGTACCATCTGAGGCAATAATTTCGCCTCCCATTTTTATTCTAAAACCTGAATTAATTCGTTTCCTTATAGTCAACCTTGTTTGCGCCAAAAATTCTTCAGAACTAAAGTTATCATCCCCTAATCCTGTTCTGTCCTCGTCATAACTAAATGACGCTACCGCGCGCGTTTTCCAATTATTACCAATATACCCTTCGAACGAATTATTAATGAATAAATTCTGGTTCGTGTTGTCTATGTCTTGATTATCTGTCTCGTTTGAAGGATTGACTAAACTGAGACCGATATTACCTTTTTGGTATTGGATATAATTTTTGAAAATACCCTCATTCTTATTTTTGTGTTTTAAAAACAATATACCTTGGATATTATTTGGGGCTGTATTCCATTCTCTGTTTTGAGGTACAATTTCGATTAAAGGTGCTAGATTTGTGTAACTAAGATTACCGGAAATTGAGGTGCTTTCTGATAATTTCTTTGTAATAGAGCCGCCTAGACCAGCAATATTTATATCGAAAGTGAGTATGTCGTTTGTTGGTAAATCTTTAGTATCTAAAAGAATAATCGAAGATAATGCTTGCCCATATTCTGCGGAATACCCTCCCGTATTAAACACTGTACCTTGAAACAAAAAAGGATTGAATCGGCCTCTAGCGGGAATTTCTGGTACACTACTGAAAAAAGGATTTGTTACAAGAGCCCCATCTATAAAAGTTTTGGTCTCGCTAGCTTGTCCGCCTCTTACGAATATTCCCGTTTGGTCTCCGACAGTACTAACACCTGGAAGTGTTTGTAGTGCTGAAAAGATATCGGCACCCGCAGCTGGGTTTCTAACAATATCAAGCGGCCGAAGAATAGTCGACGTTTTTTTTTCTCTAGCCTCAAACGTACCTGCGGATAATACAACTTCGTCAAGAGCATTACCTTCTTTCAAAATAATATTTAGATAAACGTCTTGAGTTTCAATATTTACGATTTTTTCTAGCGTCTCGAAGCCTATACTACTGATAATTATAGTTACTTGTCCCTTTAAGTCCGTAGATAAACTGAATTTTCCATCTACATCTGATGACGTTCCCTCCAATGACTGCTCAATATAAATATTAGCAAGTTCTATTGGTCTATTACCATCTGAAACACTACCGCTTATTAGTATTTCTTGACTGAAAACCAATGTGGGCAGCAACAACAAAATAAATAATGTACGAGTCATTTTTATTAATTAAGTTGTTCTTTCTGCGCCAATAGTAATTCGTTTTTTGGAAATTCCTTTAACCCCAAACTGTTATAAAATTTTGCATCTCTAAAACTCTGCTCTCTTGAATAGAAAGCAGATAAAAAATAATACACTTCGTCTTTTCCCCACGAAGGCGCTTTTTTATTCAATTCTTCTTCTTTGTAATATTGAAGTGCTTTTTTTAAATGTGCATCGACCTTTTCGCCTCCACCATACTCAGATGGCTTATAAAAATCACTTTTCCCCAAGCCTAAATGTGTTCTCGGATTTTTTGCGTTTAATTCAAGAGACTGTTGAAATTTTTTACTTGCTTTCTGTGATAAAGACCAAGCCTTATCGCTTTGTACACTGATTTGTGTACTTGTTATTGTTCCTTCCAATGCTAAGTTTTCGCTGTTAGGTTCTTCTATTGCCTGAAGTGTTTTGAGCGCTTTCTCAAAACTTTTATTTGCCTGTTCTTTATCAGAGGCTAAATGATAAAGTCCAATCTTATAGTGCGTGTAGGAAACCCAATAATTTTTAGTTGTTGCATTAACATCTTTCAATTGAGTCGGAATACGAGCCAATAACTCGTTTAGTTTTGAAACCCTTTCCATTTGAGGTTTTAATAGAATTGATTCAATCTCACCCTCTATTGAAACGACTTGCTTTTGTGCTTTTGTGCCGATTGCAATAAGCAATACACAAAGGGTAAGCATCATTTTAGTTTTCATAGTTTACGTATTTGTGGCGCAAAGTATGTTGAATACTTGTAGCTCACTAAATAAGTATGTGAGTGGTGAAATTTAATAGAAGTTCTGTAGATTTTGACTTGGGAATATTTTGTTGCTTCTCTATTTATTGGAAAGGATTAACGGAATGGAAAGCTGAAATTGGGGATTGTGTCCAAGACTTGTGTAGCGAAGCTCTTTTCCCGAAATGTAGCTTTTCGCGGAATGTAGGTGAATAGGCTGAGTGGGTTTATAAATACTACTTTTTACTTAAACAATAGACCTTATGATACTGTATAATTGTGTTTTACGAAATTAAGTTTGTGTAACATTGATTGAACTAAATTCTATCTCAAGGTTTTCATAATTTGCATTTCATTATCCAAATAATTCAGTTCTTCAATCGAAAATCCTTTTTCCCGAAATAACTGCTCGACGCATTCTTTTATTTGCGATTCGCAGTAAAGGCAAAATACGTTATCAACATCATCTAGGTCAAAATGCCACTCGCCAGATATAATCGTTTCTTTCAAATACGGTGTCAATTCATTGATTTCAATATGAGTGTTAACACTTGTTTTGAACAAATAAAACTCGGTTCTATCCATATTATTTGTTTTCGTAAATGGGTTTCAATATGTTCCTGTCCACATAGAAAGTCCCAAAAGGAACAAAACAAGCTAAAAGAACCTTTGATATGATTTTTCCTTTCCAACTATATTCAGTTGCCACACTTAATGTCAAAAAAACATACAATAGAAAAAAGGCACCGTGAATTGGACCAATAGTTTTAACGACTTCTGGAATATCCAATATATATTTAAAAGGCAAGCCGATGAATATAAGAATCAGTAACGAAATGCCTTCGAGTATTGCCACAATTCTCAATCGACCTACGGGCGTCTTAAAGTAATTTTTCATAATGTAATCTCTAAAAAGGTCTTATATAAGGACGATTGGCCAAGGGCGAAAATGGCCAGGGAATGGCAATAAAGATTAATAGCAATCCGATAGAAAAATAATTGAACATCGTTCGAAATTTTTCTAAATCCGTATCTTTTCTTTTTGCTTTTGCCGAGCCTAACGTGATAATTATAATAGCCACAAGCATTAGAGCAATATGTAACAGCCCGTAAAATGTACCGTCATCCCATCCTTCAAATCCGTTCTTAAGAAAGTTTTGAACTATTGGACTTTTGGTGTAGAGTAGAATGCCAATGATTAACTGAATGTGAGCAATGGTAGCTGTCCAATGCCGTGTATGATTTATTCTGTTACTAAAAGTCAACTGTCCTGTTTTTCCTTTGAAGGACAAATAAATGGAATATAACAAGCAAATTAAAACAAGCCATCTGAATACAGAATGCAGGGGTAATAAAAATTGATACATATTAAAAAGTTAATTTTAAAAACATACTAATTAGTATGTTTTATAATAAAAAAATTTAGTTTAAAGTTGTTAAGTAATTTTTTAGTTCTTTCAAATATTCTGTGTAACTGGATTTACCCAGTATTTTTCCTAGGTTGCGTATGCCCGAATATCCAGACAAAACAAAAATGGCTACTTGTTCACTATTCAAATTAGGTTTTACGGTATTTGCTTTTTTTCCCTCTTTTAAACAATCAACCATAGCATTTTTCCATTCCTTAAAGAGCTTGGTCAGCACATTGGCAAAGTCACTATTTAGTGGCGACATTTCATCAATGAGATTAACTGCTGGACATCCATATTTAATGTCAAAAAAAGTGTTATCCATCAAAACCTTTTCCATCATTTGATAGATTTCACTTTGTGGATTTTGCGAATCTAATAATGGCTTAACCAGCAAAGTTCGCATTGCGGGATACATCACATCTTTTATAATTGCCAATCCCATTTCATCTTTGTTTTTGAAATGATAATAGAGTGCACCTTTGGTCACTTGTGTCGTTGCAATAATATCATCAATGCTGGTTGCTTGGTAGCCATTCTTATAAACCAAAGGCAATGCCTTTTTCAAGATACTCATCCGGGTGTTATCTGCTTTTGACATTTAAAGTATAATCTAGTTATTTTTATCAATCTTAAAATAAGGTTCTAAATCATCAATAGAACCCCCGTTATAAACATTTGTGAAGCCACGTTTCTTTAAAATGCCCTTGGCTTTAATACTTCGCATTCCGTGAGAGCAATATGTAATAACAACTCTATCCTTGTCAAATGGAATATTAACTGTTCTAAGGTCGGACATTTTTATGTTCAAAGAATTGGGAAGATTGCCTCTATTGTATTCCCAAGCTGTGCGCACATCAAGTAAAACGGTGTTTTCGACTAGTTGGGAATTTATTTCCTTGTCTATGTTTGCATTTCGAAATATTCGATAAGCCATATAAAATATACTTAATAGAAAGACAACGATAATAATTAGGTTTCTTGCCTTCATAGTTAACCAGAATTTATGCAAATATATTAAAAACATACTAATTAGTATGTTTTAAAAAAAATTGTGATTTATTTCCACCTACAACACAATAAACATCCCTAATTTTGTAGTAGACTTTATTAGTAAATCGTAAAGCTTGATTTATTCTGAAAAAAATAATTCCCATAGTATTCTTTCTTTGCCTAACGGCAAATCCCATTTTTCAAATAGGGTATTACGGTTATTATAAACTCAATATTGACGAGATAATTGAGAAATATTGTGTGAACAAAGAACGTCCAAAATTACAATGCAACGGTCAGTGTCATTTGATGAAAACGCTTGCACTGTCTCAAGATACTTCAAAGAAGGAACGGCCGACAGCGTTCATAATGATTGAAACATTTATAGTAGTGTTCTTTCAGGACTATAGCTTCAACTTGCAAAGAATCACAATCCAAAAAACACCTTCCAAATTCGCTTTCGCAACAGTGAAATACCAACAACCTTCGTTAGGTATTGCGCTTCCACCACCACGTAGTTAGTACAACTTTTTATTAAAGAATAAGAGCCCTAATAGCGGCTCAATACGAGTATGTACTAAAATCAAAAAAAATGATAAAACTTATTACTGTGCTGGCATTTTCTCTTGTCAGTACATTGGTCAGTGCCCAAACTATTCAGGGTAATCTGACCGATGCAAAAGGTGAACCCATCGCCTATGCCAATGTGCAATTATTAAACACGAATAAAGGCACAATGACCAACAAAGATGGTAACTACAGACTGAACTGTAAAGCTGGAAACTATCAAATTTCTTATAGCTTTTTGGGCTATGCAACAATCGTAAAATCGATAACACTATCTCAAAATGAGGTTAAAACGATAGATATAATCTTAAAAGAGAAATCTGAAGCCTTAAGCCAAGTTGTAGTAACGGCAGAAAAAAGGGAAACTATATTACAACGCACACCCATTGCAGCAACCGTTCTAGATGCCGAAGATTTAAAACAGACCCGTTCGTGGTCATTTAGTGATATAACGGCATTGGCACCATCTTTATTGACAACAGAACACGGTGGAAGCACAAGTTCACTCTTTATCAATATTCGTGGTGTTATGGGACTACATTCACAGACAGCTGTGGCAACATATGTGGATGGTGTGTATCAGTTTGAAGGATTCGCCGTTCCACTTACGTTCAACAATGTAGAAAATATTGAAGTTCTGCGTGGACCACAAGGAACACTATATGGACGAAATGCTTTTGGTGGTGTTATAAATATTAAAACCAAGCAACCTACAAATAAACCGGAAGGTCGCATTTCGGCAAGCTACGGAAACTATGAACAACAACGCTACCAAGCCAGTTATAGCGCACCAATAATAAAAGACAAGTTATTTGCCGGGGTAACCGCGCAATTTGACCAACGTGAAGGGGTGTATCAAAACACCGTAACAGGTGACGATTTTGACAGACCGCAGAGTATTTCAGGTGGATTGAATGTTCGCTATCTGGCAAATGATAAATTGAATTTTACTTTCAACAGTCGTTTTGAACGAAACGAAGACTACGGAAGTTATCCCTGGGTGCGTTCTGATAGTCTTCTTTTTGCTGAAACTTATACTGTAGAACGAGACCGTAGGAATATTGAATTGCGTAACAATCATAGCGCATCTGTAAAGATAAATTATGAAGCAAATGCTTTTGATGTTCAATCTATTACTGCCTATCAAAGTTATGAGCGTGGTTTTCCAGAATTGTTGGACGTCGATTTTAGTGCTGCCAATTCGCGAGCAGCTCAAAATGATTTTGACATCAAAACGTTCACGCAAGAACTTCGTTTTTCATCCAAACAAAGTTCAAATTCCCCGTTTAACTGGACACTTGGTAGTTTTACATTTATCGCCCCAAACGGAACACGGGATAATGCTTTCATTACGTTTTCGGATGATGGTGAAACCCGAGCCGAAAACGAAAATCGTTTTGACAACAAAGGAATTGCCTTTTATGGACAAGGCAACTATACTTTCAATGAAAAATTGGAAGCTACACTTGGACTTCGCTATGATATTGAAGAACGAAAATTGCTTCAGGAACTGCGTAGCATAGATATAGATGGAAATGTGACGCTGACACAACCATTCAAGAATTTTGAAAGTACTTTTGAAGCCTTTACACCAAAATTTATCTTGAATTATAAGCCCACTGACAACACGATTTTATATGCGCAATATGCTAGAGGCTTCAGGCCTGGTGGATTGAATACAAATGCACCAAACGAAGCTGATGTGCCTTTTGAACCAGAATATTCGAACAATTATGAAATTGGCATCAAGAATACATTTTTTGATAATCGCCTGAAATTTAATGTTACAGGATTTTTTCTACAACAACGAGACCAACAAGTTACGGTAATAGAAGATGCTTTTTTCTTGACACGTAATACGGGAAATATAGAGAATCTTGGTGCAGAAATTGAGTTGGAAACTCTTCCCGTAAAAGGATTGCAACTTATATGGAATGCGAGTTTAAGTGATGCTGAATATAAAGATTTAACAGTTGCCATCGCAGGGGAAAATCAGGATTTGTCGGGCAATAAACCTTTGTTCAATCCACCGTTTGCGAGTTTTGCTGCAGTTCAATACACCAAAGAGTTTAGCAAGGATTTCTCTACTTTTATACGTGGTGAACATAGATATACTGGCGAACACTTTTTTAATTTCGACAATGAAGTGCGACAATCACCTTATAATCTTTACAATGCACGTATTGGCGGAAAATACAAAAATTTTGAATTGGCTTTTTGGGCAAGAAACTTGACCGAAAGAAAATATCGTACTTGGGCAACAGGTGTATTTTTATTAGGCAGTCCTCGTTTTTACGGGGCGACCATGAGCTACGAGTTTTAGCCCGTTATAATGGCACTTGAATCTAATCCCTCAAATAATACTATTTTGAGGGATTTTTTCAGAATTTATCGAATTTTCTAAATTACTTAAGCGTACTTAATTTAATCCCCTAATAAGATATAATGAACCATTTTTAATGTTCAGTAGGACGAAAATTCTATTTAAAACGAGTAACTGCTGGATAAAGTACAAGGCTTTTATTCTGAAAATCAGGGCAATATCTTATAAGTAAATAATAATATTTTTAATTCATAAAATATATTATTATTTGAATAGAATTGCTATTTTTGCCCCAGACGAAACAAAGAGAACTATAATCCACGGATAAAAGTTCACAAATCGTCAACGTTCAAGAAAATATTTGGCAGAAATGCCGCAGCGGCTGGGCTCGCTAAGCAAGGTTCGAGTCCCGTCCAGACCGCAAAATTGTGAAAAGCTTCAACCAACATTGAAGCTTTTTTTGGCAATTAAAAACGTTGTGTTGTCTCACGCTCTGCGTGAGTGGTTTAGTAGTAAACCGATGAGAAGCTTTTCCATATAAATTTTGGAGAGGCTTTTTTTAATTTTAGCAGAACGCTGTCTTTAAAATAACTCTCCCCAGTGATCCCAGATTTCTTGAATAAACAAAATCAAAAAGGCTATTGACACAATAAATTTAATAAATGTACCAGCCAGAAAGCCAATAAAAGAACCAAAAGCTGCTTTTAAAGCTTTAGAGGTTTCGCTACTATCTCTAATAAATTCCCCAATAAATGCTCCTGCAAACGGACCGATAATAATCCCAAAAGGCCCTAAAAAAAGTATCCCGACTATAAGGCCTAAGGAACTACCAACCATACCATACTTTGTCCCTCCAAACTTTTTTGTGCCTAAAGCAGGAACAATGTAATCAAGTACCCAAACCAAAATCGAAATCCCAAGGGTGATCCCTAAAAAAGTCCAGTTTTTCGGAACAGCGTTAGTAAAATGAAGTATTAATAATCCAATCCAAGAGGTGAAAGGTCCAGGCAGTACAGGTAAGAAACTTCCGATAATTCCCAGCATGCAAAAAAGCAGGCCAATAATAACCAACGCTATATCCATATTTTTTATTTATATGACGAAAATGTTTCTGGTTTGTTACGTCATTATTATTTTAAACCATCCCGACTGATTCTTAACATACAGTAGCACTTAAATAAATTAAAAATTATTTTTTTTACACCTATTTAAAAATAGTCAAATAATAGTCCAAAATTTGATATAAAGCTACCCCGAAATGATGAAATCTTTTTTATTACTAATTATAACGCTTATGTCCTATTCTCTTGCATTTTCGCAAAGTAATTATTTTACTACTCAAAAATGTAAAAATACTTCTAATGAACGCCTAAGAAAAGACTGTATTATTAAAGAGATACAATCTTTTGTAAATGCAAATTATGATATCGCAGCAATTTCTTCTGATGCAAAACAGGGACCTAATCGTGTGTATACACGATTCAAAATAGGCCATACAGGAAAGATCATCGATATACAGACTAAATCAACTGCATTCTCACTGGAAGTAGAAGCCGTGAGAGTATTAGAATCTTTTCCGAAGTTAATTCTGTCTTCTCAAAAATCAAATACTGTCACTATTCGAGAAGATGTATTTACTCTTCCTATAGTATTTAATGTAAATAAAACAGAAATTGAAATTAAATCAGAAGAAAAGCTTACTGGGAATTGACCATCTCCCAATGATCAAAATACATCTCTGATATTGTACAAAAAAACGAATGTTTCTGAAAATGGCAACTATTTTTGGATGACCTGTTCCTATAAATCCTCTACATTTTTCAACTAAAAAATTAGTTATATTTGTTTCTTAGAACTAAAAAATTAGTTCATAATGTTATGAAACAACTCACCAAAGCTGAAGAAGAAGTAATGCAATTATTATGGGAGCTACAAGAAGCTAACGTGGCCTCTATTATAGAAAAGATGTCTAGCCCCAAACCTGCTTATAACACTGTGTCTACTATTATTAGAATTCTCGAGAATAAGAAATTTGTTTCTCATCGAAAAAAAGGAAAAGGATATATCTACTTCCCTATTATAGAAAAAGAAGAGTATAGCAGTCAATCCCTCCAGAAATTGATGAATAATTATTTTAATGGATCGTTTAGAAACATGGTGTCCTTCTTTGTAAAAAAGAATGATATGGATATTAAGGATCTCGAAGAAATTCTAAAAGAACTCGATAAAGAAAAATAATACTTATGCTCTATTATATCTTACAAACTCTAGTTTTTCAGATACTTTTTTTGGTTTTATACGATACATTTCACAAAAAAGACACATTCTTTAACTGGAATAGATGGTACCTACTTTCTACACCTATCTTTTCTTTGCTACTTCCATTCATCAAAATAGACGCCTTTAAAACTTAATCATCTGAGGTATATGTTACGCGACTTGAAAGAGTAATCGCAATCTCTTCAGAAAATGTTGCTAGTATTTGTAAAGCATATTTTAAAAATCCCAAAAATTAAGCTCCCCTACCATCAAGAATATCTAAAAAAAATTGGTAAAAATAAAAATGCGAAATATTTCAATCAGGTTATTGAAAAAAAGAATTGCTCAACTTGAAGAAGAAACAGCCAATAGCAGTAAAGGCAATTAACCCTTTATTCTCTTAAATATTTTATGTAGTTTGCCCCTATCAACCTGAAACTGATAATGGTTAAAAAACTCTGGTATATCTGTATAATAATATTTACGCTGTATTCTTGTGATAATTTTGTTCTAAAAAAAGAACATAAAGAAGAGATTATTAAAGAAGGGCTCGATAAACTTAGCTGGAATGAAGTAGAGCAACCTCCTTTATTCGAAATTTGCGAAGAAAAATCTGAAGAAGAGCTTGAGCAATGCTTTCAGCAAACAATTATCAAATATTTTTATGACTATCTGTCAAAGCAAAAGATCAATATCAATACATCTGTCAGCGATACCATATGGATTCCGTTATTAATTACTAAAAAAAGTCAGATTATTATAGAAGATTTTGAGCTTCCCGATCCTATTGCTTCTCAGATTCCAAATTTAAAGGATCTTCTTGAAGAAGGTATTAACACACTTCCAGAAGTAGAACCTGCACATACGCGTGGCACTCCGGTTACAGCTCGTTATCAACTTCCCTTGGTAATTCGTATTGATTAAATCTATTGCTTCATATGAAATGTGTAGCTTTGTAGCATACAAAACATATTTCCTGTCTTGAGTAACGAAAAAATTATATTAGGTATTGATCCCGGGACCACCATTATGGGGTTTGGACTTATTAAAGTTCAACAAAAAAAAATGACCTTTTTGCAGCTAAACGAACTACAGCTAAGTAAATATGATGACCACTATCTTAAATTAAAGCTCATTTTTGAACGTACTATAGAGTTAATAGATACCTATCATCCCGATGAAATTGCTATTGAAGCTCCTTTTTTTGGTAAAAATGTACAATCTATGCTCAAGTTAGGAAGAGCCCAGGGAGTAGCTATGGCCGCTGGATTGAGTCGAGAAGTTCCTATCACAGAATATTCTCCTAAAAAAATCAAAATGGCTATTACCGGTAATGGTAACGCAAGCAAAGAGCAAGTTGCCAAAATGCTACAAAGCCTGTTACAACTTAAAACATTGCCTAAAAACCTGGACTCTACCGATGGATTGGCTGCCGCAGTTTGCCATTTTTACAATATGGGCCGAGCCAACATAGTAGGGAAAAACTATACAGGATGGTCGGCTTTTGTAAAACAGAACGAGAAAAGAATAAAGAAGCCCCCTAGCCCCCAGAAGGGGAACTAAATATGTCATGAATATGAAATTAATCAACTCCTCCCCTTTGGGGAGGCAGGGAGGGGCTGGAATTTACATCCATATCCCCTTTTGCAAGCAAGCCTGTCACTATTGTGATTTTCATTTTTCGACCTCGATGAAAAAAAAGGATGAAATGATTGGTGCTATACAAAAAGAAATCAAACTAAGACAGTCTGAAATTGATGATAAACCTATCGAAACCATCTATTTTGGAGGAGGTACTCCAACTGTTGTATCAACCGCAGATTTACAGTCCATAATCGATGTTATTTATGAACATTTTTTGGTCTCCTCGTCCCCTGAAATTACTGTTGAAGCTAACCCCGATGATCTCACAGAAGAAAAAATAATAACCCTGGCGCAAAGTAGTATAAATCGCCTAAGCATTGGTATTCAATCTTTTTTTGAGGAAGATCTTACCATCATGAACCGGGCTCATAATGCCAAAGAAGCTATGGATTGTTTATCTATTGCAACCCAATACTTTGATAACATATCGATTGACTTGATTTATGGGATCCCAAAAATGTCTATAGCACGTTGGAAAAAGAATATTGAACTGGCACTAGGTTTTGGAGTTCCTCATATTTCATGTTATGCACTAACGGTTGAACCTAATACAGCATTACCCAAATTGATCCAAAAAGGAATAATTCCTCCTGTTGATGAAGATCTGGCTCAGCAACATTTTGAAGTTTTGGTTGAAACTTTAGAAAATGGTGGGTTTACACAATATGAACTGTCTAATTTTGGTAAACCGGGATATTTTAGTAAAAACAATACAGCTTACTGGCAAGGAAAATCATACTTAGGTATTGGCCCCTCGGCACATTCTTATAATGGGAAACAACGAAGCTGGAATGTTAATAATAACACAAAATATATCAAGGCTTTAGAACTAAACCAACTTTTGCGGGAAGTAGAAGATCTAAATACTACAGATCGATACAACGAGTATATAATGACAGGCTTGAGAACCGTCTGGGGCGTTTCGCTTAAAAAGGTAGTAAAAGAGTTTGGAAAAACATATGAAAAATACCTTTTAGAGCAAGCTCAAAAACATATTGAAGAACATTTGTTATTCCTCGATGGAGATATTTTGTTAGTAACCAAAAAAGGAAAGTTTTTAAGTGATGGTATTGCAAGTGATCTTTTCTTATTAAATTTAGGATAATTATCAAACCTAGAGGCAATGCAAGAAAAGTATGATATTATCGGCACAAATTATAACACTACCCGCAAAGCTGATCCTTATCTTTTTGATGAATTATTAAAACTTCTTTCTCCTGATTTTGAAGGAATCTATCTTGATATTGGATGTGGCACTGGTAATTATACTTCAGAATTTGCTAAAAAAGGATATCGGTTTATAGGAATTGATCCTTCAAGAGAAATGCTTGAGAAAGCAAAAAACCAAAACAGCTCTATTACCTGGAGCATTGGAAAAGCAGAGCATATTGACCTTCCTTCAGAAAGTATAGATGGCATCATTGCAAGTCTTACACTACATCACTGGCAAGATCTTAATCAAGGTTTCTCAGAATTAAACAGGATACTTAAGCCCAAAGGAAAAATTGTAATATTTACCGCCACTCCAAATCAAATGCAAGGATATTGGCTTAACCATTATTTTCCAAAAATGTTATTGGATTCTATATCACAAATGCCGGCATACGATCTTATCGAATCTAATTTAGAAGCAAATAATTTAAAAATTGAGTATATCGAAAAGTATTTTATTCAACCAGATTTACAAGATCTTTTTTTGTATTCTGGCAAACACCATCCAAAGCTATATCTCGACCCTAGCGTAAGAGACGGGATATCATCATTCTCTTCTCTATCTAATGAAATCGAAGTACAAAGAGGATTAACAACATTGCAAGAAGATATCGCATCTGGAGAAATTAATAATATCATCAAAAAACACGAAAACACCAAAGGCGATTATCTTTTTATGGTCATCAAAAAAAAACATAGTAGTATATGATTACAACTATAGAACACAAAAATCAATCTTTCAAAGTTGATCTTTCGAAGCCTTTGGACATTTCTATTCCTTTAAAAGCATCAAAAGAAAATGTAAATGCATGGTATATTGCTGCACCCAAAATAGAGCCTGTAAAAGATGGTGATTGGATTGGCAAAGTGTCTGAAGGTGCTTCTACCAATTTTAATACCATTAGTTTTAACCCGCATGGTCACGGGACACATACAGAGTGTATAGGCCATATTACCAGGGAATTTTATAGTATTAATAATGTATTGAAGCAGTTTTTCTTCCTGGCTAAAGTTATAACCGTTATTCCAGAACAAAAGGGAGAGGATTTTGTAATTAATGAAGATCCTATTAAAAACGCTATAAATTCTGCCAATATTGAAGCTTTAATCATCAGAACATTGCCCAATTCAAAAGATAAAATTAACAAACAATATTCTCATACCAATTGGCCATATATATCCCAAGAAGCTGCTATACATATTAGAGAATCTGGAATTGAACATTTGCTGATTGATCTTCCTTCTGTAGATAAGGAAAAAGATGAAGGTAGATTATTAGCCCATAAAGCCTTCTGGAACTATCCCGAAGCACCTCGTAATCGAGCCACTATTACAGAGCTAATTTATGTTCAAGATGAAATAAAAGACGGAATTTATCTTCTTAACCTACAGATAGCTTCTTTTGAGAATGATGCCACCCCCAGTAAACCTATCTTATATCCTGTTATTAATTAACATAATATATATATTTGCACAATGGAGCTATTATTTATAGGACTTTTGAGTGGGGCTATCCTTGCGTATTTCGTCTTTACCAGATTTAATGCAGCTAAAAGAAAATCTGCTGTCAAAACACAATCTACCGTATTGATGGAAAAGATTAAGAGTGTTTGTAAACTGGTGACAGTAGAAGGTGATTTTGCCGAAATTTATCACTACGAAAGTGTAAAAGATAAATTTTTCAAGCAACTTATTGGTCGAAAAAAAGCCCTGATTCTTATAGACGCAAAAGCCTATGTTGGTTTCGATTTATCTCAAGTTAAATTAGAGAGTGATACTAAAACTAAGCGAATAGTTATTTCAAAGTTTCCACAACCTAAACTTTTAACGATTGATACCGATTTTAAATTCTATGATATGCAAGAAGGATGGTTGAATCCATTTACTTCGGGAGATATGACAGAAATAAGTCAAGAGGCTAAAAAATTTATTAAAGATAAAATCCCACAAAGTGGTTTAATGGAGTCTTCCAAACAGGAAGCACTAGCCGCCATATCGCTTATGGAAACCCTTGCTGGCTCGATTGGCTGGAAACTAGACTATTCTGCTCTGGAACTCGAGAAGAATAATGATCAATCAAAACAGTTAGAAGAATAATGAGCTTGTTAATTTCAACTGAAAAAGAAAAGTTGGATATTGATTTTATTCATGGATTCTTAACTCGATCTTATTGGGCAGAGGGTAGAACCAAAGAAGAAGTGCAGATAAGTATAAATCGTTGCCTCAATTTTGGAGTCTATCTCGCCAACAAACAGGTTGGGTTTGCCAGAGTTTTAACCGATTACACTGTTTTTGCATATCTGATGGATGTGTTCATCATAGAAGAACACAGAGGAAAAGGATTCTCAAAACAATTGATGAAAACTATCATGGAACATCAAGATCTGCAACGAATCAAAAGGTGGATGTTAATTACAAATGATGCACACAAACTTTATAGATCATTTGGATTTGATGTAATTGAAAATCCTTCTCGAATGATGGAAAAAGTCATAAAATAACAGAAAATGAATGTAGAAGCATTTAGAGACTACTGTTTGGCAAAAAAAGGAGTGACCGAAGAATTTCCTTTTAACGAGACTACTTTGGTTTTTAAGGTAATGGGTAAGATGTTTGCCTTAACCGGACTTGATAGAATTCCGATTAGTGTTAATCTGAAATGTGACCCCGATCGAGCTATTGAACTACTCGAATATCACCCAGAAATTACCCCAGGATACCATATGAGTAAAAAACATTGGAATACTGTTAACTTTTCTGGTAGTTTGTCTACTAATACACTATGTGAGCTAATAGATCATTCTTATAGTTTGGTCGTAAATAGCCTTACAAAAAAACTGAAACAAGAATTAGAAAGTCTTTAATTGATTAAATTAATTACGAATTAAGGTTTCCTATCCCTTTGGGCAGAAGATTAGGGCTAGAGTGTTGTTTGAAAATCCTCATTCTAACCTTGTCCCCAAAAAAAAGGAATTTATCTCAGGAATACAAAATGAACAATCCTAAAGAATTTTACAGAGAACAAAAATCTCTACATACGATATCGCTTAAAAAGGCGAAAAAGCAATTAGCTGTCTCTAGTACGATACGATTATTGGTTTTTTTGGCAATTGTTGCATGTGTTTACTTTGGATACCCCAACACTCAAATTATTATTGGCAGTATCTTAATTGGCATAGTAGCTTTTATTTTTTTGGTAAACCGGCACACCGATCTCACCAATACCAAAAACAAGATAGAGAAGCTTATCGAGATGAATCAACTAGAACTTGATGTATTTAATGATGATGTTAGTCAACTTGCATCTGGAAAAGAATTTATAGATCCTTCACATCCTTTTAGTCACGATATTGATCTGTTCGGTGAACGGTCTTTTTTTCAGTTTGTAAATCGCACTAAAACTTTGGCCGGAAAAGATAAATTAGTAACAATTCTCACTGCGAACACTATTGAAGATATAGAAAGAAAACAGGAAGCTATAAAAAATTTATCCGAATTACCTGTATGGCGCCAAGATTTTGGTGCTACAGCCTCACTGGCAAATATTACCATTCCGGTATCTATTATTCAAAAATGGTTGCAAAACTATACCCCATTTGTTCCTAAAATGATGAGGATACTTCCTGCACTTGTTTCTGGTATATCGATAATTATGCTTGTTTTACTATTCTTAGACCTCATTACTTTCAATATGTTTCTTTTCTGGTTTTTTATAGGCTTGGGAATTACCGGAACACAGCTTAAGAAAATCAATACATTATATAGCAATGCCAGTAAAGTAAAGGATACTTTTGAGCAATACTATAAACTCGTTGATAAAATAGAAAATATAGTATTTGATGCAGTATTCTTAAAAGAAAAACAAAAAAAGGTAATTAGTAAAAAAGAGAAAGCATCACAAACTTTAAAACAATTTGCCCGTATCCTTAGTGCTTTTGACCAACGAAATAATATGATGTTTGGCGTCGTTGCCAACGGGTTAATGCTTTGGGATATCTTGCAAAGTTATCGCATAGAACAGTGGATCAAAAAAAACCACGATAAAGTAAATCAATGGTTCGAGGTTATTGCTTTTTTTGACGCCTATAACTCTTTGGGAAATTTTGCTTTTAATCATCCCGATTATGTATATCCCAAGATCATTTCAAACGACACTATTCTTAAAGCAAAAGAACTGGGGCACCCCTTATTGCGTGCCAAAAAGAGGGTAAACAATGATATTACTATTGATCACAAGCAATTTTTGATTATTACCGGGGCTAACATGGCAGGTAAAAGTACATTTTTGCGTACGGTAGCACTACAGATTGTGATGTCTAATATAGGATTACCTGTATGTGCAAAATCATGTGAATATCGCCCTATTAAATTGATCTCTAGTATGCGCACTTCAGACTCATTAAGTGATGATGCCTCCTATTTCTTTTCAGAACTCACACAACTTAAAACAATTGTAGATGCTTTGAAAGAAGACGAGTACTTTATCATTCTTGATGAAATCCTAAAAGGCACCAATAGTAAAGACAAAGCAGCCGGATCCCGTAAATTTGTAGAAAAACTGGTTGCTGCCCAAGCCACAGGAATTATAGCCACTCATGATCTGAGCCTTTGTGAAATAGCAACAGACCTTCCACAGGTTCAGAATCGATTTTTTGATGCTCAGATTATTAATGATGAGCTTTATTTTGATTATACTTTTAAAAACGGAGTTTGCCAAAACATGAATGCTTCTTTTTTATTGAAAAAAATGGGCATCGTAGAATCTTAATGTGATAAGAATCAAGAAGCCATATACTTCTGCCAGGTCACCAGAACATATTTTCTTTTATTATATTCTTTTAGCTCCAAAAAGCCATATTCGTAGCAAAACAAATACACTTGTCCTTTTTTGTTTTTCCAGTAATGGGTGAAATATTTTGGATTAAATCCTTCACCTAGCAATTTGTTGGCAGACACCCTTGCGAGTCCTGCTTTATTATAATTTTTAAGGATTCTACGATTGGTTTTGAGCTGCTTATCGATTGTTTTAAAAAGAGTATTCTCGTTCTCTTTATTTTTTTGATAATGAAATGCAGATCTGCAATAGGGAGTGCAGAATTTTTTGTCGATTCTTCCTTCAATTTCTGAATTGCAGTGCAAACAATAAATGGTCATTACCTATAGAATTAAACGTTTATTATACGTATAAATCTACGTTTAATTTTGTTAAATATCGCTTCTATTTTCATATTTGATATATGGGTTCGCACCAAAAACACATTACGCTAAAGCATTTGTTAATACAAAAGCAAAAAATGATCGGGCTACAATTTTATCCCGATAAGGTCATACAGGCGTTAATCAAAGAATTACCCAATCCCAGATGGAGTCCTGTATTTGGAATGGTTTATATAAAAAATACCAAAGAAAATCTTGATTTAATTTTTGAAAAGTTTAAAGGTGTTGCCTGGATCAATGGTAATTTGTTTTTTAAAGAAAAAATAATTCGAGACAATCAACCCGTTGATATGAATTGGTATCGGAATAGGGCTCATACAACTTCTTATAAATACGCTCCCGAAGCCTTTCTTCTTAAGCTAGAACTTAAAAAGTACGCATTAAACACTTGTAAAACCTACATTTTACAATTTGAAAAATTTATTAATCATTATCCTAACAAAGATATTATAACGTTATCTGAGCAGGAAATACGAGCATACTTGCAACAACTTATTCAGCAGAATAAATCCAACAGTTACATCAACCAAGCCATCAATAGTATTAAGTTCTATTATGAAGTTGTTATGGGGATGCCTAATAGATTTTATAGCATTGAAAGACCTAGAAAACAGCAGAAACTCCCACGAGTACTTTCTAAAGAAGAAATCCGAACTATGATAGCTAATACTAATAATATAAAACATCGATGCATTGTAAGCCTATTATATTCTGCAGGATTGCGCAGAAGTGAACTATTGAATTTGAAAATTGAAGATATAGACAGTAAAGGGATGCTGATCTTTATTAGAAATGCTAAAAATAATAGAGATCGATATTCACTACTCTCTAAAACTGTATTAAAAGAATTAAGAATATACTATAGCCAATGGAGGCCTAGGGAATATCTCTTTGAGTCTCCCGATGGTAAAAAATATTCTGGAAAAAGTGTAGGGGCTATCGTTTCTAAGGCTGCAACAAAAGCAAACATCAAAAGAAAAGTTACACCACACATACTTAGGCATTCATTTGCAACGCATTTATTAGAAAGCGGAACAGATTTAAGATATATTCAAACCCTATTAGGGCATAGTAGCACAAAAACTACTGAAATATATACGCAAGTGGCTGTTAATAATTTTAAGTTAATCAAAAATCCACTAGATTTGTAGATAAACATACATGGAATATAAAGGACATATATCCTTTATTCCATTGTTACCACACATTTGAGAAAAATATTGAAATTCATATTAAAATTAGTAATCGGAATAATAATCTGGTTGATATTAGTCGATATTCAATGGACGTTTTTTGATAGTCATTCTATCGAAAATTTGATTTTCATAGCTTTCGGAGTTTCTCTTTTACTATTGATAATAAAAGGAATTTATTGGCTTTTTAAAAAGAGGAGGATTTTAAAATTCGCACCTTTTGCAACATTATACTTTTTTACTTTTTCGCTAACTATGATTTTAATAAACGTAGCTTATGGAAAAATTGCAGAAAATCAGTTCTTTAAATTGCTAGATGATATCGAAAAGTATAGAATTGAAAAAGGACATATCCCACAAAACCTGTCTGATTTGCCTACAAAACATAATAATTTTTACGGAATAATTCCGCACGAATTTATTTACGAGGGATACAAACCTTTTGTGTGGAATGGAATCGGGTTTGACGAAAGCGAAATTGATAGCGAAGCGGAAAAAATAGTTGGATATAAAACACCTATGGGATATACTAAATACCGAATAGCTGACGATGAAAGTGTCTTAGAAATAATAAAAAAAGCAGATAAATTTGAAAAAAACGTGTGGTAACAACACCTATGCGATAATGCGGTTTTCTAACTAATCGAAAGGTTATTGACTATTTGGTTTGTCGCCAAAGTATTAAATTTAGTATTTTAGAAAATATAAAAACAAAACATAAACTTTGGCTAAGTGCTGGCTCGAAAACCTGTGATTTTTTGCTTCCGCACTACGCATAGCTAAACGTTACCAGCAAGTTCAAAAAAGATATGATGCTATTAAATTTAATTTGTTCTGATTGTTTATTAGAACAGATAGAAGCAAAAAATGTTACGAAAGAACCGGAAAATTATCTTTTGACTCCTTTTGAACCAGTCAATGATTCTGGACTATACGACGTAAGTTGCCCTAATGGTCATAATTCCAAAACGTACATTGATAATATAGATTTTGAAATTCTTTTTGATTATAGTATCAATGCTATAGCAGATGGTTATTATAGAGAAGCAGTCTCATCATTTACCTCTGCAATGGAAAGATATTTTGAGTTTTTTATAAAAGCAATTTTGCGAAACTCAAAAACTGAATTTACTGAAATAGATAAAATATGGAAACTGATTTCTAAACAATCGGAAAGACAGCTAGGTGCTTACATTACTTTATATGCTCAAACATTTAATGGATTACCTCTTCTTTTGAGTTCAAATAAAGAAGTTCCCTTCAGAAATAAAGTAGTACATCAGGGGTATATACCAACAAAACAGGAAGCTATTAATTTCGGAAATACAACTTTGAAAATTATTGAAACTTCATTACTTAATTTAAAAAAATCTTTTCCTGAACTAACTAAAGAAGTATTTAACAATTACGGGTATCAACGTAAGTCTGATTTAACATTGAAAGAACTTGAGAAAAAAACAGGAAAAAAAATTAATGTTGGAGGAGTAAATATTCTGACAACTATAAGCGTAATGGCAGGTAGAGAAATTCATATTAACGACGATAGGAAAGGTAATATTGAACACCAAATAGAAAGAGTAGTTAGAAATAGAAATCAGATGAGAATTTCTATATTCAATGAAATGCCAACAGAAAAAAAATAGGAAAAACCAGCTGGTAACATTATATATGAAATCAGAGCAAAGTTTAGTGCTAGATCAAAAGGTCATTTCCTTTTTGCAGTGGCGCTAGATTTTTATAAATTAATAAAGAAATAAAAATGCGCAGATACATCAATTGGTTCTGGCTTGCTTGCCTTGCTCCGATTCATATATTTGGCGTTATGCCCAAGCATCAGAAGTGAAAACAGCACCTGAAAATAAGAACGCAAACAGACTCTAAACGAACGGGCTACACTGCAAAGACCTGAATATTTTTTCAAAGATTTTAACGATTCAAAAGTTGGAGCTTTTCCCCGATTCGGACGCTGTACGCGGTAGCGAACTTGCGTTGGTTAATCCTATTCCAATGGCAGCAAAGCGATCGCGAGAGTTAGAAAAGCAATACGCAAAGGTTTCGTAAGAAATCATCGCTTTACTAAGCAAGTTTGCAAAATACAGGCTTCATAAAAGCCAGAGCATAACAAAATGTATAAGTTCATAGCGGCTGAAATTCCTAACGGAATTTCACGCGCATTTGCTATCTTTGAGCTATGCGGAACATTTTTTTTCGAGTTTGCCCGCTACTAATTATACATTAAACGTTATGCGCCAGCATCTGAGGTCTGAAAAGTAAATCGCAAGCAACACTCAAAACTGACAAACGCCAGATCAAAGGCCTGAGTATTTTTACAAAGAGTTTTAATGATTCAAAGGTTTACTCCTATTCGCAACTGACGAAAGAAAGGCCATCGCTATTTTGTGAGAGTTATTTCCCAACCCAAAGTCACAAAGCGATCGTAGGAATCTGAAAAAGCAGCTCGCAAGTAGCTCGCAAGCAACCATCGCTTTGTTTAAGGCACCCTTGCAAAGTATCGGCTGAATAAAAAAGCCGGCGCATAACACCATGTCCTATGTAAAGCCCTTTCCCAAGCCTAGGTCATAAAAATACGATATTTTTAATATTCTAATTAACTCATATT
>CANMTP010000028.1 GCA_947500845.1 uncultured Aquimarina sp.
ATGTTAGATACTTAAATATACTAATTCTCTGCTTTTTCTACAATAAATTATTAAAGTTTCTTATCCCGAACTCACGTCTGATTAAGTAAAAGGTACTAAACTCAAACTTTACGTGTATCGGAACCCCTCTTTCTTGAAGTTTTCAAAAAAACTTCAATTCATTCTCCTCTTTGTAAAGGAGAGAGTTTTGGGTAGCTATACTCAAAAACTCACTAACTCACCTCTTACAAACTACACCTTTACCTCTTTCCATTTCCCTCTTTTAAACCAAATAATCCCAATTACCGCAATGAGTACTTCGGCAAAAGTTATGGCTACAAACACACCCATAGCCCCCCAGTCAAAAGTTATGGCTGCCAGATAAGCAAAGGGCAACTGAAACACCCAAAAACAAAAGAAATTAATAATAGTAGGAGTTTTGGTATCTCCGGCTCCATTAAAAGATTGTATAATGACCATTCCGTAGGCATAAAAAACATAACCTGCTGCAATTACTCGTAAACTTAAGGCTCCAAATTCTATCACTAATGCTTCATCACTGAAGATTTTTATGATCATCTCGACGAACAACAAGTAGAATATAGATACAATTAGCATAAAATAGGCGTTATATTTTCCAGTTTTCCAGACTGATGCTTCGGCACGTTTAGGTTTGTGGGCGCCAAGATTTTGACCTACCAATGTGGCAGCAGCATTACTCATCCCCCATGAGGGCATTAAGGTAAACATCAATACTCGAATAGCAATGGTATACCCTGCCAGTACTTCGCTGCCAAACTCTGCCATAATTCGCATCAAGAATACCCAACTTGAGGTTCCTATTATAAATTGACCGATCCCTCCGAGAGAAATCCTGATCAAATTAAGCATGACCCCGGCACGAAAAACGATATCCTTAAAACCAACTTTGATCTTACTCCAACCATAAAAGAGAATTAATAACTGAAAGATCACTGCACTCCCTCTGCCAATTGTGGTGGCAATAGCAGCGCCCTGTACTCCAAAAGCCGGGACAGGACCAAAACCAAATATAAAAAGAGGATCTAAAATGATATTTAAAATATTCGAAAAAATCAACACCCTCATGGCTACAGAGGCATCTCCTGCTCCTCTAAATACTGCGTTAATCAAAAAAAGTAACATTATAGTAACATTACCACCCAACAATACTTGTGTATAACCATAGCCATCGGCAATAAGATCAGGTTCGGCACCCATAAGTGCAAGGATTTCCTTTGGAAAAATAATACCTAGTACACTTATAACAAGTGCCACGGCAATTCCTAGAAATATAGACTGTATAGCTGCTTGCGAAGCACCTGTTATATCGCGCTCTCCTACTCTACGAGCAACGATAGCCGTTACTCCCATACTGAGTCCAATAGCTACAGCATAAACAAGCGTGAGTACAGATTCTGTTAATCCTACGGTAGCAATGGCATTAGCACCCAGACTTGAAACGAAATACGCATCTACCAGAAAGAATACAGATTCCATCATCATTTCGAGTACCATAGGTACCGAAAGCATAAAAATTGCCCTTCGTATACTACCAGAAGTGAATTCCTGCTCTTTGCCTGAAATTGCAATTTTAAAATAAGAAAATAAACGATTAATAGTAAGTTGATCCTTAGCCATTATGTAAAAGAATTATGAATTAGAATTAAAAATAAAGGGAAGTGCTAAAGAAATCTTTAGCTTCTAAATCTAGGAGTGATTATTTGCACAATGATGTACATAATTCTTTATAGCTTCATAATGAGACAAATATGCAGTATTATTTTTGAAATTCAAAATAATTTTATAAGGAAAAACCATAATTTATTTACAGAACGGCCTTTTAATCAAGATTTAACAGTGAAGTATGTGGGCATTTTTAAAAATTATTAATTATAAAATTGTATCTTTAACGTCCCAAAATAATTTTTTATGAGAAAAATCTACTTGCTAATTACATTTGTTGGATTGATATGCTTTTCCTTTACAACGGGAATCCAAGCTCAGATCAGCACGTCTCAAAACTCTGAGACAAAAGCACAACAGGACATTGCAGGACTACAAGTATATCAGAGCCCTGCTACGAGAGATATATTGTATATTACTTCGGATTTACAACGTACCAAAACCGTAAGGATTTTTAATGTTTTAGGTAAGCAAATGCTTTTTAAGGTTTTAATTGGTAAAGAACTTGATATTAGTACTTTCCCTCCAGGGGTTTATATACTTAAGGTTACAGAAGGAAAAAACCACCAAAAGACTTTAAAACTCATTCTTGAGTAAGTCTTAGTTTTTACCACCGTTCTATACATGGTATTATATCTTCTGCAGACGCGTCGAATTTACAAACTCTTTTTTTACCTTTGTTTTATAAATATATAGAACAATTTTGATGCTTGCTGAAACTATTTTTTCTATTCAAAACGATACCCAGTTTGAGCAAGTAGCGTTAAGAGTATTTAATCATCAATATATTAACAATAAAATTTATCAAAGATTTTGCAACCTACTTGGGGTTACCAAAACTTCGGTAAACTGCATAACAGATATTCCTTATTTACCCATTGATTTTTTCAAGCATGAAAAAATAATTAGTGACTCGGTTCCAATTTCCAAAATCTTTACGAGCAGTGGTACAACAGGTAGTATTACTAGCAAACATTATGTTAGTGATCTTTCCATATATGAAAAGAGTTTCAGGCAAGGATTTCTGCATTTCTATGGGGATATAAAAGAATATATTATATTAGCGTTACTCCCTTCTTATCTAGAGAGGGCAGGCTCTTCATTGGTCTACATGGCAGAAAAATTAATTCAAGACAGTAACCAACCAGAAAGTGATTTTTATCTATACGAGACAGAAAAATTGGTTACTGTTCTTCAAAAATGTATTTCAGAAAATAAAAAAGTGCTGCTTTTGGGAGTTTCTTTTGCTTTACTTGATCTTGTAGAGAATCACTCTATTACATTAAATGACAATATCATCGTTATAGAAACCGGTGGAATGAAAGGAAGAAGAAAAGAAATGATACGAGAAGAGCTTCATGAAATTCTTAAAAACGGCTTTAATGTATCCAAAATTCATAGTGAATATGGCATGACTGAGTTACTATCTCAAGCCTACTCAAAAGGTGGTGGTATCTTTCACTGTCCGCCCTGGATGAAAATATCTATTAGAAATCCCGAAGATCCTCTTACATTATTAAGCACTAATAAAACGGGAGGTATCAATGTAATTGACCTGGCAAACATTAATTCCTGTTCATTTATTGCTACTCAAGATCTTGGTAAAATCCAAAAAGACAATAGCTTTGAAATCCTTGGGAGATTTGATCACAGCGACATTAGAGGGTGTAATTTAATGGCTTTGTAACACTTCTGAAAAATATCAGTCTTTTATTACAATATCTTTGAAATCTTATAATTATGTTAAAGTTGTAATGATCGGATTTTTTTACGACTTAATTTATGTAACTCATGTAGAATAGCATAAAAATGAAAAAAAAATTGACCCTCATGCTAATTGCTTTGGTAACCACCTTAAATGCTCAACAAGTAGATTATAATACCAAAAAAAGTTTTGTGGCTGAAGGTTACGATGTTATAGAATATTTTAATAATAAAGCAGTAAAAGGAGATAGTAAGTTTATAGGTACGCATGATGGTGTGAATTATAAATTTGCAAGTAAAGAAAATTTAGAAACGTTCAAAAATAATCCTGAAAAGTTTGTTCCACAATACGGGGGATATTGTGCCTATGCCGTTGCAGTGAATAACGAAAAAGTTGATATTAATCCGAAGACGTTCGAGATAAGAGATGGTAAGTTATATCTATTTTATAATGCCTGGGGAGTAAACACCTTGGAGAAATGGACTGAAGAAGATCCCAAAAAACTGAAAGAAAAAGCAGATAAAAATTGGGGTAATATAAAGATAAGAAGATAATACAGTTGCATCGAACTGTATTGAATGTTAAGTTTTTTCAATAATTGATTGGTTAGTTGACAAAGCCTACCTAGAATAAATTCTGGTAGGCTTTGTTTTTATACCTATTTGCGTAGTCTGAACTTGTCGAAGACTACTACTTCATTATACTGCTCTAATTACAAAATAATTTTTTTTACCTCGTTGGAGTAAAACAAACTGATGATTAATCAGGTCTTTTTCTGATATTAAAAAACTATCGGTTACCTTTTCTTTATTTACTGAAATAGAATTTTCTTTTAATGCCCTTCTTGCTTCTCCGTTCGATTTTAAGAAACCCGTATGTTCTGCCAATGCGCTGATGATTTCCAGACCATTGGTAATGACATCTTTCGAGATTTCTGCCTGAGGTACTCCATCAAAAACATCTAAAAATGTAGCTTCATCCAGGTTTTTTAAATCTTCTGAAGTAGATTTACCAAACAAAATATTAGAAGCTTTGATTGCATTATCCAAATCCTCTTGAGAGTGGACAATAACGGTCACCTCATCTGCCAATCTTTTTTGAAGAATTCGTATATGTGCAGCCTCTTTGTGTTCTGCAATTAGGCTTTCGATTTCTTCTTTGTTTAAGAAAGTAAAGATCTTGATATATTTTTCTGCGTCCTCATCACTAGTATTTAACCAATATTGATAAAATTTATAGGGTGAGGTTCTTTTAGCATCTAACCATACATTTCCACCTTCAGATTTGCCAAATTTTGAGCCATCAGATTTTGTTATTAATGGACACGTTAATGCATAACCTTTTCCTCCTGCAATTCTTCTGATTAATTCTGTCCCTGTTGTAATATTACCCCATTGATCGCTACCCCCCATTTGCAGCGTACAATCATGTTCTTTATATAGATGAAGAAAATCATATCCTTGCACCAATTGGTATGTGAATTCGGTAAATGACATCCCCTCTGTAGACTCTGAAGAAATTCTATTCTTCACAGAATCCTTAGCCATCATATAATTTACAGTGATGTGTTTACCTACATCTCTAATAAAGTCAAGAAATGAGAAATCTTTCATCCAATCATAATTATTGACTAAAATAGCTGCATTAGGCACATTACTTTCAAAATCCAAAAATCGCGACAGCTGAGATTTTATCGCTTCTTGATTATAACGCAATGTTTTTTCGTCTAGAAGATTGCGTTCTGTAGATTTCCCCGAAGGATCTCCAATCATACCTGTAGCACCACCTACCAAAGCAAAGGGTTTATGACCAGCTCTTTGATAATGTGCCAATAACATAATAGGAACCAGATTACCTATATGTAATGAATCTGCGGTAGGATCAAAACCAACATAGGCAGATCTCATTTGTTGCATCAGGTATTCTTCGGTACCCGGCATTGCATCATGCAACATACCTCTCCAACGTAACTCTTCTATAAAATTCTTGGTCATTTTTGTCGATTTCCTTTAAGATCGACAAAGATAAAAATATGGATAATATTGAGCTACGAATACATAAGAAATCCAAAATATACTTACTTTAGTATCGTATAATACACACCATGATATTAGTCACAGGAGCAACAGGATTAGTAGGGACTCACTTATTGGTAAAGCTGATTAAAGAAAAACAGCAAGTACGGGCACTATACCGATCTGAAGCTAAAAAAGAACATGCCAGAAAAGTAGTTTCTTATTATTTCGATCAACAAAATACAGAGATATTTGACACTATAGATTGGGTAAAGGCTGATATCATCGATATTCCAGCTCTTACAGAGGCTTTTGACAATGTTAGCCATGTATACCATTGCGCAGCATGGATCACTTTTAATCCAAAACATAGTAAAAAACTGCGTAAAATTAATATTGAAGGAACTGCAAACATTGTAAATCTTTGCTTGATTCATCGTGTGAAAAAATTGTGTCATGTAAGTTCAATTGCCACTTTAGAAGAAGATCCAGCCAAATCTTTTATTGATGAAACAGCTGAATGGAATCCTGAAACTCATAAATCGATATATGCAATCACGAAGTATGGTGCCGAAATGGAAGTATGGCGGGGAGCGCAAGAAAACCTACAGGTAATCATTGTTAATCCCGGAATTATAATTGGCCCGGGCTTTTTTGATAATGGCAGCGGATACTTATTCAAAAGAATACATGCAGGCATGAAATATTATACCCGGGGAACTACAGGATATGTGGCTATTGAAGATGTTACCAATATTATGCTACAACTTATGATGGGTGATTATCATAATGAAAGATATGTTCTGGTTGGTGAAAACCTAAGCTATAAAGAAGCATTTACTATGATTGCCAATGCCTTGAATAAACCTGTCCCAACCCAGGAAGCTTCTACTTTTTTATTAAAATTTGCGTATTATCTTCAATGGATAGGTCATTTCTTTTTTAGGACTAAACGTTCAATATTTAAATCCTCGATTAGAAGTGCTTTGTCCACTTCATTTTATAAAAATGACAAAGTTAAAGAAGAATTGAACCACACCTTTACACCGATAGAACGAGCAATTGAAGAAACAGCTACTCTTTTTCTGGAGCAGCATTAAGTCTTCTTGACTTTGCATTTTCTATTTCTTTCTCAATACTTTTATCAGGCGTATCTAATGTATCTTTAGCTTTTTTAATAGAATCCTGTATTTTTTTAATAGAATCTTCTTCTTTTTTAATGTTCTCGTATTTATTTTTGGATGCCTCAAGATTTGATTTTACCCGAGTAAAAATCTTTTCATACTCCTCTAATTGGCTAGCATACCAAATATTATTTTGAGCAAAAACAGTACTATCAATTTTGTGCTTCTTAAGAATGTAAGCCTCAGGATTAATCTTTTCTATCTCTAACACCTTTCTAAATGAGGTTTTGGCAGCTTTTACAAAAGCAATATCACTAAGGATCTCAACCATTTTATCCTCTTCTAGAAACACTTCAGGCTTAGGGGGTTTATCAAGACTCTGACAAGAAAAAACTGCCACAAGAATTAAAATGTATATATTTTTTTTAATCATCTATTAAAAGTTAATCGCTGTGCATTCTTAACATCATAAAACTTGAAATTCTTATATACCAAGCCTCCATTAATAAATGTGTGCGTAATTCTTGATTTGAAAGTAGAACCCTCAAACGGAGACCAACCACATTTATAGGCGATATTATCCTTGTTTACAGTCCATGGCGCATTAATATCTACTAATACGGCATCAGCGTAATATCCTTCTTTAATATATCCTCTTTTTTCAATTTGAAATAAAATTGCCGGGTTA
This sequence comes from uncultured Aquimarina sp., assembly GCA_947500845.1. Taxonomy (GTDB): domain Bacteria; phylum Bacteroidota; class Bacteroidia; order Flavobacteriales; family Flavobacteriaceae; genus Aquimarina; species Aquimarina celericrescens. The sequence goes on from CANMTP010000028.1 coordinate 7,216, forward strand.
TGGCACATTTTTTCTACGATCTTCTCTAAACTAATCTTGCCCTCATGATAAAACTCTAACATTGCAGGAAGTGCATGTTGTACCAATGGCCCTCCAGAAGGAGCCTTTGTATATACATTATCTTTTTCTGCTATCGTATGTGGGGCATGATCTGTAGCGATAACATCTAATCTGTCGTCTAACAGTGCTTCAAACAAAGCATCTCGGTCTTTGGCTGTTTTTACAGCTGGATTCCATTTAATCAAAGTACCTTTTTCTTTATAGTCTTCGTCTGAAAACCATAGGTGATGAATGCATACTTCGGCAGTAATTTTCTTCTCTTCTAACGGAATTTTATTAGTAAATAACGATAATTCCTTTGCCGTAGAAAGATGAAAAACATGAAGTCTAGCTCCTGTCTTTTTTGCCAAAGCCACTGCGTTAGATGAAGAAATATAGCATGCATCTTCACTTCTAATAATAGGGTGCAGTTCTATCGGAATATCATCTCCGTATTCTGCTCGATATTTTGAAGTGTTATCTCTAATGGTCTGTTCGTCTTCACAATGAACAGAGATCACCAAATCTGTAGAAGAAAATATCTTTTCCAATACTTTGGGATCGTCTACAAGCATGTTTCCGGTTGATGAACCCAAAAACAATTTAAGCCCCGCCACTTTTTTAGGATCCACCTTTAAAATCTCCTCCAGGTTATCATTGGTACCACCAAACATAAAAGAATAATTGGCATAACTTGTTTTTGCTGCAATCTCAAACTTCTCTTCAAGTTTTTCGATTGTTGTGGTTTGTGGCACCGTATTAGGCATTTCTATAAAAGAAGTAATACCACCAGCTATAGCTGCTCTGGATTCTGTTTCTATCGTTGCTTTATGTGTCAATCCCGGTTCTCTAAAATGCACCTGATCATCTATTACACCCGGTAACAGATATTTACCTTCAGCATCAAAAACCTGAACATCTGGAGTTTTTGCACTTATTTGTGGGGTTATTTCCTTAAAGATACCATCCTCTATAAACACATCCCCATTGAAGATCGTTCCCTCATTAACTATATTTGCATTTTTAATAAGTACACTATTTTTGCTCATATCTCGTAACTCTTAAATAAGCTTTTAAATTTCATTTTTATAACTCCAAAAACGGCTTCAGAAATAATTCCCTTACTCATTTTTGAGGTTCCATTAGTCCTGTCTGTAAAGACCACAGGAATCTCTTTTATCTTAAACTTCAGCAGATATGCCTTAAATTTCATTTCTATTTGAAAAGCATATCCCACAAATTTGATTTTATCCAGATTTATTCTTTCAAGTACCTCTCTTTTATAACAGATAAATCCGGCAGTTGTGTCATGAATATTCATTCCAGTAATAAATCGAACATATTTTGAGGCTAGCCATGATAATAAAACCCTACTCATTGGCCAGTTTACCACATTTACTCCGGTAACATATCTCGAGCCTATTGCCATCTGAGATGTTCCTTTTGAACAAGCATTATATAACCGTATCAGATCGTTTGGATTATGCGAAAAATCAGCATCCATCTCAAAAATATATTCATAAGATCGCTCCAAAGCCCATTTAAAACCTGCAATATATGCCGTCCCCAATCCTAATTTACCAGCTCGTTCCAATAAAAAAAGATAGTTTGAATATTCTAATTGTAATTCTCTTACTTTATCACCAGTACCATCTGGAGAACTGTCATCAACAATAAGTATATGAAAATCACGCTGAAGCGAAAACACATTTCTAATAATACGCTCCACATTTTCAATTTCATTATAGGTAGGAATAATGACTAAGGCCTCTGCCATCGATGTTATTTTTCAAGCAAATATAATTAATCATACCTATTTTTTTGTTTTTATACGTGAATAGATCGTAATTTTATCACCACAATTAAGTATGGAGTATATTACAAGAGAAATAGTATCAACCAACTGGCTTACGATCTTATTATTGATATGTCTTGGATTGTTGGCTACAGCAAAAGGATTAAACGCACTGCGCTTTTCAGATTTTATGATGCTTTTTAGTAATAACAAGTATATCATATCTTATCAAAAACCCAATAAACTATCTTCTCCTTTTAATGCAGTGCTATTACTACTGCAGATTGCTTCAGTGTCCTTATTTCTATATTTGTATTTCGATATTTTTGAATTGCAGGTAGTTGCAACAGAGATCACGTTATATATTAAGATTACCATCATTTATGCGGTAATCGTCATTTGTAAATTATTAATAGAAAAAATTATCGCTACGATTTTTTCTATCGATGGAATTGTAGATGAATATTTATTTTACAAAGTATCTTACCGCAATTTTTTGGGAGTCATTCTTTTACCTTTTAATATCGTATTTATATATGCTTTACAACCCACCCGAATTGTATATTTAATATTAGTTATTTTACTAATTATTTTGAACCTTGTAGTACTTGTATCCTTTTACAGGAAAAATGAAAATATCATTTTCAACCACTTGTTTTATTTTATTTTGTATCTTTGCGCACTTGAAATCGCACCCTATTTTATACTATATAAGCTTATTAGTAATTAGTAGAGCCGTTTACAAAAAGAATATATATGAAAGTGAAAACAATTTTGGTCTCACAACCAGAGCCTAAAGTGGAAAATTCACCTTATTTTGATTTAGAAGAAAAGGAAAAAGTAAAAATTGACTTTATTCCATTTATTCATGTTGAAGGAGTTGATGCTAAAGAAGTAAGGTTACAAAAAGTGGATTTATCACAATACACTGCCATTGTTCTTACAAGTCGTAATTCTGTCGATCATTTCTTCAGAATTGCAGAGGAGATGCGTTACAAAGTTCCAGATACTCTTAAATACTTTTGTCAAAGTGAGGCAGTAGCTTATTATCTGCAAAAATATGTAGTGTACCGTAAAAGAAAGATCTATGTGGGAAAACGTACTTTTCAGGAACTCGCTCCTTTAATCAAGAAGTATAAAAGCGAAAAGTTTTTATTACCTTCTTCTGACAAGCTAAAACCAGAGATTCCCAATGCCCTTAATGAGCTTAAAGTTGAGTGGAAACAAGGGGTGTTTTATAGAACCGTTGTAAGCGATTTGTCTGATCTAAGAGATGTGTTCTACGATATATTAGTGTTCTTTAGCCCTTCGGGTATACAATCTTTATTCGAAAACTTCCCGGATTTTAAGCAAAATGACACTAGAATTGCCGTTTTTGGGAATTCTACCGTAAAAGCTGCTGAGGAGCATAATCTTGTAGTTAATATACAAGCTCCTACACCAGAGACCCCATCAATGACGATGGCACTTCAAAAATATATTAAAGAAGTAAATAAAAAATAATATTTTTTCTAATTAGAAAAAAATATCACCAAAAAAAAGGTCTGAAATATTTTCAGACCTTTTTGTTTTATTAAGATATCTCGTTTAAAACGAATACCGTTGAGGACCTCCACGTCTTATTTCTTCGTTGGCATACGACTCGAATTTTTTAAAATTCTCTCTAAAGGCATTGGTCAATTTGAATGCTGTAGTATAGTAAGCTTCATCGTCGTTCCAGGTAGCTCTAGGACTCAATACACTATCGGGCACACCAGGACATTTTCTAGGCTGTGCTACACCAAAAACAGAATGAATGTGATAGTCATCATAAGAATACAAGCCTAAATCGCCATTTAATACTGCTTGAATCATGGCACGTGTGTATTTCAATTTGATTCGTGTTCCAACGCCATAACGCCCTCCGGTCCATCCCGTATTTACTAACCATACATTTACACCGGTATCTTTCATTTTCTGAATTAACATCTCTGCGTATTCCGCCGGATGTAAAGGCATAAATGGTGCACCAAAACAAGCAGAGAATGAAGGTTGAGGCTCTACAACCCCAGCCTCGGTACCTGCTACTTTTGCAGTATAACCAGATATAAAATGGTATGCCGCCTGACTAGGAGTTAATTTAGAAATAGGAGGCAGTACTCCAAAAGCATCTGCCGTTAAAAAGAATATATTTTTTGGGTTTTTGCCAATAGAAGGTGTTTGAATGTTCTCTATATGATAAATAGGATAGCTTACCCGTGTATTTTGTGTGATAGAAGTATCTGCATAATCTACCTCTCCATCTTTGATAATTACATTTTCAAGGATTGCCCCTTCTTTGATAGCTCCATATATTTCGGGTTCTTTTTCTGCAGAAAGATCAATTACTTTTGCATAACATCCTCCTTCAAAATTAAATATGGTATTTTCTTTAGTCCAGCCATGTTCATCATCACCGATCAACTTACGATTAGGATCTGTAGATAATGTCGTTTTTCCAGTACCTGAAAGGCCAAAAAATATAGCGGTATCTCCTTCTTCACCTATATTAGCAGAGCAATGCATAGGAAAACAATCTTTTTCAACCGGAAGGATAAAGTTTAATGCAGAGAAAATTCCTTTTTTAATCTCACCTGTATACCCCGTGCCACCGATAAGTGCAATTTTTCTATCAAAGTTCAAAATTGCGAAATTATGTTGACGAGTACCATCGACTTTTGGATCTGCCATAAAACCAGGCGCATTAACCACGATCCACTCTGGATCGAAATCCTTCAATTCTTCATTCGTTGGTCTTAAGAACATGTTATAAGCAAACATATTAGACCAGGGATACTCATTAATTACTCTTATATTCAATCGGTACTCGGGATCGGCACATGCATAACTATCACGTACAAAAATTTCTTTTCCAGAAAGATAAGCTGTCACTTTATCATACAATGCATCAAATGCATCAGGCTCAAAAGGAATATTAATAGCTCCCCACCAAATTTTATCTTTGGTGATGTGATCTTTAACAATAAATCGATCCATAGGAGAACGTCCTGTAAACTCACCTGTATTAATAGCAAGTGTTCCAGATTTAGTAAGTTGCCCTTGACCTTTTTGCAATACCTCTTCCTGTAATTCTTTAGGAGATAATTGGTAACGCATTGTAGCATCTTTAATACCGTAATGCTTTAACGAAAACGTTTTCGTAGTTGGATACAGTGGTTCCATAAAAATATATCGTGTTTGTTATGTATGTGCAAAATTATAAATAATAATTACACTAACCTCCTAATTGATCACTTAATCTTTGCTACATTAATAATTAAAAGAATCCATCCAAAAATTAACAATAAACCACCCAAAGGCGTAATAAAACCAATACTTGACAAAGACATTCCTAAAGCTTCATCGATAACCAAAAGGTATATCGACCCCGAAAAAAGGGTGATTCCCCCTATAAAAAAATAAAAAATCCGTCTCTTTGAAGTCATGTTTAAAACTGTCATATTCCCCAAAATAATGCAGACGATTGCGTGATACATTTGATACCGTACTCCTGTTTTAAAAGAATCTATGCTTTTTGTATCTACTAGCTTTTCTAAACCGTGAGCACCAAAAGCACCTAAAAGTACTCCTATCAAACCCAATACCGCTCCCGTAATCAAAATTGTTTTATTCACGCCTTTTTTATCCATAATTGACTATGTTGTAGAATAGATGTTATGTTTTAAACACTTTTTTTATCAAAACGTAATTAATACCATAAAATTGACTACTTACTTTTTAGAGTATTTATTACATTCGTATCAAAGTTATCAAAATATCAGCAGGTATGCGAAAGATTCTAGTTATTGGTGCAGGTAAATCTACCGCCGTTTTGATTAAGTATTTTCAGGATAAGTCTGTTTCTGAAAATCTTCATATCACTATTGGAGATATTTCTATACAAAATGCTCAAAACCTGGCAAGTAATCATCCAAATTCCAAAGCGATATCTCTAGATATTTTTGATAAAAACTCTCGTGAACAAGCAATTAAAAAAGCTGATATTGTGGTTTCTATGCTTCCTGCGCGATTTCATATAGAAGTGGCCAAGGATTGTCTTGAATTTGGTAAGTCTATGGTAACCGCCTCCTACGTGAGTCCGGAAATGCAAGAGTTGAATGACCGTGTTCATAAAAAAGGATTGATTTTTATGAATGAAATTGGTGTAGATCCCGGCATTGACCATATGAGCGCCATGCAAATAATAGATCGTATCAGAAATCAAGGTGGTAACATGATTTTATTCGAATCTTTTACCGGTGGATTAGTTGCTCCCGAAAGTGATACCAATTTATGGAACTATAAATTCACATGGAACCCTCGTAATGTAGTTACAGCAGGGCAGGGTGGAGCTGCAAAATTTTTACAGGAAGGGACTTACAAATATATCCCCTACCATAAATTATTTAGAAGAACAGAATTTCTTGAAGTAGAAGAATACGGTCGATTTGAAGCGTATGCTAACCGAAATTCTCTTAAATACCAAAGTATTTATGGTTTAGATGATATCCTAACCCTATATAGAGGTACTATAAGAAGAGTAGGTTTTTCTAGAGCATGGAACACTTTTGTACAATTAGGAATGACGGCAGATGATTATACCATGACAAACTCTGAGGACATGAGTTATCGTGACTTTATCAATTCTTTCCTGGCATATTCTCCAACAGACTCTGTAGAACTTAAGCTTCGTCATTATCTCAAAATAGATCAGGATGACATTATGTGGGATAAACTTCTTGAGCTCGATATCTTTAACCCTGATAAAAAAGTTGGAATCCCCAATGCTACTCCAGCACAGATACTTCAGAAAATTTTAATGGATAAGTGGACGCTTGATGAAGGAGATAAAGATATGATCGTTATGTATCATAAGTTTGGTTATGAACTCAATGGCAAACGCAAACAGATTGATGCCACCATGGTAAGTACAGGTGAAGACCAAACGTATACTGCCATGGCCAGAACAGTAGGATTGCCCGTAGCAATGGCAACATTGCGTATCTTGAATAAACAAATTACCTCTACTGGTATTCAAATTCCTATTCATGAAGAAGTGTATGAGCCTATACTTAAAGAGCTCAAAGAATATGGCATAGGATTCAATGAAAAAGAGCGTGAATACCTGGGATACAATCCTGACGGGGTAAAAGGGTGAAAAAAGGTCAAGATTTGACTTCTAACGCAGAATTTTTAAAAGTAATATAACACTACCTGGTATTTTATACTCTTGTGCAGAATTAATTTTAAAGGCTTTTGACAGACTTTTTTATAAAAAACTATTCAATTTTACTAATTCTATTTCAATTATAAACCTTTAATTGTATTTTTGGTTAATAACTGTAATTTAAAATTGTGAAAAGTCAAAACAATAGGGTAAAGATTGATGGCATCGATAAAGAAATATTACGCAATCTCATGGAAGATGCCCGAAGGCCTATTCTTGAGATTGCCAGAAAGGTTGGTATATCTGGTGCGGCGATTCATCAAAGGCTTCGTAAGCTTGAAGCTTCAGGACTTATCGCTGGATCCAAATTTATTATTGATCCCAAAGTATTAGGATACAAAACTATGGCTTTCGTAGGTGTGTTTTTAGATAAAGCCGTAAGTAATCCAAAAGCCGTAAAACAGTTAAAAAATATTCCAGAAGTTATTGAATGTCATTATACCACCGGTAACTGGTCTATTTTTATCAAAATCCTATGTAAAGATAATGAGCACTTAATGAATGTATTGAATAAGGAAATTCAAGCAATCGAAGGAGTTTCACGAACTGAAACTTTTATTTCTTTGGATCAGCAAATTGATCGGCAGATCAAGATATAGCTAATACCATTTCTCACATGAAATTACCGTATAGAATTGTCTCTTTTGACTTGATGCTTCGTTATAAAATTGATCGATAGCTATGGCTATCCATAAATTTTTTGCCTTGCCTAAAATCAAAATAGTTCAATTCGTATATCAGTAACTTCATATAAGAACTGGTATAAATCCGTATAAATTGACACTGATCTTTCTTTACTTAGCTTTATAAATCTATTTGTAACTACTCAATTAATCATAAATATAGTCGTCAACCTGAACTTGTTTCAGGTTCTCAAACTAATTCGCTAATTATAAATGCAATGAGATTCCGAAATAAATTCGGAATGACGCCAAAAGTATCTGTATTACCTAAAACTGATTTTCAAATAATTGTATTTTATGAAAGCTTCTACATGTATATACTACTGAATTGAAAGAATTGTACCCTTCGACAGGCTCAGGGTACAATTCTTTGAACTCAGTTTAATTTTTACATTAATCCCTACTTCCCAAGAAAAGTGAAATAAAGTACAACAAGGTAGCAAGCGATCCCAGCGCAGCGACTACATAAGTCCTTGCTGCCCATTTAAGTGCATCTTTTGCTCCATCATACTCTTGACCGGTTACCATATTTCTGTTTTCTAGCCAAGCCAATGCCCTATTGCTTGCATCATATTCTACAGGAAGTGTAATAAATGCAAATAATGTTGTTGCAGCAAACAAGATAATACCCACTAAGAAAATCAAATTACCAAAAACCATCCCCGACGCGGTTAATATCAAACCCGCCATGATCACTATATTAGAAAGCTTACTAGCTATTCCTACAGCAGGAACTATTTTGGATCTCATCGTTAACCAACTATACGCTGTCGCATGTTGTACCGCATGCCCAACTTCGTGAGCAGCTACAGCTGCAGCGGCTGCATTTCTCTGGTGATACACCCCCTCACTTAAATTAACCGTCTTATTAACCGGATTATAATGATCTGTAAGCATTCCCGGTGTAGAAATTACTTTAACACCCCGTATGTTATGATCTTGCAACATTTTGGTCGCAATTTCTGCTCCGCTCATTCCATTTTGTAAATGTACCTTTGAGTATTTTTTGAATTTACTTTTCAACTTATTGCTCACGTACATACTCACCAAAAATATAATCCCGGCAAGAATATAATATCCCATCATAATAAATTACTTTTTTTGTGTGTTATAATATACAAAATTAAAAGCAAAAACCTCGCCAAAATAGCGAGGTCCCTGGTTAAATAAACTTGAGTTAGCCAATAAGTCAAGTTTACTTTAAATACGTTTCTACATCTACTAACGGAAGGCTAAAAGCCTCTGATATTGCGGGATACACAACATCTCCATTAATGACATTAAGTCCTTTTTTAAGGGGTTCATTATCTGTACAGGCAGCTTTCCATCCTCTGTTTGCCAACTGCACAGCGTATGGCAAAGTGACATTTGTTAATGCCAAAGTGGACGTAAAAGGTACCGCACCTGGCATATTTGCCACAGAATAATGCACTACATCATCAATAATATATACAGGATCCTGGTGTGTGGTAGGTTTTGTAGTTTCAAAACAACCACCCTGATCTACGGCGACATCTACCAATACAGTACCCGGACGTATATCTTTAAGCATATCGCGTGTGATTAGTTTAGGTGCCTTGGCACCCGGGATCAATACGCCTCCTATAATAAGATCTGATGTCTTAATATGCTTACGGATAGTATATTCATTAGAATATTCAGTATTTACATTCGCCGGCATTATATCATCAAGATATTTTAGTCTTTTAGGGCTAATATCCAATATGGTCACATCAGCACCCATCCCTGCAGCCATTTTTGCTGCCTGGGTACCAACTACACCGCCTCCTAATACCAAAACTTTGGCAGGAGCTACACCGGGAACACCACCAAGAAGGATTCCTCTTCCTTTTAAGGGCTTTTCTAAATATTTTGCGCCTTGTTGGATTGACATTCGACCAGCAACTTCGCTCATTGGTGTTAACAATGGTAAGCTACGGTCTGGATCCTCTACGGTTTCATAAGAAATGCAAACCGACCCACTTTCGATCATTGCATTGGTAAGTGGTTCGCTAGATGCGAAATGAAAATATGTAAATACCAATTGATCCTTCTTGATCAACTTATATTCTGGTTCTATGGGTTCCTTGACCTTGATGATCATCTCAGCAGTCTGGTACACCTCTTCTATTGTAGGTAAAATTTTACCTCCGGCGCTAACATACTCCTCATCACTAAAACCACTTTGAAGACCAGCGTTTTGCTGAATGAAAACCGTGTGGCCATGTCTAACGAGTTCCATCGTTCCAGCAGGTGTAACCCCTACACGATTCTCGTTATTCTTGATTTCCTTAGGAACACCAATTATCATATTCTTATTTTTTTGTCGAAAATAGCTGTTTTTATGAAATAAACCAATAAATCATATTCAAAAAATATCTTATTAATAATTTTAAGAAGAATGTACTGAATATGTTAAAAAATTAAAGACTTACAAATTCAATTTTTATTTTTATATCGATACTTAAAATGCAGTAACGCGAATCCAGAGATCGCACTAACAAAATTTGCCAAAATAATAGGCAAACTATCAATCAAGAACCCATAAACCAACCAACAAAGTACCCCTGAGACAAAAATGAGTAGCATAGATAAAGACAAACTGTCGGCAGATTTTGTTTTCCAGGTCTTATATACCTGAGGTAAAAATGCTGCTGTGGTTAGGGTTGCCGCTACTAATCCTAGAATTTCTATCGAATTGATCATGTTTCTATATTAACTACAATAGTTATATGGGTATCTATAAGAGCTTACCCTTCGAGAGTCTCTAGGTTGGTCTCATGTAAGAGAGCTGAGGCTCTCGAAGCTAGGTGCTATTTCCTTACCCTACAACATTCACAATCTTACCGGGAACTACGATCACTTTTTTTGGCGCTCGCCCCTCGAGTTGCTGTTGTGTTTTCTCATGTGCCATTACCGCGGCTTCTATTTCGTCTTTATTCAAATCTAAAGATAGCTCTAAGGTAAAACGCATTTTACCGTTAAATGATATGGGATACTCTTTTGTGCTTTCTATCAAGTGTTTCTCTTCAAAAACAGGAAATGCAGCAGTCGAGATAGATTCTTGATGTCCTAGCTTTTGCCACAATTCTTCAGCAATGTGTGGCGCGTAAGGGGAAATCAATACTAATAAAGGTTCCAAAATTGCTCTGGCATTACATTGCTGAGCTGTTAATTCGTTCACCGCAATCATAAAAGTACTTACCGAAGTATTGAAGGAGAAATTCTCGATATCTTCTTCTACCTTTTTGATGGTTTTGTGTAATGTTTTTAAATTATCTTTTGTGGGTTCTGCATCTGAAACCTCGAAAGTATCTCCATTATGGTATAACTTCCATAATTTTTTAAGGAACGAGTGCACCCCGTTGATCCCAGCCGTGTTCCAGGGTTTTGCTTGTTCTAATGGCCCCAGGAACATTTCATATAAACGCAAGCTATCGGCTCCATAATCTTCACAAATTCCATCAGGGTTGACGACATTGTATTTGGATTTGGACATTTTTTCGACTTCGCGACCTACTATATATTTTCCATCCTCTAGAATAAACTCAGCGTTTTTAAATTCTGGCCTCCAATTTTTTAATTTTTCAATGTCCAATTCATCGGACGAATTTATGAAAGAGACATCAACATGGATAGGCGTCAAGGAAGTATGGTTTTCTGTTGGTTCTCCAGCAATATTATCAATATTAATTTCGTCTTCGTCTAAACTCTTATTAGAAGAATCATCTTTTGGAGTATCAGAGGCGTAAAAGAAATCACCTTCTTTCTTTACATAACCTTTAGAAACATATTTATTTATGTTACCACCAATCCTATAAATAATAGCACTTGTCCCCAAAATCATCCCCTGGTTGATCAATTTTTTGGCAAATTCATCCACAGGCACGATTCCGCAGTCGAACAAAAACTTTTGCCAGAAACGTGCGTATAATAAATGTCCTGTAGCATGCTCGCTACCACCGATATATAGATCTACTTCTTTCCAATAGTTAATTGCTGCTGCAGAGAATATTTCTTCATCATTATGCGGATCCATATATCGGTTAAAGTAATAGGAACTTCCTGCCCAACCGGGCATGGTATTCAATTCTAAGGGAAACACTGTTGTATGATCTATTAAATCGTTAGACACGACTTTGTTTTTAGTAGAGTCCCAAGCCCAAATATCTGCACGACCTAATGGTGGTTCACCGGTTTCGGTAGGTAAATACTTTTCTACTTCGGGTAATTCGATAGGCAGGTACTGCTCTTCGATCATTTGTGGCATTCCGTCTACATAATACACCGGGAATGGCTCTCCCCAATACCGCTGACGACTAAAAACGGCATCTCTTAACCTATAATTAATCTTTCCTTTTCCTTGACCCAATTGCTCCAGCTCATCAATGGCTCTTTTGGTTGCTTTCTTATAACTCAACCCATTCAGGAAATCAGAATTGGCAATAATGGTATTTTCTTTATCGGCGAATGCTTCCTCAGAAATATCTACACCTTCAAAAATATTAGGTATATCAATCCCATAGTGTTTTGCAAAGTCATAATCACGTTGATCTCCGCAGGGTACTGCCATTACTGCACCGGTACCGTAACCTGCCAACACATAATCCCCAATCCAGATGGGTACGGGTTCTTTGGTGAACGGATGTTCTGCATACGCCCCTGTAAATACACCACTAATGGTTTTTACATCTGCCATTCGTTCGCGTTCACTTCGCTTTGCAGTCGCTTCGACATAGGCTTCTACCTCGGCTTTTTGTTGGGCAGTAGTTATCTTTTGTACCAATTCATGCTCTGGAGCTAATGTCATAAAGCTCACTCCAAAAATGGTATCAGGTCTGGTTGTGAATACTTCAATTGTGTGTTGCTTCTCATCCCCTCCTAAATCCTCCCCAGAGGGAAGGACTTTTAACGCGTTTTCTATTGATGATATCACATTATCTATATCATTCAATATTTCATCATTTGACCCTCTTCCCTCTGGGGAGGGCTGGGGATGGGATGGAAGAACTCTAAACTTGACAATGGCTCCCTCAGAACGACCTATCCAATTGGCTTGAGAATCTTTAAGAGGCTGCGGCCAATCGATGGTATCCAATCCATCTAATAACCGCTGTGCATAAGCAGAAATACGCATGCTCCACTGGGTCATTTTTTTACGAACCACAGGGTAACCACCACGTTCTGAGACCCCATTTACGATCTCATCATTAGCAAGTACGGTTCCTAATTGCGGACACCAGTTTACTTCGGTCTCTGCCAAATAGGTTAACCTGTATTTTAGTAATATTTCCTGCTTTTCTTTTGAGGAGAAATTGCTCCAATCGGCTGCCGTAAATTCAGTTACATCTTCATCACAAACCGCATTAACTTTTGTATTTCCTTCAGAAACAAAAATCGCTTCGAGATCGGCTATCTTTCTTGCCTTATCTTCATGATTATCGTACCATGAATTGAAAAGTTGGATAAAAATCCATTGGGTCCATTTATAAAACGTTGGGTCACTGGTACGTACCTCGCGGCTCCAATCAAATGAGAATCCTATTTTATCTAATTGCTCGCGATACCGAGCGATATTTTCTTTGGTAGTGATGGCAGGATGTTGCCCGGTTTGGATGGCATACTGCTCTGCCGGCAAGCCAAAGGAATCATAGCCTTGAGGATGTAAAACATTAAATCCTTTGTGACGCTTATATCTGGCATAGATATCACTGGCTATATATCCTAACGGATGCCCGACATGCAATCCTGCCCCCGATGGGTATGGAAACATATCCAGCACGTAATATTTTGGTTTAGCACTATCATTTTCCGCTCTAAACGTTCCGTTTTCTGCCCAATATTTTTGCCATCTGGCTTCAATATCTCTAAAATCGTAGCTCATCAATCTAAAATTAAGACCGCAAATTTACGATTTTATGTTACACCTTCAAGGTTTTTGAAGGATACCTTCGAACTATCAAAGCCTTCATCCCCAACCCCTCTCCCGCAGAGAGACGGTAGAATTGTTTCTTTTCAATTTAAGATAGACCTCTAGCCTTCGCTTCCATAGGTTGTAAGCAACTATAAACAAAGGTATTTACAGGAGTTTCAATACCTAGTTTCTTTCCTTCTTTCACTATAAACCCATTAAAATTATCTAGTTCTGATGGACGACCTTCTATAATATCTCTTTGAGTAGAGGCGGTAGAATCGTACGGTTGTTTACTAATAATTGTCATGATTCTATCTACAAGATCTTTGGATAAGTTAACTCCTTTGGCAGATCCAATTTGATGAATTTCTCTAGCAGTTTGTTCTAAAATTGCTCTTGTTCCCGGGCTTTCATACATTTCTCCAATAGTAGCTCTGGTCAACGCTCCCAAACCGCTTACCGTTGCGATAAACATGAATTTACTCCATATATCAACGTGAATATCTTCAGAAATTGTATTGTTAAAACCTGCTTTGTCAAATACTTCTTTTATTTTTTGAAGACGATTGGTTTTACTTCTATCTAACTCTCCAAAAACTATTTCGGGAGGAAACCCGAAATGTGAAATAATACCTGGGGCTTCAATCTTACTATATATCTTACACAAACCTCCAACTACATGTTTTGTTGGCAGTACATTAAGCAATCTATCCACATTATCGACTCCATTTTGTAAAGGAATAACGACAGTATCATCTTTAAGAATCGGTTTGATCAATCTTGCAGCTTGGGCTAATTGCCAGGATTTGGTACAAACCAAAACCAAATCTGCTTTTTCTACTTGATTGATATCATGGGTAACCATGAATGGATGGGTTACAAAATCCCCATCGATACTTTTAACATGCAGACCGTTTTGCTGAATAGCCTCAAGATGCTTACCCCTGGCGATTAGGGTAACTTTTTGGCCTGAGTTTGCAATTTTTCCTCCAAAATATCCTCCGACCCCTCCAACACCAATAACAACAGTATGCATAGCTAAACTATTTAATAAATAAGAATACCTTTAAGTATACGTTATTCTTTTACCAACCAAAGTTAATGAAAACACATAACAGATTGAAGAGTTAAATCTCATTTTATAAAGGGATTAACCTTCCTGTTCACAAAGGTAGGTTAGGTGATTGTATTGCAAAATGTGGCACATTTTACAATACAAAGTCTCATTAACTTTATTATTTTTACCAAAAATTAGATTATTTATGAGCTCATCATTTGAAAAGTATCAAAAACGTAGACTAATTTCTTCTTATTTTTCTGTAGTCATTAGTATTTCTTTGGTATTATTTTTATTGGGCTTGTTGGGCTTGTTGGTTTTGAATACCAAAAAAATTGCAGATCATTTTAAAGAAAAAATTGCATTAACTATCTACCTCAAGGACACTGCAAAAGACGTAGAGATCAAACAACTGGAAAAAACATTGGCGCTTGCCGAATATACTAAATCAACAACCTATATTTCTAAAGACGAAGCTGCTGAAGAACACAGTAAAGATATTGGAGAAAACTTTATGGATTTTTTAGGATATAATCCACTACAAAACTCGATTGATGTATATCTGAAAGCTGATTTTGTTGATCCTGCGGAAATTGAGGGAATTTCAACGTCTATTACCAAAAAGAATTTTGTTGACGAAGTGATCTATGACAAACCCTTAATTTCGTTACTTAATGACAACATCAAAAAAATTAGTTTTTGGGTATTATTAATTAGCGGTATTTTCACCTTTATTGCAGTATTGCTTATTAACAGTTCCATTCGTTTATCGGTCTATTCAAAGAGATTTATTATTAAAACCATGCAAATGGTAGGAGCCACCAAAAAATTTATTCGCGGACCTTTTATTTGGAAGAGTGTACGTCTGGGAATGATAGGAGCAATTGTAGCCCTGACCGGAGTGGGTGTAGTATTATACTACCTTAACAAAACATTTCCCGAACTAGCACTGTTAGACGATGAAATATTATTAATTATATTGTTTTTAGGTGTTTTTGGTATTGGTGTACTCATTACCTGGATTAGTACATTTTTTGCTACGCAACGATTCTTGAATCTTAGGACCGATGAATTATATTATTAGTGAGTGATGAGGAAGTTAAAAATTATGTATTTAAATCTCGACTTTGGGAAATAAAAGTAATATCAAAACAATGATATAGTATGAAAGCTTTGGAGTGGAACGTTGATCCCGAAATCACGAGGCTTTTTGGCACTTTTCCTATAAAGTATTATGGAATTTTATTTGTCATTGGTCTTTTACTTGGATATGAGATTGTAAAACGAATATATAAATCTGAAAATGTACCTGTAGAAAATCTAGAAAAACTCTCTACTTACCTATTCATAGGGATATTATTAGGAGCGAGGTTAGGTCATTGTCTTTTTTATGATTATGAATACTTTTCCAAACATCCTTTAGAAATATTCTTACCATTTCGAATTACAAATGGTAACTGGAGTTTTACAGGGTTTTCAGGATTGGCAAGTCATGGAGGAAGTATTGGGGCAATCTTAGCTATCATTATATACCGTTGGAAGAACAGAATATCTTTGCTCTGGATATTAGATCGAGTGGCAATTGGTGCTCCGGTCACGGGAGCTTTTATTCGCTTTGGAAACTTTATGAATTCTGAAATTTACGGAAAACCAACAAAAGGTGATTACGGTGTCATATTTATGCAAGATGATTTAATACCAAGACATCCTACACAATTATACGAAGCTTTTGCATATTTGATTATTTTTGGATTGCTATGGTATCTTTACAAAAAAACGAATCTAAAGAGTAAAGAAGGATTTCTATTCGGCACGTTATTAATCGTCTTATTTACAGTAAGATTATTATTAGAATTCTTTAAAGAAAATCAAGTAGCTTTTGAAGACAACATGCTATTCAATATGGGTCAATGGCTTAGTATTCCCTTTATTATTGGGGGAATTGTTCTTCTGATCTTAAGTAAACAAAAAAATGAAGTAGTTATTTAACTTTATGGGTAAAATTGGTAAAATATGGTTTTTAAGTGCTTCAATACTTTTTATTGTATTTATGGCAGTTGTTATTCAAACCTTTAGACCCGTGCGCAATATACAGCCTGACGATGTTCTAAAAATCGAAGGCATTGTTACTAAAGTGCAAGAAGCTTCGGGATATGATATAGTAATTACCCTAGAAAATGATGATCATTACTACTATATAAACAGGGGGTTATTACATGGCTTAACCGTTGAACAATTGAGCAGCAATATTCTTAATAAAAAGGTTACTTTGTATGCTATCGAAAGATGGACTATCTTTACCCGTGACGGAAACATGGGACATGTTGCCAAAATAATGATTGGTGACAAGGTAGTATTTAATAAAATAAATAATGACATTCATGAGCAAACAACAAAATAAAAACACTCCTCACAAACCAGATTATGTTTTTGGCAAGAAGAACTATGTTGTCATGGCTATCGGAATCGCTGTGATCGCATTAGGGTTTATTCTTATGGCAGGAGGAGGTAGTGACGATCCTAATGTTTTTAATCCGGAGATCTACAACTTCAGAAGGATTAGACTGGCTCCAACTATTGTGTTAATAGGTTTTGGTATCGAAGTCTATGCTATTCTTTTAAATCCAGATAAGAAGAAAAAATAAGCTCGTATACTTGTCTTTTTTAATACTATCACAAGTTTTTGCATCTTGCAAACTAATACTAGAGATGAATTTCAGAAAAAATAATACTTTTAACTTTCTGAAAAACAAAAACTTACGTTGATTTCAATTATATTCAATTATTTTTTTCAATCATAAGGTGTAATAATCTTCAGACTCGGCCACTAAATTAATAAAACAAAGTAGTGAGCAACGATTTTTATAAACAATCAATTGTACCATGTGAGGGTATTATTGTTAAAATTTGTAGGGCGTATACCGATACTCAAGAGGATTTTGAGGATTATTTTCAGGAAGTTTGTCTTCAAATCTGGAAGAGTAAAGACAATTTTCAGGGTCAATCAGCTTGGTCTACTTGGGTCTATAGGCTATCATTAAATGTTTGCCTTACCATGGTTAAAAAGAAGAAAAGGGTTCAACTCATCTCAGAACAACCTATTATCGTTGAAGACTTAGAAAACACCTTTTTTTCTAACGAATCCTTAAATCTTCTGTATGCGGCAATCAAAAAACTATCTGAAATCGATAGGGCTATTATACTACTTTATTTAGAAGAAAAATCCTATAAGGAAATTGCAGAAATTACAGGCGCCACTGCAAATAACATAGGTGTAAGAATTAACAGAATTAAAGAACGATTAAAAAAATTATTAGATGGAAAAATCAATTGAGAATATTTGGAAAAAAGGATTTTTAAATGATGAATCAAACCAGGCTCCAAAAATAGAAGGATTGTATAATAAGAAATCCTTACTACTGGTAGAGAAAATTAAACAAACTTATAAAAAAGACAATCTAGCAATTCTTCCAATTGCAGGAATACTACTTGTGGGGTGTTTATATTTTGGAAAAGTTGTATTGGGTTTATATATTTTTTTGATCCTTCTATCACTCTTCTATTTGAATAAAAAGGCTCTACATCCCTTAGAGAAACTAGAACTCAACACGAGTAGTTATGCCTATTTAGTAGATTACAGAAAATGTATTATGGCTATTATAAAATCATATACACAGGTATTTGCGCTTATAGCACCTTTTGCTATAGGAATAGGATGTTTGATCTATTTGAAAGACAATCCATGGTTTCAGACCTTCGTTATAAACGAAGAAATAAGCAAGATCTCACTTATTTGCGTAATTGCTTTATTTTTGGTTTCTTTAATATTTACTGCTATATATAAAGCTACTACTGAATTAACATATGGAAATTACCTAAAAAACCTAAATGAAATTATTTCAGATTTAGAAGAATTGAAGAAATAAAACGATCATACACTTGGTCTAATCTTCTTAAATAATCAATTATAAAAGGTGTTCTCAAAATGAGCAATAAGATATTCTAAGATTTGGTTTCAAAAGAGTATTTTTGTCGCTCATTTTCGAGAATATAGAGTTATATGGAAATCATTGATGCGATTATA
The DNA here is from genome assembly GCA_947500845.1 of uncultured Aquimarina sp. GTDB lineage: Bacteria > Bacteroidota > Bacteroidia > Flavobacteriales > Flavobacteriaceae > Aquimarina > Aquimarina celericrescens. Next base: position 26,033 of record CANMTP010000028.1, read on the forward strand.
TTAGGTATAGTACAAGGTCTTACAGAATTTTTACCGGTTTCTTCGAGCGGTCATTTAGAATTAGGCAAAGCTATACTTGGTGACACTAGCATCCCAGAAGAATCATTACTTTTTACCGTAGTACTTCATTTTGCCACTGCATTAAGTACCATTGTAGTTTTTAGAAAGGATATTTGGATGATCCTACATGGTTTGCTGAAATTCAAAAATAATGAAGAAACCTTATTTTCGCTCAAGATCATTATCTCTATGATCCCTGCTGTACTAGTAGGATTGTTTTTTGAAGAACAAGTAGAACAACTTTTTGGTGGCAACGTTATGTTTGTGGGCTTTATGTTGCTTATTACTGCCGCCTTATTATGGTTTGCTGATAGCGCCAAAAACACGAGAAAACCAGTAAGTACCTCGAACGCTTTTATAATTGGTATCGCGCAGGCGATTGCTATGCTGCCTGGTATTTCACGAAGTGGTGCTACTATTTCTACTTCGGTATTATTGGGCAATGATAAAACCAAAGCAGCACGTTTTTCTTTCTTGATGGTAATTCCACTAATTTTTGGTAAAATAGCTAAAGATATTTTAAGCGGTGATCTTGTGTTTTCCTCAGAAAATAATATAGCCGTTATTGTTGGTTTTATGGCTGCATTTGTTTCAGGGCTTTTTGCGTGTACATGGATGATTTCTTTGGTGAAAAAGAGTAAGTTAACTTATTTTGCCGTATATTGTATTCTTGTTGGCTTATTGGCCATCATTTTTGGTTTTATTAAATAGCCCCATATATAATGTTAACCGAACAAGACTATAAAGACGGTCAAATTATTTTGATCGATAAGCCATTGCAATGGACTTCTTTCCAGGTTGTAAACAAACTTCGTTGGGCTATTCGAAAAAATTTCGGGATCAAAAAAATTAAAGTAGGACACGCAGGAACTTTAGATCCTTTGGCATCTGGTCTTCTTATCATTTGCACAGGAAAATTTACAAAACGAATTGAGGAGTTTCAAGGGCAGGCAAAAGAATACATAGGCACAATTACTCTTGGAGCAACAACACCATCATATGATCTTGAAACCGAAATAGACCAAACATTTCCAATCGATCATATTACAGAAAACAATATAAAAGAAGCTACTTCTCATTTTATAGGCGAAATAGAACAATACCCACCTGTGTTTTCGGCCTTAAAAAAAGATGGAAAACGATTATATGAGTATGCAAGAGAAGGCTCAGCAGTAGAAATAAAACCACGAAAAATTACTATAGCACAATTTGAAATCACAAGGATTGCACTGCCCGAGGTAGATTTTAGAGTGGTCTGTAGCAAGGGAACATATATTAGATCTTTGGCACACGATTTCGGAAAAACTTTAAATAGCGGGGGGCACCTAACTGCATTAAGAAGGACCAGAATAGGAGCATTTTCTGTTGAAAACGCAACTAATATGGAATCTTTTATTGAACAGTTACCGGCAAAAATTAAAACTACATAAAATATTGTGGAAGAAAATTAGTTATACATACACTTATGGAGTTCATAGAGAAACATAAAGCCCTAATTATCACATCAATGTTGATGGGAATCTTTGTTCTTAGCTTATACAATATCAATATGATAAAAAAGCAAAAAGAACAAGCTGAAATTATGATGGAAATTCCTGAAGAATTTTTGGCAGAGCAAGAAAAAGAGCAGCAACCCGAAGAAGAACTTATTGCCCAAGAAAATAGGCAACTCGATGCCAACAAAAGAACCCATAACGCCTTTAATGAGGATTTTGAAGATCACGATGAGATTGAACAACGCATCAAATCACTGACTGAGACCGAAGATATGGCTCAAAGTGAAGAGGCCTTAATTAACGAGGATAGTGAAGTCCCGTTGGAAGAAGACAAAAACGATGAGGCCAAAAAGGAAGAAACAAAACCAGAGGATGAAGAAACTAATAATCGAAATAGTTCTCTTACCTACAACTTGAAGGGCAGGAAGTCTGTCGAACTGCCTAATCCAGTATATACATGTAACGGAAGCGGTAAAGTAGTAGTGAAAATTGAAGTAAATAAAAACGGATATGTAGTAGATGCAAGGGTCGACAAAAAAAGGTCAACTACACGTAACGAATGCCTTTTTGATAATGCTATGAACTATGCTAGAAAAGCATTATTTTCACGCACCACTATAGAAGAACAACAGGGATCTATTACCTACTATTTTAATTATAGTAATTAATCATAATAATTGCACTAAATCCTGGACAATATTGACCCCACGGTCCTTATTGTACCACACCTGTAAATCCTGTTTGAATTGTGGATCTAAACTACCATTTTGAGCTTTGTAGTCGTTTACCATTTTTGTAGCTATAGAGGGCCTTGGACCCCATGTATTTAACACTTTTTGATTTTGAGTATCGTATGCTATCAATTTTGGTATCGCTTTTCCTCCATTAGTTAAAAAATTGTTCATTAATTCGTCATGATCATCTCTCAAAATAATCTTAAAATCTATTCCTTCGTTTAATTGTGCCAATTTATTAATTACCGGTAACGATTGAGCAGCATCACCGCACCAACCTTCAGACAGCACCAACCAAGTTACTTTCGTATTAGTGCTAGAGAATACCTCAGTTATTGATTTATCTATTTTCAGAGTTTTATCCAGACGTTTCATTCTTCGATCATTAAGCATACTATAATTGGTTAATACTTCAGATTGCTCATGACCGGTTGATTTTCCTTCGACCAATAGATCACTTACCAATTGTTTATATTCCTGATAAGAATAAGAGTTGTGGATTCCTTCTTCAATTAATTTATTTACTGTCATCTTTTTAGTTTCTTCCATAATTTTTGCTCAATGCTATTCTGGTAAGACGGTTATTATCTTTGAAACTTACAATATGCAAAAATCTTCATGAAAATAGTATATTTAAAATTCAAACTATTAGGATATGCAAAAACAAAGATGTGGATGGTGTATAGGAGATCCTCTTTATGAAGCTTACCATGATCATGAGTGGGGAGTACCTGTACACGATGAGCAACTTTTATTTGAATTTTTGGTATTAGAAACCTTTCAGGCGGGATTAAGTTGGATCACTATTTTACGCAAAAGAGATAATTTCAGAATAGCTTTTGATAACTTTGATTATCGAATTATTGCACAATATGATGAAAGAAAAAAGTCAGCATTACTTCAAAATGCAGGTATTATTCGCAATAAATTGAAAGTTAATTCTGCTATTACCAACGCTCAAAATTTTATACAAATTCAGGAAGAATTTGGTAGTTTTGACAGCTACATTTGGGGTTTTGTTGATGGTAAACCTATCAAAAATAGTTGGAAAACACATAAAGAAAATCCGGCCACCACAGAGATTTCAGATAAAATTAGTAAAGATCTAAAAAAACGCGGTTTCAAGTTTGTTGGATCTACAATAATGTACGCATTTATGCAAGCTACGGGTATGGTAAATGACCATGCAGTAGATTGTTTCAGATATAACGAAGTTTAATACTATGACAGGTGAAACTAATTTAGATACACTAATAAGATCAATGAGTCCCGAATTACAAATTGGTGATTACATTTTTTCTACTGTAAAAAATCCCAATACAATCCCGAGAAGCGATATCTTATGTGAATTTAAAGAAAAAGAAGGCACTACCATAGTTATAGAAAGACAAAAGGCCGATAAACTCAATTTACATTATGAATATGTAGCCTCGTGGATAACCCTAAAAGTTCATTCTTCATTAGATGCTGTTGGTTTGACTGCTGTATTTTCTTCAGAATTGGCTAAACATAATATTAGTAGTAATGTGATAGCAGGGTACTACCACGATCATATTTTTGTACATAAAAAAGACGGGCAAAAAGCCGTTGAAATTCTCAAATCTCTTTCTAAACACTATAAAAAGTAAAAAGCACTATACTTTTGTGCCAAAAGACAAATCTCCGGCATCTCCTAGACCGGGAATGATATAACTGCGATTACTCAGTTTTTCATCTATTGCTGCAATCCACAGATATGTATTCTCAGGAAATGCATTTTTTACATACGCTACGCCCTGCTCTGACCCAATTACAGAAACAACATGAATTTGTTTGGGAGTGCCATGATTCTGCATTGCTCTAAATGTATTTTCCAAAGTTTTGCCTGTCGCCAACATCGGGTCGGCCAGAATTAGCGTTTTATTTTGTTGTGATGGAGAAGCTAAATATTCTACAATGATATCAAAATCATCTTCATCATCATTTATATGATCCCGATATGCAGAAATAAATGCATTTTCAGCTTTATCAAAATAATTCAACAACCCTTGATGTAATGGCAATCCCGCTCTCAGGATCGAACAGAGTACAAGTTCATTTTTGGGAACAGATACTTCTTTGGTTCCTAAAGGTGTTTGGACCTTTTTGTTTTCATAATCCAGTTTTTTACTTAGTTCATAACTAAGTATTTCTCCTATACGTTCTATATTCTTCCTAAAACGCATACTATCTTTTTGTATTTCGACATCTCTAAGTTCTAATACAAATTGATTTAAAACCGAATTTTCTAACCCCAAATTATGGACAATCATATCGTTTACTTTAGTCTGTTACAGTATATACGAAATACTTAAATACTTCAAAAACTCTTCTCTGGGAATTTCTCTGGCTCCTATGCTGGCCAAATGATCTGTGTATACCTGACAATCAATTAACTTTACCTCTTTTTTCTGTAATTTTTCAACTAATTTAATAAAACCATATTTTGACGCATTGCTCACTGAAGAAAACATACTTTCTCCACAAAATACTTTTTTATTTTCCAGCCAGATTCCATACAACCCCCCTACCAATTCTTCATTTTTCCAAACCTCAACAGAGACGGCATGTCCTAATTCATGCAGCTTTATATATGCTCTTTGCATCTCATTAGTTATCCAGGTGCCTTCTTGTTCTTTTCTTTTAATATGGGCACAATGATGAATTACGCTCTCAAAATCTTTATTAAAAGTTACTTTGAACTGATCCTTTTTGATGATTTGTTTCATACTCTTACTCACCTTGAGTTCTGTTGGGAATAATACCATTCTTGGATCCGGACTAAACCACAAAATAGGTTGATCAGCACTATACCAGGGAAAAATACCGTTATTATAAGCTTCTAACAATCTTGCTATTGATAAATCTCCTCCTATTGCCAATAATCCATCAACATCTGCGTGGCTAGCCGGAGGAAACTGAATTAAATCTGTTAGAATATACAAAATACGAGTTTCTCTATTATACAACGTTAAATATCAATCAGTTGTTTGAATTGACCAAAAAAATCGCAATATTTGTTAAGACCTTTTAAGATAAATTTTGTTCATCATTGCTTTTTTGAGTTTTATTAAAAGGTTAACCTAAAACCACAATATGAAGAGGCTGTCTAAAAACATTTAGGCAGTCTTTTTTATTTGAGCTATTTTCTGTTTTGAAGCTTTTGATTTCATAAA
>CANMTP010000029.1 GCA_947500845.1 uncultured Aquimarina sp.
TTAAAAACACCTGATTTGCCATCAAAGCTTGTACTGTATTTTACCCAGGCAATCTCACCATTAATGGTTTCATCTAAGATTTCGACTGTGATTTCTTTATCGGAATCTGGCATCATATTTTGAACCGTAATCAAACTGGCATACCCATCTGATGTTGTATGCTTTTTTAGAGCTGATTCATCTTTTGAGAAAAAACTTTCTGCAACAATTTGAGCAGTTTCTGTGTGAGACATATTCTTGTTTTCCGAACAGGAAATGAATAAAAGTACAAGTGAGCAAATGAGTAATCTTTTCATAATAGTATTAATTTGGGTTATTGATATATCTATGCGATATTTTCAATTCAATATTGCGTTCGCCATCTTTCTCGTTCAATCCAAAAATAGCCCTGCGGTCATTAGATAATGAAAATTTAGGCAACACATAAACGAATCTTATTGTTTGCCCTTCTACAATTTTTGACGGCAGATTGTGCTTGTAAATAGGTTCTTGATACAAACGCTGTAAAGATTTCTTTTTTCCTTTTTGTCGAGTCTCAATCGAAAGGTTCAAGAAATTCAAATCGTAATCTAACGTGGAATTATTCTCAATCTGAATAACGAAGTAGAGTTCTTCTTTATCAAAAACAATATTCTCAACACTTAAAGCAATGCCTTCGTTTCGCTTTTAATCCGACCAATACGTTGATTTCTATTAAGAAGGTAAGAACAGAATTTTTGATAATAAAATGTTCTGTTATCAGTACTTTGTTCAGAAGTATGAGCCTGAATCGAATCGGTTACGATTGGCTTTTCATTCCCAATACTATTCGATAATGGGATAAAATAATTGAGCTTTGACAGCTGCTTTTTATACCTTACAATGTACGAAAAAATTGAACCATTTCTGTTGACTACCAGTAGATTACTTTCCTTCCCAGGCTTCGCCTGTAATAATCCAAAATATTGTTCTTTATCACGATTGTAAGTAAAGACAAAATTATCCGAACCTGTTATACCTTGTCGAATAGGTTCCGGAAAGAATAGCGCAACATTCTTGGTGTCGTTTGCATAAATAGTATCAAGTACGTGCGTCGTTTGTGCGTTCGCTGCAGCCTGTGCCGAGCAAGGCCGAGGTGCGAAAGCGAAAACAAAGAGCATTATGAATACATAATTATATCGTCTCATAGCTTTGGTTTTAAAATGAGTTTGTAATTGTTCAGTACCGTCACTTTTACCCTTCGGTTAGAACGCCTGAATACTCGTGTGAGTCCGCCAACCAATGAAAAAACTTCTACCTTTAAGTTTAGCTATTCTTATTACCTTTTCATCTTGTAATCCTATGCGCGTTGCTCATAACCCGAAGGTCATTGGTACGAGTCCAGTTCCCGCTACCATTAAAATCAAGCCTTCACAGAAATATAAGAGCTTTTTTATGGGTTTTGTACAACATTTCGGCATTTTGATAGAAACATTCACATTGAAGCTATTATCTCTATTTGCGTTTTAATGCTATGGGTTCTTAGATGAAATAATAAATCTTGAGGAGTTACACCCTCAACTTTTCATTAGAGAAGCTTATTACCATACAGAATGTCGTCTTCAACCACATTTATAAAATCTCTTTTTAAAGCTGAACGAAAGGAGTCGCCATACCCAGACGAGCCTTTATAATTTGACTTAATAATAATGACGTCCTCTTGGGCCCAATTATTGAGTGGGTAAATAGAAATTGTGACTGGTTTGGGCCAACTAGTTGCTTTTGGACTTTCGTGAACAATCGCTAAAAAAAAGTATATCTTATTGGCATCAAAATTGTCGGGCTTTCTTACTAAACCCTCGATGGGCTGTCCCCGAGAATTACTCTACGAAAATACTTCCGGTTTTGGTAGAGTCCAATCGGTAATCTGCGAAAAGACATTTCTGATATTCCTAATGTTATAAAAATTATTGTCTGATGCAAAAAGTTCGGGCAAACCAACTCGATTACCTGCTATATAAATAAAGTATTTACCATTTGCAGATACTGAGAAACCACTCCACTTTCCCCATTGATATTCAGAAAATTTCAAAAAAGGTAAGGCATATATTTCACGAAAATACAACTCAAGGTTTTATTAAAGCTTTCTAGTTTTAATAAATTTCAGAAATTATTTTCAATGATGACTTTTATCATTTTTAGTATTTTGGTTTTAATGTAAATTGATTTTAACAAAAAATCACATCATTTTTAGAATCAAACTGAAATGGAAAATCTAATTACACTAAATACAGAAAATATATCAGAAGAACATATTTGTTGTGCGATATCTGATAAAAAATGCTCTGAAAGCTACCAGGCTAAAAAAGGTTGGTTAAAAAAAGAGTTTAACAATGGTTATGTTTTTCGAAGAATAGATGCAAGAGCCAAAGTCTTTATTGAATATGGTCCTGCTGAAACAGCTTGGGTTCCAATTTCAGCACCAAATTATTTAAACATTAATTGCTTTTGGGTATCTGGAAAATACAAAAGGAACGGATATGGAAAGGAATTGTTAAAATCAGCTCTAGAAGATGCAAAGAAACAAGGAAAGGATGGTTTAGTAACTGTTGTCGGAACTAAAAAATTTCATTTTATGAGTGATACAAAATGGTTTTTAAAACAAGGCTTTGAAGAAGTTGAAAGGATTTCTGGTGGATTTAGTCTTTTAGCAAAGAAAATAAATCCAAACTCTGGATCACCAAAATTTAATGAATCCGTGAAAAGCGGAGCATGTTCCGAAAAAAATGGAATTGTAGTTTATTACTCTAATAGATGCCCTTTCGCAGAATTTCATGCAAAAGAATCTTTAAAAGAAACTGCACGAAACAGAAATCTACCATTAAAAGTAATTAAACTAAAGACAATGGAAGAAGCACAAAATTCTCCAAGTCCAGCAACCATTTTTAGTTTATTCTTAAATGGAAAATTCATGACAACCGATATTAGTGTTTGTATGGATAGTAGATTTGATAAAGTAATTGAAAAATTAAAATAAAAAAACGAATGATTAGTTATTACCTTCAGTTGTTTCCGACCGAGTAAGCAGGTTTTTCCTTTTTTCTATTCCCGAACGAGTAAGCAGTCCATCTGCGTTTCTATTTTGCCCTAGTAATCCAGTCCGTAAGCCTTATAAATCGTCCAACGTAGCAATTTTTGATTAACAAAACTGTTACAAATTGAAAATGTATGTGTCTTTAAGGAAAACAATTAAAAACATCAATTATGAAAAAAACAGTTTTATTAGTCGTTACTGTAATTCTTGCAACCCTCTCAGTAAAATCACAACAGTTAGACTATTCTTTTAAGGAAGTTTATGAAATTACCGAACCCACTAGCCTCGTAATCGAATCTGATAATAGCAATATAGAGGTTATAGCCCATGATGGTAACAATATAGAAGTATTTTATACAGTTCAAAAAGGTAATAATCTTCTAAAAATGACAAAGGACGAAATTGAGGATAAAGTTAGTAATTAATGGAAGTTTAAAATTGAAAGCTCTAAAAACAGTTTGGATATAACAGTTTTAAGCACAGTCTTAACTGATTATATTCATTCGGAAGATGCAATAGATGTACATTTCAAAGTTTATGTACCCAAAAAAACAAGCACCCAGTTGCGTTCATCAGACGGCGATATTTTGTTAAAAGGATTGACCTTAAATCAAAATTGTATGTCTAGTGATGGTGATATAAAATTAGTTGATTTATCAGGTGACATATTTGCCAAAACTTTTGATGGAGATATTATAATTGATAATGTAACGGGATTACTCGATAGTCATACTAGCGATGGTAGGGTAATAAATTTATCTGAACAAAAAACTTTGATATGAAGAACGGAATTTTCACTGTTCTTATGTTAATCGTATTATTTCTTACAGCTTGTAAAAATAAGGATTTAGGGCCAACAAAAATAAAAGGGATAAATACTGGCAATGCGGAAATAGAAATCTCAAAATTAGATGGCTTTCTTCAAAATCAGATGGATTCGTTGAAAATTCGAGCGATTTCAATCGCTATTATCAATGATGCCAAAATTGTTTATCATCGGGCAATAGGCGTTTCTAATATTGAAACTAAAGAAAGGATTAATGAAAACTTAATTTTTGAAGTAGCCTCCTTGTCTAAACCTGTTTTTTCATTTTTTACTTTAAAAATGGCCGAGAAAAGTATTATCGACTTGGATAGACCTTTGTTCTTTTACTTGGAAGATAAAAGTATGGCTATTCACGACCGCTATAAAAGTGTAACAGCAAGAATGGTGCTTGACCATACAACAGGCTTTCCAAATTGGAGATGGTTTGAGCCAGCACCTCCTGAAATGAAGGTGAAAAGGGGGGATTTTTATATGAAAGCTGAACCAAATACTTTTACATATTCCGGTGAGGGCTATCAATATTTAGCGAGAGTTTTGGCGCATAACAATTTTGTAAATATGTATGAATTGGCAGAACTATTTAAACCCGATGTCGCTAGTCCGTTAGAAATGGAGCACGCATATTTTGTTTGGGATGATTTTCTATATGACCACAAGGTTTTTGGACATAAAAACAACTAAGTAGATAGCAGAAGTTGGGGTACGGGCTTACCGCACCAACATTCTAAAATTTTAAACGCTGCGGGTGGACTGCATACCGAAGCAAAAAGCTACGCTCAATTCCTGATAGCTTTAATGAATGAAAACGGTCTTTATTCAAGCTCTTTTACTGAAATGTTTGCCGAACAGGTAGTTTTACCAAAAGACCATAGGTTTTACCTTAATGAGAATACAAAAGCGTGGGGATTAGGTATTGCTATTGAGGAACAAAATGGCAACCAATATTTTAAACATGGAGGGAATAATGGCGGATTTATGTCGGGATTTTTGATTAATAAAAATTCCAAAAATGGCTATGTCTATTTTATCAATTGTGACAAAGGCAAGGAATTTGATAAGGCTCTAAGGAAATTGTTGGTAAAATAGTCTGTTTTTTGTCGCTCGATTCCATTCCGCATTTTTTTACAATTGAAGATAACTTAGTTATATAAATTATTAAATACCTTTTTTGGGAAGGCTACATAACAGTGAAGATATTATACTTATTTGATGATATAATGGATTAGGCACAATTATATAAAAGAATTATACCAGACTGAAAATGAATAAAAATTTAATCCTTCTGTTGTTTTTAATACCTCTTTGTTTAGGAGCTAAAAAAAATTCAAGTTTGACGAATCGAGTTAATCAAAGAATAATAGAAAACGATATATCTTCTATGTCACTAACAGTAAACAGGAGCGGCAAGGTTATTTACAAAAAAGGATTTGGTTTAGCCGATGTAGATATAAACCTGCAAACTAACCTAAATGTTCCGTACTGTATTGCATCGATAACAAAGTCATTTAAGGCTATTACAATTATGATGCTCAACGAGGAAGTAAAAATAAATTTAAATGAATCAATAAATGAATAGGCTCATGTCAACTTAAGCATTGTTTAACTTTTCTTAAAGTATTTCATACCAGTGCCCAACCAGTATTTACATCGTTCAAGAATTTCAGAGGCTGAGCTTAGAGCAATAATCAAGCTGTTCTCGGTCGATTTAAACGCCGGTCAGAATATTCATAAATGGAAGCTATTGGTGTTGCAAAATTAGAAATATAATAAACTATAACAATCAAAATACAGGATAAGTTAAAGCAAAGACTAACGTTAGTGACCGTGCAAAAAATTAATAGGTAAACAAGTTGGTACATAGGATGGATAAAGATCATATGATTTTTATCCATCTATATAGAAAATATGTATATACCCATAAAAACATTGTTCGTTATTTTGATACTAAGTCTGAGCCTTTTTATAATTTCTATCGTGGTTCTTTATCCTGGAAATGTTTAGTTTTTGGAGTTCCATAAAGACGTTGTTTTATGTGACAACTTCGTTAAAGTGATCATAGTAGTTAAATTTAACCTAAATACATTTATGAAGGACAATTGTTTTTAATGTTCATCTGAAGTTTTTCGGTGTGATTGAAACCTATCGTAAAAAATAAAATCCAAAAATTGTAACCTTTTTATCTATTCTTACTCTAAACTAAAGAAATTAAAAATTAAAAATTATGTTCCATTTTTGGTCACAATTACCGTTTACTATATTATTTGTTATTGTTGGGGGGATTATCTTTTTCTATTTGCGCAACCAGCACAAAGAAAAATTAGAACTCATCAAAAAAGGGGATAATATAATAATCCAGGATGCCTTACAGCAAATGAAGTATAGCAATCTTGCTAAAGGGATAATTTCCACATCCTTGGCCTTAGGGGTTTTTACAGCACATTTGTTAGAGACATACACAGCCTTAGATCCGGTGGTTACTTATATTTCAATGATACTTTTATTCTTCGGAATTGGCTCACTGACTTTCTACATGATTGTAAAAAACAAATAACCTGTTTCCATGCCAAAAGAATTGGTCAAAAAAGCTAGAGATGGAGATATTATTGCGTTAAATACGTTAATTGATAATCATAAAGAATTAGCTTTTTCAATTGCATTAAAATATCTTAAAAACAGGGATGATGCAGAAGATGTTGTCCAGAATTCCTTCATCATTGTATTGAAGGCAATCAAGAATTTTAGGAATGAAGCAAAATTTTCTACCTGGCTTTACAAAATAGTATACCACGAGTGCCTGAGGGAGTTAAAAAGTAGAAATGAAACCGTAGGATACCTTCCTCAATTCCTCCGGATTGAAAGCCAGGAAACCCCTAATGAAGAAACGATAATTATAGAGGTGCTCTTGAAAACTTTGAAACCCGTCGAATACAGTGTAATTACACTCTTCTATTTAAAAGAAAAAAGTATTGAAGAAATAGCCAAAATAACTTCTTTAAGTAAAGCCAATATAAAAGTTTTGCTACATAGGGCGAGACTCAAAATGAGACAAGCTTTTAATGAAAAAAAAGTATAAAATGAACGAAGAAACCATTAAAGAAATATTATCAAAAGACCTAAAGGAAATCCCTAGCCATGATTTTAATGAAAAGATCATTCAACAATTGAACCAGCCAAAGAAAAAGGAAAGACTGATTTTGTTTGACCAAAAGGCTATAGTTACCATTTTCTTGATCTCCTTCTTATTTGTTTCGGGGATTCAGTTAAATCTCTTCAAACAATTTGCAAAGACGAATCCCATACTAGGATTCCTTATCTGTATGAGTCCTTTATTCTATATGGTATTCAATAAAATTTATCAATCCACAATCCAAAAAACTCAAAACCATGAAAAACTTATTTAAAATAGTAATCCTTTTACTTTTTTGTGCTTATACTATTAATGCAAGAGCAAAAGAAATTAACACATACAAAAAAGAAGTAAATGGGATTACTTTTACCATAGACCCAAGAATTGAGTTATACAACATAATTGCCATGCAAGCCGGCCATCACGGAATGACCAAATCAAATATTTCGTATAAGCAAGAGTGCCTGGATTATTTTTCAAAATACAAAGATCTTGAAGCACCAAAATTACTCATACAAACCTGGAAAAATGGTTGGGGGGTCGATGACCCGATGTTTTTTATGCTCCGCTTGGATAATAATTTTGATTTAACAAAGATTGCGAATAATCGAATAATAGAGCGCGGAGGTGGGATTGAGCACATAACCCGGTTGGCTCAAGCCATTAAAGAATTTGCTCAAAAATCCGACTTTGTAACCTTCTTTAATGGATTGCAAGAAGATTTTTATCAGCAGATCCTTTCAAATGTAGCCTATAATTTTAGGGATTTTAGAGGAATTGAATATATGGAGCAGTATTATGGCGAAACCTGCGATTCTTATAATTTAGTATTGAATATAAATGGAGGTTACGGAAATTTTGGCACATCAATAGCAACAGAAAAAGGAAACGATCTTTACGCCATAGTAGAGACCAATACACATACCGGTGATATCCCGACCTACCATCCAACAATCTCGATCATATATTTAGTGTTTCACGAGTTTGGTCACGGATTTGTTAATCCGGTCCTTGCCCCGTATAATAAGGTGATTTCCAAGACTAAAGATCTATACAAGCCCATCGCTGAATCGATGAAACACCAGGCGTACTGGAGCTGGTACCCCACGGTGAATGAGCATATCGTTAATGCCGTTGTAACGAGACTCGCAGAACAATACTATGGCCAACATTTCGCAGACATTACTTACTATAAACTCACTATTGCAAGAAGGTTTATTTATACCGATGCCATTATAGAAAGACTAAAGGTTTACGAAGAGAATAGGCACAGATACAAAACTTTTAAGAAGTTTATGCCAGAACTGCTCAAGGTGTTCGAAACTATTTCGGAAGATTATATTGTAGAAAAGCAAAATAAAGTTGAAAGCATAAGACACACTAATATTGAAAAGGTTCCAAAACCTTACGAATATGCTAAAGATAGTACAACCTACTTCATAATGGGTACCCACGAAAAAAACAAAGAACAGGAAAAACAAATGCAAGATTTTGTTGTTAGGTATAGGAATATGATTTCTAAAAAAATCAATATCATTACTGATAACGAAGCATTAAGAGCGGACTTATCCCATAATGACATTGTAGTTTTCGGAACCCCAAGCGGCAACTCATTTCTTAAGAAGTACATTGATCAAATACCTGTTAAAATAACGGAGGATTATATACTTACCAATAAGATCATAAAAGGGGACAATTTGCAGTTGGTCACTTCTTGGGTAAACCCTTTCAACAGTAAAAAGGTAATGACAATTTATACCGCTCAAAAAACTAACGACATTAAAAATTTTAATACTTCCCGTGTCAGAAATATTTACCATTATTGGATAGCAAAAAATTTAATTACACTTGAAAAGGGAGATTACGAGAAGTATTCAAGAGTTTGGATGCCAAAAGTTTACTAAATTAAAAGCCGATTGTTTTTTAATTAAATGAGACTTTAAAATCGACAATAATTGCATAGATAATACAATAAGATTATTGGCATTGGGGATGAAAAACGGTGTATTTAAGCTTTAACGCAACACATCAAAATTATAAATTTATTTTGTTAAAAAAAATTCAAAGAGAGTTGACAAAGAAATCAAAGCAGTTTTCTCAGGCTGATTTGAAGGAGGATTTTGAAAGGGTTTATGATGAGGTCAGGTCAATTTTTAATTAATCAGTGTAAAAGATTCTTCTGAAATTTTTAGTTTGACAGTAGTGTTTCTTTTAGTTTACTGTAACAATAGCACTTTTTTGCAATCCTTAGAGTAAAAGCGATATGCTATGCAAAAAACCTTTTCTCTCTTTATCACACTACTCTCTATTTCAATAGTTGCCCAGAATGAAAACAGGCTGACCGACACTATTTATGGCAAACTTTCTAAGGAAATCCCTGTCTGGTTGAAAAAGTATGATATCCCTGCGGTTTCGGTAGCCATTATTGACAATGGGGCAATAGCCTATAACCGTACCTTTGGCTTGCAAAGCCCCGAAAAAGCAACAACAGATGAAACGCTCTTTCTTAGCGCTTCCATCGCTAAACCGATGACGGCAGAGGTCTTTCTACGTTTGGCCTCAATTGGTAAAGTAAATCTTGATGAACCTATGGCAAATCATTGGTTAGACCCAGACATAGCCGATGACCCTCGTGCTGAATTACTAACGCCGAGATACGTATTAACACACCAGACGGGTTTTAAGAATTGGAGAAGAATGACCAACGACAAATTACGTTTTGAACGTGACCCTGGATTAGAAATGGGCTATTCGGGCGAAGGTTTTTTGTACTTGGTTCGATTTCTCGAAGGTAAATTCGGCAAACCCTTTAACAAACTTGCAGAAGAAGTACTGTTTGTGCCAGAGCAAATGAAAAATGTATCTTATGTGTACCAAACTGGTTTTGAAGATAGAATGGCTTGGCCATATTTTCCCGATAGTAATTGGCGAGAAGCCAGAAAGGTGGAAACTGCGTTCGGTGCTGGTGGGTTGAGGATTACTGCTGAAGATTATGCAAAGTTTATCTAAAGTATTTTAAGTGGCGACAAAGTGAGTTCTCAATTACGTAAGACGCAATTTGCAATTTCACTTAACCAATTAGCGCATCGTCAGAAACAGGCCACTGTCCCTGAAGCATGTCCTGTAAATATAGGCTTTGGTTTGGGGTGGTACGTTTATGGATTTAAAGATGAAACAATAATCGGCCATACTGGAGCGAATATGGGAGAACGTACCCTTGCGGTCTTCTCACCAAAGAAGAAAAATGGCTTAGTGGTAATGGCTAATGGTGCTAATGGCAATGAAGTGATTTATAGAATAGCCGAAAGTATAGGCGTACATCAAGGCTTTATCGATATTGAAAAACCAAAGAAAAAATAATGATAAAATTTAGGGCACTATGAAAAAACTAATCACGACTTATTTACTAGCAATACTCGCATTTACCTCTTGGGCACAACAAAAGGGAAAAATCGTCTTTGTTGATTTGGCTCACGGCCAACGAATGTGGAACGACCCAAAGGAACCCGTTTTAGGTATAGGTTTCGAGGATGTCCAAAGAATTCAATATATGAATGAAGAATTATTTAAATCCCTACAACCTTACGATGCCAAAGTGTCTTTTCTGAAAAAGAATATAGACTACAACGACATTAGAAAAGGAAGCCTTTTAATTTTGCACGTTCCTTCCAAGGAGTATTCAGAAAAGGAAATAAAAGACATCAAAGAATATTTAGAACAAGGAGGTTCTTTGCTTATGGTTATGGAGGCTGATTATTGGACAGACTTGAATAAAACCAACGTCAACGGTATTATTCAAGACTACGAGATTCAATACCGAACACAAAGCAAAGACACATTAGCTGGGGGATATACGAAGAAAAGCCCCATCATTTCTAAAGGACTAAAAGTGACCTACGAACTTGGGCGTTCCATAGAAGGTGGGGAGCCATTCGCCTTCAATAGCCAGACCGATGAGGCTTTTGCAGTCTATAAAGAACTAGAAAAAGGGGGAAGACTCATAATTATGGGGGACGCAATGGAGAGGAGTGGATGATTATCAATGCCAAGAGTTTATGAATGGGATCTTTAAATGGCTCTTGAAGGAATAATAGAAAAACGAGATTCTAAAAAATTTAAAGGCGGCATTTGCAAGAAGCCAAGCTATTTTCTAAGGCTGATTTGTCAGCTAATTTTGAGAAAGATTATGATGAAGTGAAATCTATATTTAATCATTAGTATTAAAGAAGATTAATCTTCAAAAACCTTTTCTCTATGAATCAAACCCCAGTCAATCATAGCATCTATTAGTGTGGTTAGGTTCTTGCCAGATTCGGTCAAGTGATATTCAATAAGCACAGGCGTTTGGTTATATACTTTACGTTGAACAATGCTATTCATTTCCAATTCCTTCAACTCTTTTGAGAGCATTCTTGGCGATATTTTTTCGATACTGTCTTGCAAATCCTTAAAGCGATTATTGCCTTTAAGCAATGAAGCTATTATGGGAAGTTTCCATTTTCCACTAATCGCATTCATCGTGTCTGTCAAAGCCAAGACATAACTCTTGGGACACTGTTGTATCTTATCTTTTTCCACTAAACTCTTAAAATCGCTCATAGCTCTGTGATATCAATTTACTATACAAAAGTATAGTAGTTATTATTAGTAAGCAAGTACTCTTTGTATATCGTTCTCTGTAATTTTACATCCCAATAATTTAAAACAGGATATTATGATATTAGTAACGGGTGCAACAGGTCAATTGGGTTCAGGTATTATTGACCATTTATTAAAAAAAGGAATTGAACCTTCAAATATCTCAGCTTTGGTAAGAGATAAGGAAAAAGCTAAAGTGTTGAAGGACAAAACTCTAAATATTAGATTTGGGGATTATAACGATTCTGACTCCTTAGTAAGTGCCTTTAAAGGCGTTGATATGCTAATGCTGGTTTCCAGTAGTGATAGGGAAGCCATTGAAAATAGAACGGTACATCACATAAATGTCATCAAGGCAGCAAAAGAGGCGAAAGTCAAACACTTCGTTTATACCTCATTTGTACGGAAACCAGAATTTGAAAGATCTGCAATTGCTGATTTTCAAAATTCCCACGTAAAAACAGAACAATTCTTAAAAGAGAGCGGCATCGATTACACCATACTTCAGAATGGTATTTATATGGAAATGATTCCAATTTTTGCAGGTGAGAAGGTGGCTGAAAAAGGTATAATTATGCTTCCTGCGGAAAATGGAAAAGCCAGTTGGGTGCTCAAGGATGAATTGGCAGAAGTAGCAGCTCAAATATTGACTAAATCTGGTCACAAGAATAAAACCT
The DNA here is from genome assembly GCA_947500845.1 of uncultured Aquimarina sp. Classification (GTDB taxonomy): domain Bacteria; phylum Bacteroidota; class Bacteroidia; order Flavobacteriales; family Flavobacteriaceae; genus Aquimarina; species Aquimarina celericrescens. The sequence continues at coordinate 12,321 of CANMTP010000029.1, forward strand.
ATATACTAACAAATACGGAAGCAGTCTCATTCGGCGAAATAGCCAAGGGGTTATCTGATATATTAGGAAAAGACATCCACTACAAATCGCCATCAGTAGAAGACTTTGAATCCATCTTAAAAAATGCTGGTGTGCCAGAAGCCTACATAGGGATGTTTACGATGTGGGCTAGTGCCTTGTCAGAAGGAAGCTTAGATGTGAAAGATGACACCCTTGCTACCTTTTTGGGAAGGAAGCCGACCACGGTAAAAGAATTTATTGACAAAACATACAGCAAAAAAGAATAAAATTATGTGTTGTCATTTTCCAGTGAATTTGAAATAATTTTGGAATCTAACATTTGAACACAACATCAGTAGATTTCGACACTTGCAAATCTTCATTTTTCCTGAACTTTGTGCTAAATAAAAAGCACAACTATGAAAATTACACTTGCAGGTTCATTAGGACGTATCGGAAAACCCTTGACGCAAAAATTAGTAAAAGAAGGTCATACCGTTACGGTCATCAGTAGCAATCCGGACAGAAGTAAAAACATAGAAGCCTTAGGTGCCATTCCCGCTATCGGTGCTTTACAGGACACTAACTTTCTAACATCAGTATTTACAGGTGCTAACTTGGTATACACTATAGTACCCCCAGCAAACTATTTTGACCAGACTCTTGATTTGTATCAATACTTTGTGAAATTGGGCGACAGTTTTAAAAAGGCTGTAGAAAAATCGGGCGTTAAAAAGCTTGTGAATTTGAGCAGTATTGGCGCACATTTGGAAAACGGGAATGGAATACTAGAAGGCACTTATTATGTAGAGAAGGTGCTAAACAGTCTACCCGAAGATGTAGCCATAACCCATATTCGACCTGTTGAAATTTATTATAACCTCTTTCAGTTTATTGATTTAATCAAGCACCAAGGTATCATTGGCAGTAATCTCGATAAAGATGATGTCAATGCTTGGGTCGCACCAGAAGATATAGCGGAAGTAGTTGCGGATGAAATTCTCAACATCACATCAGGTCGTAACATACGATATATAATGAGTGATGAACTTACCTACTCTGAGTTGGCCAGTATTATTGGTAATGCCATTGGTAAGCCAGATTTACAATGGGTAAAATTTACCGACGAGCAAGTTTTAGAAAGTCTTATCAATGTGGGGATGCAGCCAGCAATTGCACATAAAATGGTAGAAATGTACGCTGCTATTCATAGTGGTTTGTTGTATGAAGATTACAGAGAGAAAGATCCTAAAATTGAAGGTGAGGTCAAAATGAAGGATTTTGCTCGGGAATTTACCGTACTTTATAATAAAAAATAAAATAATGCAACCGCATCGATTTCAAACCATAGGGCAATACCATAAATTCAGGGGGTTACCTGGACCAGCTTATCCGCTCATTAGTGTCGTACGTATCGAGGATATCAAAAATCTAAATGATGAAGAGCCGAAGCGCTTGATTCAGGATTTCTATATGGTTGCACTCAAGAATAATGTAAATGCCACGATGCAATATGGGCAGCAAGAATATGATTTTAACGAAGGCACATTAATTTTTTTAGCACCCAATCAACTATATGCGATACAAGCCGACGGTGACTTGACCCACAAGGGATGGTTACTACTTATCCATCCTGACTTCTTTTGGAATACGTCACTGGCGAGGACTATTAAAAACTACGCGTATTTTCATTATGATATCAATGAAGCATTGCATCTTTCAGAAAAAGAAGAAAAGACGGTTGTAGGTATCTTGCAAAATATAGATGAAGAATGCCAATCGAATATTGATAAATTTAGTAAAGCGGTCATTATATCGCATTTAGAGACCTTATTGAACTATGCCGATAGGTTTTATAACAGGCAATTCATAACTCGTGAAAAGCAAAACCACGAAATATTGGCGCGGTTGGAAAGCATACTTTCGGATCATTTCAATACCCTAGAAAAGGGCTTAGATAATGGAATCATATCAGTTACGGATATAGCAAGTTTTCTAAATGTTTCCCCTAATTATTTAAGTAACCTACTTCAGGTGTTAACAGGAAAGAGCACCCAACAACACATCCACGATAAATTGATAGAAAAGGCAAAAGAGCGATTGGCCATAAGTGAATTGTCCATAAACGAAATTGCCTATGAGTTGGGTTTTGAATATTCACAGTCCTTTAGCAAATTGTTTAAATCAAAAACAGGTCAAACACCATCGGAATTCCGAAATTCTTTTTAAAAAAAATAATGTCCCAAAAGTTAAAATCCTATTTTAATTGGAGTACCGGAAAGGATGCTTCATTAGCGCTCTATTATCTTACTGAGGAAGGAAAATACGATGTAGATAGATTACTTACGACCATAAATGAGAAATACAACCGTGTAACAATGCACGGTCTTAGAAGAGAGTTATTGGAAGAACAGGCCAAATCCATCGGTATTTCCTTACAGGTTTTGGAATTGCCCGAGCAACCATCTATGGCAGAGTATGAGAAACGTATGAATGAGACTGTGGCGAGATTGAAGTCCGGGGGATATTCGGATTGTGGTTTTGGGGATATTTTTCTTGAAGATTTAAGGAAGTACAGAAAAGAGCAGTTGAGACCTCATAATATAACCTGTCATTTTCCATTATGGGGAATGGACACGAGAAAACTTATTACAGATTTTATTGAACTTGGCTTTAAGGCAATTGTCATCTGCGTAAACTCTAAATTTCTGGATAAGAGTTTTGTTGGTAGAGAGATTGATGAAAACTTCTTGAACGACTTACCACCGGAAGTAGATCCTTGTGGCGAAAATGGTGAATTTCACACGTTCTGCTACGATGGACCAATTTTTAAGGAAAAAATTGAGTTTACCTTGGGTGAGAAAGTACTTAAAACCTATAAATCCCCAGAAAAAGATTCGAAGGAAAATGAAAAAACGATAGGGTTTTGGTTCTGTGATTTAATACCGCACATTAATAAAGAAGAACATTAGAAATTTTAAAAAGGCCCTTTCTCTCTCGGTCCTTTGTTAGTCACTTTCCATTGACCATTCTCTTTAACCAGTTTAAAGATACCTGTTTTACCATCATAGGACGTTTTATATTTCACCCAGGCAATCTCACCATCAATGGCTTCATCTAAGATTTCTACTTCGATTTCTTTATCAGAATCTGGCAGCATATTCTGAACCGTAATCAAACTGGCATAGCCTTCAGCTGTAGTATGTTTCTTTAGAGCTGATTCATCTTTTGAGAAAAAGCTTTCTGCAACAATTTTTGCAGTTTCTGTATGGGTCATATTCTGATTTCCTGAACAGGAAATGAATAAAAGTACGAGTGAGCAAATGACGATGTTTTTCATAATATTATTAATTTGGGTTATTGATATGCTTATGCGATACCTTCAATTTTAAATCTCTTTCCCCATTTTTTTCGTTCAGCTCAACCACCAATTTTCGTTCGTTGCCAATTGAAAATTTTGGCATTACATAAACCAACCTTACAACCACACCTTCCGTTATTCTGGTTGGCACTTTGTATTTGAAAATTGGTTCTTGAAATAGTTTCTGTAACGATTTCTTTTTGCCCTTTCGCCTTGTTTCAATCGAAAGATAAGAAAATTCAAATCGTAATCTAAGGTTGATTTATTCTCAATCTGGATAACGAAGTAGAGTTCTTCTTTATCAAAAACTATGTTCTCAACACTCAAAACAATGCTAGCGTTTCGCTTCTTAATCCTTCCTTTACGCTGGTTTCTGTTAAGAAGATAAGAGCAGAATTTTTGATAATAATACGTGCTGTTGTCTATGCTTTTTTCAGAAGATTCAGCCTGAATCGAATCGGTTACGATTGGCTTTTCATTCCCTATACTATCTGATAATGGGATGAAATAATTGAGCTTTGATAGCTGCTTTTTATACCTTACAATATACGAAAAAATTGAACCATTTCTGTTGACTACCAGCAGATTGCTTTCCTTCCCAGGCTTTGCTTGTAGCAACCCAAAATATTGTTCTTTTTCACGATTGTATGTAAAGACAAAATTATCCGAACCGGTTATACCTTGTCGTATAGGTTCTGGGAAAAATAGCGCAACGTTTTTGGTATCGTTTGCGTAAATAGTATCGAGTGATTGTTGCGCAATAAGATGGTTTGTACAAAAAACCACTATGGCTATAATATAAGTTTTCATAATAGTATCTTTTAATTATTGCCGATTATCGGCTTTTAGGATTAATCTGTAATTGTTCAGTACGGTTACTTTTACCCTTCGGTTAGAGCGACGAAATACTTGAGTAAGTCCGCCCACTTGTGGAACACTAGGGATATTAATATCACTAATGACATCATCCAGTACTTCTCTCGTTGCTTCCGCTCTAAAGTTATTCTCGATATAAATACCCTCGCTTCCATCTTGCAAATCGAATGCTTTAAGTTTTGTGGGATGATGATTGATGTTTTCAATTTCAATAAGCGCACGATTGGGCTGAAAACTGATAAATCCAAATACCAATGTATTCTTTGGCATCAGCTTTCCATTAATAGTTGCCGATTGAGTAAGACGCATTCTTAATCTAGTGTTTGCCGTTACGATTTGGTCGCCATCGACGATGACATAAATATTTTCATCTGTATCGCCAATAATCGAAAATTCATTGGGTTTAGGCGAAGCTGCAAAGAATAATTGATGTTCGAGTCCTAATTCTTTAGCTTCAATTTTTTGTTCCCGTTTTATTTCGGCTGAATCAATCTGTTGCGCATTCTTTTGAGCTACTTTCTTTTGTCCAAAGTTTTGGTATCGCTTTTCAGAATATTGGATTTTACCTGCCTCATAGATACTATCTACGATGCGTTCTTTTTCTCGCTTTGGAAGGTCTGGGTCATAGAAGCCTAAAGAATCGATTAGCTTTTCATCATAGATGCTAGGCGCATTGGTTTCGCGGACTTCTTTCAAATCATCGATGGCATCCAGTTTTGAATAATATTCTTTTTGGTTTTCTTCCAAATCTGGAACCAAGGTCTGCTCAAGGTTCTCATTTTCATTGTCATCGTCGCCCATCACTATCATAGAATAGGATATCAGGAATATGAAAATCACAGCCAATACAGCTGAGAATACTATTTTGTTCTTTTCTATTTTCATAAGAGTGGGTTTTAAATGCCATTATGGGCTTTCATTGTTTAGCTTTTTTAAAGTATTTTCAAAATAATTGGTAATCAATAATCCGTGTGGATTGTTTGGAAAGTTTCGGTCAACCATGATTAGTTTTCCAGTAGAAACGAGTTCATACTTATCGATTATTGAACCTCTATTGATTTCAAATACAGTAACCGTTCTAAAAACATACGTTCCATTTTGTTCTTCGATTTTTGAATCTACACCCAATACTTTCTGAACGAGCGAGTATTGTAGTAATCGATTATAGACACCATCGGCTTTTTTCTGACGATACAAGTTGTCCACAGAGCTATTACCCAGCCAAAGCGCCTTTTCCAAATTCCGCTCGTAATTACTGGCATCGATACTATAGAAGTAGTTATGAAATAGGTCTAAATGAGCCAAAGCTTCAACTCGAAAATTTTCTTTTTGGGTAACGAGCTTCAGCGGAATGATACTGCCATCGGTATTAATGGCAAAGGCACTATTGAGTGCTTTTTGATTTGTAGTGAATGCCATCCAAAGCGAAAAGGTGCTGGATAACATCGCAAAAATGACAACTGCCAACACGATAAATCGGTTTAACTTTAAGACTGCATAGATATTTTTATAAGGTGTTTTCATCATAATTGGAATTAGCTAGTAAACAGTCTTAGCGTAAAAGATGTAGCGCGTTTATATAGTTTGAATTTCAGGAAAACAATGAAACCAACCGACCCAAGCTGCACAACTGGTGCAAAAAAGCCCTGACCAACATCAGTTCCAAAAAGGTTTGTCCAGAAATTGGTATTGATTTCCGTATAGAGGGCGTTTACAAATACGTTAACCAAAAAGAAAGCTGGCACTAACATATAGACCGCAGCGTACAATTTGAAAAATGTATAAGCCAATGAGCGAAACTTTTCAAAAACGGCTAGACTTATCACCAAAGGAAAAAAGGCCTGCATTATTCCTAACAGGAAGAAACGCTCTGCCAAAAACAAAGGGTAAATGAACAAATCTAGAATCCATAGAATGATGCCGATGATAAAAGCAAATATTTTGAATCCGTAAAGTGGTGTGACTAAGGCTTCGTACAAAAGCGTCATAGCAGCCTGTGCTACTTCGATAATGCTCACATCTTCTTCAATAGGAATGTCCTGCATCTGCAATGGCAATAAAGCTGGTGCCGTACCTCGATATTGGGCTTCAACCGAAACCAAGATGCTGTCGAAGAAACCAAGTACTTGTGTCGAGAAAATGACCAGAATAACGATGGCGAAGTTCTTTGTCAATTCCCCAGGACTCAACCCCCAAGTGTAACCGTCCTTATCGGCAATGCCCTCATTGTATTTTTTAAGAATGTTGATGAGAAAGAACAGAACAGCGAGCGTTTTCATTCCGGCAATGGTATATTGCGAGAAACTGCTGTTCTGTATCGTTTGAAAAACGGTATCGATATATTCTAGTCCGATTGACATTAAAATCCTCTAATATTGGGTTTCGCGGTTATTGATTTTATCCTGCATTTTCCTAAAAGAAATGATATCACGATAGCGTTTTGTCTTTGTAGTGATGTTGGAAACCATTTGCCTTGATTCCTGTTCTTTTTGTTTCAGGACTTCAGCACGCTCGGCATCGCTCATTTTTAGGTAATCGCTTGAGAGGACTTCGTCTATAAAGTCCACGGTTTCCAATGAGTTTTGAACGATGGCATCAAATGATTCCACAACCCTGCTCACTTCCTCTGGCTTGATATAGGGCGAGTTTAGAATGTCTTGTAAATCGTTTTGCATTACATTGAGAAGCCGCTGATTGTTTTGGGCAATTTCCTCAACGGCCCTAAGCTGTTGGACAACGCTGGATACTTTCTCTATAGCTTCTTTAGCATCTTTCAAGAATTTTACGGACTTAATCATTTCTGCCGTCTGTTTGCCAGATTCCAATAGTTGTTTTACCAAACTGATAAAGTTGGTGTTGTCATAAACTGGCATTCCCTGGCACGCAGCGCGTGCAGGCAATAAAAAGATGAACGCCGTTGCGATAATTAAGATTTTTGTTTTACTCATTGCTAAAAATTTGTTTTGGTATTCGTGAATCTTCGATTTCATAGTGTTACATTTTAGATGTGAATTCCTTTATGGCTTCTTCCATATTATTGGTCTTTTCATAGAGGGCCATTATGGCTTCGTTTTCCTGTCCGTCGGTCAAGTAAGCGGCATAGACTTCCTTCGGAACTTCCAGCCGAAAGATGTTACTTTCCTTACCAATTTTGATAAACATTTCGGTATACTTACGTGGTCCGGAAAGGTTGTTTTTGATTGATTTTAACTGGTTTAAATCGTGGCTTGAAAGGTTGAGTCTTTTGACCAATTCATCATAGCCTTTTTCGTTATTCAGACTATAAACCACTTGGGTATTTTCTAATATGCTAGCTGATGTTGAATTGTTAGGAAGCTGATTGATGGATTGAAGAATAATTCCAATTGCACCATTCTGCTTACGAATGGCTTGATAGTAAAATTCCACGCTTTCCAGTACATTGTCAAACTTCAGTTGCTTTGCAAACTCATCGAAAAGAATAATGCCTTTTTCAGCTCTGTTTTTCCAAATTGTTCTTTGGATGGCCGACTTAATCAACTTCAACATCACAGATAGGATTTCCTTGTTATCCTTAACTTCATCCAGTTCAAAAACAATTAAGCGTTTGTCCTCAATTTTATAGGTCTGGTCTTCGCTTACTTCAAAGAGGAAGCTATATAGACCATCGCCAACATACTCTGACATTACGTGCAAGAAGCTCGTAACATTGAAGTAGTCGGGATGGATTTTTAAGGTATTCAGAAGGTCTTTCTGATTACTTTCTATAAAGTTGTAAAAGCCTTCGAGTGAATTATTTTCTGAAGTATTATTATAGTAATGGCGCAATATTTTTTTGACTGAAACCGATTGTGCTTTGGTAACCTTTAAATCTGAAGCAAACAGCTCAAACAGGAATACAGACAAATCTTCCAAGCGCTCAGGTGCAAGGTCGTTTACATCAGCTATATAGAATGGATTGATGCCCAGGTTCTTTCCACTCTCGTAGCGAAGCACGGTATATTTCTCAGGATAGAGTTTGGCAAATTTTGTGTAGGATCCACCTAGGTCAATTATGACCAGGCGGACACCACTTTCAAAATATTGCCTCAATATGTTATTGGCCAAAAAGGATTTTCCTTCGCCAGTAGGTGCAAAAATTGCAAAGTTACGTGCCTTGATGCGCTTCTTTTTTTCATCCCAAACATCTTTTAAAACAGGAACATTATGTTCGCGGTCATTAAAGATGATTCCGGTAGCATCAGAATTGTAATTGGTGTTATTGATAAACAGGCATAAAGCGTGTTTTAAATCCGTTACGTACAAGTCATTGTTTGAAAAGTTGGAAGAGAAACAGCAATAACTGTTAAGGATATAATTCTTCCGTTCTTCGCCCCTTGGATAGTATGGAATGATGTCTAGTTCTTTGAATTCGGTCTTAATCTTTGAAGCAATTTTGCTTAGCTCTCGGGCTTCCCGAGCCCAATAGACAATATTTAAATGACCACGAATAATGCGAGCATTATCATCGGCATTGATTTGGTCCAAAATGTGTTGGATTTTACCAAGTACTACTTTGTTCTGTGACCCGAAATTTGAACTTTTATTAAGCTCTTCTACTTTCTTATCCAGTAGTTTTCGCCATTTTTGTTTATCATCCAAATACAGGATTTGATTAACAATGTGGTTTTCGTTAAGCGTAAGCCCTAAGCCATCAATAAACCCTTGATGAAACACAAAATCGTCAGAAGTGAATTTCTCATTGGTCTTGCTACTCTGTACACTTTCGCCAAAGCACAGTTCGCTATTAATGGCTAGGGCATCAAAATGGTTTTCGCCTATATTGACGCTTTTTTTATCTAATATGATATCGGTATCAAAACCTTCATTGAATCCGTTGAAATAGCCATTTGTGAGTTGCTGAATTTCTTTCGCTTTAAGCGAAGAAAAGGTCATCTTTCGGCTGTTATTTATAAAGGAAACCGAATCGCTAACTGAACCGATAAAACTGTTTATGTTATCATCGAGTTTTTGAACAATGTCTTTGGAAACCTTTCTGAAGGGATTGACATATTTAGGGTTGTTTAATGCTTTGTTCTTGGTCAGTATGAAGAATAAAAAGCACCGATGTTCCATATACTCACGACCTTTAAAATGTTCGTGCGTGGCTTTTTCTAAAAATGTTTTATTTGGTAGTTGTTCTGAGGTGTATGACTTTTTGAGATAAACATCTTGCTTATGTACTACTGTACCGATGGGTAGCGATTTCAAAGCTTGAAACCAAGCACCGTGAATATCCTCAAAATCCTTTTCGGATAAAGAATAGATTTCTGGAAGTGTACCTTCATAGCATAAGACCACATTTCCATTATTGGCAAAAATGATATTGTCTTGAATATCTGTAATGGGTCTATATTCTGATAGGTTAATCTTATTCATAATTGAAGCCAGAGTTTCTTTTGTTACTTAGTATTCTTGGGAAGACTTTTGCCATCTGAAATAGCTGTGGGTTGTGGGTTATTCGCGTCAAGGCAACGTATAAAGCTGCGTTGAAAACCAGTATGCCAATAATCATCACAAAGCTGAAAGAGAAAATGATGATAAGTAGCGAAGCCAATATGGAAACCATCATTAAGGCAAACAGTGAAATAGGCAGCCCGAAAATGACCGCCCTTTTCCTAATGTTTTTATAGACCTCATACTTTTTCATTAGTCAATGTATTGATTGCCAAATGTCGCTTAGCGGGTTATACTACGATTCCAATTAGGTATGTGAAGATTCCGACTACAGCGCCAGCAATCAAAACGAATACAAGTACTCTCGTAATCCCTTTTTTAAGGTCTGCGTTTTCCCCAAAGAAATGTCCTGCATTAAATAGGAAACCAACCAGAAAGATGACACCTAAAAGGATTGGGAAAATGGTTCGGATGGTATCGCCTACATCATTAACCGAATCTTCAATGCCACCAATTTGAGCAAATAGCGAAGTGGATAAAAGCGAAAGAATGGATGCTAAATAGTGTGATTTTTTCATAACGTAACGGATTAAATTTTCGAGTTATTTTCGTTATGAGAAATTTACATATATTTGATTATAAATAACTGAAAATCAAATATTTGTGAATAAAATATTATTTGAAATCAATTGGATTTAATTGCTATTATTTGGTGTCAAATTCTATGAATTTTTGAAGTGAAGTTGTTGATAACCTGAAAATTAAAAATGAAAAAAGTGCTCAAAAACGTCAGTTTTGCGATTTTGCTCTTCAAAATGTGCATCATTTTTGGACAAGAAATGAGTACCCAAAAACGAATTGTAATTGATGTTGGACACGGTGGAAATGATTCGGGCGCGATAGGTGTAAATGAAATCCAATAAAAGGATGTTGTATTCAATATTGCAAATGCTATTCTGAAGCTAAATAGTGAGTTGGATTCCCCTTTGGATATTTATTTGACCAGGTACAGCGACACACTCATTTCTTTATCTGATAGGTCGAAGCTGGCCAAAGCCCTAAAAGCTGATTTGTTTGTGTCCTTGCATTGTAATCATTCGGATAATCCAAATGCTAGAGGTGTTGAGATTTATGTGGCTAATGTTACATCAGAAAATTTATATAATTCCACTTGGCTTGGCTATCAATTCCAAGTTTCATTCAAAAAGAAATTAGGTTTTGAGAGTAGAGGTGTTAGGTTTGCGGATTTTCAGGTGCTTCGGGAAATGATTGGTTATTGTCTTGCTATACTATTGGAAATGGGGTTTTTGAGTAATAGGGATGAATGTGAGTATTACCTAAAGTCAGAGTCTTATCAAGTTTTAGGTTTAGTGATATTGGATAGTTTAATTAAAAATATTGATAATTATGAGAGAGTTGGGGATTGAGGTTATAAAGTGTATTAAAAATATTTTAATGTTTCTGATTAAAAAGATTTTGAGTACGTTGAGAAAGCAATACGAATTACTCAAAGAATAAATCTTCTTTCTTAAGATTTTCATCTCCATGGAATACCAAAGCTTCTCTTGCATTAATTAAGAGAGCAGCGGATAAGGGATCTTCTAAATCTAATAGTCTATTCGCTTGCTGAGTATAGTATTGTATTATTTGTTTAAAAGCAACAATTGCCGTTATATCTGAAGTCAAAAAAGAAATAATCCCAATCGTATCACACTTAAGTGAAATTTCTCTGTAATCATTCTTAAAAGCAACAATAGATTGGTCATATCCAATAAAAGTTCTACAGTTTTGACTTATCAAATCTGGACCAAGAAACTTACCACTTAAACAACTATTTGTGTAAAAAAGAGTATTAGCAAACAATGAGTTGTCATCCCCTGTACTAATTAAGGCAGTTCCATTAAATTTAACGCTATTCTCATTACCGTGAGAAAATGAAGCCCATAAAAATGGAATTTCTTTAAAATCAACATACTTTATATTCAGGTATGCATTATTGCTATTCCTACTTGGTATATCTTCAACCTCTAATGGTTTTTGAGCTTCTATCTCTGCGTTGATAACTGCAATCAAATCTTCTTTACAAGCCTTGAAATACTCCCCTAATTTAGTATCACTATCATCACTAGCAATTAAAACCCTAATCATCTAGTTTCTTTCTTTGAGATGTCAGTAATTCAATGGCCAATTGAAGAATACTTTTTTCGAGTTGCTGTCCGAGTTCAGTTTCCTTTCTTATTTCAATTATTAAATCGTCAAGACTATATACCTTGTCAGACTTGGTAGTTAGGTATGGTTTAGTTCTCTCATCTGCCGAATGCTTACTTATCCATTGCTCTAAAATACAATCAACTCTAGTGTCTAATTGATGCCCTGCTTTTTCTACCATTTTTACTACTTCCGAAATATCTGCTGTACTCTGAATTATTCCTAGAGCTTCATTATTGATAAAACTTATTAAATCTTCATTCGGAATAGATGAAAATTGTTTTGCGGTATAAATAATAACATAAATTAGGGAGGTTTTTTCTCTGATTTTTTCAAAAACTACCGGAGCGTGAGGTTCTCCAGCACCCAAATCAAAATCTAGTAGTACAATTAATTTGGTACTTAAATTGTCATATATATACTCGAGACCTTTGCTGGACTTTTTTTCTAAGATAACATTATCACTGCCAAATTTCTCTCTTAAAGTGAATAGAAGAGGGTCATTGTCCATCATATCATCGTGAATAACAAGTATTTTTACTGGTTCCATAATTCAAACTTATTTTTTAAATGGAAAGCTAATCTTAAAAGTCGCTCCTTTTGGTTTAAACTCATTTTTCACTACAGATATACTTCCTCTCAAAGATTCAACTCTAGTCTTGACGATGTACAACCCTATACCTGCTCCGCCTAAATCTGCTGTAGTAGTGTAATACATTTCAAAAATCTTTTCTTCGTCACCACTTTTAATTCCTTCACCATTGTCAGAGTAGTATAATACGAAATGGTCGTCTTCAATGAATCCAGAACATTTTATTTTTTTAATACTTTCATTTCTTAAAGCTTTGATGGAATTCGAAATTAAATTTTCGAAAATATCTTCGAAAAACTTTTTATTTGCGTGAAGAATAAAATTATCCTCTATTTCGATAAGTGCTTTGATATTTTCTGCTTCAAACACTGGCGTGTAAGACTTATTGAATAAATCTTCTAGATGATTTTTTATGTTGAAATCTTCCATATCAATATTCGAGCCGGCGTAACTGAGCATAAAATCAACAATTTTGTTCAGATTGACCATTTCATTATAAATCAAATGGGCATAATCTTTAAAAATATCTTCTAATTTTGGGTCAGGGAACCTTTCTTTAAAAAATTCCGCCATTCTTTTCACTTTCCCAAGAGACGTTCGAACAGCATGGGAAACGTGAATAGCATAATCTTGTAAGGACATTAAACTGATATAGATGTTCTCTTTTCTTACATATTCTTTTCTTTCACGTTTTTGTTGCTCAATACCCTTTTTAATAGAGATATCAATGACTTTAGCCTGTTCCTTCAAAGGCTTAAGTGTTTGCTTAAGTTTAGGATTAGTTTTTTCTAAAGTTTTGATTGCCGCAGAAAATTCTTTAACTTCTAAATTGGCCTTCTTAAGTTCCTGGTCAACTTTAGTCTTAAGAACTTTTCGTTCATTCTTTTTATATTCTTCAAGAACACTTAACTGAGAGATAATAAAATCTTTTAACTCACGATAAGCTTCGTTGTCGACAAAATCTTGTCTATTTGTCGAGTCTATTATTAGAGGGTTTTTTTCTTTAGATATATCGAGAATACCGATTATTTCTCTAGTTCCGACTTTATCTAGAAAACCAGACCATAGCCTTTTGTCAATCCCTAGAATATCACGTTTTTTATTTTGAGAACTTTCAAATTCTGCAAATGGAGTAGTAATTAGGCCATCACGATATATTTTTATCCCATCTATTCTATAGTCTTTGTTTTTATAGATTTTATTAAATTTATTTTTTGCTGATTGATTAAAGTAGAAGAGTCTTAAACTGATACCACCGAAATACTTAATTTCGGTTTTTTCTATAGCAATTTTGTCATTTTCTTTATCCCACTTTAAGACTTCTTGCCAAGATTCGTCTTTACTATAATTTAATTGAAACTCAAGTGTGGAATATTTAATAGACTCGGCCTCAATTGGCTTATGATTGAAAACCTCGTACTCATTAGAATGAATAAAAATATTAAAAGGAGGATTTAAGGGATGAAAGGGAGAAACTATTTTTTCTAGCTCTCTTTCCAACCTAGCAATGTTAAGGTCCGTCCAATTTTCTTGAATTGAAGAAATAATTAAAGTTGTTCCTTTTTCTTCCAAAGGTGCTTCAACAAAAGAATAAGTATTCTCTACATCTGTAAATAGTTTTAACTGAGGTGATTTACTTAATGTTTCGTATTTATCCCAATTAATGTTTACTACCAATTTCTGGTTAGTATTTGGTTCTTTTGTCTCAATCACAACGTGACCTCCTAATTTATCCACAGCGAAGCGCCCAATTCCTTTTTCCCCAACATATCGTCTATTAAATGGAGAAGGAGAATAAAGATTACTTCTTTTACTTGCCGTCCCAACTACCATCCATTTGTCACGAATGTCCTCATAAGACATTCCGTGTCCGTTATCTGATATTATAATTTTTGATTTTTGATTTTCGGAGTTAAGGGAGACATTGTGAAATTCTACCGTAACCTTTGTTGCGTTGGCGTCGTAACAATTCTTTACTAACTCGTAAATTGCAGTAATCCTATCCGTTATGAGTTCCCTGCCAATTAGCCTAAATGTATTTACATCAAATCTCCACTTTAATTCTTGTTTACTCATCGCAAAATTGTTCTAAATGTTTTTCTACACTCATAGCAATAGCACGACCTAATTTGACAGGAACTGCATTTCCAATCTGTTTAGCGATTCTAACTGATGAGAAATTTCTTTTCGGGTCTACGAACTGATACTTTTTCGGGAAAGATTGTAAGATAGCCGCTTCTCTAATGGAGATTGCTCTATCTTGTTCTGGATGACCAAATCGACCATTATTATAACCTATGCAATATGTGGTCATTGTAGGCGCAACATCATCCCAGGTCATTCTACCGTAAGCACTTCCATATGCCTTTCCTCCTTCTTTTTTATGGCATTGAGCGACTAGTTCCTCATCCCAATCTTTCCAACCTCCGCCTTCTGGGGTAGCTTTAATTCTGCGTAAGCTTAAATCATTTAGTTTTCTCGCTCTATGTAAGGAATCTTTTTGGTCTATCTCACCAGATTCTATCTTAGGAAGATTTCCAATTGCTTTACGAACTGTCCTTACATTTTTCTTGTGTGTATATGGAATCATTTCGATAGTGCCCTTTAGTGATGCCAATAAAACAAGCCTTTTACGTCTTTGAGGGACTCCATAAAATTGAGAATCGTAGATGTCAACCGAAGTATGATATCCATTGCTTTCTAGAGTTTCAATAAAATCGTTTAGAACTTTACCATTTTTAAAGGTTTTAAGTAAAGGAACGTTTTCCATTGAAACTATTTCTGGTTTTACTTCTGTAATTAATTCCGCAAACGAGTACAGTAATCGCCATCTTTCAGAATTTTCATCACTTACCTTTCCATTACTTTTCTGATTAAATATTGAAAAAGGCTGGCACGGAGCGCA
This sequence comes from uncultured Aquimarina sp., assembly GCA_947500845.1. GTDB lineage: Bacteria > Bacteroidota > Bacteroidia > Flavobacteriales > Flavobacteriaceae > Aquimarina > Aquimarina celericrescens. Next base: position 27,678 of record CANMTP010000029.1, read on the forward strand.
TCCTATCAAAATTTTACTTGAGTTTTCCCTAAAAAGAGAGTTTAAAAACTCTGGGGTTAAATCGCTTACGCTTTTACCAATAAATTGAGATTTATTATTTTTTTCATAAGCAAATCTACAATCTTCATCAACATCAATTCCAGAAGTGACATCAAAACCTTTATCAAGAAACCCTCGGGTTAAGCCTCCAATTCCGCAGAACAAGTCCACAACCGAATATTTTTCTTTTATGTTCATTAGTTATTTTTCGTATTCAATAGTTTATCTACCTGTACTTCCAGAACATCAGCAATAGATATTAACGTCTCTATCGATGGTTGTCTTGAGTTGGTACACCAGTTAGATACAGTTGTTTCGCTTTTTTTTAACTTCATTGCAAGCCATTTGTTAGATTTTCCTTTTTCTACTAAAACCAGCTTTAACCGATTAAATTTCTTCTTTTCCATTAGAAACATATTAGCCTATAAGCAAATATATTTAAGTTTTAGCATATTTTTTTAACTTAATGTGATTTATTTCCGCTTATCCCCAGCCCCAGTATCAAAAGCAATCAAATTAAAAAGTTCACGCATCCGGCTACGAACACGATTTCCATAGCGTTCTTCCAATTCTTCAGCATTAAGGTTGGTGGCGGCATGGGTCTTAACCTTATGTTTGGTTAAAAGATAGAGTTCATATCTAGATAGCAACACTTCACCCATCACGTTCAAGTCTTTACCGTAAAATCGGCCGGCAGGTTCAACGCCCAAATCGTCAAAACAGTAAAATTTGGTGTTACCATATTCTTCAACAGTTTTAAAACCAAGATGGTTAAAACTAAAAGTCACATTCCTACAAGGAATCATTTCATAAGGACGTTGCAATGGCACTATGTGACGCAAAAGTTTCATCAAACTAGTCTTTCCACAACCTACTGGTCCGGAAAGTAAAATTCCTTTGTCAATATCAATTCCGTAGTTTGCACAGTTGTCTTTATCCCTAATAAAATAAGAACAGAGCTTCAGTAGAATATCCTTGTCTTCATCATAAATCTTGAATTTTTTACCAAAGAGCAACTTTCCCTTGGCATTAAGATAAATCAAGATTTTTGGGAAGTCGTAGAGAACACTTTTTCCATCAAATTTACCAAGAGAATATTCCACGCCACCTTCGATAATTTTAGAGGGGTTGTCCATAATCTTTGTTTTTAGTGGTTCGCAAGTTGTCCAGCTTTTGGGACGCTTGTTTCTTGTTTGGCTTGTTTTCTTCTTCAAAAAGCTCGGTTCTATCCATCCAGTTGGTGGCCAATGAGCACCAATCCCGTATCGGTTTTCCATCGCTTGTTTTCCATTCTCGGTCTGTATAATACTCGTAGAATTTTTTTGCTTCATCCGCATTAAAACCTTTTTCTTCAAAAAATAAAATACAGGCCTGCCTGCCCTTTGGCTGTTTTATATTGTTTTCTTGTTTGTTATTGTTTGTATTATATACCAATGCTTGTCCATCTATGGGACGGTGTTGGTACAAAGCTTGTCCGTTTTTGGGATGGTGGTGACCCACAACTGGTTCCCGTATGGGATGGTAGTGTTCCGCAAGCTGTTCCAATTTGGGATTGTACAGTCCCATATCAGGTTCATAACTTGTCCCGATAATGGCCATCTTGATTTTGCTGCCTTTGTATGGATTATTGGAAGGATAATAGTCTAAGTATTGCCACTTATCTAAATCGACAATACATCTATGGTATGTAGATTTTGAACCGATTTTTGCTACTCGCATTAGGTCGCGTCGGTTCACGTAAAACTCATCCAAAAAACGGCAACTGTTCCATTCCTGGAAGAGCGCCATATAGAGACTGATGTGCGTAGGATTGAGTCGGTCATCAAAATAGAACTTTTCAAAAGCCGCATTAAGTAGCTTTATATAGTTCATACACTATGAATTTAAACCGTGGTGTACACGGTTGGCATCCATCACATTTTGAATTTCTTCGGTATCATAGTAGATAATACCGCCTACTTTGGTGTACGGAAGCGTACCATTTATGCGAAGGTTTTGAAGCGTTCCTGGACTCACTTGAAGCAAATCCATCACCTCTGAAGATTTGAGGTATTTCTTCAGTTTTCCGCTGGCTTGTTTTGATAAAAGATTTTTAATATCATCGAGCAATTCCAACTTGAAATCTCGAAGGTCGTCTGTTGTGATAATACTTGTCGGCATAATAGAACGGGTTTTAAAGAAAGGGACTATCCAGATTCAACTTTTAATTGATAGCCCCTGACCTGATTTAGCTCACGACCTTTAGAATTTTAATAAAAAAGAGTTCGTGAATCTGTCGATTTGACTTTCGTTCTACAAATTTGGTAAGTTTTAACCTACTTTGTTCACAAGATTTACCCAAGTTGGGTGTTTTTATTACCTCATTATCAATGTGTTAAATTGATTAGTTTTGCGAGTTTCATATTGGATTGGTGGAATCGTTTTTATATAACGAAAATGAAAATCTTAAATTCACAACTATAACACAAGTTGTGAAAAGAAAACAGATGTTAATCATCCGCCTCTTTCATCCGCTTCAAAAGACTGTCCTTCATTCTATCTAAAAACTTGGTCGGTTGAATTTTTCTACCTCTGATTTCAAGAAATTTTCTGTAGTAGTTCCCTAAATCCATATCGAAGATTTGTTCACAAGCCATTGCCATATCCTTGATACCTGCCTTACCACCTTTGATGGCACCAGAGGCTTGTAACGCATATATCAATTCGATTAAGTCGATTTTATTTGCTGTCCAACCTAAATTGAGACTTTTAAAACGGCGTTTAACAGGGTTATCTTCTTTACTTTTTTTGTTCCTTAAAATGTTGAGCTCGTTTAGATAGAAACTGAAGAGTAAGTCGTACGCAATTATCTTAGCAACTGCATTATCGTGGCTCGTTGAGAATTCAGCATCTGTGTAGAAGTGTGATGTGTCCGAAATAAGGCCAATATTGTCATTGCCCCTTAAAAAATAGAACTCGTCAAGGCTAGTAGAATTTTGACGATAATATCTAATGAAATCGATATTATCATTGTGATAATTCTGCAATATTTTTATTTGGTTGTCTATAAATTGGCGTTGGGATTTTTTTGTGCCCTTTGGTTTTTGAAGTAAGTACTTATACAATTTTGCGTAAAACTTCAGATTGCCGTAGATAAGAGGTTTTTGCTTTTTGAACAATAGTATTTCATTTTCCTTATTAATGAAAATACCTTTGCGAACGACTAGCCTAAGTTTCTGCAAATACTTTCTAGATATTTGAATTCCCTGTTCAATGACGGCAAAACTATCAAGATTACTTTCCCGAGTAGGCTCTATCTCTTTCTCATAGTTTTCCAGTATATCTATTATCTTTCCTTGCAATTCTATAAGTCATTTATTTAACGTGAGTTCGGGATAAGAAACTTTAATAATTTATTGTAGAAAAAGCAGAGAATTAGTATATTTAAGTATCT
>CANMTP010000030.1 GCA_947500845.1 uncultured Aquimarina sp.
GTTCCGTCTTCAGTCACACTAGCATTGGTAGTATTGGTGTCAACATCAGATAATAAAATGTCTACTGTGTTTCCATCTGAGTCAGTAATGATTAGGTTGGTACCATCTTCAGTGAACGACACGTTAGTGGTATTGGTATCTATTTCTGCAGCGATATCTGCCAAAGGCACATCCACTGTATTTCCATCGGAATCTGTGATGATTAAGTTTGTTCCGTCTTCAGTGAACGACACGTTAGTGGTGTTGGTATCGATATCAGATAATAAAATCTCTACTGTGTTTCCATCAGAATCTGTGATGATTAAGTTTGTTCCGTCTTCAGTCACACTAGCATTGGTAGTATTGGTATCAACATCAGATAATAAGATATCTACTGTATTTCCATCGGAATCAGTAATAATTAAATTCGTACCATCTTCAGTAAACGACACGTTAGTGGTGTTGCTGTCTGTTACTGTAGACAGAGCTTCAATTGCTTCTTGTATAGTTGTTTCGGGAGTGCTATCACCATCAATGTCAATTGCAGGACTTAGAAGAATCTCTGTGGCATTTTGATCGTCTGTTCCTACAAAATTAATAGGGGTTCCATTTCCATTATCAAAAGTAAAGGTTCCATTTCCATTATTAGTTAATTGGGCTTTATTAATTCTTACTGGAGTTCCTTCTTCATTAGTATAGGTAAAAGTACCATCATTATTATCTACAATGAAAGTAATAGTTTCCATAGAACTTACAGAACATAAGGACTGCCATACAGAACCATCGTATTGAAATACACAACCTCGGTCAGTATTATAAACCATAGCTCCTGAGAGAGGAGTTATAAGATTCATTTGACTATCAGTCACTCTTGTTAAAACGAAAACCTTATCAGCACTTTGTAATTCAAGTAAGGATGTGGGATCGATTGTATTTGGGGCGTCTCCTACTTTTACTTGTGAAAGTAACGTACTGGTATGCAATAAAAGTAGTAGAATTAGGGTAATTCTTACGTTCATAGTATTGGGTATTTCTTTACAATAAATAGGCTTTTATATTATAATAATGACGATGATATTTATATTTTTTAAAGTAGTTCTTTAAAATTGTTTTGCTAACAATATTAGTTATAACTACTTAAATAATTTAAAATTTATTAACAAAAATACATTTTTTTTCGGACTAACAGCAATTTTTATCGATAAAATACGTTTTAGCCACTATTTATATTACGGTAAAACCGTAAAATTAGTAACTTGTTCGTTACTTTTTACATTTTTAATTTAAAATTTTATTTTTCTAATTAAATCTTATACATTTACCTCATAAAAGCGGGAGTAGCTCAGTTGGTAGAGCGTCAGCCTTCCAAGCTGAATGTCGCCGGTTCGAACCCGGTCTCCCGCTCAACTGAAATCTCGTTCTAATCTGAACGAGATTTTTTGTTGTCACTTTTCTGGAAGACGTGCTATATAGTAAATCTATGATCATGTTGGGGTCAATTTGATCAGTCACTCTCAAAGCCTTAACCAATAATTAGGTTCTTAATTTCACGATGATACATTCCAATTCATTTTATTTTAAAAGTAATATTAAAGTTATTCTACAATATATGCGTAAAAAATCTTGATGTAGTTTTGTTTTTTTCTAATTAATGTACTTCGGGCTGAGATTAATTTGATTAAATATGGTATTGCTGAATTACATATAAGGAGGTTTGAATGTTAAAGACAAAGAGGTTAACCCTTCTTAATTTTATTATATTTACCGTCAAAACATACGCATATGCAGATTAAATTTTTTTTGGCTAATTATGAAGAAATTTTACAAAGAACAAAATCTCAAAAAATTCTGTATGTCATCATATTAATAAGTATAGTAGCATTTAGTCCTGTTTTTACTAACTCTAGTTTTCTAACTTTTGATGATAATTGGTATATTTATGAAAATAGTAATGTGACAGACTTGTCTTTAGATTCTATTAAGGATATGTTTGGATCTCCTAAGCAGGGTCAGTATTCTCCATTAGCCGAATTATACCATTCAATTTTGTATCAAATATTTGGAAAAAATGCGAGAGCTTTCAAAATTTTTGCTTTTTTCGTACATCTTCTTAACGTTTTATTATTATTCCGAATTTTCAGTAAGCTTTTCGTAAATAAATTATTCATTTCTGTAGTAGTTTTATTTTTTGCAATTCACCCAGTGCAGGTAGAAACGATTGGATGGTTATCTGTAATTTTTCGTAATGCGGTAGTATTTATGTTTTTAGGATATTTATTTTATATAAAATATTTGGAAAATAACTTTAAAAAATATCTACTTGTTCCGGTTGTAGCTTGTTATTTTTTGGCTTTTTTAACAAAAGAGCAAGCTATACTATTTCCGGTTGGTTTATTTTTGATAAATCTGATCAAGTTTGATTCTGTCTATAGTAAAAGAATCATTGTCGAAATGGCTTTATGGATCTTGGTAACGTTAATTATGGGTTTTATAATTATAGAAATTACCGAAACAGGGGGGCCAAGTATTGTTGACAGAAATGTTTCCTTGTTTAATAAGTTTGCACTTTTATCTAAAACTATTTCCAAATACAGTTTAAATTTTTTATTTCCCACTCATCTCTCGTTTTCGTATCCTTATCCCACTCATAAAGGTTTTCCGGGATCTTGGATATACATGCTGATTTCTGCAGCGTTGCTAATTATTGCAACCTATGGCTCCATGAAAAACAAATTCATAAGGTTTGGACTTTTATGGGTTTTAGGTTTTTGTAGTTTGGCTTTTGCTTTTGCTTTTTTTTACTTAAGGCAAACCTATATGGCCGATCGATATTTGTATGTAGGTATCATAGGGCTTGCTGTGCTCTTTTATCAATTTCTACTTTATTTAAAAAGAAATAAATTTATTAATAAATCTGTCTTTTTTATAACTATCCTAAGTTTTAGTATGTTTTTTGTTATTCTTACTTTTCAAAGGATCAAAGTTTTTAAAACCAACCAAAGTGTGTGGGCTCAAGCCTTACAAATAGATCCTAATAATTACGTGGCAAATCATCACCTAGGTAATTATTATTTGAAACTTGACAACCCTGACACGGCAATAAGTCTGTATAAAAAGGCTCTAAAAGTAAATCCGAAATTTTCATTGACACATAGCAATATTACTAAGGCATATTATGATAAGAAACAATATGATAGTGCACTATTTCATGTTTCTAAAGCTATAGCGATCAGCCCTAAGTATATAGCAGCTTATAAAAACAGGTCTGCAGTTCATTTGGCCATGGGAAAAAGAGATCTTTATTTACAAGATTTGAATACGTTAATAAAGCTTTCTCCACAAAATGGAGAACATAGGTTAAATAGAGCTAAATATTATTTTAAAGAAAAGCAATATAAAAAATCATTAGACGATGTCCTAGTTTTGATAAAAGAAAAGAAACAGAATGACAGTGAAACTTTTTTTTTGGCGGGAAATAATTTATTACTTCTAAGCAAATTCAAAGAGGCAGAATTCATGTTTTCTAAAGCGATTCAATTAAATTCTGAGAAGGGTAAACACTTTTATATGAGATCAATTACTAGAGTAAAATCTAAAGAATGGATTTTAGCATTAAAAGATGTTGTAAAAGCTAAAGAAAAAGGATATAAAGTTAGCGATGATTATTTTAATATGCTAGTTCGGGAGGTTAAAAAAAATAAAAGATAATTCTCTATTATTATTTGTAATAGGCTTATGCCCTTAAAGGACTATAAGCGAATGGTTTTTGAATAGTCATAGTAGATTTATCATTATTTCTGTCCTTCAATATTTTATTATATTTACCAAAACTACTACTTATGCAGATAAAATTTTTTTTGGTTAATTATGAAGAAATTTTACAAAATATAAGCTCTAAGAAAATTGTTTTAGGTATCATAATAATAGCGTTACTTGTTTTTAGTCCTATTTTTAAGGGTACAGAGTTCTTAAATTATGATGATAACTGGTATATCTATGAAAATCCAAATGTTGTCAATTTATCTTGGGATTCTATCAAAGCTATGTTTACCAATACGCTCAAAGGACAATATTCTCCATTAGGAGAATTATATCACTCTTTTATATATACATTGTTTGGTGAAAATGCAACAGCTTTCAAAATTTTTGCTTTATTGGTGCATCTTTTAAATGTATTATTACTGTTCAAAATTCTCGTTAAGGTTTTTGAAAGTAAATTATTTGTTGCTCTGATCGTTTTATTTTTTGCTATTCACCCTATGCAGGTTGAAACTATAGGTTGGCTATCTGTAATTTTCAGAAATGCAGTGACATTTATGTTTTTGGGATACATTTTTTATCTGAAGTATTTAGAGCATCATTCTCAAAAATATAGACTATTACCAGTATTAATTTGTTACATTCTGGCTTTTTTGACTAAGGAACAAGCGATATTATTTCCTGTAGGATTATTTCTATTCAATATAATGAAATCAGATTCAATATTGACAAAAGAATTTCTTGTAGAAATGATTTTTTGGGCACTTATTACCCTAATTTTAGGCTTGATAACTATTGAGATTACCAAAACTGGGGGACCAAACATAAATGATAGAAACGTGTCTTTTTATGAAAAATTCGCACTATTATCAAAGACTATTTTAGACTATTCTAAGAATTTTATTTTTCCTAACCGACTTTCTTTTTCATATCCATATCCTATATCAAAAGAATTAAATGGCTCATTGTTTTATATCTTATTGGCCTCTGTTTTAGTTACTTTAGGAAGTTTAATTTCTTTTAAGAATAAGACAGTTCGATTTGGACTTTTATGGACTTTTGGATTTTTTAGCCTTGCTTTTGCTTTTGCATTTTTTCACATGAGACAGTCATATATGGCAGATAGATATGCATACGTTGCACTTATAGGTTTTGCTGTTTTGTTCTTTCAATTACTATTTTACGTAAGACAATCTTTTGCAAATAGAATTTGGTTCCCTATTTTGTTGATGATAATCATCCCTGCTATTTCAATTACAACATTCAATAGAGTGACTATTTTTAATAAAAATAAAGACTTATGGACCCAGGCTTTAAAAGTGAATCCTGATGATCCCTTTGCTAACAATAGCGTAGGTTATCATTATCGCAATATCGGTAAACTTGACACTGCAAAATTTTTTTATAAAAAGTCCGTAGCATTAAGTCCAAATTATTTTTTGGCACATAATAATCTTACCAAAGTATATTACGAGGAAAAACAATATGATAGTGCTTTGTATCATGTTTCAAAAGCAATAGCTTTAAAACCAGATTTGATTAGTGCCTATGAAAACAGAGCGGTATTATATAATGTTTTAGACAAGAAAGAACTATATCTAAATGATTTGAACACTTTAATTAAGCTTTCTCCTGATGTACAAAAATATAGGATTAATAGAGCTAATTTTTACTTTAAACAAAAAAAATATAAAGAATCTCTAAAAGATGTTTTAGAACTTCTTAAAAACCCTTCTAATCACAACGATGCTATTTTTTCTTTAGCGGGAAATAATTACCTTATTCTTAATCAACTCGAAGATGCAGAAAAAATGTTATCTAAGGCGATAGAATTGAATGCTGAGAATGGAAAATTTTTTTACTTAAGATCAATAGTAAGGGCAAAATCAGGGTTTTGGATTTTGGCACTAAAAGATGCGGTAAAGGCTCGAGAGCTCAATTATAATGTAAATGATAGTTTTTATAAAATGTTAGTCAGAGAAGCTAAAAAAAGCGGTAAGTAGTTCTTAAAAAAATAATTCTGAAACTTTATCTTACGATTTATTAAATGATAAAAATAAGGTAATAAAGTCTGAGGCAATAACTGAGACAATTACTTTTTGGTTAAGTGACTCACTGGAAAATAGACTAAAAATTTGAAGAATGGAAGAGAAAAGAATATCCATAATAATATCATTATATAATGAATCTGAAGGTGTTGATTATTTTTGGTCTTCATTAAAAAATGTTTTAGTCACCATCGAAAATATAAATTTTGAGGTTATCTGGGTTAATGATGGAAGTACAGATGATACACAGTCAAAAATCAATCATATTTTGGTAAATAATTACATAAAAAATATAGACAACATTTCTATTGAGTTCTCAAAGAATTTTGGACATGAGGCAGCCATGATAGCTGGAATTGACAATTCGTCTGGTGAGGCTGTTATTTGCATTGATTCTGACGGGCAGCATCCTCCGGAAGAGATTCCGAAAATGATAGGTGCTTATGAAAAGGGGAATGATATTGTATTAATGAAACGTACACTCAGGGAAGATAGTAGTTATTTAAAAAAGAAATTCTCTAAATTATTCTATCGATTCATAAATGCACTTTCAGTTATCAAATTCGAAGAAAATTCTACAGATTTTTTCTTGATTTCAGAACAAATAAAGGAAATACTTTCCGAGAACTTTAGAGACCAAAATAGGTTTATAAGGGGATTCGTTCAATCTTTAGGTTTTTCAAGAAAAACACTACATTTTGTAGCACCTTCTAGGCAGTTTGGAGAAAGTAATTATTCGTACTATAATCTTCTGAAATTGGCATTAAACGCAATTTTCTCTTTTTCCAATAAACCATTGCGAATAAGTATTTTTCTTTCGATTTTCTTTGTTTTGGTAACGATAGGAATGATCGTGTTTACCCTGTATTTTTATTTTTATGAATCTAGTGCTCCATCTGGATATAATACCATAATTATTTTTACATCAGCTTCTTTTTCGGTATTATTTATTACACTTTCGATTTTATCTCTTTATTTTGAAAAATTGATTCAGGAGACCAGAAAAAGGCCTTTGTATATTGTCAAGAGAAAAGGTAATCACAACCAAGAATGAGAATATGCTCACAAAACTAACTGAAATTATTTAATGGTCATAAGCATCAAGGTATTCTTTTGCACGTTTTATATTAGGTTTTTTACTTTCATAAAATCTATAAAAAGCAAACATTTTATTCAGTCCAAATGTTGAACATTTATTTTGATCGAAAAAATAGTTTAAAACTTGTTCAATTTCTTTAGCATTATTAACATGTTCATATTTCATTAATATACCATAATCCAGCCCATGTTTAAGCTTAAACTCAATTCCGGTTGTCATTTTCCATCCCAAAGACCATAAAATGGTTCCTTCATTTGGAATACTAGTTCTCAAAGAACCACCTTCAGACAAAAGCAAACAAGACTTTGCGACTACTTTAGGTAGGTCTATAATATGTTCAAAAGTTGCAATCGAGGTGATTCTGTCATATTTTTTGGAAAGATCTATTTCATCAATGTCTTGATAAATATTATTTATTTTTTCCAATGATAGAGACGCCTCATACAATTCCTTAAAAGGCTCAACAATGTCATAGTGAGTGGACTCTTCATACTCAAGTTGATTAAGCGTGCCGGCACCTATTTCCAAAGTTTTTTTTATATGCTGTTTTTCTACATCGGCTGCTACTTTTTTATGTAACCACTTTTCCATTTTTTGTGCAATACTGGTTGCACTAGTGCTACCTTCCCGATTTATTTTGTAGTGTTCTTTATATATTTCTTTAAATTTTTCAGGAAGCTCAATTCTTTTTTTTGGATAATCATTGAACATATCTTTTAGGTTTTTTGTCAAAATGATATATTTTAAATATTGTCTTAGTAATGCAATTAAATACATTTTATTGGATTATCTTCACAAGAAGCAGAATATTTTAGAGGCCTAAAAAATTGAAAATCCAGTAAGCGTAGTCAACCGCTCCAAAGCATACATTCCTAATTCAGAATTGCCTTTAGGGTTTAGCGGGGGACTCCAAACCGTTACTGCATATTGGTCAGGGTGTATCGCTGCAATACCGCCACCAACACCACTTTTTCCAGGTAATCCTACTCTAAAGCTAAACTCGCCTGCTTCATCATAAAAACCACAAGTTTGCATCACGGCATTAATGCGTTTTGTTTTTTGAGAAGAAATAATTTGTTGTCCGTTAGGTAGTTTTTTACCACCATTAGCATATATCATAAATGCCGTTGCTAGTTCTTTACATGACATTTCTATCGCACATTGATAGATATAAAAATCTAAGACTTCTTCAATCTCATTTTTGATGTTACCAAACGATTTCATAAGATTTAATAAAGCCGCATTTCGAAAACTACATTCTTTTTCAGAGTTAAAAACTTCTTGATTAATAGCTACACTAGTATTTCCGGTGATATCATGAATGAACTCCAAAAAACTCTTTTTTGGGTTTTTTAGAGTCGAAATTAAAACATCCGAAATAACCAAAGCTCCTGCATTAATAAAAGGATTTCTGGGGATGCCATTTTCATATTCTAACTGTATTAAAGAATTGAAAGCGTTTCCTGAAGGTTCAACATCTACACGTTTAAAAAGCTCATCATTTGATAAAGACATTGCGAGTGTTAAACCAAATACCTTTGAGATGCTTTGAATAGAAAATCGTTCATCATTATCCCCAAAGCAATAATGTCCAGAATTGATGCAATATAAATGCATTCCCAATTTTTTAGGGGAAATCTTTGCCAATTCAGGAATATATGTAGCTACTTTACCCGTGCAAGGTGTAGTGGCCAGGTCTGATTGAATTGTATTTAGTATCTGTTGATATTTCAAAATGAGATTTTAATGTAATTTGGATAATGAGTTTCCCGAGTCCATTTCGTAGGGAGTCTTGTTTTGCTCAAAAATTCTAGCCGATAAACCGCCTTCTAAAACAATGTCTTCATTTATAATTCTTAACCAACTGCCTTCCCTTAGCCCGACCACTGGTTGGGGGTTCAGGTTATGGAATTCTTTGATTCTGGTTTCTCTGGTTTCACCTTTATGCTTAGAATTGGGATCTGGATCTAGGTAATGTGCATTGATGTTAAAAGGAAATACTCCCAATGTTCTAAAATTTGGTGGGTAAACAATTGGCATATCATTGGTAGTTTGCATAGTAAGACCACAAATATTACTCCCGGCACTGGTTCCCAAATAAGGCGTTCCAGAAAGTATTTTTTCTTTTAATGGCTCTATAATTCCTTTACGATATAACTGATCTACCAGTAGAAATGTATTGCCACCTCCGGTATATATACCTTTAGCACTTTTCACAGCTTCGAGGGGATCTTCAAACATATGAATACCCATTATTCTTTTGTTTATCTTTTTAAAGATATTATTGATACCAATAGTATATTCATCATGTGAAATTCCGCCAGGACGGGCATAAGGAATAAAAAGTATTTCATGAATCCCTTCAAACAACTCATTTAGAGCTTCTTGTAAATATTCCAAGGGACCACTTCCATGAAGGGTAGAAGTACTGGCTATAATACAGTTTCTCATTAATTTTTTTTATAAAGGTAGTTTAACGTTTTCTTATATCTGAAATCTTTACTGAAAATAAAAAAATATGGTATCTTCAAAAAATAAATTAATAATATTTGATATGAAAATATGGCTTTCTACCCTTTTAATCTGCTGTACCCTTACTATTTCTAATGCGCAAATTACGTCTAGAGTGATGATTGACGGAAAAGTAAGTGCGCCCATTGGGGATGACGTTGAAGGAGTTGTAGTTTATAATCGAAGTACGGACAAAGGAACAATTACCAACAAGGATGGGATGTTTAGATTGAGCGTTGGAATTAATGACAGGATAGAAGTCGTGGCTATGCAATACCAACATTTTATCATTTTGGTAGACAAAGGAATAGTAGATAGCAAAAAACTAAATATTTTTCTTAACGAATCTGTTAATCAACTTGAAGAAGTAGTAGTAACACCCTATGACCTAAATGGTAATGTTACTGTTGATGTAAAAAAAATTGGCTATAGTGAGAGTGGTATAGGAGAAGTTTCTAAGCAGACTTCAGTTCGGGTTAATGATACAGATTATGATTTTAGACCAGATGAGCTATCTACAGTAGAGAATACGGTGTTCCTAGAGGATAGAATGATCAATGGATTAAATTTTGTCAATCTTTTTAAATTAGTTTTTAGAGATAAAGAGGAAGCAAAAAAGAAAAATCATGCGTCTGATATCGATGTAAGAATGCGTAAAATGTATAATGATGATTTTTTTAAAAATTATTTAGCTTTAGAAATTCATCAAATAAACGACTTCATTTTTTTTGCTGAGGATAATGGATTGAACAATAAATATTTCGAATCAGGAAAAGAGTTAGACCTTCTTCAGTTTTTGGTCCTTCAAAGTAAACTATATAAGCAACAACAGTAGTTTGTAAAGCACATAATTGTAATATCATATAGGTTGTATCGTCTTTCTAAAAAGATCTTTGAACAATGTCGTCATAGATGATCGTAGAAGAACCTGTATGAATAAACTACTATCTTTAGTTTTTTTAATTATTTCTATCCCAGCTCTTGGTCAATCTCAAATGTTAAGAGGAAGAATTCTAGGTGATTCATTACAAGGTTATGCCATAAATATCGTAAATTATACTAAAGAGATAGGTACGACAAATGACGAAAAAGGTTTTTTTAAAATTTCAGCAGCTATAGGAGACTCCATTGTTTTTTCGTCTGTTCAATACGAAACATCCTCGGTTGTTATTGATCAAAGTCATCTTGAAAATAAAAATGTTACGATTATTTTGAAGCCAATAGTTCAACAATTAGAAAAAGTAAGGATTAGCAACGTCGAACTTTCGGGATATTTGAATAAAGATACACACGCCATAGAAATACAACCTTTTGTAGATAATCAACTATTAGGACTTCCTTTTAGTGATAAGCCTCAACCAACTTTGGCAGAGAGAAGATTATATACAGCAAAATCAGGTATTATTGAAAGACCCATTAATTATCTGAATGGAAAAATAAAGAAATTAAAGCGTATCAAAGAAATTGAAGACTTTAAAAGTATAGTGAACGAAGGAGAAATTATACTAAATACTTCTTTCTTTGTCGACTCTATAGGAGTACCAGAAAATTTAATATCAGATTTTATGTACTACTGTGCAGAAGATGATTCTTTTGAAAGTTTGTTACATGAACAGAAAAGACTTCTTTTGCTTGAATTTTTTCAAAAAAAATCGAAGTTGTATAGACAACACAAAGAGTTGGATTGATAGTATCATAAATTCGAGATACTTTAATATTTAAGTTTGGCATAATTTTTTAATTCAAAAGTTTAAAATTAATTACATTTAGCGTTTTACCAATTTCAATAATGAAGAAAGTCCTATTTTTTTTACTGATAACCTTTACGTTAAGTTCTTTTACTGCACATAAGTTTTATGTGAGCGTCACTCAAATAGATTATAATGAAGAACAAGAATCCTTGCAAATTATTACCAGAGTTTTTATTGATGATATAGAGAATGTACTGAAAGAAAGGTATAATAATGCTATACTTTTGAATGTTAAAGAAGATGATCTAAAAATAAACGACTATTTTAAAAAGTATTTCACTCAAAAATTAAAAATCAAGGTAAATGATAAGGAAGTATCTTTTACATTTTTAGGTAAAGAATATGAAGACGACCTTGTGGTGTGTTATTTAGAAATTGAGAATATCCCATCTCTAGAAACTATAGAAATCTCTAATGAGATCCTAATGGATCTTTTCGAAGAACAACAGAATATCGTTCACGTAAAAAAAGAAAATCAACGAAAAAGTCTTATTCTGGAAAAGGGGAAGAGCGAAGGGCTGTTAAATTTTAGTAAATAAATCATTAAAATTTTAAAAAACAGTTATTTTGCACTTTCTTATATATAACACATATCTCAAAATGAAAAAATTATTGTTCGTTCTTACAATGGGTTCTTTATTGTCTAGTTCAATAACGTATGCACAGAGTCAAGAAAAAACCAGGGAATTAGGTCATACCAATCAAAATAAATTTAAGCAGATGTACGAGGAGTTCGCTACTCCAAATATGTACAGAACTGCTTCGGGAGCTCCAGGTTCTGCATATTATCAGCAACAAGCAGATTATGTGATGGATATCGAACTTGATGATAAGAATAAAAAGCTTTCTGGTAAAGAAACTATTACTTATACCAACAATTCTCCCGATAATTTGGAGTTTCTTTGGGTACAATTAGATCAGAATATGCGTGCCAAGGATTCCAAAACTCCACTTATTCAAGGTGGCGGGATTGACCTTGCAAGTTCTCCAAAAGGTTTTCTAACAAAATATCTCGCCGAACCATTTGATGGTGGATTTAATATTACATCGGTTAAAGATGTTAACGGAAAACCATTAGAACATACAATTAACAGAACAATGATGAGAATCGAGATGCCAAAGGATTTAGAGCCTGGAGGTAAATTTGTATTCTCAATTGATTGGTGGTATAATATTAATGATCATGTAAACGGTAGAGGTCGATCTGGATATGAAGAGTTTGAAGATGGAAATAGAGCCTACGTGATTGCACAATTTTATCCACGTATGGCGGTATATAATGATGTAGAAGGCTGGCAAAATCATCAATTTTGGGGACGTGGAGAGTTTGCATTGCCCTTTGGTAATTTTGAAGTAAATATTACCGTTCCTGCAGATCATATTTTAGATGGAACAGGTGTATTGGTAAATAGAAAAGAAGTGTTTACCAAAGAAATGATGAGTCGCTATGAACAGGCAAAAAAATCATATGATGAACCTGTAGTTATTGTTACTCAGGATGAAGCAATAGCCAAAGAGAATACCTTTTCAAAAAATAAAAAGACCTGGAAATTAAAAGCAGAAAATGTGCGTGACTTTGGGTTTGCCACTTCTAGAAGATTTATTTGGGATATGATGGCTGTTAAGATAGGTGGAAAAGACATTATGGCGGTTTCAATGTATCCCAAAGAAGGAAATCCTTTATGGGAAGATTGGTCTACAAAAGTAGTAGCAAGTACCTTAAAGTCGTATAGTCGTATGACTTTTGATTATCCGTATCACAAGGCAATTTCTGTACATGCGAAGAATCAAGGAATGGAGTACCCTATGATTTGCTGGAATTATGGAAGACCAAATCCTGATGGAACTTATAGTGACCGCGTAAAATACGGAATGATGAGTGTAATTATCCATGAGGTAGGACATAACTTCTTCCCGATGATTGTAAATAGTGATGAACGCCAGTGGACATGGATGGATGAAGGTTTAAACACTTTTGTACAGTACGTGGCTGAGCAAGATTTCGGGGAATGGTATCCGGCGGCGCTAGGTAAAGATAAAGCATATCCGTCTAGACGAGGACCTGCAAAAAAGATTGTTCCTTACATGAGCGGAAACCAAGATCGTCTTTCGCCCATTATGACGCAGTCAAATAATATACATCAGTTTGGCCCAAATGCCTATGCTAAACCGGCTACAGGATTAAATATTCTTAGAGAAACTGTAATGGGTAGAGATCTTTTTGATTATTCATTTAGAACCTATTCACAACGTTGGATGTTTAAGCATCCAACTCCCGAAGATTTTTTTAGAACAATGGAAGATGCTTCTGCCGTAGATCTGGATTGGTTTTGGAGAGGTTGGTTCTATACAACCGATTATACAGATATAGGAGTAAGTGAAGTAAAGAAATTTGTGGTTTCTAAAATTCCTACCTTAGAATCACAAAAATTTGCGGCTAACGACAGAAGACTAAGATTTGCAAATCCGTCAGATCTTGTTGTTATGGTAGAAGAAGGAAGTGATGATTACAACAGGATTAAAGCCAATGATGGATTAATAGAAGAGGCGAGCAATCTAAAAGAATATTTGATGGATAATTTTTCTGAAGAAGAACGCGAAAGGATTAAGAATCCTAAATTCTTTTACGAAATTACTTTTGAAAAACCTGGAGGATTAGTAATGCCTTTAATCGTTGAGTATACATATGAAGATGGGAGTTCAGAAACGATAACGTATCCTGCAGAAATTTGGCGTAAGAATGATGATAAGGTAAAAAAAGCTTTAGCATCAGAGAAAGCAATAGCCAAAATTGTTGTAGATCCTAATGAAGAAACTGCAGATATTGATACATCAAACAACAGCTGGCCAAAAAGAAAGAAGTTAGGAAAGTTCGAACAATTTAAAAATAAAGTCAAAGGTCAGTAAAGTAACCAAATAGAAATAAAATTTTCATAAATATGCCATCCTGATACACAGGGATGGCTTTTCTTTTTAAGATATTCTATATATTTGTAGAGTTATGAGTATACTGCCTTTATTTATTAGCGGAACAGAAATAGCTTTTATCGTTTTTATACTGGTAATGGTTTTTGGTGCAGATAAAATTCCCGAGATAGCAAGAGGTCTGGGTAAGGGTATGCGCATAGTAAAGGATGCTACCAACGATATAAAAACCGAGATTACCAAGAGTGCAGAAAAGCACGGCTTGGATACTGATGTTACTTCTTCAATTACGTCAGACATTAAAAAGGAAATAGACCAGGTCAAAGATGATATCGATGATGTTACCGGGCCAATAAAACGTAAATTCTAGATCTTTGTTTTATTCTTATTAGGATTTTTGATATTTCTGCTTTTGTTTTTTAGATATTTCTTAAAAAATCACCATTTTTTTATAATTTTTTTAAGCGAGTTTGTTTTCCGAACAAACTTCAATGTTTATAAGGGTTTTGGGGAAATTTCAACCTTTAATCTAGTGCTATGCGAGCATAACATCTGGTTTTTTATTATCATTCTTTCAATAAACATTTGAAATATTTAAGATATATTTAATATATTAGCTATGAAACTAACTAAATGATAATTATTCTTATCTTTTAAAGAATTCGTCATTTGGAATTTTTACACACAAACTCATAAATCTTATTCTTAAAATGAAAAAAATTATTCTCTTCGTTTTTGGGTTACTTTTCGTACTTTCTTGTGAACAAGAAAATCCCAATGAAATCAATGATCAGACTCCAGAATCTTTTAATTCCCAGAAATTACTTTCTGTGGAAGAAGTCAATGCTTATATAGCAAAACAGCTCAAAACAAATGGTGATATAGCATGGTTAGATGCTCCGGCCGTAGTTTTATGGAGCGCTGCAATACATGGTGGTAAAATTTTAAGTGTTGGCTACGGAAACAAAGGAGAAAGCTTTTCTACAGCTCAGCGATCTCCAAGATTGACAAAAGCTAAAAATATGATATTTGATATAGTTCAAAAAGAAGAGCAAGCAAATAAGTCAAATATAGTAGTGAGTGATGATGATATTCTTAATGTTGTGGATATCCAAATCACCAAACTTGAAACGGTTATTGAATTACAAGCAGCCGATCAGATCAGATATATAGATCCAATTGGATACAATTTATACTTAGATGAAGCTAATATTCAGGAAAAGTCTGGCCTGGGATGTGATGAAAGTGGCGAAAATGTAAATAGTAATGATTATCGAGTGATTTCTCCCAATTCCTGGTTACCGTGGAATTTTGATATTCATAAAATACCTCAGGCATGGGGTTATAGTACTGGTTCTGGTATCACAGTGGGTCTTATTGATAGTGGTATATCAGCTAGTCAAAATCTATTAGGAAGTGGTTTTAATGATGGTGACTCGAATCAGCGAACTGTGGAGCGATATGGAACCTATATAGATTCACCTTGGTGGTGGTCTAATAATACAGATGGTCCTAATGATAAATGTGGTCATGGTACTTCTATGGCATCAGCAATAGCATCTCCTCGTAATAATGACTTTATGCCTGTAGGAGTTGCTTATAATTGTAATCTGGTGGCGTATCGTGGTACATCTGATGTAGTATTGAATGATTATCACGAACGTAAAGGAGTGAGCAATGCATTAAAAGCTCTAGGTAATAGAAATGACGTAAAGATTGTTTCTATGTCTATAGGATATCCGTGGTCAATTGGTAATGTAAAAGATGCCGTAAAATATGCATACGGGAAAGGAAAATTGATTGTTGCTGCCGGAGGAACATCGACTACTTTTACCAATTGGTATGGAGTTATTTTTCCTGCTAGTATGAGTGAAACTGTAGCAGTGACCGGAATCAAGGATAATGGTTATAATCGTTGTAATATTTGCCATGATGGGAATAAAATCGATTTTACGATTGTAATGCAGCGGGCTGGAGATTCTAGTAGAAATGTTCCTGTTATTGGTTTTAATACAGGGGTTAGGGATTATGTTAGTGGATCGTCTGTAGCTACTGCAATGACTGCAGGAATCGCAGCTCTGGTGTGGGGGAGTAATCCTAATATGTCAAGAGATCAGGTGTTGGACAAGTTAAGAAGATCAGGACAGTTTTATCCTAATCGTAACAGTAAGTTCGGCTATGGCAATATTGATGCGCTCAAAGCAGTTCAATAAGTCAATATTTTGTAATTGAAATACAAAAAGGGAGCTTCTAAAGTTCCCTTTTTTAGGTTTATCTAACTCTGCTAATTGTCAATCCATCTCGTATGGGGAGCAATACCGTTTCAATTCTTGCATCTTCAACCAAAAGTTTGTTGTATTCTAAAAGTGCTCTTGTAGAAGTATCCTCTTCATCAATTTTTTCGATCACTTTTCCACTCCACAGTACATTATCAGATAAAATAACACCACCTGCATTCATTTTGTCTATTATTAGTTCAAAATAGGTAGGGTAATTGGGTTTGTCGGCATCTATAAAGACCAAATCAAACCTCATATCAAGGTCAGGGATAATTTTTGTTGCATCACCAGTATATTGATAGATTTGTTTTCCATAGGGAGAAAGATCAAAATACTTTCGCTGAAAATCAACTAATTCTTCATTAATATCGATGGTACATAACTTACCATCTTTTTGCATACCTTCTGCAAGACATAATGCAGAATACCCGGTATACGTGCCAATTTCTAAGATATTCTTTGGATGAATAAGTTTGGATAACATGCTTAGCACTCTTCCTTGATAAGAGCCACTCAGCATTCGGGGCTGTAAGATTTTTTGATAAGTTTCTCTATTGAGTTTTTGTAATAACTCTGGTTCTTTTTGAGTGTGATTTATTACGTAATTATCTAAATTTTCAGGCAGGAATTGCATTTATTTTTAAACACAAAGTTAAAGTTTTTCTTTTATTTGATGCTTCTTAAGAAAAAGGTCATCTCATTTGATGACCTTTAACATTGGAAAGTATTCTGCTATACAGGATCGTTCGGACCTAAACAAAAACAACCTTTACATGTAGTTCCTGGAGGACAATCACTATCTTTATGACATTCAATAACAGGAGGTCCACCTGCATTAATCGATTGTTGCTGATCTTTTTTTAGAATTCTTACTCTATTGAGTTCTGAAATTTTGTGTAACATATTTAATAATATTTAAATTATTTTTACCTGAACATTTTTAGACACTCAGGTTTTGTGTCTTAAATTTTTGGCAGATTTTAATTATACATAAGTTAGTATATCTAAGTTTTATTTATTGAAATATTACGTTAAAAAAACGTAATGAATTTTTTACAATATAAAAGTATCAAGAAGGTGGGTTTATTTTTTCTACCCAATTCTAATACGTATTTTTGAATCAAAACATTGAGAATGCAATTTGAAAATACCATAGAATTTGCTCAAAGACTGGATCAAGAAGATCAGTTAAGAAGGTATCGTGATCAGTTTCTTTTTCCAAAAGTAAATGGAAAGCAAGTTATCTATTTTACCGGAAACTCCTTGGGGCTACAACCTAAAAACGCAAAGCAATATGTTGACGAAGTAATGCGGGACTGGTCTGAGCTAGCTGTCGAAGGGCATTTCTATGCAGAGAAACCCTGGTGGGATTATCATGAACGTTTGGCACAACCTCTTAGTAAAATTGTAGGAGCAAAACCTGAAGAAATTACTGTAATGAATACATTAACAGTAAACCTTCATTTATTGATGGTTTCTTTTTATCGACCAACCGGGAATCGATATAAAATCATTTGCGAAGAGAAAGCTTTTCCCAGTGATCAATATATGCTTCAAAGTCAAGTAAAATTCCACGGATATAACCCTAAGGATGCTATAGTGGAAATTAAAAAACGTGAAGGAGAACACAATTTCAGAATCGAAGATATTTTTAACACGATTCAGGAGATAGGAGATGAATGTGCGTTAGTATTAATTGGAGGGGTGAATTACTATACCGGTCAGGTATTCGACATGAAGACTATTACCAAAGCTGGCCATGATATTGGTGCTTTTGTAGGGTGGGATCTTGCACATGCTGCGGGTAACATAAAGCTAGATTTACATGATTGGAATGTGGATTTTGCAGCCTGGTGTAGTTATAAATATATGAATAGCGGTCCTGGGAATGCTTCAGGATGCTTCATTCATGAACGGTTTCATAACAAACAAGATATTCCCAGATTTGAAGGATGGTGGGGTACCAGTAAAGAAACTCGCTTTCTTATGAAGCCCGAATTCGAGCCTATGTCCAATGCGGATGCATGGCAGTTAAGTAATGCCCCAATATTAGCCATGGCGCCATATCTGGCTTCTTTGCAGTTATTTGAAGAAGTTGGTATGGATGCATTAGTACAGAAAAGAGATCTAATTGTTTCCTATCTCGAATTTGTTTTAAAAGAAATTGATAAAGAAGTAGAAAGTAGCTTTGAAATTATTACCCCCTCAAATCCCAAAGAAAGAGGTACCCAACTTTCTGTATTTTTACATGGCGAAGGGAAAAAACTTTTTGACTACTTGATGAAAAATGGGGTAATTACAGATTGGAGAGAACCTAATGTGATTCGTTTGGCTCCAGCTCCGTTCTATTGCTCTTTTGAAGACATGTACAATTTTGGTCAAATTCTAAAAGAAGGAATTCTCCAAAAAACCAGTCAATTGTCTAATTAGTCGCTGATAATTGTTTATATGTTGAAGGGGATACCCCGGCATACTTTTTAAATTGTCTTGAAAAATAGGAGGGATCGTTGAAACCACTTAAATACATCACTTCAGTAATAGAGATTTCGGTATTGTCGAAACATTCCTGGGCTTTTTTTATTCTAAATTCATTTAGAAAATCAATAAAATTTCTATTCGTTGCAGTTTTGAACATTCTACAAAAAGAATTTGGGGTTAATCCAAGTATTTTTGCCAAGTGCTCAGAACGTACTTCTTTAGCATAATGATCATTCACATATTGGTATACTTTTGAAATTCTTTCAAATGAATGTTTATTAATATCCAAAGATAATGGAGCTTTACGTATAGTTCTTTGATTTTTAGAGGAAGAAAGCTGATGTAAGATGTCTATAAAGTTTAATAATTTCTCTGTATCGTTTTGTTTATTAAATTTCAAAAACTGAGACCGAAGTTTTTTATGACTTTCAGAAGAAAATATAATTGCGTTGCATGACCTTTTTATAAACGCTGTTAGGGTATCAAATTCTGGAAAATGAGCCAACTTTTCCGCAACAAAACTTTCAGGAAATTGAATGACCACTTCTACGTTATTTTTAAATTCTTTGTTTCCAAACGGCATATGTGGTATGTTGGGACCTAAAAAAACTAATAGACCATTATCGTAATTTTCATGATGAGAATCTATTTGAATACTTCCAGAACCACTCTTTATAAAAACTAGTTCATATTCGGGATGAAGATGCCAGCTTACAATATTGCAATGAGATTTGTTCGTATAACTCTCAATCTTTAAAGATTTAGACTGTTCTAGATAGATTTGTTCGTATGAAATCTGCATATAACAAAATTACCATTTAATTTTTTATTTATCATTTTTTGTGAATAATATGTTTTATAATTTGAATATTTTGTTCTAATAACCAGAAGATTATGTTTTTACTTTTGAGGTTTATGTTAAATGTTATAATTCATTAAAATGAATTCCTTACAATTGATCCTAACAAGACTTCGTTATTTTGGACCGGCTTGGGTGTTTGCTTCATTAAATATCATAGTAGGGACATGGGTACTTTATATTCCAGGAGTTAAAGAAAGGTTAGCTATCGACGATGCCCAGTTAGGGATTGCTTTATTTTGTTTTGCATTGGGTACTTTAGTGATGATTCCGTTATCCTCGATTCTTATCAAAAAAATTGGAGTGGGAAAGGTTACCCTTTTTTCGATTATTACTTTTTCTATTTTATTTTTTGCACCATTAATTGTATCTAGCTATGAATTACTATGTATGTCTCTATTTTTTGCCGGATTATTGGGATGTTCGACCGATATTGCCATGAATGCACTAGTATCTGATATTGAACAGGAAGATGAAGTACATTTTATGTCTGCATCTCATGGTTTCTTTAGCCTTGGTGGAGTTATTGGTGCCGGTATTGGAAGTTTTCTTATTGTTTATATCGAGGTTCCGGTATTTCATATGGTGTATGCAGCGAGTTTTGTGATTATTACAAATTTACTACTTGCCAAAGCTTATTTTTCTGTTAAAGGAAAACGAGAGGAAGAAAAAGGGGAAAAGAAACTAAATTTTATAAAGTTATTAAGACCACTGTTTGGTCTTACCGTTATCGCTTTTTTAATTATGGGAAGCGAAGGTGCTATCGAGCATTGGAGTAAATTATATCTTCAGGATATAGTGGCTGTGACATCAGAAAAGGTTTCTGGGTTTGGTTTTGTAGCCTTTTCTGCCACGATGACGATAGGAAGGTTTCTGGGAGATGAAATTAGCAAGCGATTCGGATCACTCCCTATTATCATTGGTGGTTGCATGATTAGTAGTATAGGTTTTCTAGCAGTGTTGGTATCCCAAATAGCAATAACTATTACAGGCTTTGGATTAGTAGGCTTAGGTTTTTCGGTAATCATCCCAGAACTTTTCAGATTAGCGGGCAAAGCCAAAGGAATTTCTTCAGCCGAGGGAATTTCATTTGTGGCTGGTTTTGGGTATTTAGGTTTTTTGTTAAGTCCACCTGTTTTAGGATTTCTATCCAAGATAGAGAGCTTACGGCTAAGTTTTATTCTTTTATTATTAGGAACAATTTTGGCCATGACTATTACTTTTTTTCTCAAAAAGCGAAGAGAATAGGTAATCAGTCCATTATCCTTTTCGGAAACAATAATTTCCTAAAGATCATCTAACCCGTTATGCATTTTGGAGTGCACATCAAAAAAGCGTCAATTCGAGTGGTTTTTCATAGAAATCGAACTGACGAATTTTAGTCTAAAAAAATAAAATCCACAACGGGTTAATTTAGGATATTTATTTCATATTGACTTGTATGTTAGTAAAATGAAGTGTCCAATCTCCCTCGTTACGTTTATGAGTTTTGGCTATCTTAATTCCATTAAAACTTTCGTAATCTTCCCATGTTGTAGTTAAAGAAGGTTCTTCTGCATTTTTCTGCCGATATACCCATTCTTTGATGATAAAATCTCCTTCAAAATAGAAATCGTAAGCGTCGCCAGGAGTATAGCCTCCCTCATTATTATAAATAATAGTTAATTTTTGCATCTCCTTCCCGCTTATTGGTGCAACAGATTTTACATAGTGTTTAGAAGCAAAACTTTTTATATCCCAAACCAGATTGAAAGGGGCTAACAACCAATATTTATCATTTACAAAACCCTGATCAACTCTTTGAGAAAGACTATCGAGTTTAGTTCTGTTATAAGTGATAGTATCGTTTTCGTTAATCATAGTGACTATATTTTCTTTAGGTTTCCAATGCCAGGAACGCTCGAAGTGGGTAGTATCTTTATCGACATTAAATGTAAATTTTATTTCCTTTACCTTATCCCAGTTTTTTATCCCATTTGCATAGGCTATAGCTTCTGCTGTAGTGGTTATTTTTTCCCTGGTTTTAGAAATGTTTTTAGGATCTCTTACTTCTACTTCATCTTCGTATTGATTTTGTTTTTTGGTTTCTTTTTTGCAAGCAAAGCACACCAAAGAGATAGCTGCAACAAGGATTAAATTTTTCATTTTAGGCTAGTTTTTAGCTAAAGTATAAAAAGAAGAATTCTACTAATATAGATTAACATGGTTTTAGGTTTTAGTTGTCATAATTTCTGAAATTTTGTCGGTTTCTTTGTAACATTAATTAGATGGTATTGATTTTGAAATAACCATTTACACTATTAATTTTAAAATGATTATGTTATGAATGAACCAGTTAAGTTAAGATTAGTAGAGGTGAATAATGGGAAATATAAATTAAAGTATCCTAACCTTTCAGTTCCTATTGAAATCAACGAACACCTTTTTCAAAAGTTTTTATCAAGTAGTGAATTCATGATCGTAGGAGATAGTCATAAGTTTCCTGTCCTTAGATCTGAATTTAATTCGGTTGAGAAACACCATATGAGTGCATAAAAAAAGCTTCCAATTATGGAAGCTTTAAGTACATATAAAGAATAAGGATTATTCTACAATAAGTGTATACTGCGGTGTCTTATTCAAAGGGCAAAAGTACGTATAAGTTCCTTTTTGCAAGATTACTGTATTAGAGCTTTCTGTTTTTCCTTCTGCAACTATTTTAGTTACGTAAGCCGCTTTAATATGATTTTTGGCATCAGCAGCATCTTTTCCTTCAGGAACTAATACAAAACCTACATCTACACCGGCATTGTTGTTGGTAATATTAAAGATGTAGCTACCTTCAGATAATTTTACTTCTTTTTGGGTAAACTCGCCTTTAGTTTGTTCTAAAGAGACAGTTTTTACCTCTTGCGCCTGAGCACTAAAAGTGATTGCTAAAATAAAAGTGAATAATGTGATTAACTTTTTCATGATATTGATATTTATATAATAATTTAATTTTTTAAAAAGATTACAAAAAATGGAAAGACGTCTTTACTTTGTCTATGGTTACTTATAAAAGGGTATTCATCTTTTTTGGTAACACTTATGCTGATACGGTTTCTAGTGATGGCGCTACTGGAAAATCAATAGGGATATTTGTAACGTTATTTATGTAGTTCGAAATCGTTTTATCTCCTATCAATGCGATCGTATCAATTAAATTACCTTTGGTATACCCTGCAATAAAGAAGTTTTTGACCACGTCCTGATCTGCTTTACCTCTGTTTTCTGTTACATTTTTTGCTAATTTTGCCAGGGCATCTAATTTGGTATCAAATGAAGCATTTCCTGATCTTAATTCTAAAATTTGTTCCTCTGTAAATCCATTCATTTTACCTATAGCTGTATGAGCAGATAAACAATAAAGACATTCATTAACTTGACTAACGGCTAAATTCACGACTTCTTTCTCTTTTACAGAAAGTGATGTTTTTGCATTAGCAAAGTCTAAGTAGTTTTCTAAAGCTGTATCGCTATGTGCATAGCTTGCATATAAATTGGGTACAAATCCTAGGGTTTTATTTAAATTGTCAAAAATGGCTTGATTGTTTGCGCTTACTTCTTCTCTTGTTGGTACATTAAATGTGTTCATAATTTTAATTTTTATTGTCCTGCATTTATGTAAGGACATGTTAATATTGTTTTTGATCTTATTGAATTATATATTTTAAATTTTCTGGTACAAAGATCCAGCAGAAACTAAAGTGATAAAATGATTATTTTTCCCGAATACATGTCAAAATTTCCCGATCCTTTATTTTACTTCTTTACCAGAGGTTTTTTGGTATCACAATAAAAATCATGAATACTTTTTTGTTCACAATGTTTTTTGGGATTCATTGAGTTTACAATTTGTCTTTTTCCATGGCTAAAAATTTCGATTAAATTGAAAATTGATTTGTTCTGTATTGTCATCGTATTATGGTTTTAATTTTGTCTTGAATTCACTTCGAGACCTATTCGTAATAATTATAATTGTACAGTACAAAGATGCGTCAGAAATCAAGGTGAAGAAATGACGGTTTTTCCCGAGGACTTGTCAAAATTTCCCGAATAAAGGAGACTGTTTAAAAGAATTAAGGCGTAGTTACTCTTAATTCTAATTTCTAAGTAATTTGCTTATCAGTATTTAGATTTAAAAAGTACCTTAGCTTTACAAGAAATAGAAGACCTTTTAATCCTTAGATCGAATTTAAAGGTATGGTTAGAGAGTGGATATATATGCGATTAGAAGAATTTGATTTCTTTACGTTCCATCCAAAGAATAATTGCACTAAATACAAAAGTAGAAACTGCAGTAATGAAGAGTACGCCGCTATCATTATTAATTTCGATACCTAATTTGGTCAAATGCATCATTATGGCTCCACCAATAATTCCTAAGGTAAGCATGGCTCCTATCCAGCTAGTTTTTGGTATCAAGAGCAAAACTCCTGCGATAAGCTCTGTGATTCCAGTGGCAATTCTTCCATAGGGTTCTAGGCCAACTTTGGTAAAAATGTAAACACTATCAGGATGTGCAGTAAACTTAAATCGAAGGGTTTGGATTAATATGATTGCGACGAGAATGCGAAGCAATAGGGGTAATTTTTTTTTCATATTGATATTTGGTTGTGTTTGCGTTTATAAGTTTCTAAAAATCAATAGAGAGAACACTGGGTAATGAATCTATTTTTCCGTTAAATGTATTTTTTCGTGAAGTAATATATAATTCTTCAAGATTATTATCCTTCCTGAACTGATTAATTAACTCCGGAAGTTTTTCATTTAAATAATTTTCAAAAGCTTTTACATTAGTACTTCGATTTGCTCCTTTACGAATGGTTTTTAAATATCCTGCTTTGGGTACCTCGAGGTTGCTTATTTCAGAAAGGAATAGTAAGTAACTGTTATTTTCTTTAGCTTTTCTAATCTCTATTCTATAATTAATACCATCTGCAGAAATTAAACTGTCATTAAAACTACTAAAATTATTAGTGTAAACGACTTCTTCGCCTTTGTGGTTAAGATATACAGTTTCTAATTGATCTTCGTAAATGATCTGTGCAGTACCTATTGAAACTGTAAAAAATACAATAATTGATACAATCAGTTTAATTTTGTTGATCCTAACTTTCATACCTATATTATTTCTTTTGATCCCATAGTTGTAGGGATATGATTTAATGATTTGGTTCATTTTATAACACAAAATTGAGGCAGAAATAAGTACAAAAACATAACGTATATTTCCTTACTGTTATCAATATTTCCCTTCGAGTTCTGGTTTCAACCGTTTCTTGAACTCTGATGGAGAAAGAGACGTATGTTTCTTAAATAATCTGCTAAGATGCGATGCATCATCAAAACCTATCTCGTAGGCAATCTCTTTAGCAGTCTTATTTGTATATATAAGTAGGCGTTTGGCTTCCAAAATTATCCTATCATGAATAATCTTTAATGGACTTTTCTCAAATTTAGCAAAATTATTTGACAGCGTCTTTGGTGACTTAAACAATTTTTCAGCATAAAATCCAACAGAGTGTTCTTTTCTAAAATTGAACTCAACCAAAGCATTAAATTCTCTAATTATATCTATTTGATCTTTAATCTTATCAAAGTTATCCTGTTGTATAATAAGACGAGTAGTGGTAATAATAAATCTCGCCATCAACATACGAAGCATTTCGGCTTGTATGGTATCTACAGTATCCAATTCCTCTAAGAATATCTGATGAAACAGATCTAGTTTGTTTCTGTTTTTTTCATCCAGTTCTATAATTGGGATCATACTGTTGCCATAAAAAAGTACGCCCATGCAACTTACTTGTTTATCGTGATCTTTTATACAATAAAATTCTCGATTAAATTGATAAACAATAAGATGGTGGCCACCTAGAAACTTGAAATACTGATTAGGGGTAAGAACTATAATTTTATTCTTTTGTGCAGTTACAAGAATACCATCTACTTCTATATTGACTTCAGCTTCTCTAACCCAAATAAATGTATATAATCCTATTACTTGCGACGTCGAATATGATTGTAATAGCTCTTGATCGCCAATTTTTAGTAATGCAGCTGTAGAAAACTCTTTAAATTCCTTTATCATACTATGTAGGTCGTTTTTATAAGCATTTTATTACAATATGGATTACGATACCTTATTGCTTCCAATCGGTTTTATGAATGCTGAAAACGTTAAAGTTATTATTTATCTTTTTTTCAAAGGTCATTCCATTTTTTAAGGCTACTTTTTCTGAACCAATATTATTGACATGTACCACTGAAATTAATGAATCGGTATAATTGTTTTCAAAAGCAAAATTTTTACATTTTGAAGCAGCTTCGTATGCAAAACCTTGATTCCAAAATTTTGGAAGTATAGAATATCCAATTTCCAATCGATCAACACCTTCAATCGTTTGAACCAAGAGGCCACATTGCCCAATAAATTGATTGGTCTCTTTATCAATTAGTACATTCATTCCGCCTAATTCATTATCATATCTATGGAATGATTTGTCGAACCATTTTTGACACAATTCTACAGGAGTACTTTTAATATCCATTTCTAAGAACTCGGCAACATTTTCTTCTTTAAACAGATCGACCCAAACATTAAAATCATAAGGCTCTAATAACCTAAATTTCAATCTTTGAGTCTCTTGGTTGGTGAGTAGATATTTCATGTAAACACTTTAATGTATAATAACGTATAAAATAAATTTATGAAAAACATCATAAATATAAATAATAGACAATCCAAGTTAGTACGATTTTTGATCCATTTTTTGAAAAACTAACTTAAAATATTGAAAATCATGACCAGCACAGAAAGACACATTAAACTTATTGAAGGTAATTTTTCTCCATTCGAGGCCGCAGATGTTCTATTTTCATTAATTGCTAACAAAATAAAATTTCATAATCTGCAAATGTTACAAACAGGAGAAGGAGTTGATCCCGATAATTTACACTCTGCAAAACGAATTGCAGAACTTAAGCACGAAAAAAATGTAGTAAGAGATATGATCCTAAAAGCTCGGGATGAGGGCTATGAATTAGAGATTTACGGGTCGGTAGAGATCAAAATGAAAAAAACACGGTAGACTACAGGTAAAATAGGGCTAGAACATCATTGTTCTGGAAGCAGACAGCAATTTTTTAAACTCAAGTGACCATAAACCATATTAAAATAGGCAGTGGGAGAGTATATTATAGTTTGAGAGGAATTTACTTTTTTTTAGTTAAATGTTTCGTTTTTTTTAAATAAACCACAAAAGACAAAATCAATAACGAGGAAGCTAATCCAAATCCCACCACGCCAATATTAAGTCCAAATATGGTTTTTTCACTTCCGTCAAGATATTTCATAGAGCCCCCGTAAAGATCCTGTAAAGAAAAGGCAATCAAAAAACTTCCGGTAATAATTAGACTTAGAATTGTGCTTAATAGTACATTTTTTTTCTTCCAAATCAACCACAAACACAAAACCCCAATAGTGGTATTAGTGAGCAATTGCCACACCTCGTGAATTTTTACATGTGGTGTCCAATCAGGATTAAAAACATGCGTGTCATTAATCTCTAGAAAAGGCACTACTATGGCATAAAGGACTACACTAAAAGTAACCGCTGTTTTTTGCAGTACAAATTTATGTTTCATAATGATTTAGTATCCTTTTTCCTTCATTTTTTGTTCGAATTGTTGTCCGATTTTTTGCCCCCATGCCTGACCAACCTGCATGGATTCTTGCATGATTAAGGGTGTATTTTTGGCAAATTTTTGTCCTACTGGTGTTTCATAAAAACTAATAAGCTTTTCTAGATCATCTTTGGTCATATATTTTTTATAAATAGGGGCTAACATGATCACTAGATCATCTAATGAAGTTTGTAAAAAATCCTGTTCGAATTCGTCCCAAACAGACGCATCAACATTGGTATATTGTTTCTTATACATGTCAAACATTCCTTTTATGGCAGTGCTATAAGATTCTTCAGTACCTGATACCTCGAACATTGTTTTTAATACACTATCATATTCGGCATCTTCTTGTGCAAAAGATGTAGAGATGAATATTAAAAAGGCAAAAAGGAGTAAAAATGTTTTTTTCATCATGTTGTGTTCGTTTATATTTTAGTGATATACAAAACTACAGTTTTTATATTCAATGAGTTTTGATGACAAAGAAGCTCATGAAAAATTAACAAAATCTGTTAGGATAGCATGACAAATATCATTGTTATTCTCCTGTTTTTTAACGTCTTTCATGTAAAAATCAATTCATGTGGTTTGTAGTATTCTTTATCTTATTTCTGGTGCTGATTCTTTATCTATTGTTGATTCCGATTATTGTAAATATTAATACTAATCAAAATCAATATGAAATACGGTTACATAATATAGTAAAGGCAACTATTGAAGAACACGAAGAAGAACTATTAAGAATAAAATTTAAAATTTTCTTTTTTTCTTTTTACTTCTATCCGCTTAAAAACATACAAAAAGATAAAAAGAGCAAAAGCGCAAAGGAATCTACTACCAAAAGCAGAAGAAAATTTAGCATCAGCAAAATGATGTCGATATTAAAATCTTTCAAAGTAAGAAAAGTATTGATCGATATAGATACAGGAGACAATGTTCTCAATGCAAAACTGTATCCATTTTTCGGATTTCTAAATTATTATTTGGGAACATTTAATATCAATTTTGAAGGAAGAAATCAATTGGTACTGCAGATACAGAATAGGCCAATTCATATTATTAAATCATTTATAAACAAGTAAAACGCACAATCATGGAATTACATTTTGAAGAATTATTAGGACAAATCACTGATTTTATAAAAAGTGAAGCAAAAACAGAGACCGTTGTTGGAGAACAATTCGACTTAGGAGAATTTAAATGTGTACCGGTTATTAGAGTGGGTATGGGATTTGGTTCTGGAGGAGGAGAAGGTTCAGAATCAAAAGCTCGAAAAGGACAAGGTGGTGGAGCCGGTGCCGGTGTTGGAATTGAACCTATAGGGTTTTTGGTGGCCAAAGGAGATGAGATATCATTTCTCGCCGCCGGAAAAACACGTGGATTAGCTGCTCTGTTTGAAAAAGTACCAGATATGATCGAAACTTTTGCCAAAACCCGAGCTAAAGAAGAAGAGACTGTTTAAAATATGTCCTGCAAAGCTGATTAAAGGTTTTGCAGGACATATTTCTATGTATTCTAGTTTGGATATGGCATTGTACATTCATTAGCGAATCGACTAAGATTTTCAATAGTGAGTTTTTATTGTATTGTTTCTATATTTTTCATTTCATGATCTATGAGCCACTGTTTTCTTTCGATACCACCACCATAACCTTTTAGATTTCCATTTTTACCAATAACACGATGGCAGGGTATAACAATTGCAATTCTATTAAAGCCATTAGCTTTGGCCACTGCTCTAATCGCTTTCGGGTTATGAATGTTATTGGCCTGTTGTTGATAGGTAGAAGTTTTTCCATACGGGATTTTCAATAAACTCTGCCAAACCAAATTTTGAAAATCCGTACCAGGAGTATGCAATGAGACCTCAAAGATTTGTCGTTTACCATTAAAGTATTCAGTAACTTCTTTTTTAATCTGCCTGATATGCTCATTTTCGCCAGTAATGATTTTGGCGTTTAACAATTTTTGAAGGTCTTTAAACTCGGTCTCTAACATTCTTCTATCTACAAATTCTAGAAGGCAAATACCTTGATTGGTTGCACATGCAAACATAGGGCCAAGAGGAGTGGTGAAGCGGTTGATTAAAATTATCGTTTTCTCAATACTTTTTAGCGGAGATTTACCCATAAGTTTCTTGTACGTATACCCAAATCCGCTTAAGGATTCGTATCCCGTATCAAATGCCGCAACGGTTGCGTTCTTACCCTGTTTTAGTTCTTGAAAAGCATTATTTATACGATACATTCTTTGGTATGCATGAAAAGTTATTTCATAGTTTTTTTTAAACCATCTTCGTACTATTTCGGGACTAATTTTATTTTCCCGAAGGCGATAGTCTGAAATCTTCTCTTTTGGATTTGCTTTTACCATGTTGATTGCAGCTTCAACTTGTTTGGGTGCCTCATTGGCATTTTCAGTAGGTTTACATATTTTACATGGCCTATATCCGTTGTCTAACGCTTCCTTGAAAGTTGTATAAAATTCTACATTTTCTTTTTTGGGTTTTCTTGCACGACATGTTGCAATGCAAAAAACCGAGGTTGTTTTTACACCAACATAAAAGATGCCGACAAAGCTTTTTTCTCTGCTCAGGAGCGCTTGGTAATACGTATCTATTTTTTTCTTTTCGGTAATCAACATATCAAAAAATAGGAGTAAAAGATTTTTGTATCAGGATAGTGTTTATTGTCATTTCAAAACCATTGTACATATAATCAAATAGAAAATTTCCCATACTAATACGTTTTACGCCTAAGCTAGTCAAAGTCTCAAAACCTGGTAGATCCGGCATGCACATCACATTAATAGGTAAATGGATGTCTTGCACCACGTTTTTTATATCATTTTCTTGTGTAATACCAGGAATAAAAATACCATCTGCTCCAGCATTTTCATAGCATTTACTTCTTTTTTTTGTTTCTGAAAGGGGACTGGTCTGATTTAATAAAAATGAGTCAGTTCTGACATTTAGAAATATATCAATGTTCTCTTTTGTGCATTGATTTTTTATTTCGGAAATTATTTTTGAAAACTGCCCTGAAGGAAGTAATGTTCGTTTTTTGCCAATGATACTGTCTTCAAGATTTATTCCTACTACTCCCAAGCTTATCAATCTTTTGATATTACTCATAATTTCTGAAGGATTATCGCCGTATCCTGATTCTAAGTCCACCGATAAAGGAATAGAGGTGTTATTTTTAATGCGTTTCACTATATATTCTAGTTCAGAAAAATCCATTTCTTCTCCATCTCGATATCCAAGCATAGCAGCAATAGCAGCACTTGATGTACCAATGGCTTTGAAGTTTAATTGTTCTGCAATTTTTGCACTAGTTAACGTGAGTTCGGGATAAGAAACTTTAATAATTTATTGTAGAAAAAGCAGAGAATTAGTATATTTAAGTATCTAA
>CANMTP010000031.1 GCA_947500845.1 uncultured Aquimarina sp.
TTAGATACTTAAATATACTAATTCTCTGCTTTTTCTACAATAAATTATTAAAGTTTCTTATCCCGAACTCACGTTATATTAAAGTACTTAAAAACATCTGTAAGTACTCATAACGTTTACAAATGAATATTTAGACACCATAAAAATCAACAATCTTTTCCACAATTTCTTACGGGTTTCCACAGTAGCGTATGTTTAATTTTTTGTATGCCCTTCAACAAGCTTAGGGTGACACGTTGAGAACCTTAGGATAGCATCTCGATGAGCGCACGGCGAGATGTTGACTTGCTTCAAGAATGATTTAGTGCCTGGGTTAAGATTCCCCTTCAAAGGCGCTCCACTTTTCTAACGGGGGAAAATGAATTCTAGATTTTTATAAAATGTGGCAGAAAGAGGGGTTTGCTAGCGGGACTTTGGGTTGTGGAGTGTCGAACCCTCCGTCTCTGTTTCTTTTTATCAAAAGAAGCAGAGCCACCTCCCTTTGCCAAAGGGAGGTGCTTTTTGCTATACTGTAAATACGGCGTAAAGGGGTGGGTATGGCTGCAGCGCCAATAGATTGCTTCGTACCTCGCAATTACCAAACACCTCGTCACTACGAGGACGATAGGACGAAGTAGTCTGCCTACTATGAAAAGATGCTTCTACTTATAGTCAAAAGATTGCTTCTTCGCTTAAGGCTCATCGCAATGACGTTTGTTTTGGTAGCAAAAAGATTGCTTCGTACCTCACCATGGCGATTGTTTGTTATGGATTTACTAACTCCAGCGTAGTTTTATACAACTCAGTATCATAAGCCTTGGCTTTTAACCAGGCATAAAAACTCATTTCAAAAATATCTTCTTGTCCTTTGGGTGAGCCTGTGAGCGATGTTTTAATTTTGCTTTTAAAGGCTTCGGTCGTCACTATTTCAGGGTTTCGGTAATACTCCAGGGTAAGTTTTAAGAACTCTAAAACCCGATGTTCGCCAGTATTCTTCAAAAACGTACCGTGTTTCTTTCTAAAACTATTTACCCTTGATTCGACCAAATCAAAATGATCTAGCTCGATACGCAGTAAGATCTCTACCAGATTCTTTTTGATGACCCATAGCAGGCCTGATTTTTCGGCATACCAATGATCACTATGATAAAAATTAGTAAGAACACCCAATGCATCCTTAAATCGGGATTGCATAAAATAGAAGACTATTTGGCCTAGTTTAAGGTCTAACAGATAGGTGATTTGTTCTTTGTGGCGATGTTCATCAAAGGTTTCGAGAGCGGCAATGGCCTGGTCGGCATGACCGGTATAGTTGAGGTTTAACGTATGTAGCAAGGTGTATTGAGGAAAAAACCTGCGATAGTATTTGCCTTGTAGCTTTTTCATCCGGTCCATCATCAAAGCAAGATAATGCTGTGAAGTTTTAAAGTTTTTATTCCTAAAATAGGCATTGGATACATAATACAGGATCTGGATATGGTAAAAAAGATGCTTGTCGATCAGGTCTTCTTTGTTACCGATCAGGGCGTAGGCTTCTTCAACAAAAGGCAGAATGCTAAAGTAATCGCGTGTGGCCTGTGCAGCTTTGTTGGTAATCTCCAAAATTTTAAATAAGGATCTAAAGGTAAGGTCGTGGGTGATCGAAATACCAAATGTAGACAGGGCTTCTCGTATCATAGCCACGTAGTCATTGCGCTGCCTGATAAGTTCGTTTTGTACCGTTGCATAAAACAAGTTTAGGTTTTCTTCCTGCTGTATGGCCGCTTTGTTATTTTTGAAATCTGTAATCAATGCGTCTAAAACGATGGCGGGGTTGAGATGTGCATATTGTATTTTGGTATAGTAAATTTCATTTAAAATAGTAAACAGGTCATAGCTTTTTGCCTTCTGTTCTGCTTTCTGAAGCGTTTTAAAAGCAATTTTATATTGTTTTTGCTCAAAGAAGATTCTGCTGGCCAGAAGGAGTTTCATGATTTCCATTTCTTCAGAGGTTTCTCCTTCAAAACTCTTGGAAGCGACAAAATCGATCAGGCTATCGTGCAATCGCTTGCTAAGTGCATGAAAAGCTCCTTTGGCAGGTTTTCCGTAGAGCTTGATATCCAGATTTTTTACGATTTCGGTAGTGTCCAAAAGTTTAAATAACTGGATATTTTTGGTGTCGTTTCTTTTGTTCTTTTGACGTAATACTCCTATAAAACTTCGCTTTTCTTCTTCAGATAAGGTATGTATAATCGATGAAATGGCACTCATTATATCATAAGTTTTTTGTAATATACTTAAATTTTATTTCTTATTGGTTCTCGATGTCCTCCACAGGTGGGCGCTAATTTTATCCATTACATTACAAAAAACCACTCCAACTGACGGGCAGTTGTGATTTTGACAAGCTACGTCACATCGAGTGATCCGACGATAGGAGGATTGTATCGAGATGTATTGCGAAAACGAAAAGTTATATATTTACTCAATGAAAATTTCATATGTCTACATATTAAAATGTTCTGATGCTTCTTATTATACAGGAGTCACCTCTAATCTAAACAAAAGGTTGTTCCAGCACGAATCTGGATTTTATAGAGATTGTTATACATACAGGAAGAGACCTCTTAAACTTGTGTTTTACGCTGAATTCACTAATATTTCAATAGCAATTGATACAGAAAAACAAATCAAAAAATGGTCACGAGCTAAAAAAGAAGCCTTGATAAATGGTGACTATGATAGACTTCAGAATCTTGCAAAAAAGAAATTCTAAGTCTCATTAGTTCTCGATACAATTTTCCTCCATTGCATTCCGTAAAACCACTCGAACTGACGGGCAGTTATAAATTAGCTACGCTACGTCACATCGAGTGCGTGAGAGACGAGCGTGTATCGAGATGTATTTTGAAAACGGTAAGATCAGAAATAAACGGTTCTCGATACCCTCCACAGGCGGGCGAGCTAATTTTTCTCCATTACATTCCAGAAAATCACTCGAACTGACGGGCAGTTATGATTCTTACACGCTACGTCACATCGAGTGCGTGAGGGACGAGCGTGTATCGAGATGCGTTGCGAAAACGGAAAGATCAGAAATAAACGGTTCTCGATACCCTCCAAAGTCGGGCGCTAATTTTTCTCCATTACATTCCGGAAAACCACTCGAACTGATGCGCAATCATGATTCAAATACATATATGAAATCAAGAAATCTTATCGATAGCATATAGATTATATCGTAAGTTTTTTTATAAAATTGAATTGACCACCTCAAAAGATCACTGCACATTTGTACTTATAATCATCAAAATCAAATTATTATGGAATACAAGTTTAGTAACGATGTATCTACAGATACAAAAGACAAAAAGGAAAAGAAAAAGCCAAAAGTATATGATCAAAAGCCTACACCGGCTTTTATATCTGCATCATGGTCTGCCTTGTTTATCGGTATGATCTCGTATTGTATTGGTTTATGGAATGCAGATATGATGTTGAATGAAAAGGGATACTATTTTACTATCCTGTTATTTGGACTATTCTCTGCGGTCTCTGTGCAGAAAAGTGTTCGGGATCGATTAGAGGGCATCCCGGTGACCGAAATTTATTATGGGATTAGTTGGTTTACAACACTAGCCTCTATTTTACTATTAATTATCGGGTTATGGAATGCAGACCTGGAACTAAGTGAAAAAGGATTTTACGGGATGTCCTTTACCTTAAGTTTGTTTGCAGCGATCGCGGTACAAAAAAACACAAGGGACAAGAAGTTTATCGACGATCAGGGAGAGTAATCAAAAGAAGGAGCCAGAGCTATTCAATTAGTAAAGTTGAATAGATGTCGGGGGGCAGGCTCCTTGTTTTGATGATAAGAAAAGACAGCTGTATTGCAGCAGCTGTCTTTTTGATTACATTTATAACTAAACAATTTTGCATCATGGGTTCAAAATTTAATAAAGAGCTAAAAACACTGGTAGAAGACAAGGTCATATCACCAGAGCTAGCCAATAAAATAGAACAATACTATGCAACCAAAGAGGTAACACATCCGAATAAGTTATTTATGGTTTTCGGAATTTTTGGGGCATTATTAGTCGGGTCAGGTATTATTTTAATGCTGGCACATAACTGGGATGATTTTTCAAAAATAACAAAGACGATTCTGGCATTTATGCCATTACTTATAGGACAATTTTTGGTTGGATTTTCAATTATAAAAGAAAAAACCAATACCTGGAAAGAAGCTTCCGGTACATTTTTGTTCTTTACAGTAGGAGCGTGTATGGCATTGGTCAGTCAGATTTATAACGTACCGGGTGACCTGGGATCGTATCTATTCACCTGGATCGTACTTTGTTTGCCGGTTGTTTATTTGCTACGATCCAATGCGGTGGCATTACTAATCGTTATTCTAAGTACATATTATGCTTTGGAAGTAGGGGTATGGAACTATAGAAGTACCCAGACACCATGGTTCTATGTAGTATTCTTTTTAGCAATATTGCCAAATTACTTGATTCTTCTTAAAAACAAAATCGCCAGTAATACGGTAGCTATCTTTAACTGGATACTGCCATCAAGTATTGCTATCGCGTTAGGGGCTTTTATAGGCAATAACGGTAATCTTGGTTTCGTAATGTACATTACAATATTTGGACTGCTATATAATATTGGAAGATTGTCGGTTTTTAAAGAATTACGAACACTCAAAAATGGTGCTTTGATCATTGGATCTGTGGGCACGGTAGTTTCCTTAATGATATTTACCTTCAGGTGGATCTGGGACGAATATCCAAAAATGTTTACTTATGACATTCAGGAGCTATATATATCGTTAACCTTATTCTTCATAACAGTAGGGGTATTTGGGTATTCCTTTTGGAAAAGAGGGCTAGAGGCGATTAATTTATTTCAGGTGGCTTTTGTGATATTTTGGATAACATACTTCTTTCTTCCCGGGATCGAGATCGTACCCGTGGTATTGATGAATCTACTGGTATTTGCATTGGGGTTATCGGCAATAAAAATTGGTGCAGATAAATTCAATTTTGGGATTCTCAATTATGGATTATTGATCATCTCTATCCTTATTATTTGTAGGTTTTTTGATACCGGGATGAGTTTTGTGGTTAGAGGAATTTTATTTGTATTGGTAGGAACAGGGTTCTTCCTAACTAATTATATTATGCTGAGAAGACAGCAAAAAATTAAAAAACAACGTAACGATATACAATTATGAAGACGATATATGTATTTATAGGATTTATGGTAATCGCCTTAATACAAATTTTTATTCCCTCGCAAATGATCTGGCAACAAGAGGATGTATTAACATCTGGTAAGGCGTACAAGTTTAAAACCAGGCCTATAGACCCTTCAGATCCGTTTAGAGGAAAATATATTACGCTCGATTATGACATGAATTCTTTTGCAATTGCAGACAGTAGTTTTGTGTATGGAGATAAGATTTTGATATATATCGAAAAAGATAGTACTGGTTTTGCTAAAGCTATTCAGGTAAGTA
This sequence comes from uncultured Aquimarina sp., assembly GCA_947500845.1. Classification (GTDB taxonomy): domain Bacteria; phylum Bacteroidota; class Bacteroidia; order Flavobacteriales; family Flavobacteriaceae; genus Aquimarina; species Aquimarina celericrescens. The sequence goes on from CANMTP010000031.1 coordinate 5,486, forward strand.
AGAAACCTTTAGCTAATGATAGAGATTATGTTGTGGCCAAAGTAACAGATAATTACAACGAGGTAGTGAATTTTGAGTTGCCTTTTGACAGGTTTTATATGGAAGAATCTAAAGCCAAAGATGCAGAAAGGGCATATATTCATAAAAATACAGATAGTCTAAAAGAAAATGTGTATGCCTTGGTACATGTAAAAGATGGAAGATCGGTTCTTAAAGATGTTATTATTGACGGTATTTCAATTCAAGATTATGTAGAAAAATAAGTTTAATCTCTAGTAGTTGGTAGTTAGATAAATGCATAACTACCAACTGCTAATGTATATGATTACCAGGCTTCTTCGATCTTAATTCGCTCACCATTTTGATAGGATGCAATAAACGCATTTCTAAAGCCCATTTTGACGAGTTCTCGACGAAATTTTTTTGCTTCGTTTAATGTTTCAAAGTTTCCGATTGCATACTTATTGAACCCTTCACTTTTAATTTCTTTAAAGTTTACAAAGTTTTCAGAATACATAGATAGGTTTTTTTCTTCAAAAGCCCCTATTTGAACAGCATATACAACTTCATTATCCAAAGAACCAGCACTTTCTCCTGAATCATTATCTAATTCTTGATTCATAGAAAGATTCTGGATGGTCTCCTCTAATTCACTTACTTTACTTTCCAAAGTTCCTACTTGCGCCTTATGATCTTTTTGTGAAATCATATTAGAAGGAGTACTGAAGTTCATAAAATACACAGTTCCTGCAACACCCAGAAGAGCGACAATTCCCAGTATAATAGTTGCAATTTTAAACTTCCTCGAATTTTCCTGTTCATCTTTGACCGCTTTTTCTCGCATGTAGTTCGAGGTACGCTTAGACTCTTCAGCTTTTTCTATTTGATTTTTAAAATCCTGTAATTCTTCGTCTGTAATAAATGGCATGGTCGTTAGGTTTTTATACGCTCAAATATAGGAATTCTTTGAAAACTACAATTAAATAGAGGTTTTAACAGAATTCAAATAACCAAATAACATCAAAACGAGGAAGTCTTAACACAAATAGAGCATAAATTAAGGTTTATTTAATTGGGAGATAACATTAAAATACCAAACTGAAAATACCTTTATGCTTTACTAATTTCACGCAAAAATGAATAGAAGAAATTTTTTTGAAAAATCACTTTTGGTTACAGGCGGACTACTATTGGCACCTATATATATTAGTTGTAATAGTGATGATGATGATATGCCTACAGTACCTCCCGACCTTAAAACTGATAATTTTTTTGAAGGAGTGGCCAGTTTTGATCCAACAAGCACTAGCGTTATCATCTGGACACGGTTTACAGTAGATGCCAAAGAATCCCCAGTGAGTGGTATTGTTCTAAATTGGCAAGTGGCTACAGATGGTGCTTTTGAAAATGTAGTGCGTAGTGGAGAAGTTGGAGTGTTTTCTGAACACGATTATACAGTAGCTGTAGATGTACAAGAATTAGATTCTAATAGTAAATTATATTATCGATTTTTTAATATAGAAACAAATACGGTTTCTGTGATAGGAGAAACTATTACTTTGCCAAGTGCAGGGGATAGTGTTACCAATGTAAAATTAGCAGTGTGTTCTTGTGCAAATTATGCTGCTGGGCTCTTTAATGTTTATGGAGCCATGGCTAATTCTGATGCAGATGTGATTGTTCACTTGGGAGATTACATTTATGAATATGGAGAAGGAGAATATGGTACTAATGAAAATACGGTTCCGCTAGAAAGAGTACACAGTCCAAAAAGTGAGATTTTAAGTGTACAAGATTACCGTGAAAGGTACAAACAGTATCGCAGTGATAAACAATTGCAGTTAGCGCATCAAAAGAAACCTTTTATTTGTGTATGGGATGATCATGAAATTACTAATGATGCTTATAAAGAAGGAGCAGAAAACCATCAGGATAGTGAAGGTTCTTATGAGGCAAGAAAACAAACTGCTATACAGGTTTACAGTGAATTCTTACCTGTTCGATCAACAGATCCTTCAAAAATATACAGATCTTTTGATTTTGGATCGATTCTAAGTTTGCACATGCTGGATACAAGGATTATAGGTAGGGACAAACAATTATCTTATAATGACTTTTTTGATTTTACTACGGGTCAATTAGACGGAGATGCTTTTCAGTCTGCTCTATTAAATCAAAGTAGAACGCTCTTAGGTGCGGAGCAATTAAACTGGTTGTCGAGTAAAGTTTCTTCAAGTACTGCAACATGGCAAGTATTAGGTCAGCAGGTTTTGATGGGCAAAATGTTTATACCATCTGAAGTATTAATTATTCTCGGGCAAGTTGTTGCAGAGATAAGTGCTACAGGATCAGTTTCTGCAGAGACCGCTACTGCATTTCAAAATTCTTTAACGCAATTAACAACAATTAAGATGAGGTTACTTGCGGGAGACGAGTCTCTTACTGCAGAAGAGATAACGAGGGTTCGAACTGTAATACCTTATAACTTGGATGCATGGGATGGTTATTTTGCAGAAAGAGAGCAAGTTTTTACAGCTTTGTCTGGTAAGAAAACTGTTTGTCTTGCAGGAGATACACATAATGCATGGCATAGTATTCTGAAAAATTTAGATGGAGATGAGATCGGAGTAGAATTTGCGACCTCTTCAGTTACATCTCCAGGATTTGAAGTTTTTGCAGGACTTAAAGGGGATCAAATTTCTGGATTTGAATCTTCTTTGGCGACTTTAATTGATGACTTAAGATATACAGATTCGTCTAGAAGGGGGTATTTAAAGGTAACATTTACAGGAGGTAGTGCCGAAGCACAATGGAATTTTATTGACACAATTGCTCAGGAAAATTATACCGAGGTAGTAGGTAATACCATCTCGTATAGTTAGATTTTTAGTTTTAAATAAGGGGGGGACGCAATCTTTATGGTTGCGTTTTTTTAATTTATAGTTTGCTTTAATTAATCACAATCAGAGAGTGCTTGACAAAACTCCAGTAAACTTTCTTGATTGTTTTTGAACTCATTTTTGTTCGCACGTTCTGCCAAACCTGAACAATCTTCGGCATATACAGCTAGTTTTTTTCCTAGTCCAAAAACAAAATCAGAAGTTAATGTTGATGTGCCTATTTCATTATCCGGAGTTTTGATAACAAGCTCTTTACCATCAAATAAAAATAATCCGATCTTCTCTGATTCATGAATTGTTTTTACAAATTTAGGAGCGTTTTGGCTATTAGAAGCTTCTTCAAATTTGATCGTCTTATACATATCCCCATTTCCAAGAGCGAGAGTTTTACAATCTTCAGCCTTAAAGGGTGTGGTTCTTACAGCTCCATTTTCATCCTGAACCTGAAGGTCTACATGATACCCAATGTTAGAAATGTCTGTTTTCGCAATCTGTGCTGCTATTGTATCATTGGCCGTAGTAATTAGATACGCTATGATATTATCAATTGGTTTTTCCACTTCTTTTACAGTATTTTCATCTGCAAATGGTGAAAGCTCAATATCGGTTAAATCTTCTGTCGCAATATCAAAATGCCTTGACAATGTTTGGTTGATTTCAAATTTTTCTTTGAGTTGATCGGCTTTACTTAACCAGCTTCTACCTTCACTTGGGTTAAAATCATTATCAATCATTTTTAACGCATATTCTCTGGTTTTATAAGGGTTATCAAGGAAATAATAGATTTTGGCAAGATTAAAATAGCTCGCATGGCGTAATTTTCTTTCTTTACGCTTGGTAGTCGTATATTTTTGGGTAATTTCATCAAAAGACTCAATAATTGGTTTTACTCTTAAGGCCAAAGCGTCTATCGGTTCTTTGTATTGCATTCTTTCAAAAATACTTCTCAATTCATCATAGGCTTTTTGATGCGCATTATATTCGGGATGTTTTTTTGAACTTAAGATTTGAACCGTCTCATTGTGGTTTTCAAAAGGAATATATCCGTAAGTTTCGTTAAGATAGCTTCGTATTCTTCTTATAATACGTACCCATTGTTCTGATCGATATCTTTTCTTGATCGTATTACCGTTATCATAATAATATTTCTTGGCTTCTTCTGCACTACCGAAAGCATCACTCTGCAACGTGTTGTTTTCTGAAAATGTTTTTTCTATAGCTTCACCTGTAATGGCATTGACTATCTGAATAGTAGCAGTAGAATTAAAATCAACAAGTACCTTATATACATAATAGGAAGAAGTTACGTTACCGTCACTATCTTTCCTCTCTACAAGGTTTCTTTCTATTTCGAATTCACTTGCAGATATGCCTTGATAATCCATAGTTATATCAAGGGAGGCTCCTGAATTAACTTTGGAAAATCCATGTAGGAATATAAATTTCGAATTTGTAGAATAGGTTCTACGGCTGTCCTCCAAAATAGGTTGAGTGGGTAATTTGATATAGGACACTTTAAATGGCTTCTTCTCTATATTAGTGCTTTGGGCAAGGCATGTACAACAATAAAAGAATGCAACAATATAAAATAGTTTTTTCTTCATAATTTTTTGGGGGGATTACAGTAACATAGTAAGACAAAAACTTTTATAAAAGTTCTACCAGCAGGCCATCTTCGCTTTTATCAACCTTGGCAAGTTTATTTTTGGTAAGACCTTTAATAGTCTTATCCCACTTTTTATTGCTTAAACCAGACTTTGTTTTTAACTCATTAAGGTCGATTGGAGACGAACTTTTTAAAATTTCAAAAACGGCTTTCTCTTCCTCGTTGAGTATAACCGCCTTTTTCTCGGGACGCATCTGAGGGAAGAATAACACTTCTTGTATGGATTGATTATCAGTTAAATACATAATAAGTCTGTCCATACCAATCCCCATACCCGATGTAGGAGGCATCCCATATTCTAAAGCTCTCAAGAAATCTTGATCAATAAACATGGCCTCATCATCTCCTTTTTCTGCCAACTTTAATTGTTCTTCAAAACGCTCACGTTGATCGATAGGATCGTTTAACTCTGAATATGCGTTGGCAATTTCTTTACCGCAAACCATCAATTCAAAACGCTCAGTTAATTCAGGATTATCACGATGCTCCTTACACAAAGGACTCATTTCTTTTGGGTAATCTGTGATAAAAGTGGGTTGGATATAATTTCCCTCACATTTCTCACCAAAAATCTCGTCAATAAGCTTTCCTTTGCCCATGGTATCATCTACTTCGACACCCATATCTTTGGCAGCTTCTCGAATTTCTTCCTCAGACTTACCGGTAATATCAAAACCTGTGAAATGTTTGATAGAGTCGGCCATTGTTATTCTTGGATAAGGAGCTTTAAAGTCAATCTCATGGCCGTCAAAAGTAGCTTTGGTAGTTCCATTTACTGCAATAGCACAATATTCTAATAATTCCTCACAAAAATCCATCATCCAATGATAGTCTTTGTAAGCTACATAGATCTCCATAGCGGTGAATTCTGGATTGTGAGTACGATCCATTCCTTCATTTCTGAAGTTTTTTGAAAACTCATACACTCCATCAAATCCGCCAACAATTAACCTCTTAAGATATAATTCATTGGCGATTCGCATATACAATGGAATATCTAAAGAGTTGTGATGGGTGATAAAGGGTCTTGCTGCCGCTCCTCCCGGAATGGGTTGCAGGATTGGTGTTTCAACTTCAAAATATCCACGATCATTAAAGAATTCGCGCATGGCATTGAAAAGCTTGGTTCTTTTGACGAAAACTTCTTTTACGTGAGGGTTTACCACTAGATCAGCATATCTTTGGCGATAACGCAATTCTGGATCATTAAACTCATCATAAGTATTACCCTCTTTATCTGTTTTTGGTAGAGGTAAGGGCTTTAGAGATTTACTTAATAATACGAAATCTTTAACCATCACTGTCTTTTCGCCTACTTTTGTAGTAAACAGTTCACCTTCAATACCTATAAAATCCCCAATATCTAATAATTTTTTATAGATTTCATTGTACTTCGTCTTATCTTCTCCTGTACAGATCTCGTCTCTGTTAAAGTAAACTTGTATGCGTCCATCGGCATCTTGTAATTCGGCAAAAGAAGCTTTACCTTGTATTCTTCTCGACATGAGTCTACCAGCGATAATGACTTTCTTGCCTTCTTCAAACTCATTTTTAATTTTTTCTGAAGTATGATCTACAGGGTATAATGCCGCCGGATAAGGATCAACCCCCAGGTCGCGTAATGAGCTTAACTTCTCTCTTCTTACAAGTTCTTGTTCTGATAATTGCATAAAATCTGCCTTTTTAAACCCGCAAAGATACAAACTATGGACTAATCTTTCAATTGATTTTTGTTTAAAGACTTGTAAGGTTTTGTTACTTACTATTTGTAACGAAACTAGCCTTGCATAGTCTAATGAGGTAGTAATTAATATTGTAACTTTGTAATCAATCAAAATGAGTATTTGGAGAGTTTTATTGGCTATTTTTTTTCCGCCATTGTCAATTTTAGATAAAGGCTGTGGATCTGTTCTAATAGTATTATTGTTAACTATTTGTGGATGGGTTCCGGGAGTGATAGCCGCATTAGTCATTCTTAATAATCCAAATTCCTAAAAAAAAAGGATTTGGAGTGTAGCTATGAATAAAAGTATTGAAGTCCGCGAATTAGGAAATAAAGATTTTAAAGAGACCTGGACGTATCAGGAACAGTTGTTCAAAGAAATTTTGGATACAAAAATCAAAAATCGAAGAGAAGATGCTGGGTTAGCAACATCTAATTATTTTTTATTTGTAGAGCATCCACATGTATATACTCTTGGAAAGAGTGGGGATTTGAGCAATCTTTTATTATCTGAAGAGCAGCTAAAAGAAAAGGAGGCTACATTCTACAAGATCAATCGAGGTGGGGATATCACGTATCATGGTCCCGGACAAATAGTAGGATACCCTATTTTGGATCTGGATAATTTTTTCACCGATATACATAAATACCTTCGTTTTCTTGAAGAAATGGTGATTCTCACATTAGCAGAATATGGAATTATGGCAACCAGAAGCGAAGGAGAAACTGGAGTATGGCTTGATGTAGATACTCCTTTTGCACGCAAGATTTGTGCTATGGGGGTTCGTGCAAGTCGTTGGGTAACTATGCATGGTTTTGCTTTAAATATAAATGCAGATCTCGGGTATTTTGATAATATAATTCCATGCGGAATAAAAGGAAAAGCAGTTACCTCTCTTAATGTAGAGTTGGGATTAGAAAAAGTGAATATCGATGAAGTAAAGGAAAAGCTACTGAAGCATTTCAAAACTTTGTTTGAAGCAGAGCTTATATTGCAACAATCTGAAATTCAAAAAGAATAATAAAACATTAGATTTTTTGATTAGCTCTTGATTGCATAAGATAAAAGAAGTTATCTAAAAACATTAAATTCGTTAATCTGTCAGATTGAGCCCGCCTGTCTGCCGACAAGGCAGGCTCGAAATGACAGTTAAAGTGTCTTTTTAGACCTTCTTAAAAAACTAATTTTGAAAGATCTACTCTTGTATAAATTGAATAACCTGAGTTTTACCACCGTCATTAATATTTAAAAAATAAACTCCTGTTGGTAATTGACTGGTATTTATTGTTTTTTGAATCAATTTCCCTCTCATCACTTTCGTTCCTAGCATGTTAATAATCTCATATTCTGCATCTTTATGAGATACGACCACATTTAGAATTCTATCTTTTCCTACAGGATTAGGGAATGCTTTAATCAAAAACTGTTCTGTCGTGGTTACACCTTCAGTAGTGACAGATCGCGCAGCTCCACCAATAGTAAATGTTGTCGATTCAGAGCTTCCAAAAGATCCTCCCGATGCTATTGTGTTTCCTAGCGATGTAAGTGTATATGATCCATTTCCATATCGACAGCAAATACCATCTCCATAACTGTCATTAACAGTTAATATGTATGATCCAGGATCCAGGCATTCTGTAAGCGTTAGTGTAGATCCGTCAGGTTGTGAGCCATAAGTGCCTCCTGAGGCAATAACTTGATTACTACTATCTGTAATTTGCCAGCTGGTTTCTTCCGGATAATTGTCAAAAGTCAGGCTTAATTCAACATCTGTACATGTCGATGGTGTTCCGCTCTCTGTTAAATTTACGTCGTCTATCGCCATATCACCCTGCCAGGTATTTCCAGTAATACCATTAAATCTCAGCTGTAAAGCTCCACCAGTATAACTACTTAAATCAATACTCTCAGATTGCCAAGAATTTCCTTGATTTCCGGATTTTGACCAAACAGTATTCCAGGTTAATCCATTATCGCTACTGGCTTCTAATGAAAGGCTTCCCATATTTGCAGAACCATACATATGATATTGAAAAGTAAAGTTTGCAGCAGTAGAATTACTTAAATCAAAACAAGGAGAATTTAAAATAGCCCTTTTGCTTGGGTAATTGGGTCGGGATGATTCCAAATATACATAAAAAGTTCCTTGAGCAGCACTCGATGGACCCGTATTTCTTGAAGATGTTCCATTAGAATTGATCGACCAGTTAAAATCATCTCCACTACCTTGCGTCCAATCTTCCAGTGTGTTTTCGAAACTTTCTGTGTAAGGAAATGATGAAATTCCTCCTGTGCAGGCAGCTCCACCAGAAGATTGAGTAGTGGCGCTTATTGTATTGCTGGCAATTGATTCATTACCTGCGGCATCTTTTGCTGTTATACTGAATGTATATGAAGTGTTAGGCGATAACCCAGTAGCTTGATAAGAGGTGTTTGTAACAGTTCCAATAATTGTATTTCCCTGATAAACATCGTATCCAGTTACTCCTACATTATCAGTTGATGGGTTCCAGGAAAGATCTATTGTGGTTTGTGTGATATTTGAAGCTGCCAAGGCCGTAGGAGCAGAAGGAGCTTCATTATCACCCGTGTCAACCGGAAGTGTAGTAGCATTCACGATGTTACTAAATCCAGATTCATTACCCGCGGCATCTTTTGCCTTTACACTAAATGAATACGCTGTATTTTCAGATAAACCTGTGACTTGATAATTAGTGGTAGTAACAGTGCTAACTATTGTATTTCCTTGATAAACATCGTATCCGGTTACTCCAACATTATCTGTAGAAGCGTTCCAGGAAAGATCTATTGTAGTTTGAGTTATATTTGACGTTACGAGATTAGCTGGATTCGTTGGCGCTTGTGTGTCATTACCGCTTCCTGGTGTGATCTCGAAGTTTGTGTTAGAAATATCATAAAAAATATGTCCTGATCCTCTCACCATAATTCGATTTTGCGTTCCAACAGTATTGGGTACTGTTATGTTTTGGGAGCCGTCATTTGGTACTGCAGTTGCAATAGTGATTGGGTAGGTATTCCCACCATCTGTAGACAATAAAATGTCTACATTAGCAGCATTAACTCCGTTCCCTGTGGTTCCTGCCACATTCCATGTAACTGTTTGTGTTGATCCGGCAGCCCAGCTTAGATTACTATTTGGAGCGCTAACTACAAAAGGCCCTGCAGCACCTGCGACTGTAATCCTTGTGTTATCACTTGCCGTGCTTCCTCCACCAGAGGCATTGTCTCTTACTGTGAGTCTAAAATTCATCGTACGGCTAACCGAAGGAACCACTTCCCAGGTAGAAGAAGTTTGTCCGTTAATTACAGTTGATAGTGCAGGCATATACCTATCAGGCGATGTAGTTGGATTCAAAGACCTAAAGGCAGGACCTCCTGTTGAGGTTGAAGAGGGTGGCATAGTTGCTGGTTGTGAGTCCATTTGTTCCCAACAATAGGTTAAGGTATTGCCTGTATTGGTGTCGGAGGCATTTCCTTCTAAAATAAAAGGTGTTGATGCAGGGATGGTAAAGTCTTGTCCTGCATTTGCAGTTGGTGCAGCATTACCAGTATTACTTTGTGAGCCACAGGTACTGTTTCCCTGAGAAATATTTTGCCACATTTCCTGGATACTAATGGCATGAAAATAGGCATCGCTATTACTTTGAACGTTAGGAGAGCAGATTCCTGCATATCCCATTATGGTCGAGGCACTTCCTGGTTCTACTGAAGCACTAGATCGGTTACAACTATTATTCTGAGTATGATTTCCACCATATTGATGTCCCATTTCATGCGCAACATAATCTACATCATAAGGATCGCCAATAGGACTGCCCTGACCTGTGATGCCTCTCGCCTTAGAATTTGTACAAGGGGACCTCAGTTGCGCCAGTCCACCACCACCTGTGCTGAAGGCATGTCCGATATCATAATTATTACTACCTATAAATTGATCACAAACTGTTTGACTTTCGTTTATCAATGCGCTTGCATTACTATTACTTAGGTTGTCGGTATTTGCATTTAAAAAGATGATATCAGTGTTATTACTAACTAACACCATAGTTAATGCTAGGTCCCTTTCAAAAATACCATTAACTCTTGTCATAGTAGTGTTCACCGCAGCAAGTACAGCTTCTTTCTTTACTTGATCTGAAGCTCCTGAACTAATTCCTTGATTGTTTATATGAAATTGAGAATACTCCCCTGTACAAGCTATGGCGAGTCTGAAAGTTCTTAGCCTACCATCATTCGCATTTTTTGTCGTTGGGAGCTGTTGTTCAGAAAAATTTGACTTGAAATTGTCTTCAACCAAACATTCAAAAGTGTCTGGGTTAGCGGGTAAGTTGTCTTTTGAATATGAAATATAACTTACTTTATCTTTGGTATACGGATCTATATAAATGGTTTTGTGATTTCCTGAAGTGATCATGGCATGTAAACCAATTTTAGAGAAACTAAATCGGGCTATAGCTGTCGGATCATCTATTCCATAACCTACAAAAGATCTGATGTCAGGAAATCTTTGTTGAAGGTCTTTATCAAGTATTGAAGCCTCAAGAATCCTAAACCTTTTCAACTCTCCTTTTACAGGAAGCTCCATTACTGTAGTCGAGCTTTTTTGTTGTGTTCTGGACGGTGCACTTTTTAAAACTAACTCAGCTTGTTTACTGTTTAGTTCGAATAACTGATATTGAGTGGGAATTGTTTTTCTGAATTCCTTTGCCTTAGAACTTGTTTTGCTCCCAGAGATAGGAGTCCACATTTGTGCATGAATACCAGTGCTCACCAGTAAAATTGTGAGTACAAGTATTGTTTTTAAAATACTTGATTTCATAGTTGAGTTAGATTTGTGTGTTATATTTTACAAAACTCACTAAAAACTGTAAAAAAATCTAATAAAATGTTAAAAACTTATAAACCGTATTTATATTTAAGAGTTTTAAGTGGGATAAAATTGAAAAATCGGGAGCTGACTCCCGATTTTTAATATTTTTAGAGGATAGTGCTTTTATTAATTGATTTGATAGATCAGGATTCCATTTTCTTCACCCTGAACTACAAATTCCAAATTAGCATCCTTATCCATGTTGCCAAGACTTAATACAGAACTTCCATACACCGGAAAATTTGGAAACAGTTCTGCGTTACTATCATACAAATAGACTTTCTTGGCCTGAATATCGGTAATGGTGATATAAATCTTATTGTTAATGTAGTAAAGTTTTGGAGCCGTATACACTCCAAAATCGAGTTCTAATGTTCTTCCTTTAATGGATAATTTGTTTTCAGAAAAAGTAACTAGGGTTTTATTAGTGGCTACTAGACTATTGTCTTTACCTAAATTCAGATTTTGAGAAACAGCACCTCCATTTTGATCAATCTGAATTAATTTTCCGTCTTTGGTAATAGAAGTAAATTTGTCTTGGTATTGATACCATTCGTTTTTAGAAAAATCAATTTTGTTTTTTACATCCACTCTGGCTCTTCCTAATCGGTCCAGGATACTCAATGTTCCATTTTCTTCAGCTAGTAAAATATAATCTTTCGTTCCTATTCTGATATGTTTAGGAGGGATAATCAGGCTGGTTTCGGTTCCTTTGAAACCAAATCCGGTAACAGCTTTTCCTTCAGCATCCAACATTTGTACCTGATTGCCTTGAGTAATGACAATACGATATCGCTTACTTTTATCATAATCGAATAGGGCTAAAGGTTGTGTAATATTTTTTTCAAATTTCTTTGGGTATGGGGCAACATCTTTTCCATCACGATCAACCAGGTAAAGAGTACTGGCAGTATTGAAAAGTAATTGAAACCTTCCGTTATTATAAATGTCAATTTGTTGTATATCACCTAAGATTTCTCCATCAATTTTTTTCTTCCAGAATATTGCCCCTTTATCAGATATTAAATATAAGTTGTTTTCAATATCCTGTATAGCTATATCCATTCCCTTGGTTCTATGGTTTTTAACCAGTATAGGTTTTGTAAGTGCCTTTTTTTCAAGGGTTGTAGAGGCTACTTGAGTTACCGATGTCGCAGCTCCTTTAGCTACACTTTTTTGTAATACACCATGTATATGAGCAAAATCATTTTCTTTTATTACCTGTAAGATTCCAATTTGATATCCTTTGTCTTGCAGGTTATTCCATTGTTCTGTGTGATTTTCATCAACATGTTCTGATATATATTGCTTTATATTTTTAATAGAACCAGCGACAAGGATCGAGGAGTTGTCTGACAGGTCTTTTACCGTATTCTTGTAATATTCCTGTTTAGAGATTAACGTTTGATTTTGTATATTAGCAATGATGTCTCTAAGTGCGCTTGTAGAAGAGGCTAAAACAACAAACGCATCATATATAAAATAATATTTTGCCTCAAAGTTTTTTACCAACGGATTTAGAATTTGCGAAAAAGAATCAGTATTCTGGTAAGTATAGATAGGGATACTTCTATAGGTGTCTACTTTGTTTCCTCCCAGACCTTTTGAAGCTGTTTCAGAGTCTAGCGAAGTTAGCACCAGCACATCTTCTTTTTCCATAAAAATGAAACCTATTTCTGATACTCCAGACAAAACTTCATCCAAATCATTTGGAATATCTTCTAACTCTCTGTCCTGAGCAATAGATAGATTTTTCTTCAAAACCTCGAAGTCGTCATAAGTAAAAGAAATAAACCCCTTGGCCGTGACTGGAGAAACTTTTGCAATTCGATTTTCCTGAGGGACAGTGTTATCAAAAATACCGATAGTGCTGTATAATGAATCTTTTTCAATCGCAATGCCATCAAGATGTATTGCATTTTGATCAATTGTGGCATCCAAAGCGGCCCAACCACTAAAGTCATCAAGACTGTTTAAGGTGGTGCTGGGTAGTAATGAATTATGAATATGCTGTAGCTTCTTTCCATTAACTAAGATTGATAAAGCATTATCTGCTCCCGAAACTTCAAATACTTTTTGTAGATCTTTATCAATTGGTAAAGGATTTGCTTGTATGCGTATTGCATTTTCGATAAGTAACTGGGATGATGAAGCAACGAGTATGCTATCTTGTCTGGTAGCATAAAATGTTTTTCCTTTTGAGGTGATCTTATAAATGGTTTTTTCTGAATAATTGATCGTTTCGATATTTTTGGTTATCGCGCCGTCTACAGTAAGTATAGCCGGGTCAAGTTTTGAAATGTAGGTGTAGTCAAAATCATTTTTTCCTCTAGGCGAGAAACATAAAAGTCCCTTCTGTTTAGAAGTTTCATTTAAAACGGATACATCTTTGAAATAATCGAAAAAAGCAATTTGCTTATTATTTTTAATGAAATTATTATCTCGAAGTTTGCTTGAAGCTTCTTCTAAGTTGTTAATTTTTATGACAACCTGAGAGTCTATTGGGATGTGATCAATTAAAGCATTAGATTCTTTAGTTTCGTTGTTACAAGAAATAGTAAAACAGGCAAAGAGAAATACAACTATTTTCTTCATTATTTGGGTGCGTTTTGTGTTCTTTGACTCGGTTTCCAAATTTAAAAATTTCAGTTTTCTGGTTTGCAAAATATAAAGTCTGTTTTAAAACCCGAAATATAATTATAATATATGGGCTTTTTTTCTTGAAATTAAAAGTTTGTAAGTTTCCTTGTGTGAAACGAACTTCGCTTTACTTTTATTTTTTGGAAGAGCAAAATTAAAAGAAATAGAACTGGTTTTATTTGTTTACAAATCTAAAGTGAGTTGTTCGGGCAATAGTTTAAAGCTTTTTCGATGATATTTCGTAATACCGTATTTACGAATAGCTTCACGATGTTCTGCTGTAGGGTATCCTTTGTTTTTTTTCCAATTATACATTGGGTATTCTTCATGTATTTTTTCCATAAATTCATCCCGATACGTCTTTGCCAAGACTGAAGCCGCTGCGATATTCAAAAATTTCCCATCTCCTTTGATGACACAGGTATGCGGAATATCCTGATAGGCTTTAAATTTGTTTCCATCAACAATAATGTGCTCTGGTTGAGGTTTTAATTGTTCGATAGACCGTTGCATGGCAAGAATTGATGCGTTTAGGATATTTATTTCATCAATCTTTTCCATAAAAATATGTGTAACACCATAGGCTACAGAACAGTCTTCTAATAGTGGCTTAAGAAATTTTCTTTTGACTTCGCTAAGCTGTTTAGAGTCATTTAGAACAGTATTGCTAAAATCATCAGGAAGGATTATGGCAGCTGCTGTAACAGGCCCTGCCAAACAACCGCGACCTGCTTCGTCAGTACCACATTCTAGAATGTCAGGATGTAATTGTAATGTGAGCATACTGCTAAGATACTATAAGGATAGAATTTCAGAAAACTATTTTTATAATAGATAGAAAACTTAAATCAAACAAACAATGTGTATCATTTATTTTCGTTAAAAAAAGTATATTTTTGCCTCAGTTTAGGATGCTAATGAAAAAAAACTTTATAATTATAGTTGCACTTCTTTCTGGTTCTGTGATATGGGCTCAGGAAAGAAATCCAGAAGAGTCAGAAGGAGAGTCTAGTGGTCCGCCAGAGAGAAAATTTGCTCCAATAGAAAAAAAAGAAAAACCTCCGATCACCGATTATAAGATCATTACCATAAACAATGATACTACTTATGTAGATACTACATTGACTCTACAAAAAGATTATAGATTCAATTATTTGAGAAGAGATGATTTTGAATTACAACCCATTCATAATGTAGGACAAAGCTATAACAGCCTCTCAAAAAGAGAAGAAAGAGATCATTTACTCCCACTTTTTGGAGCAAGAGCTAGGCATTTTAATTTTATGGAGGTTAATGACATCAATTATTACCATGTTCCCACACCACTTACAGAATTGTATTTTAAAACGACTTTTGAACAGGGACAACAGCTCGACGCGTTTTTTACAGTAAATACGTCACCGCAACTTAACCTTTCGATAGCATATAAAGGAGTTCGCTCTTTAGGCAAATACCAACATGCGTTAACCAGTACAGGTAATTTTAGGTCTACATTAAATTATATAACCAAGAATCGCAGATATAGAGTAAAATCACATTTTGTTTCCCAAGACCTTTTTAATGAAGAAAATGGAGGTTTGTCTGATGAGGGATTAGCACAATATTTGGCATTGGGAGCATTTTCTACCGAAGAAGCTCAGGAAGATTTTGAAGACCGAGGCGCCATATCAGTAAACTTTGAAAATGCAGAAAGTATCCTGTTGGGTAAAAGATTCTACCTGGATCATCAATTTGCTATCATAAAAAAAACGGATAGCACGGCCACAGAGTTAGCTGTGGGCCATATTATGGATCTAACCGATAAATCATTTCAGTTTGATCAGGCAACACCTAATGATCTTTTTGGAGAATCTTATGAGTCTGGAATTGTTGTTGATAAAGTAGCTTTAGAGGATTTTAGTAATCAGGTATTTATTGATTTTAAAAACAAATGGTTGGGGCGCCTAAGAGTAATAGGTGGCAGCTCTAATTATAATTATGGTTATAATTCAATTTTAAGTCAGGTAGATAACGAGGGTAACGAGATTAATATTACCAATCGCCTTAAGGGCGATGTGTATTCTGTAGGGGGTCAATATGAAAATAATTATAAAGGTTTTCAATTGTTTGCAGACGGGATGTCAATCATATCCGGAGATTTTGAAGGAAACTATATTAATGCAGGTGCTGGATACAATCTAAATGATAACTACGAAGTTCAGGCAAAAATAAGCTCAAGTTCTGTAGCACCAAACTATAATTTCTTATTATATCAAAGTGATTATATAAACTATAATTGGCAAAACGATTTTGAAAATGTTGAAACTCAAAAAATACAGTTCAATATAAAAGCAAAGAAGATTGCAAATATTGAGGCGAGTTATACAACCATAGATAATTATACTTATTTTATAAAAAATACAGACTCGATAACTGTTCCCTTGCAATCTGCAGAAAGTATTGATCTTTTAAAGATAAAACTTACACAAGGAATAAAATGGTGGAAAATAGGTTTAGAAAATACAATAATGTATCAAAGTGTAAGCGGAGGTGATCAAATATATAATGTACCAGAAATTATTACCAGAAATAGCTTGTATTTTGAAGACCGCTGGTTTAAAAATAATGCTCTTTTTTTACAAACCGGGATAACGCTAAAATATTTCAGTGCATACACTGCTGATGGTTATGATCCTGTTTTGTCAGAGTTTTATACGCAAAATGACCAGGAATTAGGTGGATTTCCTCAAATAGATCTGTTTTTTAATGCCAAAGTAAGACAAACCCGTATTTATTTCAAAGTTGAAAATTTTGGAGAAGCCTTTAATAGTAATACAGAATTTTCGGCTCCGGGATATCCTACACGTGATGCAGTCATACGATTTGGACTGGTTTGGAATTTCTTTTTATAGCTTTTAGGGCACCCGGGCAGGCTATCCGTTACAATTCCTCTTCGCTTCCAGCGAATGCGGGATTTTCACTTCTATCCTTGGTGCATTTTTAAGATTTCGACGTATCTTTAGTCAGTCATCGCGTCATTAATACATTTTAAAGTATGAGTACCACCAAAAAAAGAAATGTGTCTATTGTAGGTTCTACAGCATTTACAGGGATTAAACTAGAACAACCCGCAGAATATGCGGCAGGCGTTCCGGCTGTTAAAGTCGCTTTGCAACATGCATTTAAAGAAATGGGAGTTGTCAAGTCAATGAAAGGGCTCGCTCAGATGAATCAAAAAGGAGGTTTTGACTGTCCTAGCTGTGCATGGCCAGATCCCAAGAAGAGATCAAAAATTGCAGAGTACTGCGAGAATGGAGCCAAGGCACTTGCAGATGAAGCAACCAACAAAACAATAGATCATGAGTTTTTTAAGAAATATTCGGTAGAAGAAATTTCACAATGGTCTGATTATACGATTGGGCAAAAAGGACGTTTAATAGAGCCTTTAATTTTGAGACCTGATAGCGTTCATTATGAATCTGTGTCTTGGGAAGACGCTTTTTCAATAATTGCAAAACAGTTACATGAATTAGAATCACCTGATGAAGCCATTTTCTATACCTCTGGCAGATCTAGTAACGAAGCAGCATTCTTATATGGATTATTCTCTAGAGCCTTTGGAACTAATAATATGCCGGATTGCTCAAATATGTGTCATGAGTCAAGTGGAGTGGCACTTAGTGAGACCTTAGGTATAGGTAAAGGGTCAGTAAAACTGGAAGATTTTTATGAAGCCGAGGTGGTAATGATTTTAGGTCAAAATCCTGGTACAAATCACCCTAGAATGTTATCGGCACTAGAAAAATGTAAAAATAATGACGGAGTTATAATTAGCGTTAACCCCTTAGAGGAAGCGGGTCTTGTTCGGTTTAAGAACCCTCAATCAGTCAACGGGGTGCTTCTCTCGGGTACTTCTATATCAGATTTTCATCTTCAGGTAAAAATAAATCAAGATGTTTCATTATTGAAGTTAATTCTTAAAAAGTTAGCAAAGTTAAATAAGAAAGATGCAACAGTATTCGATCATGATTTTATTGATAAATACACAAGTGGATATGAAGCTTTGCTGCAAGATTTAGAGAATTATTCAAATGACGAGTTGCTTTCTTTATGTGGAGTAAAAGAGCAATACATTGATGAGGTGGTAGCAGTGTTGGCCAAAAAAAATAAAATTATTATATGCTGGGCAATGGGATTAACACAGCATAAGAATGGTGTTGAAAATATAAAAGAATGTGTAAATCTTTTGTTGCTAAAAGGCAGTCTAGGAAAACCAGGAGCGGGAACCTGCCCTGTAAGAGGGCATAGTAATGTGCAAGGAGATAGAACTGTGGGTATCATGCATTTTGTTTCAAAAGAATTAAATGAGGCTATAAAAAATACATTTGGGTTTACACCTCCAGACAAAGCTGGACTTGATACTGTCCATGCAATAGAAGCTATGCATGAAGGTAAAGCAAAAGTTTTTATGAGCCTTGGTGGTAATTTTTTATCAGCAGCATCAGATACAGAATATACAGCAGAAGCTATTAACCAATGCGACCTTACGGTTCATATTAGCACCAAACTAAACAGATCTCATTTAATTACAGGTAAGACCGCTATTATTTTGCCAACGTTGGGTAGATCAGAATTGGATCAAAAAGGAGATAAACCTAGATATTTTACGGTAGAAAATAGTATGGGTAAAGTTCACCGTTCAAAAGGAATGTTGCCTCCGGTTTCTAATAATCTTAAAAGCGAACCTGAAATTATAGGCGGTATTGCTAAAGCATATTTTGGGAATGAGCACCCTGTAGATTGGGAGGTTTTGAGTACAAATTATGAATTTATGCGTGAGAAAATGGGGAAAGTGATTAATGGGTTTCAAGACGTGAACGAGAAATCAAAGAAAAATGGATTCTATTTGCCAAATAACGTTAGGGATTTGGATTTTAGTAAACTTCCCGATGGCAAAGCTCAATTTAGTATTTGCGGTTTACCAGATCACACAATAGACAAAGATGAATTTATTTTGATGACAATTCGTTCGCATGATCAGTTTAATACCACGATTTATGGCTTAGACGATCGATATAGAGGTATATATAATGAGAGAAGAATTGTGTTAATAAATGAGAATGATATGAAAAAGTTCAACTTACATAAATTGGATGTTATTAATTTAATAAGTTCTTATGATAATAAAGAAAGAAAAGCATTCAATTTTTTAGTCATTCCATATCATATTCCTGAAGGAAATTTAGCCTCGTATTTTCCAGAAACCAATATTTTGGTCCCATACAATCATTTTGCAGACAAAAGTAATACTCCAATAAGTAAGTCTGTCATTGTCCGTCTAGAGAAAGTTGCTTCGATTTCATAAACTTAAATCAACTTTTTTCCTTTCTGTAATTCATGTATTCTTAGGGCATTACAAAAAGGTTCAAAAAAAGTTACCAAAAGATGTTGTAGATTAGAAAA
>CANMTP010000032.1 GCA_947500845.1 uncultured Aquimarina sp.
GAAATCAAAAGCTTCAAAACAGAAAATAGCTCAAATAAAAAAGACTGCCTAAATGTTTTTAGACAGCCTCTTTTTTACAATTATTTTATGCCCCTAAAATAATATGATTTGCGATTATTCTTAAACAAAGAATAATAAAATTCCTTTAATTTACCTATGGATTGCGTGCCCCGACGCTCCCGGCAATTCTCTTAGAAATTCCATTACAATTCTAAAAGTTAATCTAAATTTTGTGTAAAATAGCCCCATATATTTATTTTAAATTATAATTAATCAAATATAACATCAAAATGGCATGAATTCAACATTTTATTTACATTTTAGACATAATCAGAGATTTTATCGATAACCTGCACAAAAACCTAATTTACTGTTAGTTAACACTTGTTTACTAAATCATTTTTTACTAGGAAAATGGGGTAATTTCCCCAAATTCTATGCACTACATTTTTCCGTTTTACCTAATAAAACTCTGTTCATTTCTTAAATGTCCCATAGAAAAAATCTTATCTATGAATAGCGTGGCTACACGCTGCTGGCAACTGCCTTAAAAAAGACTTTAATGCTTTAATATCAATCACCAAAATACCGTAAAATAGCTTCATAATTTTTTGATTTTTAAATTGTTATACAAAGGTAATACTCATCCCCTAAGAAGATGAAAAAATTAACACTCACAGAAGAAAATTTTAGATAAATACTATTTCAATTACGGTATAATACACAAATTTGATATTCCGTTGCTAAATAAAGAAGAAACCCCTTACAAATAAAATCAACAATTCAGGGGTTTTCTCCCCTGATCTACAAATAGAATGTGTCAAATTAAATTCTGAAAAAATCAATTTTTTTAAAAATTAATATTTTCAATAGTAACCAGTCTAAAATTCTGCAATATCTTCCCCAGTTTACTTTGAATTTATAAAAAAAGAGACCATACCATTTGGGGACAGTCTCTTTTATTATGTATAAAAGTAAATATTTTAAGTTCTTCGCATTTTAATCTGCTTAAGTGAATGCACTACTTGCGCATCGCACTTCCAGAAGCACCAGGCAGGTCTTTTATAAATCCAATAAAAGATTTAAAACCAAGACCTAAAATTGTAAAAAATCTATTCATTTTTGAATACAATTAAAAGTTAATTAGTAATAAATTTAGGTAATGAAAATCAAAAAATGAAGTGCTCTAAATAATAAATTTATTTTTTTTGACGAATCACAATTTATATAGATCAACATACAAAAATCAAGCAAAGACTTACAAAAAATATGTTGCTTTTTCCTACAAAACAGGCCGCCTTAATTGAAAACCTAATCAATTAAAAAACTTTATATAATGTAGATAATAATAAAAATTAATATTTATTAAAATGTATGATCACTATCTACGCATTGCGTAACGAGAGGCACTTGGTAAATCGCTTATAAAACTGAATATAGTTTTAAAGTTTAGTCCTAAAATTGAGTAAAAATTCTTCATAGTTTATTGATTTTTAATTACTTATCAAATTTAAAAACTATGAAGAATTATATTACTATAAATGTTCAAATAAGAATTAACATTTCGACACGAACTGCAAAACGATAGACAAAAAGCTGAAATGATTATTAAAAAAAATGAAAAAGTAGGTGTTTTCTTTCTCGTCCGACTTATATATTAGGGGAATATACCCCTGTAATACGGTTTAACCGTAACATGTTTATTACCTATTACTTGTACAATTATTTAAGCCAACCAAAAACTGAATTTGTGAATATTTTTACGGAATGTTTAAATATTTATGGGTCTGAAGAGACACGCGCCACTTAGGGTTATTCATCACATAGTCTACAATTAATGGTATTATTTTATCACGAACGCTCCATTCTGGTTGGAGATACAGAATACAGTCCTTCGAAACCTTGGATGCCTGCTCTTCGGCAAATTCAAAGTCACTTTTATTATAGACAATACACTTTAACTCATTAGCTACATTGTAAATTTCCTCTTTTGGCAATTTTATTTTTTTAGGCGATAAACAGATCCAATCCCAATCTCCAGTTAGCGGGTATGCGCCAGAAGTCTCTATATGGGTTTGAGCCCCTCTGCTTTTAAGTTCTTTGGTAAGCAAGGTCATATCCCATGTTAATGGTTCCCCACCTGTAACTACAACTACATCGCTATAACGCACCGCATTTTCTACTATTCTTTTGGTATCTGTTGGAGGGTGTAAATCGGCATTCCAGCTTTCTTTTACATCACACCAATGACAACCAACATCACATCCACCTATCCTCACAAAATAAGCAGCAGTTCCTTTATGATATCCTTCTCCCTGAATAGTATAAAACTCTTCCATTAAAGGAAGCATTTTACCAGTATTCACTAATTCTTGTGTACTCTCTTGCATAAGGCCGCAAAGGTACACAACATAAAAGAAATATCTAACAAATATTGGTTACGATTCTGCAATCTGAAATCATTTCTTTACGGCTACACATTCGATTTCTATTTTGGCTCCTACTGCCAAATCTTTTGCGGCCAAGGTGGTACGAGCAGGTTTTTGTGGAAAATACGTTTTATAAACGTCATTAAACACAGCAAAATCCTTGATATCAGATAGGATCACAGTACACTTTACAACATCATTCATTTTCATACCATGATGTCCTAAGACAGCTTTGATATTTTCTAAAGTTTGTTGGGTTTCGGCCTTGATTCCGCCTTCAACCAATTTGCGTGTTGTATGATTCATTCCTACCTGACCAGAAAGAAAAAACAGATGATTAACCTGGACTACATCAGAAAAAGGAGCTTCAGATTTCTTAGGTTCATGAGTCTTGTGAAAGACAACGTTTGCATGTTCGGTATTACAGCCCAATAATATTACGTTAATGCATATTATAAATACTATTCTTTTCATAGATAAAACTTTCCAAAAATTGTGATTATACTTCTACCTCACATTAAAAATAGCTTATAATTTCAATAGAAAAGTTAAGATTCCTATTTTTATCAAAAATAAATCTACTATGAGTGACCAACAGGCATTTTTGGATCATATAAATGAGGGCTATAAAACCAAGGGTGATTTTATAACTATGGGAGCTGCCATGTATAATGGTGAGACAGTGACTAATGCCCATGTAAAAGTACCATTAAAAACGTTAAACCGACACGGACTTATTGCAGGTGCAACTGGTACTGGTAAAACCAAAACCTTACAGGTAATTGCTGAAAATTTAAGTGAAAAAGGGATTCCTGTATTATTAATGGATATAAAGGGAGATTTAAGTGGAATTGCTGCTGCAAGTCCAGGGCATCCAAAAATTGATGAAAGACATGAAAAAATTGGAATTCCATTTACCGCAAAGGCTTTCCCAGTTGAAATACTTTCTCTTTCAGAGCAAGATGGGATCAGACTTAGAGCGACAGTAAGTGAGTTCGGACCTGTACTATTGTCTCGTATTTTAGATGTGACTGAAACACAAGCAGGCATTATCTCTATTATCTTTAAATATTGTGACGATAATAAATTACCGTTGTTAGATTTAAAGGATCTAAAAAAAGTGCTACAATTCTCAACACAAGAAGGTAAAAAAGAGCTCGAAAAAGATTACGGTCGTATTTCTACTGCTTCTACAGGATCAATTTTACGCAAAATTGTTGAACTAGAACAACAGGGAGCAGATCTGTTTTTTGGAGAAAAATCTTTTGATGTTCAGGATTTATGTCGGATAGACGAAAGTGGTAGAGGTATGATCAATATTATTAGATTAACCGATATCCAGGATAGGCCAAAACTGTTCTCAACATTTATGTTAAGTCTCTTGGCAGAAATTTATAGTACTTTTCCTGAACAAGGTGATAGCGAAAGACCAGAATTAGTTATTTTTCTGGATGAAGCTCATCTAATTTTTAAGCAAGCTTCTAATGCCCTGATGGATCAGATAGAAAGTATTGTAAAACTAATTCGATCAAAAGGCGTAGGACTGTATTTTGTAACTCAAAATCCAACCGATGTACCCGATGGAGTTTTGGGTCAATTAGGGCTTAAAGTACAACATGCCCTAAGAGCATTTACAGCCAAAGATCGAAAAGCTATAAAATTGACAGCAGAAAACTATCCAATTTCAGAATATTATGATACCAAGGAAATACTGACTTCGTTAGGAATTGGAGAAGCATTAATATCTGCTCTTGATGAAAAAGGTCGCCCTACCCCTCTGGCAGCCACCATGTTAAGAGCTCCTATGAGTAGAATGGATATATTGAGTCCAGAAGAACTTAAAGTGTTACTTAAAAAGTCAAACCTTATTTCTAAGTATAATGAAGAAATCGATAGAGAAAGCGCATACGAACTTCTAGCTGAAAAAATTGAAAAAGCTGAAGCTGAAGAAGCTAAAGCGGCTGCAAAAAAAGAAAGAGAGAAGTTGAATAAAACCTCATCGAGTTCTCGCTCTAGAGGTAGAAGAACAAGCACCACAGAAAAAGCGGTTATAAAAGTATTGACCAGTGCAACTTTTATTAGAGGCGCCTTGGGTGTCTTAAATAAGTTATTGAAATGAGTTTGAACAAGAATCAAAAATATAGATTAAAAAGATAAAATAATCCTCGTTTTCGAATTCTATCTGACAATTTAAAGACTTTGATTATATACAGATTAGATAATTTACGTTTAATAATAAATTATTTATTTAAAGTAAGCCATGACAAACAGATTTTTTCAGATTCTTATTCTATCAACACTACTTTTCAATTGTCAAAATGAAGAAAAACCAAATCCTTTCGACATTTCGCATCATAGAATAGGACTTTTAACTAACGAAATTAGAGTACATCAACTAGATTCTATCTTTGCCAAGGATTCAATAGTAAAAATTAAGATTGGAGATCAGTCTTTAAGAAATACTAATGAAATAGAAATATTTGAAAAAGGGGGTGCTAAACTTCTTGTTTTGGAGGTTACAACAGCATCTGATCCGACATCTACCATACAAAACATACAAATTATTGACCCCAGATACAAAACCAATTCTGGACTATCGTTAAGTAGTACTTTTAAAGACATCAAAGATCATTATACGATATCAAAGATTAATAATACATTAAGTACGGCAGTAATTTTTATTGATAGTATCCAAGCATATTTTACTATTGACAAGAAAGAATTGCCAAAGAAGTTTCAATCTAATGCTGATACCAAAATTGAAGTCTCAGATATTCCTGATTCTGCAAATATTAAGCATTTTTGGATACACTGGGGCAAGAATTAAATGAAAATCATGAGTAAAAAATATAGCATTCAAAAAACTCCATTTATAGTTCCTACAACAGACGGAAAATTAATTGAGGAACATTTTGGAAAAGCAACAGACGGAAATTCTAATATAAGTATTGCTCATATGATAGCCCCTCCAGGATGGAGCGAACCCTTTCAAACTCCAGAATTTGATGAATACACCTATGTCATCAAAGGTAAAAAACAATTTATCATTGATGATGAAACTATTGTATTAGAGGCAGGTCAATCTATTAAAATTGAAAAAAACACAAGAATTCAATATTCTAATCCATTTGACCAAGAATGTGAGTATCTTGCCATTTGTGTTCCTGCATTTACTATCGAAGCTGTACACAGAGAAGACGAATGAAAGAAAAACTAGAAAAATATTTACCTGTCTTAATCGGAAAATACTTCCAGTTTCTGTTCATTTTTTATCCCAAAAAAGCAGTTCGCAAAGCCTATATTCTCTTTTGTACGCCAAGAAAAGGAAGAATTTTGCCTGAACAAGAAGATTTTCTAGAAGATGCAGAAGATGAAAAGATCTTGATTGGCAAAACCAAAATCCAAACCTATCGCTGGCCCAGTATGGGAGAAACCATATTAATGGTTCATGGTTGGGAAAGTAATACACATCGGTGGAAGACACTTATTTTAAAATTACACAAAAAAGGGTATAACATTATTGCTTTTGACGCTCCTGCTCACGGAAATTCTTCAGGAAAAATTCTCAACGTCCCTTTGTATACAGAGTGTCTCCAAAAAATAATAGAGCTATATAGACCTAATCATTTGGTAGGTCATTCAGTTGGAGGTATGACTACCATATTTCATCAGTATAGTTATCCCAATCCAGAAGTACAGAAAATGGTAGTATTGGCACCTCCTTCAGAATTGTCTCGAATTATGAAAGGATATCAACGCATCCTAAAACTTTCACCCAAATTCATGAAGGCTTTAAATCAACATTTCAAGGATAAGCACAATTTCTATTTTGAAGAATTCTCCGTTTCAGATTTTGCAAAAAAAATTACAAATAATGGCTTGTTAATTCATGATAAATATGATGATATTGCTCCATACAGAGAAGCCAAAACCATTGGAAAAAACTGGAGTAATGTACAATTTATTACTACAGAAAATTACGGACATTCATTATTTTTTGAAGAGGTAGACAATATGATTATTGATTTTTTGAAAGCTTAATTATTATAGCCACCTTTGCATGTGGAAAATTCTAAACTCACAAGACTTAACAAGTATTTAAGCGAAATTGGATATTGTTCGCGTCGAGAAGCTGATAGATTAATCGATCAAGGCCGCGTAACAATCAATGGCGAAGTACCAGAAATGGGGATCAAAGTAGCCGTCGATGATGTTGTGCGGGTAGATGGCGAATTAATTCATCAACCCAAAGAAAAACATGTTTATCTTGCTTTTAATAAACCTGTAGGTATTGTTTGCACCACTGCACAAAATGAAAAAGATAACATTATAGATTATATAAATTATCCTAAGCGTATTTTTCCTATCGGGAGATTAGATAAACCTAGTGAAGGACTCATATTTTTGACGAGCGACGGGGATATCGTCAACAAAATCCTTCGAGCTCGAAATAATCACGAAAAAGAATATATAGTTACTGTTAATAAACTCATTAATTCTCAGTTTATAAAACGAATGAGTAATGGTATTCCTGTATTAGATACGATTACAAGAAAATGCGAAGTTGAGCAACTTAGCAAGTATACCTTTAGAATTGTACTTACACAAGGGCTTAATCGTCAGATTCGTAGGATGTGCGAATATTTGGGGTATGAAGTGGTTACTTTAAAAAGAATTAGGATCATGAATGTCTCCCTGGATGTTCCAGTTGGTAAATGGCGGTATTTAACGGAGAATGAACTGAAAGTTATTAATTCTGATGTTGAAGATTCCAGCAAAACGGAAGAAGCTTCAATCATCCAAGCCCCGGCACCAAAGCAGCGAAAAACAAGTAGAAAAGATTCAACCAGACCAAGAAGTAAAAAACGAAGAGAACGTTAAAATAAAACTTGCTGTTAATTAATTCATAATTTTCTAAGCATATCTTTTATTCCTTTTTCTGAAATAAGTACTTTACATATTGTTTGTAAATCTTAAATTATGAGTAGTACTCTATCGCCTTTTCATTTAGCTATCCCGGTAGATGACTTAAAAAAAGCCAGAAACTTCTATAACAAAATTTTAGAACTAGAAGAAGGTCGAAGTAGTGATCATTGGGTGGATTTTAATTTTTTCGGCCATCAACTTGTTATTCATTATAAAGAAAAATCGGATTCAGAAGATAATTATACAAATCCTGTTGATGGAAAAGATGTTCCCGTACCCCACTTTGGAATTATTCTTGAATGGGAAACCTGGCAAGACTTAGCCGATATGCTAGTAGAAAAAAAAAATTGAATTTGTCATTGAACCCTATATAAGGTTTAAAGGGCAGGTTGGTGAACAAGGCACTATGTTTTTCTACGATCCTTGTGGAAATGCTCTCGAGTTCAAATTCTTTAAAGACATGTCTGAATTATTTAAAAAATAATACATTATCTGAAGGTAGTTTTTACGGTTTATGCGTAAAATTATGACTGTTAACGCTTTTTTAGTATATTGAGGTTCAAAATTTAACACCTAAAACAGTCTTATTAAATTACCTACTTATGAAAAATGTTAGACTAACCCCATATGTTTTATTTTTAATATTTACTATTGGTTGTGGTGTCCCGCAAGCCGACTTCGAAAAGATAAAGAAAGAGAATGAAGACCTAAAAAAAGAACTAGCTGAATGCGAACTTACACCTGCCCAAATGCTTGAAAAAGCGACTTCAGATTACGATACTGCAGAGTATACAAAAAGCAGGGAGCGCCTTCAAACTTTAGTTGCAAAATATGCTAATTCTAATGAGGCAAAGCAAGGTAAAAGGCTGCTTAAAAAAGTCGAAAACAAAATATTAGAAACCGCTAGAACCAGTAGACAAGACAAAGCCCCTTTGGATGATAACGTTGACGAAGAAAATACGGATGAAAATTCTGATAATAATGAAGAGGCTATTGCCAAAATGAAAGTAAAATACGACATTAATGATGATGTTACCTGGTATACCGATCCTTCTTCCTCTACATTGAATAATAAGAGTTATATACAAACTTATATTGGTAAGAAAGAAAAAAAGCCCTGGATAGGATTATCAATCAATTATTATTCTAAAAAGAAATGGCTTCACTTACAGAGAATAGAAATAAGTGTAGATGGAGAAATTTTTGAGATAGAAGAAGATACTCCTGGAGAATTTAAAGCCAAAAAAATATCTGGAGGGAAGAGAGAATGGTTAGATCGGGTTATTAAAAGTCGCGACATTCAACTAACTGAAAAAATTGCATCAAGTAAAACAGCAAAAATCAAATTTGTTGGAGAAGATGATGTATATACCAAAACCGTGAGCAAAACAGAAAAAAAGGCATTACAAAATGTTCTGGATGCATTTGTTGCTCTTGGAGGAAGTATGAAGTAAGGTCCCTAAGAAGTTTTATCTTTTCAAAACATACTTTTTTCATTAGACAATCGTTAAAAAAGTAGCGTTCATGCGAATTAGAATTACATTGTTAAAGATTTACTAAAAAATCTTACTATATTCTGCCTCTATAAAAATTGAACGGAAAAAGAATGGATTTTACTAACCCCTTAGTTTATGGAGTACCTTGTTTTTTAGGCTTAATTCTGTTAGAACTTACTTACAGCAAAGCTCATGATCACAAAAACAAGAATTTATATGAATGGAAAGATCTAGGTGCCAGTTTATTTATGGGTGTTGGATCTGCATTATTAGCCCCCTTAATTAAAACGATCTCTGCTATTGTTATTTTCAATTATGTTTATGATGTATTCAACCCTGAAATTAATGGTATACGTACTAACATTTTTGGATGGGAATCTTTTGGATATTCATGGTACATATGGTTACTCTGCCAATTGTTAGATGACTTTACATATTATTGGTTTCACAGACAAAATCATATGGTAAGAGCCTTATGGGCTGCACATATTGTTCATCACTCTTCAGACAATTTTAATTTGGGTACAGCTGTTAGAAATGGATGGTTTACTATTTTATACAAACCGTTATTTTATATGTGGTTACCTGCTATAGGTTTTCCGCCTGAGATGGTTGTAGTCTGTTTGGGAATAGAAGCTTTATGGCAATTCCAGTTACATTCTGTTTACATCCCAAAAATGGGGTTCATCGAAAAGGTTTTTAATACGCATACGATGCATCAAGTACATCATGCAAAAAATGTGGAATATATGGATAAAAACCATGGAGGATTTCTCAATATATTTGACAAAATGTTTGGCACCTGGAAAGAACTTGATGAAGATATAGAAGTACAATATGGTGTAACGCATGCACCTAACTCTTATAATCCCTGGGTAATTCTTACCCACGAGTACAGAGACATCTGGAATGATACTAAAAGATCCAAAAACTGGTATCATAAATTCATGTATATTTTTGGTCCTCCAGGGTGGAGCCATGACGGTAGTACACTGACGGTAAAACAAATGCAACGGGAGCTTGAAGTTAAAAAACAAAAAGCTTAACTTAGTTCTTTAGATTTTAACGTATAGATCATTCCTTCCATTATGAATTATCAAGAGATAATAAATCAGCAACGCGCGTTTTTTAATACTCATGCTACAAAAAACATTTCGTTCAGAATTAAAGAATTAAAACGTCTCAAGAATATTCTAAAAAAGAACGAAAGTCAACTTTATGAGTCTATTTATAAGGATTTTAAAAAGTCAGAATTTGAGACCTATACCACAGAGTTATCTATAATTTATCATGAAATTGATCTAGCCATCAAAAAAGTTAAGAAATGGGCTAAAAAAAAAAGAGCCTCTATCGGTTTAGCAAATCTGCCTGGAAAATGCTATATTATACCAGAACCCTATGGAACGGTTTTGGTTATAGGAGCGTGGAACTATCCATACCAGCTTTCGCTTTGTCCTGCAGTTGCGGCTATTGCTGCAGGTTGTACGGTTATACTTAAGCCAAGCGAGGTTCCTTCTCGTACTTCCGCTATTATGGCCCAACTCATTAATGAGAATTTTGATCCTAATTTTTTTAAGGTCATTGAAGGAGGAGTACAAGAAACTACAGACTTACTGGATGTAAAATTTGATAAAGTATTCTTTACGGGAAGCGTTCCTGTAGGAAAAGTTATCTATCAAGCAGCAGCTAAGCATTTGACACCGGTGACGCTCGAATTGGGAGGAAAAAGCCCTGCCCTTATTACCAAAGATGTAAATATCGATATGACAGCGAAACGATTGGTTTGGGCTAAGTTTTTGAACGCTGGCCAGACTTGTATTGCTCCAGATTATGTTATGGTCCAATCTGGCATAAAAGATAAGTTCTTAACAGCGGTAAAAAAATACATCGATCAATCAGAGTATCACGTCGATAATGACAATTATACTCAAATCATTAATGATAAAAATTATGAGCGGCTTATTGGCCTGATCGAACAAGATAAAATCTATTTGGGAGGTAAAGGTAATAAAGAAGAGAGAGTAATTCCTCCGACGGTGATGAAGAACGTAGATTTTTCAGATAAAGTTATGGAAGATGAAATCTTTGGTCCTATTTTACCGGTACTTTCCTTTGATACTATTGAAGAAGCAATTCAAAAAGTTAGACAATTGTCTAAACCCCTTTCTTGTTATGTATTTACAAAAAATAGCACTATAAAAAAGAAGATATTAAATGAAATTTCTTTTGGTGGTGGCGCTGTTAATGATGCTGTTATGCATTTTACAGAGCAAACTCTTCCTTTTGGTGGCGTTGGCGACAGTGGCATAGGAAATTATCACGGGAAATATGGTTTTGAAACTTTTTCACACTATAAAAGTGTCCTTCAGAAACCCTTTTGGATAGAACCAAATTTGAAGTACCCTCCTTATAGCAAAACCAAATTTAAGTGGTTAAAACGTATTCTTGGTTAAAAAAAATATAAATAGAATTTACGCAAAATCATAACAATACCACTCCTAAACTACAAACTATTATTTCTAATAACCTTAACATAAAATTTCCTAAAATAAGGTTAATTAACACATTAGAATATTAGTAGCCTTTTAAAAATACTTATATTTTACAATTAAAAGTATGCACTTTTGTTCATACCTTTTTAAATTTTTATAGTACAATTTTAAACAATTGCTCTATAAAATATAACTTTTAAAACCTAAAATCATGAAAAATTTTGAAAAACTTAAACAGTCAAATTATCGCAAGTTAAAACGCAATGAGACCAGCCTTATTCATGGCGGTGGGAATCCATGTACTTCAATTAGAGCCCATTGCGCTGCTCGATGCGGAAATGATTACGATTGGTGTTTCTATACTTGTGTTAGCAATGCAGGATGCCCTGTATAGTAAACTAAGCGGAAATAAATAATTCTAAAATTTAACTAGGAAATGGGTAAAACCAATTAAAATACAATTTTGCCCATTTCTTTTTTATGGTTATCATTAAGATGATTAATTCTGAAAGTTATATTTTTTTGCATTCAATAGTTCAAATATATACTGTTCAACCTCATCACTATCCCAAATAGATTCTATGTTATCCATTTCCATAACTTGATCCATTATGTCAGCTTGATGCTCTCCAGTTTCTAAGGCTTCAGCATAAGGGCGATGGCTAAAAGTAACTCTTGAATACAGAGGCATCCATTTATTGGGATATTTTTCAGCAAATCTTCTTTCTATCTTTTTTCGTAGTAAAAATTCAGGATCAGCAGTTTTACTACTCATTTCTATGAAGTTACGATAGGATAGTTCGGCAATGGCATCAGCATTAGGTTTTCTAGCCTTTTGATACGTTTCGAAAATTTCTTCCCAATTATCATCTCCTAACTTCTCTATAATTTCATCAAGGACAGAAATATCTTCAAATCCTGCATTCATTCCTTGTCCATAAAAAGGTACAATCGCATG
This sequence comes from uncultured Aquimarina sp., assembly GCA_947500845.1. Lineage (GTDB taxonomy): Bacteria > Bacteroidota > Bacteroidia > Flavobacteriales > Flavobacteriaceae > Aquimarina > Aquimarina celericrescens. The sequence goes on from CANMTP010000032.1 coordinate 12,302, forward strand.
GGCCGAATCTCCTACCAAAGCTACTTTATTCCAGTAGGTCCAGGGATAACACTTTATGGTAACCAAAGCACTTGTAGGATTATTTTTGAAGTCATTCAACAATGAAGGCATAATGGTAATAGTATCAGAGAAATGTTGTTTCCAAAACTTTTTTACTTGATCATCATTTGTTAATTTTTCAAATGAATTTTCCCCTTCATGAGGCATAAATAATGTACAGGTAAAACTACCATCAAGGTTAGGCAATGCGATTAGCATAAACTTACCTCTTGGCCAAATGTGAAGGGAGTTCTTATCTAATTTATGACTTCCATCTGGATTGGGCGGAATCCCCAACTCTTTGTACCCAGTATTCAGAAATTTTTGTGAATAGTTGAACCTGCTTCTTCTTTGCATTTTATGTCGCACTCTGGAAAAGGCGCCATCACATCCAAAAATCATATCATATTGATACTCTTTCCATTCACTTTTTTCTGTCTCGCCAGTATAGATTTTAGCTTCAGGTAAGTCGATATCCCAAACTTTCTCATTAAATCTGAAAACTACTCCAGCATTTTCAGCCAGCGTAATCATTTTTTTATTTAATATTCCTCTAGGGATCGAAAAAATAGCTTCCCCATCTTTTCCATAGTATTGATGATAAACCGGCTCACCAGTTACATGCATAGTTCTTTTATGCATTGGGATTGCCAGTTTTCTCACTTCATCTCCAATTCCTATGTTATCAAGAGTTTTCCATCCTCTTACAGACATAGCAAGATTGATAGAACGACCACTGAATTCGATTGTTCTTATATCTGGTCTTCTATCAAAAACGGTCACGCTGTAATTACGCTTTCTAAGGTAAAGAGCTAAGAGCGAACCAACCAGGCCGCTTCCTACGATAGCAATATTTTTTGTTTGCATAGGGTATTTGTATTCAAGACCCGCTAGATTGATACATAGAATCATGAGAAGACCCGAGCTTTAATGTATCTAACAGGTGGGTTCTTTTGTCATAAAGAACATACGCAGCCATTAAAACCTTCGGTAAAAATAACAAATATTACCGAATTATCTTGAATAGTTGATAGTTGTTAGCTGATGGTTGACCACAACGGTAAATTGCGATTAGTGGATTCTGAAATTAGCAAAAACCCACTACCTACTACTTACTACTCACTAAAGTTTAGCTTTTATCGCAAAGAGTAATGGATACAATTTGTCTCTGGTTTCGAACATTCCTTTTTCTTTTTCGATCAATCCAGGAAATATTTCATAAGGAGATTGATCGAACTCTTTTAAATACTCAATAGTAAGTCCTGCCGCTGATAATGAGGATACCACTGCCCCTAATCCGTGGTTCCAACCAAATTCTTTGCTAATCATTTTAGCGTTTTGATCTGCATAAGTTCCTTGATATTCTTCATAAATCACATCTTTTTGATAGTACCCATATTTCATCATAGGTTCTTTTTCAAGATAATCAAACATCCAAACAATAGGATGAAACTCCACCATATAGAAAACTCCTCCCGGTTTTAATCGCTCGGCGATCATGTTACCCCACGGTTTAAGATCTGGTAACCAACCAATCACCCCGTAGCTTGTAAACACAATATCAAATAGATCTTTAACATAGAAAGAAGTATCCAACACATTACAACTTACAAAATTAGCATCCAATCCCAATTCAGAATTTAACTGTTTTGCTAATTTGATTCCTTTTTCAGATAGGTCAACACCCGTACACTGCGCTCCCATCCTACTCCAGCTTAACGTATCCTGACCAAAATGGCACTGTAGATGTAATAATGATTTACCAGAGACATCTCCCAAAGCTTCTAGTTCATACTTATTCAATGATGACTTACCTTTTTTAAAGGCATTCAAATCATAAAAATCGCTTGCAGCATGAACGCCTACTTTTTCGTTCCATGTTTGTTTATTGGTTTCAAAATATTCCTTGAATTCTTCAGACATTTTACACAGATTGATTAGTTTTGAAATATTATCACTTTAGATTGAATGCTAAATATAAGATATATATGAATCACTTTAACTTAGATGATCTTAACAAAATGCCTTCAAGATATAGGGCTAATCTTATTAATAGTTGTACTGGCTATAAATCCTGTAATTTGTTGGCCACCAAAGGCAAAAATGGTAGTACCAATGTAGCCATTTTTAATTCTATAATTCACATAGGTAGTAATCCGCCAATGCTGGGTTTTGTCTTGAGACCAACTACAGTACCACGAAACACTTACAAAAATCTTAAAGACACCGGTTTTTTTACAGTAAATCAAGTTCATCAATCTATAATTAAAGACGCACATCATACTGCTTCTAGGTATGATGAACACATTTCTGAATTTGATAAAACTGAACTTGAAGAAGAATATCTAAATGACTTCTATGCACCCTATGTGCAAAATAGTCCTATACAACTGGGGTGTAAATATGTAAACGAATATTTAATTAAAGAGAATGATACTATTTTAATTATTGGAGCGATAGAAAATATACACCTTGATAAAAGTATCATGCATGATGATGGTTGGGTACAACTTGACAAAGCCAAAACTGTATCTTGTATTGGGCTAGACGGCTATGCTTTACCCACTTTGATAGATCGCTTTCAGTATGCAAAACCAGAACAGGAAACAAAATCTCTTTTGAACAATCCATAATTATTCAATATTCTTTCAATTTTATAAAAATCTTAAGACTTGTAGCATTTATACGTATTGCAAGGTGGATTTTTATTACCTATTTTTAAACAGATGAAACTCACTGCGCACATTCTTCAAGAAATACCAGATTTTAGCAATGTCCCTAGTCAACAATTGCAATGGCTGATCGATAAATCAGAAATTCAAACTTATAAACAAGGAGAGTTTATTTTTAAGAAAGGAGATACCATTGATCAACTATCCATTATCCTGCAAGGAAAAATTGATATAAAATTCGAACAAAACGGTAATTATAAAGTGATTGGCCAAATCAAAAAAAACGGAATCGCCGGGTTGCTTCCGTTCTCAAGAATGAGCTCTGCGATGGGATATGGAGAAGTTGTTGAAAATGCCCAGGTTTTATTTTTGGATAAGTCATTTTTTAAAGAAATGGTTAGTGATCATTATGAACTTACCGAAAGCCTGGTGCATAATATGACCTCAAGAGTACGAGAATTTACAAAAAACAATGTGCAGTCAGAAAAAATGATGGCATTAGGAAAATTATCTGCAGGGTTGGCTCATGAGCTGAATAATCCTGCTTCGGCAATGCTACGAAGTTCTAAGGCGTTGAAAAAACATCTTGGTAATGTCCCTGAGAAATTTAAAAGGATCATTTCAATCAAAGCTTCTGAAGAAGAAGTGAATACCATAAATGATGTTCTTTTTGATAAGATTACCAACCGCCCGGAAAATAACATGAAACTTACTGAACGAAATGAAAAAGAGGATGAATTGGAAGAATGGTTAGAGAATCATGGAGTTGAAAATGCTTTTGAACTTACTGAAACATTATTAGATTTCTGTATGGGTATTCCGGCTATGGAAGAAATTCATAACGCTACAGGAGATCATAACTTTCCTCATGCTATCGAGTGGATAGAAAATGTACTGACTACCGAAAAAATAGTAGACGAAATTGAAGAAGCGTCAGACAGGATTTCCAGTCTGGTACAATCTATTAAAAGTTATACGCATATGGATCGTGCTCCCGAAAAAGTAGCTACAGATGTTCATCTGGGGATCAAAAGCACGCTTACCATGCTTAATCATAAGTTAAAGAAGAAGAATATTGTTGTAGAGAAGAATTTTCAAGAAAATCTTCCGAAACCCAAAATATTCGTTAGTGAGATTAATCAGGTATGGACCAACTTAATGGATAATGCCATAGATGCAATGGACCAATCTGGAACCTTAAAAATTACGACCAATAAAGACAAAAATTCTATAAAAGTTAACATTACTGATAATGGAAAAGGAATTAGTGAAGAAAACTTGGGAAAAATTTTTGATCCCTTTTTCACTACCAAGAGTATTGGAAAAGGTACTGGAATGGGACTTGAAGTCGTGCAACGAATAATTAACCAACATAACGGAGATATAAAAGTGACATCAACAAAAGAAGAGACCACTTTTACGGTATGTCTTCCGATATCTTAAAATAACCATAATGAGAAAAATTTCAGATATAAAAGGAACGTTTCAGCTACATAATGGTGTTCATATGCCTTACCTGGGCCTTGGCGTGTATCAAGCAGATAATGATCAAGAGGTCATCAATGCCATCCATTGGGCATTAGAAACAGGATACAGACATATCGATACCGCAAGTATTTATAAAAATGAAGAAGGCGTAGGCAAGGCGATAGATAGCAGTGCAATACCCAGAGAAGATATTTATGTCGTAAGTAAAGTATGGAACGATGATCAGGGGTATGAAAATACCCTCCAAGCATTTGATGATAGTTTAAAGCGTTTGCAACTAGAGTACCTGGATCTTTATTTAATCCATTGGCCTGTAGCCGGTAAGTATGTTGATACATGGAAAGCTTTAGAGAAATTATACAAGGATAAAAGAATTCGTGCTATTGGTGTAAGTAATTTTATGCAACATCACTTAGAAGATCTAATGGAGCAAACTGAAATAGTACCTATGGTTAATCAAATGGAATTTCATCCTTATTTGGTTCAGCAGAATTTAATCGACTTTTGTCACCAACACAAAATCCAATATGAAGCATGGTCTCCTATGATGCAGGGAAAAATTTTTGAACTTCCTATTTTAGATGATTTAGCAAAAAAATATCAGAAAACAGTTGCCCAAATTGTACTTCGCTGGGATCTTCAGAAAGAAGTAATCACTATCCCTAAATCTGTCAAAAAAGAACGTATTAAATCGAATGCAGATCTATTTGATTTTGAATTATCTGAAGAGGATATGAAACACATTGACTCCTTAGATAAAAATGAACGCATTGGACCAGATCCTAATAATTTCGATTTTTAAGGTTATCACGTAAACTCACTCAAAAAAATGAAAAAACCAATCATATTTGCGCTAGATGATGATCCTCAGGTACTGCGTGCTGTTACCAGAGATTTAAAATCTGAATATCGCAAGGAATATCGAATCATGAGCACCGTTTCTGCCAATGATGCATTGGAAGCTTTGGTTGATTTAAAAAAGAAAAATGAAGTAATTGCGCTGTTTTTGGTAGATCAACGCATGCCAGAAATGTTAGGTGTAGAATTTCTTTCGGAAGCCAAAAAACACTACCCAGAAGCTAAAAAAGTATTATTAACCGCCTATTCTGATACCGATGCAGCAATTAAGGCGATTAACGATGTGCAATTGGACTATTATCTTACTAAACCCTGGAATCCTCCTGAAGAAAAACTATATCCAACACTTAACGATTTACTAGATGCCTGGCAATTAGATTTTCAACCAGAATTTGATGGTATCAAGGTAGTCGGATATCAGTTTTCGCCAAAATCACATGATATCAAAGATTTTTTGTCTGCCAATCTATTTCCTTTCCAGTGGTTAGATGCAGAAACCAGTGAGAAGGCTCAAGAACTGATTCAACTCTACGATCTCACCCCAAAAGATATGCCTGTCGTATCACTACAAGACGGGAGTTGTTTTAAAAATCCGGATATTATAGAACTAGCATCGGCCTTAGGGTTAAATGCACACCCTAAAGACAATTTATATGACGTAGTGATCATTGGTGCAGGACCTTCTGGACTTGCTGCTGCTGTATATGGCGGTTCTGAAGGATTAAAAACGTTACTCATCGAGAAACATGCTCCCGGCGGACAGGCAGGAACTAGTTCAAGGATAGAAAATTATTTAGGTTTTCCTAATGGATTAAGTGGTCAGGAATTAACCCATAGAGCTATCACGCAAGCCAAACGATTTGGTATAGAGTTTCTATCCCCGCAAGAAGTTACTTCTATCTCAGAAAAAGATGGCTATAAAAGTATTACCCTAAGCAATGGAGAATGTATTAGCACCAAAAGTGTGGTGATCACGACTGGTGTGAACTACAGAAAACTCGAAGCTGAAGGTATAGAAAACTTTACCGGGGCAGGAATTTATTACGGCTCCTCTATGACAGAGGCACAGGCTTGTACAGATAAAGAAGTGTATATTGTTGGTGGAGGCAATTCTGCTGGTCAATCTGCAGTCTATCTTTCTAAATTTGCCAAAAACGTGTACATAGTTGTTCGTAAAAAAGATCTAAGGAGTAGCATGTCGAGTTACCTCATCGATCAAATTGATGCTATAGATAATATAATTTTACTTGGACATACTAATATAACCAAGGCATCAGGAAAAGACGAACGGCTTACCGAATTAGAGCTTACTAATAGTGAAACCTCGGAAACAAAAAAAGTACAAGCAGACGCGCTATTTATTTTTATCGGTGCACGCCCTTATACCGATTGGATTGAATTGGATATCATAAAAAATGAAAGAGGATTTATTGAAACCGGTAGAGACCTCACTCGATATGAGAACTTCAAAAAGATTTGGAAAAAAAATCGGGAACCCTTTTTACTTGAAACCTGTAGTCCGGGTATATTTGCGTCAGGAGATGTACGAGCTGGCGCAATGAATAGAGTTGCTTCTGCAGTTGGTGAAGGCGCTATGGCCATTAAGTTCGTTCATGAATATTTGGCTGAAATTTAACTGGAATTATAACCTTTGTTAATGTTCATGATAAACTTATCATCCTGAGCTTTTATGCTGAGCTTTCCAAAGTGTCGATTCAGGATTTCATTTAGAAAATTTGATCATTAAAATTACAAAATCTAATTATGAAAATGAGAACCAAAATATGCGAGCATCTTGAAGGTTTTGACACAAACAATATCAAGAAAGGCGATAGTTATGAATGTGTAGAATGTATCAAAACTGGTGATTCATGGGTGCATCTACGTACCTGTCAGGAATGCGGAGTTACCCTCTGTTGTGATTCGTCACCAAATAAGCATGCAAGCAAGCATTATCAAATACATAACGAACATAGCGTGGTAATATCTGCAGAACCTAACGAGCGATGGGCGTGGTGCTATGAGCATAAATCTTTTATTCAGTATTAAAAGGACAATTTGAGTTATTAAAATACAATCATGAAAAATGTTTCATTCTTTATCTTATCTATATTCTTTTCTTTGAACTCAATTGCACAAACTGATAGTAATTGGAAACTTATCTATCATAATGATAAAAATGGAAAAACAATTGAAGGTAATATCGACAATCTGATTAAAGCGGTGAGATCAGGAAAAAAAATACGTATTTATTGGTCATCACAAAGAAAAGATGAGCCCACCAAAAAAGTCGAACACTTTACGGATGCCAAATTCCTTACTATTTTAAGTGATACGATTGTCTTTGCCCAGATAGATCCAATCATTGGACAAACGCCTAATTTTGATATGCAAACCATGAAGCTTAAAGAAAATCTTGAGTGGTCCCTTATTGCCGCTAGTAACGGAAAATCAGACACTATGATGCGAAATATGATTACGGGTAAAATACTTGGTCATGGTCAGGCATCTTTCGCAATTAAATGGTACATAAAAGAATAATTAGCCACTTGCATAAATTCAATGTTACTTAAAAATTTGCGCAAGCAAATACTTTCATACAATTAGAATGGAAATAAAAAGAGACGTATTTCAAGCCATTGCAGATCCAACCAGGAGGAAAATAATTGGCTTATTAGCGACTCAAAGTATGAATCTTAATACTATTTCAGAAAACTTTGAGATAACCAGACAAGCCGTTTCATTGCATATAAAAATTCTTGAACAATGTAATCTTGTTTCTATACGCCAAGAAGGACGAGAAAGAATCTGTGAAGCAAAACTCGAAAAGCTTAATGAAGTGCATCAATGGACCGAGCAATTTAGCATCTTTTGGACTAAAAAGTTACAAGTCCTTAAACAGGTGGTAGAAAACAGTCCAAAAACACCTTCAAACCTACCAGGAAATCAAATGTCACAAGCAACAAAAAATACAAAAATAAGATGAAAACAGTAGTTGTTGAAGAAATTTATGATGCTTCTATAGAAAAAGTATGGAAAGCATTAACTGATAAGGACGAAATGAAAAAATGGTACTTCGATCTCTCTGAGTTTAGAGCTGAAGTTGGATTTGAATTTCAATTTACAGGGCAGGGAGTAAAAGGTAATCATTATTTACATCTATGCAAAATCACAGAAGTAGTTCCTCATAAAAGATTACAATATAGTTGGGAATATGAAAATCTTGAGGGTTATTCTCTGGTCACGTTTGATCTTTATAAAGAAGGAAACAAAACACGTGTAAAGCTAACCCACAGCGGAATTGCAACATTCCCACAAGATAAAACTAATTTTGATATCAAAAACTTCGAAAATGGATGGACAGAATTACTTAAAAAACTTTTAAAAAATCATTTATTAGACAAATAAAAATACTTGTCTATTTTTCGGTTGCATCGCAAATTTCATCTCCTGTCCTTTGCGTAAAAACTACAAATGATGAATTTTAAAAATCTACATCAACAAATCAGTCCATTGGTTATCTGCAATGTTTGGGATGTAACTAACGTGAGTTCGGTTTAAGGCTTACCCAATTCTTTGTAGGTTATCTATATTGATATTTGGTTTAGTTGGGT
>CANMTP010000033.1 GCA_947500845.1 uncultured Aquimarina sp.
GCAAAATATGGAATGAATCCAGTTCAACATTCCATTAAAAAATCAATTTGTAAAGGAGGTAGCCGAAAATCCTTAATAGAGTAGGCATTTTTTAAAAAAACACAGATCATGCACTGCCATTTGACAAAAAGTGATCTAAACATAAAAATATAAGATTAGAAGTGAAAGGGTGCGAAAATGCATGTAGGTAGTTCAAAAAACAAAAACTATCTCAACAAATGTTAAGATAGTTTTATTCCAGTTTAAATCAATTTGTAAAAGGATATTTTCAAACTATTTATCGATACTTTAAAAACTATTTATTCCTCATACAAGGTGCAATATACAAAAAACTAAAGAATTAAAATATTATAAATGGAAACAACAGAGAAAATCTTAGAGAAAATTGAAGACGTACTTTATACAAAAGCAGAAAAAGTAGGACTACCTATAGTTGATGAAGATCTTGGGGTAATTATATTTTTTGCTACGCTATACAGGAATACCAAAGACGAGTCTTACAAACAAAAGGCACTACGGTTATTTAATAAAACTGTCAAAGTTTTTGCAGATCACGAATTGAATTACAGTTTAATACATGGGTTTGAAGGAATTTTTTGGACCGTTAATTATCTCTATGAATCCAAAATTATAGAAAGCGAAGATATCTTGGCAAATCTAGAACCTTATTTATTGGAATCAATAGAATACGATTTGAAAAATCACAACTATAACGTGCTGCATGGATGTTTAGGAAAAATACAATATTATCTGTACTCAAAAAGTGTAGACTCTGAAAAAGCATCCGAAGTAATTAACAAAGTAGTACAGGCATTTTATGATAATCGAATTGAAAAAAGTGGAAGTATTAATTGGAATGATCTACGATTAAATTCAAACTTAAATATAGGTTTTTTTAATGGGCACCCAACAATCTTAAAGTTTTTGGTAAAACTCAAAGAATGTGGATATGGTAATAACCAGATAGATGAAATGATTGATAAGTTGATTGATGTATTAGTATTATCATTGGATCAACCAGATAAAAAAGTAAGTATACGAGGAAAAGAAATTGGAGAAGGTGGTCAATATTACAGTGTAATCGAATTACATGGCAACTTATCGATTGCTTACAGCCTCTACTATACAGGATTAGTATTAGGACGAGAAGACTTAAAACAAAAAGCACATGAAATTACCTTGGCAGTTGCCTCAAAAGACCCTAAAAAATCTGGCATCATGCATTTTGAAAAGCATTCATTTCAGGATATAGGGATGAGCCATGGTTTAGGAGGTGTTACCTATCTATTGTTCAAACTTAATAATTGGATCAAGGATACAGAAATCAAAAAAAATCAAAAAATCTGGCAACAGGAATTTCTAAAAAACACAGATAAACTTTTAGGTATTGATGAAAAAATATTAATGCCAGAAATATTCCAAAAAGATGAAAATGAATACCCTTATGATAGGTATAGTTTGTTAGATGGAATACTTGGCTCTGGATTTGTGATCTCATCCTTGCACTATAAACAAGACGACTGGGGTACTTATTTAACCATGTACTAAAAACATATTGATAATCTGAATTCTAAACAAAATGAAAAAATTTCCTTTCTATAAGCAACCCGGAGCCAAAGATTGTGGTCCAACCTGTCTAAGAATCATAAGCAAGCACTATGGCAAAGTTATTCCACTAGAAACCATTAGAGGCTTGTCCCAAACATCAAGAATAGGAAGTTCTTTACTTGGTCTATCTGAAGGTGCAGAAAACTTAGGTTTTAAGACTATAGGTATAAAAACCGATTATGAAACTTTCGCAAAGGAGGTACCTTTCCCTTGTATCGTACATTGGAGAAAATATCACTTTGTTGTAGTATACAAAGTAGAAAAAGACACGGTTTATGTTTCTGATCCTTCTTATGGATTAATAGAATATAGTAAAGAAGAATTCATTGAAGCTTGGATAGGGAACAACGCCAACGAAAAAACGCAAGAAGGATTGGTTCTAATGCTAGAAACTACTCCAAAGTTTTATGATACTGATTGGGAAAATGTTGATACAAGATCTGGATTTTTATTTTTATTAAAATACCTGTTTAAATATAAAAGTTTGATGACTCAACTTATGGTAGGGTTATTAGCAGGCAGTTTACTTCAACTGGTATTTCCATTTTTAACACAGAGTATTGTCGATATTGGGATTCAAAATCAGGATATCAATTTCATATATCTTATTCTAGGTGCACAAATAATGTTATACCTTGGTCAGGTAAGTATAGAAGCTGTTAGAGGTTGGATTCTGCTGCATTTAAGTACACGAGTCAATATTTCATTGGTTTCCGACTTCTTTATAAAACTTATGAACCTGCCTATCTCCTATTTTGATACTAGAATGACAGGAGATATCATGCAACGAATCAATGATCATCAAAGAATAGAAAAATTACTTACCAATTCCTCTTTAAACACCTTATTTTCATTTTTCAACATTATAATTTTTAGTGCAGTGCTCATCTACTATAACTTCAAAATATTTGGAATTTTTGCTGTTGGAAGTGCTTTATTGATCGGTTGGATTTTCTTCTTTCTTAAAAAGAGAAAAGAATTGGACTACAAACGATTTGCTCAAATGAGCGACGAACAAAGCAAGACCATCGAACTTATCGAAGGAATGCAAGAAATCAAATTACATAATGCCGAAAAACAAAAACGATGGGGATGGGAGTTTATTCAAATACGTTTGTTTAAAGTAGCTACGCAAGGGTTAACACTTGAACAAATGCAAACCATCGGTTCTTCGTCTATTAATCAATTCAAAAATATATTGATCACGTTTACCGCAGCATCTTTGGTATTAAGTGGAGAAATTACACTGGGGATGATGTTATCTATACAGTATATTATTGGACAACTAAATGGTCCCATAGCACAACTATTAGAATTTATTCAGGACACACAGGATGCCAAAATAAGTTTGGAACGTTTAAAGGAAATTCATGACAAAAAAGATGAAGAAAATGCTAAAGAATCCAAATCACATGAAATCCCCACGAATCAAGATATCTATGTCGAAAACTTAACCTTAAAATATGTTGGAGCTGCTGATCCTGTAATCGAAAATATGAATCTTACGATTTCTCATAACAAAACTACAGCTATTGTAGGAGCTTCTGGTAGTGGTAAAACAACCTTAATGAAAACTTTGATGCGCTTCTATAAACCGAATAAGGGAGTTATTAAAATGGGAGAGCAAAACTTTGAGAACATATCTCAAAAGGCTTGGAGAAGCCACTGTGGTGTCGTAATGCAAGATGGTTATATCTTTAATGACACTATTGCAAATAATATTGCATTAGGAGAAACCGAAATTGACAAAGAAAGACTACAAAAAGCTGTCGAAATTGCCAATATCAAAGATTTTATTGAATCATTACCTCTTAGTTACAATACCGAAGTAGGAAATGAAGGAGTAGGAATTAGTGGTGGTGAAAAACAACGATTGTTAATTGCCAGAGCAGTATATAAAAATCCGGATTTTATATTCTTTGATGAGGCTACAAGTGCATTAGATGCCAAAAATGAAAAAATTATTATGGAAAACCTAAATACCTTCTTTAAAGGTCGTACAGCTGTAGTAATTGCTCACAGATTGAGCACGGTAAAAAATGCAGATCAAATTTTGGTGATGGACAAAGGAAAAATAGTAGAAAAAGGAACGCATCAAGAACTAGTTACCTTAAAAGGAGCATACTATGAATTAGTGAAAAATCAACTTGATTTAGAGCGCTTAAACAATAGAAAACAAATGGTGGCTGAAAAACCGAAAACCAATGGTAAGAAAGTAGTAGTCGGCGTTTAAAAATTAACAAAATAAAACAATACACCATGTCTGATAAAAAAGAAAACACATTACAAGATTTTGAGCTACGCTCAGAAGAAGTACAGGAAATTCTGAGCAATCCACCAAGTTGGATGACTCGATGGGGAATAACGCTAGTCTTCTTTATCATCTTACTGATTATAGGGGCCAGTTGTATAGTTGAATATCCTGATGTAGTTACTTCAAAGATTACTATTACAACCGAAGTACCTGTAGAGAAAATAGAAGCCAAAACCAGTGGCCGTATTGTCAAAATATTGGTGCAAGACCAACAACAGGTTAAAAATGGTCAAATTCTTGCAGTAATAGAAAACACCGCAAACTTTGATGATTTTTTACAGTTAAAAAGTATCATTGATACTCTACAATTGGATTATAAAAGCTTTGAATTTCCAATCGAAAAAACAGAACACTTATCTCTTGGTGAATTAGATCAGGATTATGCCTTATTTGAAAAATCATATATTGATTTTGTATTGAATAAAAACTTAAAGCCCTATGCAATGGAAACATTATCTGGACAACGAACATTATCTGAATTAAATAGCAGAATACAAGTTCTCAGAATGCAAAGAGAATTAGAAAAAAGAGAACTAGAGGTTAGAAAACAAGATTTAGAGCGTACCAAATTACTATTTAACAAAGGAGTAATTTCTAAAGTAGAACTTGAAAATAAAGAATTAGGATACTTGCAAGCGAGACGTAATTATGAAAATACCAGAATTAATATGTCTCAAATACAGGAATCCAAAAACAATACCCGTAGAAGTATTCAAGGATCCAACATTAATAAAATCCAAAATGAAACCAAATACCTAAAAGAAGTAATTTCTTCTTACAAACAATTAAAAAGAGCCTTAAAACAATGGGAACAAAACTATTTACTTATTGCATCCATAGATGGTAAAGTGAGTTTCCAAAAGTTTTGGGGTGAAAACCAATTTGTGAAATCTGGAGATGATGTCCTTTCTATTTTACCTAAAGCATCAGCACTTGTTGGAAAAATAACCACTTCTGCTATTAATACTGGGAAAATAAAACCCGATCAAAACGTACTGATAAAACTAGATAGTTATCCCTATCAGGAATTTGGAATGATAAACGGAGAGGTAATTAGCATGTCTTTATCACCGGATAATGAAGGAAATTATTATGTCGAGGTAGATTTGTCAAAAAATTTAAAAACCACTTATGGAAAAACACTGGTATTTAATAGAGAAATGAGAGGTACAGCAGGGATAGTTACCGAAGATCTAAAAGTAATAGAGCGGGTGTTTTACCAATTCAGAAACATCTTTAAATACAATTAATACCAAAAAAATAAAATTATGAACAGTTTAAGTCAATTTTCAGCACTAAAAAGAAATGAGCTAAAAGGAATTTATGGAGGTCAATTGATACCACAATCGGAAAATAAGAAGGAAATACCCATTATTAGTTTCGGAGATCCACAAGATTGGGATCCTAATTTCGCAACTCAGAATTTATTTTAAAACTTTTAATAATCACTTTTACAAAATTAATAATCATGAAAAATTTAACAATGCTTTCAAAACAAGAATTAAACAAGATTAATGGAGGAAATGACTATTACGACGATGGTAATGGAGGATGCATTCCTGACCCAAATAAGAAGCCAAAAACAGGTGGACCAATTATAATTATAGCCCCTGTTTTATATTAAAAGCGATATCAATACTATTATACAGAACATAGGGAAAAATCTGTAAAATAACCCAAAGCTGAAATATCATGGTAAATAGGGCAGAAATGATACTATTTTCGGGGGTAATGATATCAAGGCTCTACGTTATTTATGGAGTATTGTGAGTTCAGATTCCTCTGTACTTATTAGTTCGGGGGAATCATTCTCAAAATACACTCGATTACCAGGAATTAAAAATCAAACCAGTATGACCGATAAAAATAAACTTCTTTATAAAATAGCAAAAAAGTTAAATGGATTAAGTAAAATAGAGGCTTATGAATTAGCTCATAGGTTAGAAACATTTTTATTTTATGCTTCAAATCCTATCGATATAAAAAATCTAAAACAAATTGTGGATTGCAATATTGATGATGATAGTGAAATTGATCCTTTTCATTTTACTATCTTACCCAACGGAAATTTTTGCGAATTTGATGGATCAAATGACTGGCTACATATTTATAAAGAAAACAAAAGGATCCTTCCAAACTGGCCTATATTTAATACTTATTATTTTAAAACCAAATATGCGCCTTTAGAGCTTATAAAACTAACCAAAAAAAACTTATTAGAGAATATTCAAAATACCGAAAAGGAGAAAGATATTCTTGATTTTCTGAAAACACACGCTGTTTCAAAAAAAAACGTACTAACCAATAAGTTATTACTTTTAGATTCATAGATAAGCAAAAAAGGTTTCTATCTTTGTATTTATGCACCAAAATTCGGCACAATCCATAACAGTAATAGAGGCTCTAAAAAAAATGGAGCACTACTGTGCTTATCAGGAACGATGTCATAAGGATGTTGAGGATAAGCTTAAAACAATGAAACTGATTCCTGAAGCAAAAGAAAAAATAATTCTGCATCTTCTAGAGCAAAACTTTCTTAATGAGGAACGTTTTGCTAAAAGTTTTGCCAGAGGGAAATTTAGAATTAAAAATTGGGGCAAACAAAGAATTGTAAGAGAGTTAAAATATCGAAACATCTCTTTATATAATATTAAGACTGCCCTAAAAGAAATTCCAGAAAAAGACTATTTTAACATGTTTCATCAAATAGCCGAAAAAAAACACACTTCTCTTAAAGGAACCAACAAATACACAAAACGAAAAAAACTAACCGATTATTTACTCTATCGAGGTTGGGAAACTCATTTGATTTTTGATAAAGTTAAGGAACTAATAAAATAGCATGTTAATTAGAATCTATTCATCATATTAGTTCTTCGAATAGCTTCTGTATTCTTGTATTCTATCCATTTTTGGCCTCTAATCTTTCGCATAAAATTGTCAAAATATCTCATAAAAAACACATTATATGTTGCTTTTGCAAAATTGCTTATATTTCTAGGAACTGAACGGATGCTCATAGAAAAACCAGGAGTAAGATATGTCATTTGATGCCAATATCCTTCGGGCATATAAAGCGTTTCTCCGTGCTTTAAGTTTGCAATATATCCTTTTGCATTTTTTAGTGCCGGCCATTTTTTAAAATCCGGATTGGTAAAATCTATCTCCTGATGTGCTATTAGTGCATGTGGTACTTTGTATAGATATTTTGTTTCTGAAGGAGGAAACAATATGCATTGTTTTTCACCATGAAAATGAAAATGGAGAATATTGCCGAAATCAATATCGTAATGCATAAATACCTTGGATCCAGTACCACCAAAGAACAGAAATGGCATTTTTTTCATGAAAGTAAGTCCAATATCAGGATAGGTAAAATCCTTTTGAAGCTCTGGCACTTCTTTAAGTAAATTGTATAAGAAAATACGGTAATTTGTAGGTTTCTCATCGAGTAAATCGATGTATTCACTCATTTTCATGCGGTCATGAGGCTCATTGAATTTATGTTCTGAAGTAATTGGCCTGTCATCGTATATAGGAACTATCTTATCACCTGCCAATTTATTGATATAACCTAAGTCCCATTTTTGATACGCTGGCCAACCTTCAATTAAATGCTCAATCACCACTGGTTTTTGCAATACAAAATACTGCCTAAGAAATTCTTCTTTGGTTATTTTTTGTACGCGTGGTATTTGCTCTAAATTTAATCCCACCTAGTTTAAGAAAATAATTCAAAACCTTACTTGACAAAGATTCTAGTAGTGGCTTTATTTATCTGCTGCAACCTTTTTAGCCTTTTCTTTAGCAGCCTCATTTCTTTCGATAGTATGTCCTGGCCTTGACCATTTCGGTTTTTCTCCATAAGCCTCAAATTTTGAGGCTGAAGCTTCAATGGTTTCTGGCTGTGCCTTTTTAACAAATGGTTTTTGAGGTTGAAGGCCTAATAATTTAAACATTTCCATATCCTCATTTACATCAGGATTAGGAGTGGTTAATAGTTTATCTCCTGCAAAAATAGAATTTGCTCCAGCAAAAAAACACATGGCTTGTCCTTCTCTATTCATTTGAGTTCTTCCTGCAGACAATCTCACCTGTGTATTTGGCATTACGATTCGAGTAGTAGCCACCATTCTTATCATATCCCAAATGGGTACAGGCTTTTCATCTTCCATAGGTGTACCTTCGACAGCTACCAGTGCATTTATGGGTACAGATTCTGGTTGGGGATTTAACTTGGATAATGCTACAAGCATTCCTGCACGATCCTCAACGTTTTCTCCCATACCTATGATTCCGCCACTACAAACCGTTACATTGGTTTTGCGAACGTTATCAATTGTTTTTAATCGATCTTCATATCCTCTGGTTGAGATCACTTCTTTATAATACTCTTCTGAAGTATCTAAATTGTGGTTATAGGCATATAAACCAGCTTCAGCAAGACGTTGTGCCTGGTTTTCGGTAATCATTCCAAGCGTACAACATACCTCCATATCTAATTTATTAATCGTACGAACCATCTCTAGTACGTCTTCAAACTCTTGCCCATCCTTTACATTGCGCCATGCTGCTCCCATACATACTCTAGAACTTCCTGAAGCCTTTGCACGTAGGGCCTGAGCTTTTACCTGTTGTACACTCATCAAATCATTGCCATCTATATCAGTATGATATCGAGCAGCCTGCGGACAATACCCACAGTCTTCTGGGCATCCTCCTGTCTTTATAGATAACAAGGTTGATACTTGTATGGTGTTTGGATCGTGATATTGTCGATGAATCGTTGCTGCCTCATACAACAAATCCATCATAGGTTTATTATAAATGTCTAAAATCTCTTGCTTTGTCCAATCGTGTCTTATAACGCTCATAAAAAAGAAATGTAAGTCTTCAAAAGTAATTGTTTATAATCAAAAAACACAACTTAGAAACATCAAATAATAGTTTTTAAGTTTATGTTTTGTTAATTCTATGTAGGTTTTTCTATAAGTACGCTAACCGCATTACCTCCAAAACCAACAGCATTGATTATTATTTTATGTAATCGTTTGGGATTTTTTTTATTTTCTACAAAAGGCACCGATATAAATTCGTTATGTTTTAGCATGAATAAAGCAAACTCAATACTTAGCATTCCGCTAGCACCAAAGGTGTGCCCTATTTTCCATTTGTTGGTGGTTAATGCAGGCATATCATCTCCAAAAACAGCTTTAATAGCGTTATACTCCGCTACATCACCTTTTACGGTTCCGGGGGCATGCATCACGATGGCATCTACTTCATTGATAGGAGTGCCTGCTAATGCCATACGCATCGATTTTTGAAAACAATCTGCTTCCGTAGAAATCGATATATTATGTTGTAATATTTCTGTAGCATATCCTATTCCTGTTACGAATGCCAGAGCATTTTCCTTTACTCCTTTTTCTAAACAGGCAATCGCGGCCCCTTCACCCAGCAGCATCGAATTTGTATTTTTGTCCCAATGCATAGCTTGACACGGGAATGCTACTGTATTTTCTCTAGCGTAGATCTTCAATGCTTTCATTTGGGCTATGGTAAACGGTGTTAAAGGGGCCTCGCTACCACCTACCAAAAATTTATCTACCAAACCTGATTGTAACCACGCCACCCCATTAAGCAAGGCATGTAATGCCGTAGAGCACGTAATAGAATGGCTGATTTCTGGGCCATTGCTTTTTAAATCGTGTGCTATCCATGATGAGATATTACCCAATGTTGTGGTTGGCGAACTTAACGTTGATGATGTACCGGTAGAAAGAAATTCCTGATGATATTTTTCAAAAAGTTGAGTAGCACCACGAGAAGATCCTACATTGATTCCAAAATCATAATCGTCACTCCACCCAGCATTTTTAATGGCATTTCTGGCAGCATAAATTCCGAAAAGTACGGAATCATCGAGGGAACGATACTGTTGGCTTTCTGATCTCAGTTTTGAAATTACATGCTTACCTTCAGAAGAAAGTTCGGCAACAGGAGTTTGCTCACCGCTATACTCTTTAAAAGAAATGCAATGAGAAGAAGTTTTGTAGTTGTTCCATATTTCTTCCGCAGAAATTCCTAATGGAGATATCGAAGAAATGCCGGTAATAGATATTTTTTGTTGCAATTTTTAAATTTTGACAAATGTAGGGGTTTGTTCTTTTTTGTTCAATAGTTATACTACTAAATTGTAGCTATTATTTAGTAACAAAAATACAATTTGATATACTTATTTATTAAGAACTTATAATCATATCGTACTATGGAAAATCAAATATCACAAAAAAGCTGGTTTGCGCGTAACTGGGGTTGGGTAGTTCCTCTTGGTGGCTGTCTTACTGTAATTATTTTGTTTTTTGTTTTTTTAGGTTCTGTGATATTTGGTGTAAGCGAATTAATGACGGGGTCTGACCCTTACAAAGAAGCTTTAGCCAAAGTAAAGCAAGATGAATATGTTATTGAAATACTTGGAAAACCTATAGAGACTGATGGTATTATGCAAGGAGAGCTTTCCTTTAAGAATAGTATCGGTAAAGCAGATATTTCTATTCCGATCAAAGGACCCGATGGTACAGCCAAAGTTTATGTAGTGGGCACAAAACAAAATGATCAATGGACATATACCGAGATGTATGTTATCATTGCCGAAACAGACGAGCAAATAGACTTATTGGGATATGAAAATGATTAAACTACATCAAGCAATTCTGTAATAGCATGGTAGATTTTTTCTAATTGGTCGTTGGTGATGATATATGGAGCCAGGACATAAATAGTATTCCCAAGAGGCCTTAGGAATATACCTCTATCCATAAAGTGATTAAAAATCTCATATCTTTTTTTACCATATCGATCCATTTCTATATTTAGATCTAATGCATAGATTACTCCTTTTTGTCTTGTTGACTTTATTTTAGGATGGTTCTTTATTTTATTATCAAAATTTTTGTGAGATTCTATAATTCGTTGAATTTTATTTTGAATTGCTTCAGTTTTCAGCAATTTTATTGCAGCCAATGCCGTAGAACAAGCAATTGGATTGGCAGAGTAGGTATGTGCGTGAAAAAAAGCTTTCCCTACAGAATCATCTAAAAAAGCATTATAAATCTCCTGAGTACAACTTGTAACTGCCATCGGGACAAAACCTGCCGTTAATGCTTTTGACATCGAGATAATATCAGGTTTTTCTTGCAAATGATCTGAAGCAAAATCACTACCCGTCTTCCCAAAACCTGTCATCACTTCATCGGCAATAGTGATCATCTTATTTTCCTTACAGATTTTTAGGATTTGATCTAGATGTTCTGCTTCAAACATATGCATTGCATTGGCTCCCTGTACTAAGGGCTCGTAAATAAAAGCTGCTACTTTATTTGACTGAACGATATTTTGCAATTGAGCAAGTACACTCTCAATATTATTTACATTTGGAGTAGGGATACGTTTTACATCGATGAAAAAATCTTCAAACGGACCGTTATACACCGATAATCCTGAAGCAGACATTGCACCAAAAGTATCGCCATGAAAACCATCTTCAAAAGCAATGATGGTATTTCTTTTGTCTCCTTTGTTAAAGTGATACTGTAAAGCCATTTTGATTCCTACCTCATTAGCTGTAGAACCATTATCCGAGAAAAAGATCTTTTCCTGATTATCAGGAAGGATTTTGATCAATTCTTCTGACAATTCGATAGCAGGTTCGTGCGTAAATCCAGCAAACACAATCTGATCCAACTGTTGCATTTGCTCTTGCACCTTAGTTAGAATAAAATCATTACAATGCCCAAACATAGCTGTATACCATGATGCTATTCCATCTATGTATTCTTTGCCATCTTCTCCATATAATATTGCTCCCTTTGCTTTTACAATAGGCAGGGCTTCTGGATGAATTTTATGCTGGGTAAGAGGATGCCATAGATGTTTTTTGTCTCTTTCTTTTAAGGTACTACCCCGAGCCATCTCTTCAGAGGTTACATGAAGTTCTTCGTTCAATTTCTTCATAGTTCTGCTAGTTTTTCCCTGAACATGTCTGCGTATTCTTTAATCACCATGGTATCAAAATACGGCTCATCATTAATTCTTCCCAACACATTCACGTCGGTCATCTTTTTGATAATATCTTCGGTAGTTTTGTGTTCATCGCCATTAAAAATTATCGATACATTAAAACCTCGCTCTTTTAAGATCCAAAGGGTCATTAACGTATGATTAATACTTCCCAGGTAATGTCTTGAAACCACAATAACGTTATAATCTGGTCTGATTAAGTCTAAAATGGTGTCTTTATTATTTAATGGAACCAATACACCCCCAGCTCCTTCGATCACCAGATAATTATCGGTTTCGGGAATTTTTATGTTATCCAATTCGATAGTAAGTTGATCAATTTCTGCAGCCGCATGAGGGCTCATAGGTGTGTTTAATGCATAACTGTTTTTATGAAACTTTGACTTTTTATTAGATATAAGTTGTTTTACCTTATCCGTATCAGAAAACTCTAAATCTCCTGCTTGTACAGGTTTAAAATAATCTGCCTTCAGGGCTTCAACAACAATAGCCGAAGCTACTGTTTTTCCGACATCGGTTCCTATTCCTGTAATGAATATTTTTTTCATAAACCCAAAAATGATACTTTATATGATTGTGTTTCTTAATTAGAAACAAAGGTAGTCAACAACTCTAAAACTTCAGTTATTTCAGCTTTAGAATTAAAACTATGCAAACAAATACGTAATCGCTCTTTACCTTTGGGAACGGTTGGTGATAAAATAGGTTTTACATCAAAGCCCTTCTTTTGAATTTCTTGAGCCACATGTTTTACACGATCATTACCCGAGATAATACAACAATGTATCGCAGAATCACTTTTAATAAATTTTGATTTCAGGTTCAATTCTTCAAGTTTATTATTAAAAAAACTAATATTGCTTTTAAGTTTTTCAATTTCTGAAGTGCTTTGAAGGGTCTTGTAAGCTGACTGAATCGCAGCTAAAGAATGTGGAGGCAATCCAGTAGTATAAATAAAACTTCTTGCAAAATTAACCAGGTAGTTGATCAAATCCTGTGATCCCAAAATCACAGCACCATGGCAGCCTAAAGCTTTTCCAAAGGTATTGATCCTTGCAAATACTTGATCTTCGATTCCTAATTCTTGAAGTATACCAACGCCTTGTTTCCCAAAAACACCCGTGGCATGAGCTTCGTCTACTATCAAATGGCAATTATTGTCTTTACAAAATTGAACAAAGCCTTTAAGGTCCGGCACATCACCATCCATAGAGAATATAGATTCGGTGGCGACATACACTTCTTTGTAATCATTGTTTACATTTCGCCTACGCCCAATGTGAAGGCGAAGATTTTCTAAGTCATTGTGCTTAAACTTGTAGGATTTTGCATGACTCATTTGTATTCCATCCCTAATAGATGCATGAATCAATTCATCATAAAAAATAAGGTCTCCTCGCTGTGGTACAGATGAGAAAAAGCCTATGTTGGCGTCATACCCCGAATTAAAAATTAAAGCCGCTTCAGCATGGTGAAACTTTGTCAATATTTTCTCAGCTTCTACATACCATTCGTGATTACCCGATAATAAACGTGATCCTGTTGACCCGTTTTTTTTTTGACCTCTATTTCTAATAAGTTCATTTGTATAGTCAAAAAGATCTTTGGAAGCTGCGAACCCCAAATAATCATTTGACGAAAAATCAATGAGATTACTCTTTTTTGTGAGTGTACGCAGCGCATTGCTCTGTGCTCTGTTCTGAAGTTTTTTCTGAAGTTTTTTTGGCAATTGCATAATGTTCAAAAATAAAACAAATACTGCTTACCATACTCAAATTTTTGAATTTAAGAAGATATTTAAACTGCTATGCTCCTAGTTTTCGTTTATATAAAGCTACTCAGGATCAAATCTAATACTTATATTTGAAACACATCAATCATTCTTATTGACTTAAAATGAAAACAGTAGAAGCCGCATTTCTAGTCCTTATTGCTCAACTTGGTTTTTCCCAAGTACAAAATCAATATAAAATTTCTTTTGAGGATGCTATTCATCACGAGGCCAAAATACAGGTCACTTTTCCAGAAGTAAAAACAGATACGTTATCTGTTAGAATGAGTAGAACCTCTCCTGGTAGATATGCCTTACATGAATTTGCCAAAAATGTGTACGATGTCGTTGCAACAGACGGAAAAGGTAAAAAGATTAACGTTACCCGTCCTAATCTGCATCAATGGGATATATCTGATCATGATGGGACAGTACATCTATCATACATTTTATTTGCAGATAGAGGAGATGGCACTTATTCTCAAATCGACGAAACTCATGCTCATCTCAATGTTCCTGCGACTTTTATGTATGCTCCGGCGTTAAAAGACAGAGCCATAGCCCTAACCATCGAACCAAGAGAAGATCTTAACTGGAAAGTAGCTACACAACTTATAGATGCAGGAAATAGCATGCACACCGCTCCTGATCTACAATATTTTATGGATAGCCCTGTTGAAATAAGCAACCATACGGCAAAAGAGTTTAAAGTTACATCAAATGGAGCAGAGTATATCATAAGGCTTGTGTTACACCATCAAGGTACCGAAGAAGAAGCAAATACCTATTTCGAAAACATAAAAAAAATTGTTCTGCAAGAAGAAGCAGTATTTGGAGAATATCCAAAATTTGATAATGGCATATATACTTTTTTGGCTTGTTATATGCCACAAGTATCTGGTGATGGTATGGAACATCGAAATTCAACAATACTCACCAGTACCCGTAGTCTGGCTAACGAAGGAATGAAAAAGAATATAGGTACTGTTTCTCACGAATTCTTTCATGCCTGGAATGTTGAACGTATTCGACCTAAAACTTTAGAACCTTTTAATTTTGAAGAAGCCAACATGTCTGGAGAACTATGGTTTGCTGAAGGATTTACCAGCTACTATACCAATTTAATTTTATGTAGAGCTGGAATTTTGAGCCAAGAAGAATATATTAAAGGGCTTACTAAAACCTTTAATTATGTATGGAATTCACCAGCAAGAAGCTATTTTAATCCTACAGAGATGAGTTATCAGGCTCCTTTTGTAGATGCAGCAACATCTGTAGATCCTGTAAACCGGGCAAATACCTTTATTTCTTATTACTCCTATGGAAGCGTACTTGGATTAGCTCTTGATCTATCACTAAGAAGCTATAAAAACGATCTCAATTTGGATGACTACATGAAACTTGTCTGGGAAAAATATGGCAAGACCGAAGTGCCTTACACCAAAGAAGATTTGAAAAACACCCTACGACAATATGCCGGAGATACATTTGCAAATAATTTCTTCAGCAAATATATTGACAATAGTCGAATGCCTGATTATAAAACTTTATTTTCAAACTTTGGGATTGCATTACTAAACAATACTAAAATTTCGTATCACGGCATCCCAGTTACATTTGATAATAATCAAACAATTGTATCCTCTTATCCCAAAAAAGGTACACCTGCATATGCTATAGGATTAAGTAAAGATGATATTATTTTAGATATAGACGGTCATTCTTTTGCTAATAAAGAAGAATTATCTGAATTACTTAACAACTACCGTCCTGGACAAAAAGCAACAATCACCTATAAAAGATTTGAAAAAGTGATAAAAGCAGAAATCACTTTTGCCGTCAATCCTAATTTTGAAATCTCCTTGCAAGAAAAACCTAACAAAGATGCTTTGGCTAAAAGAGAACATTGGTTGAAGGCCAAATAACAATTTTATCGATATGAATCTCTCTTATACCGTAACCTCATCTATAGAAGAATTACAACAGATCATTCATCTCCAGCAGAGTAATTTGCCTTCTTCACTTTCTGAGGAAGAAAAAGAAGCCGAAGGTTTTGTGACTGTACAGCATGATTTGGAAATTTTAAAAAAGATGCATGATTATGAACCTCATATTATTGTTAAAGATGAGGGTAAATTAGTGGGATATGCATTATCAATGGTAAGCGATTTTAAAACAGATATTGAAGTACTAAAACCTATGTTCGAAAAAATAGACACGCTATTAGATGGTAAAACTTCATATATCGTGATGGGACAAATATGTATTGATAAAGCCTATCGGAAACAGGGGGTTTTCAGAGGGCTATATTATAAAATGCGAGATGAGTTTATATATAAATACGATTTGTTGATTACTGAAGTAGCTGCGAATAATACGCATTCAATGCAAGCGCACTATGCTATTGGATTTTCAGATTTACTTGTTTATGAAGCTGATGGATTTACCTGGCACTTAATCCAATGGAATTGGAAATAGAAAAAACGCCTTCGAAATTGAAGGCGTTTTGTGATTCTTATAAAAGTAAATTGCTTAATCTGCCAAAACAATCACTTTATTATCTTTCATTTCAATAGTCCCTGAATTAATCGGAAGTAATGTTGCCCCATTTTCTCCTGTAGAGAATTTATCTGCAACTTCTTCTTCTAAATTCATATCTCCATACACTTTTACATTTCCCTTTACTAATAAAGAAACAATTGGTGCGTGGTTGTCTAACATCTGAAACTCTCCATCAACACCCGGCACTGCAACTGAAGTTACTTCACCACTAAATAATAATGCCTCTGGAGTTACTATTTCTAAATACATAATTTTTAAGTATTGAGTAGTTAATAGTTAGTACTTAGAAATTAAGAAAGTAGCCCTTCTCATTACTTTATACTAACTTCTCACTTCTATTTACGCTTCAGCTAACATTTTCTCACCAGCCTCTATAGCTTCTTCAATCGTACCTTTAAGGTTAAATGCTGCTTCCGGAAGGTGATCTAACTCTCCATCCATAATCATATTAAATCCTTTGATCGTATCTTTAATATCTACCAATACTCCAGGAATACCGGTAAACTGCTCCGCTACATGGAATGGCTGAGATAAGAAACGTTGTACACGGCGTGCACGCCCTACTGCTAATTTATCTTCTTCAGATAATTCTTCCATACCCAGGATAGCGATAATATCCTGCAATTCTTTATAATGCTGTAATAACTCTTTTACTCGTTGTGCACAATTGTAATGTTCATCTCCTAAAATATCTGCTGTAAGAATTCTTGACGTAGAATCTAACGGATCTACCGCTGGATAAATACCAAGCTCTGCAATTTTACGAGATAATACAGTTGTTGCGTCCAAGTGAGCAAAAGTCGTTGCCGGTGCTGGATCTGTTAAATCATCTGCAGGTACATAAACTGCCTGTACAGAGGTAATAGATCCTTTCTTAGTAGAAGTAATACGTTCCTGCATCACACCCATCTCTGTTGCAAGTGTAGGCTGATATCCTACCGCAGAAGGCATACGACCAAGAAGTGCTGATACTTCAGAACCTGCTTGAGTAAAACGGAAAATATTATCTACGAAGAAAAGTACATCTTTTCCTTGTCCATCTCCAGCTCCATCACGGAAATATTCAGCAATCGTAAGACCAGAAAGTGCAACACGTGCACGTGCACCTGGAGGCTCATTCATCTGACCAAATACGAAAGTCGCTTTAGAGTCTTTCATAACTTCTTTATCTACTTTGGAAAGATCCCATCCTCCTTCTTCCATAGAATGCATGAAGTCATCACCATACTTGATAATTCCTGATTCAAGCATTTCACGAAGAAGGTCATTTCCTTCACGAGTTCTTTCTCCTACTCCTGCAAACACAGAAAGACCACCATGACCTTTTGCAATATTGTTGATCAACTCCTGAATCAATACAGTTTTACCTACACCAGCACCACCAAATAATCCAATTTTTCCTCCTTTTGCATAAGGCTCAATAAGGTCGATTACTTTGATCCCTGTAAATAAAACTTCTGTAGAAGTTGATAAATCTTCAAACTTAGGCGCTTGACGATGGATTGGAAGACCATCTTTTCCAGCTTTTGGAAGATCTCCAAGACCATCAATAGCATCTCCAATTACATTAAATAGACGTCCGTATATATCACCACCAATTGGCATTTGAATTGGCGCTCCGGTTCCTACAACTTCCATTCCTCTGCTCAATCCGTCACTTGAATCCATCGCAATGGTGCGTACAGTACCTTCCCCAATGTGAGACTGAACTTCTAACACTAGTTTACTACCGTCTGTTTTATTAATTTCTAATGAATCGTAAATTTTTGGTAATTCAGTCCCTGCTGCGAATTCTACATCGATCACAGGACCTACAATTTGAGATACTTTACCCGTAACTTTAGACATTATCTAACTATTTAATGTTTAGTATTTAACTATTTCAAAAGGTTGTTTATTTGTACATAAAAAAATACGACCTTTTTTCAGGCTGCAAATATAGTCTTTTAAAATGAAAAAAATAACTCCTTTTTTAGTGTTTTTGAAATAGTAGTTTTGATATTTTTATTTTATAAGAAAGGAACAATCGGATTTAATTTAAATATTTAATAACTAAATGTTTATAACAAATCTTTTTAAAACAAAAATTTTAGTTTTTTTAGAAAAACAATAGTTAACGTGAGTTCGGTTTAAGGCTTACCCAATTCTTTGTAGGTTATCTATATTGATATTTGGTTTAGTTGGGTAAAA
>CANMTP010000034.1 GCA_947500845.1 uncultured Aquimarina sp.
ACCCAACTAAACCAAATATCAATATAGATAACCTACAAAGAATTGGGTAAGCCTTAAACCGAACTCACGTTAATTAATTGATTAACTTATACCAATTAGCTTTCTTATTCTCCTTTTTATGCTAATGAAGGATTTTTATGCATACTGCTATGCTTATAATCAGAGATCTCTATAGATGAGATCCTAAATCAATACTTCGATAAGCTCAGCATAAAAGTTCAGGATGACATGTGCATTATACTTTATCACTAACATTTAAAATAGATTCGTTCGATTTTCAGAACGTAACTTAAAGTACTACTTTATCATCTCCTGGGATGAAAACTATTCATAACTTCAGTCAAGTGACTTCTGTCTACGTGCATGTAAATTTCTGTAGTGGTAATACTTTCATGGCCTAACATCAACTGAATCGCGCGTAAATCTGCACCGTTTTCTAATAAATGTGTTGCAAAAGAGTGTCTAAAAGTGTGCGGACTGACTTTTTTGCGAATTCCGGCTTTTTCTACCAATTGTCTGATTATTGTAAAGATCATTGCTCTGGTGAGCTGACTTCCTCTTCGGTTTAAGAATAAGGTGTCTTCGTGACCTTTCTTGATAGTAAGATGATTTCTGATCTCATTAACGTAAATGTGAATATATTTTTGGGTAGTTTCACCTATAGGAACAAATCGTTGTTTATCACCTTTTCCAGTAACACTAATAAATCCTTCATCAAAAAAGAGGTTAGATAACTTGAGTTCGGTTAATTCACTTACGCGAAGGCCACAACCATATAATGTTTCTATAATGGCTCTATTGCGTTCTCCTTCTGGTTTGCTTAGGTCGATTTGAGCTATAATTTCATCTATTTCTTCAACTGAAAGTGTATCAGGAAGTTTTCTGCCAATTTTTGGAGATTCGATGAGATCCATAGGGTTTGATTCTCTATAATCTTCAAAAACCAGATAGTTGAAGAAACTTCTTAATCCCGAGATGATTCTTGATTGCGAACGCGCATTGACCAACTTTGCCGTTTGAAAAACAAACTGTTGTAAGGTTTCTTTTTCTACGGAAATAGGAGAGCTATCAATATTTGAATTTTCCATAAAAGTAAGCAAGCGTTTAAGGTCGAGCGTATAACTAATAATAGAATTTTCAGAAAGCCCTCTTTCTATTCGCAAATAATGTACATAGTCTTTTATGGCATGTTCCCATTTCATAAAACGAATATAAAAAGAAAAACCATCCCAAAACTGGGATGGCTTATAATTTGCTATGATCATTCATTTTAGAATTTGTACACTAGACCCAATGTAATATCGTCTAGATCCAAACCAATCTCGAACGTATCTGTAGATTCAGCACCATCAAAATCGGGCTCCACGGTTACATAAGATAATGCTCCCCATGCCGCTTCTATTGCTATATTCGGATTAAGAAAATAACTTACACCAGGGCTAAATCCGATACCAAAACCATCAGTTTTAAAATCACCAGTATCAAAATCGGTGTCGATACTGATATAGCTTACCGCTAACTCTCCAAAAAATGAAAATTTGTTCGCGGGAGTGGTATAGTATCGACCAAAACCACCAATCTCAAAGCTATTAATATCTAATTCTTCCAAAAAAACATCTTCGAAAAATGTATTTTCCAAGGATTGTGATATGTACCCTGCTCTAAGTCCAATGACAAAATTTTCGTTGGCAAAATATCCAATACGAGGAGTCAAGGTGAGGGTGTTTTCTTTGGTATCTCCTGTTTTCTCTGAACCATAACTTACCGCTCCTGAGATAAAGATATCTCCCTTACTAAAACCCTCAGATCCATTACTTGTTTCCTGGGCATTAGCCAGTACAAAACTTACTACTGCCAAAGCAGTTAACATTAGTTTTTTCATAATCATTATTTGCTTAAATGTTAATATTAAACTAGTATTGACTTGTACAAAACGCTTAATTTTTATAAATATTGGCAATATCTTTTTTTACTTCATTAGACATCTGAATGTCAGATATTTAAAGATGGTATTTTTATTAAATTGTAAAAAAGTGGTGAAAAATATTCATTATATCGATAAAAAATATAGTTTTGTCGATGAATTTTTTAAAAATCAATTATTTTATGAAAAAACTTTTAGTATTTGCAGTATTAGCTTCTTTTAGTCTAGTAGCCACTGCGCAAGAAGAAACAATTCGATTTGGTGCAAAGGCCGGAGTTAACTTTGCAAGCCTTAACGGCGATGGAACCGATGACTTAGATGGAAGAACTGGTTTTCATTTAGGTGCTGTAGTAGAAATTCCTATATCTGAAAAATTTGCTTTTGCTCCAGAATTGGTTTACTCTACGCAAGGAGCTAAATTTGAAGAAAGCTTCGAAGAAGGAGGAATTGTTTTTTCTGAAGAAAGCACTTTGAAATTTGATTACCTAAATCTTCCTTTAATAGCAAAGTATTATGTTGGAGAAGGGTTTAGTATTCATGCCGGACCTCAAATAGGATTTTTACTTTCTGCTAAAGATGAGGGAGAAGTCAATAATAATGGTGAAATAGTTGAATTCGATGATGATATCAAAGATGGCTTAAAAAGTGTCGATTTTGGTCTTAACTTTGGTGCAGGATATCAACTACCTGCTGGCATTTTCTTTGATGCACGCTACAACTTAGGTTTAACAGACCTTGCGGATGATAGACCTGATGGTGATGATAATAAAATAAAAAATGGAGTAGTTCAGATCTCTGTTGGATACAAGTTCTAAAACATAGATTAACAATAAAGTACTCGAAAAGCATCTTGGAGAAAATTCAAGATGCTTTTTTTATGGTTACTTTTAAAAAATAAAACTACTTTTGAGTTGTAATAGCGTTATTATGAAAAAGCCAAGTCTTATACTTATCTTACTGTTTCTTCCACTTTTTTTGCTGCAAGCACAAGATGAAGATCCTTTGTATACTCGCGCAGGGTTTAAAGTGGGGCTTAATTATTCAAATATAGCCGGTGATCTTGATGATACCGATGCCAGAATCCGTATGCATTTGGGTGCGGTAATCGAATTTCCGGTTTCTCAACGGTTTTATATACAAACAGAAGTTTTGTACTCTGCACAAGGATACACGATAGAGGAAAACGGAATTGAGAATAAGATCAGTCTTAATTATTTGGCACTGCCTATTATCGCTAAATACTATTTTATCCCAAGGTTTAGTCTTGAAACAGGGCCTAGATTGGCTACTTTAGCTAGTAGTTCACAATCAGAGGGAGAAGAAAGTGATGAATTTTTTGATACTTTTGAGGATTTTGATTTCGGTTGGAATTTTGGTGCTGGATACAAGTCTGAAAGTGGCTTGTTTTTTCAATTGCATTATGTTTTAGGAATAAATGAAGTGATAAATACCAATGTTATTGATATATCAGCAAATACTTCAATGGTGCAACTATCTGTAGGATATTTATTTAAGACCAAAAATAACCGAAGACAACAGCCTGCCGTACAGCAATAGGGAAGTAAATAAATTTCAAATATAAAATGATAAACCCTAAGTGTAAAAGTTAAAATTATAAAAAGATGATCGGCTAACCTATAATCCTCAATTTTACAAAAAAGTAACGAATGAAACTAATCATTATAAATGGGCCTAACCTAAATCTATTAGGGAAAAGAGAACCGGGTATTTATGGAAAACAGACATTTACTGAGTTCTTTACGGCTCTTCAATTTCGATTTAAAGAGGTTGAACTGGCATATTTCCAATCTAATATAGAAGGAGAGATCATTACTAAAATTCAAGAAGCAGATGAAAATTATGATGGAGTAATTCTAAATGCCGGTGCTTATACCCATACTTCGATTGGTATTGCAGATGCTATAAAAGCCGTTGAAACACCAGTGGTAGAAGTTCATATTTCAAACACTTTCGGAAGAGAAGAATTTAGACACCAATCTTATATATCTCCCAATGCGAAAGGAGTAATTCTTGGCTTCGGCGTACAGAGTTATATACTTGCCATACAAAGTTTTTTAAATAAATAATGCATACGACATATTTTAATTGGAGTGGTGGTAAAGATTCTTCTTTGGCCTTATATCGTGTATTACAGCAAAAAGAACTGCATGTTTCTGAATTAATCACTACGGTTAATCAGGATTACAGACGAGTATCAATGCACGGTCTAAGAGTAGAGTTATTAGAACAACAGGCAGAGAGCCTTAATATTCCGTTGAGAAAAGTGAACCTTCCTGCACAGGTTTCTATGGATGTATATAATAGAACGATGTTAGCCACTATAACGAGTCTAAAAGAAAATGGTTTTACCCATTGTGTTTTTGGCGACATATTTTTAGAAGATTTGCGCAAGTATAGAGAGGATCAGTTAAAAAAAGTTGGAATTCAAACGGTCTTTCCTCTTTGGAAAACAAATACCAAAGATTTATTAGAAGAGTTTCTGGATTTAGGATTTAAAGCGATCATCGTTTGTGTTAATGCAAAATATCTCGATGATAGTTTTTGCGGAAGATTGTTGGATCATGAATTTTTAAATGATTTGCCATCAAATGTAGACCCTTGCGGTGAGCATGGAGAATTTCATACGTTTGTTTTTGATGGACCCATATTTAACGAACCGATTGGTTTTGAAATAGGCGAGAAGGTACTTCGACAATATGAACCATCTAAAGACGATAAAGACGACTGCTTTACCGACGACCAGGACCAACAGAACTGGGATACTTCTTTTTGGTATTGTGATCTTCTTCCTAAGGAGTAAAAAAAGCTGTTATATTGAGCGTAGTCGAAATGTAACAGCTTTTTGATTTTCAATATTTATAAATGAATCACTTCATCATAGGCATCGGCAACCGCCTCCATTACCGCTTCACTCATTGTTGGGTGAGGATGCACTGCTTTTAGGACTTCATGTCCTGTAGTTTCTAGTTTTCTTCCTAATACAGCTTCAGCAATCATATCTGTGACTCCGGCACCGATCATATGGCAACCTAACCATTCTCCATATTTTGCATCAAATATAACTTTAACAAAACCATCTTTTGTTCCTGCTGCACTAGCTTTACCAGAGGCAGAAAAAGGAAACTTTCCTATTTTTAGCTCATATCCTGCTTCTTTGGCTTGCTTTTCAGTCATTCCTACACTGGCAATTTCAGGAGAGGCATAGGTACACCCAGGGATATTGCCATAATCAACGGGCTCAACGTGCATTCCTGCTATTTTTTCAACACATGTAATTCCTTCTGCAGAAGCAACGTGAGCTAATGCAGGTCCTTGTACAACATCTCCGATAGCATAAACTCCGGGAATATTGGTTTGGTACCAATCGTTGACAACAATCTTGTCTTTATCAGTCGCTATTCCTAATTCTTCAAGACCAATATTTTCTATATTCGTTTTAATACCAACTGCAGATAAAACGATGTCAGCTTCTAGAATCTCTTCACCTTTTTTTGTTTTTACCGTAGCCTTTACTCCATCACCACTGGTATCTACACTTTCAACAGAAGAATTGGTCATTACCTTGATTCCGGCTTTTTTGAAATTACGTTCAAATTGTTTGGAAACCTCTTCATCTTCCAGCGGAACTAAATTTGGTAAGAATTCAACAATAGTAACTTCTGTACCCATTGCATTATAGAAGTGGGCAAATTCTACACCAATTGCACCTGATCCCACAACAATCATTTTCTTGGGTTGTGATTTTAATGTCATCGCCTCACGATAACCAATTACCTTTTTACCATCTTGTGGTAAGTTAGGAAGTTCCCGTGACCTTGCTCCTGTAGCGATGATGATATGTTTGGCTTCATAATCGCTCGATTTACCATCGGTATCGGTAACCGTCACTTTATTATTAGCTTTTAGCTTCCCAAAACCTTCGATCACATCGATTTTATTCTTTTTCATCAGGAATTGAACTCCTTTACTCATTCCATCGGCCACTCCGCGACTGCGCTTTACAACCGCATCAAAATCTTTATCAAACTTTTCTATAGTAAGTCCGTAATCTGAAGCATGTTTTAAGTATTCAAATACTTGCGCACTCTTTAACAGTGCTTTCGTTGGAATACATCCCCAATTTAAACAAACACCTCCAAGGCTTTCTTTTTCAATAACAGCAGTTTTAAATCCTAACTGGGAAGCTCTAATTGCAGTAACATAACCTCCAGGGCCGCTTCCTAAAACGATGATATCATATGTGCTCATAAATTCCAATTTTTTGAAGTCACGAATTTAAGGATAATTCGGCGAACCAAAAAAGGAATTCAATATTCAATAATAATAAGATTTCTATGAAAGAAGAAACGCTACCTTCCGAAGAAAATAGCGTTTCTGTATTTTTTAATCAAATACTTCATTATTGCTTAATAGACATCTTCGGAATAGACCTGGATTTAAGTTTTAAAGCAGTAGATAAAGCATTATAATCTTTTAGATTAATGTTGTTGTCATCAGCAAACGCGGCAGGAACAACTACAATTCTAAACAACTGATTCACTGTAAATTCTGGACCTACCAGATTTGCATCGGGAACATCAAAATCTAATATAATCTCTACATCATCAATGGTAAAATTATAACGATAATTCAGAAAACCTTCTACAGCTCCAGTAGTTTCGTTAAAAAAGAAAAAAGAAGCTGTTGGCAATGGTTCCCAAACAGGCTCACCGTTAAAGGTTCCCTCTCTGCGGAACACTTGAACAACATCTGAATCAAAAACCTCTATGCCGTTATCTAGAAAAGAAAAAGTTACTGCAAAATCTGGTTCGCCAAAAGTCACTGGATCCAGATCTATAGTAGTTCCTATAGTATCAAAGTCTACAAAATCGTCATCATTGGAACATGATGTGAGTAAAATAGTGGCGATAAACAATATTGTGAAGAGTTTTTTCATGTTTTGTGATATTAAAGAATTAATTATTTTAAAATATATCAATAAGTGTTCCAAAAAACTGTTTTAGGATTTATCAAAATCTATACTTAGGGAGTTGACGCAGTATCGCTGACCGGTTTCTGTGGGTCCATCTTCAAAAACATGTCCCAAATGACTACCACAATTGGCACATAATATTTCTGTGCGGATCATTCCATGCGACGTATCTCTAATATATTCTACACTTCCTTCAATTGATTTGTCGAAACTGGGCCATCCACATCCAGAGTCAAATTTTGAATTACTTTCAAACAGAGCAGCATTACAAGCCATACATTTATACGTTCCGTCCTCAAAATGCAGGTTAAACTCTCCTGTAAAAGGCCTTTCGGTACCTTTTTGCCTTAAAACACGGTATTGCTCTTCTGAAAGTTGCTCTTTCCACTCAGCTTCTGATTTTTGTATTGGATAGTTACTCATTTTCTGTTTTTTTAGGCTCAAATACTAGTGCATCACCATTAATACAATGTCGCATTCCTGTTGTTTCTCTTGGACCATCATTAAAAACGTGTCCCAAATGTCCTCCGCAGGTACTGCATAACAATTCAGAGCGAGCGTATCCTAATTTATAGTCCACATCTTTATCGACACTTCCTTCTATGGCACGATCAAAACTTGGCCATCCCGTGCCACTATCAAATTTATGCTCACTTTCGTATAAAGGAGCATTACATCCTGCACAATAAAAAGTACCAGGTTTATAGATTTTATTCAGCGGACTTGAAAATGGTCTTTCGGTACCGGCTTGTCTTAATATGTAAAATTGCTCTGATGTTAAGACTTCTTTCCATTCAGCTTTGGTTTTAGAGACTGGATATGTTTTTTCTTCAGTCTTATCTCCCTTTTGTGCTGTTCCAGAACAACTTATAAGTTGGAATACAATAAGTATATACATTAACTTTTTCATAGCTATAATTTTAATTCTAAAATACTGTATTAGTCGAAAAAATATGTGTTCTAATACAAATAATTGTTATTCATTTAAAAACTTGACTATTTTGGTGATCACGTTTTCATCTCCCAATATTTTTCGATGTCCTAATTTTTCGGTAAGCAAAAGTTCTCCTTTCTGGAGAGATTCCAGTATTTCATAAGCAGAGCTATAATGCACATCTACATCGTTTTTATCATGTACGACAAGGGTAGGTATTTTAACTTCTTTTGCCGAAACTGCTCCAGAATAATTATCAAGATCTTCTCCATATCTATTATCAAAATATGATTTTAATAGGCCTGCCACTTTTTTACTAAGCTGTAGGTTTTTAGCAAAATTTTTAGTGATAGCAGTAATACTATTTGCCGTACCAATGATTACCAATTTCTTAATTGATAAACCCTGCCCGGTAGTTCTGAGTAAAGACATTCCGCCAAGGGAATGTCCAATTGCAGCCTCAAAAGGGCCATATAATTTTTCAAGATGATCAATAGTCTCCAAAAAATGGGGGAGCATTGTTCTTTTTCCAGGTGATTTGCCATGAGCCGGAGCATCAAAACTTATTGTACTATATCCTTTTTCGAGTAGTTTATCAGCAATTTTTGATAGTTGTGTGCCGCTACCAGACCAACCGTGAACCAACAATATTTTCTTTTGAGATTGACCATATTCATATACCATTACCTCCCTGTTAATTTTTTCTATACAAATAAGCTCTTTTTTACTTTTTTGATACATTATCTTCTCTCTTTCCGGTATTTCATAACCAAAAGGAGTTAAGAATATTCTTGCGGCAAATCTGGAAGCTAAAAAAGGTGAGATCCAATTTAATATTTTACCTGTATATAATATGGATTTTGGAAGTAACAGGGCCTGAACAGGAATTAAATCTTTGTCAGTTTTATTCATAGATTGTACTTAAATTCTAAGACTCAAAATTAAAGGAAGACAGGGTTTTGAATCAAGGAATTATGAATAATTAACATTTCGTACTATTAGAGTGAAGAAATATAATTGCTTAATTGTTTCGTATAACTTCTTAAAGTGCTTAATTTTGTAGCTTATTTTTTAACAGAGCCCACTATTGTCACCTATAGAGATAGAAAAGAAAGAACAAAAGGTCCTTTATGATTATCAGAAACGAGATATCGACAAAATATTTAGTCGTGTCGAGGAGTTTCCTGAAAGCTATAACTTGTTGTATCAGCTTCCTACCGGGGGTGGAAAGACGGTTATATTTTCAGAAATTGTAAGACGCTACATAAAAACTACCAAAAAAAAAGTCGTAGTTCTTACCCATAGAATAGAGCTTTGTGGTCAGACATCTAATATGCTTACCGAATTTCAGGTTAAGAATAAGATCATCAATAGTTCTGTTAAAGAATTGTACGACCAGGGGGAATATATGTGTTTTGTAGCCATGGTAGAAACCCTTAATAACAGGCTTAATGATGACCAGTTAGAGTTACATAATATTGGAATGGTTATTATTGACGAAGCACATTATAATTCGTTTAGGAAACTATTTAAGTTTTTTGGTAAGTGTTTTATTCTTGGAGTTACCGCTACACCACTTAGCTCTAACATGAAACTTCCTATGAAAGATAATTATAATGAGTTGATTGTTGGTGATACCATAAATTCTTTGATAGGTAATGGTTTTCTGGCAAAGCCGGTTACATATACTTATGATGTAGGATTAGGTTCTTTAAAAATAGGAATGAATGGTGATTACACCGTAAAGTCTTCTGAGGAGTTGTATACCAACATGATGATGCAAGATAAGCTTTTAAGGGCTTATGAAGAACGATCATTAGGTAAAAAAACCCTGATTTTCAATAATGGTATCAATACGTCAATTTATGTCTATGATACCTTTAAAAAAGCTGGATATCCTATTCGTCATCTTGACAATACAAATAGCAGGCAGGAACGAGAAGATATTCTCGCTTGGTTTAAAAATACAGATGATGCTATTTTGACTTCGGTAAGTATTTTAACGACTGGATTTGATGAACCTACTGTTGAAAGCATTATTCTTAATAGGGCTACAAAATCATTAACCTTATATTTTCAAATGATAGGAAGGGGATCTCGAATTTTACCCACTAAACCTGAATTTACAATTGTAGATATGGGTAACAACACGGCAAGGTTCGGACTTTGGAATGCTGAAGTAGACTGGCAATCGATATTTAGATCTCCTGATTTTTATTACGATAATTTGGTAGGAGATGAAGAGATAGAAAGAAATTTTAAATATGTCATGCCGGATGAGATTAGAAAAGAATTTACCGAATCAACAGACATAGAATTTGATATTGAAGAAGAATACTCAAAAACCAAAAAATATAACTTGAGAAGTCTAACTGTTCTCGAAAAATCTATAGAACAGCATGCTAGAATGTGTGCAGAAAATAGTGAGGACGTTTTTGATGCCCGTATTCTTAGCAGGTTATTGGATAAAGATATAGAGTTTAGAGTTAAAAGATACTCATATTGTATTAGTAAAAGTACCAAGAACTACAGGGATTGGTTAGAAGAGGATTATAAGCGAAAGTTAAGATCCAAGATCAATCAGTTGTTTATGGATTAGTATGGATTGTTATACTTTTACAATCAGTTTTCCCATATTTTCTCCATAAAAGAGCATGTTTAAAGCTTTTGGAAGATTTTCAAACCCTTCCACTATTGTTTCTTTGTATTTTATTGATTTATCTTTTACCCAGGGAGTCATTTCTTTGAGCATTTCATCCATACGGTAATTATAATCCCTTGACAGAACTCCTTGTATAGTGGCTCTTTTATAAAGCATTTTATGCAAAAAACGTGGTCCCAACTCGGGATTGTCTAATCCTCCTGAGTATTGAGATATTTGCCCACAAATGATAATCCTTGCATGTACGTTTATAACTTCAAAAATAGCATCTGTAATATACCCGCCCACATTATCAAAATAAATATCAACTCCTTCTGGGCAAACTTTTGAAAGTTTATTTTTCATTTGTCTGATCGAAGGATATTTTTTGTAATTAATTGTTTCATCAACACCGAGCGTATCTTTTAAAAAAGTTGTTTTTTCGTCAGATCCGGCAATTCCAATTACTCT
Organism: uncultured Aquimarina sp.; assembly: GCA_947500845.1. Lineage (GTDB taxonomy): Bacteria > Bacteroidota > Bacteroidia > Flavobacteriales > Flavobacteriaceae > Aquimarina > Aquimarina celericrescens. The sequence goes on from CANMTP010000034.1 coordinate 10,964, forward strand.
ACATCCTTTGATTTTTGCTATTTGTACTACTACTTGTCCAACAGCTCCTGAGGCACCTGATACTACGACCGTTTCGTCTTTCTTGGGTTTCCCTGCCTCAATAAGTCCGAAATATGCAATACGTGCCGGCATACCTAATATTCCTAGAGCTGTACTTACAGGTACTTCCTTTGGGTTTAATTTTCTAAGTGAATTTGTTTCTGTTATTGCAAATTCTTGCCAACCGGTGTACGATAAAACCCAATCTCCTTTTTTCAAGTCAGATTCAGGATCATTAATTTCTACGATTTGTCCAATGACCGCACCTCCTTGAACCGTATTAAGTGGATGGGGTTCTTCCCAGGTTTCTTTTCCAGATTGCTGAATACGCATATATGGATCGATACTAAAATATTCTGATTTTATCAATGCCAGGCCAGGTTTTAGATCTGATAGCTTTAAAGTCTTTTCGATTAATGTGTAATGACTATCATCTACTAGCTTTTCAGGACGTTTTGAATATATCCACTGCTTATTTTTTAATTCTGTCATGTTGGTTTGATTATAATCTAATTGCTTTATTTTGTAAAGCCAATTTAACAGCACTTTCTGCATGGATTTTTGTAGTATCAAATACTGAAATATTCACATCTTTTTGTTGTATCAACATAGGTAGTTCTGTACACCCAAGAATGATACCTTTCGCACCATCAAGTTCTAATGTTTTTATGATTCTAATCAATTCTTTTTTTGATGTATCCCGGACAGTTCCCAAAACCAGTTCTTTATATATGATTTGGTGAACAATATCTCTATCAACCTTATTTGGTATAATGACTTCTATTCCATATTCCTTCAGTGAATTTTTATAGAAATCCTTTTCCATCGTAAACTTTGTGCCCAAAAGAGCTACTTTATTCATACCTTTTTTGTTTATTGCTTCACCGGTTGCTTTAGCAATATGCAAAAATGGGACAGAGGTATTTTTTGTCATTTCTTCACTACACAAATGCATCGTATTCGTACAAAGAATGAATAAATCGGCTCCTGCATTTTCTAATTGTTTTGCCGCATTCACCATTAATTGATTTAAGCCATCCCAATCATCTTTATGCTGAAGATATTCAATTTCTGCAAAATCGACAGAGGTTAAGATACATTTAGCCGAGTGGAAACCACCTAACAACTTTTTCACTTGCTTATTAATTAATTCGTAATAAATTGCAGTTGATTCCCAACTCATTCCGCCAATCAATCCAATAGTTTTCATATCTGACTCACTTTTACAATTATATTTCAATTTCTCCCTGTAGATAAGGAACCGAATATCCACTTATAAAAACGCGATCTCCTTCTAATCTGCAATCTAATTCTCCACCTCTTTTTGATAACTGAAAGGCTTTAAGTCTGGTTTTATTTAATCTTTCGGCCCAAAATGGTACTAAAGAAGCATGTGTAGAGCCTGTAACCGGGTCCTCTGGCAATACATGAGCATTGGCATCAAAAACACGAGACACAAAATCTGAGTCTTCACCTCTGGCTGTAATTACGATACCTAAATATGGTAAATCTGTTAATAATTCGAGTTTAGGATTTTCATCAAGCACCTCTTTTTCTGAAGAAAGGGTTATTACAAGATCTCTTGAAGCATGAGCATCTAAAGGTTTTGCCTTTAATGCATTAAAAATTTCCTTCGGGATCTTGACTTGCTTAGGAGGTCTGGAAGGAAAATCTAAAGTTATAGATCCGTTTTCTTCTTTAGCAGCTTTTAGAATTCCGCTTTTTGAAGAAAATGTAATCTCATTAATTTTGGTATCCAAATAATTGAAGATTACATAAGCTGAAGCCAGAGTAGCATGACCACATAGATCTATTTCGGCATGCGGCATAAACCATCGTATTTCATAGAGATCATCTTTTTTAACAAAATAACCTGTTTCTGCCAAATTATTTTCTATGGCGATATTTTGTAAGGTTTTGTCATCCAACCAGTAGGGTAGAGGACAAATAGCTGCCGGATTACCACTAAAAAGTTTTTGAGTAAAGGCATCGATTTGATAAATTGGTATTTTCAAACTAGTATTTTTTTAAGATTTGACCTGTGATATTTTCTGTTAATGCTCGTTGATACAATTTGATAGCTTTTTCAATGGATATTGGAAAATGTCCAGCAAACTTTTGATCTGCTGGAAAATCTCCTAAAATAGCACCGGGAGCAACTACATTCAGACGAATTCCGCGTTCTAATTCGTTAGATGCAGCATTTACAAAACTATGTAATGCTCCGTTCACTAAGGACAGGGCCACTGCATTAGGTTCATAATGCTCTGCAAGAATACCAGTGGTAAGCGTGATACTACCCTTATCTGCAAGATAATCCTGGGCTATATGTACAAGATTTACCTGCCCCATAAGTTTGCTTTGTATTCCTATATAATAATCCTCTTCAGTAAGTTCTGCCAGATGTTTCCAGGAAGCTGTACCTGCAGCATTAATGACAGCATCTAATTTTGGTAGTGTTTTAAATATATTGGCGATCGACTCTTTGTTGGTAATGTCGATGGGATGGGAGTCACTGTGTCGGTGTGCTCCAAATACTTCGTACCCAGCGCCTTTAAAGCTATTATAAATAGCAGAGCCAATGGTTCCTGTTGCTCCTACAACTAAGATTTTCATAAGTATAATATCTAATTAACGTGAGTTCGGGATAAGAAACTTTAATAATTTATTGTAGAAAAAGCAGAGAATTAGTATATTTAAGTA
>CANMTP010000035.1 GCA_947500845.1 uncultured Aquimarina sp.
GTGCGTTTCATACCTAAAAATACAAACACAACAAATCTTATCAAAAAAAGAAGCTGCCTTTTTAGACAGCCTCTTTGTCTTTTAAGTCGAAATGTATTACAAATCAAAACCAATATTTACATTCAGTTTATTGGCAATTAGTTTATTGATTCTACTTTTTAATTCTGGTATTTTTACACTTTCTAATACATTGTTCGCAAAAGCATACATCATCAAAGCTTTGGCCTCTTTTTCACCAATACCCCGAGATCTCATATAAAATAGAGCATTTTCATCTAATTGACCTATGGTACAACCGTGGGAACATTTCACATCATCTGCAAAAATTTCTAGTTGAGGTTTTGAATTAATCGTTGCCTTATCACTCAATAAAATATTATTATTAGACTGAAAAGCGTTTGTTTTTTGTGCTTCTTTATTCACGATTATTTTTCCATTAAAAACGCCTGTAGCCTTTTCGTCAAAAATACCTTTATAGTCCTGATGACTTTCACAGTTTGGTTCTGTGTGATGGACTAAAGTGTTGTGATCTACGTGTTGCTTTCCTTCTATAATGGTTATTCCATTAAGTACAGAATCGATACCTTCTCCTTTTTGAAAGAAATTTAGATTGTTTCTGGTAAGATTCCCGCCAAAGGCAAATGTATGTACAGACGCCAAACTTTGTGCTTGTTGCTCGATATATGTATTATCAATCAAGGAAGCAAGTTGGTTATCGTTCTGAATTTTATAGTAATCTACATGAGCTCTTTTATCCACAAAAATCTCGGTTACCGAGTTAGTTAATACAGGATTATCGGTAAGACTTTGATGACGCTCGATGATTTGAACATGAGAATTTTCTTCAGCAATAATCAGGTTGCGAGGCTGTAATAATTGAGAAGACTCTTTTCCAGTAGAAAAATGTATAATCTGAATGGGCTTATCTGCAAATTTATTTTTTGGAATATAAATATAGGCACCCTCTTTAGAAAAAGCTGTATTTAAGGAGCTAAGACCATCCTGACGGGCTATTTTATTGAAATAATTTTCAATTACTGGTCTATATTTATCTCTGTTTAATGCAGCAGACATCAAACACACATCAATCTTGTCATGAGTAGTTTCAGAAAGATGAGAAGAGTATTTACCGTCTATAAATACAATTTTATAGGTATCGAGATCATGAAGGAAATATTTTTTTACATCCCTGAACTCTAAAGCATTTTCTTCTTTCGGGAAAACACTATAATCATGTTTAAGAATTGCATTTAGAGAAGTATATTTCCAGGCTTCTTCTTTTTTGGTAGGAAATCCCTTTTCTTCAAAAACTTTGATTGCCTGGCTTCTGATATCATGAACCGGAGCGTCTATGTCAACCGTGTCTTCGAAGGCTAAAAAAGAAGATACTAATTTTTCTTTCAATTCCATTTTTAATTTCATATTTATGTTTCTAATGAAACAGTTTCAAGTTTCAGGTCTCAGATTTTTTAAATTTATTACCCATATATTCCTTTTTGTTTAAGTAGCTTATAAAACCACAAATCCTCTTACTTAAGGTCTCATAATCACTCACTAAAACTTTTAAGGTTTCTTCATCAATATATTCAGAATCAAAGACTCTATACAATTGAGATCTTGTTTCTCCAGCAGATCCTTTGGCTATTGACAAGAATTGTCTAAATTCCAAATTTCCATCTCTTTCAAAACCTTCAGCAATATTATCCATTACAGAACCTGATGCTGCTCTTATTTGGTCTTTAAGTCTATAATCTTTTTGTAATTCTGAAGTTTGTACTATGTAAATAATTTTTTTACTTAACCTTCTAGCTTCTTGCCAAATTTCTAAATCTTCAAACCTTCTAGCTTCTTGCCATAACTTGAAACTTAAAACAAAAAACTTTAAACTTATTAAATTTTTATTTCTTCTTTAATCCAGTCGTATCCTTTCTCTTCTAGCTCTAAGGCTAATTCTTTAGTTCCGGACTTTACGATTTTACCATCATACAATACATGCACAAAATCTGGAACAATATATTCTAGCAATCTTTGATAATGCGTAATTACGACAATGGCATTATCCTGGTTTTTCAATTTATTAACTCCATTTGCTACTATTCTTAAGGCATCGATATCCAGTCCAGAATCGGTTTCATCAAGAATAGCCAATTTTGGCTCCATCATTGCCATTTGAAAAATCTCGTTTCGTTTTTTCTCACCACCAGAGAATCCTTCGTTAAGAGAGCGAGATAAAAATTTACGATCGATCTCCAGTAACTCAGATTTCTCACGAATTTTTTTCAGCATGTCCTTTGCTGGCATTTCTTCAAGACCCTGTGCTTTTCTAGTTTCATTAATAGCGGTTTTCATAAAATTTGTAACCGTAACTCCCGGAATTTCTACAGGATATTGAAACGATAAGAAAACACCTTTGTGGGCTCGTTCTTCGGCAGCTAATTCTTCTATATCTTCCCCCTCCAATAGAATCTCTCCATCTGTTACTTCGTATTCTTCTTTACCCGCTACAATATTGGCTAAAGTGCTTTTTCCTGCACCATTAGGACCCATTATGGCATGAATTTCACCGGCCTTGACATTCAAGTTCAAGCCTTTTAAAATTTCTTTTCCTTCTACACTAGCGTGTAAATTTTTTATTTCTAACATGCTGTATAATTTCTTTTATCTTCTAACTCTAAATATCGTTTATATATTTTATTTTTCTTTAATTACATCATTAGGGCTTTCGTCAGCTTCTGATGAATTAATTTTGGTAGGCAACTCCGAGGTGGGAGCACTTACCCCAATGATTTCTTTGATTTCTACTATTTCTTTCCATTTTTCTATACCATTCGAATCATTCGGTCTAATTATCCCCTTTATTACAACCGGAACCATATCATATTCTTCTCGCTGTAATGGTTCAACTTTTTCTGCCAATTCTTTGGTCATTTCGTTGATAATCACACCATAAATAAAATCCTTCCCCATTATTACTGCCGCACCATCAATCAAAATAAATTCGCCTCGAATCAAACTAGGCTCTATGTTTTCGGTTTCAGATTTTTCTTTTTTACATGATAGAATTAATAAACTAATGGCAATGAGAAGAAAAGATTTTTTCATTATATACTTTTGATGGTTACACAATTTAGCCAACAGAACCTTCCAAAGAAATTTCCAGAAGTTTTTGTGCTTCTACAGCAAACTCCATAGGCAATTTGTTTAACACCTCTTTACTAAAACCATTAACAATCAAAGCAATCGCTTTTTCGGTATCGATACCACGCTGGTTACAGTAAAAAATTTGGTCTTCGCCTATTTTACTTGTAGTAGCTTCATGTTCTATCTGAGCAGTTTTGTTTTTTGCTTCTATATAAGGAAACGTATGTGCGCCACATTCATTGCCCATCAATAAAGAATCACATTGCGAAAAATTACGAGCATTTGTTGCTCTACTGTTTATTTGCACAAGTCCTCGATAGCTGTTTTGTGATTTTCCGGCAGAAATACCTTTGGAGATGATAGTACTTTTAGTGTTTTTACCCAAGTGTACCATTTTCGTTCCGGTATCTGCTTGCTGAAAATTATTGGTTACAGCGATAGAATAAAATTCTCCTACCGAATGATCTCCTTTAAGCACACAAGACGGATATTTCCATGTAATAGCAGAGCCTGTTTCTACTTGTGTCCAGGAGATTTTGGCATTGGTTTCACAAATACCTCTTTTGGTCACAAAATTATAGACTCCACCTTTTCCTTCGGCATTACCAGGATACCAATTCTGTACGGTTGAGTATTTAATTTCTGCATTGTCTAGAGCGATTAATTCTACGACAGCTGCATGCAATTGATTCTCATCTCGCGAGGGAGCCGTACAACCTTCCAGATAACTTACATAACTTCCCTCATCGGCGATAACCAACGTACGCTCGAACTGACCGGTTCCCGCTTGGTTAATTCTAAAATAGGTAGACAGCTCCATCGGGCATCGTACTCCTTTAGGAATATAACAAAACGAACCATCACTAAATACTGCAGAATTTAATGCAGCATAAAAATTATCTTTTTGTGGGACTACAGAACCAATGTGTTTTTTCACTAACTCTGGATGTTCCTGTATGGCTTCAGAAATTGAACAAAAAATGATACCTTTTTCTGCCAATGTTTCTTTAAAAGTAGTCGCCACAGAAACCGAGTCCATAACAATATCAACTGCTACCCCGGCTAACTTCTTTTGCTCTTCAAGAGAAATACCTAGTTTTTTAAAGGTCTCCAATAATTCTGGATCTACCTCATCGATACTATTGTATTTTGGCTTTTTATTGGGAGCAGAGTAATACGATATATTTTGAAAATCAGGTTTCTCATAATTTACATTTGCCCATTCTGGCTCTTTCATCTGTTTCCAGGCCTTAAAAGCCTCAAGTCTCCAATCGGTCATCCACTCGGGCTCTTCTTTTTTCTTAGAAATTGCTCTAACGATATCTTCACTAAGACCCACAGGAAATGTATCAGACTCTATATCTGTATAAAACCCGTATTCGTATTCTTTGGTTTCTAACTCCTTTTTTAAATCGTCTTCTGTATATGCCATCTGTTTATTCCTGATCTTGTTTCAGGATTTTTTTTACTGGAAATCCAGTATGTTATCTATCTAAAGGGAAAAACTCTCTCCGCAACCGCAGGTTCTACTAGCGTTTGGGTTATTAAAAACAAAGCCGGTACCATTTAAACCTCCTGAATATTCTAAGGTAGTACCAATAAGATATAGGAAGCTTTTCTTATCTACAATAATTTTTACGCCATTGTCTTCAAATACTTTATCACCTTCTTGTTGTTCTTTATCAAATTGTAGGTCATAGGACAAACCAGAGCATCCGCCACTTTTAACTCCAACTCTTACATAGTCGGTAGTAGCACTGTACCCATCTTCATTCATCAACTCGACGACCTTATTTTTTGCTATGTCTGATACCTTAATCATACTTCTTTATAAATAGATTAATTCTAAATGAGTTGCAAATATACTACATAAGTAGATTTTATTCACGAATGCTAACATATATATAACAAATGTTAAAATAAGCATTTGTTATAGAATAGATAATCTACAAAAGAAATAAGACAATTAGTTACCTTTGCAAAATGATTGAAGACAAAAATACATCGAGAACGCAGATATCTGATTTAGGAGAATTTGGATTGATTGATCATTTGACCAAAAATTTTAAGATCAAACAAAAATCGACAAATTTAGGAATAGGAGATGATGCCGCTGTCTTAGATTTTAAGAATAAAAAATGTGTATTGTCTACAGATTTATTGATTGAAGGAGTTCATTTTGATCTATCGTATGTTCCTTTAAAACATTTAGGATATAAGGCTGTGATCGTCAATCTTTCTGATATTTATGCAATGAATGCAACCGCAACGCAAGTTACCATTTCTATTGCGGTTTCGAACAGATTTCCTCTAGAAGCATTAGAAGAATTATATGCTGGGATTGATACCGCCGCTAAACTTTATAACATAGACGTTGTTGGTGGTGACACAACTTCGTCAACCACTGGATTGATTATTAGTGTAACGGCTATTGGCTATGCTAAAGAAGATGATTTGGTTTATCGCAGCGGAGCAAAGGATAATGATCTTTTAGTAGTAACTGGTGATTTAGGTGCGGCCTATATGGGACTACAGGTGTTAGAAAGAGAGAAGCAGGTGTTTAAGGTAAATCCAAATTCACAGCCCGATCTGGATCGATATACTTATCTCATTGAAAGACAGCTTAAACCTGAAGCAAGAAAAGATATTCCAGAACTTCTCAAAGCATTAGAGGTAATGCCTACCAGTATGATTGACATTAGTGATGGATTATCTTCTGAAGTGATACATCTCTGCAAACAATCAAAAGTTGGAGTTAGTTTATTTGAAGAAAAAATACCATTGGATCCTGCAGTAATTTCTATCTGTGAAGAATTTAAACTCAATAGCACCACAGTTGCACTTAGTGGCGGAGAGGATTATGAGCTGCTATTTACCATAAAACAAGAGGACTATCCAAAAATTAAAGCAAATCCTAATTTAACAATTATTGGTCATATGACCGATGAAAAAAGCGGGATCGGCTTGGTGACCAGGGCAAATGAAAAAATAGAGCTAAAAGCTCAAGGATGGAATCCTATTAATGAATAATTATGATGCCGCTTGAAAAGAACTATTGGACTTACGTCTTGTAATTTTTTTGGCATGGACAGAAGCCAAAGCATCATTGATCTCTTTTAATTTTGGAGTCATTATTTCTAATCGGCCTCTACTATTTGTTGTAGCTTGTTCTCCACAATGTGAACAAGAATATTCTTTGATGTGATGTGTTACATTTTTACTAAGAACATAGTCGTGACCAAAAAGTGAGCAGTAAATTTTTGAAAAAGAGAAAGCGGAATTGGGGGTAGATTTTTTCATTATTGTTTGAGGGTATTAATGCATAGAAAAAGGTTAAGGGTTCACTATCAATACAATAATAATATTTTTTTTCTAATTAACAATGTTTTTGTAAGAAAAATTTGTCTTAACATATTGATTTTTAACTAAAACAATGCCGTTTGGTGGCTTTAAGTCCGTAAAAAGTGTATTTCATCTATATTCCATTGGTACTGATATTTTTGTTTTATTCGAATAATTTCAAGAAATTCTCTAACTCTGATAGAAATTTTTCTTTGTTTTCGATATAGATCATGTGACCGCCGTCAAAACTAATTAGATCGATCTGGAGCTGTTCTGTTTCCCTAATACTTTGCCTATGATCCAAAACAGGATCTTTCTTTCCGGAAAAGATGATTTTAGGACCTTTAAAATTAAATAAAACTGATGTACGATCTTTTCGTATTTTCATTCCTTCTAAAGCAGATATTATTCCTTGCAATGGGGTTTTTGAAGCTTGATTTTTAATCGCTTCAATTTCTTTGACTAGTTTTGATCGATTTTTTTCTGCGAATAAATTAGAGATTGCCAAGCTTGTATATGCATTAGGATTTTTCTTGACTACATTAATGGCTCGGGAACGATTTAGTTTTCGCTCTTCACTGTCAGGGAAAGATGTAGAATTAAGCAAGACTAATCCCCTAACTAAATCTGGAAAAAGTTCAGCACATGCAAGTGCAACATATCCCCCCATTGAATGACCTACCAATATTACACTTGACTCTTCAAGATGATCTAATACTGCTTTAACTGCATAAGCCATATCCTCCATTGTATGAATATACCCTAAGCACTCTGTATCGCCGTGACCTAACAAATCGATAGAGATACAGCGATATTGATTTGAAAAAAGAGCAACTGTTTCTTTCCACATGGTAGAATTCTCTAAAAAACCATGTAAAAAAACTATTGATCTGCCCTTGCCGACTATATTATAATTTATTTTGATCCCTTTATACGTTAAAATCATTTTGAAATTCTATTTTTAGGCACATAAACCTAATTAAATGAGATTTAATAAAGAAACTTTCGTTGCGGGATTTGCATTATTTTCGATGTTTTTTGGTGCAGGAAATCTAATGCTTCCTCCGCTATTGGGTTTTAAGGCGGGAGATGCTTGGTTTTTAGTTACAGTTGGGTTTGCAGTCTCTGCAGTTATTATTCCGTTGTTAGGAATCTTTGCACATGCAAAGCTACAGGGGACAATGTTAGATTTTGCAAAAAAAGTTTCACCTACTTTTAGTCTGATTTATTGTCTGCTAGTATATAGTGTCTCTATTGCTTTACCATCTCCTAGGACAGCTTCTGTCACTCATGAAATGGCAATCCAACCTTTTTTTGATATAAGTTCGTGGGTAACAAGTGGAATCTACTTTGCCCTGGTATTGGTTTTTGTGCTTAATCGATCTAAAGTTTTGAGTTTGTTAGGTAAGTTTTTATCTCCCATCATATTTATTGTTATTATAAGTGTTGTTTGTATTGGGATATTTGCAACAGAAGCCACTGTTGCAGAGCTAAATTTTCAAACGCCTGTAATTCATGGTTTGCTGGAGGGCTATCAAACCTTTGATGCAATCGGTGCTGTAGTGGTAGGAGGAGTAATCATTATTTCTTTAAAAATTAAAGGAGAAAATGATATGATGAGAAACCGTAATTTGATGATAAAATCGGGTATTGTTGCAGGTATTGGTCTTTTAATTATTTATATGGGGATGGTTTATAATGGTGCGTTGTTTTACTCAGAATTTGAACCAGATGTTACCCGAACAGAATTACTATCAGGATTAAGTTTAAAGACATTAGGAAATATAGGAAAGGTACTTTTAAGTATCTTGGTTGCCTTGGCCTGTTTTACGACTGCTGTCGGAATAGTAACCGGAACAGCGGATTTTATGAAAGGAATCTTCGGAAATTCTCAAAAAGCTTATGTAATCACTGCTATTACCGGAAGCATTCTGGGAATTTTAATGGGTCAGTTTGATGTTAACTATATTATTAATGTAGCTATCCCCGCCTTAATGTTGATTTATCCTGTAACTATTGTTTTAATACTTTTAAATATTCTAACAGAAAAGTTAACCACTCCATTAGTCTTCAAAACTGTTGTTGTTGTAACCATTGTATTTAGTATCCCAGATTTTTTTGCTTCCATAGGATTTAAAGAACAAGTGCAACCAATATTAGATATACTTCCATTTGGCAATTATAGTCTTGCATGGCTAGTACCTGCTTTGGTTTCATTGGTGATCATGAATATATTTTCACTGATGAGTACAAAATGATTACGTGAAAACTTTGGGGTAATTTCCCCTTTTACTTTGTATAGGTTTTTGGTACTTTCGTGCCTGAAAAACAATCACAAAACAAAAAACCAAACCTATAACAAAACAAAGGGGAATTTATGAGAAGAATAATTACACTCACTAGTATTACATTAATTTTATTTTCTTGCGCTAATGATGATAATTATGTGCCTGTAGTGTCAAATCTAGATACTGAATTAAGAACGCGTCTTGTTGATATTTCTGAAGGAAAAGGGCTCCTTTATTATACACTGCCCAATAGTGATGATTATGCAAAGATTCCTCAGGACCCCCAGAACCCGATTACTGATGCAAAAATTACTTTGGGAAAACTATTGCTACATGAAACGGCACTTGGTAGAAATCCTAAAATAGAAGAGATGAAAGGCACCTATTCTTGTGCTTCATGTCATCAAGCCAGTGCTGGATTTAGTTCTGGTTTACGACAAGGTATTGGCGAGTGTGGTATCGGTTTTGGATTTAATGGAAACGAAAGAACCATCGACCCGAATGTACCAGTTGAATCTGTCGATATTCAACCATTACGTTCGCCAACAATACTTAATGTTGCTTATCAAGATGTAATGCTTTGGAATGGTCAATTTGGAGGCACCGGCACCAATGATGGGACTGAGGCTAATTGGGGACAAATTCAGGAAAACTTCTTAGGATTTCAGGGAATCGAAGTACAAGCCTTAAAAGGTCAGGGGGTACATCGATTATTGGTAGATGATGAATTTGTAAATACCTTTGGCTATAAAACAATGTTTGATGCAGCTTTTGGCGATATAGAAGAAAACAAACGATATAGCACATTAAATGCAGCATTGGCAATAGCAGCTTACGAAAGAACATTATTAGCTAATCAATCTCCATGGCAAGAATGGTTAAAAGGGAAAACTAATGCCATGAGTGATGCAGAAAAAAGAGGAGCACTTGCTTTTTTTGGTAATGGAAAATGCTACGAGTGTCATACAGGTCCGGCATTAAATGACACTGGTTTTTATGCTTTTGGAATGGGAGATTTTGATCATACAGGTAAAGCCATTATCCTGGACGATTTGGGATTTGATAATGTTAAAAAAGGAAGGGGAGGTTTTACAAAAATTGAGGAGGATAATTACAAGTTTAAAACACCAACACTCTATAATCTTATAGACAACGGATTTTATGGTCATGGGGGAACATTTACTTCTGTTAAAGATGTGGTAATTTATAAAAATAATGGAATACCCCAATCGACAGAGGTGCCATTTGAAAATCTGGCAACACAATTTGGCACTATTGATTTAACCGATCAGGAGATTGATGAGATCACCGTTTTTATCGAAAACGGGTTAAGAGATCCAAATTTAAGAAGATATGTACCCGAAACCATAAACTCTGGTTTTTGTTTTCCAAATAATGACGAGCAGTCCAGAAGTGATCTTGGATGTGATTAATAAAATATAAAATTTAGATCAGTAAAAATCATTTTGACTTAAAAGAAGAATTACAACAAAGACTTGCTTTGCTATAAGAAAACAAGTTAGATTGTTCCTCGATGCTTTTTGTTGAAAAAATTACAAGAGATAATAATATCTTCAATTCAAAGTCGCGATCCACCAAGTATTTCCGAAAGGATCTTCAAAACCAGCTCCACGAGCACCATAATCTTCTTCCATAGGTTCCATGAGGGATTTTGATCCTGCATCTATGGCATCATAGTAGGTCTGGTCTGTATCTTTAACATAAACATACATTGACCCTGGATGTGATGGATAGCTTTTTGAAGCTTCGGCAAGAAGAATGGTACTATCTCCAATCTTAATTTCTGAATGGCGAATTCTATGATTTGTATCAAGGGAACGAATCATTTCTTGTGCATTGAAAATCTTTCTGATAAAATCTATAAAGTCTTCGGCTTTTTCAATAACCAAATAAGGCATCGCTTGTTGATGACCTGCTGTAATTTTCATTCGTTGCATAATAAGAAAGCAAGTTTTGTTTGTAACGAACGAACACAGATAAATATTCTATGAGAATTAATAAAAGAATGAAGTTTGATCAAGAAATGAAGTGTTTGTTGGTATCCAACGTCTTCAGGTTACATTTGAGGAAAGGATACGTCCCAAATAATTCGACAACTTTTTAAGGAATGACTATTTATATAAGAATCAAGTTCCAGATTATAATTTGATACTTCTACATTATCTATATTGGCTATTTTTACCAAGAAGGTTCAATTTAAATGTTTTTAATAAAAATAGTTCATCGAATGAATTTTAAAAAATATAAGATACCTCTTCTGATTTTCTTAATATCATTAATATTCTTCTATATCATGTATTATTGGATAATACATTATGCTGATCATGGAGCCGATGGACTTGGCGGTTTTTTGTTAGCTATGATTTCGGGGATATTGTTTATTATAAGTTTAATAGGCTTTGTTATTTTTTTAGTACTAAGTGTATTGTCGAAACAAGCTAAATGGATTCAATTTTTTGTAGCCACAATACTTTCTGCGATTGCCATATACTTAATTTTCGCAATGCTAGGAGGATTCGAAATGTTTGGTATTGGATAATTTAATTTTTTATAATAAAACAAAGCTATGATAAAGGCTATGATCATTATTTTAGGGATATTTTATAGTAGCTCCATTTATGCTCAAAAAATAAAATATGACACTGTGTTTATAAAAAGACCAATGTATTATCATGATCAATATGAAACAGATACTATAGTAATGCCGGCTGGCACCAGATGGAGTACACAGGTACTTACAGGTACATCTCTTCTTAAAAATTCTAAAAAACTAAGCAGTCTTTCTTTAAACGGAGTGCGAGCGATTAGCCTGGAGATGCTAGAGCCTTGTAGTGAAGATGAGCTGAGTATTGATAATTTATATGATGAGCACCGAAGAATTGTATCTCTAAAACGTGAAAATGATATATTAACTGTAGACGCAACAGTAGTTTCCTATTGTTGTAATCATTTTCTGGGAGAAGCATATCTTGCTACGGATACCATTACATTGAGTTATATTGATTATGGAGAAAATTGTTCTTGTCATTGTCTATATACACTTAGGTATAAATTCGATCTTAGTGATTTACAAGATTCTTTTGGAATAGAATTCATAGGTTTCACATCAAAGAATAGAAAAAAAATACCTAAAAAGTCATAAAAATAAGCTTATTGCTTATCATAAATATGTACGCAAGAATGTAAGATATTTATTAAAACAGAGTATAAACTTAAGAATCAATTACATAGAAAAGTAAACTACTATGAACAGCACATCTAATCAGGAAAATCAATATCTACTACTCAAAAACATACCTGAACCCAAATTGAAAGCCATACTTGATCTATATGGCGACTATCAAAAAATTTATTTGTACGTACGATTTGTGATTTTTGGTGTTCTGGGCACTGTTTTGATTTATAATCTTGGTTTTGCCGGAAATAATTATAGTATATCAGATTTTAATACCATTAAAACAACTATGGTTATTATTATGATGTGTTTTGTAGGGCTACTTATTGTCATAGGGATTAAGGCCTACAAAAAACAGAAAATTGTAAAGACAGCTTTAAAAAAAGCAAGTATCGAACATAGTATTGAGTTTAAACCTCTTAAAAAAGAGTTCAACTGGTTAGTAAGATCATCTTTCAGAGGACCAAAAATTTAATAAATACAGGTCTATTTAGATTATAGAACATCAGTTGTATTTGGGTGATTTGTTTAGAATATTTTATTGACATAGTTATATTAAAAACTATTTATACAAATGAATTATAGAAATTATTTTGTCGTTGCCGTACTACTATGTTTGGGTATACTATTACTTAATTCTTGTTTACCGAAGCAATCAGATGTATCTTCAGAAAAACCATTTAGCGATCTAATTCATCGTAAATTAACGTGAGTTCGGTTTAAGGCTTACCCAATTCTTTGTAGGTTATCTATATTGATATTTGGTTTAGTTGGGT
>CANMTP010000036.1 GCA_947500845.1 uncultured Aquimarina sp.
TAAATGAACAAAGCAAAACTAAATCCCGTTTTGCGGGTGCAAACATACACCCCTTTTTCTAATCTACAACATCTTTTTTAAGAAAATTTTCAGGAATTTAGAAAGGGCCTGATTTTGAAAAAGATAGAAAACGAAGATAACAAATTAAATCAAAACATGAATAAAAATTTCAAACAATTTTCCATTAAAATCAGAAACTTAATAACTTTCTTTTACTCTTTTATAACTGTAGTTGTCTTAATTGTATCAGTCCATTTATTTCTTAAATCATAAAAACTAAAATCCAGAGCCGTTTTCTGTTCCTCTAGAATATTAGACTGGAAACTACGTTGCAGTATATCTTCTATCCAGTAATCTTCTTCCACGTTAATTGGATCATATTCTTTTTTTAAAGAAATATTGAAAATTTTTGCTGTATTATTATACCAAAACGCTCTCCAACCGCTTCTATATTCTTTTACAAGACTAAACATGGTTTTACCCGTTTGCCGATGAACTAATTTTACCAAAATTTGACCCTCTGTACGTGTTAGCTTTTTTAGTTCAGATGTAAACTCCTCTTCCATATATTTCTGGAGCATTTTAATATACTTTCTTTTTTTTCTTTTAGAGTCAATATCCTCTAATCTTTCATTTAATGTAGTTATTCTTTCAGAAGCCAACTTCGCATATGGATACACTTTTCGAGTCTTTCTTCTAAGAATTAGGTATTTTCTTCGGGCTAGTCTATCTTTAAACTTCAGTCTACCCAGAATAACCACTTCATCAAGATCTATAGCCTCATGCGGAATGGTATCCCCCTCTACAATATAATATTGTACATACCCAGTAGTATCAACTTTTGAAGTATCAATAGATTTTCGTTCTTCTTTTTGCGCATTGAGTACTAAACTAATAAAAGTAAATAATATGTATGATAGATTTTTAAACATAACCGATTATGAGGCCTCCAAAATTACTTCAAAAGTAATAATTAACAGATTCTAAAGCGTGAAATCTATGTGAATATTGTTAATTTGGTAAAAAAATTATCACATTATATAAATTATGGCTAAAAAAAGCATCCTCAACAAAAAATCAATAACGTTTCTCTCAACATATTTGAATAATCCTGCTCCCACAGGATACGAATGGGAAGGTCAAAAAATATGGATGAATTATCTAAAACCTTATGTAGACGATTTCATAACTGATACTTACGGAACCGCAGTCGGAGTAATTAATCCAAAAGCCAAATACAAAGTTGTAATAGAAGGACACGCTGATGAAATCTCCTGGTATGTAAATTACATTACTGATAATGGTCTTATTTATGTAATAAGGAATGGAGGAAGTGATCACCAGATTGCCACTTCGAAACGCGTAAATATTCATACAAAAAAAGGTATTGTACAAGGCGTTTTTGGCTGGCCCGCTATTCATACAAGAGATAAATCAAAAGAACAAGCTCCAAAACTTGATAATATATGTATCGATGTTGGATGCTCTAACAAAGAAGAAGTTTTGAAGCTTGGAGTACATGTGGGGTGTGTCATTACCTATCCTGACGAATTTTTTATCCTAAATAAAGACAAATTTGTTTGTCGTGCTCTTGATAATCGAATGGGTGGTTTTATGATTGCAGAAGTTGCACGTTTACTTAAAGAAAATAAAAAGAAACTTCCATTTGGCTTATATATCACCAACTCGGTACAGGAAGAAATCGGTTTACGTGGGGCCGAAATGATTACACAAACTATCAAACCAGATGTTGCTATTGTTACTGATGTTTGTCATGATACTACCACTCCTATGATTGAAAAGAAAACTCAAGGTGAAACAAAAATTGGTGACGGCCCAGTAATTTCGTATGCTCCTGCTGTGCAGAATAGATTGCGAGAGTTGCTAATCA
This sequence comes from uncultured Aquimarina sp., assembly GCA_947500845.1. Classification (GTDB taxonomy): domain Bacteria; phylum Bacteroidota; class Bacteroidia; order Flavobacteriales; family Flavobacteriaceae; genus Aquimarina; species Aquimarina celericrescens. Next base: position 1,892 of record CANMTP010000036.1, read on the forward strand.
ATACTGCCGAAGATAAAAAGATTCCATTTCAACGTATGGCGTCTAGCCGAATGACAGGTACCGATACTGATGCTTTTGCTTATAGCAATGGCGGAGTTGCTTCTGCTCTAATTTCATTACCGCTTCGCTACATGCACACTACCGTAGAGATGGTGCACAGAGATGATGTTGAAAACGTAATTAAGCTTATTTATGAAAGTTTACTAAATATTAAAGAAGGAGAAACTTTTAGTTATTTTGGAAAGAAATAAAGATTATAGATTCAAATAAATATCCTGCTCAATTGAGCAGGATATTTTGGTCTTAAGTTATGGCAGATGAGTTCATCGACATATTAGACAAAACGGGCAAACCCACTGGAGAAATTCAACTTAAATCTAAGGCCCACGCATTAGGACTATATCATGCCAGTGTCCATATTTGGCTTTATACCAAAAAGGGCGAAATCTTATTTCAAAAACGTGCAGATAACAAAAATACTTTTCCTAAGTTATGGGATGTTTCTGTGGCCGGACATATTGCGGCGGGAGAATCTCCTGAAAACTCTGCTATTCGTGAAATTGAAGAAGAAATTGGTCTTTTTGCCACAAAAGATAAACTAAAATTTATTGGAACTCATTTGGCAAAAAAAATTCCTAAAACAGGAGTTTTCGATAACGAATTTCATCATATATATCTTTTGGAATTAACTATACCTATTCAGAAACTTACACTTCAAAAAGAAGAAGTTTCTGATGTTAGATTACTTAAAATGGACTTTCTGAAAAATATTATTGAAAATCCAAAAAAAATTAAAGATTTTGTTCCTCATAGCGTTGCTTATTATAAATTTATTTTTGAACATTTGAAAAAGCAGCTTAATGATAGGGTTTAGAAACAAAAAATATTTGGTTAGTATTAAACAAAAGCATATTATGATCAACCTTAAAACATCTGAATGTCACATCTAAAATCCAACATTCTTAGTCTTCTTTTATTGAACGTTGTTATGGCGAGTTGTCAAAAAATGGAAGATACCGATCTAATATTCATCAATGATCTTTCAAAATTAATACGTGAAGTTTCTGGAATCACAAAACTACCAGGAGATGATTTTATGTATACAATAAATGATTCTGGCAACGATAATTCCATATTCAGGTTACACCTTAATGGCGATATTATTAGTGAAATAGATTTACATCAAACAAAGAATGAAGATTGGGAAGATTTGACATACGATCATGAAGGATATATCTACATTGGTGACTTTGGAAACAATAATAATAAACGTGACGATTTAGTCATCTATAAAGTCTTTGGTCTTCCTTCAGAAAAAACTACAATATCTGAAATACGATTTCGCTTAGAAGATCAAGAAGATTTTCCTCCTAAAAAGAAGAAACGAAATTACGATATTGAAGCATTTGTGTTTTTGAAGGATTACTTGTTCTTATTTACTAAAAACAGAAGTTCAGATTTTGACGGTACTACAAAACTTTATAAAGTTCCTGCTAAAGCAGGGGATCATATTGCAAAATTAGTTTCCACATTCGAGGCATGTGGTGACTCTAGAGATTGTTTTATCACTGGAGCTGCTATTAATGAAGATAAGTCTAAGATAGCTTTGCTTACCTATAACAAACTATTTATTCTTACCAATTTTGAAGGAGATAATCTATTTGGGGGGAAGGTCCAGAAAATAAAACTAGACCATTACTCGCAAAAAGAAGGCATCTGTTTTGAAAACGACTCCACATTATTAATTGTTGATGAGGGAGGAAAAAAATCCGGAGGTAACCTGTATAAGTACTTTTTAAAATAATCAGAAAAAAGAATAATATCCTTAAAAACTTAATCCAAAACCGAAAGTAACTCGTAGGCCATCATCACTATTGAATAGTCCTAGTTGTCCTCCTATGGTATCAACTGCGTTTATCCAGAATCCACCTCCTATAGAATCATGCCATGTATCTGAATCTTCATTATCCAACCATACTCTTCCGATATCATAACCAGAAAACACCCCTAGCTGCAATGGTAATAACCCAGTTTTAAATTTATTGAAACTATAACGTAGATCACCACTAAAGGCTAATAAACTTTCGCCAGTAAAGCGCTCTTCCCGGTATCCTCGCAATCCGTTAAAACCTCCCAACGTTGCTCCTTGATAAAATTCAAAATTATCGCCAATATTTACTTGGGCAATAACATCTGTTTTAAGGACTAATTTTCGATTTCTGGAAATGGCATTATAAAAACCTAGCTTTGGAATTATATACCCGTACGTTCTATCAGTATCATCCACATTCATTCTTGCACCAGTTTGAAAACTAAATAACATTCCACGAGTTGGATTTACAGGATTATCATAGTTTTCAAATTTATATTTCAGATCCAAATTGGCAAAATACTTGCGCTCAAAGAAATCAGGATCATTAGTAACAAAATCAAATCCAGAGGTTATAATTCTTCCAGGAGTATCCTGCACTTCTATTCCTTCATAGTTTGCTTTAACAGAAAACTCTGTTCCATTAAAACTACGCTTAGAAATACCAAAACCAACAGCCCATGTTCCTATTTTTACTCGATTAAAGTTTAATCCTAAATCATCATCTTCATTATTGGTACTATTTCCAAAACCAAAGAAATTCTGGGCAAAGTTTTCACTCGTATACAATCCGGTAGTTAGTATATTCCAATTGCCTAAAGCGTTAACAAACTCTCCAGAATATGCAATATCATACCCTTCAGTAGCAAAATAATATGCAGCTCTAAATTTGTGCTTACTATGGTACGGATCGTTTTTAAAACTTCTTACCGTAAAGATGTCTGTTATATTAATGTTGAGCCCATCATCCGGATTAAAACCTATAAAAGGAGTTACCGCGTTAGTTTTTTCCACATATTTCTTAAAATCATAAGTATTGTAGTTATAGATATTACTAAGTCTAAATTTCGCTCCTCCCCTTTTCTCGATCGTATTTGGTTTTGATCTATGATCATAAACCTTTACTTTTCTTCCATTTTCAATTGTATATATATCGTTATTCTGACCACCAACGATTCGTATCTTAATGGGATTTTTTCCTTTTCCTTTAACTACAAACTCATCATCATCATCCAGCCCATAAATCCAAATCTCTTTAGTTTTTCTAGAATCAAAATCTCTTTCTATATAAGGCTTTGTGATTTTATCTTTTTTTATTCTTGAAACTTTTATAATCGTTTTGTTATCTTCTCTTGTAATTTCAAAAAAATCATCTTTATCTGTACCTGTAATTATGAGATGTCTTGAAAGGTATTCATAATAGCGATTTGCAATATCCTCTATATTATCCCTTCTTGCTTTTAGATCTTTCTTGATTTTCTTGATCGTTTCATCTAGAAGTTCTATGGGGATATTTTTAAATGCCTCTTCGATAGTTGCATCTGAAAGATTTTCTTTAATATGCTTTGCTTCTGCTAACCAGGTTTCTTTTACAGAATTTTGAATCAGAGCTTTATCCAGTGGCATACCTGATTGATTAATCCATCTCACTTTCTTGAGCTCCTTGTCATATACCTGAAATTTGCGAGAAAGTGGTGATACCGATTTTACAACATCCAGAATCAATCCATCATAATTTGAAAAAACCTGGTCCCTATCCCTGGGAATGGGCCTGTATACTTTTCCATCTTTGGTATCAAAACGGGCCCACCTCCATTGATCAGCATGTCGATCCCAATCCCCAAGAATCATATCAAAAAGCCGAGTTCTTATATAATGCGCTTCATCTATTTGATATTTTTCGTCTTTCCGTAGTTTGCTAAGTAGATCATCTGTGCTTTCAATATCGTCTGGTTTTCCAAAAGAAATCTCATCATAGAACTCTTTCCCTGGACGTTCTTCTAAAAAATAAATTTCATCTCCAAATTTTTCATTATACTTGCCTAAAGCCGGGTGCTTTGGTATATAATACAGTTTCGGATTAGCATGATATACACCAATTGCATCTGCTAGTGGTCCAACCACCAAAAATGCATATGGATAACTTGATGTATAAAAATCTGAAAGTACATCTTCTGTGTAAGTATCATCAAACCCATCATCTAAATACGTATACTTGAATGCTCCTTTTTGAAGAAACTGTGTGACACTCTTTCTCATGGCTCTCAAACTATAGCGCTTACCTTCTTTATTAATAAGGCGCAACGATCTAGTGACTTGACCTCCTCCTTGCCTTTCTATACTGAATCCACCCATTAGGGTATCAAGTGTGGCAACGGGCACTTTTACTTTTTTTCCGTATACCTGGCGATAGTGATCTCCCCATAATGATTTAAAAAATCCTGATTTTTCTACTTCATCTTTCTCATAAATTGAAGCCGAAATTTCTTTATCAAAAGAATTAGAAAAGACGTTAGAATCAAAATCCTTGTTTTTAGGGTGTACTTGCGTTTGATACACCAATTTTGGGTTTCCATTCTCACTAGTATAAAAGCGCACATTAGAAGCTCCATTTTTATATACATCTAAAATGGCAAATCCTTGGTCAGGGTAAGAGAATAATCCATCTTTCCCTAAAGAAACTGCAGAAACCCTAGATCCAGATCCAGAGACTATCTGTTTCAAACCATCACTCTCGATATATTGCAAAGAATGCTCATGACCTGACACAAAAATGACCTTATCAATGCTCTTAGTCATTGTAGAAAGCCTTCTTATTAATCTATTATAGTGAGTATTTGAAACATCTTGGGAAGTAACTCCGCCTTGAGAACGAATTAAAGTAACCAGTGATCCCAATACAGGAAGCGGTATTTTCTTCTTAAAAGGAAAAATATGCTTATTGAAAGCAAACTTTCCGCCATGGGGTCCATTTGAAAACATAGGATGGTGCATAGCTATAAGAATAGTCTTGTTACTATGCTTTTTTAGCTCCCCTTCTAGTTCGAGAAAGAATTTTTCTCTAGTTTTGATCTGGCAATCATCATTTATTGTGGGATGCTTATCCCAATTCACGAGAAACCATTGTGTGTCTAAGATTACTAAATGTAACTGATCACTTATTTCTATGCTTTCTAGAGGACATCCTTTTTCTGGTAAGAACGAATCTTTATTCTCAATTCTTTTCTCAATATACTTTTCCTGCCGCTTTAATCCTTCTAATCCTTTATTGTACCAATCATGATTCCCTGGTATAAAAATTATATCTCCTTTGAAATTCTTTACGGCCTCAATTTGTGCATTGATTCGATATTCTGCCAAAGATCTCTTCGGTGATTTCTTTTCGGGCATTCCCCTTTGATATATATTATCTCCCAAAAAAAGAAGGTAGTTATTTTCTGTTTTTGAAGTATCCAATACTTTTTTAAGTACCGATAAGCCTTTGGTACTTTCATTCATGTTAGCACCACCTGCGTCTCCAATAAGATAAAATGTTTTATCTATTTCAGTATCTGGTAATGTTTTTGTGAAATCTTCGACTGTATATTTGGGTGAGTACGTTGCACATGAGCTTAACAGTAGAGTTGTGCAAATAGTTAGAATCTTACTATATTTATTCATTGTTCTGGAGTACAATCTCTTTTTTTTAATTATTTTGGTTATCGAAAAAAATACAGACATGTCTTCATTAGTTGAAAAAACAGATAATTTCGTTTCAGAACTTTTTAAAAAAGAATTACCTAATTCATGCATATATCATAACTACGATCATACCAAAAGAGTATTTAAAAGTACAAAAGAAATTCTTGATAATGTTAATATCTCTAATGAAGATAAAGAAGTTTTATTATTAACTGCTTTATTGCATGATACTGGATATTCCAGAAGCTCAGAAAATCATGAAGCACACAGTGCTGAAATCGCAATGGAGTTTTTAGCTAAACATAATGTTTCTCAGGAGATTATCGACAAAGTATGTAAGCAAATCATGGCAACCAAAATGGAGCATAAACCTACAGATTTCATGGAAGAAATCATTAGAGATGCAGATGCTTCGCATTTTGCCAAAGATTATTATGGAGAAACAAGTGAATTGTTAAGACAAGAGTTTAAATTGAATAATATATATGACTTAAGTACCTCACAATGGCTTAAGACAAATATAGATTTATTTCAGAACAAGCATCATTATTACACAGAATATGCGATTACTCATTGGCAACCCAAAAAAGAAGAAAATCTATCTAAAATGATAGAAGAGCAAACTAAAAGAAAGAAAGAAAAGAAAAAAGAAAAATTAAAAAAATTATTAAAGGAAGAAAGCCCTGAAAAAGGAATACAAACTTTATTTAGGGTTACACTCAGAAATCATCTTAAACTTAGTGACATTGCAGATACCAAAGCCAATATTCTACTTTCGGTAAATGCAATTATCATATCTCTGGCACTATCTAATCTTATTCCTAAATTGGACAATCCGTCTAATCAATATTTGATTTATCCTACATTAATCTTTTTGTTTTTTAGTATCGTTTCCATAGTTTTATCAGTATTAGCGACTCGGCCAAACGTTACAAGTGGAGAATTTACACGTAAAGAGATTGAAGAGAAAAAAGTGAATTTATTGTTCTTTGGAAATTTCCATAAGATGCCCCTAGAAGAATATAAATGGGCTATGACTGAGTTAATGGGAGATAAAGAATATATTTATGACACTATGATTAAAGACCTTTATTTCTTAGGTAAGGTATTACACAAAAAATACAAGATATTAAGAATAACTTATACAGTCTTTATTATTGGCATTGTATCCTCTGTACTTTCATTTGCAATAGCTTTTAACACACTACAATAGCTATATAAGAAAAAAGTTCAGTGATTAATTAAGCTCTTTCATTAGATCTTCATACGTATAGAATTCCTTGTCTTCTTCACTTTTATGGTAGAGAATATTAACTCGTATAGCCTTTAATCCTGTAACTCCTTGAAGATCTTCAACCTCAACAACTTCTATTTCTTCTTCAAGATAATTCTTAGATTGCAAGAAATTAATATACTTGATATACTCCCTTTCGTCTGAGCTTTGGGAATATATAATTACTAATTTCCCTTTTTCTGTAATTCTTTGATCAGTTCCTTTAATTTTAGACTTGTCAACTCGTTTTTTTACAACTTCATATCTAGCATTGTAGGTACCATCAACATCAAAGCGCTTTTCATCCATTCTAAATCGAACTGACAACGAAGTATTAAATACCAATACCATTGAAGAAACATCCAGAGGAACAGGTAAATCATTTTTCATTTGGTAATATGCATTTTCCATTTCGCACATGACCTGCAGTTGCCATAATCTTAAATTATACAGATAAATTCTATTAAAGCTATTTTGTTTCGTTATAGACTCACCGATATACATGTTATGTTCAACCCCATCTGTCTTAAAACGTTCGAAATAATGAGGATACATTCCTTGTGCTTCATCTTGTTTTTGATCTAATAATGAAGCTAATTTTTTGTTAATAAGCATTACAGAATCATCATAAGCTTTTCGATGCTTATAAACAGTTTTTAAGCTTTTGTCCAATATTTTATTATATTCTTCGATAGCCACATCAAGATCTTTACTCTTTTTCTTAAGGTGCTTAAAAAAAGGTGTAATGTCTTTCTTTATGAAATTTATAATTTTTTGTTCACTATCAACCTGAAGCTGTTCGGTAATAGAATCAATATATTGGTTTGTTCTATACTTTAATTGTTCATATATGGGTAGCGAGTCTGTTTCTAATACCTTATTGATAACTTTAGAAATAGCGTTGAGCTGTAAAACCAGATCTTTTTGAATTGCATGATTACGAGCATCGGAAGAACCTTGAATGTCTATCTGTCCATATAACGGATAAACATTATCAAAAACAACTTCTTGAAACGAAATTGGAGTTTCCTCAACCATTGATCTCATAAAACGTTTAGCTTCTTCTCTAAATTTCCAATGCACACTAGGATGAATCGAAGTACATTCCTGTTGAATAATCAACTCAAGTTCATTTTCCATCTTAGCTTTAGAGCGTAAAACAGAATCTACCAAATAAGGCATAACATCCTGCAGCTTATTTGCATTAATGCTATTTAACTCATGTATGTTCGGAGAAACAATCTCCAAAATTCCAAGCATTTTACCTTCACTTTTTATAGGAGCTAAAATGGCGCTATTAATATTTTGCGCTACCAGATTCTTGTACATGATCTCTTTGGGAGAAGATTTCTGATATTTTTTTACATCAGAAATTGCAAAATACGTGGATTTCTCGAATAAATAATGATATGTTCCTCCACAAAGCGCTGTCTCGCAACAATCACAATACTCGTCGTATAAAATATAACTATCAATATTTTTAAACGGTATTCTCTCTAGTGATTGACTTTCTGAATTATAATTAGAAAAACCAACCTTGATCTCATGTAGATTAAAAATTGCCCTGAAAATACTTTCAAAACTACCTATAAAATCTCCTTGAGTCTTATCATACTTTATCAAACTGGTTTTAAAATCAGATAAAGAAACATCTGTGGTAACATCAAACATATTGGCCAAAACTATCCCTTTAAAAATCCAGCTATATGGAGGAAATTTCTCTTTCCATATGTCAACATTGTCAAAGTTATCTAATAACTCTGCCACATCGGCATCTGTAATATCTTTGGCTTTATCGGTTTTAATAATGTCGATGAAATCTCCGTTATACATGATCCGATAATGTCTCATTATACCATTAGCATCAGGAATATCATAAAAGAAAGGCCTTCTAAAATCTATAGTATACCCATAATAGGTATTTAGAATAATACTACATCCCATGATGAAATAATGATCCTCATCTAAATTTTTTATTTGAGGTTCAAAGTTTTTACCTGCAGCATTAATTATATTTTGATAGCGTTGCGAAGATTTTAAAACAGTATTGTTAAAAGGTATTGTCGCAATTTTAATTTCGTTTAATTGTAAGACTTGAGCAAACGAATCTTCGAGCACCAAATGGATTTGGGGTAACAATTCTTGTACCCTCTCTTCAGTTTTTATGCCTTCTTCTAGTTCTGGATACTCTTCAACAATTTTTAAAATTCGTTTGGCACGATCTCTAAGAAGTTCATTATCACTATTAAGAAAGCCCCTATACTGTTCAAAAAATTTTGAAAAACTTATCCATATATCTAGCGGAAAATCCTGCTCTAACACCCTCATATCTGCCAATTTATGGTAATTTATGGTAATTTAACAAAAGTAATATAATCAAATTTGGTTAAACAAATATTAACAATTAATTAAATATAATTTTAAGAAACTGAAATTGATACTATGACAAAATATTTATCAATAATTAGACCTAAAATCAAGTTTTTATTTATTCTCTTTAATTAAGATATATTACAATAAGACTAAAACCCACTGAGTTTTGTTACACCAATAGTCGATTTTCTTCTAAGTTTATTGTCTTCATAGGATTATGTTAACAAAAGCCATATCAAAAAGTTAATTTTTATAGTATATACATTCTATTCTTTATTTTTATCGCCAATTAAAACAAAATCCCATGAAAAGAATTGCTTTACTAGCTTCAATATTAATGATCGTATCTTGTCAAAAAGAAAAAGAAAAAGGATACTCTATAACTGCTGACGCCGCTGGATTTGAAGATGGTACCGAAGTATATATAAATGCTATTAGTCAATCTAACCGACCCGTAGTCATTGACACCGCAATAATCAAACAGGAAAAGTTTCAAATCACTCTTCCTTTTTCTGAAAATTATGATTTCAATTACCTCACGTTTAAAAATATGGGAGGGAACGTTTTATATTTGGCAGAAAATAATCCTATCAAAATTACTATTTATAAAGATAGTTTACGGTCTTCGATCATCAAGGGAGGGGCTGAAAATGAATTATTTTTTGATTATATTAAAACTCTTAGAGCGTATGGAGATGAAAAAATAAAACTCAACACCAAATATCAAATTGCATCTAAACTTAATGAAACTGAAAAAACAGTAAAAATTGTAACAGAAATCGAAGAGCTTAACGCAAGGGAAAAGGAATACAGAATAGGGATAGCTCAAAAAAATATTAACTCCCTTGTCGGAATAATTGCATTAGCAGACTTGGTAAATATGAAAATTTTAACTCCTAAAGATGCCAAAGAAAAGTACGATTTACTTAACGATACCTTAAAAAATACGCGAATAGGAAAAGATCTTAATGCCAGAATAAGCTCTGCTTTAGCGCAATCTATGCAAAAACGAATCGATGTTGGTAGTGAGGCCACAGATTTTTCTGCCCCTACACCCGATGGCAAAACACTATCATTAAAAGAATCTATGGGCAAAGTAACTATTATAGATTTCTGGGCGTCTTGGTGTAAGCCATGTAGAATGGAAAACCCTAACGTAGTAAGGGTTTATAATAAATATCATGACAAGGGCTTAAATATTATCGGGGTTTCGTTGGATAAAAAACAAGAAGCATGGGTAAAGGCCATAGCAGATGATAATTTAAGCTGGAACCACGTATCAAATTTACAGTTTTGGCAGGAACCCATCGCAAGAGCTTATGGAGTGCGTTCTATCCCGGCTACGTTTATTCTGGATGAAAAAGGAAATGTTATCGCTAAGAATTTAAGAGGCTCAGCTCTGGAAAATAAAATTTCAGAATTACTTGGCAAAGCTTTATAACTAAAATTTTTGCAGATAGAAAAAGAGGCTGTCTAAAAACATTTAGGCAGTCTTTTTTATTTGAGCTATTTTCTGTTTTGAAGCTTTTGATTTCAT
>CANMTP010000037.1 GCA_947500845.1 uncultured Aquimarina sp.
TAGTAAAACCGCTTTCTTAGAATTCATTTTGTTGCATATTTACCACAAATATATTATTTTTGTTGATAATATGCAACGTTAAATAATATAAGTGATTGTTTATAGAATTGCTAATCAAGCACAGGTATAAGCTATAAGAATCCATCACCTGTTGTAAGTGGGGTGCTTCCAAATTAGAATTATCTCTAATATTATATTTTTAACTTACAGAACTTTTTTAAGAACTACGGAATGCTATTTTTAACTTTAGACTGATTACTAAGATGGGCAATCCACAACGCACTTATTCCTGTTAACAACCAAAATATATCAATGGATGCGATGATGTATTTGGCTTTTGCGAAAGCAATAAAAAACCAATCTCCGGTAACTAATCCATTTAGGGTTGGGATTAATAGAGAAGCGATACCACCAATGATTAAGTATTTTACATTGAGCTGTTTTAAATCGTTCCAAAATAGGCCGATTAGGATTAAAACCAGCCAGCCGCCGAAGAAAACCGCATTTTCATAAAAGGCTCTGTTTTCAATAGAAAATGGAATGGCTTTATTTGCGATAAACAATAATGCTGTAGCTGGAAACAAGCCTAGGCAAATAGCCAAATAAACTTTGGTAACCTGATGATGAAAGCGTTTTTGTTTCATTGAATAATTGCTTTTATCTCTCGCAGTTTTCCAAATCATAACACCGCTAATAATGGAAAAACAAGTAATCATAGCCAAAATAAAATAGATCATCTTGAGTAAGATTCCGCCATAGGTAGCGAAATGCAATTTGGTCATTAGATTATAAACGGTTTGGGTGTAGGTTTTGTTGTTGGGTAGGATTTCTGCTATACGCTCCCCGCTGGCCAAACTGTATACTAAATTACCATCATTTACAATTCCTTTACCATCATCTATCCTAAAACTTATGGTAGCGTCTTCATATCCATAATGAATAGTTTGTGCGTTTTGAATCGTGTGGTTTGGAAATTCTTTTTGCAGGTCATCATAGATATTGGTAATGGATAACATATTTGCGTTTTTTGCGTCCTCGTTGGGTCGCATCGTGCGCTGTGGTTGTATGTTTTCATAAATTGGGTCGGTACTACCTTGAAACATCAAAACAACCGAAGGTGCCAGTAGTAGCGTTAACAAGCCGAACAAACAACCTGTAACCGCATAAATCACTTGAAATGGCAAACCAATAATGCTCAACATCGTGTGTGCATCTGTCCAGATATTTTTTAGTTTCTTTCTTATGGAAAAGGCATAGAATTTTCTGATGATGTTTTTCCAATGAATTAAAACTCCTGTAACTATAGCGAACAAAAAGAATAAAGACACAAATCCAGAAATCCAAATACCAAATTCTGGGATTTGGTCAAAGTAATGTAAATGGTATAGTGTTTCGCCTACTGTAGTCAACGGTTTTCTGTTATCTGTAATTTCCCAAGTTTCGGGATTTATCAGGGCACGTATTCTATTATTGCGTTTGTCATCAGTCTCTAAATCGGCATAAAATTGGATATAGGGTTGACTGTCGCTGTTGTACACTATACTGGTTTGACCACTTTTCTTAAAATCTGGATATTGCGCTTCAACCTGTCTTAAAACTTCGTCGGTATCTACTTTTTGAATCTTGACCTGTCTTGCCCTGTGGTTTTCCCACTGATACAATTCGTCTCTAAATAGAGCAAAAGCACCGGCATAAAAAATCACGAACAGTGCAAAACTAATCACGATTCCGGCAACAGTGTGCGTATGGAATAAAATATTGTGTACCCTTGGGTTTAGTGCTTTTAACTTCATAATCCTAAATAAATAATTATAGAACAAACGCTAATTATCGATAGATAAATACCCCAGATTTTCCACCCACTTTTGCTCATAAATGCCCAAACCATAAGACCCGCCCACATAAAAAACGCACTAAATGCACTTGTCAATGCAATACCACCCTTGTTGGTTAAATGAATTCCTATGGCATTATGTAACAACATCGTTACCAAATAGCCACCGATTATGCCTGCCGTAATTTTTAACCAACGTTGTCCTGTGCTTGATAAATATTTTTGATTAGCTGGCATAAGAAGCGATATCAAAGATTAAAAAAAGAATGCTGCATCCTAAGAACGCATATATTAGTTTTGATTTATAAGGTAATCCCAGAATGAGAGTACTTAATATAACTGTTGTTATAAATAACCATACTAGTGTGCCAGTACCACTACCAAATTCAAGAATAAAAAGAGCTAGTGCAATACTGTAACATATTGCACTCGCCGCTCTGTTAACTAACTTACTCAAATTCAATTTTGAAAATAATGGCACATTGGTAGGGAAGTATTTTGAAGTACTATACCCAAATAAAGAACCTGTTATTACTAAGAAAATATTCATAAACCCAGTGTTGAGACCTCTCTACGTTATCTATTCATTATTGTTTGCAATGTTGAAAGCACCCGATATTGAAGCACCAGTTACATCAAAAGCTTTGGCCGCTGTATTTGTAGCTACACTAAATCTGTAGTAAGCATTTTCTGATGAATTTGCTACGGGCAATAAATAGTCTGCACCATCCTTTACAATATTTCCTGATGGGAATGCACTAACAGACGGCACATTGGGAATCGGGGTAACGGTTTCTGCTTGTAAATCTAAGACACACCATCTTGCAGTCTCGGCACTAAACAATATACCTAATACTTGTTGGACTTGTTCTGGGGTAAGATTCTGAACACCACCAGCATTTTGAACTATATCAATCGCCTCTTGGGGGGTTTCCGCATTTACGCCAGCAAGTGCTTTTCCATTTCCTATATAGGTGAAATCGGTTATATTAGGTAAAAATACATTTTGAGGATTCAGCACTAAAGCTGGTTCAAAGGTGTAGCTCGTATCAAATTCATTACTCCCTTGAAGAATTCGGTTGACTCTTCCACCTATTCCTGTTCCTTCATAGTTTCCTGCATCAGGAATGTAGAGTGTTCCTTGCTCGTCTACAAAGCTTTGCCCATAATTACCTATAGATTCTATACTACTTACCATGTTCCCTTCACGTTGCGTATCGCCAACAAACGTATTTGATGATAAATTTGCTTGGTGTACAATGAACGATGTAAATGTGGTTCCATTATTACCGCGAATGGGTGCAAAAACATCATCCCCTCTAAAAAAGAAGTTTTGGTAACGTTGTGGAATGTCATTGGGTACAAATCCTTGGGACATATCAATATTCCCTGTTACTTCTAAAGTTTCTGGATTGAATACTGAAATAATATCAGGTGTATTTCTATCTTGAAAAACACCGGTTTGTCTATCTCTAATCGCTATCCTAAAGGATGAGGCGTCAACCGTATTAATGTTACCTTCAAGCTCTAATTCGCCATTTGCATTTACAACGTATTTAGAGAATCCTGCGCCTTGGTCTGGTCGTGCCAAGTATAGTGCATTGTCAAACGTTGTTAAAGGAAAAAAACGTGGAAAATCCTGACCTTGAGACAGGTCTACAACACCGCCTTCTGGTAGTTCCTCTACATATAACGCCAATGCTGTATCCGAAGACGTTGTACCTGTTAACACATAACCTGTGGTTTTATTTTCGGTACCATCTGGTTCACCCGTAGGATTTGGGGTATCATCGTCGCTACACCCTATGAACAGTAAACTTCCTAGAGCCCAACTCATTATTGTTACTAAAAAATGGTTTTTCTTTAACATTGTAGTAAAATTTAAAATATTGAATAGTTGATTTTGAATGTATAATTGATTCCAGGTCTTGGTACGCGCCAATTGTCAAACACCTCGGCGTTAAGCACGTTGTTTAGATTAAAAGAAATGGATAAAGGTGTTTCGCTAAAGGTGTACACCATACCTGTATTATGTATGCGCTGTGTTGGGATTATAAAATCTGGATTAGCCGTGTCTATGTCCTGTACTTCATTTATACTGTACTGGTCTACGTGAAAATAGTTCCAAAACACTTCTAAATTATCCTTGGTTTTAAGCAAATTTGGAATCTTATAAGAAGCGCCTAGGTTGAAAAAAAGGTTTGGAATGTTTGGAACCTCTGCACCAATGGAACCATCGTCTTGGTCTACGGCAACACTAGCAATTTCATTGGTCTGTTTTGTAAAGCTACCACTCAACACCAGATTTTTAAAGGGTGCTACCTGTAAACTGGCCTCTATACCACGACCATCAACCGATGCTTCATTAACAAATACCGCACTTTCTGGCCCAAAATCATCTAGACGAATCAAATCCTCTCTTTCTCTTAGAAAACCATTGATACTAATATTTAGATAGGTATCATCATTAAAATAAGTTGAATAGTCAATGCCCAAGTTAAGATTGTTGCTTTGTTCTGGTCGTAATTCGAAATTGGGACGTATGGCGGCAAAATTTCCAAAAACCTCACTTTCCTCGGGCATTCGCAACGCTCTTTCGTAGCTAGTCCTTACAAACCAGTTGTCGTTGATTTCATATTTTAAGGCCATCCCGTAGCCATTGTTGTTTTGAGATACTTCCCTCACCGGAATTTCTGTAGCATTGACTTGCAGTATATCTATGGTTTCGGCCAAATAATTGTAGTTCTTGTAAAAGGCTTGTGCTGTAAAGACTTCGTCAAAAAATCGTTGTTCCAATTGAAGCCCCAATACATTTTGCTGTAATTTTGAAGGCACTGTGTTTGGGTCAACAATTTGGCCGCCTATATTTAATCTTGGTCCTACAGGGTCATTTCCTTCAATGGCCGTTGTCCTAAAAAATTCGGAAAGCGTTATTTTGGTTATAGGGGTTAGGTCATAAGAAACCGCTAATCGTTGCGCTATACTTAAGTTATTGGCATCCCTTTGGGTAGGAAAAGGCGCAATTTCTGCACCTGTACCATTAGGTCCTATGACGCTTCCAGCCCAATTATAGGTTACATTGGTACTGTCGTTGGTTTTGATATTGGTAGTTGCCAAAACACCGTAATATCTTAGATTGAGTTTATTGTTAAGAAAACGTTTTCTATAATCGACTTTTGCTGAGAGTGTAGTTCTTGCCCTAGTTGCTTCGCCTATAGCTGTGTTGAGCAGTTGTATACCATTTTGTATTTGGTCATCTCTGGTAAAAAATCCTGCTCCAACTTCAAAATTGTCTGTCCAAGACACATCTTTGACTCTTAATGAGACTTCAGCGGAACCCGAAATATGTCTATCGTGAAATCGTCTTGCATCAATAGTTGTGGTTTCTACCCCAAATTCTGTGGGGACAATGGTTTCAATATTACGCATCTCATAATCGTTATCCGAGTAATTGAAGAATGACGATAGCCCTAAGGATGTATGCTCGGATAGTTTTTTTCTACCATTTAAACTTGCACGATGCGTATTAAACGAACCACCTAGGTAAGATACTCTAAAGTATTCTTTTGCGTCATTTTTGGGTACAAGATTAACACCACCTCCTAAGGCATCAGTGCCTATTTCAACCGGCATAACGCCTTTGTATACATCTATTCGTTGTAAAGCATCAACAGGAATGGTATTTATTTGCAGTCCGCCACCAAAGACTTCAATAGGGATACCATCGTAAAAGATTCTAACGGCGTTCTGCGTCAGTCCGTTTAAATTAATACTGATATCACTGCCCAATCCGCCTGTTTGCCTTACCACAACACCCGAAGATTGTTTTAAAATCTCTTCAGCACCCAAACCTTGACTCTCTAGTTTTTTTGTACTCAACGATGTAATAGCAATAGGTTGCTCGTTTTGCCGCTTAGATTGTGATTTACTCAATACAGTAACGCCATCGAGGTTTTCTACGCTTTCTTGAAGCACAATGGTTTTTAGCGCAGAAGAAGGGAAGGTAAAAGGTAATTTTTTTGTCTTGTAGCCTAAGGCGCTTATTGAAAAAATAAACGCACCTTTTTTTGCGCTTGAGATGGTGAACATTCCTTTTTTATCTGACGTTCCATATAGTGAGTTATCATTAGTAACCAAATTTACAAAAGGAATTGGATTACCTTGTTCATCCTTGACAACACCTTTAACTTCATACGTTTGGGCGAAACTATTGAGTGATAAAAAGAAAAAAAGCGTAAAATATTTGCACATATGATTGTAAGTGAAGTGCAAATATAAAATCTTATTTGTATTTATTCTAAATAAAAATAATATTTTATTTTAGGGTTTCAGAATGCTTTCGAATCCCTCAAAATAACCCGAAATTCCTTATTTGATTAAGTAAAAATGGACTTCGCTTCCCTATAGACCCTCTCAAAATTTGCCTCTAAATCTGTCTGAGAAAACTGCTTTGATTCCTGGGGAAACTCTCTTTGAATGCTTTGTAATTTGAACTGTAACTTTTTATCCTTTCCGTCAGCATAAGTGATGAACTCTCCTTGCTTCAGACGGAAGAAAACATCAGCTCTTATCTTTGGAATTTCCTTTTCTCCAGTTGTAATTCGAGTATCAAAATCAAGGTTATGTCCTCGGCTAATACTTTTGGTTGGGTCTTTTATAATTTCAAAAAAACGTTCGTGGTATTTGGCGGTGTCCGGGTCATTTACCTTTCCAAAAAATTGGTAAGAGAGATTGCTTAAAATGGCTTTGCTCGCCTTATCGCCATACATCATATCGTTCTGAATTTTATCTTGCATTACATAAATAGTAGCAATGTCATAGCTTCGTAATGTTGCTGGAATACGATGCATATTCAATAATCGGATGGTAGGCGCTTCTTCCATTAAAAGAAAAGAAGGTTTTGAATTTCGCACACTCATTTGCTTGGTAATGGTGTGAATAATAGTTGCGATTACAGGCGAATAAGAGGTCTCAAATTTGGGATTGTTCACTACAGAAATGATGGCAGGATTATCTTCACAATTTACATTTAACGGCACTTCATCTGCCGATAGTGCCATAAAAATCCGTTGTGTACTGATACGTTTTAGCGCATTTGCCAAGGTGCTTTTAACGCCTGCTGTTTGCCTGTCGGAATCCTTACCGCTAATAAAGGCATCTGCCATTGCTCTCGATGTAGTGTTGGTTTCCAAAAACTGGATTAGACTATCGGTATCGAACATTTGGTAAATCGCAATTAGGTGAGGAAGCGTACAGTACTTAGGATAATCAGTTTTTAGTTTCCAAATCAGTCCACCTATCAAACCTTCGGCAGCATCGTTAAAGAATTTTGTCGTGCCGGTCGCGCCGCTTTCTCTTTGCTCTAAAAGGTTTTCAATTAACACCCGTGACACCTCATTTACGCTTTCCTCGTTCTCTAAATAGCGTGGCGCAATAGGATTTACCCGATGGATAATTTTATCAAAGGAAATAATCTTAAACGGAATATCGCTATCCTTGAAAAGCGGATACGCCATTTCGGTCAATTCAAAATCCTTGTAATCGTGAATAATTCCGCAAAAGTCATTTTCACGAAAGTGCTTTAGAAATCCATACACTACACTTTCCGTTTTTCCGCTTCCAGCGGATCCGATGACGGATGCGCCACGTTTAATATTATCCAGTTTGAAATTACCTTTAGTAGTAGCGAAGTTGACCTGATATTTACCGTCGCCATTTATCGGCTCGTCCGTTTTATGAAGAAACACATACAGCCCTATGTTAATCAATATAAGAGGGCAGACCAGATAGAGGGCAATAAGAGTCAATGCGATTTCCTCGATTAAATAAAAGACCATCACACTAAGCACGAGAATATTGATGATAAAGGCATACCTACTCACCCGAAAAACCGCATAAAAAACGATACTGGTCAGTCCAATAATTGAAAGTGTCGTTATGAGATTATCCACCAGCATACACGTTAAATTCCGATGGAACTTGATTTAATTGCTATTTCCGCACCCCGATGTAACCGCTTAGACACCCGAAGCGCAATTTGCGCCTGACTTGTTGGAATATTTGGTATTACCGGTAGCCCTGTTTTTGTAATCATTTTGAAAGCCAATGCCTTTTCGTTAGCAGGCAGTTTCATTAAAGCAGCGAAATATAGATTGGAATTTTTCACAAAATCTTTTCTTGCCTTATAGGTCTCGGCAAAGTTGCGTTTGTAGCCAAAGGTTTTATCAAAGGTTTGTTCTGCATTTTCGAAGAATTTGTCTCTATCAAAACCACGTTTTATGGTCTTACCGTGCATTTCAACTTCTGAAGCTTTGTGTTTACTACCAGGTGAAAGACTTATTGAATTAGAAGCATCTTTCCGACTAACAATAATATGAATATGGCTTTGGTTTCCATCTTTTTTCATTCCCTGGACAATCCGTTTTCCGTTTTGTTGATGTGGTGCTTCTCTCTCTAATTTTGAAATTTCCTTTTGTATTTTTCTGATATTACCTTCAGCTCGACCTTCTTCAATATTTCGGATATCCGTTTTGAGTTGCAATATTTTTGTGGCAAAAGGTTGGTTTTCCTTTACCTGAAAATCCGTCCCCTTGAAGCTACGTTGATGCTCGATTTTAGCGAAATATTTTATATCATCTACCGTAATTGGACGACCATTGATTTCCCGATTGAAGGATGCCACATAATCCTTCATCAACTCTCTCGTGTATCGTTTTAAATCTTGACCATTATCCTGAAGTTTTCTTAATTCATACTTTGATGGACTAACCGTAATCGAATAAAACTTGGGTTCTTTCTTTTTCAGTTTTGCGGTGTTACCGTCAATTTCTTTGACCACTTCTTCAGCGGAAATCTCATCGCTATATTGATTAAAAAAATGTTCCATACCCGCCTGTCCGGCCGGCAGGTCCTGCTGTTTCAAACCTTGATTTTCTTTTTCTAAATAGCCAACAAAATCCGCTGAACTTTGTGAGTAATTTATTCCTAATTTCTGTGGTGTTATGGTAATGTACATAGCCAGAAAAATTATAGTTCGTTTTTTAAGTTTCCCTTTTACCGCTTCGCTCTCTCTTCGTTCGTGAATCTCGTAGACTCGATTTCGCGAAAGCGCACTTCTTTCTTTTCTTCGGCATATTTCTTTTCTACGATTAGCGGTTTTTTGATTGGTTCTTCGGTCTCAAAAAGAGATTGAATCATAGCCACCGTAGGTTTGGTTTGTGTCTTTTCTACGTCTCGCATTATGGCAATAACGGCGTTGATTCTTTTGAGCAACTTTGCTTCAATGGTTCGCCCTGTCGGACCTAATTTTTCCTTTGGCGAAATCTCGTTATAGAAGAAAAAATCGAGCATCGTGGTCATTGCCTCGGTGTGCGATTTGAAGTATGTGCGTGAGAAAGTCTGGAAACGTTTTGCCGTTTCCTTCTTGAATCTGATTCCGATAAATGAGTCCATATTTCGCCGATTTGTCGCAAAATCTTCCCTAAAAATGGGCGTTTGCAGCCCGTTTGTCGCAAATCGTTGATTGTCAAGAAATTAATATATATTCAAATAACTGATTGTCAACTATTTAAAAACGAAAAGGAATCCGAAACATCGCGCAGCGTGTTACCCTCTTGCTATTCCCCTTAGTTTTGCGAACACACTTATTTAAGGATTATTTATATGTTAGTGAGTATCTGTAATTGTTAACTTTCTATCGGGGAATACTCCCCATAATAATAAACTGTGACCAAACTGGGAAGGGCAAATTATACGCTATTCAAAGCTCTTAGGCTTATACTTTATTTGATAAAAGCCCTACTCAGTTATCTCCGGACCGGCATCAGATGGAAATTCAGGTTTTTAGACCTATTATCAGGGGTTCGATGGTTATCTGGACACTGGTCATTTTATCTAAAATCTTATCTATTGTGAACAGACAAAACTTTTACTGCTTTATCGGTATTGACATATCGAAAAAGTTCTTTGACGTTGCTATCATTGATGGTGACAGGACTGCCTCGTATATGTTTGAAAACACCAAAAAAGGCACTAATGCCTTTATTAGACTTCTTAAAAATCAGAGAATTCCTTTGGAAAACACGCTGATATGTATGGAACATACTGGTGTCTACGGAAAGCTTATTATTACCAAGCTCGTTGAAAAACAAGCCTGCTTCTGTGTTGAAATGCCTATACAAATCACTAAGAGTATTGGTCTTCAGCGAGGTAAAACCGATAGGGCTGATGCCAAAAGAATCGCTTTTTATGCCTCTAAAAACTACCCAGAACTGGAACTTTATAAACCTATAGCTAAAGTTCTTGAAAAAATGAAGATACTGCTTAAGATTAGGAAAAAGCTGGTTAACACTAGAGCTGATATCAATAAATATCCTAATGAACTTGAACTTTTCTCTCCTGAAATTGGAAAACTTGCCAGGAAAAACCTGAAAAGAATCAACAAAAATCTTGAAGATGAAATCAAACGTATTGAAGCTGAAATTAAAAAACTTATTCTTTCTGATGATAAGCTTAATAAAACTGTTGGCTTGGTGACTTCTGTGACTGGTATTGGTCAAATTACAGCCCTTCATCTTACCGTTTTTACAAACTTCTTTACGCGCTACGACAATCCTAAACAACTGGCTTGTTACAGTGGTGTAGTGCCTTTTGAATACACTTCTGGATCTTCCATTAACCGAAAGTCTAGAATACATCCTATGGCCAACAGAACGCTCAAAAAACACTTGCATATGAGCGCTTTGGCAGCTATTAATCACGATCCCGATATCAGAGCTTATTTTCTGAGAAAGGTCGAGGAAGGAAAGTACAAAATGCTTATTGTGAACAATGTCAGGAACAAGCTTGTACATCGAGTTTGTGCAGTCGTTAAAAGACAGCAACCCTATGTCAAAAATATAGCTTGAAACTTTTGTCATTTTTTCTTGGTTTTAACATGGAAATCTTTTCGTCCCGCGAGCGGGACAAAAATCCATACAATCCGGCTAAAAAGCCGATTGCCATTTTCTAGGAAAATGATTTTCCGATATGTTATTTTCGATGTGTAAGGGTATCGGCGA
>CANMTP010000038.1 GCA_947500845.1 uncultured Aquimarina sp.
ATCTTGTGTTTCCATAATAAATAAAATGCTATTAAATTATTATACTAACTTAGGATACTGCTTTTACATGGTTGCTAAAAATAATAGCGGTTTCGGTGCTTAATCGAAATCGCTTTTTTATATTTATGGTCAGGTATAATCCGAAAAGTAAGTGATACTAAATCCGCTACTATTCTTATACAAAGCCGTTGTATGCAATTAAAACAAAAAATTGAGAAACAGACACATATATTTAATATTGGCTATTAGTTTTATTCTAACTTCTTGTGGAATTTTCAAGACGCATCATAAAAAAGAATTAATTGATTTTGAAAACAATCCTATCTCTAGCCAATCTCTAAAACTTCAAGGATATTATTTTACCGAATTAGAATGGGAACACGGAGAATATCCACCCTACCCAATTGATGAATATTATAAAAAAACAGGAATAAAGAAAATTAAATACTTATCCTTATTCTTTATTTATGAAGATGGCTTTGTTCTTAATATTCATGGTATTAACGGGCTTTCACATTATTACTGTGCAAGAAAAGAAGCCTATGAAAACACCTATGAGAGTATTCATAAAACAGTTGAGTTAATGCTCGAATCTCAAAATTCTGAAATAAAACAGATTAAACGAAGTTGTGGATTTAAGCCAGATGATATAAACAACAAAGGTTTGGCAAAAATTAAGGGCGATAGTATTAAAGTTCAATTTTACCGAATTGAAAGCCAAAACCCAGGTAAAGATTCCTTTAATTCGGCTTATTTACACGAGATTAATGGTATAATAAAAACCGATTCAAGTTTCGTTATAAAAAGTAAAACTCAATTTAGATATAATAAAACAAATTCTGAAAACAGATTGTTTAGATTTAGACAAACTAAGCAGAAACCGAACATTGAAAATTATTTTAAAAAAAGGAAAAGCCAATTTAAGTAACTGCTTACAACATTATATAACAAAACATAGCTTCCCTTTAGGTCAGCAACGTTTGTTATATTTGGCGTTACAAGCAAGCAGAAAAAAAGAGAATGGGTGAAAGTATATTATTTGACGTACTAAAAAAGTCAAAAGAGAATAAGGAAATTATTGGAATTTGGAAATATAATGATGATGATGGATTTTGGGCTGGATATGTAAAAGACTACAACGAGGAATTAGTTACAATTCAGCACTTTACAAAATACGGAAAATCGGACGGAATTATAATCGAGAGGATTGACAATATTAAAAGTGTAGATTTTGACGATGATTATGCAAAAGCAATGCAATGTCTAATCGATTACTCATCTGAATTGGATAAAGACGAGCATTTTGAATTAAAATTGAACGATAACGAAGATTGGCAAATTGAGGTTTTAAAACAACTCGAAGGAACTAATCGGATTTCTCGTTTGGAAATAAATAGCTCGGATTATTTTTCAGGTTTTGTAACCAAATTATCTGAATCAGACTTGATTCTTCACTGCGTGGGAAAAATGGGCGAAGACGAAGGAACTGTAATTTACCGAATAGAGGATGTAACTGCTATTCGAGTAAATGACATTGAAAATCGAAAAAGAGCTATGTTGTTTAAGTGGAGAAAAGCCAGCTTGTAACATCATATATGAAATCAGAGCGAAGTTCAGTGCTAAATCGAAAAGTCATTTCCTTTTTGCGATGGCGCTAGATTTTTATAAATTAATAAAGAAATAAAAATACGCAGAAAAATCAAAAAGCAGAGTAACATTTTGCCCTGCTACGACACATATATTAAACGTTGCCAGTAATTTGAAAAATGAAAAAACTAATATTAATAATGGGAATTTTTAGCGCACTTTTCGGTGGAAAAGCAAAAGCTCAATCGACAGACGAAAAGTATAAACCTGTTCTGAATACCTTAAATACAGAACAAATCGAATTTATAAAAGATAAATCAAAACAAGCAACTGAATTTGTTGCGAAATACTCTGAATTCAAAAAAGAAAGTGAAATGGAATTTCAGTATTTGGATGCGTCTATAGAAAACTGGAAAAACGCTGACCAAAACAATCGTGAAAAACCTGAAGAAGTTATTGACATAATCGGAGCGTTATTTGGAAAAACTTTAGTCGAAAAACTGAATTTTGAATGGAAACTTATAACTGACCAATATGGAACTGACTTTACAGTAATTGATAAAAAGTATTTCGTGAATGGATTCCCTTTTTCTTCCGTACAAAAATCTGTAACTGAAAATCGTCCGAATTCATTGAATGAAATTTTCGGTCTAATTAAAGAACAATTACAAAAAGCGGAAAAAGATGGCGAATTTGATGAAAGAAACTGATAAAAACTACTGGCAACACCGTATAAAAAATAATTGCGGTTTAGTGCTAAAACAAAGGCAGTTGCGTATTTGCTACATCTGATTTCCTGCGGAAAATCCTCGCACGCAAACCCGCAAATATTCTTATACATAAACGTTAGCAATAATTATGAAAGAACTTATAGTCTTCATTTTAACTTCATTCTTAATATCCTGCAACGGACAGAAAAGAGAGATTGAAAAAATTGAATTCGAGAACCCCTATAAGTTTAGCTCTCAAATAGAAAATGAAGTTGAAAAAGATACTATTTCATGGAAATACCAAATATCTTCTCAAGCTTATGCAATGAAAGGAGACTATTGGAATTCATTAAAACATTGGGATTTAGCAATGGGAACGTGGGAGGACGAACTTACGGACAAACAAATTGAATAAACGAACTTTATAAAACTAAAAACGCGATTGAACATATTGTAGAAGAGGCGAAATCAAAACAAGTAATAATAATTAACGAGGCTCATCATAACTCGCTACACAGAGTATTTACAAAATCACTTTTACAAAAACTATTTGATATTGGCTATCGAAATATAGGCTTCGAGACACTAAGTAATGGAGAATATATAGATTCTCTATTGATGCAAAGAAAATATCCAATCCAAGAATCGGGTTATTACACCAAAGACCCGCAGTTTGGAGATTTAGTCCGTACTGCTTTAGAAATCGGGTTTTATGTTTTTCCATACGAACAAACCAATAATTCTAATGGTAAGCCAAGAGAAATAGAACAAGCCAAAAACATTCAAAAAGAGATTAAAAAACGCCCGAAAGAAAAGTTTTTAATTCATTGTGGTTTTAATCATGCATTTGAGGGAATACACGAAACTTGGGAAAAAGCAATGGCTGCACGTTTAACTGAGTATACTGGAATAAACCCATTGACTATAGACCAAATTAGGTTTAGCGAAAGAAGTATACCTGAATTCAATCATCCAATTTTAAAAGCTTTTAAATTAACTGAACCATCAGTTTTGATTGACAAAATTGGAAAACCAATGAAAGTTGAGAACAAAGAAAGATGGACGGATATAGCGATTTTCCACCCTAAAACTAAAAGTGTTGCCGGTAGACCAAATTGGTTGTTTAACAATGGAAACAAAACTGTGCCACTTCAGTTAAATAATGTAGATATTTCTTTTCCTGTTATGGTTTTGGCTTTCAAAAAAGGCGAAGATATTAATAGTGGTGTGCCAATGGACATTTTAGAAGTTGAAAATAAAACGGATTTGGTGAACCTTGCGCTAAGGAAAGGAGCATACGAAATCGTTGTTACAAACCAAGAAGGGAGTACACGAAAATTTCAACTGAACGCAGAATAAATATTGCTAACAAAACCTATAAACAATATGGGTTTCGGGCTTAATCGAAAGGTTTGTGTATTTTCATGAAGTCCGCAAAATCTTTGAGATTTTGCTTTGGACAAGAAAAGAAAAAACAAAACAAAAAGATTTCGCTATGTGCGTGATGGAAAGCAAATGCTAGTTTGCTCCCGTACTGTTCATAGCCCAACCGTTATGTACAATATGCTCTAAACTCCGAAAATGAAAAAAGCACTGATTTTAATATTGACTTTTTTACCTCTGACTTTACTCGGACAACATTTGAAATGTTGCGAATCGGAAAAAGAAGTGGAATCTTATTTGAGTGGAAAATGGAAAATAAAAAATTCGGACTCAAAAACCATTTACCATTATTGGTTTGAAAAAGCACAAGGAAATCTAACCGAAATGGAACAAACCGAAAATGAAGGTGAATATTTAATAATTGATGACCATCCTTTTATTGATATTATAAAATATGACCAAGGATTCAAATTAAAATTCACTCACTTGTACAATAACTGGATATCGGAATTAAAATATTTGAATTCAAATAAAATGATATTAGTTACTAATGGAAAAGAAACTGAATATTATAAATTCAATGAGTAGAAATGGCGATACCCAAAAAAGGAACAAGAAAAATAGTGGTTAATGATTTAGTTTTTAGATGGTTGATTCGTAAAAAGCCCACCTATACTCAGTCCGTCTATGGAATTGGAAAATTGCACATTGCCGTTGAACTAGAAGAAAACCCTGGGACGAGTTTATTTATCTCAACTGACCGAAAACACCCAAATGACATCGGGACGGAAATTATTAATCCAGTAAAGCCTTCTGATATTTCAAAATGGATTCAACAGGCGTTCGGATTAGGGTGGAACCCTTCTAAAAGTGGAAACCCATTTCGGACTAAAATTGTGAACGAAAAAATGGAATTAGAATAAAAAATACTGTACACAACAATTTGTATATTGCATATGCACCCTTCGGGATGCAAACGCTTCATAGCCGAGACGTTAGCATTAATTAAACTGTAACAAATTACAAAATCTGAAGTCTAATCAAAAAGAATAATTCATCATCAATCAAAAACCTAAAATGACTAGAGTAATTTTTATTTTTTCGCTAATTTTTGTCAATTTCTTCTTTTTATCTTCTTGTTCCAAGAGTCAACCTAAATCACCTGTAAAATCAGAACAGATTAATAAGGAAATAGATGACTATATTTCTTCCCTCATTAAAGCTGATGAAATTCCTGGGATGGCACTCGCTATTGTGAAAGATGGGAAAATAATTCACAAAAAAAATTATGGACTTGCTAACATAGCTCATAAAGTTCCAGTATCTGATAGTACATTATTCAGATTATATTCAACTACTAAACTTATTACAGCAGTGGCAGGTTTTCAATTAATAGAAGATGGAAAACTGTCATTAGAGGACCCTATTTCGAAATACATTGAAAATCTGCCTGAATCTTGGCAAAGTATAAGGGTAGAACATTTATTGACATGTTCTTCGGGTTTGCCAGACTATAAAGATTTCAATAAAGAACTCTCAGACAAAGAGATTTTCAATGCACTAACCAAACAATCTTTAAAATTTGAGAAAGGCTATCAATACGAGTATAACCAAACTAACTATTGGTTTCTTCAATTAATTATTGAGAAAATAACAAATCGTCGTTTTGAAGACTTTGTTAAAGAAAATCAATTCAAGAATAGAAAAAACGAAGTGTTTTTTGCCTCAAACAGTTTGGTAGATTATCCCAATAGAGTTTCTAAATATCAATACAATAGTGACTATAATGCATATGAAATAACGACTTTTGAAGATGGCAATCGTTCACTTGCTGGTAATGGATTAAATACAAACCTAAATACTTTATTAGATTGGAATATGAAGTTAGACAGCGACCAATTACTAAAGCCTGAAACCAAACGTTTAATGATGTCACCGTTTGAATATGAAAATAATAGCTTCCCTTTTGGTTATACTTGGGGAATTTATGGTCCAGAAGGGAAACAATATTATGGTTTTGCCGGTGGAGGCGTAAGTGCATTTATGAAATTTATCGATAAAGATTTAACCATTATTATTTTATCAAATGGCTTTAAAAATAAACCTGTTATTGCTACTTCCATTACCTATATTTCAGGATTAATGGACAATAGTTTGGCCAGAAAAGATAGAATGTTGAATGAAGATGTAAGACTGGCTTTTATGTTAAATCCATATGAGAATGCTTTGAAAAAGTATCAACAAATAAAGAATAAGAATAAAAAAACTAATTTTGAAAGAGCTTTATACGGAATAAGTCATTACTTTTTATCTAACAGAAAAATCGATAAAGCTATATCCATATTTAACTTATATATCCAAGAGTATCCAAAATCATCATATGCATATGATGGTCTCGCAGAGAGCTATTTTATGAGTCAACAATATGATTTAGCTAAAGATAATTACGAAAAGTCTTTATCCTTTAATCCAAAAAATAAAAATGCTATATTAAAGCTAAAAAAGATTGAACAAATAACTAATGCTAACAATGGCTATAAGTAATTGCTGGTTCTCGCCTACTTCTAAAAATCCCTACGGATTTTCAGTCTGGTATGACTTGCTAAGTTAAACGTTAACCCACGCAACTACTCATAGCCGAGACGTTAGTAAGCATTTGAGAGAATCTGTAAATTGAATTAATAATTGAGACAAATAAAAACATTTAGTGACAGTAGATTAGATACTCAATGTGCTTATTGCGGCGAATATCCAGACACTAGAGACCACGTGCCATCAAAAATTATTCTTGAAAAACCTTTTCCAGAAAATATTCCAGTAGTCCCAAATTGTTTGAAGTGTAATAATGGATTTTCATTAGATGAAGAATACTTTGCTTGTCTAATAGAGTGCATAATTTCTGGGACAACAGATTTGGATAAATTATCGAGGGAAAGTATTGTGAAAATTTTAAAACGGAAGGACAAACTAAAAGCTCGATTAGACAGTGCGTTTATAAATAAAGATGGAGAATCCTATTTCAAAATTGAATCGGAAAGAATCGAAAATGTAATACTGAAATTAGCATATGGACACGCTAAATTTGAAAATAGTGAAACGCAATTTGATAAACCTGAGCATATAGCTTTTGTGCCAATCGAAACATTAACAGAAGAAGAACAAAGCTCTTTCTTTGCGGTAACTGAATTACAAAAAATACCTGAAATCGGAAGTCGAGCAATGCAAAACCTGTATCTTATTCAAGATGGAATTCCAGTCGATAATTGGATTATAGTTCAAGACGGAATTTATCAATATGCTGTCACACCAACTATTGGAAATTTAAAAGTAAGAATACTGATATGGAATTATCTTGCGTGCGAAGTTATGTGGTAAAACGAATTGCTAACAAAGTGTCCTATGTAAAGCCCTTTCCCAAGCCTAGGTCATAAAAATACGATATTTTTAATATTCTAATTAACTCATATTGA
>CANMTP010000039.1 GCA_947500845.1 uncultured Aquimarina sp.
TCGCCGATACCCTTACACATCGAAAATAACATATCGGAAAATCATTTTCCTAGAAAATGGCAATCGGCTTTTTAGCCAGATTGTATGGATTTTTGTCACGTTTGCGCGTTACGAAAAAATAGCAAGAGGGTAACACGCTTCGCGATGTTTCGGATTCCTTTTCGTTTTTAATTAGCTGAAAATCAATTATTTAAAATAATTATAATTTCTTAACAATCAGCGATTTGCGACAAACGGGCTGTGAACGCCCATTTTTAGGGAAGATTTTGCGACAAATCGGCGAAATATGAACTCATTTACAGGAATTAGATTCAAAAAAGAAACTGCAAAACGTTTCCAAACATTCTCACGCACCTACTTCAAATCGCACACCGAGGCAATGTCCACGATGCTCGATTTTTTCTTCTACAACGAAATCTCACCAAAGGAAAAATTAGGACCAACTGGACGTACTATCGAAGCCAAACTCTTAAAAAGAATAAATGCGGTCATCGCTATAATGCGAGACGTAGAAAAAACACAAACCAAGCCTACAGTGGCGATGATTCAATCCCTTTTTGAAACAGAAGAACCCACAAAAAAACCGCTAATCGTAGAAAAGAAATATGCAGAAGAAAAGAAGGAAGTGCGCTTTCGCGAAAAGCAAAATCCAAGCAACCAACTATAAATATTTGAGCTATGTATATAACAATCACACCTCAAAAATTGGGCACTAATTACTCACAAAGTTCAGCGGATTTTGTTGGCTATTTAGAGAAAGAAAATCAAGGTTTAGAACAACAGGAAATGGAACATTTTTTCAATCAATATGGTGATGAGATTTCCTCTGAAGAAGTGGTCAAGGAAATTGATGGTAATACTGCAAAATTGAAAAAGAAAGAACCCAAATTTTATTCAATTACCGTAAGTCCGTCGAAATATGAACTGCGTAAACTTCAAAACAATAGTCAGGATTTAAAAACCTACACTCGTGAGCTAATGAAGAATTATGCTGCAAGTTTCAATCGAGAAATAAAAGGGCGACCCATTGCAGTTGATGACATAAAATATTATGCTAAAATTGAACATCAAAGAACATTCAAGGGAACAGATTTTCAGATTAAAGAAAACCAACCCTTTGCCACAAAAATACTTCAGCTTAAAACGGATATCCGAAATATCCAAGAAGGACGAGCTGAAGGAAATATCGGAAAATTACAAAGGGAAATCGCAAAACTAGAACGCCAAGCACCACATCAACAAAATGGAAAACGGATTGTTCAGGGAATGCCAAAAGAGGGAAACCAAAGTCACATCCATATTATTGTTAGCCGAAAAGATGCTTCCAATTCCATCAGTCTGTCACCAGGAAGTAAACATAAAGCCTCAGAGATTGAGATGCACGGTAAAAAAGTAAAGCGTGGTTTTGACAGAGACAAATTCTTTGAAAAAGCAGAAAAGACCTTTGACAAAACTTTTGGTTACAAGCGCAATTATGCCGAGACCTACAAAGCCAAAAAGACCTTTGTTAAAAACCCGAACCTATACTTTGCTGCGCTGATGAAATTGCCAGCCAATGAAAAGGAACTGGCGTTTAAAATCATAAGCAAATCAGGATTGCCCATTGTGCCGAGTATTCCCGCAAGTCAAGCGCAAATTGCACTTCGAGTTTTTAAACGATTAAGACGTGGCACAGAAGTGGCCATAAAATCTAGTTCCATCGGAATCTAATTAGTATGCAGATAGATAATGTCATAACAATACTTTCAATTATTGGTTTAACCAGTACTGTTTTTTATGCGATGTTTCGAGTGAGCAAGTATGCATTTCTATTCAATATCATAATGCTTTCATTTCTCGTATTCTATATTTCTGAAGAATATGAATTAGAATTGATATTACTTTATTTGGTGTGTCCTCTAATGCTAATTAATATAGGATTTTATGTTTTTGTGCATAAAACTGAAAACTCAAAAAATGATGATAATAGATATCAAGTCAGCTTTGCTACCAACAGAGGAAATTTCAAACTGGACAATATCAAACGTGGTGCATCCATAATCGGTTCTGCAGGAAGCGGAAAAACCGAAAGTGTTGTATATGGATTTCTAAAACATTTCCGGAAAGAGAACTTTTGCGGAATTATTCATGATTACAAAGATTTTGAACTGACCGAAATGGCGTATCCGCTTTTCAAAGACAGCGATATCCCTTTTAAGGTCATTTCTTTCGATAAAATCATTCATCGAGTGAATCCTATTGCGCCACGCTATTTAGAGAACGAGGAAAGCGTAAACGAAGTATCAAGGGTATTGATTGAAAATCTTTTGGAACAACGGGAATCTGGAACAACAGGCACAACAAAATTCTTTAACGATGCCGCTGAAGGATTAATAGGTGGTTTGATTTGGAAATTGAAAACAGACTACCCTAAATACTGTAAACTACCCCATTTGATAGCTATTTATCAATTATTGGACACAGATAGCCTTATCCAGTTTTTGGAAGCCAATACCACATCGAGAGCAATGGCAGATGCTTTTATTAGTGGAAAGGATTCGGATAGACAGACAGCTGGCGTAAAGAGCACTTTGGCCAATGCATTAAAACGCATTAGCACGCAGCGTATTTTTATGGTACTGTCTGCAGATGAAGTCCCACTGAATATAAACAGTGAAGAAAATTCTGCAATTATTTCTGTAGTAAACAATCCAAAATACGAGACATCGTATTCACCAGTAATCGCGACCATTATTCACACCATTACCAAACAAATGAGTGTTCGTAATTCTAAGCCTTCATTTTTATTAATGGAAGAAGCACCAACAATTCGCCTTTTGAATATGCATCGAATTCCTGCAACATTGAGAAGCTATGACATTGCTACAATCTATGTAATGCAGGATAAGATTCAGAACGATATGATGTATGGCGATAAGGCGAGTAAAGCGATTTTAAGCAATCTTTCTTATCAGTTTTTTGGTAAAGTAAATGACCCAGATACTGCTAAATACTACGAGCGTTTTTTTGAAATTATTAAAGACCCGACAAAAAGTATTAGCCGTGGCCATAACCTCGATTTTGACACACGGATTACTACTGGAGAAAAGGAAATTCCAAAGATTAGGTCTGATGTTTTTTTTAGGTTAAAGCAAGGGGAGTTTATAACCTATGCTGACGGAAAGGACAAGAAAGTTCAGTTTGAACTGCAACGCATAAAAAGAGGACTTCCTGAACAATCAAAAGTTTATTCCGATGCTGATTTAGCAGCTAATTTTAAGTTGGTTTACGAGGAAGCTAAGTCTATTTTTAAATGAAAAATAGAGATTTCACTATTTTATGAATACTTATTCATATTTTTGTTTTATGTCTGATACCAAAACAAAACGTCTTAATCAAATTTTTGATGCTACCCTTAGGCTTACAGGAAAAGTTGGAATTTCGGGTTTAAAAATGTCCAATATTGCGAAAGAAGCTTCAATGGCAACCGGTACACTTTATATCTATTTTGAAAATAAGGAAGAACTGTTGAACGCTTTATATTTCAAGTTACAGAAAGAAAGTGCCCCTGCAATTATCAATGATATTAGTCATCTTGCAATTAATATTCAGTTGTATAAGATGTGGAAAATTGCCCTAGAACGTTTGGTTGACAACAATCTAAGAATAATTTTTTTAGAACAATTCGTCATTTCACCATACATCTCAGAGTCCAACAAGGAAATAGATGTTGGATTTAAGAATTACTTGAAACAGATATTGGAACAAGGGAAGTCAGAAAATTTGATTATGGATGTTGATAGCGATATACTTATTTCCCTAATCATTGGTTTTGTAAGAAGTTTTTCAACACATCTGGTCAACGATTGCAATGGCCGTCTCAGCGAAAAATCTATTGATGAATCGTTCTCTCTATGTTGGAATGCCATAAAAACGTAAAAAAATTTAACTATAAAATGAATAAATATTCATAAAATAATAGATTATGAAATTGAAACTAATCCTACTGAACGCAATTATACCTATAATTTTTATGCAATCATATGCACAAACTTCAAAACCAAAAACTCACGAACATCAAAAAAATAATTTCATTATGGACAAAACAAAGAAAATTGATATCAATGGCGAAAGCTTAGCGTATTTTGACAATGAGAAAGGAAATACAACATTGTTATTTCTTCACGGCGCATTCATCAATAAGGAATACTGGAACGCGCAATTATCCTATTTCTCGAAAAACTTTCGTGTTATAGGGGTTGATTTGCCAGGTCACGGAAAATCTACTCATAATAATAAGGATTGGACCGGTCCGAGATTTGGTAAAGACATCAGCAAGTTCATTCAAGAATTGGCATTACAAAATGTAATAATCATAGGACACTCTTTCGGTTCGGACGTTATGCTAGAGACGGTTACGGCCAATGATGCCAACATTATCGGTTTAATTGAAATCGACCATATGAAGAACGTAGGGATGCAATTGCCCCAAGAGGTCGTTGACCAATTGGTACAGGGCTTGAATGCCGACTTTGAAAATACGTGTCAGCAATTCGCTAAACAAGCATTGTTGACCGAAGCAACAGACCCTGAAATCGTTTCACGTTTATTGACGGATTATAAAGAAATGAATTCGGACATAGGCATTCCCTTACTTGAATATGGTTTTAGTTATCTAAAGCGCGAGGCAGAACTCTTAAAAGGGCTGGAATTAAAGTTATATTCAATTCACGTAAACTATGCACCTACAAACGAAGAAAGCCTTAAAAAATATCTAGGTGATAATTATGAATTGCATACGATGGAAGGGACTTGCCACTACCCGATGATTGAGAATCCAGATAAATTCAATACCATAGTAGAAACAATAGTATTGAAAATAGAAAAGTAATGCCTCAAAGGTTAAAACATATTTTAATTGGAGTTCTGGAAAAGACGCTTCGTTGGGACTTTACTATTTAATGGCAAATAAAAAGTACGATATTGTATTTCCTTTTTAGGTGTTGGTATATTCTTTGTAGCGCTTTGCCATATGTATGGTCTTATGTTTTTATTAATTCTTTTGGACTTATTCCTCTTCCTCAGACTTGTCCAAATTAATGTTATGTATTGATTTATAGGACTTCCAGTAATTTTTGTCGGTCATTAAACCCGGAATTACATCGTCATAACCAAACTCATATGGGTACTCTTCTAGGAGCTCAGTTTTGTACTTGGAAATGTGTTCACCATAAAACTGGATTATATTTTGATGGTTTCTAACGATGTCAAAAATTGATTGTGAAAGTAACTTTGCATAACGTTCTTCAGACTTGGATTGTTTGGTGTGGATAATTTCGTTTCTTAAATTTTCAAGTTCTGTAAAAGTTGTCCACCATCCTTCACGACTAGGGTCAGGTGTATTTAAAATTGGACGTATTATTTTTTTGAATTTATCACGAAGCGGAAATTTTCGTTCAATCGCCTCTTTAGAATATATTGTCTTAACGCCATTTGCTTCTGTTTGATATTCCCATCCTGATGGGATACAAATATTGGCAAAGGCTTCTAAAGCTGTATAAGCAAATATGACGGCTTCAATAATTATTTCAAAATAGTCGTAATATTCTTTTTGTATTTCTAAAGAAGGGAAGCTACCGTGCCATTGTTTATGACGTGGTAGAATTACTTTGTCATAAAATTCCCGAGCCTGTTCTAAGCATCTTTCAGCAATATTAGAATATAAGGCTACGTCATTTGGCTGAATCAGCATCGTTTCTAAATGGTCAAAAACAAGTACCCAATTAGAATCAAAGATGAAGCGATGAGTAAAATTATCTTGATTGAGCATTATATGAGGCTTCTTAACGCGCCAATCTCTATCTTTTCTATAGTCTTTGGTAATGTCTTTTCCGACTTCCAGTAAAGGATTAAGCACTTTCCAACTATCTTCAGAAAAGATAAAGTATTTTTTATTGTTTTTCCTTGAGTATGAATTTTGAATTGCGTTCTTCAACTCACTTTCTTTTTGCTGATGTAGATGTACAATTGTATCTAAAGCAAATGATAACATTGTTACATAGTCAATTTCTTTAGGTATAGGATGAAATAAAAATTTTAAGGTGTATTTGCTTTCAAGTTCAAAATAGAGTGAAAACGGTGCCAGTTCTACACCATCTATTTTTGACATATTTTCAAAAATTTCCAGAAAAGAATCAAATTTTTCAATGAAGTCTGCATGTGCTTTTGATGCCGGAATAACGTGGTTTTCCAAGAATGGTAAAGAAATGTAGACGTCAAAAAGCGAGGAGTTGTAAATCCAGTCTCTATCTTCAATTTCATTATTATCTGATGAAACTACATCAACAGAAACTTCGACAGGGGATTCTACTGTTTCTAGATTTTCAATTAAGACTTTATCAGTATAAAGTTTAAACTCTTTCCTGTCCGTGTGAATCAATATATCCTTTTCAATCTTTGGGGAACTCATAAAATGTTGCATATTATCAACAAAAATAATATATTTGTGGTAAATATGCAACAAAATGAATTCTAAGAAAGCGGTTTTACTA
>CANMTP010000040.1:2500-5930 GCA_947500845.1 uncultured Aquimarina sp.
TAAAATCTTAACCTCGCTAGTAAAAGTAACTCGTAGGCTCATTATGCAAAAGGCACGCCGTCAGTCCAATGGACCTCCGACCGCTTGTAAGCGTATGGTTTCAGGATCTATTTCACTCCCTTATTCAGGGTTCTTTTCACCTTTCCCTCACGGTACTGGTTCACTATCGGTCTCTCAGGAGTATTTAGCCTTATGGGATGGTCCCCACTAATTCACACAGGGTTACACGTGCCCCGCGCTACTCAGGATACTACTAAAATTATGATCTTTACTTGTACCAGGCTATCACTGTCTATGGCTCCTCTTTCCAAAGGATTCTAATTCATTACATAATCTCTATTGTAGTCCTATAACCCCTGCCTTGCCGTAACAAAACAGGTTTGGGCTGGTCCGCGTTCGCTCGCCACTACTAACGGAATCACTATTGTTTTCTTCTCCTCCGGGTACTTAGATGTTTCAGTTCTCCGGGTTTGCCTCCTATAAAGGATGACATGTCTTCAACATGCCGGGTTGCCCCATTCGGATATCTGCGGATCAATTTGTATGTGCCAATCCCCGCAGCTTTTCGCAGCTTATCACGTCCTTCTTCGCCTCTGAGAGCCTAGGCATTCCCCATACGCCCTTAATTAGCTTATGCGTCTTTGCTTATAACTTGCTCTTTTTAATGTATCGATAATAACAAAGTAACTAAGTTATTATCGCTCTTTTTTTATCACATACTAAATGTATGTGCTCGTATTTCTTACTATCAATATGTCAATGAACGTTCTAATAGTAGTGAGATTTTAGTAGTGAGCAGTTAGATGCCTTTTAACAAAACATCTCATTACTCAATACTTAGTACTCAATACTAATCTATTGTGGAGAATACCGGAGTCGAACCGGTGACCTCCTGCGTGCAAGGCAGGCGCTCTAGCCAGCTGAGCTAATTCCCCATTATTTGAAATCCTGAATTACGAATTTAGAATTACGAATAATGTGACTTAAACTCTATCTTCTAGAATTTCCTTTTCAATACCTGTCCTGAACTTGTGTCAGGATCTCTTTAATGAACTTTTTAATTAGCACGAAGTAATCAATACTAAGCTTTTTTTTCTTAATACTCTATACTAAGTACTTAACGTAGTCTCAGGCAGACTCCCTTCGATACAGTGCTTATGCACCTACTCAGGATAAACCTCTCGCCTTTCTTCGACTTGTAGTCTCAGGCAGACTCGAACTGCCGACCTCTACATTATCAGTGTAGCGCTCTAACCAGCTGAGCTATGAGACTTCTTTATAGTAGTGAGTAATTAGTATTGAGTAGTTAGATAACATCTAAAAACTTATACTTAATAACTTAATACTCTGTACTCATTACTAACTTAATTAATCGACAGCTAAAAGACTAAAAACATTACTACAGATACATTCCATCGTATCATCTTTAGGATTCCCCTTTTAAAAAAAGGAAAACTCTAGAAAGGAGGTGTTCCAGCCGCACCTTCCGGTACGGCTACCTTGTTACGACTTAGCCCCAGTTACCAGTTTTACCCTAGGCCGCTCCTTAACGGTGACGGACTTCAGGTACCCCCAGCTTCCATGGCTTGACGGGCGGTGTGTACAAGGCCCGGGAACGTATTCACCGGATCATGGCTGATATCCGATTACTAGCGATTCCAGCTTCACGGAGTCGAGTTGCAGACTCCGATCCGAACTGTGATAGGCTTTATAGATTCGCTCCTGGTCACCCAGTGGCTGCTCTCTGTACCTACCATTGTAGCACGTGTGTGGCCCAGGACGTAAGGGCCGTGATGATTTGACGTCATCCCCACCTTCCTCGCGGTTTGCACCGGCAGTCTTGCTAGAGTTCCCGACACTACTCGCTGGCAACTAACAACAGGGGTTGCGCTCGTTATAGGACTTAACCTGACACCTCACGGCACGAGCTGACGACAACCATGCAGCACCTTGTAATCTGTCCGAAGAAAAAGCTGTCTCCAGCCCTGTCAGACTACATTTAAGCCCTGGTAAGGTTCCTCGCGTATCATCGAATTAAACCACATGCTCCACCGCTTGTGCGGGCCCCCGTCAATTCCTTTGAGTTTCATTCTTGCGAACGTACTCCCCAGGTGGGTTACTTATCACTTTCGCTTAGCCACTCAAACCGAAGTCCGAACAGCTAGTAACCATCGTTTACGGCGTGGACTACCAGGGTATCTAATCCTGTTCGCTACCCACGCTTTCGTCCCTTAGCGTCAATTAATTGTTAGTGATCTGCCTTCGCAATCGGTATTCTGTGTAATATCTATGCATTTCACCGCTACACTACACATTCTAACCACTTCACAATAATTCAAGACCTACAGTATCAATGGCAATTTTACGGTTGAGCCGCAAACTTTCACCACTGACTTATAAGCCCGCCTACGGACCCTTTAAACCCAATGATTCCGGATAACGCTTGGATCCTCCGTATTACCGCGGCTGCTGGCACGGAGTTAGCCGATCCTTATTCGTAGAGTACCGTCAAAACCTGACACGTCAAGTCGTTTCTTCCTCTATAAAAGCAGTTTACAACCCATAGGGCAGTCTTCCTGCACGCGGCATGGCTGGATCAGAGTTGCCTCCATTGTCCAATATTCCTCACTGCTGCCTCCCGTAGGAGTCTGGTCCGTGTCTCAGTACCAGTGTGGGGGATCTCCCTCTCAGGACCCCTATCTATCGTTGCCTTGGTATGCCGTTACCATACCAACTAGCTAATAGAACGCATAGCCATCTCTAACCAATAAATCTTTAATCAATCAATGATGCCATTAATCGATACCATGGAGTATTAATCCAAATTTCTCTGGGCTATCCTCCAGTTAAAGGTAGGTTCTATACGCGTTACGCACCCGTGCGCCGGTCGTCATCTTTGTGCAAGCACAAAATGTTACCCCTCGACTTGCATGTGTTAAGCCTGCCGCTAGCGTTCATCCTGAGCCAGGATCAAACTCTTCATCGTTTGTCTTTAAATATGTTCTAAAAACAACACAACGGAATTTTAATTCGTATCTCAGTAAATGATTCTAGTCTTTTAATTCTTACATGTATAAATACCATAACAGTATTTAATACGCGCTGTCAATCAATATATCAATGAACTTGTATCGTAAATTAAACCACTATCAATAGCCAATCTACTATCGTAATTACCCAAGGAATCGAACCCCGAAAAGCTAAAAAAATTAACCCTAATCCAATATAATTTATACCTGTGAACTTCGCTTGAATCTCAAAGCGGGTGCAAATATACAACCCCTTCTCTAACTACCAAAACTTTTTTAAAATAATTTGAAAAAAAAATTCCGCCCTAAACAAACACAAAAACCTAAATGAACAAAGCAAAACTAAATCCCGTTTTGCGGGTGCAAACATACACCCCTTTTTCTAATCTACAACATCTTTT
>CANMTP010000041.1 GCA_947500845.1 uncultured Aquimarina sp.
TACTAACTTAGGATACTGCTTTTACATGGTTGCTATAAGTTCATAGCGGCGGAAATTCCTAACGGAATTTCACGCGCATTTGCTACCTTTGGGCTGTACGGAGGGTTACTTTGTGATCATCCCGCTACGAAACTATACATTAAACGTTGTGAGCAATATAAAACTACTCTAAATATAAAATGACTACAAAATTTTCTGATAAATTCAAGACGAAAACAGATTCTGATTTGTTACAAATTATTGAAAATACTAGCTCATATCAAAGAGAGGCAGTTTTGACGGCAATTTCAGAATTGGAATCAAGAGGAATCGTAAACGAGGATATTATTAGTTGTAAAAATAAAATTCAGTCTCAAATTCAGCTTGAAAATCAAAATCAACAACTAACAGTTGAAAGTAAAATTCCTACTGATTTACCTAATACCATTTCAAATTCAGCAAAAGCTATTTATTTGTCAGCTGCTATTGGAATAATAAATCCAATACTTGTCAATTTACTTACTGAAATTGATAATTTTTCAAATCCAACAAACCTTGTAATAATTTTAGTAAGCACTGGAATTTTAGCATTTTTGGGATACGATATAAGTCTAGGAAAAAACTGGGCGAGAATTGTCTTCACAATTTTATGCGGACTTGGTTTTTTGATGGTTCCATTCATCATTCCAGATACTTTTCGTTTGAATCCCATAATTGGAGTTTTATCATTGTTTCAAGCTATCCTTCAGGGATTTGCAATATTTTTACTATTCAAATCTGAATCAAGAAATTGGTATAAAAAACAGAAAGAAAAACCGAATAAAAACACTGCTCACAACAATATATAAGAAAACATAGGGCTTTTGGGCTTAATCAAAAGGCTTGTGTTTATTTGCAAAGTCGCCAAATATAAAATTTGGCCTTTATGAGAAAAAAGATAAAAGCAAAATATTTATATTTGGCTTAGTACCAATCCGAAACGTTCCGCTTATCACCTGCCCTACGTTTCTTATACTTAACGTTGTATGTCACCTAAAAAATGAACTACGAAAAGAACAAAATAGAACTTGAAGAAAATGGATATTCCGTTTTAGCCGACTTATATTCCGATAACGAAATAAGCCAAATTTTAGCTTGTATAGAAAATGCTGAACAAGACGGGAATTCATTTATGAAAACAAAGGACTTGTTTGCGATTAGACAATTAATCAAAAATGTCCCTGAATTGAGTGATTTGTTGTTTAACAAAAAACTGACTGAATTAATTTCTAACCTATCAGAATCCGAATATTTCCTGACAAAAGCCATTTATTTTGACAAACCAAGCAAATCGAATTGGTTCGTGGCTTATCACCAAGATTTGAGCATTACAGTTGACAAAAAAGCCGATTTGGAAAATTACGTGAATTGGACTTTTAAAAAGGGGCAACACGGAGTTCAACCACCAATTAAAATTCTACAAGACACGATAACAATACGAATTCATTTAGACAAAGCGGACAAAAATAACGGAGCATTAAAAGTAATCCCGAAATCTCATCTGAACGGAATTGTTAGAGCTGATTCAAAAGATTGGAATATCGAAAACCAGTTTGTATGTGAGGTAGAAAAAGGCGGAGTAATGTTAATGAAACCTTTGACTTTACATGCTTCAAACAGAACTACCAACGGAAAGAAAAGACGAGTAATACATTTAGAGTTTAATGAGCATAATCTGACTGAACCACTAAATTGGTTAGAATATTGGAACGGAAAAGCCAACACACAACATTATATATGAAATCAGAGCAAAGTTTAGTTCTGGATCGAAAGGTAATTTCCTTTTTGCAATGGCGCTAAATTTTTATATGTTTAATAAGAAATAAAAATGCGCAGATAAATCAATCGGTTAAGGTTTGCTTGCCTTGCTCCGATTCATATATTTGGCGTTGTACACAAGCTTGAATCCAGCCGCATATTTTAGCACTTTTGGTTTTTCCCTGTGCTAAATCCCGAAGCTCAAAAACCAAAAGAGCTAAAGTTCCCACCGCATTGAATTGCTAACTTTAGTATGTAGTAAGAAATTAACATTAAACTTACTTTGTGCTAACTATAGTATACTCAATGAACACAAAATTATCCCTGAATTTCGGAAAAATAATTAGAGAACTTCGAAAGGAAAAAGACATTTCTCAAGAAGAACTAGGCTTCCGTTCAAATTTACATCGAACTTACATTGGAATGATTGAACGAGGAGAAAAAAACATTACTCTTGAAAATATTGACAAAATAGCG
Organism: uncultured Aquimarina sp.; assembly: GCA_947500845.1. Lineage (GTDB taxonomy): Bacteria > Bacteroidota > Bacteroidia > Flavobacteriales > Flavobacteriaceae > Aquimarina > Aquimarina celericrescens. Next base: position 2,254 of record CANMTP010000041.1, read on the forward strand.
AAAGGTCTTGATGTATCTATGAAGATAATATTTGAAAAACTAAACAAAATACATCAATGAAAATTACTTTTTTAGGACAAGGGTTCGAGGCTGAATCTAAAAACTCTGTAGGAAATACAATAATCAGACTGTTTAAAGAAAATAAATTTAGATCCTTTACCGGAATTTCTGCTTTTGCAAGTGAAGCTGGTGTTGTAGGACTCTCTGAATGTATAGAAAGTGGTGCTGACTTCTTCGAAACTTTAAACCTTATTGTTGGTATAGACCAAGAAGGAACATCAAAAAAAGCGTTAAAAGAAATTGATGAACTTGGAATAAATAGCTATCTATTTTATCAAAAAGAATCACCAATTTTCCATCCAAAAATATACTTATTTGAAGGAGAAAACGATACAACTTTAATAGTTGGTTCTTCTAATTTAACAGCAAGAGGTTTATTTGGAAATATTGAAAGTTCATTAATGGTTGAATTCAAGAATGACAATCCTGATGGAATCAAATTACTCAAAGAATTAAAAGATTATTACAAAACTTTATTTGATTTTACAGACCCTAACTTATTTAAGATTTCACCAGATATTATAAATCAATTTGTTGAAGAAGGAATTGTTCCTACGAGAAAAGTATGGAAGAAAAAGCACCAGAAAAACACTTCTAAAAAAGCACCACAAGAAGGAACAGATTTAGAAATCCCAAAAAGAAAAACAGTTAAAATTCCATCTAACTTCAAAGGTAGATATAAGTCAAATAAAGCTGTCTCAAAATTGATATCCGAACTTGAAATTGAAAACAATTTTGAATTTGAAAACAATGAAGACAATAAAATTCTATGGCAAAGTGGACCGCTAACAGAAAGAGATTTAAATATACCCAAAGGAGCTAATACCAATCCAACTGGCTCTATGCTTTTTAAAAAAGGTACTTTAAAAGATATTGACCAAAGACATCATTTTAGAGATGTAGTTTTCAACACTCTTAATTGGGAATTTGATACTTCGCCAGGAAAAACACATTTAGAAAGAGCTACTGCTCAAATTAGATTTGTAATTAAAGGGACAGATTATGGAATCTTTCCGATAATAATTACACATAATCCAAGAACTGACACAGCATCTTACAAGCAAAAAAACTCTATGACACAATTAAGTTGGGGAGAAACTAAAAACTTAATCGCTCAAGATGAATTAATTGGAAAAACTGCAACTCTCTATAAAGATTTAACTGTAGCTGATGCCTTCACATTGATAATAGAATAAAATATTTTAATAATTAAATAATTTATTCTATTTTTGGACTGAAGTTGTCCAAATTAATGTTATGCATTCAGAAAAATCATTCGGAGAAACTATAAGGGAGTTACGCACTGAAAGGCATCTAACGTTACGTGAAGTTGCTGAATATCTTAAAATTGATACTTCAATGTTGGGAAAGATTGAAAAGAATAATAGGAAACCAACAAAACAAATCATCAAAGATATTTCAAACCTATTCAACATCAGTGAAGATGTTTTGACTGTTGCTCATTTAAGTGATACAGTCGCATATACGATTTTAGAAGAAGAATTAGCAACTGAAGTATTGAAAGTCGCAGAAGAAAAAATTAATTATCACAATAAAACAAAAGCCAATAAATAATGCAGTTAATAAAAGAAGCTACAAGCGAAAAATTAAGAGGAGGTTTTTACACACCAGAACCAATTGCTGCATTTATTTTGAAATGGGCGTTTAATGGAAATAAAGAGCTCGACATTTTAGAACCTAGTTGTGGAGATGGAGTTTTTCTTAAAGAAATTCAAAAAGCCAATTATGAATACAACTCTGTAACTGCAATAGAATACGATGAAATCGAAGCAGAAAAATCCGAAGCTATAAACTTGAATAAGTCAACAGTGATTAATGAGGATTTTCATAGGTATTGCATTAACACTGATAGTAAATTTGATTTAATTGTTGGCAATCCACCATATATTAGGTATCAATATTTTGATAAAGAACAACAACAATTTGCAGCAAACATTTTTAACAAAGCTGGTTTAAAATATTCTAAACTCACAAACGCTTGGGTATCTTTTGTTGTTGGTTCATCATTACTTTTAAAAGAAGAAGGAAAGATTGGCTTTGTTTTACCAGCAGAAATCCTTCAGGTTTCATATGCACAACCATTGAGAGAATTTTTAGCTCATTTTTACAATAAAATAAACATTGTTTCTTTTGAGAAACTTGTTTTTCCAAATATTCAACAAGAAGTGGTTTTATTGCTTTGTGAAAAAAATAAAACAAACTCTCACTTAATCGAGCATTTAGAATTAAGAGATGCTAAAGAACTTGATAAACTAGATGTATCTAAATTAAAAAGCCCAAAAAAAAGAATTGATTTCAAATCTAATAAATGGACTTTCTATTTTCTAGAACAAGAGGAAATTGATTTTCTTGAAAAACTACAGTCTGACAAAAAATTTAAGCAGCTTGGAGATTATGCTAAAGTAGAAGTTGGTATAACTACAGGTTCTAACCCTTTCTTTACAGTTCCTCTATCGACTGTAAAGTTTTATAACCTTGAAAAATATGCAAAACCTTTAGTTGGTAGAAGCGTTCAAGTTCCAAGTGCTATATTCACAACAAATGATTGGAACATAAATCGTAAAAAAGAAGCAAGAACACATTTTCTTTCTTTCCCTAAAATGAAAGATTTAAATGGTTCAGTTGGAGCAAGAGATTATATTGCTTGGGGAGAAGAACAAAAAATTAATGAAGGCTATAAATGTAGGATAAGAGATGAATGGCAAATAGTTCCTTCTCAAAGAATTTCGGATGCTCTTTTTATTAGAAGGAACAACTTATATCCAAAATTAATTATTAACGAAGCTAAAGCATTTACAACAGACACTATGCATCGTGTAACTGTTAAACCAAATATTGGATTAGAAGCTTTGACAGCTAGCTATTACAATTCGTTATCATTGGCATTCTCGGAAATTTGTGGTAGAAGTCACGGAGGAGGCGTTTTAGAACTAATGCCAAATGAAGTTGAAAGAATAATACTTCCTTACAATGAAAATAATTCAGAATTACTTCCTATCATAGATAAAATGATAAGAGATAAAAAGAATATTTCAGAGGTATTAAAAATAACGAACGAAAAAATACTAAAAGAAAATTTCGGACTTTCTGATAATGAAATTGATTTAGCTGATAGTATTTGGAAAAAATTATCTAAAAGAAGATTGAACAGAGGGAAATAATCCACTACATAAAGCCATACACATTTGCAATTCGCACCAACCAATGCTCATTCAAAAATTGCAAAAGAGTATGTCTTTGCCAACGCTGAATGACAATCTGAACGAAAAAAGCCAGTGTACAACAACGTATCCTATGTAAAGCCCTTTCCCAAGCCTAGGTCATAAAAATACGATATTTTTAATATTCTAATTAACTCATATTGATG
>CANMTP010000042.1 GCA_947500845.1 uncultured Aquimarina sp.
GTTGCATATTATCAACAAAAATAATATATTTGTGGTAAATATGCAACAAAATGAATTCTAAGAAAGCGGTTTTACTACCAAAATATCAGAAAATATTTGAGCATTTGGGCGAGAATATAAGGCTTGCTCGAAAGCGAAGAAAGCTCACGACAGAGCAGGTTTCCGAACGCGCAGGAATTAATCGTACCACATTGTATCGAATCGAAAAGGGCGACCCAAAAGTTGCAATAGGCTCTTATTTTAATGTATTCAGAGTGTTGAATCTAGAAGACGATTTTAAAAGATTAGCGGTAGATGATGAGTTCGGTAGAAAATTACAAGACCTTGATTTATTATAAGATATATGGCAAGAGGAAAATTTGATATATACGTATTCGCTGATTGGGCAGCTTTAGAGCAACCAACTTTGGTAGGCGTACTTTCCGCTCACTTTGCCAAAGGCAAAAAAGCATTCAGTTTTGAGTATGACAAGGTTTGGCTAAAAACCGATGCGCAACGATTGTTAGACCCAGACATCGATTTTTATTCAGGACCACAATATCCAACTAACAAAGAAAACTTCGGAATCTTTTTAGATAGTATGCCAGATACTTGGGGTAAGACTTTAATGAAACGTAGGGCTGCCCAAGATGCTAGGGCAAAGAATGAAAAGGCTCGCACACTCTATGAAATAGATTATCTGCTTGGAGTTTTTGATGAAAGTAGGATGGGTGCGTTGCGTTTTAAAACCGAACTGGAAGGTCCTTTTTTAGATAATGATGACCGAACGCCTACACCACCTTGGTCATCATTAGGCGAATTACAAGAAGCTGCTAAACAATTGGAAAGTGATGACCAAAGCGAAGCTGTACGAAAATGGATTGCGGTACTAATCGCACCAGGTTCTTCTTTGGGTGGTGCAAGACCCAAGGCAAATATTTTTGATGCCCAAAAGAATCTATGGATTGCCAAGTTTCCATCCAAAACAGATACCATTGATAAAGCCGCTTGGGAATTTTTAGTCTACCAATTGGCTACTGCAGCGGGTATAGAAATGGCAGATTCTAAAATAGAGAAGGTTAGCGGTCAGTATCACACCTTCCAAACACGTCGTTTTGATAGAGACAAAGGGAGACGCATTCATTTTGCCTCTGCGATGACGATGACAGGCAACACTGAAGATTCCATTAGAGATTCAGCACCGAGTTATCTCGAAATTGTAGAATTTATAGAAAACTATGGTGCAGATGTAGAAAGCAATTTGCATCAGCTTTGGAGGCGAATCGTGTTCAGCATCGCTATTTCAAACACCGATGACCATTTGCGAAATCACGGATTTATATTAACCGATAAAGGTTGGATTTTATCACCAGCCTATGATTTGAATCCATCCATAGAAAAAGATGGCTTGTCTCTAAATATAGATATGGATGATAATGCCTTAAGCTTTGATTTGGCTAAAAGTGTTGGCGAGTATTTTAGGTTAAGCGAAAGTGAAATGGAAACGATTTTGGATGAAGTCCTATCTGTTGTAAAAGAGTGGAAACATATTGCAGAGGAAATAGGAATAAAAAGAAGTGAGGTGGAATTGATGGAAGAGGCATTTAGATACTAAACATACGCAGATTATTTTGGTATCTCATATGAAGTAATAAAATAACGCCTATTCACAATAGATAAAATAATAGAAGTTTCTTGTGGAACTTTTAGTGAGAACGTTTTGGAATGGTTTTCGACATAATTTTATCTTGAATAGTAACAAATATTAAATATCAAATGGTCAAAACAGTAAGCCAAAAACTCTAAAACTGTAAATAATGATTGATGAGTCCTTTCCAGCAGAACATATAGTAATTGGTTTTTTTATTTCATTGACTTTTGCCCTTCTACGTTATATTTTTAACATGGTTTTATCAGAATGGCTTCAAGAAAAATATAAGATTGTATATTGGATTTTCTATTTTGGTCCTTTACTCGCTATGTTCTTTTTTATGATAATGAATTCTTTTTACGGATGGGATGGTTTTAATGGTTTTGCATTGGGTTTAGTGCTTTTCATTTTCATCGAAATGATTATTGGTATTCTTAGAGTCTTGATGATTGATAAGGATGAATAATTAATTTACATCAACTTTAACAGTGTATCACATTCAATATGGTCATTCTCATCCAAGAATTGCAACTTATGAAAAGTGCCTTTAAGGCTTATAAATAAAATTATGAAATGAGACATAAAATTTTGTTGATACTAACCCGAATGTTCAATGGTGAATCCTATTTGACATTTAAGAAATAATAAAAAAGAACAGATGAAGAAGAATAGAAAAATAATTTTAGAACTCTTAGTGTGGGTTACCTGCATTTCGGCATTGCTATATATGTATATCAATATATCGGATATTAACAAGCAAGAAGAAGTAAACTCGGCCCGTCTAAAACATGCCGAACATAATGTATATAGTGAGTTGTTCTATAATCAATCAAATTTGGAACAATTCATTTTAGATGATTGGAATGAATTTAATGCACATGTTAACATCAATGCAAAACATCTAACGGTTACCGATTTGGACCGTCGAGTATTTTACTTTAATCTGACTTTAAAGCAATTTGACCTTTTAGAGTCTACAAGCTGGGATTATCTTAAGCATAGTGGGCAAGCGTTGCTAATGGATAGCTTTGTATTTAAAAGAGTGGCAGATACCTACAACAGGCAAAAAGCACTCAAAGATACTGCAGAGAAATTACTAAAAGCCTATGCTGATATGGTACCTCATCTTAAACAAACCGATGCTATAAATCTAAATGATCCTATTTACTTCGATTTCGATAGGCATTTGAACGAAATAGATTCTTGGATTAATTTAATGCCTACAATATATACAAATGCAAAGTATGTGTTGGACTCTGAAAGGCATAATGAAGAAATCAATGCAAAAAAAGATAGTATCAATAATCCTGGACTTTTCTACAAAGAAAAATTAAATCAATACCGTATTCAATTACTTTCATCAGCACCTGTAGAAGGCAGAACAAAAGATTCCATACAGTTAGCAATTGAAGTAGGTATGCAAACGCTTGCCCAAAACATAAACCAGAGCCTGACAGAAGACTGTTGTAAGTTAAACATTGAGAACTACCGCTACATCATTGAAAAAAAGGAAAATAAAATATTAGTGCTTGTAAATATACCTCAATTGGGTTATGTTCCTCTGGAACTGAGAAAACAAATACTAGCGACTATTCAAGAGCGTTTGGACGTATTGAACTTGCCGGAAAAACAGGATTATTATATTGGTGTTTTTGCGAATGAACATCTAGCTATGGCAGCAATCCCCGGGCGGACAGAAGACTCAGGAATATATGCTAACCCCGATATATTACTTTGGTTCTATATCAATCCATAGCTTCTATTTCAGAAAGGTTTATTTTGGTTGTTAAAGGACATTTAGGTAGACACCATGCATAAACAATTATGTTTTTATCACCTTTCTTTAAGCTGTTTATTGTCAAATATACATTTAGAAATACGCAGAAGGTCTATTTTAATCAAATGGTCAATTCTATCATCTGTTATGTTCTTAATAATGTACTTAAAAAAATCGTAGAATTTACGATACTCTTCCGTGGTTTTAAAATAGTCGAATTGATGTTCTTTGAAAATCTCGAGCTCATTATAATCCATGGTTCTTTTTTGAATAAAGTCGCCTTTATAAACCTCAAGATATTCGAAAATAGCATCCTGATTTTTTTTCTCAGATTCGTAGTTATATTCATCAATACGAATGAGCCCCGAGTACCAATACATTTTTTTACTGTTGGGAAATTCCTCGTCAACCTTTTCGTAACGTCCCACAAAGTTCACACGCGAAGGCACTTCTAATTTCTTGACATATAATTGCTGGTCTTTAATTTCAAAGGTTGCTTGATAGCCTCTGACCAAGGCTGTATTAGACGATGGATAATTGGATTTTCTATGAGGATAAAGTATGAAGTAATCTGATAAGAGATTGATGCGCTCAGCATTTAAATCATATTTTTTACCTTCATAAATAAGTATGTCGTCTGCCTGTTTTGACATTGTGCATTACAATTCTTTAATTAATAGAAATATACTATAATGTCTTAGTCTGGCAATGAGAATTATGAAAAGTTTAGAATTCATTATAAAACTCAGTAAATCAGGTGCTTTTAATCTCAAAATAGACGTTCAGAAGTATTTGTCAAACGTCTTTGCCCATTAGCACAATAACCCAATTCAATTTCAAAAACAATACAGTTTCTAACGGTCTGTTTGCTAGCAATAGCTGTAGAGCAACTGCCACCAAAAGTATTCAAAACCAAATTACTAGGCTCTGTGCTTTTTTCGATTAAGTAGCTTATGAGATTCACAGGCTTCTCTGTGGTGGTGTTAGTTTTAGAGGATTTCAGAATATTGCAATCTATATTTAGTATTTTTTGCATCACTGTAATAATTAAAGGCGAAAGAAATAGGACATAGTTTGTATGTTTCAGTTCCTTTTTGGTTACTGATGAATGATTAAAATGTAGTGTGGAACTATTTAAAATGGACCTTTATCTCTCACCCCTTTACTAGTAACTTTCCACTGACCATTTTCCTTTATAAGTTTAAAAACACCTGATTTGCCATCAAAGCTTGTACTGTATTTTACCCAGGCAATCTCACCATTAATGGTTTCATCTAA
>CANMTP010000043.1 GCA_947500845.1 uncultured Aquimarina sp.
TTGTGTTTCCATAATAAATAAAATGCTATTAAATTATTATACTAACTTAGGATACTGCTTTTACATGGTTGCTATAATTAATTGCAGCGGAATTTCCCCATCGGAAATTCAGACACATTAATTATCTTTAGCAACGGCGGAAAGTACTAGCGTACTTTCTCGCAACTAATCATACACAAGACGTTACCACACATTAAATGAAACTGATAATTAACATATTATTTTTAGGGATTTTGACAAATACTTTAGTTGCTCAAGATTATGCTGAATTTAGAACTGACACAACAAGGTTCAAGAGATGGTATGGAAAAGAGGATGGGAAATTACCGGAAAGAATTACTGAGCAAGTATGGTTTATTAACGGTCAAGAAATGAGATATGGTTCAGGAGCAATAAAGGTAAAAGTAAACCCAAATAAATTAGACACAATTTTATATAAAGGGTACAGAAGAAAAGAACTCGATACGATTATTTGTAATATTTCAGAAGCTAAGAATTATATGTTTTATTACAATGAATGTTGTGGTGCATTTAATATTCAAGACGAATCAACAAAAAAGTTTATTCAAGGGAGAATAATATACCAACTAAAGAACTCGGATAACAAAACTTATTTAGGCACACTTGGAGAAGCTGGTATTATAGTTAATAGTAAAAACACTGACACTCTAAATGTGAGTTGCAGAAGTACAATGAGTCCAAATGTTTATAATATTTCATTCAGACAAATTGAATTATGTAAAGACAGTTTGAATTGTATTGAAGGGACTTGTTTGCAGGAAAAGGGAAAAGACGAACCAAATTGGGATTTTGGATATAAAACAGTATCAAAAAAAATGGATATGCTTTTTATGCCTCTAAAATCAGAACCAACATTTATCGTTTATGACCCTAAAACAGACAGAATTAAAATAAAATAAACGTGTGGTAACAATGGCTATAATTAATACGGGTTTTGGTGCTTAACCCAAAGTTTAGAGCTTTTAATCAAGTCCACCAAATCTTTTGATTTGGCTTTTAAAATGAAAAATTAAAACAAAATAAATAGTTTTGGCTAAGTGCTTAATCGGAAATTAATTGCTTATTTATTCCCGTACTAATCATAGCCGAGACGTTATCCTTTATTGTAAAATATCTTAAAAGTTCTTTTATTGAGAACTTTTTTGTATATTTGCTTCATACTTTTAAAAATGAAACGGATAATTGCGAAAAAGACACTTCGGGAATTCTGGGAAATGCACGCTGATTCCGAACAATATTTGAAAACCTGGTATGAAACCGCCAAATCCTCAAATTGGACTTCTCCCAACGAAGTGAAACGAACTTACATCAATGCAAGTATTTTGAAAGATAGTCGGGTTGTTTTCAATATAAAAGGTAATTAATATCGATTGATTGTTAAATTTAATTACGAAAGACAATGGGCATTTATTCGATTTGTTGGAACTCACGCTGAATATGACAAAATAGATGCTAATACAATTTAAAGGAAAATGTTATGGAATTAAAACCGATAAAAACAGAAACTGATTACGAAAAAGCACTTGAAAGGCTTGAATTGATTTTTGACTCTGCTCCTGAAACAAAAGAAGGAGACGAAGCTGAAATTCTATCATTGTTAATCGAGAATTATGAAAATCAATATTATCCTATTGATGCACCCGATCCAATTGAGGCTATAAAAATCAGAATGGAGGAACTAAATCTTAAACAAAAAGATTTAATCGGAGTCATTGGAGGAAAAAGCCGTGTTTCGGAGATTTTGAATAAAAAGAAAAGATTAACTGTTGATATGATCAGGGAATTGGAGAGAATGTTACAAATTTCTGCATCAGTCTTAGTTAATAATTATACGCTTATAAAGTAAACAAAGGATAACACGAATGTATGAAGTCATAATGCCCTAGCGGGACATTACGCCTCATACATCAATCGTTAGCACCAATTTGAACAAAAAATGAAACAAATTTTATTGACATTAATTCTAATTACAATTTGTGGAATTGTATGTGCTCAAGAATATGAACCATTAGAACTTGTTCAAAAAGTATTTACTGATAAAAAATTTGCAAAAAGGACAAACAAATATTCGACTGGAGAATATAAAGGACATCCGAATGCAAACGAGTTATCTGAAAATACAAAACTGAACTTTCGACTTCTCGCTAAATCCAAAAATACTGCTGTGGTTAATGTTACAATTTTAGACAGTCTTGGAAACGGAATTGATACTTACGCTCACCTTGAAAAAGATAAAAATTGGAGAATAGAAGCATTCAGAGCATTGGCAATGACAGGTTTTATGGAGCAAGCATTGTTGGAAATGGAAAAAATGACGGAAGAACAAATAGATACTCTAATTCAAAAGGATAATGAAACTTTTAAATCAAAAAAAGAGTTCTACCAAGAATTAGAGAATATCAAGTTGACTTTGGCATTGGACGACACCATAATAGAACATTTTAATAAGAACAGAGAGAAGTTTGAGAAATTAAAAAACGAAATTCAAAACACGGAATTTACGAGAGAAGAACAATCGTACAGAAAAATAAATTTGGGAGAACAAATCAAAACAGATTATAAAGGATTGCTAATCAACACAATTTCAACTTCTTTTAATTGCGAAAGTTGTTTTGAATTTGTGATTGGTGGAATGGTTGACAATACTGTCGGATATTTTTACATTCCGAAAAAAGAAGACGTACCAAAAATGAATCCTAGTAGAATTATTATGATTAAGGAAATCGGGAATGGATGGTATCTATTTAAAACAACATAAAAACTGGTGCTAACAACGTGTCCTATGTAAAGCCCTTTCCCAAGCCTAGGTCATAAAAATACGATATTTTTAATATTCTAATTAACTCATATTG
>CANMTP010000044.1 GCA_947500845.1 uncultured Aquimarina sp.
AAGAGGCTGTCTAAAAACATTTAGGCAGTCTTTTTTATTTGAGCTATTTTCTGTTTTGAAGCTTTTGATTTCATAAAAGTTGTTAGTTGATAGTAGTTAGTTGATAGTTTTATGGGATTTATGAGGTTTTATACTCTTAAACTTAGCTTTTTCAGGTTGTGTGCCATAGCGATCAATCCAAATTCGGTTTCCACTTTTTCGATTCCTCTTAGCATAAAGCGTTTGAAGCCCATATTTTGTTTTATATTCCCGAAAATAGCCTCGATATCCCAACATCGTTGTTTTCTATGGGCTATTCCATCTTCGGATAAGAGTTTTTCTTTGGCTTTTTGTTTGAGCCGTACAAGGTTGTGATTACGCTCTACAATTCTATTTCCTTTTGCCTTGTGGCATAAGGATCTAATGGGGCATCCCTGACAGTTTGCGGCCTGATATTGGTGTATGGTTTGTGTGTATCCATTAGCTGTTTTTCTTTGATAACTCCCAATGCAAGGCATGGCTTGTGCCATGGGACAGTAATAGGTGTCCGTATCTTGGTTATAATAAAGCTTATCTGCGACAAAGGGTTTTTTGACCTTACCGGATTTGGCTTCTTTTTGTTCTTTATGGAAATAGCTGTATTTTACAAAAGCCTCTATATTATTATCCTCTAAATGTTGATAGTTCTCCTGACTGCCATACCCTGCATCAGCTGTTAGGGTATCAGGAGTTTGATCAAAACTCTCTTTATATTCTTGCAGGTGGCTCTTTAAGGTAGTAGTATCGGTAGTGGTTTGCTCCAGGGTATAATTGACAATAAACTGATTGTTGGAAGATCCCTGAAGGTTGTACCCTGCTTTGAGTTGTCCGTTCTTCATAGGATCATTTTTCATGCGCATAAAGGTGGCATCAACATCGGTCTTGCTCATGGAGTTACGAGTGCCCATTTGCTGTTGCTGCTTATTGTACTTTGCGATGTTTTTGGGCCAGTTCTTTTGAGCATAATTGAGCTTTTGCTTCACTTTCTTATCGATCTGTTTCCCTGCCAAGGCCTTATTAATATGATCAATCGTTTTGGATACCTGATCGGGATCAATAGCATCAAAATTATCGGGCTCATTAGGAGTCTGCTCTTCATCAGCATAGACCGTCTCTACATAACGCCAAAGCTCCTTTAGTTGTTTTTGGATACGATCACGGGAAGTCTTGATGCCCTTACCCCAAACAAAGGTATACCGATTGGCATTGGCCTCAATCTTGGTACCATCCACATAAATATCTTTGATATTCAATACCCCTTGCTGTGACAACAGCATCACTACTTGGTTAAAAATCTTCTTGAACTTGCCCTTCAGCCTGCCTGAACGAAAGTTGGCAATGGTATTGTGATCTGGAGTTATACAACCTGACAACCACATAAAATGAACATTCTCTGACAAAGCCTGCTCTATCTTACGGGAAGAATACAAATTACGTAAATAAGCATAGACTAAGATCTTCAATAAAACCTTGGGATGATAACTCGAAGTGCCACCTCCTTTATAACTAGCCTCCAAACTACTTAAATCTATACGGTCCAAAATCGTATTGACAATTCGTACCGGATGATTCAAAGGAACTAAATCATCATAACTGGGAGGGAGTAAACTTAATTGATCCTGATGATTGGTCTTCCAGACTTGTGTGCGTTTCATACCTAAAAATACAAACACAACAAATCTTATCAAAAAAAGAAGCTGCCTTTTTAGACAGCCTCTTT
>CANMTP010000045.1 GCA_947500845.1 uncultured Aquimarina sp.
TCCTATGTAAAGCCCTTTCCCAAGCCTAGGTCATAAAAATACGATATTTTTAATATTCTAATTAACTCATATTGATGATTTTATAGTGTTGGAATGTTGGCAACGCCACTAAAGCGTTGTCAATATTTCAACGATAGCCTTTTTGTAACTCCGCATCCTATATGTGGTATACGCCTGGGGCGTATCCACCAGCATCACTATGATTATGATTGGCATACAAGGCAACTTGCTATAAAATGTGGTAATCAAGAAAGATTCCACCCACGTTGTTTAGTTGTCCTCTTTTGTGCCAAAAGTATTGTCGAGCTTTTAGGCTTATATATTCATACTTCATTTTAACTTATTACCCCAATCTCATATGGAGTTTCTGTTCTGATAATTGCGTGAATACGACTCAGTAACTTTCTGGCCACCTTCACCAAGATACGTTTTACGTCCTTGCCCTGGTGAGATCGGTAGTATTCCTGCATCACCGGATCAAAACGTAAGGCTTGCCAGGTCGCTTCTACCAGGTAACTCCTCATGATACGATTTGCCCTGGGAGTAAGTCCAGATGTAGTTAAACTATCTCCGCTCTGATGTACCGAGGGGATCAACCCTACATAACTGGCCAGTTGCTTAAAGTTCTTGAACCTTCTTAAGTCGCCCAACTCACAAATAATCCCACAAGCCACTATAGGACCTATTCCGGGAACACTCCGAAGCAAATAGTAATCCTTTTTATAATGCTTACGACAATAAGCCCTCAACTTAACACTTACGGACCGTTGTTGCTTATCTGTAAAATCGTAGGTCTCCAATCGAGTCTGTAAACAATAATCCATCGTCTTATAATCAAAACATAATTCTTTGAGCCAATTCCTGAACTTATGTGACCAATGAGGCTTGTCCAGTTCCTTTGGAATCTCAATCCCTAAATACAATAATTGCATCTTGATCTGAGTTTTGACCTTTCGCAATTCTTTGACCAGATCATTACGCCTGCGAAACAAACATCTCAGTTGTTCACGTTCTACATCCGGTACATGAATGCCTCTCAAACGGCCATCCTTTAATTCACGGCATAACAATCGGGCATCAATCTTGTCTGTCTTTTGATATTGAGCCTTAGCAGGACGATGAATATCTGCCGGATTAACAACCATAGAACACCAACCAAAAGACTCAAATAAACGATGATGGCTAAAGCCACAACAGCCCGATTCATAACAGCAAAAAACTTCATAACCCTTAAAATGCTTCTCTACATACTTCCGTAATGCAAAAGCATTAGGGGGAATAGTCAAAGTAGATCCATCAAATAAATCCGTAGCCGTATGAATTTTCCAACTTCGCTTGTGTACGTCAATCCCAATAAATAACTTTGATAAGGCAGTATCTTGTGTTTCCATAATAAATAAAATGCTATTAAATTATTATACTAACTTAGGATACTGCTTTTACATGGTTGCTA
>CANMTP010000046.1 GCA_947500845.1 uncultured Aquimarina sp.
ATCGATACCAACACTACTAACGTGTCGTTTACTGAGGATGGAACGAACTTGATCATCACGGATTCCGACGGAAATACCGTGGATGTGCCTTTGGCCGATATCGCAGCAGAAATAGATACCAACACCACTAACGTGTCGTTCACTGAAGATGGAACGAACCTGATCATTACTGACTCTGATGGAAATACAGTAGACATCTTACTATCTGATATCGATACCAACACTACCAATGCTAGTGTGACTGAAGACGGAACAAACTTAATCATCACAGATTCTGATGGAAATACAGTAGACATTTTATTATCTGATGTTGACACCAACACTACTAACGTATCGTTCACTGAGGATGGAACGAATTTAATCATCACGGATTCCGACGGAAATACCGTGGATGTGCCTTTGGCCGATATCGCAGCAGAAATAGATACCAACACCACTAACGTGTCGTTCACTGAAGATGGTACCAACCTGATCATTACTGACTCAGATGGAAATACAGTAGATATCTTACTATCTGATGTTGACACTAATACTACCAATGCTAGTGTGACTGAAGACGGAACAAACTTAATTATTACTGATTCCGATGGAAATACAGTAGATATCTTATTATCTGATGTTGACACTAACACTACTAACGTGTCGTTTACTGAGGATGGTACCAACCTGATCATCACTGACTCAGACGGAAATACAGTAGACATTTTATTATCCGATGTTGACACCAATACTACCAATGCTAGTGTGACTGAAGACGGAACAAACTTAATCATCACAGATTCTGATGGAAACACAGTAGACATTTTATTATCTGATATCGATACCAACACTACTAACGTGTCGTTTACTGAAGATGGTACGAATTTAATCATCACAGATTCCGATGGAAATACAGTAGACATCTTATTATCCGATGTTGACACCAACACTACTAACGTGTCGTTTACTGAGGATGGAACGAACCTGATCATCACTGACTCAGATGGAAACACAGTAGATATTTTATTATCCGATGTTGACACCAATACTACTAATGTGTCGTTTACCGAGGATGGTACGAATTTAATCATCACAGATTCCGATGGAAATACAGTAGATATCTTATTATCTGATGTTGATACCAATACTACCAATGCTAGTGTGACTGAAGA
>CANMTP010000047.1 GCA_947500845.1 uncultured Aquimarina sp.
GTGTTTCCATAATAAATAAAATGCTATTAAATTATTATACTAACTTAGGATACTGCTTTTACATGGTTGCTATAAAAAATAGCGGTTTAATCGCTCAATCGAAACAAAATGAATAATTTAGGAGTCAGTTATAATCCGAAAAGTTAGTGCATAAAATCCGCTACTTTTCATATACAAAACCGTTGTAATGCATTTAGAAATCAAGTGAAAAGAAAAATATAAATATGAATGAAATTCATAACTTATCAGAATCAAAAAAGGAAAATTATGATTCTGAAATAGATAAGAGTTTATTAAAATTATATAGTGGTTGTATTAAAATATTTACATCTGACAAGAAACAAATTTTAAAGTTTTCTAAAAGACTGACCATAATTGGTTCTATTGTAATGATTATCAGCTGGAAAAGTTTTTTGAGCTTAATGCTTGGATATTTTCGCTTAGGCCAAATATTAATTTTTCTTGGGCTATTTTTACTATTCTCAGCTTATTATTTACGAAAAAATTCTTCAAAATTTGCTCTTATAATTGTCTATAAGGATAAAGTCCTTTTTAAGAAAAAAAAATACTTTGGCCGATTAGAATTTTTAAATTTACTTTACTTATATAGCTCTAAAAAATTTGATTGTATTAACAAAAGTGAATTAAAAAATGCTGTTATTCCTAAAGGAGTTTTAAGACAAAGTAATCTTTATTTTGAATCATATTTAGATAACACAAAAACTCACGTATTCATAAATACTGACAAAAACTATCTAAATCAGATTGTTTCTTATTTAAACAATTACATTAAAAACAAATAATCAAAATGATAGGAGATTGTACCAAAAATAAATTATAATATAAAAGAACGCATTACAACACCACGTATAGCTCATTGCGGCTGAATTCCTTAATCGGTATTTATTGCAATTCACTATCTTTCAGTTACGGCGGAAAATCATAGCTGATTTTCCGCAACGAGCCATACACAAACCGTTATGCGCCAGCATCTGAGGTCTGAAAAGCAAATCGCAAGCAACACTCAAAACTGACAAACGCCAGATCAAAGGCCTGAGTATTTTTACAAAGAGTTTTAATGATTC
>CANMTP010000048.1 GCA_947500845.1 uncultured Aquimarina sp.
ACGTGAGTTCGGGATAAGAAACTTTAATAATTTATTGTAGAAAAAGCAGAGAATTAGTATATTTAAGTATCTAACATTCAAATATTTAACTAATTTTCTGCTTATGATTTCTACAAATAAAATTACGGATATTTTTTGTCTTATTGATGATTTTTGTATAGAAATGAGTCAAGTTCTTGATAAAAATAGCTTGAATGCTCATTCAGGTGTTAAAAGACGTAATAGGGTTTCTAAATTATCTCAAAGTGAGGTGATCACTATTATGGTGCTATTTCACCAAAAGGGATATCGATGCCTTAAACATTTTTATCTCAATTATGTTTGTAAGCATATGAAGGATGATTTTCCTCAAACTGTTTCCTATAATCGCTTTGTAGAATTACAAAAAAGAGCCATTATGCCAATGGTGCTGTTTTTACAAATGTGTTGTTTAGGAGAATGTTCTGGAATTTCTTTTATGGATTCAACTCTGATCAAGGTATGCCATACTAAAAGGGAAAAACAAAACAAAGTATTCAAGGGTATAGCACAAAAAGGAAAAGGGTCGATGGGATGGTTTTTTGGTTTCAAACTACATATCATCATTAATGAGAGAGGTGAAATTATAGATTTTTTAATAACACAAGGCAATGTAGATGATAGACAACCTTTGAAGGATAAAACCTTTCACACCAAAGTATTTGGTAAAATATTCGCTGATAGAGGATATATAGGAAAAGACTTATTTGAACAACTATTTGTAGATGGAATACACTTAGTAACTAAAATTAAAAAGAATATGAAAAACGCTTTAATGAACATCTACGATAAAATATTACTAAGGAAAAGAGCTGTAGTAGAAAGCGTGAATGATATCCTGAAAAATCAATGTCAAATAGAACATACTAGACATAGAAGCTTTGACAACTTTATAACAAACTTGATCTCAGGATTAATAGCATATGCCTTTTACCCAACTAAACCAAATATCAATATAGATAACCTACAAAGAATTGGGTAAGCCTTAAACCGAACTCACGTTA
>CANMTP010000049.1 GCA_947500845.1 uncultured Aquimarina sp.
ACATATTTTGTCGTACCACCAGCATAGTTATCGTAATTGGTGACCCCATAGTTTTGTGTACCATGGACTTTAAAATATCTCGTTGGTGTTAAGGCATTATCATCCTCAAATCCAACTGCATGGATTTCTCCCTGACCTGTACTGCTAAAATCAAACTCTATCACAGTATTAGCCGTTACATTGTAGGTAAGACCAATATACTTCCAGGTATTATTGCTTAGTGCCAGAGATGCACCTCCACTGCCTACAGAGAAGTTTCCTGCAACATCTTGGGTCGAGAACGAAGTAATCGTAAAATCATTAAAATTCAAAGCGCTACAGGTAGGTGGTGGTGGAGTTCCTGAACCATTTTGAATGCTTACATCATCAAGGGCAATATCACTTTGCCAGCCACTGGTACCACTACCGGTAACTACACTAAAGCGTAACTGTACACTGGCTTCTCCTGCATAGGCAGAAAGATCAACATCGGCAGCATTCCAGACACTCCCCTGCTCTCCAGTTCTACTAAAGACACTGGTCCAACTACCATCATTATTGGTGCTGGCCTCAACCGTTAAACTGTTGATCGCACTTCCCAGCATATGATATTGGAAGGTAAGGTTTGGATCAGTTAAGCTACTAAAGTTTAAACAAGGAGAGTTTAAAATCGCTCTTTTGTTAGGATAACCTGTTCCGTTACCTGAAGCCTCTACATAAATATAAGTGTTCCCATCGCCAGCGCTACTTGGACCTGTGCCACTAGAAGGCGTACCCCCTGTGTTTCTTGTCCAATCCAGATCATCACCTGTAGTAGCTTGTGACCATTGTCCAAAACTTGATTCGAAACTCTCACTAAATGGAAAAGAAGCAACATCACCTGTACAATCTCCACTTGG
>CANMTP010000050.1 GCA_947500845.1 uncultured Aquimarina sp.
GGCTAAAAAGCCGATTGCCATTTTCTAGGAAAATGATTTTCCGATATGTTATTTTCGATGTGTAAGGGTATCGGCGAAAGTCGAAAAGTGGATAACCTTACTTTAATTTGAATACTGAATTTCAGCGAAATAAAGATACGTTTTTTTATTGACCTAGGATTGATTACATACAAAAACACCTCTAAAATTTTAGAGGTGTCTGTTTCATTTCTATAAAAAACTATGGGTTGAAAACGTAGGTATAGGAATATAAATTCCGAAACGCTTCTTCTTCAATCATCGTTTCAAAACAGCCATAATTTTCTGTTACGTATTTGCGAATACTATCGCCAAATTTTCGTTTCACATCTTCTTTGGAAGTTTCTAAAGGTCGATTTTGAGCTTCTTCGCTCAAGTCAGTAAAATTGATATATACCATAGCCTTTATTTTTAGTATTCGCTCGGTAACATCAGCGTATCATTTACAAAAAATAAACGCAGTTCATCAAGTGGAAAATCAGTAGCACTATAGCCGTGTTTTTCCAGAATGTTGTCATTGCCATCGCTGTAAATAATCTCGGCTTCGTAGCCTGAATAATCTTGTTTTTCCTCGGGCAACCTTTTAAAATCGATTGTGATAAATTTGCTTCGGTTCATCAGACTTTTTGCAATTACGGAAGCATCCGTTATGAGCCAAAAACATTCGGCAACTTCAGACAGATATTTCAATCCGTCCGTAAAACGAGTTTTTAAAAGTGGGATTTGATAAAAAAATTAGTACCGCTAAATGTTTGTAAATTTT
>CANMTP010000051.1 GCA_947500845.1 uncultured Aquimarina sp.
GATATTTTATTATCCGATGTTGACACCAATACTACCAATGCTAGTGTGACTGAAGACGGAACAAACTTAATCATCACCGATTCCGATGGAAATACAGTAGACATTTTATTATCCGATATCGATACCAACACTACTAACGTGTCGTTTACTGAGGATGGAACAAACTTAATCATCACAGATTCCGATGGAAATACCGTGGATGTGCCTTTGGCCGATATCGCAGCAGAAATAGATACCAATACCACTAACGTGTCGTTTACTGAAGATGGTACCAACCTGATCATCACTGACTCAGACGGAAATACAGTAGACATTTTATTATCCGATGTTGACACTAACACCACTAACGTGTCGTTTACTGAGGATGGTACGAATTTAATCATCACGGATTCCGATGGAAATACCGTGGATGTACCTTTGGCCGATATCGCAGCAGAAATAGATACCAACACCACTAACGTGTCGTTCACTGAAGATGGTACCAACCTGATCATTACTGACTCAGATGGAAACACAGTAGATATTTTATTATCCGATGTTGACACCAATACTACCAATGCTAGTGTGACTGAAGACGGAACAAACTTAATTATTACTGATTCCGATGGAAATACAGTAGATATCTTATTATCCGATGTTGATACCAACACTACTAACGTGTCGTTTACTGAAGATGGTACAAACTTAATCATCACTGACTCTGATGGAAACACAGT
>CANMTP010000052.1 GCA_947500845.1 uncultured Aquimarina sp.
TCAAAGGCCTGAGTATTTTTACAAAGAGTTTTAATGATTCAAAGGTTTACTCCTATTCGCAACTGACGAAAGAAAGGTCATCGTCATTTTGTGAGAATTGTTTCCCAACCCAAAGTCGCAAAGCGATCGCAGGAAGTGGAAAAAGCAGTTCGCAAGCAGTTATCGCTTTGCTTAAGGCTACTTTGCAAAGTCTCGGCTGACAAAAAAGCCAGAGCATAACAAAATGTATAAGTTCATAGCGGCGGAAATTCCTAACGGAATTTCACGCGCTTTTACTACCTTTGGGCAGTGCGGAGGCTTATTTGCGAGTTTGTCCGCTACGAAACTATACATCAACCGTTATGCGCCAGCATCGAAGGTGCGAAAAACAAATCGCAAGCAACACTCAAAACTGACAAACGCCAGACCAAAGAT
>CANMTP010000053.1 GCA_947500845.1 uncultured Aquimarina sp.
GATATCTTATTATCCGATGTTGATACCAACACCACTAACGTGTCGTTTACTGAAGATGGAACAAACTTAATCATCACCGATTCCGATGGAAACACAGTAGATATCTTACTATCTGATGTTGACACCAACACTACCAATGCTAGTGTGACTGAAGACGGAACAAACTTAATCATCACCGATTCCGATGGAAATACAGTAGACATCTTATTATCCGATATCGATACCAACACTACTAACGTGTCGTTTACTGAAGATGGTACAAACTTAATCATCACTGACTCTGATGGAAACACAGT
>CANMTP010000054.1 GCA_947500845.1 uncultured Aquimarina sp.
GTTCCGTCTTCAGTCACACTAGCATTGGTAGTATTGGTATCAACATCAGATAATAAGATATCTACTGTATTTCCATCAGAGTCAGTAATGATCAGGTTGGTACCATCTTCAGTAAACGACACGTTAGTAGTGTTGGTATCTATTTCTGCTGCGATATCGGCCAAAGGCACATCCACGGTATTTCCATTGGAATCCGTGATGATCAGGTTGGTACCATCTTCAGTAAACGACACGTTAGTAGTGTTGGTATCGATATCGGATA
This sequence comes from uncultured Aquimarina sp., assembly GCA_947500845.1. Lineage (GTDB taxonomy): Bacteria > Bacteroidota > Bacteroidia > Flavobacteriales > Flavobacteriaceae > Aquimarina > Aquimarina celericrescens. The sequence continues at coordinate 263 of CANMTP010000054.1, forward strand.
ATAAGATGTCTACTGTGTTTCCATCAGA
>CANMTP010000055.1 GCA_947500845.1 uncultured Aquimarina sp.
ACCAATACCACTAACGTGTCGTTCACTGAAGATGGTACCAACCTGATCATTACTGACTCAGATGGAAACACAGTAGACATTTTATTATCCGATGTTGACACCAATACTACCAACGCTAGTGTGACTGAAGACGGAACAAACTTAATTATTACTGATTCCGATGGAAACACGGTAGATATCTTACTATCTGATATCGATACCAACACTACTAACGTGTCGTTTACTGAAGATGGAACGAACCTGATCATTACCGATTCTGATGGAAATACAGTGGATGTGCCTTTGGC
>CANMTP010000056.1 GCA_947500845.1 uncultured Aquimarina sp.
ACCAATACTACCAATGCTAGTGTGACTGAAGACGGAACAAACTTAATCATCACAGATTCTGATGGAAACACAGTAGATATCTTACTATCTGATATCGATACCAATACCACTAACGTGTCGTTCACTGAAGATGGAACGAACCTGATCATTACTGACTCCGATGGAAATACAGTAGATATCTTATTATCTGATGTTGATACCAATACTACTAACGTGTCGTTCACTGAGGATGGTACGAATTTAATCATCACGGATTCCGACGGAAATACAGTGGATGTGCCTTT
>CANMTP010000057.1 GCA_947500845.1 uncultured Aquimarina sp.
AATAAGATATCTACTGTGTTTCCATCAGAGTCAGTGATGATTAAGTTTGTACCATCTTCAGTAAACGACACGTTAGTGGTATTGGTATCTATTTCTGCTGCGATATCGGCCAAAGGTACATCCACGGTATTTCCATCGGAATCGGTAATGATCAAGTTGGTACCATCCTCAGTAAACGACACGTTAGTAGTGTTGGTATCGATATCGGATAATAAGATATCTACTGTATTTCCATCGGAATCAGTAATAATTAAGTTTGTTCCGTCTTCAGTCACACTAG
>CANMTP010000058.1 GCA_947500845.1 uncultured Aquimarina sp.
TTATTATCTGATGTTGATACCAATACTACCAATGCTAGTGTGACTGAAGACGGAACAAACTTAATCATCACAGATTCCGATGGAAACACAGTAGACATTTTATTATCTGATGTTGACACCAACACCACTAACGTGTCGTTTACTGAGGATGGTACCAACCTGATTATCACTGACTCAGACGGAAATACAGTAGACATTTTATTATCCGATGTTGACACTAACACCACTAACGTGTCGTTTACTGA
>CANMTP010000059.1 GCA_947500845.1 uncultured Aquimarina sp.
GTTCCGTCTTCAGTCACACTAGCATTGGTAGTATTGGTGTCAACATCAGATAATAAAATATCTACTGTGTTTCCATCGGAATCTGTAATGATCAGGTTGGTACCATCTTCAGTCACACTAGCGTTGGTAGTATTGGTATCAACATCAGATAATAAGATATCTACTGTATTTCCATCGGAATCTGTGATGATTAAGTTTGTTCCATCTTCAGTAAACGACACGTTAGTGGTGTTGGTATC